>NZ_CP077091.1:22500-1222500 GCF_014268595.2 Pseudomonas hamedanensis
ATGGAAAACAGGTTAATATTCCTGTACTTCTGGTTATTGCGATGGAGGGACGGAGAAGGCTAGGCCAGCTTGGCGTTGGTTGTCCAAGTTTAAGGTGGTAGGCTGAGATCTTAGGTAAATCCGGGATCTTAAGGCCGAGAGCTGATGACGAGTTACCCTTTGGGTGACGAAGTGGTTGATGCCATGCTTCCAAGAAAAGCTTCTAAGCTTCAGGTAACCAGGAACCGTACCCCAAACCGACACAGGTGGTTGGGTAGAGAATACCAAGGCGCTTGAGAGAACTCGGGTGAAGGAACTAGGCAAAATGGCACCGTAACTTCGGGAGAAGGTGCGCCGGTGAGGGTGAAGGACTTGCTCCGTAAGCTCATGCCGGTCGAAGATACCAGGCCGCTGCGACTGTTTATTAAAAACACAGCACTCTGCAAACACGAAAGTGGACGTATAGGGTGTGACGCCTGCCCGGTGCCGGAAGGTTAATTGATGGGGTTAGCTAACGCGAAGCTCTTGATCGAAGCCCCGGTAAACGGCGGCCGTAACTATAACGGTCCTAAGGTAGCGAAATTCCTTGTCGGGTAAGTTCCGACCTGCACGAATGGCGTAACGATGGCGGCGCTGTCTCCACCCGAGACTCAGTGAAATTGAAATCGCTGTGAAGATGCAGTGTATCCGCGGCTAGACGGAAAGACCCCGTGAACCTTTACTATAGCTTTGCACTGGACTTTGAATTTGCTTGTGTAGGATAGGTGGGAGGCTTTGAAGCGTGGACGCCAGTTCGCGTGGAGCCATCCTTGAAATACCACCCTGGCAACTTTGAGGTTCTAACTCAGGTCCGTTATCCGGATCGAGGACAGTGTATGGTGGGTAGTTTGACTGGGGCGGTCTCCTCCTAAAGAGTAACGGAGGAGTACGAAGGTGCGCTCAGACCGGTCGGAAATCGGTCGTAGAGTATAAAGGCAAAAGCGCGCTTGACTGCGAGACAGACACGTCGAGCAGGTACGAAAGTAGGTCTTAGTGATCCGGTGGTTCTGTATGGAAGGGCCATCGCTCAACGGATAAAAGGTACTCCGGGGATAACAGGCTGATACCGCCCAAGAGTTCATATCGACGGCGGTGTTTGGCACCTCGATGTCGGCTCATCACATCCTGGGGCTGAAGCCGGTCCCAAGGGTATGGCTGTTCGCCATTTAAAGTGGTACGCGAGCTGGGTTTAGAACGTCGTGAGACAGTTCGGTCCCTATCTGCCGTGGACGTTTGAGATTTGAGAGGGGCTGCTCCTAGTACGAGAGGACCGGAGTGGACGAACCTCTGGTGTTCCGGTTGTCACGCCAGTGGCATTGCCGGGTAGCTATGTTCGGGAAAGATAACCGCTGAAAGCATCTAAGCGGGAAACTTGCCTCAAGATGAGATCTCACTGGAACCTTGAGTTCCCTGAAGGGCCGTCGAAGACTACGACGTTGATAGGTTGGGTGTGTAAGCGCTGTGAGGCGTTGAGCTAACCAATACTAATTGCCCGTGAGGCTTGACCATATAACACCCAAGCAATTTGCTTGCTTCGAGCTGAAAAGCGAAAGAGCACCAGATTGCGGTGTGTGAAGACGAAACGAACCGAAAGTTTGAATCTCACGAAAACACCGAAAGCTGTCACATACCCAATTTGCTGAAGCGCGGCCATCTGGCCACGATTCGGTACCCGAATTTCTTGACGACCATAGAGCGTTGGAACCACCTGATCCCATCCCGAACTCAGCAGTGAAACGATGCATCGCCGATGGTAGTGTGGGGTTTCCCCATGTGAGAGTAGGTCATCGTCAAGATTAAATTCCGAAACCCCAATTGCGAAAGCAGTTGGGGTTTTGTTTTGCCTGCGAGAAAGTTTTGCTATCCCGGCGAAACGCTACCTTCGCAAGCGCTGCCGTCGGGAAAATCCTTCTGAAGTCACCGCGCAGTTTTTGGTATGGTGCAGCTCGTTTTTTAACGGACTGATGCCATGCCCATGGATCGGCACTCAATTATGTCAAAGAGTTGCTGTAGAAATGCCTGAACCTATCCCGATCAAGGATCATGAAAAAGAAACGCGCCTGGTCAACAAACGGTTGATCGCCTGCGCCCTGTTTGTCTTCGCCGTCAGCTGTGCCTTGGTGGTACGGTTGTACATCCTGCAAGTGGTGGAATTCGACTACCACTCGACGATCTCTGAAAACAACCGCGTGCATGTCTTGCCGATCCCGCCGACACGGGGCCTGATCTACGACCGCAACGGTGTCCTGCTCGCCGATAACCGTCCCAGCTTCAACCTGACCATCACCCGCGAGCGCGCCACTGATGTCAATCGGGAGCTGGACGAGGTCATCAACCTTCTTCATCTGCCTGCCGAAGACCGTACGGTATTCGATAAAGCCATGAAGCAGTCCCGTCACCCGTTTACGCCAGTGACACTGTTTTATGAACTGACGGAAGAGCAGATTGCCGTTCTCGCGGTCAATGAGTTCCGCTTGCCGGGCTTGGATGTCGAGCCGCAGTTCGTTCGTCATTATCCTCTCGGTGCGCATTTCGCCCATTCGATCGGCTACGTCGGCCGTATCAATGAAAAAGAGTCCAAGGTGCTCGATCCGGTTGAATATCGAGGTACTCAATCCATCGGCAAAACCGGGGTCGAGCGCTTCTACGAGGCGCAACTGCACGGTCACGTCGGTTACGAAGAAGTCGAAACCAATGCTCAGGGCCGGGTGCTGCGTGTGCTTAAACACACCGATCCGATACCGGGCAAAAACATCGTGTTGAGCCTCGACGTCAAGTTGCAGCAGGCCGCAGAAGCCGCGCTGGGGGATCGTCGAGGCTCGGTGGTTGCGCTTGATCCAGCGACCGGCGAAGTGCTGGCGATGGTCAGCAACCCGAGTTTCGACCCGAACCTGTTTGTCACCGGCATCAGTTCCAAGGAATATTCGGCGCTGCGAGATTCCATCGACCGGCCATTGTTCAACCGTGTGTTGCGCGGACTTTACGCCCCGGGTTCGACCATCAAGCCGGAAGTCGCAATCGCCGGTCTCGATGCCGGCGTCGTCACGCCGCAGACCCGTGTTTTCGACCCAGGTTATTACCAACTGCCGGACTTCGATCACAAGTACCGCAACTGGAACCACAGCGGTGACGGCTGGGTAGACATGGACGCGGCGATCATGCGCTCCAATGACACCTACTTTTACGATTTGGCGCACAAGCTGGGCATCGATCGTCTGCACGACTACATGGCGATGTTCGGCCTGGGCGAGAAAGTCTCGCTGGACATGTTTGAGGAATCGCCGGGCCTGATGCCATCTCAAGCCTGGAAGCGCGCCACGCGCCGTCAGGCGTGGTATCCCGGCGAAACCGTGATCCTCGGCATTGGTCAGGGCTATATGCAGGTCACGCCGCTGCAATTGGCGCAAGCGACCGCGTTGATCGCCAATAAAGGCGTGTGGAACCGACCGCATCTGGCCAAAACCGTCGATGGCGTCGCACCGGTCGACGAACACCCTATGCCGAATATCCTGCTCAAGGATCCGCGCGACTGGGAGCAGGTCAACCATGGCATGCAGATGGTCATGCACGACGCCCGGGGCATCGCCCGTGCGGCCGCGGCCGGTGCGCAATACCGCATCGCCGGCAAGAGTGGTACGGCGCAAGTGGTGGCGATCAAGCAGGGCGAGCGCTACAACCGTGAGAAAACCCTCGAGCGCCACCGCGACAATGCCTTGTTCGTCGGCTTCGCACCGGCGGAGCATCCGAAGATCGCGATTTCGGTGATGATCGAAAACGGCGAGGCCGGTGGTCGGGTCGCGGGCCCGGTGGTGCGGCAGATCATGGACGCCTGGTTACTCGACCAGGACGGCCATCTCAAGCCGCAATACGCCGCGCCAAGCAAAGCGCCGGGTGACCCGCACGTTTGACCGTGACGGCTTCACAGCACTGGCTCACGCAAGCTGAGCGGGTGCTGTGAAGCTCTTGCTAAATACCTGGCCGCGAATCAGGCTCCTGGCACCGGGCAGCTCAGGTCGCCTTCCTCGCACTGCAAATACGGCTTCAGCGCCTCTACCCGTGCCTTGGTCACGGCGGTGAGGCATTGGCTGTAAACCAATGGATAAACGCTACCGCCCGCCACGCCGGACGCCGAAAACTGGCATTCGGCATCACGAAACCCGATCCAGGCCCGTTGCGCAGTGATCAGCATTTTTTTGCTGTCCGGATTGTTCTTCAAGCGCCCGGTGATCTGTTGATACACCGTGTTCAGCTCTTTATCCACTGCTTTGTACGCCTGACCGGCACACTGATTCATCGTTGCCTGATCGCTGGCATTGGCGCAGTCGACGGCAGACTGGGCGAACGGTACGAACAGGAAGGGCGACAGGGCCAAGAGTAAACGGGGGGACATGGGCAATTCTCGCTGTTTCGAAGGTAAGTGCCGAACAGTGTAGCGATTGCGTCGCGCTTACTCAGTCGACGCAGTCGAGACGCTGGTATCTATCGGGTGTCCGAGTAGTAAAACCACACCACCGGCGACAGCCGTATCAGCCAATCGTAGCCAGTTGTCGGGGCGGCAAATGCGCCTTATTTTTCCTGACTGATACGGTGGCTGCACGGGTTTGATACAACTTCAGATTGGACATGTGGTCATACAAGCCTAGTGTTCAGAACAGGAGGTGACGTATGAAACCAGTACCTAACAGTTTCGAACGCAAAATCACGCTCAAGGCGCCGCGCTCGTACGTCTGGCGCGCTTTGGTCGATGCCGAGGCGTTCGGCCAGTGGTTTGGCGTGGCGCTGGAGGGCAGGCGGTTTATTGCCGGGGAATGGACGCAGGGGCAGGTCACCTACCCAGGTTATGAACACGTCTTGTGGAATGTGCTGATCGAGCGGGTCGAGCCGCAGCAGTTGTTCTCGTTTCGTTGGCATCCGTATGCGGTGAATCCCAAGATCGATTATTCCCAGGAACCGACGACGCTGGTCAAATTCGAATTGCAAGATTACGAAAACGGCACCCTGCTCAAGGTCTCCGAGTCCGGTTTTGCCCATATTCCCGATATTCGCCAGAAAGAAGCGTATTACATGGACAGTCGGGGTTGGGAAGAGCAGTTGAGCCGGCTTGAACAGTTCCTTGCCGAGGCGGCGAAGACGCGGGAAAGCGGCAGTGCCTGACAGGTCTAAGGTTTTTCGGAAGTCGTCTTATAGCGAATGTCTTACACGCGCTGGTAGCTTTTACGACTATTGCTGATTGGATCCACTGCGTAATCTACACACATCAACTGAGACACAGGGAGTGTTTCAGGATCAAGGACGATCGACCATTGCAAGGATCGCTGCCGACAGGGAGTCGATAATGGTCTTGGGAAAAACCCGCTTCGGCGGGTTTTTTTTCGCCTGCAGAAAAACATCTGCAACGGTGGCGTGTGAGGTTGTGGTGGGGGATATATTCCCCCACCACGATACAGGGTCAATCAGGAGGCAATCAGCTGGCGCAGGACATAGTGCAAGATCCCGCCCGCCTTGAAGTACTCCACCTCATTTAACGTATCGATCCGGCACAGCACCTCGATCCTCTCCTGACGTCCATCCTCACGAGTGATGACCAGCGGCAGGTTCATCCGCGGCGTCAACTCGACACCACTCAGGCCCTGAATTTCGAAGGTCTCCTTGCCGGTCAGGTTGAGGCTCTTGCGGTTCTGATCGAGCTTGAACTGCAGCGGCAGTACGCCCATGCCCACGAGGTTGGAACGGTGAATCCGTTCGAAGCTCTCGGCGATGACCGCTTTGACACCGAGCAGATTGGTGCCCTTGGCCGCCCAGTCCCGGCTCGAACCGGTGCCATATTCCTGCCCGGCAATCACCACCAGTGGCGTGCCCGAAGCCTGATATTTCATGGCGGCGTCATAGATCGCCATTTTTTCCCCGGTGGGCATGTAGATCGTGTTGCCACCTTCCTCGCCACCGAGCATTTCATTGCGGATACGGATGTTGGCGAAGGTGCCGCGCATCATCACTTCGTGGTTGCCACGACGTGAACCGTAGGAGTTGAAGTCCCGCGGCTCGACGCCTTTTTCCCGCAAGTACCGGCCGGCGGGACTGTCGGCCTTGATATTGCCGGCGGGGGAGATGTGGTCGGTGGTCACCGAGTCACCGAGCAGGGCCAACACGCGAGCACCTTTGACGTCTTCGATCTGTGGCAGCGGGCCGGAAATGTCGTCAAAGAACGGCGGATGCTGGATATAAGTCGAGTCGCCCTGCCAGACATAAGTCGCCGCTTGCGGCACCGCGATGGCTTGCCACTGTTCGTCCCCGGCGAAGACTTCGGCGTATTCCTTATGAAACATCGCCGTGTTGACCTGATTTACCGCGTCGGCGATCTCTTGGCTGCTCGGCCAGATATCGCGCAGATACACAGGATTGCCTTGCGGGTCATGGCCCAACGGCTCGCTGCTGATGTCGCTGCGTACGCTGCCGGCCAAGGCATAGGCAACCACCAGTGGCGGCGAGGCCAGCCAGTTGGTTTTCACCAGCGGATGCACCCGTCCTTCAAAGTTGCGGTTGCCGGACAACACCGACGCCACGGTAAGATCGGCTTTCTGGATGGCTTTTTCGATCGGTTCCGGCAGCGGCCCGGAGTTGCCGATGCAAGTGGTGCAGCCATAACCGACCAGCGAGAAGCCCAACTGGTCGAGATACTGCGTCAGCCCGGCAGCTTTGTAGTAATCCGTAACGACTTTCGAGCCCGGTGCCAGCGAACTCTTTACCCAGGGTTTGCGGGTCAGGCCTTTTTCCACGGCTTTTTTCGCCAGCAGCCCGGCGGCCATCATCACGCTGGGGTTGGACGTGTTAGTGCAGGAGGTGATTGCTGCGATCACCACCGCGCCGTTTTTCAAGCGATAGGTGCGGCCTTCGTATTCATATTCGGCTTCGCCGACCAGATCGGCATTGCCCACTGCGACGCCACCACCGCCTTCGCTTTCCAGGCGTCCTTCTTCCTTGCTGGTGGGCTTGAATTGCAGGTCGAGAAAATCGCTGAACGCCTGGGCGACATTCGGCAGCGAGACGCGATCCTGTGGGCGTTTCGGTCCGGCCAGGCTGGCTTCGACGCTGCCCATGTCCAGCGCCAGGCTGTCAGTGAATACAGGTTCCTGGCCCGGCAGGCGCCACAGGCCCTGAGCCTTGGTGTATGCCTCGACCAGTTTCACCACTTCGGCCGGACGGCCGGACAGGCGCAGGTAGTCCAGTGTCACATCATCGACCGGGAAGAAACCGCAGGTCGCACCATATTCCGGGGCCATGTTGGCGATGGTCGCGCGATCGGCCAGCGGCAAGTCGGCGAGGCCGTCGCCATAAAACTCGACGAATTTGCCGACCACGCCTTTCTTGCGCAACATCTGCGTCACCGTCAACACCAGGTCGGTGGCGGTGATGCCTTCCTTGAGTTTGCCGGTCAGTTTGAAGCCGATCACTTCCGGAATCAGCATCGACACGGGTTGCCCGAGCATTGCCGCTTCCGCCTCGATCCCGCCGACACCCCAGCCGAGTACGCCGAGGCCGTTGATCATGGTGGTGTGCGAGTCGGTGCCGACCAGCGTGTCGGGGAAGGCGTAGGTGCGGCCGTCTTCATCTTTGGTCCATACCGTGCGGCCGAGGTATTCGAGGTTGACCTGGTGGCAGATGCCGGTGCCCGGCGGTACCACGCTGAAGTTATCGAACGCGCTCTGGCCCCAGCGCAAAAAGGCGTAACGCTCGCCGTTGCGCTGCATTTCGATGTCGACGTTCTCTTCGAAGGCGCTGGCGCTGGCAAATTTATCGACCATTACCGAGTGGTCGATCACCAGATCCACCGGCGACAATGGATTGATCCGCTGCGGGTCGCCGCCGGCCTTGGCCATCGCCGCGCGCATCGCGGCGAGGTCGACCACGGCGGGGACACCGGTAAAATCCTGCATCAATACGCGGGCCGGGCGGTACTGGATTTCCCGGTCGGAGCGGCGCTCCTTGAGCCAGGCCGCCAGCGCCCTGAGGTCGGCGCCGGTGACGGTTTTTTCATCTTCCCAGCGCAGCAGGTTTTCCAGCAGGACTTTCAGCGACATCGGCAGCTTGTCGAGGTCGCCCAAGGTCTTGGCGGCGTCCGGCAGGCTGAAATAATGGTAGGTCTTGTCATCGACTATCAACGTTTTGAGAGCATTCAGGCTATCGAGGGACGGCATTACGATCACTCCTTTGAATCCGCACGGCTACGGATTGAGGGGACGGACAGAGCCTTAAACCTAGCCCTGTTTTGAGTAGCTGGCTAATAACTGGACTCTATGGGCGCAACCATGGTTCCGACTTCAGCTATCATGCGCCGGTTTTCGTGACAGGCGTTGCGGCAACGCAAGGCTTGAGCATCGCGCAGGGGCCGAATCATCGTCCGCTGCCCAGGAGTAAGAATGAACACCCTATTCATGCATTGCCGGCCCGGCTTCGAGGGCGAAGTCTGCTCGGAGATTTCCGACCTCGCCGCCCGGCTCAACGTGGCCGGCTACGCCAAGGCCAAAACGGCCGCCGCGTGCGCCGAGTTCGTCTGCACCGAAGCAGACGGCGCCGAACGTCTGATGCGCGGCCAGCGTTTTGCCGAGCTGATCTTCCCGCGCCAGTGGGCGCGCGGCTTCTTCATTGATTTGCCGGAAAACGATCGCATCAGCGTGATCCTCGCGCACATGGCCGACTTCCCGGTGTTTGGCAGCTTGTGGCTGGAAGTTGTCGACACCAACGACGGCAAGGAACTGTCGAACTTCTGCAAGAAATTTGAAGGTCCGCTACGAAAGGCGTTGACCGCCGCCGGCAAGCTGATCGAGGACGCCAGCAAGCCGCGTCTGTTGCTGACTTTCAAAAGCGGTCGCGAAGTGTTTCTCGGCATGGCCGATGCTGGCAACTCGGCGATGTGGCCAATGGGCATTCCGCGCCTGAAGTTTCCCCGTGAGGCTCCGAGCCGTTCGACGTTGAAGCTGGAAGAGGCCTGGCATCACTTCATTCCGCGCGATCAATGGGACGATCGCCTGCACAGCGACATGACCGGTGTCGACCTCGGCGCCGCACCGGGCGGCTGGACCTGGCAACTGGTCAACCGCGGCATGCTGGTCACCGCCATCGACAACGGTCCGATGGCCGAAAGCCTGATGGACACCGGGTTGGTGCAGCATTTGATGGCCGACGGTTTTACCTTCAAGCCCAAGCAACCGGTGGACTGGATGGTCTGCGACATCGTCGAGAAACCGGCGCGTAACGCCGCGATGCTCGAAGAGTGGATCGGTGAGGGGCATTGCCGCGAGGCAGTGGTAAACCTGAAATTGCCGATGAAGCAGCGGTACGCTGAAGTGAAGCGTCTGCTTGAACGCATCGCCGATGGTTTCAAGGCGCGTGGGATCAAAGTCGATATCGGCTGCAAACAGCTTTATCACGACCGCGAGGAAGTGACCTGCCATTTGCGTCGGCATGACACGAAAAAACCGAAATCCCGCTGAAACAGCGCAAACCCTTGTAGGAGCGAGCCTGCTCGCGAAGGCGTCTTATCAGCCGACATCAATGCTGGATGAAACACCGCATTCGCGAGCAGGCTCGCTCCCACAGGGGTTAGACGACTCCCCCGGCAATGCGCGACAATGCCGGCCAGTTTTTGGAGTAAATCATGAGTGAAATGATCGATACCCCGGTCGACGGCACGCTCGACGCCACCGGCCTCAATTGCCCGGAACCGGTGATGATGCTGCATCAGCACATCCGCGATCTGGTGCCCGGTGGCCTGCTCAAAGTGATCGCCACCGACCCTTCGACCAAGCGCGATATTCCCAAGTTTTGCGTGTTCCTCGACCATGAACTGGTCAGCCAGCAAGAAGAGGCCGGTACTTATCTGTACTGGATCCGCAAGAAGGACGCGTAATTGCCGCTACGCCTAAAACCAATGTGGGAGCGAGCTTGCTCGCGAAAGCGATCTGTCAGTCGACATCAACAGTGATTGACAAACCGCATTCGTGAGCAAGCCCGCTCCCACATTTTTTCGTTCTGAGTAAAGTCTTCAACCCGCCGAACGACTGATCCGGATCCGCTTGCGCGCACTGCGCGTCAGGCGGATCGACAGCATCAGGGCCGCGCAACTCAAGCCGACGATCAGACCCTGCCACAAACCGCTCGGACCGCGTGGCTCGCCGAGCCAGTCGGTCAGGCCCAGTGCGTAACCCACCGGCAAGCCAATGCCCCAATAAGCGAACAAGGTCAGGATCATGGTGACACGCGTGTCCTGATACCCGCGCAGGGCGCCGGCCGCGGTGACCTGGATGGCGTCGGAAAACTGAAACAGTGCCGAATACACAATCAGCATCGCCGCGATGTGAATCACCGTCGGGTCAGCGGTATAGATCGCCGCAATCGGTTCGCGCAGCAACAGCATCAGGCTGGCCGACAGGCAGGCGTAGGCCAGTGCCGTGCCCATGCCGACGCCGGCGGCAAAACGCGCCTCGCGCGGTTCTTCACGGCCCAACGCCTGGCCGACGCGCACGGTAACGGCCATGCCCAGCGAGTAAGGGATCATGAACACCAGCGAACTGACGTTCAGCGCAATCTGATGCCCGGCCACTACCGTGGCACCGAGGCTGCCGATCAACAGCGCGATCACGGCGAAGATACTCGACTCGGCAAACACCGCAATGCCGATCGGCAAGCCAATCGACAGCAGACGCTTGATCACCGGCCACTGCGGCCAGTCGAAGCGGCTGAACAGCTCGCTTGAGCGATAAGCCGGCGCCCAACGCTCGTAACCGGCCAGGCCCAGCGCCATCACCCACATTACGATAGCCGTGGCCCAGCCGCAGCCGACACCGCCCATCGCCGGCACGCCGAAATGGCCGTAAATGAAGATGTAATTCAACGGGATGTTCAGCGCCAGACCGCAAAGGCCCAGTACCATGGCCGGGCGGGTCCGGCCGATGCCGTCGCTGGTGCAGCGCAGCACATGGTAGAACGCCACCGCCGGTAGCCCGCTAGCGATCCCGTGCAGGTACTGCATGCACGGGCCGATCAACTCGGGGTCTACTTTCATCAAGTGCAAAATCGGTTCGGCGGCAAGCAGCATCGCGGTTGCAATCAAGCCCACCACCAGCGCCAGCCACAACGCCTGCCGCACGATCGGACCAATCTCGCTGTGCTTGCCAGCGCCGAAACGCTGGGCGACTTTTGGCGTCGTCGCCAGCAACGTCCCGGTCATCAACAGAAAGACCGGCACCCAGATCGAATTGCCCAGCGCCACGGCTGCCAGGTCCTTGGGCCCGACGCGTCCGGCCATCACCGCATCGACAAAGCCCATGGCCGTGGTCGCCAGTTGCGCGATGATGATCGGCACCGCCAGGGCGAGCAGGTTCTTGAACTCCAGGCGAACCCGCGCAGGGCGGGTCAGGGAAACGGCGGCGGGTTGGTCAGGTACGGAATTCACAGGCAAAGCGTCCACAGAGGTTGATGCGCAAGGCGCCGCATTCTACGCCGCTGACGCCTTGGTCAGGAAAAATCCTCTGTTGCGGATTTGTAAGCGTAAACCCTGCTGGCTGATCGACGCGTCTGCACCTAAACTGCCGATCCGCCCAAGGAGCCCGCCATGCTGATTGTTGCCGACGAAAATATTCCGCTGCTCGATGATTTTTTTGCCGGTTTCGGCGAAATCCGCCGCGTGCCGGGCCGTTCCATTGATCGCGCGACGGTGGAGCAGGCCGATGTATTGCTGGTGCGTTCGGTGACCAACGTCAGCCGTACGCTGCTCGAGGGCAGCAAGGTGCGCTTTGTCGGCACCTGCACCATCGGCACCGACCATCTGGATCTTGATTACTTCAATGAGGCCGGTATTACCTGGTCGAGCGCGCCGGGCTGCAATGCCCGTGGCGTCGTCGATTACGTACTGGGCAGTCTTATGACGCTGGCCGAGATCGAAGGCGCCGATCTGTCCCAGCGTACGTACGGTGTCGTCGGTGCCGGTGAAGTCGGCGGTCGCTTGATCAAGGTCTTGAAGGGGCTCGGTTGGAACGTCAAGGTCTGCGATCCACCGCGTCAGGCCGTCGAGGGCGGCGATTACGTCAGTATCGAGCAGATCATCGAACAGTGCGACGTGATCAGCCTGCATACGCCACTGACGCGCACCGGCTTCGATGCGACCTGGCATCTGTTCGATCAGCCGCGTTTACAGCAACTCAAGCAAGGTGCCTGGCTGATCAACGCCGCGCGCGGCCCTGTTGTCGATAATGCGGCGCTGCGTGAGGTGCTGCTGGAGCGTGAAGACCTGCAAGCGGTGCTCGACGTCTGGGAAAAAGAGCCCGAAGTCGATGCTGCGCTAGCCGAGCTCTGTGTATTGGCGACGCCGCACATTGCCGGATACAGCCTCGACGGCAAGCAGCGCGGCACCGCACAGATCTATCAGGCCTACTGCACGTTCACTGGCCAGCCCGCCAGTATCCAGCTCAGTGACCTGCTGCCGGCACCGTGGTTGTCGGAAGTTTCCCTGCACGGCGACAGCGACCCTGCATGGGCGCTGGCGATGTTGTGCCGTGGCGTGTATGACCCGCGCCGTGACGACGCGGATTTTCGTCGCAGTCTGGCAGGCAATGTCGCTGAGCAACGTGCGGCATTTGATGTGTTGCGTAAACAGTATCCGGTGCGACGCGAAATCGAAGGGCTGAAGGTGCGGATTGAAGGGGCTTCGCCGGCGTTGCGGCAGATCGTGTCGGCGCTGGGGGCGGTGGCTGCCTAGAAACCGAGCCTGCTCGCGAAAGCCATACCACCGATCCTGAATTGCAGGCAGAAAAAACCCGGCCAAGCAGGGCCGGGTCAGGAAGACGGTGGCTATATCACTCTTGTTCGGCAGGCTTGACCAATCGCTTCTCCAGTTCGCGACAAGCGTCCTGAATCATGTTTTCGGTGATCGGTACTTCGCGGCCCTGCTCATCAATAATCGAGCAACCCAGAGACTGGTCGGGCTGGGTGCGTATCACTTGAATCTTGTCTTCGCTGCTGTGTTGCAAGGACATGGCCTGTCTCCTCATCAGGTTGCGTGCCTAGGGTAAAACCGCCGCGTGACCAGGCGATGACAACTCCCTGCGGTCTGTCGGTCGGCGGCATCTCTACTCAAACAGAAATGTCGGCCGGCCTCAACCGGAGCCTTAGACCAATCGTTTCTAGCATCCGGACATCACGGGCATATTTAACCTGACTCATTGTGATTTACAGAGTTCCCCCCCATCTGAGTCATCAGGCTGGCCCTATTCATCAGCGCAGACGTGAATTCCATGATCTCCATGCTTTCTTCCCGGCACCGGCGCGCCCTGCGCCTGACCAGTCATTTTCTCCTGCCGTATCGCTGGCAGGCCTTTGGCGCGCTGCTGGCACTGATCGCCACTGCCGGCATTACCTTGTCGATGGGGCAGGGCATCAAGCTATTGGTCGATCAGGGCTTCATGACTCGATCGCCGCACCTGCTCAATCAGTCCATCGGGATTTTCATGTTGCTGGTGTTTGCACTGGCGGTGGGCACCTTCGCCCGTTTCTATCTGGTGTCCTGGATCGGCGAGCGGGTAGTCGCCGACATCCGCCGCCAAGTGTTCAATCATTTGGTGTATTTGCATCCGGGGTTCTATGAGGACAACCGCAGCTCGGAGATCCAGTCGCGACTGACCGCCGACACAACGCTGCTGCAATCGGTGATCGGCTCGTCGCTGTCATTGTTTCTGCGCAACCTGTTGATGGTCATCGGCGGCGTGGTGCTGCTGTTCATCACCAATCCGAAACTCACCAGCATCGTCGTGATTGCGTTGCCGCTGGTGATTGCGCCCATCCTGATCTTCGGCCGACGCGTGCGTAATCTGTCGCGGCAAAGCCAGGACCGCATCGCCGACATAGGCAGCTACGTGTCCGAAACCCTCGGCCAGATCAAAACCGTGCAGGCCTATAACCATCAGGTGCAGGATGAGCAGCGTTTTGCCGCAACCGTCGAGCAGGCGTTCGAGACCGCGCGCAAACGCATCTTCCAGCGGGCATGGCTGATCACGCTGGTGATTGTGCTGGTGCTCGGCGCTGTGGCCGTGATGTTGTGGGTCGGCGGCATGGATGTGATGGCCGGGCGGATCTCGGCCGGTGAGCTGGCGGCGTTCGTTTTCTACAGCCTGATCGTTGGCAGCGCGTTCGGCACCTTGAGCGAAGTCATCGGCGAACTGCAACGCGCCGCGGGCGCGGCTGAACGTATCGCCGAACTGCTGCGTTCGGAAAATATCATCCAGCCGCCAACGACCGGTCTGGTGACGTTGCCGCCGCGGGTCAGAGGTGAACTTGAGCTTCGCGACGTGCGTTTTTCCTACCCGTCGCGCCCAGAAAGCTATGCGGTCGATGGCTTGGATCTGACGGTGAAGGCGGGCGAAACCCTCGCTTTGGTCGGGCCGTCCGGCGCGGGCAAGTCCACGGTTTACGATTTGTTGTTGCGCTTTTACGATCCGCGCGAGGGCCAGATTCTGCTCGATGGCGTGCCGCTGACCCGTCTCGATCCACTGGATCTGCGCCGTTGTTTTGCCCTGGTCTCGCAAACGCCTGCGCTGTTTTTCGGCAGTGTGGAGGAGAACATTCGCTACGGTTGCCCGACGGCCACGCTTGCGCAGGTCAAGGAAGCCGCACGAATCGCCCACGCGCACGACTTCATTGAACAAATGCCCGACGGTTATCAGACCCATCTGGGCGACGGTGGCCTCGGCCTGTCCGGCGGTCAGCGCCAGCGCCTGGCCATCGCCCGCGCGCTGCTGGTGGACGCGCCGATTCTGCTGCTCGACGAAGCCACCAGTGCTCTCGACGCGCAAAGCGAGCATTTGATCCAGCAGGCCCTGCCAACGCTGATGCAAAATCGCACCACGCTGGTGATTGCCCACCGCTTGGCCACGGTGAAAAACGCCGATCGGATCGCGGTGATGGACCAGGGCAGGCTGGTGGCCGTCGGGACACATCAGGAATTGATCGCGAGCAATCCGCTGTATGCGCGGCTGGCGGCGTTGCAATTCAATGATGGCAATTGAGACGACTAAACAGGACTGATGCCTTGCGCCCACATCGGGCATCATGGCGAACTGCATGAATTGTCGGGATGAGGATATGAGTCGTTACCAGCCGCCGCTGACCCTGACTGCACGAATGGTTACGCTGATCGCTGAAATCAGCGAACAGATAGGTCAACTCCTGGCTGTGGACGATAGCCGGCAGACGCCTCAGCTGCGTCGAAGCAATCGAATCCGTACGATTCAGGCTTCGCTGGCTATCGAAAACAATACGTTGAGCGTTGAGCAGGTCACTGCGGTCATTGCCGGGCGTCGAGTCCTGGGGTTGCCCAAAGAGATACAGGAAGTTCACAACGCTTTTGCGGCGTATGAGTCGATGCCGAGTTGGAACCCGGGAAGCAAACCCGATCTTATGCGCGCCCATGAGTTATTGATGCATGGTTTGATCGAGGATTGTGGGCAACTGCGCCGTACAGGCGTGGGCATCTACCGAGGCGATCAACTGTTGCATATGGCGCCGCCACCGAGCCGGATTGCGCATCTGATCGATGACCTCTTGGCATGGCTTGGCTCATCTGATTGGCATCCGCTGATCATCAGTTGTGTCTTCCATTACGAATTCGAGTTTATTCATCCCTTTGCTGATGGGAATGGGAGAATGGGGCGTCTCTGGCAAGCTCTGATTCTCAGCCAGTGGCGCCCCGTGCTTGCCTATTTGCCAGTTGAGGCGGTTATCCGGGATCAACAGGACGCTTATTACGCTGCGCTTTCGACGGCAGATCGGATGGCAGAATCAACGCCGTTTGTTGAATACATGCTCCACGCGTTGAGCCTTGCACTGCGCGAGGCGGTCGAAAGTGAGCAAGCGACCGACCCAGTAACCGACCCAGTAAAGAAGCTGTTGCAAGCATTGGAAAACCGGGCGCTGAGAACCAGCGAGCTAATGGGTGAGTTGGGCCTTACACATAAAGCGACATTCAGATCCAACTACCTTAAATCCGCGCTGGCGGCGGGATTCGTACAAATGACGGACCCTCAGAGTCCGAACAGTCCCGTTCAGAAATACCTGCTCACCGAAGCCGGCAAGCTCAAGATGATGCAGGCGCTACGATAGATTTACAGCGCTCAAAAAAATGCCCACATTCAGATGCGGGCATTTTCTGTGTAGCAAGATCGTTCGATCGCGTCCTGAGCCTTCGGCAGCTCCTACGTAACCGGTATTACCGATTACTGATCATCAAAATACCGCTCATGCCAATCCACCAGTGGCTGTGGCGAGTTGAGCTTCTGGCCGTAGATCACCGAGTACGACAGCACGTTCTGCACGTACTGGCGGGTTTCGTCGAACGGGATGCTTTCCACCCACACGTCGAAGCTCAAATGATCGGCGCCGCGCAGCCACTGACGTACGCGGCCCGGGCCGGCGTTGTAGGCGGCGGAGGCAAGAACCCGGTTGCCGTTGAACTGGCTGTGCACCTGGCTCAGGTAGGCGGCGCCCAGTTGAATATTCTTGTCCGGATCGAGCACTTGCTGCGGTGAGGCCAGCGGGATGCTGAACTTGCGTGCGGTTTCCTTGGCGGTGGCGGGCATCAATTGCATCAGGCCGCTGGCGCCAACGCCGGAGCGCGCGTCGTCCATGAACGCGCTTTCCTGCCGCGTGATGGCGAATACCCAGCTCGAATGCAGGCCGCGGACCTTGGCTTCACGCACCAGGGTGTCGCGGTGGGCCATCGGGAAACGGATATCCAGATCGTCCCAATATTGCGCCTGGCTGATGGTGCGGATCGCCGGGAAATACCACTTCAGGTCATAGGCCAGTTTGGCCTGGGCGACCATTTCGTCGCGATTGAAATGGCGGCTGACGTGATACCACTCGCGACGGCCGTCGACGATCTGCCCGCGGGCGTGGAATTCCAGGGCGCGGCGCACCCCCGGTGTGTTGCGGACTTTGTTGATCAGCGCCTGGCTGAGCACCAGCGGCTTATTGTTCAGCGAGTACGGCGATTGCGAGCGGTCGGCCGCGAGGAAACCGTAGAAGTCACGTTCCCGCGCAAGGTTCTTGTACAGGCTCTGGACTTGCGGGTTCTGCGGCTGTGCCAGTTCCAGGCTGCGCGCCTGCCAGTAGCGCCAGCGGTTGGTGGTGGCCAGATCTTGTGGAAGACGTTTGGTCAGTTCATAAGCGTCGTCCCAGCGAGCCAGGCGCAGCAACAGGCGCAGGCGCCATTCCGACACGGTGTTGTCACGCAGCTCGGGGTCATATTTGGTCATCACGTCCAGCGCACGGCTGTCGAAACGCCGGGCCAGGGTCAGACCGATTTCCCGGGCGATCGCGACTTTTTCATCGCGGGAAAAATGCATGCTGCTGGCGTAGCCGTCGAGCAAGGCCATGGCCTTGTCCGGGTCCTGACGGGCGAGGCGGCGCAGGCCGAGGCTGACCACGTCGGACATCGGCTCATCAGCCGGCGTGAAACGCGAGGGTTGGTTGAGCAGCTCGGGTTTCTGCGCGACGTCAACCAGTAAACGACCGCGCGGGGCGAGGGTGGTCAGGCCGTTGATCAGGCTGTTGGCCAGCGGATAGTTGCGCGCCTGGGCGGCGAGTTTGGTGCGTTCCCAGCGTTTCTGTTCGGTGAGCTGACCGTCGGCAGCCCAGATACCGAACAAGGCGTCACAGGCGGCCGGTTGCGATTTACCGGTCAGCCAGAGTTTTTCAGCATTGGCGTAACCCTCGGCCTTCTGGTTATGGCTGATCTGATACTGCGCGTTGAGGCAGTCGAGTTCGGTGAAATTGAGCTTCGGGTCGTAATACTTGACGAAGGTTGCCCAGTCGCCACGGTCGGCCAGCCAGCGCAACCAGCGCAGTTTCATCCAGTTGGCCTGGGGCAGGTCGCCATGTTCGGCGAGGAACTTCTCGATTTCCGCATTGCTCGCGGTTTTCAGACGTGCGGTCAGTTCGTCGTAGGCCAGATACGGCTCCAGCGGATAATCGGCCAGCGCCTGGCTATAGCGAAAATACGGGCCGGTATCGCCCTTGGCCAGAGCGCGCTTGGCTTCATCGTAATACTGGCGTTGGGTGGACAGGTCCACCGCCTGGACGGATTGAGCGGCAGCGGCGGTAAGTAGCAAACACGACAAAACACTGAAAAGGCGACTGCGCATGAGACATCCGGGCAGAGAAATCATGACAAGTGCCGACCTCGATCAGCACTGAATTGTCTGTAGCTTAGCCTTTTGCCAGCAAGCGGCGAAAGCTTTGCAAGCCTCGCTGCACAAGTTCGCAACAAATGTTGTGCAGAGTGCTTCGACAGACAAATTGCCGGCCTGTTGAAGCCCTAAGTCAGGTAGAATGCGCGCCCGGTTTTTGGAGAAGCTCATGACCCTGCTCAAATTCAGCGATGTGTCCCTTGCGTTCGGCGCTATGCCGTTGTTGGACAAGGTGTCCTGGCAGATCGCCCGTGGTGAGCGGGTGTGCATCATCGGTCGCAACGGCACTGGCAAGTCCAGCATGATGAAACTGGTCAAGGGCGACCAGAAGCCCGATGACGGCTCGGTGTGGCGTGCCCCCGGTCTGAAAATCGGCGAATTGCCGCAAGAGTTGCCGGTGGCCGACGAGCGGACGGTATTCGACGTGGTCGCCGAGGGCCTCGATGGCGTGGGCGCCTTGCTTGCCGAATACCATCACCTGAGCCAGAACATCGTCACCGATGCCGATCTGGACAAGCTGATGCACGTCCAGCACGACCTCGAAGCCCGTGACGGCTGGCGCTTGCAAACGCTGGTCGACAGCACTCTGAGCCGCCTGCAATTGCCGGCCGACAAAACCCTCGCCGAACTGTCCGGCGGCTGGCGTCGCCGTGTCCTGCTGGCGCAGGCGCTGGTCTCCGAGCCGGATCTGCTGCTGCTCGACGAGCCCACCAACCACCTGGACATCGGTGCGATTGCCTGGCTCGAAGAAGCGCTGAAAGATTTCCAGGGCGCCGTGCTGTTCATCACGCACGACCGTTCCTTTCTGCAAAACCTCGCCACGCGCATCCTTGAACTGGACCGCGGCGGTCTGATCGACTGGAACGGCGACTACGCCAGTTTCCTCGTCCACAAGGAGGCGGCGCTGGCCGCGGAAGAAACCGCCAACGCGCTGTTCGACAAAAAACTGGCCCAGGAAGAAGTCTGGATCCGTCAGGGCATCAAGGCGCGCCGGACCCGTAACGAAGGCCGCGTCCGCGCTTTGAAAGCCTTGCGCGTCGAGCGTAGCGAACGTCGTGAGCGCACTGGCAAGGCTAACATTCAGTTGGATACTGCCGACAAGTCCGGCAAGCAAGTGATGGTGCTCGAGAACGTCAGCTTCGCGCACCCGGGTGGCCCGTTCCTGATCAAGGATTTCTCGATGGTGCTGACGCGCGGCGACCGTATCGGTCTGCTCGGCGCCAACGGTACCGGCAAAACCACACTGTTGAAGCTGATGCTCAGCGGTCTGCAACCCACCAGCGGCAAGGTCGAAGAGGGCACCCGGATCGACGTCGCCTACTTCGACCAGTTGCGCCACCAACTGGATCTGGAAAAAACCGTGATCGATAACGTCGCCGAAGGTCGCGACTTTATCGACATCGATGGCCAGAGTCGTCACGTACTCAGCTACCTCGGTGACTTCCTGTTCAGTCCGCAGCGTGCCCGCACGCCGGTCAAGGCGCTGTCGGGTGGTGAGCGGGCGCGGCTGCTGCTGGCCAAGCTGTTCAGCAAGCCGGCCAACCTGCTGGTGCTCGACGAACCGACCAACGACCTCGATGTGGAAACCCTCGAGCTGCTCGAAGAGGTGCTGCTGACCTTCAACGGCACCGTGCTGATGGTCAGTCACGACCGGGCATTCCTCGATAACGTGGTGACCAGTACGTTGGTCTTCGAAGGTGAAGGCAAGGTCCGTGAGTACGTTGGCGGCTATCAGGACTGGATCCGCCAGGGCGGTTCGCCGCGACTGTTGGGCGTGACCGAGAGCAAGTCGGGCAAGGCTGACCTGAACTCGGCGGTGGTGAGCGCTGAACCCGCGCCAGTCGCCACGCCCGCCGCTGCTGCGCCGGCAGCGAAGAAGAAGTTGAGCTACAAGCTGCAGCGTGAGCTGGAAGCCCTGCCGGGCGACATCGACGCCAAGGAACAGCAGATCGCAGCGGTGGAAGCTGAAATGGCTGAAGCCGGTTTCTATCAGCGTCCGCCGGCGGAGACGGCCAAGGTGATTGCCTCGCTGGAGCAATTGCAGGCTGAGCTGGATGCGTTGGTGGAACGTTGGGCCGAGCTGGATGCCTGATTGATGCGCACGTGAAAAAGCCCGGCGCTCAGTGATGAGCGCCGGGCTTTTCATATGTCAGCGCTGAACCTCTGTAGGAGTGAGCCTGCTCGCGATAGCGTCCTGATATTCGACACTTTCGTCGCCTGACAAAACGCCATCGCGAGCAGGCTCACTCCTACATTGATCGGTGTTTCAGCGTTTGACCAGGTGCACCGCCAATACATCGCAAGGCGCACCGTGCAGCACGTCATTCGCGGTCGAGCCAAGCAGCAGCGCCAGACCATGGCGGCCATGGCTGCCGACCACGATCAGGTCGCAGGTTTGTTCCTTGGCGAAATGGTGGATTTCCTGGCGTGGCTGACCATAGGTCAGGTGACAGTTGGCGCCTTCGAGCTCGGTGTATTTGGATTTCAGCTTTTCAAGGCGCTCCTTGGCCTGATCGAACTGCTGTTGTTGCAGTTGTGACAGGTCCATTGGCACGTCGCCGCCGAACGCCATGGCCATCGGTTCAACGATGTGCACCAGTGACAGCTTGGCGCCATTACTCACCGACAGCTCGCGGGCGCGGTGGATTACAGGGTCGCACTCTTCAGTCAGATCTACAGCGACCAGGATGTGGTGGTAGGGCATGAGGTGCTCCTCCGAAGGTTCAATATTGGTAAGTATGGCTGGTTTCAAGCGCATTGGTTGCGAAGTGACGCAATGGGCTCATCAAAATCGGGAGTAGAGATATGACGGTCTGGATAGTGGTGTCAATCCTGCTGGTGGTTTTAAGTCCGCTGGCCTGGTTGCGCCCCTCGCGCGCGCAAAGCGGTCGCATCGCCCTGCGCATGGAGGCTCGCCGCATCGGCCTGGCCATGCAACTGGCGCCGCAGGAATGGCCGCACTGGCTTTCCCAGGAGCCGCCCAACCCTTGCGCGCAGTACCACCGGCCCCGACGCGGCAGTCAACCAGCGTGCTGGACTTATTGGCAGAAGACACCCGGTGTCTGGGTCAATCAGTGGCAGGAAGTGTGCGAAGACCGGTTGCTGCTCAATCATTTCGAAAAATTGCCAGGCAACGTTTTCAAAATCGAGGCCGACAAACAGATGATCGCCTTGTACTGGGGCGAAAAGGGCGATGCCTCGATTTTGCAGACCATCGACGCAACACTGAAAGCGCTGGCGTGATGCTCGGACTTTTCGCACTGCAACGGTGCGAAGCGTCCGGCAGACGAGCAATAAAAAGCCCGACATGATTCATCGGGCGGGATTGGCCAGGCAGGCCGGTGATTCTTTCGGGCCGATCAAGCTCGGCACGTTTGCAGGTAGTCCCGCCAGCGTAGCCTGTTAAACAAGGCCGTGAAGGTATTAGGGCGAATTTTCTAATTATTGATTCTATGAATGGCTCTGCATGCAGGTGCGTGTTGCTTCTCCTTGTCTTACAGAAATGACCGCAAAGTCGCGTTTCAACCGGCATTTTGGGCGATTGACAATTGTCAGAAATTCCGTGAAGGTGACGTACCCGAATCAAACGGGCGTATGAATTGAGCGTTTGTCTTACTGACCGCTCCTACAGAATCCCGACTATCGCGTTGGCGGGTGTGCCGGGTGGATTGGCGTTAGCATCGACGGAAAAGCGTCCTGCCGAGCCATTCGCCTGCGTCCGACGTGTACTGTTCAGCTTCCATATCGTGGAGATCAGTTGATGATTTACGAAGGTAAAGCCATCACGGTTAAAGCTCTTGAAAGTGGCATCGTCGAATTGAAATTCGACCTCAAGGGTGAGTCCGTCAACAAGTTCAACCGTCTAACCCTGAACGAGCTGCGTCAGGCCGTTGACACCATCAAGGCAGATGCTTCGATCAAGGGCGTGATCGTCAGCAGTGGCAAGGACGTGTTCATCGTCGGCGCCGACATCACCGAATTTGTCGAGAACTTCAAGCTGCCGGATGCCGAGCTGGTTGCTGGCAATCTCGAAGCCAACAAGATCTTCAGCGATTTCGAAGACCTCAACGTACCGACCGTAGCCGCCATCAATGGCATCGCGCTGGGCGGCGGTCTGGAAATGTGCCTGGCGGCTGATTACCGCGTCATGTCCACCAAGGCCAAGATCGGCCTGCCGGAAGTCAAGTTGGGCATCTACCCGGGCTTCGGCGGTACGGTCCGCCTGCCGCGCCTGATTGGCGTCGACAACGCCATCGAGTGGATTGCCGCCGGCAAGGAAAACCGTCCCGAAGACGCGTTGAAAGTCAGCGCCGTCGACGCCGTGGTTGCGCCTGAGAAACTGCAGGAAGCTGCCCTTGAACTGATCAAGCGCGCCATCTCCGGTGAGTTCGATTTCAAGGCCAAGCGTCAGCCGAAACTTGAAAAACTCAAGTTGAACGCCATTGAACAGATGATGGCTTTCGAAACCGCCAAAGGTTTCGTCGCCGGTCAGGCTGGCCCGAACTACCCGGCGCCGGTTGAAGCGATCAAGACCATTCAGAAAGCCGCCAACTTCGGTCGCGACAAGGCGCTGGAAGTCGAAGCCGCCGGTTTCGTCAAACTGGCCAAGACCTCTGCCGCGCAGAGCCTGATCGGTCTGTTCCTGAACGATCAGGAGCTGAAGAAAAAGGCCAAGGCCTACGATGAAATCGCCAAAGACGTGAAGCAGGCCGCCGTACTCGGCGCTGGCATCATGGGTGGCGGTATCGCTTATCAGTCGGCTTCCAAAGGTACGCCGATCCTGATGAAGGACATCAACGAACACGGCATCGAGCAGGGCCTGGCAGAAGCCGCCAAGCTGCTGGTCGGTCGCGTTGATAAAGGCCGCATGACCGCCGCGAAAATGGCTGAAGTGCTCAACGGTATTCGTCCGACCCTGTCCTACGGTGATTTCGGTCACGTGGATCTGGTTGTCGAAGCCGTGGTCGAGAACCCGAAGGTCAAACAAGCTGTACTGGCCGAAGTCGAAGACAAGGTCAAAGAGGACACGATACTCGCGTCCAACACCTCGACCATTTCCATCAGCCTGCTGGCCAAGGCCCTCAAGCGTCCGGAAAACTTCGTTGGCATGCACTTCTTCAACCCGGTGCACATGATGCCGCTGGTGGAAGTGATTCGTGGTGAGAAGTCCAGCGAGCTGGCCGTTGCCACCACCGTTGCCTACGCCAAGAAAATGGGCAAGAACCCGATCGTCGTCAACGACTGCCCGGGCTTCCTGGTCAACCGCGTGCTGTTCCCGTACTTCGGCGGTTTCGCCAAGCTGGTCAGCGCCGGTGTCGACTTCGTCCGCATCGACAAGGTCATGGAAAAGTTCGGCTGGCCGATGGGCCCGGCGTACCTGATGGACGTGGTCGGCATCGACACCGGTCACCACGGTCGTGACGTGATGGCTGAGGGTTTCCCGGACCGCATGAAAGATGACCGTCGTTCGGCTATCGATGTGCTTTACGAGGCCAAGCGCCTGGGCCAGAAGAACGGCAAGGGTTTCTACGCCTACGAGGCCGACAAGAAAGGCAAGCAGAAGAAAGTTGCCGATCCATCGGTACTGGAAGTGCTCAAGCCGATCGTTTACGAGCAGCGCGAAGTCACGGACGAAGACATCATCAACTGGATGATGATCCCGCTGTGCCTGGAAACCGTGCGTTGCCTGGAAGACGGCATCGTCGAAACGGCTGCCGAGGCCGACATGGGTCTGGTCTACGGCATCGGTTTCCCTCCATTCCGTGGCGGTGCGCTGCGCTACATCGATTCGATCGGTGTGGCCGAGTTCGTTGCCCTGGCTGACCAGTACGCTGATTTGGGCGCGCTGTACCACCCGACCGCGAAGCTGCGCGAAATGGCCAAGAACGGCCAAAGCTTCTTCGGTTAAGCGCCCCCAACTAGAGTGAGAGTGAACTTATGAGCTTGAATCCTAGAGACGTCGTGATTGTCGACTTCGGTCGTACTCCGATGGGCCGCTCCAAGGGCGGCATGCACCGCAACACCCGTGCCGAAGACATGTCGGCGCACCTGATCAGCAAATTGCTGGAACGCAATGCCAAGGTCGACCCGGCGGAAGTCGAGGACGTGATTTGGGGCTGCGTCAACCAGACCCTGGAGCAGGGCTGGAACATCGCACGCATGGCGTCGCTGATGACCCAGATCCCGCACACTTCGGCCGGCCAGACCGTCAGCCGTCTGTGTGGTTCGTCGATGAGCGCGCTGCACACCGCTGCGCAAGCGATCATGACCGGTAACGGCGACGTGTTCGTGGTCGGCGGCGTCGAGCACATGGGCCACGTGAGCATGATGCACGGTGTCGATCCGAACCCGCACATGTCTCTGTACGCGGCGAAAGCCTCGGGCATGATGGGCCTGACCGCGGAAATGCTCGGCAAGATGCACGGCATCACCCGTGAGCAGCAGGATGCATTCGGCGTGCGTTCCCACCAGTTGGCCCACAAGGCAACTGTGGAAGGCAAGTTCAAAGACGAAATCATCCCGATGCAGGGCTACGACGAGAACGGCTTCCTGAAACTGTTCGACTACGATGAAACCATTCGTCCGGAAACCACCCTGGAAAGTCTGGCGGCGCTCAAGCCGGCATTCAATCCAAAGGGCGGCACCGTGACGGCCGGTACTTCGTCGCAGATCACTGATGGTGCTTCGTGCATGATCGTGATGTCGGCCCAGCGTGCGCAGGACCTTGGCATCCAGCCGATGGCGGTGATCCGTTCGATGGCAGTGGCTGGTGTGGATCCGGCAATCATGGGCTATGGTCCAGTGCCGGCAACCCAAAAAGCCCTGAAGCGCGCGGGCCTGGGCATCAACGATATCGACTTCTTCGAGCTCAACGAAGCTTTCGCCGCACAGGCCCTGCCAGTGCTGAAAGATTTGAAAGTTCTCGACAAGATGAACGAGAAGGTTAACCTGCACGGCGGCGCGATCGCCCTGGGTCACCCGTTCGGTTGCTCCGGTGCGCGTATTTCCGGCACCCTGCTCAATGTTATGAAGCAGAATAGCGGCACCTTCGGGGTAGCCACTATGTGCATTGGTCTCGGCCAAGGCATCTCCACCGTCTTCGAACGCGTTTAAGCGTCTCGTCGATGGAAGCCGGGGCCCAGTGCCCCGGTTTTTGTTTTTTGGGTTTTTTATTTTATTTTGAAAAAATTTCAGTGAGGGCCGAAGCATGCCGATACAACCTGGGCTCTACCAACATTACAAAGGTCCGCAGTACCGCGTATTCAGTGTTGCGCGGCACTCCGAGACCGAAGAAGAGGTGGTCTTCTACCAAGCCCTGTATGGCGATTACGGCTTTTGGGTGCGCCCGTTGAGCATGTTCGTCGAGTCCGTCGAAGTTGACGGCGAGCAGGTACCACGCTTTGCTTTGGTGCAAGCCGAACCGAGCCTTTTTGACAAGGTTTGAGGCGAGTGCGCACAGAACCCTGTGCTTGACCTCACCCTGTATCAACTATATATAGCGGTGCCGCGTCAGGCGCCAACCGCCTTTCACTTCTAGAATTCAGGAATTTTCTGATCCATGGGCAAATCGCTGGTCATTGTGGAATCCCCGGCTAAGGCCAAGACCATCAACAAGTATCTGGGTAACCAATACGTGGTGAAGTCGAGTATCGGCCATATCCGAGACCTGCCCACCAGCGGTTCGGCTAGCGCCAGCAAAGAGCCTGCTGCCAAGCGCGGCAAGGCTGCTGCAGGCGAAGGTCCGGTGCTCTCGCCGAAAGAGAAAGCGCGCAAGCAGCTGGTCTCGCGTATGGGCGTCGATCCCGAGCACGGCTGGAAAGCCCAGTACGAGATCCTTCCTGGCAAGGAAAAGGTCATCGAGGAGCTGCGCCGGCTCGCCAAGGATGCTGACACCATCTATCTCGCAACCGACTTGGATCGCGAGGGGGAAGCCATTGCCTGGCACCTGCGCGAAGCCATCGGTGGTGATGACAGCCGCTACAAGCGCGTGGTGTTCAACGAAATCACCAAGAAGGCGATTCAGGAAGCGTTCTCCGAGCCGGGCGAGCTGGACATCGATCGTGTCAACGCGCAGCAGGCGCGGCGCTTCCTCGATCGCGTGGTCGGCTACATGGTTTCGCCGCTGCTGTGGGCCAAGATCGCCCGCGGTCTGTCTGCTGGTCGCGTGCAATCGGTTGCCGTGAAGCTGGTGGTCGAACGCGAGCGTGAGATTCGTGCCTTCAATCCGGAAGAATACTGGGAAGTGCATGCCGATCTCGGCACCGCCAAAGGCTCGACTGTGCGTTTCGAAGTCGCACGCGAGAAAGGCGAAGCCTTCAAGCCGCTGAACGAAGCCCAGGCCATGGCCGCGCTGGAGAAGCTCAAGGCCTCCAGCTACAGCATCGTCAAGCGCGAAGACAAGCCGACCAGCAGCAAGCCGTCGGCGCCGTTCATCACCTCGACCCTGCAGCAAGCCGCGAGCAACCGCCTGGGCTTCGGCGTGAAGAAAACCATGATGATGGCCCAGCGTCTGTATGAAGCTGGCTACATCACGTATATGCGTACCGACTCGACCAACCTCTCGGCTGACGCCGTGGCGATGGCGCGTACCTACATCGAAGACGAGTTCGGCAAGAAGTACCTGCCAGAGACGCCGAACGTCTATAGCAGCAAAGAAGGCGCACAAGAGGCTCACGAAGCGATTCGCCCGTCCGACGCCAACACCACGCCGAGCAAGCTTGCGGGCATGGAACGTGACGCTGAGCGTCTCTACGAGCTGATCTGGCGTCAGTTCCTCGCTTGCCAGATGTTGCCGGCGCAGTACCTGTCGACCACAGTCAGCGTCGGCGCTGGCGACTTCGAGCTGCGCGCCAAGGGCCGTATCCTCAAGTTCGACGGTTACACTCGCGTTATGCCGCAGATTGCCAAGCCGGGCGATGACGACGTTCTGCCGGACATGGCGCAGGGCGACGTGATGAAGCTGATCAAGCTTGATCCCTCCCAGCACTTTACCAAGCCGCCGGCCCGTTACTCGGAAGCCAGCCTGGTGAAGGAAATGGAAAAGCGCGGCATTGGCCGTCCTTCGACGTACGCAGCGATCATCTCGACCATTCAGGACCGCGGTTACGTGACCCTGCATAACCGTCGTTTCTATTCGGAAAAGATGGGTGACATCGTCACCGAGCGTTTGTCCGAGAGCTTCTCGAACCTGATGGACTACGGCTTCACCGCCGGCATGGAAGAGAATCTCGATGACGTGGCGCAGGGCGAGCGCGACTGGAAAAGCGTACTGGACGAGTTCTACGGCGACTTCAAAAAGAAACTCGAAGTTGCGGAAAACCCGGACAATGGCATGCGCGCCAACCAGCCGGTGATGACCGATATCCCGTGCACAACGTGTGGTCGTCCGATGCAGATTCGCACGGCCTCCACTGGCGTGTTCCTCGGCTGCTCGGGTTACAGCCTGCCGCCGAAAGAGCGTTGCAAGGCCACCGTCAACCTGGTGCCGGGCGACGAAATCGCTGCGGACGATGAGGGTGAATCGGAATCTCTGGTACTGCGTGGCAAGCATCGCTGCCCGATCTGCAGCACGGCGATGGACGCTTATCTGCTGGATGAGAAGCGCAAGCTGCACATCTGCGGTAACAACCCGGATTGCGCCGGTTATGAGATTGAAGAGGGCAGCTATCGCATCAAGGGCTATGAAGGCCCGAGCCTGGAATGCGACAAGTGTGGCAGTGAGATGCAGCTCAAGACCGGCCGTTTCGGCAAGTTCTTCGGCTGCACCAATCCGACCTGCAAGAACACCCGCAAGCTGCTCAAGAGCGGCGACGCGGCACCGCCCAAGATGGATCCGGTGAAGATGCCTGAGCTGAAATGCGAAAAGGTCAACGACACCTACATCCTGCGTGACGGTGCGTCCGGTCTGTTCCTGGCGGCCAGCCAGTTCCCGAAAAACCGCGAGACTCGCGCTCCGCTGGTGATCGAGATCCTGCCGCACAAAGATGAGATCGATCCGAAGTATCACTTCCTGTGCGAGGCACCACAGAAAGATCCTGACGGTCTGCCGGCGGTCATTCGCTACAGCCGCAAGACCAAGGAGCAATACGTGCAGACCGAAGTCGACGGCAAGCCTACGGGCTGGAAGGCGTACTACGACGGTGGCAAGTGGACGGTCGAAGACAAGCGCAGTGCCAAGGCGAAGGCTGAGTAAGCCTTAGTCTGCCTACTGAAAAGGCCGCATGAGAACCTCCGGGTTTTCAGGCGGCCTTTTTGTTTTGTGCTTGCGGTGGGATCGGCTGATCCACGACACTGTCCGGCCTGTGTGAAGCAAATATTTCGTTGTGGAGACTGCCGTCATGGCCCACGAACTCTATACCCGTACCAATCAGAAGATCTATTTCGCCGGTCTGTCGCTGGAAGCCCTGGCTCGCGCTGAAGAGGGGCGGGCGATGAATGCCCTGGCGTTGATTCAGGCTGGGCGTGAGTCAGCGTTGTTTCACCTTTATGGCGCGCTGTTGGGGTTATGTCATGAAATCGCCGGCTTCTATCGTTTGCCTCAGGCGAATGCCGCGCGGGCTGAGCTGTTGCTGACGCCTGAAGTACTGGAGTCGATGGCGATTCCCGAACTGGCAGAAATGGTCGAGCTGGCGGGGAACCCGGAAACCTGGCTGGCGAAATTGCTGGCGGCGCATTCAGCGCTGTTCCAGCCACCGCGCGTACCGCACAAGCCCAAGGGCGACGTGACGCAGCCGTTGATTCAAGCTGTTAATCTGGATGAAGAGCAGGCGCCAGCGGAGCTGAGTCGTGAGGAGCTGGAGAGCTGGAGGCAGAACCTCAAGAGTCTGGCCATCCGTTTTCGTGAAGGCTTGAACGAGTGCTGACAGTGATTGACGCGGTGGCAATCTGAAATATGCTGCTGGTCAAGATCCCAAGCGAAGCCCGAATGATGTCTATATAATCGCTGCCTTTCGTGGAGAACAGACTTATATGCCAACGTCCTTTCTAGAAATTGTCGAGTTACCAGACGGCCGAATCGAACTGCGCAGGGCTGAGGACGAAGGTTCTCTGGTGACGCTGGATTTCTCCGAGGATGCCAAGGCGTTCCTGCAAGGCCAGCATGTGGAAATCGCTAAAGCGATGTTGAGCGTCGGCGTGCAGATGGCGGGTCGTATGGTCGAAGGCGAGTTCGACAAGGAAGAAGGAACGCGGGTTCTTCACTGATCTGCGCTCGTTTTTTCTTTAGCCGTAACTGCTACAGATCGGCTTCTCTGTCCCTTGAGAAGCCCTGCGCTTCACACAGCGCTCTTTATTCGCCATCAACCCAATCGAATGTTCAGGCTCTGAGCATCGCCCGTGCGCGCGGCGCTGATCAACTGTTGCCGTGAGCTGCTGTTCAGCGGGTTGAGCCAAGTGACCACCGTGTGGCTGCGACCCAGGCGTAATGCTTCGCACGCCAACTGCTGGGCGCTTTGAGTGCCCCGGGGCTGCAACAGCAGAATGCGTTCGCGGTTCAGGCCGGCATCCCGCAGCCAGGTTTGAGTCAGGCTGGCCGGTGGTGCAATCAGTGTCAGCCAGCGCGCGTCCTGGTCTTCGCTCAGTTCGCGAAGGATCGGGGCAAGCAGGTTCAGGCAATTCCCTGCCGCACCGCGCAGTGACAGCTCACTGAATACTTCGGGTTCGGCATGCCATTCGCGCGCGACCACGTCTTTCAGGATCGGCGCCATGGGTTGTGCCAGAAACGCTTCGAATAAAGGCAGTTGTGTTTGCTGAGGTATGTGTGGGAACTGCATAAAGCCTCCTTTAGCGGCGGATGACGCCGACACTCAAGCCTTCGATCACCAGTTCCTGATCTTTCAGGTCAACTTCGATAGGGGCGAACTCAGGGTTTTCGGCAATCAGCCAGACTTTGCTGCCTTCTCGCTTGAAACGTTTTACCGTCACTTCGTCACCGATGCGGGCAACCACGACCTGGCCGTTGCGCGCTTCGCGAGTGGTGTGAACCGCCAGCAGGTCGCCGTCGAAAATGCCGATGTCCTTCATGCTCATGCCATGGACGCGCAACAGATAGTCGGCGCGAGGATGGAAGAACGCTGGATTAATGTTGCAGGACTCTTCGATGTGCTGCTGGGCGAGGATCGGCGCACCGGCTGCTACCCGGCCAATGATCGGCAGGGTGGACTCATCGGGCTTGGCTTCAAAGCCGGGAATTCGGATGCCGCGGGAGGCACCAGGCGTCATCTCGATGGCGCCTTTGCGAGCGAGGGCCTTGAGATGCTCTTCGGCGGCATTGGGTGACTTGAAGCCCAGTTCCTGAGCGATTTCTGCGCGGGTAGGCGGATAGCCGTTGTCTTCAAGGCATCGTTTGATAAAGGCCAGAATCTCGGCTTGGCGTGGCGTCAGCTTTAGCATATTGATCGCTCTGTCTTTTTATACAGTGACTGGGATTATATACAGTGAAGCGGTCTTGGCAATGGCCGTTTTTGCGCATGCCGCCGGACGGTCGACAGACACGTTTATTAATGCGCCAGCCTTGTGTGGTTAAATAGCTGACCGACCATTCGCAAAACGAACCGCCAGGCTTGACAAGGCACAGGCTGAAACGTATGTTTCAAACAAGTGTTTGTCAGGCGCGGAGTAGCCATGGCCCAGTCGGAAACCGTTGAACGCATTCTTGATGCTGCCGAGCAGTTGTTCGCGGAGAAAGGTTTCGCTGAAACCTCATTGCGTTTGATTACCAGCAAGGCTGGCGTCAACCTGGCAGCAGTGAACTATCACTTCGGGTCGAAAAAGGCGCTGATTCAAGCGGTGTTTTCGCGTTTCCTCGGACCGTTCTGCGTCAGTCTCGATAAAGAGCTGGAGCGGCGCCAGGCCAAGCCGGACAACAAGCCGACCCTTGAAGAGCTGCTGGAAATTCTCGTCGAGCAAGCGCTCGTCGTACAGCCGCGCAGCGGTAATGACCTGTCGATCTTCATGCGCTTGCTTGGCCTCGCGTTCAGCCAGAGCCAGGGTCACCTGCGGCGTTATCTGGAGGACATGTACGGCAAGGTGTTCCGCCGCTACATGCTGCTGGTCAACGAAGCGGCGCCACGCATTCCGCCCATCGAACTGTTCTGGCGTGTGCACTTCATGCTCGGCGCCGCCGCATTCAGCATGTCCGGGATCAAAGCGTTGCGCGCGATTGCCGAGACCGATTTCGGCGTCAACACGTCCATAGAGCAAGTCATGCGCCTGATGGTGCCGTTTCTCGCCGCCGGCATGCGCGCCGAGACCGGCGTCACCGACACGGCCATGGCCACCGCGCAATTGCGTCCGCGCACCAAGTCAGCCCCGGTAGCCGCCAAGGTTTAACCGCGCACGGGTGGGCGCGGCAGCTGGTATCCGCTAAGCTAGCCGCCCATGCCGACTCTCGTTCTGAACCCGATCCGCATGGATTCTGCTGACCGTCCGGGCGCCGCCCGCGGTAGCGGACGTGTGCCGATCGGGTTTTTCGTTTTCAAGGAATTTTTATGACTGCTGGCCTGCAAGGCTCGTTGATGGTGGACGTCGCCGGTACCTGGCTGACGGCCGAAGATCGCCAATTGTTGCGTCAGCCCGAAGTGGGCGGTCTGATCATTTTTGCCCGCAACATCGAACATCCACGCCAGGTGCGCGAGCTGAGCGCCGCCATTCGCGCGATTCGCCCGGATCTGCTGCTGGCGGTGGATCAAGAGGGCGGGCGCGTACAGCGCCTGCGTCAGGGCTTTGTACGTCTGCCGGCCATGCGCGCGATTGCTGACAATCACAATGCCGAATACCTCGCCGAGCAATGTGGCTGGATCATGGCGACGGAAGTCCTCGCCGTCGGCCTCGACCTCAGCTTTGCCCCGGTGCTGGATCTGGATTACCAGCGCAGCGCTGTTGTCGGTACCCGTTCTTTTGAAGGTGATCCGCAGCGCGCTGCGTTGCTCGCCGGGGCTTTCATTCGTGGCATGAGCAGCGCGGGCATGGCCGCCACTGGCAAGCACTTTCCCGGCCACGGCTGGGCAGAAGCGGACTCTCACGTCGCCATCCCGAACGACGAGCGCAGCCTCGACCAGATCCGCGCCAACGACCTCGTGCCCTTCGCTCGGCTGAGCAAACAACTGGCCGCCGTCATGCCCGCTCACGTCATCTATCCGCAAGTCGACTCACAGCCCGCCGGTTTCTCCCGGCGCTGGCTGCAGGACATTCTGCGCGGCGAGTTGCAATTTGACGGCGTGATCTTCAGTGACGACCTGTCGATGGCTGGCGCCCATGTGGTTGGCGATGCCGCCAGCCGCATCGAAGCCGCGCTTACGGCCGGCTGCGACATGGGCCTGGTGTGCAACGACCGCGCCGCCGCCGAGTTGGCGCTGAGTGCTGCGCAACGCATGAAGGTCAAGCCGTCCGCACGCATCGCCAAAATGCGCGGCCAGGCCTTCGCCAGCACCGATTATCGTCAGGACCCGCGTTGGCTCACCGCCCTCGGCGCGCTCAAAGACGCTCAACTGATCGATTAAGGATTTTCCGTTATGACCGTTTACGCAATCATCGGTGGCACCGGCCTGACTCAGCTCGAAGGCTTGAGCATTCGCCAGTCGCTGGCAGTCGATACCCCTTACGGCGCACCTTCGGCCGAGGTGCAGATTGGCGAATACGCCGGCAAGGAAGTGTTGTTCCTCGCCCGTCACGGTCATCCGCATCGCTTCCCCCCGCACAAGGTCAACTACCGCGCCAACCTGTGGGCGTTGAAGCAGGCGGGCGCGCAAGCAATCATCGCGGTGAATGCCGTCGGCGGGATTCACCCGGCCATGGGCACCGGGCATTTTTGCGTGCCGCATCAGATCGTCGATTACACCAGCGGGCGCGAGCACACCTATTTCGCCGATGATCTGGAGCAGGTCACTCACATCGATTTCAGCTTTCCCTATAGCGAGCCGTTGCGCCAGCAATTGATTGCCGCCGTCGCCGCCGAAGGCTGCGAATACAGCGATCAGGGCGTATACGCCTGCACGCAGGGCCCGCGGCTGGAAACGGTCGCCGAGATCGTCCGGCTGGAACGTGACGGCTGCGACATCGTCGGCATGACCGGTATGCCTGAAGCGGCACTGGCTCGTGAGCTGGACCTGGATTACGCGTGTCTGGCGCTGGTGGTGAACCCGGCAGCGGGCAAGACCACCGACGTCATCACCATGGCCGAAATCGAGCAGGCGCTGCACGATGGCATGGGCAAGGTCAAGTCGACACTGGCGCGGGTGCTGGCCGGCTAAGGATCGCCCATGAGCATTTTCATCGAACGGCTTAAAGGACTGGCATGGACCCGGGCATTCAACAGCAAGGCGCTCGCCAAGGCCCGCGCTTATGCCGACGATGATCGGGTAGAGATCATCGAGATCGATGCCAGAAAGATCGAGGCATTCTGCGTCGGTTCCGAAAGTCAGGCGTATGAACAAATCATTTACCTGTCCGAAGATCGCTTGGGATCGGTTAATTTGCGTTGCATATGCACCTGCCCCGTCGCGATCGACTGCAAGCATTGCGCGGCGGTGCTCTATTCTTTGCAGGGCAGTGACCCTGATGTACCGGAAAGTGCCGCGCAGGTCCCGTTGGGTCGGGCATTGGAGCACTGGCTTTCGACAATCCCGGTCCCGGCCAAACCCACCGAAGAAAGCGCGCAACCCGCAGGTACACGCCTGTTTTACAAGCTCAAGCCCACGTCTGCGAGCGGCAAATGGCTGCTCGATATTTTCAAGGTCTACCAGCTCAAGAGCGGCGAGTTACGCGAAGCCAAACCGATGTATTCGCTGGCGGAAATGCTCATGCGCCAGCCCGGCTACCTGTCCGAGCTGGATTTGCGCGTCGCCAGGCTGCTGGTTGCCATGCACTCTCATCACGCCTATTACAGCGGTTATCCGCTGGAGGGCAGCAGTGGCGCCGAACTGCTGGAAATGCTCCTGCGCACCTCGCGGCTGTTCCTCGATTTCGAAGACCTGCGACCGCTGACGCCGGGGGCAAAACGCGTGGGTCAGTTCGCCTGGGCCGAACAGGCTGATGGTGGGTTCCGCGCGCAGTGGAGCAGTGCCGAAGCTGCGCAGGAAACCGTGCTGGCGCTGGAGCCGCTTTATTACCTCGATCGTGAACAACGGCAGGTTGGCCCTCTGTTCAATGAGCTGGAAGAAAAACTGGCCTGCCATTTGGCCCTCGCACCGGACATTCCGGCGCGTCAGGCCATGCAGTTCAGCCATCGAATGAGTGCGGCGACAAAAATCCCGCCGCCACACAAACTCACCGAACGCACCATTGATGACGTACTGCCGCAGCCGCAGCTGATCCTTGTCAGCGGTCGAGAGCACTCCCGCTGGGAGTATATGCTGGAGCACCGCGCCGCTCTGGTGTTCACCTACAACGGTCATCCGGCGCTGGATCGCAACCCGGAGGTGATGATCCTCGACGGTACCGAAACCCAGCGTATTCAACGCCAGCCCGCGGTGGAAAAGAAACTGCGTCAGAGCCTGCAACAACACGGCTTCAAGAAAGCCACGCGCAAGAGTTCGCTGGATCGTCCCGGAGAAATGTTTACGTTACCGGACGATTCCGCCTGGCTCGCATTCATGCACGAAGGGCTTGCCACGCTGCGCGCCGCGAATTGGCAGATCGAGATCAGCCCCGGTTTTCATTTCAACGTGCAACCGGTTGAGCAGTGGTACGCCGAGGTCGAGGAGGAGGCCGGGCATCAATGGTTTGATCTGCAATTGGGCATCGTCGTCAACGGCGAGCGCTACAGCCTGTTGCCGATCCTTTTGCATCTGTTGCGCACCCAGCCGCGCTTGCTCGACCCGGTCAATCTGGCGGAACGCAGCGATGATGAAAAACTGCTGATCGAACTCAAGCCCAGCGGTTTCGGCGGCGATGCGGGCGCCAAGGTGGCGTTGCCGCTGAGTCGGGTCAAACCGCTGATGGCCACGTTAGGCGAGTTGTATCTGGGCGGTCATCACGGCGATGCGCTGCGCTTGACTGCGCCGGATGCTGCGCGCCTGAGTCTGCTCGACGACGTGCCGCTGGATTGGCAGGGCGGCGAGCGGCTGCGCAACTTTGCCAAGCGCCTGCAAAATTCCAGTCACACCCAAGTCGCTGCGCCGGTTGGCCTTAACGCGCAACTGCGTCCCTATCAGCTCGAAGGCCTGAACTGGATGCAAACCCTGCGCGAGCTTGAGGTCGGTGGCATTCTTGGCGATGACATGGGCCTGGGCAAAACCCTGCAGACCTTGGCGCATCTGCTTACGGAGAAAAACGCCGGGCGGCTGGATTGCCCGGCGCTGGCAGTCATGCCGACGAGCCTGATTCCGAACTGGCTCGACGAGGCCGAGCGTTTTACTCCGCAGTTGAAAGTATTGGCGCTGCACGGGACCGGGCGGCAAAAAGACTTCGCCAATCTCGCCGAATACGACTTGGTGCTGACCACTTACGCGTTGCTGCCGAGGGATCTTGAGATTTTGCAGCCACAATCGTGGAGCGTATTGATTCTCGACGAAGCGCAAAACATCAAGAATCCGCTCAGCAAAGCCGCCCAAGCCGCGCGTGACCTGCAGGCCCGCCAGCGCCTTTGCCTGAGTGGCACGCCATTGGAAAACCACCTCGGCGAACTGTGGTCGCAGTTTCACTTCCTGATGCCGGGTTGGCTGGGCGACAGCAAATCCTTCAATCGCGATTACCGCACGCCGATCGAGAAGCACGGCAACGTGCAGCGCATGCAGCACCTGACCGCGCGCATCAAGCCGTTTTTGTTGCGACGCAAAAAAGATCAGGTCGCCACGGAGTTGCCGCCGAAAACCGAGATCATCCACTGGGTCGAACTCAGCGATGGGCAGCGCGACGTGTATGAAACGGTGCGTGTGGCGATGGACAAAAAGGTCCGCGACGAAATCGCCCGCAGTGGCGTGTCGCGCAGTCAGATCATTATTCTCGATGCGCTGCTAAAGCTGCGTCAGGTCTGTTGCGACTTGCGCCTGATCAACATGCCGCTCTCGGCGAAGGCCCTGCGCTCGGGTAGCGGCAAGCTGATCAGCTTGATGGAGATGCTCGAGGAATTGCTCGGCGAGGGGCGCAGGATTCTGCTGTTCTCCCAGTTCACGTCGATGCTGGCGCTGATCGAGCAGGAGTTGCAGCAACGAGGGTTAAGTTACTCGTTGCTGACCGGCGATACCGCGGATCGACGCACGCCGGTCAAGGATTTCCAGGGCGGCAAAGTGCCGTTGTTCCTCATCAGCCTCAAGGCCGGCGGAACGGGTTTGAACCTGACGGCGGCGGACACGGTGATCCACTTTGATCCTTGGTGGAATCCTGCGGTGGAGAATCAGGCCACTGACCGGGCGTATCGCATTGGCCAGAACAATCCGGTGTTTGTTTACAAGTTGATTGCCAAAGGCACGGTGGAGGAAAAAATCCAGGCGCTGCAGCAGGAGAAGGCTGCGCTGGCCGGGGCGGTGCTGGAAGGGGGCACGACGGGTGGTTTCAAACTGGAGCAGGGCGATATCGAGGCGCTGTTTGCGCCGTTGCCTGTTTCCAGGGATTGAGCTTCGGTTTCAATCGTTAGACCGAGGTGATGCCTTTCGCGAGCAGGCTCACTCCTACAGTTTGAAATGCGTTCCCCTGTAGGAGTGAGCCTGCTCGCGATAACAATCTAACCGGCGACGCCGATCTCAACGCTTGTCGATCTTGTCCGGTAACGGCGCAAACAGCGCTTCAATATCATCACTCTGCAACTTCCAGTCCCCGGCCTTGCGCCCATCCAGTACGCCTGCCGCCAGATCAGATTTCTCCTTCTGCAGGTGCTGAATCTTCTCTTCCACCGTGCCGCGGGCAATCAGCTTGTAAACGAATACGGGTTTTTCCTGACCGATGCGATACGCCCGATCAGTTGCCTGATTCTCGGTCGCCGGGTTCCACCACGGATCGTAGTGAATCACCGTATCGGCTTCGGTCAGGTTCAAGCCGACACCGCCAGCTTTCAGGCTGATCAGAAAGATCTGACGCTTGCCGCTCTGGAATTCCTTCACCGGCGTGCGTCGGTCGCGGGTTTGCCCGGTCAGTAGCGCATAGGCGACGTTACGTTTTTTCAGCTCATCCTCAATCAATGTCAGCATCGAGGTGAACTGCGAAAACAGCAGAACCCGCCGACCTTCCTCGAACAACTCTTCAAGCATTTCCATCAAGCTGTCGAGCTTGCCCGAGGTGCTGGCACGAGCGGGCAGGGCCGTGTCGCTGACCAGACGCAGATCGCAACAGACCTGACGCAACTTCAGCAGTGCCTCAAGAATAATGATCTGACTGCGCGCCACGCCTTTGCGCGTGATCTCGTCGCGAACCTTTTTGTCCATGGCCAGACGCATCGTTTCATAGACATCGCGCTGCGCTTCGTTGAGTTCGACCCAATGGATGATTTCGGTTTTCGGCGGCAGTTCGGTGGCGACCTGTTCTTTGGTGCGGCGCAGCAGAAACGGCTTTATCCGACCGTTGAGGTGCTGAAGTCTGACTTCACTGCCGCGCTTTTCGATCGGCACGCGGTAATCGGCATTGAAGCTTTTCACATCGCCGAGCCAGCCCGGCAGCAAAAAGTGAAACAGCGACCACAGCTCGCCCAAGTGGTTCTCCAGTGGGGTGCCGCTCAAGCACAAGCGCTGGCGCGCATTCAGCTCGCGCGCGGCCTGGGCCGCTTTGCTGTTGGGGTTCTTGATGTACTGCGCTTCGTCCAGCACCAGCACGTGCAGCGGCTGTTTCGCCAAGCGTTCGACGTCCTTGGGCAGCAGCGCATAGGTGGTAAGAATCAGGTCAAAGTCGGCGAGGTTGTCGAAATGCTTTTTGCGCGTGGCCCCGTACAACGCCACCAACCTCAATTGCGGCGTGAAGTGCGCGGCTTCATCGAGCCAGTTCGGGATCAGGCTGGTCGGCATCACCACCATGCATGGGCGATCCAGGCGCCCGGCGTTCTTCTCGCTGAGAATATGCGCCAGGGTCTGTAGGGTTTTACCCAGACCCATGTCGTCCGCGAGAATCCCGCCCACCTCCAGTTGCCGCAGCGACTGCATCCAGCTCAAGCCTTCGAGCTGATAGGGACGCAACGTCGCGTTCAGGCCTTGCGGCGCTTCGGCGCTGTAATCGCGGATGTCGCGCAGGCGTTGGGCGAGTGTGCGGATCTGTTCGCCGCCCTCCCACAACAGTGGAATGCCGTCCAGCGCATTGAGGCGCGTCGCATCGGCCTTGCTCAGGCGCAAGGTGGTTTCGCCAGGCTCTTGCAGGTAAAACTCGCCGAGGGTGGTCAGTACCGGTTTCAGGCGGCCGAGCGGCAGCGCGACCTGCAGCGGACCGTGTTCGCTGGTCCGTTGTGGAATATTGACCAGAATCAGCTCGTCATCGCGGCGGCGCGCCAGGCGTTCCGGGTTGAGGATTTCGGCGTGTGAGCGCATCAGATTGAGCAAAATCGGCAGCAGGCTCAGGCGTTCGCCATTGACGATGATGCCCAGTTCCAGATCAAACCAGTCGCGTTCCGGGACCTGTTCAACCGTGGCGTACCAGTCGTCGACGGCAGTCAGGTCGAAGCCGAACTCCTCGTCGATCTGTAATTCCCAGCCCAGGCTGCGCAGCTTTGGCAGGTCGTTAAGGGTGAAGGTCAGCCAGGCGCTGTCGTTGACCATTTCGTACAGCTCGCCCGCGCTCTCCGGCAAGGCTTTGCTCTGCCGCGTGGCGATACGGAAGCCGAGTATGCGCAGTTGTTCCCGGTAGGACTGTTCGACGTCGGGGTGGCGCTTGACGCGCAGGGTCTGGGTCTCTTGGCGAATCAGGATATCGCTGTTCTTCTGCCCGCTGACGTACTCGTCCAGATAGCTGAACGAGAGTGCCGCGCGGTGCTGGATATAGCGCTGCATCTTGCCGTTACGCGGCTCGAACGCGCTGAACTCGGCGCTCGCCAGCCACAGGCGTGGCAGCGGTTGCACGTTGTCCACCAGCACCTGCGGCGGCGCTTTCGGGCTGCGGTTTTCCAGGACAGCCTGGAGCTTTTCCAGCAGCTCGGCATCTTTCGCGGCGGCGGGATAATCGAGGGTTTCCTGGACTTTCAGCAGCACCGCTGCACAGTGCTTGCAGTTGCTGCGGACCGGGCAGGTACAAACGGCGTCGACCAGCAGCAGCGTGCCTTTGGCCGACTCGCGCAAGTGAATCGTCTGGCGATAAACGCTGCCACCGGAGCCTTCGCAACTGGCCGTGATGGTCGCATCGCCGACCTGTGCGATGCGTACCCGGTTTTCCAGGGCGTAGCGACGGCCACGCTCCAGGCTCTGTTCCTTGAATCGGCTGACCCAGGAGGGCGCCAACGGTTTGCTGAGGGGCGGGGGCATAAGGACTTCGATCAGTCCGGAATCGCTTCAGGTGCTTCCCGTGGCGCCGGCGCGGTCAGGGAAGTGATCTTGATCAGCAAAGCCAGGTGGCCGTTGTCGAGGTAGTTGAGTTGGCCGTTCTTGGTGTGGCTGTCCTGGCGCAGCCGTTCACTGGCGGTGACCAAGCCGTTGGCGTCGATCTGGTTGACCCAGAAGTCGGCGGTTACGTCGGTGAAGCGACCGAGTTTCATCTCCAGCGTGCCTTCGATCGGAAACTGCCCAAACTGCTCCTGGCCGTCACTGACTGCGACTTTCACCGGCGTTTCGCCGAGGCTTTGCTGCCAGGCTTTGTGCATCAGCACGGTGTACTCGCCGCTGGCGGTGAGTTTGCTCACGACATCGTTCAGCGCAGGCGTGCGCAGGCTGTCGTTGCCCAGGCGTTGGGCGCCGGCGGCCCAGTCTTCCGGCGCGGCGCGGCTGACGATGGCCGGCACGGCATTCTGGCGCACCAGAATCATTTCGACCTGATACGTGTCATCGGCAAACGCCATCGGTGCCAGCACTGTTATCGACAGCGAGGTGAGCAGCAAAGTCAGAGAGCGGAACAGGCGCATTGGGCGTCCTTCAAGCGGATTTCGGGATGAGACGCTCAAACAGCGCCTCTACAGTATTAAAACGTTCTTCCGGGCGCTCCATCGGCACCTGGAATTTAAACATCGTCGCGCCTTCGAATTTGTAGCGTTTGGGCTGCGTCTGGATCAGCTTGATCAGGGTCATCGGGTCGACTGGCGTCTGGGCTTCGAACTCGATGCGCCCGCCCTGCGGCCCGCCATCGACTTTCTTGATGCCGAGCTTTTCCGCCTGCAGTTTCAACGCGGTGATCCGCACCAGGTTCTTGGTCGGCTCCGGCAGCAGGCCGAAGCGGTCGATCATCTCGACCTGCAGATCCTTCAGACCTTCTTCATCGGTGGCTGAGGCGATGCGTTTATACAGAATCAGGCGCGCATGCACATCCGGCAGATAGTCTTCCGGAATCAGCGCCGGCACCCGCAGGTTGACTTCCGGACCACCGCCAAGCGGCTGATCGAGGTTCGGCTGCTCGCCTTTGCGAATCGACTTCACCGCGCGTTCGAGCATTTCCATGTACAGCGTGAAGCCCACCGCCTGAATCTGCCCGCTCTGACCGTCGCCGAGCAGTTCGCCAGCGCCGCGGATTTCCAGGTCGTTGGTCGCCAGCACGAAGCCGGCGCCGAGGTCCTGGGTGTTGGCGATCGCTTCCAGACGCTTTTCCGCGTCCGAAGTGATTTGCTGGCGCGGCGGCGTCAGCAGGTAGGCGTAAGCCTGGTGGTGACTGCGGCCGACGCGGCCACGCAACTGGTGCAGCTGTGCCAGACCGAACTTGTCGGCTCGTTCGATGATGATGGTGTTGGCGCTCGGCACGTCGATGCCGGTCTCGATGATGGTCGAGGCGATCAGCACGTTGAAACGCTTGTGATAGAAGTCGCTCATCACCTGTTCGAGGTCGCGCTCGCGCATCTGCCCGTGGCCAATACCAATGCGCGCTTCCGGCACCAGTTCGGCGAGGTCGGCGGCGCATTTCTCGATGGTTTTCACATCGTTGTGCAAGTAGTAGACCTGGCCGCCACGCAGCAGCTCGCGCAGCAGGGCCTCTTTGACCGTGCTCTTGTTCTGCTCCATGACGAAGGTGCGCACCGACAGGCGTCGCGCGGGTGGCGTGGCGATGATCGACAGGTCGCGCATGCCCGACACCGCCATGTTCAGCGTGCGCGGAATCGGTGTCGCGGTCAGGGTGAGAATGTCGACTTCGCTGCGCAGCGCCTTGAGCTGTTCTTTCTGACGCACGCCAAAGCGGTGTTCTTCGTCGATGATCACCAGGCCGAGGTTTTTGATTTTCACGTCGTCGGACAGCAGCTTGTGCGTGCCGATGACAATGTCGATCTTGCCTTCCGCCAGATCTGCAATCGCCGCGTTGACTTCCTTGGCGGACTTGAAGCGGCTCATCACCTCTACGGTCACCGGCCAGTCGGCGAAGCGGTCGCGGAAACTGTTGTAGTGCTGCTGGGCGAGCAGGGTGGTCGGCACCAGAATCGCCACCTGACGACCGCCGTGCACCGCGATGAACGCGGCGCGCATGGCCACTTCGGTCTTGCCGAAGCCGACGTCGCCGCAGACCAGGCGATCCATCGGTTTCGGCGCGAGCATGTCTTCGCGCACGGCTTCGATGGTCGCTTGCTGGTCCGGGGTTTCTTCGAACGGGAAACCGGCGCTGAACGTGGCGTAATCGGCTTTCGGGTCGGCGAACGCGTAACCTTCGCGGGCGGCGCGACGGGCGTAAATGTCGAGCAGTTCGGCGGCGACGTCGCGCACCTGTTCGGCGGCTTTGCGTTTGGCTTTCTGCCAGGTTTCCGAGCCGAGACGATGCAGCGGCGCCAGCGAGTCGTCGCTGCCGGTGTAACGGGCGATCAGGTGCAGGTTGGCAACCGGCACGTAGAGCTTGGCGTTCTCGGCGTATTCGAGGGTGAGAAATTCGGCGGCCTGATTGTCGATTTCCAGAATCGTCAGGCCCAGATAGCGACCGACACCGTGATCAATGTGCACCACCGGCGCGCCTTCGCGCAGCTCGGTGAGGTTCTTGATCACTGCATCGTTGCTGACGTCGCTGCGCTTCTCGCGGCGACGTCGTTGCATCACCCGTTGGCCGAACAGCGGACTTTCCGCGACCAGTGCCAGTGCCGGGTCGTCGAGCACCAGACCTTCGTCGAGCGGGGCGATGGTGATCGCCAGACGATCCTTGCCAGCGACGAAATCCGGCCAGCTATCGACGGTTTTTGGACGCAGCTTCAGGCGTTCGAGCAGTTCCAGCAGGACTTCGCGACGACCCGCCGATTCGGCGGTGAACAGCACGCGTCCGGGGAATTGTTCGAGGAAGCCTGCCAGCGCCGCCAGCGGTTGGGTGGCTTTGGCTTCGATCGCCAGATCCGGCAATGCATGCGCCGGGAAGCGTTCACGGCCGACACCGCTCTCAACGTCTTGCTGACTCGCCACTACCCGTCGCCAGTTCTTCAGCCGTGCAAAGCAGTCTTCCACCGGCAGGAACAATTCGGCCGGTGGCAATAAAGGGCGCGAAGGATCGACGCGGCGCTCTTCATACCGATTGCGCACGTCGTTCCAGAAATTCTCCGCCGCTTGCTCGATGCCCGGCAGTGAGAACACCTGAGTGTCCTGCGGCAGGTAGTCGAACAGCGTCGAGGTTTCGTCGAAGAACAGCGGCAGATAGTACTCGATACCGGCCGGTGTGATACCACTGCTCAGGTCCTGAAAGATCGGGCAACGGCGGAAGTCCACGTCGAAGCGCTCACGGAAGCGCGCTTTGAAGCGGGTGACTGCATCTTTCTGCAACGGAAACTCGCGGGCCGGCAGTAGCTTGACCGATTCGACCTTGTCGATCGAACGCTGGGTTTCCGGATCGAAGGTGCGCAGGGTTTCGATTTCATCATCGAACAGGTCGATGCGATAGGGCAGTTTGCTGCCCATCGGGAACAGGTCGATCAGCGCGCCACGTACGGTGAATTCGCCGTGCTCATAAACTGTGTCGACGTAGCGATAGCCGCTGGCCTCAAGCCGCGCGCGCATCTGCTCGACATCGAGCTTCTGGCCGATATCCAGCACCAGGCTGCTGCCGAGCAGGAATTTGGTCGGCGCCAGTCGGTGCAGGGCCGTGGTAATCGGCACCACCAGTACGCCATGCGCCAATTCCGGCAGCCTGTATAAGCTGGCGATGCGCTGGGAAATGATGTCCTGGTGTGGCGAGAACAAATCGTACGGCAGGGTTTCCCAGTCGGGGAAATGCAGCACGGGCAAATCCGGGGCGAAGAAACTCAGCTCCTGTTCCAGCCGTTCGGCGCTTTGGCTGTCGGCGGTCAGCAGCAGGGTGAAGCGCTTGGCAGCGCTGGCAGCCTCGGCAATCGCCAGGCTGAGGGCAGCACCGGGCAGATTGCCCCAATGCTGTTTACCTGCCTCGGCAGGGAGTAGCGGTAGACGCAGAACAGGCACGGAAGGTTGAGCTCCAGGCGTTGCGACAAAGTCGGTAATTGTAGCGGTCTGCGGTGCCACCTGTCAGTTGCAGACTACGTCTATCTTCGCGGTTTGGACGAAATGTAGTGGTAACCATAAAAACGAGCACTTTTTCAGTGGTTATGTAGTGCCGAAACCGGGTGGTGTTTCGGAGGGTTACAGACATCGTCTAACAGTCGTCGAAAAATTGACTGCGCTGCAAGCCGCGGTTTTACTGGGCTGGAGAGCGGCGTAATTTTTTTGAAGAGGATTTTGTTAACGGATTGGCGACAAGCGCGCATTGCTGAAAGAGGTTGTCGGCGGCATAATGTAGCCCCTTTTTTCTGCCCCTACATGTGGAAGGTTACCGTGACTCAGAAGCCCGACCAGTGTCTTGGTGAATGGATCGACCGTGAAGCACTCGCAGAAGCGATGATCCCGCTTATCGGTCAGCTCTACCGCAATAACAATGTGGTGAGCTCGATCTATGGCCGCAGCCTGATCAACCAGTCTGTCATCGCGATTCTCAAAGCTCACCGCTTTGCGCGCCACCGTTCCTCCGACGACAGCGAACTCTCCGTCCACGAAACATTCCCACTGCTCAAGGCCATGAGCGAGCTCAAGCTCGGCGCGGCTTCGGTAGACCTGGGCAAGTTGGCGTTCAAATTCCGTAACGAAGGCAATGGCCGCAGCGCCGAGCAGTTCGTGCGTGAAGAAATGGCTGACGTGGTGGGTCAGCAAAACGCTTCGCCCCGCAAAGGCACCGACGTTGTGCTGTACGGCTTCGGTCGTATCGGCCGCCTGCTGGCGCGCATCCTGATCGAAAAAACCGGTGGTGGCGACGGCCTGCGTCTGCGCGCCATCGTCGTGCGCAAAGGCGCCGAGAACGACCTGACCAAACGCGCCAGCCTGCTGCGTCGCGATTCGGTGCACGGTTCGTTCAACGGTACCATTACCATCGACGAAGAAAACAACACCATCACTGCCAACGGTAACCTGATCCAGGTGATCTACGCGAAGAACCCGACCGAGGTGGATTACACCCAGTACGGTATCAAAGACGCGCTGCTGGTGGACAACACCGGTGTATGGCGTGACGCCGATGGCCTGGGTCAGCACCTGGCCTGCCCGGGTATCGACCGCGTTGTTCTGACCGCACCTGGCAAGGGCAAGCTGAAGAACATCGTTCACGGCATTAACCACGGTGAAATCACCGCTGACGACAAGATCGTGTCGGCTGCTTCCTGCACCACCAACGCTATCGTGCCGGTGCTCAAAGCGGTTAACGACAAGTTCGGCATCATCAACGGTCACGTCGAAACCGTTCACTCGTACACCAACGACCAGAACCTGATCGACAACTTCCACAAGGGCGATCGCCGTGGCCGTAGCGCCGCACTGAACATGGTGATCACCGAGACCGGTGCCGCCACCGCTGCTGCCAAGGCCCTGCCTGAGCTGGCCGGCAAGCTGACCGGCAACGCGATTCGCGTGCCGACGCCGAACGTGTCGATGGCCATTCTCAATCTCAACCTTGAGAAAGCCGCCACCCGTGAGGAGATGAACGAGTACCTGCGCTACATGGCGCTGCACTCCGAACTGCACAAGCAGATCGATTTCGTCAATTCGCAGGAAGTGGTGTCGACTGACTTCGTCGGTTCGCGCCACGCCGGTGTGGTCGACGCTGAAGCGACCATCGTTCAGGACAACCGCGTTGTGCTGTACGTGTGGTACGACAACGAGTTCGGCTATAGCTGCCAGGTGGTTCGCGTGATGGAAGACATGGCTGATGTAAATCCGCCAGCGTTCCCGCGCTAAGCCGCAGGCTTGAACGAAAACGCCCCGACATTTTGTCGGGGCGTTTTTGTTTGTGGAGTGATCGTTCCCACGCTCTGCGTGGGAATGCCTCAAGGGACGCTCCGCGTTCCAATGGGACGCAGAGTGTCCCGGGGTGCATTCCCACGCAGAGCGTGGGAACGATCACGTCTCCTGTGGGAGCGAGCCTGCTCGCGAAAGCATTCTGTCAGGCGCCGCTGGCAACCGACGCTTGCGCCGTGCGCAGTTCATGCCGGTTGCCACGAAACAGCACCAACGTCGCAATCAACCCCAACACCGCCGCGCCACTGAGCCAGATTCCCGGCGCCGCCTTATTGTCCAGCACATGAATCAGATACGTGCACGCCGCCGGGGTAAACCCGCCAAACGTCGCCGTCGCCAGGCTGTACGCCAGAGAGAAACCGGTCGTGCGCACTTCCACCGGCATAATTTCGGTCAGCGCCACCACCATCGCGCCGTTGTACGAGCCATAGAGGAACGACAGCCACAGTTCGACGATCAGCAAATGGCTGAAGCTAGGATTCGCCACCAGCCACGACAGGGCAGGGTAGGCGGTAAGAATCGCCAGAGTCGTCGCCGCCAGCAGTAAGGGTTTTCGGCCGATCTTGTCGGACACCGCGCCCATCACCGGCAGCCAGAAGAAGTTCGACAGGCCGATACACACCGTCACCAGCAACGCATCGAGATCTGACAGGTGCAACTCTGCCTTGCCGAAAGTCGGCGTGTACGCGGTGATCAGGTAGAACGACACCGTGGTCATCACCACCAGCGCCATGCCGGCGATGACGATGCCAAAGTTCTGGCCGATCGAACGGACGACTTCGCCGAGGGTGGGGCGGTGGGTACGCGCCTGGAATTCCGGGGTTTCCTCCAGCGAGCGGCGGATGAAGAAAATCACCGGCACGATCAAGCAGCCAATCAGAAACGGCACGCGCCAGCCCCATTCGCCCATTTGCTCCGGGCTCAGCCAATGGTTGAGGCCGACCCCAAGCAGGCCGGCGAAGACCACCGCAGCCTGTTGGCTGGCAGACTGCCAACTGACGAAAAAGCCTTTGCGCCCCGGTGTGGAGATTTCTGCCAGATAGACCGAGACGCCGCCCAGCTCAACGCCGGCTGAGAAGCCTTGCAGCAGTCGTCCGAATAACACCAGCAGCGGCGCGGCGACACCGAGCGTCGCGTAGCCGGGCACGCAGGCAATCAGCACTGTGCCGGCGGCCATCATCGCCAAGGTGATGATCAGTCCTTTGCGCCGTCCGTGACGGTCGATATAGGCGCCGAGGAAAATCGCCCCCAGCGGGCGCATCAGGAAGCCGGCACCAAAGGTGGCCAGCGACAGCATCAGCGAAGCGAAGGCGCTGTCGGTGGGGAAGAAGGTTTTGGCGATGGCCGTGGCATAGAAGCCGTAGACCATGAAATCGAACATTTCGAGGAAGTTGCCGCTGACAACGCGGAAAATCGCTTTGCCTTTGCCCGGGGTGGAGGACATGGTCGGTTACTCACTGTTTCAATTTTGTAGAAAGGCATTGCAGCCGTGCGGGAGCGAGCGGGCGCTGTAGTCCATAATGGCCGCCGCGGTTTTGCGGGGAGATGAAGAATTGTTAACTGGACGCTGGGTGGGGCTTGTGATGCTGGCGATGCTGTGCGCCAGCTGTGGCAACGGCGATTCCATGGAGAGCATTGGCGGCCCGACGATGGGCAGTACCTGGTCGGTCAAGTACGTGCGCCATGCCGGCCTCGCCGATCCTGCGCAAGTGCGCGGCGAAGTGGCGTGCATCCTCGCTGAAGTCGATCTACAGATGTCGACCTATCGGAGCGATTCGGCTATCGAGCGCTTCAACGCCTTGCCCGCCAATGACTGTCTGGCCATGCCCGCCTCGGTATTGCAATTGGTCCGTGTCGGCGAACACCTGTCGGCGCAAAGCGCGGGTGCTTACGACCTGACCGTCGAACCGCTGATCAACCTCTGGGGATTCGGTCCGCAAGGGCGCGCGGAAAAGATCCCCGACCCGGCGGCGGTAAGTGAGGTCATGCAGCGCGTCGGCTATCAGCACTTGCACATCGACGGCAACCGCTTGTGCAAGGACGCCGCTGTCGAAGTCGACCTGAACAGCATCGCAGCCGGCTACGCCGCGGACAGCATTGCCGCGAGGCTGGAGGCCATGGGCATCCACGCTTACCTCGTCGAAGCCACGGGCGAATTAAAGGCCAAGGGGAAAAAGCTTGATGGCTCGCCCTGGCGCATCGCATTGGAAGAGCCTCGTGACGACCAGCAAGTGGCCGAGCGCATTATTAATGTCGACGGCTACGGCGTGTCCACGTCCGGCGATTACCGTAACTATTTTCTGCAGGATGGCCGGCGCTATTCCCACACCGTCGATGCGCGCAGCGGTGCCCCGGTCCTACACGACCTGGCGTCCGTCACGGTGATTCATCCTTCAGCGCTGATGGCCGATGGACTATCGACGCTGTTGCTGATTCTCGGCCCGGAAAGGGCGCGGGACTATGCCCAAAAACATGCCATTGCTGCATTCTTTGTCTTGCGTGCCGATACAGGTTTTATCATCCGCACCAGTGAGGCGTTCGATCAGCTCGCGGGTGCAAAAAATTGATTGAAGACAAGACGAAAGCTGGCGTTGTAGTGCAGGCAAAAGTAGCCTACGACGCGACCAAGGGTTAATGTGCGCGGCGTTGACGCTTCTATAGACTGTGTCCGGGTTCTCTACTGGCCCCCAATTGTTCCTTCGCGCCGTTGTTCGGCGTGATTTAGCCGCCGGTGCTGCTGGCACCGCGGCCTGTTCTGAGGAGTACGCATGGCTGTCTACAACTACGACGTGGTGGTGCTGGGTTCCGGCCCGGCGGGAGAAGGCGCGGCAATGAACGCCGCCAAAGCAGGGCGCAAGGTCGCGATGGTCGACAGCCGTCGTCAGGTCGGCGGCAACTGCACCCACCTCGGCACCATTCCGTCCAAGGCACTGCGTCACTCGGTGCGGCAGATCATGCAGTTCAACACCAACCCGATGTTCCGGGCGATCGGCGAGCCGCGCTGGTTCTCCTTCCCGGACGTGTTGAAAAGCGCCGAAAAAGTCATTTCCAAACAAGTCGCATCGCGCACCGGCTACTACGCCCGTAATCGCGTCGACGTATTCTTCGGCACCGGCAGCTTCGCCGACGAGCAAACCATCGAAGTGGTCTGCGGCAACGGTGTGGTCGAGAAACTGGTCGCCAAGCACATCATCATTGCCACCGGTTCGCGCCCTTATCGTCCGGCGGACATCGATTTCCATCACCCGCGTATCTACGATAGCGACACCATCCTCAGCCTCGGCCACACCCCGCGCAAACTGATCGTTTACGGCGCCGGTGTGATCGGCTGTGAATACGCCTCGATCTTCAGTGGTCTGGGTGTGCTGGTCGAGCTGGTCGACAACCGTGGCCAGTTGCTGAGCTTCCTCGACTCGGAAATCTCCCAAGCGTTGAGCTATCACTTCAGCAACAACAACATCACCGTGCGCCACAACGAAGACTACGACCGCGTCGAAGGCGTGGACAACGGCGTGATCCTGCACCTCAAGTCGGGCAAGAAGATCAAGGCCGACGCCTTGCTCTGGTGCAACGGCCGTACCGGCAACACCGATACGCTGGGTCTGGAAAACATTGGCGTCAAGGTCAACAGCCGTGGCCAGATCGAAGTCGACCAGAACTACCGCACCTGCGTGGAAAATATCTACGGTGCCGGTGACGTGATCGGCTGGCCGAGCCTGGCCAGTGCCGCTCACGACCAGGGCCGTTCGGCCGCTGGCAGCATCGTTGATAACGGCAGCTGGCGTTTCGTCAATGACGTGCCGACCGGCATCTACACGATTCCGGAGATCAGCTCGATCGGCAAGAACGAGCAGGAACTGACTCAGGCCAAAGTGCCTTACGAAGTCGGCAAGGCGTTCTTCAAGAGCATGGCGCGGGCGCAGATTGCCGGCGAGCCGCAAGGCATGCTGAAGATCCTGTTCCACCGCGAAACCCTGGAAGTGCTCGGTGTGCACTGCTTCGGTTATCAGGCGTCGGAGATCGTCCACATCGGTCAGGCGATCATGAACCAGCCGGGCGAACTGAATACGCTGAAATATTTCGTCAACACCACGTTCAACTACCCGACCATGGCCGAAGCCTATCGGGTAGCTGCATACGACGGCCTCAACCGGCTTTTTTGACGGGCTCCGGCCGGTGGCCTGAGCCGGCCGGGGAGACCGATTTCAGCAATTCTCAAGGGTGGCAGTGGCCAAACCGGGAAAGTCTGTAATCAGGCTGTCAACGCCGAAGTCGGCGAGTCTGCGCATCAGCGCGGGCTCGTTGACGGTCCACACCGACACATGCAGACCTTGGCGCTGCGCCTTTTGCAGGCGTTCCGGCGTACACAGTGTCCAGTTCAACGCGAGAATCTCACAGCCATAGCTGGCCGCCACTTTCAGCGGATCGAGCCAGGCGTATTCGGCCACCAGGCCACGGGATACGTCCGGAACCAGGTCCACTGCCGCTTTCAACACTTCCCGCGAACTCGAGGTGATCGTCACCTTGTCGAGCAAGCCATGGCGCTGAGCCATTTCCCGAATCGCCAGCACGGTGGTTGCGGCGCGCGTGCGTGAAGCGCTTTTGACTTCAAGCTGCCAGTGCTCGAAATCACATTGTTCGAACAGCTCTTCCAGCGTGGGAATCGGGCAGGGCTTGATCCAGCCCGGGCCACCCTTGCGCGCGTCGTAGGTCACCAGCTCGGCAGCGGTGTGCTCGACAACTTTGCCGCGACGGTCGGTGGTGCGCTTGAGCGTAGGGTCATGGATGACCATCAGCTCGCCGTCCTTGGACAGGTGCAGATCCAGTTCGCAACGGCGCACGCCGTGCTTGAGACATTCCTGAAAACTGCTCAGGGTATTTTCCGGTGCTTCGCCCTTGGCGCCGCGGTGGCCGTAAATGAGGGTCACGGTGCTTCCTTAAGTTAGATGCCAGATTCGTTCTGTTCGCGAGCCAGACGTCGTTCCTGCGCCTGCTTCTGCAAGATGTAGCGGGCGAGCAACTGGCGCTGGGCATCGGTCAGGTGTTCGAACTCGGTGCCGACGTCATAGCCATCGCCCTTGCGGTCGCAGTGGGTGACGCGGGCGCGCAGCAGCAGGCCCAGTGCCTGTGGCATCAACACCAGCTTGACCGACAGGTGTGCCCCGGTGGCAATCGCTGTCGGGTACTGAAAGTCGATCCCGCCTTCGGAGATGATCACCGGTTGTGGCTCGCCGATGTGGCCGAGCACGGTCAGGGCGACCACCTGGCTGAGCAGGTCGATGCGTTTGTTCTGGGATTTGAGGAACGCGGCGATTGCCCGGTCGCGCTCGCTGATCTGGCGCAACAGGTGCTGCGACTCGAATTCGCTCAGGTGCAGTTCGCTGAGCAGGTTGAAGAGTGGGGAAGCATCCTGCAACACTTCCTCGCCTGCGGCTTCGGGAGCGGACAGGGGCCGAATTTCCAGTGCGATCGTGTCCTCGATACGGTAGTATTCGCGGCGATCTTCTTCATCTAATGTCGACATGGCGAACCCATGGTAGCGGCGGTGGTCTGAGTGTAAAGCTGGTTATCGACCCCCGCCACAAGGACGTTCCTTTTCCCTCCGAACAAGCCCCGACATGTTCAGACCTCTCTTCGTATTTATCGGCACGCGTTATACCCGTGCAAAGCGTCGCAATCATTTTGTGTCATTCATTTCCCTGACTTCGATGATCGGGCTCGCCCTTGGCGTGGTCGTGATGATTGTCGTGCTGTCGGTGATGAACGGCTTCGATCATGAGATGCGCACCCGCGTGCTGGGCATGGTGCCCCACGCGACCCTTGAGACTGGCGAACCGATCAATGATTGGCAGAGCCTCGCCGCCAAGGTCAAACAAAACCGGCAAGTGACGGCGGTGGCGCCGTTCACCCAGATGCAGGGCCTGCTGACCAACAACGGTCAGGTCTCCAAGGTGTTGCTCAATGCCATCGACCCTGCGCTGGAGCGCAATGTGTCGATCATCGACAACTTCATGAAGCAGGGCAAACTCGACGACCTGACGCCGGGCAGCTTCGGCATCGTCATCGGCGACAAGGCTGCGACCAAGCTGGGTGTCGGCATCGGTGACAAGGTCACCTTCGTCGCGCCGGAGGTCAGCGTGACCCCCGCCGGGATGTTCCCGCGCATGAAGCGCTTTACCGTGGTCGGGATTTTCCATGTCGGCGCCGGTGAACTCGACGGCTATCTCGGTGTGACCAACCTGCAGGACCTGGCGAAGATGCACCGCTGGAAGCCGGATCAGGTGCAGGGCCTGCGCCTGAAGTTCGACGACCTGTTCCAGGCCCCACGTGAGGCGTGGAACATCGCCCAGCAGCTCGGCGAAGACCGCTACTACGCCCGCGACTGGACTCGCACCCACGGCAATCTTTATCAGGCGATCCGCATGGAAAAAGCCATGATCGGCCTGCTGTTGCTGCTGATCGTTGCGGTGGCGGCGTTCAATATCATTTCCACCCTGGTAATGGTGGTGAACGACAAGAAGGGCGACATCGCCATTCTGCGCACACTGGGCGCGACGCCGGGCACGATCATGCGTACGTTCATGGTGCAAGGTACGGTGATCGGTGTGGTCGGCACAGCCATTGGCGCGGTGGTCGGCATTTTTGCCGCGCTTAACGTCAGCGCGGCCATCTCGGCCCTGGAAGGGTTGATCGGCCACAAATTCCTTAATGCTGACGTGTATTTCATTGATTATCTTCCGTCGCAGGTGCAGAGCCAGGATGTCGTCATGGTTTGCGCCGCCGCGTTGGTCCTGAGTTTCCTCGCCACCCTGTATCCCGCCTGGCGTGCCGCGCGCACCCAGCCGGCGGAGGCGTTACGTTATGAGTGAGTCGGGCATGAGTGAACAAGCAATTCTGAGCTGCCGCAACCTGGGCAAATCCTACGAGGAAGGCCCGGAGTCGGTAGAAGTGCTGGCCGGTCTGCAACTGGAGTTGCACCCGGGCGAGCGTGTGGCGATCGTCGGCAAGTCGGGTTCGGGCAAAAGTACCTTGCTCAACCTGCTTGGCGGCCTCGATACGCCGAGCAAGGGCAGCGTCTGGCTCGACGGTGAAGAGCTGTCGGCGCTGAGCGAGAAGAAGCGTGGCCTGCTGCGCAATCGTGCCTTGGGCTTCGTCTATCAGTTTCACCACTTGCTGCCGGAATTCACCGCGCTGGAAAACGTCTGCATGCCGCTGCTGATCGGCAAAACGGCAATTCCCGAAGCACGTCAGCGTGCCACGGCATTGCTGGAGCGTGTCGGTCTCGGCCATCGCCTCGAACACAAACCTTCGGAGCTGTCCGGCGGCGAACGCCAGCGTGTGGCCATTGCCCGCGCGCTGGTGAACAATCCGGGCCTGGTGATGCTCGACGAGCCGACCGGCAACCTCGACCTGCACACCGCTGAAGGCATCCAGGATTTGATGCTGGAGTTGAGCACCTCAATGCGCACGGCGTTCCTGGTGGTCACGCATGACATGAACCTGGCTCGCCAGATGGACCGCGTCCTGCAATTGCAGGAAGGTTGCCTGACCCCCATCTGACTGGCTGAAACCAGGCGCCCGTAATGGCGCCGGGTCTTTTATTTTTATACGGTGCCCCAGCGAATGTTCAGACCGTTATCGATCTTTATCGGCACGCGCTATACCCGCGCCAAGCGCCGCAATCGCTTTGTTTCGTTCATTTCGATGACCTCGATGATCGGCCTCGCCCTCGGCGTGCTGGCGATGATCGTGGTGTTGTCGGTGATGAACGGCTTTCAGCGCGAAATGAGCTCGCGCATCCTCGGCATGGTGCCGCACGCGACCATCGTCGGCGTCAAGCCGATCGATGACTGGCAGCCGGTGGCCGCCGCCGCGATGAAAAACCCGGAAGTCACCGCCGCTGTGCCGTTCACCGAAATGGAAGGCATGCTTTCCTATAAGGGCGCGATGCAGCCGATCCAGATCAGCGGTGTCGATCCGGCGCAGGAAGGCAAGGTCTCGATCGTTGCTCAGCACATCGTCCAGGGCCGTCTCGATGCCCTCAAACCGGGGGAGTTTGGCGTGGTGATCGGTGAGATCACGGCGCGGCGTTTTCGTCTGAATGTCGGCGACAAGATCACCTTGATCGTCCCGGAAGTCAGCACCGCGCCGGGCGGTATAACTCCGCGCATGCAGCGGCTGAATGTGGTGGGTGTGTTCAAGGTCGGCGCCGAGCTGGACGGCTCGATGGGCCTGATCCACGTGGCCGATGCCGCGACCATGCAGCATTGGCAACCGAATCAGGTGCAGAGCGTGCGGCTGGCGGTCAAGGATCTGTACGCGGCACCCAAGGTGTCGTCCGACATTGCCAGCGGTCTCGGTGCCGACTTCAAGGCTGACGACTGGACCCACACCCAGGGCAGCCTGTTCAGTGCGATGAAGATGGAAAAGACCATGATCGGCCTGCTGTTGCTGATGATCGTCGCAGTGGCGGCGTTCAACATCATCGCGACGCTGATCATGGTGGTGAACGACAAAGGCGCAGACATCGCGATCCTGCGCACCATTGGCGCCACGCCACGGCAGATCATGGCGATCTTCATGGTGCAAGGCACGGTGATCGGCATTGTCGGCACGATCATTGGCGGTGTGTTGGGCGTGATTGCAGCGCTCAATGTCAGTGAATTGGTCGGCTGGGTCGAGCGCGTGACCGGGCAGCATATCTTCAGTTCGGATGTGTATTTCGTCAGCAATCTGCCGTCGGAACTGCAGGGTGGCGATGTGCTGTTGATTTGCTCGGCTGGCTTTATTCTCAGCTTTCTGGCAACGGTGTACCCGGCGTGGCGGGCGGCGAAGATTGAGCCGGCGCATGCGTTGAGATATTCGTAAACTTCAGAACCGCTATCGCGAGCAGGCTCACTCCTACAATTGGAATGCGTTCCCCCCTGTAGGAGCGAGCCTGCTCGCGAAGGGGCCGGACCTGCTGGCCTCAGGTTCGGGGTAGTTGGATCACAAACCGCGTCACCCCCGCCTCCGATTCGCAATGAATCGTCCCGCCATGCGCCCGCACGATCGACTGAGTAATCGCCAGCCCCAGCCCCGCATGCTCACTGCTGCCTTCCTGTCGCGCCGGATCGGCCCGATAGAATCGATCAAACAAGCGTGGCAACAACTGCGCTGAAATCCCCTCACCACTGTTCTCGACGCAAACGCGCACGGCGTTCGTCTCATCGACAATGCTCAAGCGAACGTAACCCTCGGCCTGGGTAAACCGCAACGCGTTATCCAGCAGGTTCGACAGGGCCCGGCGCAACATGCCGCGATCACCTTCGATACGCGCCTTTCCTTCACGGCTCAAACGCACGCCGGCGTCTTCCGCCAATGGCGCAAAAAACTCGAGCAACATGTCGGCTTCATCTTCCAGCTCCAGCGCTTCGCGCTTGGGCATCAGCAAGCCGTGGTCAGCCTTGGCCAGATACAACATGTCATTGACCAACTGCGCCATCCATTGCAGTTCTTCAAGATTGCTGTGCAGCGCTTCGCGGTAGTCCTCAAGCGTCCTGGGGCGGGTGAGGGTGACTTGAGTGTGGGTCAGCAGGTTTGACAGAGGCGTGCGCAGCTCATGGGCGATGTCGGCGGAAAACGCCGAGAGCCGCTGAAACGACTCGTCGAGTCGGGCGAGCATGGCATTGAAGCTGTGGGCCATTTGCGCAAGCTCCGGCGGCATGTGTGCTTGCGGCAATCGCGCATTCAGCGATTGTGCGGAAATACCCCCGGCCACCGCACTCATGCGCCTTAGCGGGCGTAAACCGCTGCGCGCGGCCCAGGCCCCAAGCAGCGCGGTGGCCAGTGCCGAGAGGCCGACCGTCAGCCAGATCAGATGCTGCATGCGTTGCAGAAAATGCTGGTGATGGGTGATGTCGAGCAGCAGCGTCAATTGCGGCGAGTCAGGTTGGCCCGGATAAAGCGGGGCATTGAGCAGGCGATAGTCGGTGCCATTGTGGCTGATGGTCGACAGGCCTGCGGCTTGTGGCAACTGCTCGGGGATCTGCGGCGAACTGGCGTACCAGTGCTGGCCGTCGCTGCCGGTAATGCGCAGGGACAGATCGGCCTGACGGCTCAGTTCATCGGCCAGGCGCGTTTCCCGTTGATCGGCTTGCACGCCCTGCATGGCACGGCGCAGACCGAGCAAGCGGGCATCGAGTTGTTGCTGGTCGAGTTCGATGAAGTGCGCCTCGCTGGCGCGATCGAACAGCACTCCGGCGAACAGCGAAACCACGGCTGTGCAGGCGGCAAACAGCAAGGCCAGACGGGTACTCAAGGACAACCGGCGCATCAGACGCCGCGCTCTTCCAGTACGTAACCCATGCCGCGCACCGTGTGGATCAGTTTTTGCGGGTATTCGTCGTCAATCTTCAGGCGCAAACGCCGAATGGCGACCTCGATGACGTTGGTGTCACTGTCGAAATTCATGTCCCAGACTTGTGAGGCGATCAACGATTTTGGCAGCACCTCGCCCTGACGGCGCAACAGCATCTCCAGCAGGGCGAACTCCTTGGCCGTCAGGTCGATGCGCTGCCCGCTGCGTTCGACGCGACGGCGAATCAGGTCCAGGCGCAGGTCGGCCAGTTGCAGGCTGGTTTCCTGTGCGCTGGCGCTGCCGCGGCGTAACAGGCTGCGCACCCGGGCCAGCAGTTCGGAGAAGGCGAAGGGCTTGACCAGATAATCGTCGGCGCCGAGTTCGAGGCCGTGAACCCTGTCTTCCACCGCGTCTTTGGCCGTCAGAAAAAGCACTGGCGTCTCCAGCCCGGCGCTGCGCACCGCTTGCAGGATTTGCCAGCCGTTACGCCCGGGCAGCATCACGTCGAGGATCAGCAGCGCGTAATCGCCGCTCAGCGCCAGTTGCTGGCCGCTGATGCCGTCGGCCACCAGTTCGGTGTTGAAGCCGGCTTCGGTCAGGCCCTGGCGCAGGTATTGGCCGGTTTTCGCTTGGTCTTCGACGATCAACAGTTTCATGGGCGACTCGGGTGGGTTCGGGTGTCAATACGCAGACTTTATATCGTGAGAACGCTCGCCCGGCATGAACCTGACAAAGTTGTAATCTGCTTGTCAGGTCGATGCCAGCGCGGGGCGCTTAGAGTTTCCCACAGGCTGAACCTTTTCTTGTTGGAGTACGACCATGTTTTTGCGCAAAACCCTGACGCTGGCTGCCTGCTGGCTGGCAATCAGTTCGCCGGTGTGGGCCGCGCCCGCCCACACCTATGACTTCGGCCAACCGGCGTCTGCCAGCCAGGCTTCGCGCAGCGTCGAGATCGTCATGGAGGACATGACGTTCGAGCCCAAAACCCTTGAGCTCAAAGCCGGTGAGACGGTTCGCTTTGTGCTGGTGAATAAAGGCCAGTTGCTGCACGAATTCAACCTCGGTGATGCGGCGATGCATGCCGGTCACCAGCAGGAAATGCTGCAAATGCAGCAGAGCGGCATGCTCACGCCGACAGGCATGAAAGAAATGTCCCACGGCATGGCGGGCATGGATCATGCGGCGATGGGCCACGGGATGAAGCATGACGACCCCAATAGCGTGCTGGTCGAACCGGGCAAGCGCGCCGAGTTGACCTGGACATTCAGCAAGGCAACGAACCTGGAGTTCGCCTGCAATATCCCCGGGCATTATCAGGCAGGCATGGTCGGCAAACTGACTGTCAGTCAGTAAGCACTCAAAGGCGGACGCAAAGGCTGGTAGAATCCGCTGATTCTTCAGTCAGGTTTCCGCCATGCATCCCGCAGCCGAACACTCGCCGCTGGGCAAATCCAGCGAATACATCGCCACGTACACACCGTCCCTGCTGTTCCCGATTCCGCGCACGGCGAAATGGGCCGAGCTGGGACTGACCGCCGAAACCCTGCCGTACAAAGGCGTGGATTTCTGGAACTGCTTCGAGCTGTCGTGGCTGTTGCCGTCGGGCAAGCCGGTGGTGGCGATCGGCGAATTCAGCATCCCGGCGGATTCGCCGAATATCATCGAGTCGAAGTCGTTCAAGCTGTACCTGAATTCGCTGAACCAGACGCCGTTCGCCGACGTTGCCACGCTGGAAGCGACGCTGGTCAAAGACCTTTCCGCTGCCGCCGGCAAACCGGTGGGCGTGCGGGTTCGCAGTCTGAAGGACGTGGAAGCCGAAGGCGTCGTGGCGTTGCCGGGCGTGTGCATCGACGATCTGGATATCAGCGTCAGCAACTACGAGCATCCGCGTCCTGAGCTGTTGCGTTGCGATGATTCACGGATCGTTGAAGAGAGCGTGCACAGCCATCTGCTCAAATCCAACTGCCCGGTGACCAGTCAGCCGGACTGGGGCAGCGTGGTGGTGCAATATCGTGGTGCGGCGCTGGATCACGCCAGCCTGCTGGCATACATCGTCAGCTTCCGCCAACACTCGGATTTCCATGAGCAGTGCGTGGAGCGGATTTTCCTTGATCTGCAGCGGTTGTTGAAGCCTGAGAAACTGACGGTGTTTGCACGTTACGTTCGCCGTGGTGGGCTGGATATCAACCCGTATCGCAGTACAGAAGATATGCAGTTGCCAAACCATCGTCTGGTGCGTCAATAAATGTAGGAGTGAGCCTGCTCGCGATTGCGGTGTAACAGTCAGCATCAATGGTGAATGTAAAGCAGCTATCGCGAGCAGGCTCACTCCTACAGGGGATTGCGTTTCAGGCTGTAGAAATGAAAAAGCCCTGCCATCGCTGGCAGGGCTTTTTTGTGCGTGGGGCATCAGATGCCCATGCTGCCCAGAGTGTTCATGATATTGCGCAGGGTGCCGGCGATCGCCGGGTGTTCGACCTCGAAACGTTCGACCGCCAGGTTCACGCCATCGACGATACTCGCGTCTTGAGTGGCATTTTCCAGCTCAATTCTCGATTCGATATCTGCCATCAGCGCATGCAGATCCTGACGCTCGACTTCCGACAGCGGCGGATTCTGTTCCAACTGCTCGCGCAGGGTGTCGAGCTGTTTTTGCAGTTCTTGAGCGGGCATGGTGGTTTCCTTTTATCAATAGGCACTGGCATTGACCGCAGCCGCGCGCCAAAGGTCGGTGGCTGACCTTTAGATTAATCCACTCTCGCTTAACCTGCATGATCCTGATCAGGGCTTTTCGCCTTTGAGGCGGCGCAGGCTGATGTCGGCCAGGCAGGTGTCGAGTTCACCCAAATGGTCGATCACCGAATGCACGCCCAGCGCAAATAACTGCACGGTGGCCTTGCCACGCAACTGCTCACGTTCTTTGTGATCCAGGGCCTGCCATTCCTCCGGTGTCAGGCCGCACAGCGAGCCGCAGGAGGCGAGGCCGATGGTCCACAGCCCGGCGTTGAGGCCTGCTTGCAACAGCCGGGGTTCGCCGCTGACCAGTACGCAACCGTCCAGGCTGTCGACCTTCAAATCCATCAAGGCCTGCCAGCACGCGTTCGGGGCGGGCCACGGATTGATTGTTGCCGAATGTTGCGCGGGTTTGATCCAAGCCGGCAGGGCGGCTGACAAAGGTTGCGCGAGGGCAGGGGACAATTCGTCCAGCCACGCACAGGGAATCTGCTGGCGCTGCAAACTGCGTAAGCTTTCCAGAGCGCCCGGGGTGGGAACAGCGTGCTCGGGCAGCGCGATGCTTTGGCGTCGCGCGCCACCACCGAAATCCACCAGACAGCCGCTGAGCCCGAACAGTACGGCGGTCAGGCTGGGCGCGGCGACGGGCAAGGTTTCGGCGTGAGTCATGGCAACGTCCCTGAAATAAACCCTAAGGCTAGGGGCGGTCGATGACAGTTGGATGACAATCAGGCGCAGGAAAATGCGCGAATATTCCTACAGTCTGCTGCATCGCTGCACTGCCCAAATTGCCTTTTACGCTTATACTAGCGGCCTTAACGCTTAGGCTCCGAAGCCTTCGCCAGTATCAAATCCAAGGAGTTTTTCTATGCGCTGGAGCCATCCGCTCGCTCAGCTAAGTGTATGTGCCGGCCTGTTGCTGGCGCCGTTTGCCAGTCAGGCGGCAACAGAAGAAGACCCTTGGGAAAGCGTTAACCGGCCGATTTTCCAGTTCAACGATTTCCTTGATACCTACGCGCTGAAGCCGTTGGCGCAGGGCTATCAATACGTCACACCGCAATTTGTCGAAGACGGCATTCACAACATGTTCCGCAACGTCGGTGACGTCACCAACCTGGCGAACAACCTCCTGCAGGCCAAACCGGCTGCCGCTGGCGTCGATACCGCACGACTGATTTTCAACACCACGTTCGGCCTGCTCGGCTTCTTCGACGTTGGCACCCACATGGGCCTCAATCGCAGCGACGAAGATTTCGGCCAGACCCTCGGTTACTGGGGCGTGGGCAGTGGCCCATACGTAATGCTGCCGCTGATGGGCCCGAGTACCCTGCGTGACGCGCCGTCCAAGTACGTCGACGGCTTCACCGGCCCGTACCGTTACATCGACCACGTGCCGACGCGTAACTCGATTTTCGGCCTGAACATTGTCGACACTCGCGCCGGCCTGCTGTCGAGCGAGAAGCTGATCAGCGGTGACAAGTACACCTTTATCCGCAACGCCTACTTGCAGAACCGCGAGTTCAAGGTGAAGGACGGTCAGGTCGAAGACGATTTCTGATTTCGGCCGTTGCACAGGAAGGCGACCCTCGGGTCGCCTTTTTTGTCGGTGCCAGCGCATCGCTCAGAGCCTGTGGGACCTTCCATCGGGTTACGCTGCGCGCCGTTCTTATAACTCTCGGTGCTTTGACAAACAAAGTCGCGAAGCGACCATCGGCGTACGCTTGAAACGCCCCGCGGATGGGAGTACCGTCTGCGCCTTAGAAGGGCACCTCTGGTGTAACCGCGTTTGGAGCCGATGCTCCAAACCGCTGTGCCAGAGAGGCTAGAAAGCGAATCCAGTAGTCTGCGCAGGGGCCAATGCTCCGCCAACTACGCCAACCTAATTCTGGCGCCGTTTGCCCACATGCCAAAAACCAGTGCCACGCTGCTGATAATCGATGATGACGAAGTAGTGCGCGCGAGTCTCGCGGCCTATTTGGAAGACAGTGGTTTCAGCGTCCTGCAGGCCGGCAACGGTCAACAGGGCCTTCAGGTATTCGAGCAAGACCAGCCCGACCTGGTCATCTGCGATCTGCGCATGCCGCAGATGGGCGGACTCGAACTCATCCGCCAGGTCACCGAGCTGTCGCCGCAAACGCCGGTGATCGTGGTGTCGGGTGCCGGCGTGATGAACGACGCGGTCGAGGCCCTGCGCCTGGGTGCGGCGGATTACCTGATCAAGCCTCTCGAAGATCTGGCCGTGCTCGAGCATTCCGTGCGCCGGGCCCTGGATCGTGCGCGGCTGTTGCTGGAAAACCAGCGCTATCGCGAGAAGCTGGAAAAGGCCAACCGTGAACTGGAAGCCAGCCTGAACCTGCTCCAGGAAGACCAGAACGCCGGTCGGCAGGTGCAGATGAACATGCTGCCCGAAAGCCCGTGGCGCATTGACGAATTCAGCTTCGCCCACCAGATCATCCCGTCGCTGTATCTGTCGGGGGATTTTGTCGACTATTTCCGTGTCGACGAGCGCCGGGTTGCGTTTTACCTGGCGGATGTCTCGGGCCATGGCGCGTCTTCAGCCTTCGTGACAGTGCTGCTGAAGTTCATGACCACGCGGTTGCTGTTCGAATCCAGGCGCAGCGGTACACTGCCTGAATTCAAGCCGTCGGAAGTGCTCGGTCATATCAACCGGGGGCTGATCAGCTGTAAGCTGGGTAAACACGTCACAATGGTCGGTGGAGTCATCGACGAGGAGACCGGTTTGTTGACCTATAGCATCGGCGGGCATCTGCCGTTGCCAGTGTTGTACACGCCAGACAGCGTTCGTTACCTCGAAGGACGTGGTCTGCCGGTGGGCCTCTTCAATGAAGCCACCTACGAAGATCACGTGCTTGAGCTGCCGCCGTCGTTCAGCCTGACGCTGATGTCGGATGGCATTCTGGATCTTTTGCCAGAAGCTACGCTCAAAGAAAAAGAAGCTGCTTTGCCCGAGCGGGTGAAGTTGGCGGGCGGCAGCCTGGATGGTCTGCGGCAAGTGTTTGGATTGGCCACGCTAGGGGAGATGCCGGATGATATCGCCCTGTTGGTGTTGAGCAGGAATCTTTAATGAGTACCGGTAGAATCCAGTTCGCCGAGCAGGACGGCACCTTCGTCCTGAAGTTCGTCGGTGAAGTTCGCCTGACCCTGTGTTCGGCGTTGGATGCGACTATCGAGAAAATCTTCACGGCGCTGAATTTCAACGCGATCGTGATCGATTTGACCGAAACCCGCAGCATTGACAGCACGACGTTGGGCCTGCTGGCCAAACTGTCGATCCTGTCGCGCCAGAAGGTCGGCCTGTTGCCGACCGTCGTCACCACCCACGAAGACATCACCCGTCTGCTGCAATCGATGGGTTTCGAGCAGGTGTTCAACATCGTCAACCACCCGGTGCCTTGCCCGGAGTGCCTCGATGACCTGCCGGACCAGGACCAGTCGGAAGAAGTGGTGCGGATCAAGGTGCTCGAAGCGCACAAGATCCTCATGGGCCTGAACGACTCCAATCGTGAAGCGTTTCATGATCTGGTGAATGCGCTGGAGCGGCATTGATCCGCTGAATTGATGGTGCATGGGCTGGCCTCATCGCGAGCAGGCTCACTCCTACAGGTTCTATCGACACACAATCTCGATCACTCCACAGTTCCCCTGTAGGAGTGAGCCTGGTCGCGAAAGCGCCCATAAGAACAACACATATTCAGCAGACATAAAAAAGGGCGAACCCTCACAGGTTCGCCCTTTTTGCATTTCACATACTCAAATCACAGCTTGGCCTGCAACAGCGCCTCAAGCTTCTCCTGATCACGCGCGAATTGACGAATGCCCTCAGCCAGTTTCTCGGTGGCCATCGCGTCTTCGTTGGACAACCAGCGGAATTGCGCTTCGTTGAGGCTCAGACGGGCTTCGCCGGCATTGCCCGGCGCCAGTTTGCGCTCCAGCTTGCCGGTGTCGGCAGCCAGCTTGTCGATCAGGTCCGGGCTGATGGTCAGGCGGTCGCAGCCGGCCAGTTGCTCGATCTGGTTGAGGTTGCGGAAGCTGGCGCCCATGACCACGGTCTTGTAGTCATTGGCCTTGTAGTAGTTGTAGATGCGCGTTACCGACTGTACGCCAGGATCATCGGCACCGGTGTAGTCGTTGCCGTTGGCCTTCTTGTACCAGTCGTAGATGCGCCCCACGAACGGCGAAATCAGGAACACCCCGGCATCGGCGCACGCGGCGGCCTGTGCGAAGGAGAACAGCAGGGTCAGGTTGGTCTGGATGCCTTCCTTCTCGAGGATCTCGGCAGCGCGGATGCCTTCCCAGGTCGAGGCGATCTTGATCAGTACGCGATCGCGGCCGATGCCGGCCTTGTCGTACAGCTCGATCAGGCGATGCGCACGTTTGAGGATGGCATCCTGGTCGAACGACAGGCGCGCATCCACTTCGGTGGAGATACGGCCCGGAATCACCTTGAGAATTTCCTGACCGACCGCGACGCCAAAACGATCGCTGGCCAGGCCGACATCGCCGCGGCAATCGCTGACGCAAGCGTTCAGCAGCTCGGCATAGCCAGGGATCGCTGCGGCCTTGAGCAGCAGGGAAGGGTTGGTGGTGGCGTCGACCGGCTTGACCCGGGCGATCGCTTCGAAGTCGCCGGTGTCGGCAACGACGGTAGTGAACTGTTTGAGTTGTTCCAGCTTGGAAGTCATGGGCGTGCTCTATCCTATGGGTCTGATGACATTACCCGAGCGCTGACAGCCACTCAAGGGTGTGTACGTGTATCGATGGCCCCTGCGGCAACAACCTGAAAACGATTGTTTGAAAGGCGGGGCGCGGTGTCGATGAATACGATGCCAAAACCGCCCACAGGTTCAAAGCGACCGACCTGTGAACAGGTCGGTCGCCCAAGGCGCTACTCGGCGTTTAACAGCGGCTCGACCGACAGCCGTGCCGGTTTCGCCTGACCGTCGGAAGTCAGCAAGCCAAAATTCTGCTCGCGTTCGTTACTGCCCGTGGCGCTGTTTCTCCATTCGTAGATAGAGGTCAACGGGATATTCAGCCGTTTAACGTCCGTGATAAATGCGTTGATCCTGGTCGCTTGCCCTTCGGGGCCACCGTTGGACGCGAGCGCGGAAACCCCCCACTCACTGATGACGCCCGGCAGATTGAAATTCTGCTGGATGAACGTCTGTGCGTTGCTGATCTGGGTGGCCGTCATGCCATACGGGTGGTAGGAGACGGCGTTCAGGCATTTAGGGTGTTCGCTGACGATGCGTTTCAGCGCAACGGTCGAGGCCGAGCCGGCGCTCGGTGCCCGGGCAAAGCCGAAACCGACTCGCGGCGCCAGCTGAGGCTGAGCTTCCAGCGCTTTACACATACCCGCCATGAAGGGCACGAAGGTGGTGTCGAAGTTGCCCGTTGGCCAGTAGGTTGCCAGGTCTGGCTCATTCCAGATCTCGATTGCCACCAATTGCGCGCTGTAGGACTTTTCCAGTCCGCTCACGGCGTTGGCAAACTTACCGCCGGCTGCGTCCAGTTCAGTGGGCGAAGTCGCGGGCAGTGCCTTGATTGCGCGCATGGTCAGCAGCACGGGTAACCCGGCTGAGGCGGCGGCGGCGAAAGCATCGCTGACCTGCTTCTGGTAGGTCTGGGCGGTCAGGCTGTCGCTCCACACGCCGAAGCGCACGAAGCTGAAGCCGGCTGCCTTGATTTGGGCGGCATCGGCGGCGGTGAAGCTCTGGATTTTGACCTGAACACCGATGGTTTTTGCTGGAAGGTTAGGGAACAGCTCACTGGCGTGAACCTGGCTGGTTGCACCGAGCGCCATCAGGGCGAGGGCGCCGAGTTTATTCAGATGTGCTGATTTCATGTCTGCTCTCCCGGAGAGAATGACAACTACGAATAATGATCCCGTTACTCAATTTTCGATAAGGGTGATGGCACTTAGTGCGTGAATGTTATTTTTTGTCAGGAAAAACGCAGCTGAAAATCACAGTTATTTTTAGTCCGCTAATTGTGGTTGGGGCGGCTTAAAACGCTGTGGTACTTAATGTCCTGTACTAACAGGGCGAAGCTATTTCTGAGTGCAGGAAAGTCGCGAGGGTTCATTAACTTTTGCGGCATGTTGGCTGTTTGATATTACACAGGAAAGCAAGACTTGTTCAAAAAGATCCTCGTTGTCTGCGTGGGCAATATATGCCGAAGTCCGACGGCTGAACTACTGCTGCGCAACGCGCTGGGCCCGTCGGCCATCACGGTGTCCTCCGCCGGCCTCTCCGCACGTGTGGGCGAGGGCGTTGAGCCTTCGGCGCGGCAGGTGCTCGAAGACCACGGGCATTGCGCCGAAGCGTTCAAGGCGCGGCAACTGACTTCGGACATCGTCAATGACTCGGATCTGATTCTGGTCATGGAAAAGAAGCATGTCGATCAAGTGCTGAAGATTGCCTCGCACGCCAGGGGCAAAGTGTTTTTGCTCGGTAAATGGCAGAGCGAGCGCGAAATACATGACCCGTATCGTCAAGGCAAGGCCGCTTTTATTCATGCCCACGCATTGATTAAAGATGCTGTTAGTTCATGGGCAAAGCGTCTCGGGCATTGACCAATATTCTTCAGAACAGTGAATGGTAAGAACAGACTTATGCAGTTACCGTCCGTAATCGGCAACCGTGACAACGATCAAGACAGTATTGATCTGATGGGCATCTTTGGCAGTCTGATTGACCAGAAATGGCTGATCGGCGCGCTCACCGGTGCCTTCATGGTCACCGGCGTCGCCTATGCGGTTCTGGCCACCCCGGTCTACCTGGCGAATGCACTGGTGCAGGTCGAACCGAAAAAGAACGACATGCTCGGTTTTTCCGACCTCAACAGCATGCTCGGTGGGCAATCGCCGTCGGTGACCGAAATCGGCATCATCAAGTCTCGCGCGGTGATCGGTAAAACCGTTGACGATTTGCGCCTGGACATCGACGTCACGCCCAACACGTTCCCGTTGATCGGCGGCTTTCTTTCGCGTCGCTATCGCGGCGACAGTGAGACCAGCGTCGCGCCGCCGCGTTTGGGCCTGAACAGCTACGCCTGGGGCGGTGAGCGCCTGGAGTTCAGCCGGCTCGAACTGCCGAAAGACCTGCTCGGCAAGAAACTCGCGCTGATCGCCGGCGAGCAGCAGCGCTTCCAGCTGTTCGATGAAAACGACAACCTGCTCGTCGAGGGCGTGGCGGGTGAGGCGTTTGCCAACGACGGTGTAGAAGGGCAGATCGCTCAGTTGGCGGCCAATCCCGGCACACGTTTTCAGGTGGTGCGCAATCCGCGGATCGTGACCATTCAGGGTTATCAGGACGCGCTGGACATTTCCGAGCAAGGCAAGGAATCGGGGATCATTCGTCTGGCGCTGGCCAGCTCGGACGCCGCCGAAGCAGTGAAAATCCTTAACAAGATTGCCGCTTTGTACGTCGAGCAGAACGTGCGTCGCACCTCGGCGGAAGCGGCGCAGAGCCTGGCGTTTCTGCAAAGCCAACTGCCCCAGGTCAAACGCGATCTGGCCAAGGCCAGCGATGCCTTGAACGCCTACCAGACCCACGGCAAGACCGTGAACATCTCGCTGGAAACGCAATCGGTGCTCGGTCAGTCCGTGGCGCTTGAAACGCGGATTTCCGAGCTGAAAATGCAGCAGGCGGAACTCGATCGCAAGTTCACCAAACAGCACCCGGCCTACCGCGCGTTGATGACGCAGATTGGCGAGTTGACCCAGCAGCAGAAATCCCTTGAAGGCAAGGTTCAGGACCTGCCGGCCACTCAACAGGAATTGCTCAACCTGACCCGCGACGTCGAAGTGGCCTCGCAGATCTACACGCAATTGCTGAACAAATCCCAGGAGCTGGACATCGTCCGGGCCGGCGCCGTCGGCAACGTCCGTCTGGTCGATACCGCCGACGTCGACCTGACCAGCCCGATCAAACCGAAAAAACCGCTGATCGTGCTGATCGCCACATTCCTCGGTGCTTTTGTCGGCGTTGCCCTGGTGTTGCTGCGCAAATCCCTCAGCCGTGGCCTGGAAGGTCCCGAGGCCATCGAGCAGTTGGGCTTGCCGGTGTACGCGTCGATTCCGTACAGCGCCTTGCAGGAAGAAGAGGACAGCAAAAAGGGCCGCGCGCGCGATGGTGTGGACAAGCCGGCGTACCTGCTGGCCCTGCGCAACCCGACGGATCTGTCGATCGAATCGATTCGCAGCCTGCGCACCTGCCTGCACTTCGCCGGGCTGGATTCGACCAACAACCGCATCATGATTTCCGGGCCGAGCCCACAGGTCGGCAAGACCTTCGTCTCGTCCAACCTCGCCGCGGTCATGGCCCTCAGTGGTCAGCGCGTGGTGCTGATCGATGCCGACATGCGCAAAGGTCATTTGCACAAGACCCTCGACACGCCGATTGCCAACGGTCTGTCCGACCTGCTGGTCAAGCGCTGCACCCTTGAGCAGGCGATCAATAAGGTCGAAGTCGACAACCTGCACTTCATCAGCCGTGGGCAGGTCCCGCCCAATCCGTCCGAGCTGTTGATGCACGCCAACTTCCGCGAGCTGCTGGCGCAACTCAGCGACCTCTACGACCTGGTGATCATCGACACGCCGCCGCTGCTGGCGGTGACCGACGCCGCCATCGTCGGCCGCGAAGCCGGCATCAGCCTGATCGTCACCCGTTTCGGCGTGAACCCGGCCAAAGAGATCGAGCTGACCATTCGCCGCTTCGCGCAAAACGGCATCGAGTTGAAAGGCGCGGTGTTCAACGGCGTCGAGAAGCGTGCGGCCAGCTATTACGGCGGCAACGGCTATTACAACTACGAATACGCGTCCGACAAGGCCTGACTGTCAGCGATTGTTTTTTTTCCTGTTTGAAGTGGGTGAGTTGTGAAAAAAATATTGCACGTGGCAGAGACGATCAAAGGTGGTGTCGCGACGGTCATCCGCACCATTTCGGCCTCGCCGGAAGGTGACGCGGCGAAGTATGAAATGGTTTATCTGGTCCCCGAGGACCAGGCCAGGGAGCTGCACGGCATCGCGCCGCAACAGATCCGCACTTTTCCACGCAGTGGCCGCAATGTGCCGTCGCTGTTGCGTTTTGCCTGGCGCCTGACCCAGGTGATGCTCAAGGAAAAGCCCGATGTGGTGCATTTGCACAGCACGTTTTCCGGGGTGATCGGCCGTTGCGTGTGCGTGCTGTTACGACCCTGGCGCAAACCGAAAATCGTCTACTGCCCGCACGCGTTTTCATTCCTGATGGAAAGCTCGCCGATCAAGCAGAAAGCGTATGCGTGGATCGAGCGGGTGCTGCAAAAAGTCACCGACGTGATCATCTGCGTCAGCCAGTACGAGCTGGATAAAGCCGCACGGTTCGGCATCGAGCGCAAGCGCATGAAGCTGATCTACAACGGCATTCATCACAAGGATGACGCGCCGAAAGCCACCGGCAGCGAGCCGATTCATCTGCTGTTCGTCGGCCGCCTCGACTACCAGAAAGGTTTCGACGTGCTGCTCAAGGCCTACGCCAAGGTCAACCGCAACGACCTGAAATTGACGGTGGTCGGCAGTGCGGTCAACGAGGACTCGGTCGAATGTCCACCCATGGACTCGGTTGAATACTTGCCGTGGGTCACGCCGGGCGAAGTGCAGGCGCTGTATCAAAAAGCCGACGCGCTGATCGTGCCCAGTCGCTGGGAAGGCTTTGCCATGGTCCCGCTCGAAGGCATGGCCATGGGCTTGCCGGTGATTGCCAGCAACTGCACCTCGCTGCCTGAACTGGTCACCAACGAAGTGTCCGGCTATGTCTTTCCGTCCGGTGACCACCAGGCGCTGGCCGATGTGCTGACGATCATCCAGAAGCCACGCCTGCTCGATCTCGGCAACGAAGGTCGCAGCATCGTGCGCGAGCGCTTCAGTGCCGCGCTGATGATCCGCCAGACCTACGACTTGTATCGCGCTCCCACTTATTAAGTAGAACTCAAGCTTATGAACGTAACGATTTTGCATGGCTACAGTGCGTCCAACTCTGGTGACGGCTTGCTCGTCGATCTGGCGATTGCCCTGGTGCAGCGCAATTTTGGTGAGGACACTTCGATCAATGTCGTGGCCTCCGATCCGGACTCCTTCAGCTACTTGCCGCACCCGCGCTTCGACGCGCCAGTGATGGCGGCCAAGGGACTGGGCCGGGTCAAGCAAGCGGTGTTCCTCAATCAGTCCTATGCCGGGCTCGCCGAACTGCTGAAAAAAACCGACCTGATCGTGGGTGTCGGCGGCGGCTACATGCGCTCCAAAAGCGCTTTCGAACACATCAAGTTAAAGCTCGGTCACGCCAAGCAACTGGAGACGGCGATTCTCAGCAAAGTGCCGTCGGTGTACTTGCCGCAAAGCATCGGTCCGTTCCACGGCGAGAGCAGCAAGATCGTTGAACACTACGCCGGTGCCGACGCTGTGTTTGTGCGCGACAACCGTTCTTCGGCGATCTTCGACGCCTATGAAAATGTCTATCGCGCGCCGGATCTGGCGGTGCAGTCGCTGGCGAGCAAGATCCTCGCGCAACCGAAATTCACCCGCTGCGCCGCCTCGCCGGCCACGGTCTGCGTGGTACTGCGCAAGCCGCCGGAGTGGAGCAAGGAAAAGAAGCTCGCTTATGTCGCCAATCTCAAGCTGTTACTGCAGCGCCTGAAGAACAAAAGCAAAGTGGTCTGCGCCGTGCAGAGTGCTGTGCGCGGCAACGATGACGGGGCGTTCTATCGCGAGTTGGGTATTACCGAAGACCTGCTGTCACTGAAGGCGACCATCGCCAAATACCAACCGGATCTGGTGATTTCCGTGCGCTTGCACGGTGCGATCGAATCGCTGCTCTCCGGCGTGCCGGCGTATCACATCAGCTACGAGCGCAAGGGCTTTGGCGCGTATCAGGACATGGGCGTGGAAGACTGGGTGATCAATGGCGGCGACATCGATGTCGACACCATCATCAACACGGTTTACAAGCCCAACGCATTGTCTGATTTCGGCCAGCGCCTGACCGACACCTGCCGCGAAATCGAGGCGAAGACCGTGGCCATGGACGAGATCATCAAGGGTGTCATTCGATGATATTTCGGCTGTTGCTTCGCGGCGGAGCCTTGGGCGCGAAGTTCTTGCTGGTGCTGGCGATCACTCATTACCTCGGTTATGAGGCGCTGGGTTTTTACGGCGTGGTGGTCGCGGCGTCGCTGATCGCTTCGAAGTTTTACAGTGTGGGTTTCAGTTCCGAGATCAACCGGCTGATCAGCGTGGGTGGCAGTTCCCGTCGTGTGGTCGACAAAGTCCTGCTGCTGTACCTGGCGGTGGGGCTGCTGCTGTCGGTGGCGACGGTGCTGGTGTATTCGCTGTTCCAGCAGGTGGAAGCGGCGGCGTTGCTAATCCTTTGCGTGACCCTGGTGTTGCTCACCGAGCACCTGTCGTTCGAGATCAACTCATTCGTGTTCTCTGCGCAAAAAGCCACGGCAGGGGCCTTGCTGTTCTTCATCAAGACTGGCCTCTGGGCGCTGTTGGCGGTGGGCGGGATGATGCTCGGTTGGGTCGCGGGCATCGCCAGTGTGTTGTGGCTGTGGGTGGTCGCCAACGTGTTGGTGATCGCGGTCGGTTACCTGATTGTGGTGAAGGTACACAAAGGCCGCGAAGCGGTGGCGCTGGACACCGCGACCGTGTGGAAAGCCGGGTTGCCGTTCTATCTCGGCACCGGGCTGATTGCCCTGAGTCAGTACGCCGAGCGCTTTCTGATCATCGATCTGGAACCCTACGCCAGCCTCGGCAAATACGTCTATGCGTGGTCGGCAGCGAACACTTTGCAGGCGTTGTCGTATGCGGTGGTGGCGGTGGTCGGCATTCCGGTGTTGGCCAAGCGTTTCCAGGCTGATCAGCAGGCGTTCACGGTCAAGCAACTCTTTATCAACAAGTGGGTGATGCGCTCGTTGGTCGTCTCGGCTGCGGTGGCGGTGGCGATTTATCTGTTCTTCAACGTGGTGCTCGATTATGTCGCCACCAGCGTCCCGCGTCCGGACAACGCAATCCTCGGCGTGCTGATCTTTTCCTTCGCCTTGCGCGCAATTGGCGACATCGTCTGGGGCGGCTTGATCGCTTCGAAAAACAGCCGGGTATCGCTGGCCAGCGCGGCCCTCTGCCTGATGATTTCGGTGCCGGTCAGCTACCTGCTGATCAAGCATTACTCGATCTATGGCGCGGCGTGGGGCAATGTCTTTGCGATCGTCGTGCAACTGGCCGTGATTGCCCTGTTGACTCGCGTCACCGGCGCGAAGAAGGCCGCGCTGTCATGGGCCTGAAGCTGCCGTGCATCGAGTTTCGTGGGCGCAGACTCGATTCGTCCATTTCGTTCCTGATCCTGTTCACCGGGCTGTTTCTGTCGGTGGCAATGCCGCTGCTGGTACCCCGCGATCCGGGCCCGGACGCGATGACCTTGTGGTCGTCCTACGCGCGCGCCGACAACTGCAATTTCTGGAACCCATTCTCGCCGGATCGCTCGTCCTACGAGTGTTCGGCGTTCCTGCTGCGGCCCACCGGGATCAACCTGACCAATGCCTGGGCCTACGGCATGTTCTGCAATTTCTTCCTCACGGCGATTCCGGTGATTGTCTTTCGGCGCATGCCGCTGACGATCTTCGGCACCCTGTGCCTGTGGGGCGTTGTGCGTTCGTTTTTCCTCGAGAACCTGACCAAGGAAATTATCGTTTCGGTGGCGGTGCTGAGCATTTTGCTCAGCTCGTTGACGCGCAAATATCGCGGCGGCTTTTTCCTCTCAGCGGTCATTTACGGCGTGTTGATCCGCCCTTACTGGATTCTGTTTTCGCTGTCGTGGGTCGGCGTCTGCGTGATGAAAAAATACGTGTCGCGCTTCACCTTCTTTCTGATGCTGTTCCTGTTTTACCTGGCGGTGGCGATGGCGATTCAGGTGGCGCTGGGCTTTCCGGTGTCGTCGATTCGCGCCAGCAACAACGAGCTGCGCACGGCGGGCGAGGAGGGCTCCAAGTCGCTGATCGTCTCGTGGCTCAGCGGCAGCGACTTCGTCTCGCAGGCGCTGGACTCGATGATCATTTTCTTTCGCCTGTCGTTCCCGGTGGAGCTGATTCTGCTGTCCGGGCCGGGGCAGGTGATCTTCGTTGCGCTGATGATCATGACCGCGCTGCTGCTGTTCAAAGTCATCACTTCGACCGATTACAAGGGCGCGCCGATCCAGACCAAACCCAAGGAACTGATCGCGATTCCGTTGGCGTTTCTGCTGGTGCAGGGCTTGTTCGAGCCAGACTTCGGCTCCTTCGCCCGGCACTTCTCGATGGTGGTGCCGGTGTTGTTCGTTGGCCTGGGATTGATGCTGCGCGCGAACAAACCGGCGCAGGTCGAATCACGAATTCTCACTTAAGGCAGGTGCTCTATGTCGAGCAAGAAAAAATCCCTGGAAATCGAAACCCTGCGCGGCCTGGCGTGCCTGCTGCTGGTGCTCTATCACGTCATCGGACCGCTGGGCGGCGGCTTGAAGATCGACATCGGCTCGCCGTTTCGGGTGCTCGCCGATTCGATGGTGTATGTGCGCATGCCGCTGTTCACCTTCATTTCCGGGTACATCTATTCGATCTACAAGATTCGCGGCAATGATTTTTCGGCGTTTTTCAGCGGCAAGGTGCGGCGCTTGATCGTGCCGCTGTTTTGCGTCGGTGTGCCGTTTTCGGTATTGCAAGCGGTGGGGCCGGGGGTGAACAAAGACGTCGGCGTGATCGATGCGCTGTTGTCGTTCTGGGTGCCGATCAACCACTTCTGGTTTTTGCAGGCGGTGTTCATCATCTTCATGTTCGTCGGCCTGCTGGAGTGGCGCGGCCTGCTGCGTTCGGCGACGCGGCTGTATGGGCTGTTTGCATTTGCAGCTGTGTTGTTTTTGCTGCCGCCGTTGCCGCTGGATGCGTTCGGCATCAACGGCGCGATTTACCTGCTGCCATTTTTTGTCGCGGGGATGATCGGCCAGGAAAACGTCGAGCGCTTGAAACGCACGTTCAAAGTCAGCGGGCCACTGCTGTTTGTGGTGATCTCGCTGACGCTGCTGTACGTGGCGGCGATGGATCGCGAGTTGATTGTCGACCGTCGCAGTGTGGTCGGGCTGATTGTGGGTTGTGTGTCGTGCTTCGCCTTGTTGTCCAGCGACATGCGTTCCAGGGCGCTCACCTGGCTGGGCGGTTATTCTTATGCGATTTTTCTGTTTCATGTGCTGTTCGCCGCGACGTCGCGGTTTGTGCTCGGGCGCCTGGGCGTGAAGGATGAAAGCCTGTTGGTGCTGGGCGGCTGGAGTTGTGGCTTGCTCGGGCCAGTGGTGTTGGCGATGGTGTTCAGTCGGTTCAATTTCACCTCCGTGTTGTTCCTCGGAGAGCGCGCGGCGAAGCAGAAACCGCCAACAATCGTGACACCTGTTGTGCAGACGCAAAACAGCTGAACACTGTTCCATGCTGTACACAAAACCCCTGTAGGAGTGAGCCTGCTCGCGATAGCGGTGGATCAGTCAATAAATTTTTATCTGATAGACCGCTATCGCGAGCAGGCTCACTCCTACAGTTGATTTGTGTACGACAGACGTCCCGACAGAGGGCATCACAGACAAAGGAAATATCGAATGTTGCCAGTAGACGCCCCTCAACCAGTCGCCGCCTCGGTCATCGAGGTGGGCGATGCCCGCGAGCGGTTTGCGCAGTGGCGCGAGGGTAAGGCCGGCAAGGTCTTGTCGGTCTCGGTGATCGGCGACAGCTACACCGCCGGGCAGGATTTCTACCTGAACAAACTGGTGCAGCGAGTGGCCGGCGAAGTGGGCTTCGCCGGCCCCGGTTACGTCGGCTTCAACCACGGCGCGGCGCTGGGCGGCTCGCACTTCAAATACACCCGCAGCAGCGACAAATACTTCGGTGGTGGCTGGAAAGTTTCCGACCTCGGCCAGGCCAGTCCTGACAGTCGCACAGTGACGGGCAAGCCCGGTGCATGGCTGCAGATTGACGCCAGTCCGACACCCGCGATCGACACCACCGTCACCCAGGCGAAATTGCTCTATCTGGGCAACGGTGAGCCTCACGAAATCCGCTATCGCTGGACACCCTCGCAAGACTGGCGGCCCTTGCAGCTTGAAGGCTCGGGCGTTCAGGAAGTCGCGCTGCCCGACGCACCGTCGGCGGCAGACTGGTCGTTCAAAATGGAAGTGGTGCAGGGCGCACCGACGTTGTTCGGCCTGTGGATGAGTAACGATCAGCAGGGTGTACGGGTGTCGAAACTGGCAGCGTCCGGGGCTGCGTCAGCTGACTTCTACCACAAGGATCCACAGTGGCAGACGCAGTGGAAAGCAGTCGTGGCAAAGATTCCGGCCGACGTTTACCTGATCATGCTCGGCGGCAACGACCAGGGTTTTGGCGTCAAGCCTGTGCAGTACCTACAAAACGTTCAGGGCCTGGTGAGCATGCTGCGCGAGATTCAGCCTGCGGCGAGCATTAACCTGATCATGCGTCAGGACACCACGCGCTCCAGCGCCTATCCGATGTCGGCGTATGCGCAGGTACTCGAACCCTGGGCGCGCGAGCAGCATTTGGGCTTCGCCAATCTGCAGTGCGCTTTCGGCCCCGACGTTAAACGCTACGCTGCGGCAATGATCGGCCCGGACAAGATTCATCCGCTGCCGGCCACGGGCGGCAAGGTGATTGCCGATTATTTTTATGGCTGGATTATGGGTGGCAATCCTGAGTGCGGCGCTGCCCTACGCTGATGTGGGGGCACGGTGATCGTTCCCACGCTCTGCATGGGAATGCCGCCCGGGACGCTCCGCGTCCCATCGAAGCGTGACGCAGAGCGTCACAGGATGCATTCCCACGCGGAGCGTGGGAACGATCATTTCGCAGGGGCGAAGTTATCGATTTGATCGAGCAGTTCGTCGAGCTTCTGCGGCATTAACCGCGTATCACAACGGGTTTCCACGTTGATGATAATCGCCGGGTCGTTACAGCACAGGCGCACGCGAAAGCGCCAGTCGCTGAAAATCACTTTCAGCCCATCGCGGTCATCCATTTCCAGCGCCTGCTCGCCATACAGTTGCTTCAAATGAGCGAGCAGGGGATAGGGATCGCGCATCGGTCGGCGGATATCGCCGGACGCGGGAAACACGCCGATGCGCTCCACCAGCAGAATCGTGCCCAGCCAGGATTCATTGGCGCTGGGCAACGGTTGATGGCGGGACAACCAGCTCATCACCCCGAGGTTGTCTACCTCACGTTCAATCTCTGTCGAATGTTGTGCAATGTTCATGGTTGTCCGCCTGTTGTGAGTGAAAGCCGTCTCAGCGGCCCTTGAGGTACACGTTCTCGTAGCAGAAATTGGTCGCTTGCAGATAACCCTCGGCGTCGCCGCAGTCAAAGCGCAGGCCCTTGAATTTGTAGGCCAGCACGCAACCGTTCTGCGCCTGTTTCATCAGCGCGTCGGTGATCTGGATCTCGCCGCCCTTGCCCGGTTGGGTGTCGGCGATCAGGTCGAAAATGTCTGGCGTCAGGATGTAGCGACCAATGATCGCCAGGTTCGACGGTGCGTCTTGCGGTGCCGGTTTTTCCACCATGTTGTTGACCCGGTAAATACCGTCGGAAATCAGCTCGCCGGCGATCACCCCGTACTTGTGGGTCTGGTCCGCCGGGACTTCCTGGATGGCAACGATCGAGCAGCGGAATTTCTTGTACAGCTGGATCATCTGGGTCAGCACGCCATCGCCTTCCAGGTTCAGGCAGAGGTCATCGGCCAGCACCACGGCGAAGGGTTCGTCACCGATCAACGGGCGGCCGCTGAGAATGGCGTGGCCCAGGCCCTTCATTTCCACTTGGCGGGTATACGAAAAGGTGCAGGTGTCGATCAGCTCACGGGTGCCGGCAAGAAATTTCTCTTTTTCAGTGCCGCGGATCTGGTGTTCGAGTTCGTAGCTGATGTCGAAATGGTCTTCCAGCGCACGCTTGCCGCGACCGGTGACGATGGCCATGTGTTGCAGACCGGCGTCCCGCGCTTCTTCAACGGCGTATTCGATCAATGGCTTGTTGACGATCGGCAGCATCTCTTTCGGCATGGCTTTGGTGGCCGGCAGAAAACGCGTGCCATAACCGGCAGCGGGGAACAAACATTTACGAATCATAAAAACATCCTGGACAGTCATGGAACACAGGCGACGGTTGCAAGCCGAAAGAACCGGCTGCAAGTTATCAATGATGATTGAAGGGCTACTTTAATACAGTAGCCAGGTTGTTAATGGCAATGCGCAGTGGCGGTTAAATGCTGCAATGTTATGCGATGTCGGTCAGAGCATTATTAGTTATTTTTAGTCGGCATCTGCTAATAGTGGTAAGTGCGCAGGGAGTGCTAATAAGTATCCGCCAACAGAGTTTGACCCGGAAAAATATTTATTACCAGTGGTTGAACTAATTTTGTTAAAGGTTGTTGTCGCCTTGTTTATGTGGACTGCCACACACATTCACTGCATGAGGCTTGACACGCTACCGGGTACTTATCAATGACGGACCGCGCTATGAAAATTCTGGTCACCGGGGGCGCCGGCTATATCGGCTCGCACACCACACTTGCACTGCTCGAAGCAGGTTATGAAGTTGTTGTTCTGGATAATCTTTGCAACAGCAGCGATGCGGCACTGCACGCCATCGAAGCCATCTGCGGCAAGAGCGCGTGGATGATCCGCGGCGATGTCTGCGACCGTGCGCTGCTTGATCGGATTTTTCGCGAGCACCGGATTGACGCGGTGCTGCATTTCGCCGGGCTCAAGGCGGTCGGCGAGAGCGTGCGCAAGCCGCTCGACTACTACGAAACCAACGTCGGCGGCAGCATCACGCTGTGCCAGGCGATGGCGGCGGCGGGGGTGTTTCGCCTGGTCTTCAGTTCATCGGCGACGGTGTACGGTGAGCCTGCGCAGATGCCGATCCGCGAGGATTTTCCCACGGGTAATCCGACCAATCCCTACGGTCAGTCCAAGCTGATCGTCGAGAACGTGCTGCGCGACCTGAGCCTGGCCGAGCCGCGCTGGAGCATTGCGCTGCTGCGCTACTTCAACCCGATCGGCGCCCACGCCAGCGGACACATGGGTGAAGACCCCAACGGCATTCCCAATAACCTCGTGCCGTATATCAGCCAGGTCGCAGTCGGCAGCCTGCGCGAACTGTCGATCTTCGGCAACGACTACCCGACGGTCGATGGCACCGGCGTGCGCGATTACATCCACGTCGTCGATTTGGCCGACGGGCATTTGAAAGCCCTGCAATCGATCAGCGAGCGCAGCGGTATCCACACTTGGAATCTTGGCACGGGCGACGGCTATAGCGTGTTGCAAGTGCTGCATGCCTTCGAACAGGCCTGCGGCCGGCCGGTGCCGTATCGCATGATGCCGCGCCGTGCCGGTGACATTGCCGAGAGCTTTGCCGATGCCTCGAAAGCGGCGAAAGAGCTTGGCTGGAAAGCCACGCGCAGTTTGCAGGACATGGTCACTGATACCTGGCGCTGGCAGTCGAACCATCCCAACGGTTACGCGGGATGATGGCCAATTAGCCCAATGTTATTTTCAGTCAGGTTGTTAGATAACGTCGGGAAATTACACTGGCAATGCCTTTTACAAGTCCGTAGATATAAACCTGCCGTTCGACTTTTATCAGTTGGGTAAGACTGTGAAAGAACAACGGATCTTGTTCGCGCTTATGGCGGACTTGAACGCTACCAACTCTAACTCAGGCCGGTTTTTTAACAGGTCGAATGTTAGAAAGGAGTTGTTATGAAAAAAGTGATGGCAGTTGCCCTGTTGACGATGTTGAGCAACTGGGCTGCCGCCGCTGAAGCGCCGCTGACAGCGGTAACCAATGTAGGTGGCAGTGTGGCGGCTTCTCAAGCGCCCGCTGCCAGTACTGCAATGGTTGCCAGTGCTGTAGCGGCGTCCAACAGCGGTGGCAGTGCCAATGGCGGTACCACCGGTACGACGGGTACCACCGGTACAACCGGCACGCATAACTAACAGGAACATTTGTTAGTGCAGTACAGGGTCGCCCGACGCAAGTCGGGTGACTTTGTTTTTGGATTCGCCCTTGAATAGCGTAGTGCCATTATGACTCGTAGTGTTTATCTTTTAATGTTGGCAAGTCTCGCTTTGCAAGGTTGCATGTTTTCCCCCGGTCAATACCTGAGCACCGGCAGCATCACCCGCCAGGGCGCCAGTGAAAGCAGCCGGGTCGAGCTGATTCCGATCACGCCCAAGCTGATTTCCATGAATCGCGCCACGCAAAAGCGTGAGACGTTGCCGCCGGAATTGCTGGCGACCCCGGCCGAATACCGCATCGGCAACAACGATGTGTTGTACATCACGGTCTGGGACCACCCCGAGCTGACCGCCCCGTCCGGCGCGCAGCAACAGATCGATGCCAACGGCCGCCTGGTGCGCTCCGATGGCACGCTCTACTACCCGTTCATCAAGGAAGTCCAGGCCGCTGGCCGGACCATCCAGCAACTGCGTTCGGACATCGAGCAACGGCTGTCGGCGTTCATCGCCGAGCCGCAGGTGGATGTCGCGGTGTTGCGTTTTGCCAGCCAGAAAGTCGTGGTCACCGGTGCGGTCACCAAAGCCGGCCCGCAGGCGATTTCAACCAACCCGCTGAGCGTGGTCGAGGCGCTTGGTTCCGCCGGAATCGACACCAACAATGCCGACTTGTCCGGGTTGTTGCTGACGCGTAACGGGCGTGTCTATCCGCTGAATCTGGACTCGCTCAACCAGCAGGATTCCGAGTTGCAGAACGTCTTCCTCAAGGGCGGCGATCAGCTGTATCTGCCGTACAACGACAACAAACGTATCTACGTCATGGGCGAGGTCAACCAGCCACGTGCCCTGAGTTTCAAGACGGCGACGATGAACCTTTCCGATGTGCTCGGTTCGGTCGGCGGTTTGAGCCAGACCACCTCCAACGGCAACGCCGTGTACGTCATTCGCGGGGTGGAAAACCTTGATGTCGAACCGGCGAAGATCTACCAGCTCGAAGCCGAATCGCCGACCGCCATGGCACTCGCCTCGCACTTCCAGGTTCGCCCGCAGGACGTTGTGTATGTCGGCCCGGCCAACGTGACGCGCTGGAACCGCTTCATCAGCCAGTTGGTGCCGTCGGCGTCGATTGTCGGTACCGGGGCTTCCGCTGCGAAGAACTGGAGCGAATACAGTAACAACAGCAAATAAGGCCGCCCGACTGTGAAGACTTTGAAAGCGGGCGTCTGCCTGATGGCGGCCTTATTGCTGTGCGGCTGTAATCCGTTGATGAGCGCGTCCTTGAACAACCTCAAGGCAGCGGCCGTCGGTCCGGACGAAGTAGAGGTGAGCCCCGCCGAAGTGGCCGGGGTCAACTATCCGCAATTGAAACTGACCACGCCGTCCGGCTCCGGGGTACTGGCGCTGGTACGCGAACGTGAGGACCTGCAGTTCTGGGTCGCGTCCGGCAAACAGGTGTTGCTACTGCGTAACGGCCTCGCCGTACGCAGTATCGGCCTGGGCCTGGAAGGTGATCTGGACGGCACGCGGCTGGCCGATGACGCGCCGTTCAAACACGGTCTGCACCACGTCGCCGACGGCTTTGCCACACGGCGCTGGATCGACCTGTACAAGGGCCAGGAAGTCGGCGTCATCGTCAACAGCCGCTTCTCCCGCCGCGCCAGCGAAACCCTGGAGATCCTCGACAAGGCCTATACCGTGCTGCGTATCGACGAGCAGATTGACGCCCCGGCCATCGGCCTGCGCGCGACCAATCGTTACTGGGTCGATCCGCGTGACGGTTTCATCGTGCAGAGCGAGCAGCAATTGACCTCGCAACTGCGCGTGAAAATCGTACAACTGACGCCTGATCGCAGGCATCTGCCGTGAAGCGCCTCGGTTATTTATCGTTGTGCCTGATGCTGCTGAGCGGCACGGGTCACGCAGCCGTCACCGTTTCCGGCGATGTCGCCAACCCCGGGGCGATCGAGTTGCCACCCGGCGGGCGCTTGCTCGATGTGATCAGCGAGGCTGTGCCCAATGCCGAAGGGTATTGGCTGGCAGGCGTGTTGCTGCGCAAGTCGCTGGTCGAACAGCAGACGCGGCTCAAGGTCGGCGTGTTGTTTGATCTCGACGTGTTGCAGCGCATGGCCACGCTGTTCGACCGGCCGAGCAGGGCGGCGCTGGCGCAGCAGATTGCCGAGCAAGTGCGGCAAATGCCGGTCACCGGGCGGCAGATCGCCGACCTTGATCCGGTAGCGCTGGAAGTCGGTTTCGCCCGCAACATTCGTCTCGACGATGGCGATCGCCTGATCTACCCCAAACGCGTTGACGAGGTCGAAGTGTTGGGCGCTGTCGCCGAGCCTTGCCACCTGCCGTATCAGCCGTTGCAGGAGGCCCGTGAATATCTGCAGGGCTGCACGATTCTGGCCGACGCCGAAGCCGACTACCTGTGGCTGATTCAGCCCAACGGCGTTTCACGGCGCGTCGGCATCGCCCACTGGAATCGCGAAAGCGGGCACTTTCCCGTGGCCGGCAGCCGGATTCTGGTGCCGCTTAAAAATGATGATCTAGATCCGCCTCTTCCTGAACTGAATCAGCAGTTGGCCGAATTCATTGCCACGCAGCTGGCCGAGGTGGTTCGTTGAAGTTACGTTTTGCAGCTGTGTTGTTATTGCCTTGCGGTCTGGCTCATGCCGAGCCGCGCATTACCCAGAATGACTTCGGTGGCGCCGGTCTGCTGCAGACGCCGACCGCACGCATGGCCCCGGCCGGCGAGTTGAGCGTCAACGCCAACCGCACCGACCCTTACAGTCGCTACAGCGTGTCGTTGCAGCCGCTGGACTGGCTCGAAGGCTCGTTTCGCTACACCGCGATCACCAACCGGCCTTACGGCTCGGAGGCCCTGAGCGGCAGCCAAAGCTATAAGGACAAGGCGGTTGATGCCAAAGTCCGGCTGTGGGAAGAAAGTCACTGGGCGCCGGAAGTGGCGCTGGGCTTCCGAGATATCGGTGGTACCGGTTTGTTTTCCAGTGAGTTTTTCGTCGCCAACAAGCGCTACGACAATTTCGATTTCAGCGCGGGCATCGCCTGGGGCTACATCGGCAACCGTGGCGACTTCGATAACCCGTTGGGCTTTGCCAGCGAGCGCTTCAAGACCCGCCCGGAAACCGAAGGCACCGGTGACGTCAATGCCGGTTCGTATTTTCGTGGCCGGCCGTCGTTCTTCGGCGGCGTGAGTTACCAGACGCCCTGGGATCGCCTGAGCCTGAAGCTTGAATTTGACGGCAACGATTACAAAAACGAACCGAAGGACAACGAGATCAAGCAGGACTCGCCGATCAACCTCGGCGCGGTGTTCAAGGTGACCGATTCGATCGATCTCAGTGCGGCTTGGGAGCGTGGCAACACCGCGATGTTCGGTGTGACTTTCCACACCAACTTCGTCAGCCGCCAGGCGCCCGCCAAAACCTACGACCCCACGCCGGAACCGCTGCCGGCGAAAGCGCCGACCAAGACCATGGAGCAGGTCGACTGGGCCGACGTGTCCAAACGCTTGCAGCAGAATGCCGGTTACAAGGTCGAGCGCATCAGCCAGCGTGATTCCGAGCTGATCGTCTATGGCGAGCAGCAGCGTTATTTCCATTCGTCCAAGGCCGTCGGGCGGGCGAGCCGGATTCTTGATAACAGCGTCAACGACGACATCGACTGGTTCACTGTGGTCAACAAGCGCTACGACCTGCCGCTGGAAGAAACCAGCGTGCCGCGCCAGACCTTTCGCGAGGTGGTCAACAACGAAGAGCCGCTGCTGTCGCTGCACCGCACCACCGAGATCAACCCGGCGATGCCGCACAACGAAAAAACCCTCTACACCGAAGCGCCGCAGCATTTCAGTTATGGCGTGGGCTTGGGCTTCAAACAGAACGTCGGCGGCCCGGACGGCTTGCTCTATCAATTCAGTGCCGATGCTGATGCCGAATATCGCTTCAATCGCAACACCTGGTGGAGCGGCTTGCTCAGCGCGAACCTGGCGAACAACTTCGACAAATTCAGCTATGACGCGCCGAGCGGTTTGCCCCGTGTGCGCACGGACTTGCGTCAGTACCTGACCACCTCCAATACCACCATGCCGTTATTTCAGGTCAGCCACGCCGAGCAGTTGGATAAAGACCTGTACGGCATGGTCTACGGCGGTTATCTGGAGTCGATGTTTGCCGGTGTCGGCGCTGAAGTGTTGTTCCGTCCGACCGGCGAACGCTGGTCGCTGGGGGCGGACATCAACTGGGTACGTCAGCGCGATTTCGATCAGGGATTTGCCTTGCGCGACTACTCGGTGGTGACCGGGCACATCACTGGCTACACCGACCTGCCGTTCGACACGCTGGCTGCGGTCAGCGTTGGCCGCTACCTGGCCGGCGACTGGGGCACGACCGTGGACATTTCGCGGGAGTTCTTCAACGGCGTGCGTGTGGGGGCATGGGCGACGATCACCACGGCCAGCAGCGCCGAATATGGCGAAGGTAGCTTCGACAAAGGCCTCTACCTGTCGATCCCGTTCGACGAGATGATGAGCATGTCGACCATGCGCCGCGCCAACCTGGTCTGGGCCCCGCTGACCCGTGACGGCGGCGCGAGGCTCAATCGCAGCTATCAACTGCACTCGATGACCGATAGCCGGGAAGGGGATATGTTCTATCGCAACTTCGAGAAGATTACTGAGTAAGCGCCGGCCTCCCAAGCCCGACACAAAACCATTGCAGGAGTGAGCCTGCTCGCGATAGCGTCCGGTCAGCTGACATCTTGATGCCTGACACACCGCTTTCGCTGGCAAGCCAGCTCCCACAGGGTCTGCGTCACGCCGCAACTCTGGATCCAGCCCCAAAACCTGTGGGAGTGGGCTTGCTCACGAAGGCGCCGGCACATCCAACATCTCCATCGCCTGACCCACCGCTTTCGTGAGCAAGCTCACTCCCACATTGGCTATCTGTCTCAGCGAAAATCCCTGCTCAACCCCAAAACCCTGTGGGAGCGGGCTTGCTCGCGAAGGCATTGGCACATCCAACATCGCCATTGCCTGACCCACCGCTTTCGCTGGCAAGCCAGCTCCCACAGGGTCTTGCGTCACACCGCAGATCCTGGTTATGACCTGAATCCCGGTGGGAGCGAGCCTGCTCGCGAAGGCGCCAACACATTCAGCATCTCCATCGCCTGACCCACCGCTTTCGTGAGCAGGCTCACTCCCACAGGGTTCGTACCTGTACTCGGGACCGGTTTACCCAAATCCCGCCCACAAAAAAGGGGACTTTCGTCCCCTTGCGACCCGAAGCACTGCGCCTCAGTAAATATCCTTCGACAGCAAGGTAAATGGCGTCTTCACCAGAATCTTCAGATCCAGCCACAACGACCAGCTGTTGATGTACTGCAGGTCAATCTCGACGCGCTTCTGCATTTTGTCCAGGGTGTCAGTCTCACCACGGCAACCGCTGATTTGCGCAAGCCCGGTGATGCCCGGTTTAATCCGGTGGCGCGCCATGTACGCGAGGATTTTCCCCGAGTAATAGTTGTTGTGTGCAACCGCATGAGGGCGCGGGCCGACCAAAGCCATGTGCCCTTGCAGCACGTTGAACAGTTGCGGCAACTCGTCCAGCGACGTGCGGCGGATGAAGCGGCCGACAGCGGTGATACGCGAGTCATTACGGCTGGCTTGTTTCACTTCGCGGTCATCGTGAACACGCATCGAGCGAAACTTCCAGACCTTGATCACCTTGCCGTTCCAGCCATGCCGATCCTGCTTGAAGAACACCGGGCCGGGCGAGTTGATCTTCACCGCCAGGGCGATCAGCAGCAGTATCGGACTCAGCGCGATGATCGCCAGGAACGCCACCGTCTTCTCCACGAGGCTTTTGCTCAACGCCGCGGTCGGACGGCTGGTCAGCGGACTCTCATTGAGATAGATCGCCGGCAGACCGTCTACTACTTTCACCGAGTGATTGAGCAGGGTCAGGCTGTTCAAGTCCGGGACCCACACCACATCGACGTTGGCGCCCAGCAAATCGACATACATCGCTTCGATTTTCGCCGCTTCGCACAGCGGCAGTGTGATGTACAAGCGACGGATGTCGTGCGCTTCGATCAGTTCCAGCAACTCGTCCTGCGCACCCACGACACGCGGTGCATCCGATGCGAGAAGCGGTGTGTCACCGTTGCTGACCAGACCGATCAGCGGCAGGTTTTCCAACTGGCTGAGTTTCCTCGCCAAGCCCAGGGCCAGTTCGCCGGTACCGACGATCAGGGTCCTGTGCTCGCTTTTCCGCGAACGCTGGTAGTACTTGGAAAACGCATGCAGCGGAGCGTAAAGAAACGCCTGACCGAGGAAGCCGTAGACCGCCCAGCTCAGAATCACCTGACGCGAAAACAACTCATCGGCCTGGCAGACAAAGGCGATGCACGCGAGTGCCGCCATGGTCATCGACCAACCCATGAACAGCCGACCCAGCCCGGTCAGGTAATTATCACGTTTACGATAAACGCCGCTAAACGTGTAAGCCGGCACCGATGCCAGAACCGCCAGCGTTGCGCACATACGGTAGTAGAACGCGACCGTCCCGGTGTGCTGCTCGGCGAGTATGAACAACAGCGTTACCACAAAGCCCTGTGCCAGCGCCCATTGGCCCCAAAAGGTCAGTCCCTTGAGGCCCGTGCTTCGATTGATACTGAGAGAAAGATCCATACGATATCCCCAAAAGACGTCCATTCAGGTTTCAACAGTTGAAAACCGACTTGTTATGCAGACTTATTGTTTTTGTTCTAGCGAGTGTCCTGAGGTAACAACGTCGATATGTCGAACTGTCGTCAGTCAATAGACTAATTTATTGACGGGAAGGGTGTCTGACGAGTTCTAACAAGATGGCACAGTGCCAACTTTTTAATAATTAAATAGCTGAGCTGTTAGAAAAGGTCGTGTAACGGGGGGTGAATAAAGACGGTTGTATTTGTTACTGTTGGAGGGGTGGAGGCAGGTCGCTGGATAGTCAGGGGAGGTGAAGCCAACAGAGTGCTCTTCTTGTTGTTGTAGTCGCACTTTATATCTGTTTGCTTTATTCGGAGTGTCGAAGGTGATTACGCGACGATATCCTGGATGAGGCAATATCCGCGGTTTCTTACAGCACGAAACAGCCGTTCGCCGTTACTGGCGCTCTTAAACTTGTCCTGCAATCGGCTCAAGCACATCTCAAGCCCGCGGTATTGCTCTGGTTCGCGGCCGATACTCAGAATCAGGTCGTCGCGACTGACAACTCGATCTTCGTGAGTCAGCATCTTTCTGACCAGAGCTGTCTCTAGACCAGTCAGGCTGATCTCGACACTGTCTTTGACCAATGCACCTTGAGCATTGTCCAGATGCCAGGTTTCGCTGCCGGATACATCGCTTTCAATGGCGGTTGGCATTGCGTTGTTATGTCCAGTCAATGCCGGGATGTTGTGAAAGGGATTGCCTGTTTGCGCGGCCCGCCATTCGGATTCAAGCGTGGCCAGTATGCGCTGGGTATCATGTTCGATGCTGCGTGCAACATTTTTTCGACTGAGGCTTGGGTAACTGAACTCCATGACCGTTGGGGCGGAAGAGGGCGAAGCAACACCTTCAACAAACATTTGTGCCTGCGATGTGCCAAACGAGTTGAAACGTTCACTGGACAAGATGCTCTCCAGTTCACGCTGCGACGTTGAGCTGTGCGCCACGACAACAAAATATTTTCTTGGGAGGGTTGTACTCGTTTCCATGTCTCTCTCCTAAATACATACCAAAATTGGCTAAAAGATAAATCGGCAGGCGAGCAATGACTTCCTCGGAAGTAATCGATAGGCAGGGTTGGGCCGAATGATGGCCCTCGATAAATTCCACTCGAACTGCTGCTATGTTATGGAGTTTTATTGTTATGGGTCGTGTTGTCGCGCTCATTCAAAAGCATGATTTCTGACAGGCGTGGAGCAGAACTGGAGCTATAGAGTTGCATCAGACGATCCTTCGTTCGTATGCAAAAAGGATTGGCTGCCCGTGAGTCAGGCAGTCGATATCAGGCCCCGCATCAGGCGATAGCCGTAGCCGCGGATGCTCTGAATCGCGTTTGTACCATACATCTCCTTGATTTTTCCACGCAAGCGACTGATTGATTTTTCCAGCGCTCGAGGATCGTAGAAATTGGTGTTGAGGCCCATGATGCCGGCTATTTCATCGTGGCTCAGTATGTGATTACCCGTCTGCGCAAAGGCTTCGAGGATCTTCATTTCGGCAAACGAGATGTCGAGTTTCTTGCTGGTGCTCATCAGGCAGATACGCGTCGGGTCGAGCGTCAAGTTGATGTCACGTTGCCATTCTTCGCTATTGAAGAACTCTGCCAGCAAGTCGGCACTGTCGTCTGAAAGGGTATTGAGCTTGATACAAGCATCCGCGCCGGCCAGATAATATTTGATCTTGTTGAAGGCGCCACGGCCCGTTATGACGGCGCAGATCAGCGGTTTCAAGTTGTCGCTACGCAGGCTTTCGACCAGTGCAAGATTGTCTTCAAGGGCCTGCGGGCTATCGATGACTAGGAAGATGGCGCGATACGAACCCAGGTATTCACTCTGGTTGAAGTTGCCTGTGTATTCGCTGGCTTCAAGCGGTATATCGATTCGCACGTGCGGGGCGACTAGCGCTCTAAAATGTTCAGCCACGCCACGGGTACGACCCAAAGTGAGAACACCAGGTTCGTCATTTGTCGGGCGCGGGCTTCTAGTCGCTAAGTTCCCTGAGAGCATCATGCTTTGACTCGAATTAGTGCTGACATCGGGATGTTAAAGCACCGGTTCTCATCTGTGACTGACAATTGGTAACATTTACGCGGAAATTAGACGTGGCTCGCGAGTTTTCTAACAATAATTAAGCTTTTCAAGCTTTTAGTTGATTTCCGCGAAGCTGTGAACTACTGCCTAGATGATGGCGATATGCAATGGTGCCACTATTCTGAGTCTATTGCGATGGCTTTGTCTATGTCCTTTTGCCACTGAATGGCCATCCGGGAAGAATGTGAACCAGGTCACGCTTTATATCTTTGCTGAAATATTTTTACTACAAAGATATAAATTTTTTCTGAGTAGTTCGTCGGCCGACGATTATTAACATGGCTTGAGTGTGGCATTTCATAAGACCTATTCTTCCGGGCCAAAAGAACTACTTGCATGACTTTAGATGCTCAAACCCTGAGTGTTATTGCCCGGTCGCTCGCCCTGAGCGCTCTGACGGAGGATTAATGGATTTCTGGACCCTTTTCCAGGTGTTGATATTAGGTGCGGTAGAAGGCCTGACCGAGTTCTTGCCCATCTCAAGCACCGGTCACCAGATTATTGTCGCTGACTTGCTTGAGTTCGGCGGCGAACGCGCGATGGCGTTCAACATCATTATTCAGTTGGGGGCCATTCTTGCGGTTGTCTGGGAATTTCGTCCGAAGATCTTCGAGATCGTCAAAGGCTTGCCGACCGAGCGCAGCGCACAACGGTTCACGATTAACTTGCTGATCGCCTTTTTTCCGGCAGTTATCCTGGGCGTGTTGTTCGCTGACACGATCCACGAATACCTGTTCAACCCGATCACCGTTGCCGTGGCATTGGTCGTGGGCGGCATCGTCATGCTGTGGGCCGAGCAGCGCAGCCATGTCGTAAGCGTCGAGCACGTCGACGACATGCGTTGGTCCGACGCGCTGAAGATCGGTTTCGTACAATGCCTGGCGATGATTCCCGGCACATCGCGCTCCGGCTCAACCATTATTGGCGGCCTGCTTTTCGGTCTGTCGCGCAAAGCCGCTACCGAGTTCTCGTTCTTCCTCGCCATGCCAACCATGGTCGGCGCCGCCGTGTACTCCGGCTACAAATACCGCGACCTGTTCCAGCCCAACGACCTGCCGGTTTTCGCTCTGGGCTTCGTCACCGCGTTTATCTTCGCAATGATTGCCGTGCGCGGCCTGCTCAAGTTCATTGCCAACCACAGCTATGCCGCGTTCGCGTGGTATCGCATCGGGTTTGGCTTGCTGATTCTGGCGACGTGGCTGTTTGGCTGGGTGAACTGGACGGCGGCTGCTGCGGCTTGAGGTGCAAGCCAGGCGGCCCAAGCCGCCTGACTGAATGACGGGAGGGCATCAGCGCCCTTCGAGCAACGCCGCCGCCTGATCCAGCAGCGCCAGCGGATCCTTGGCCTTGTGGATATCCACCGACAACAACTGACGGAATTTACGCGCCCCCGGGAACCCGGTGCCCAGGCCCAGCACATGTCGAGTGATGTGATGCATCGCACCACCCGCCAGCAAATGCTCGGCTATATAAGGACGCAGCTGCGCCAACGCCTCGGCGCGGCTGATCACCGGCGCCGGACTGCCGAACAACTGCTGATCGACCTCCGCCAGCAAATACGGATTGTGATAAGCCTCACGCCCCAACATTACACCGTCGAACGTCTGCAAATGCTCATGGCAGGCTTCCAGCGTCTTGATCCCACCATTCAACACAATCTCCAGTTGCGGAAAATCAGCCTTCAATTGCGCCGCCACGTCATAGCGCAATGGCGGAATGTCGCGGTTCTCCTTCGGCGACAAGCCCTCCAGAATCGCGATCCGCGCATGCACGGTAAAACTCGTACACCCGGCATCCCGCACCGTACCGACGAAATCGCACAGCTCGGCATAACTGTCGCGCCCGTTGATCCCGATCCGATGCTTCACCGTCACCGGAATCGAAACCGCATCGCGCATCGCCTTCACACAATCAGCCACCAACTGCGGATGCCCCATCAGGCACGCACCGATCATGTTGTTCTGCACGCGATCGCTTGGACAGCCGACGTTCAGGTTGACCTCGTCGTAACCGTGCTCCTGCGCCATGCGGGCGCAAGCAGCGAGATCCAGCGGGACGCTACCGCCCAACTGCAAAGCGAGCGGGTGCTCGGCGTCGTTGTGGCGAAGGAAGCGTTCGTGATCGCCGTTAAGGAGCGCGCCGGTGGTGACCATTTCGGTGTAGAGCAGAGCATTTTTCGACAGGAGACGCAGGAAGTACCGGCAATGGCGGTCGGTCCAATCCATCATCGGAGCAACAGAAAAGCGGCGGGACAGTGGCGCGGGTTGTAGAGGCATTTTGGGGAATCTGAATCAACGAGGCGAAGGCGCGGGAGTTTATCAGGAATGCGGTCGGGCAAAGATCCGCTCAGCGCTATTTCTGCGTTCTCTATGGCAGTCGCCCTCAGCGCCCAAGATGCTGAACCGGTGCTGTCGGCCAAGCAAATTTCATATTGGCGCACGCGGTACGGGCGCAGGATGCTCGGACAAGACCGTCGTTTTTCATCCAGAGGGGAATCGTGCGATGAACATTCATGTCGTCAGGGTGCTGTTGATTACTGCAACCGTATCGGTGCTGAGTGCTTGTTCAGGCGGGGCAGGCCTGACCACGACCAGTTGTTTCGCCGCAGATTGCCAGTCGTCTGAAGGCCGTAATGCCAATACGTTGAACTTCGGCGGCAACAGTATCGGCAGCAGCCTGAGTCAATACAGCTCCGGCATGCTGCACGACGATTAGCCTTTACTGCGCCGCAGGCACGGCAATCCACTCACCCAGGGTCTGCTGATATTTTCCGGTCACCTTACTCAAATGCAGCCACTGATCGACATACAGTTTCCAGCTGATGTCATCGCGCGGCAGCAAGTAAGCCTTTTCGCCGTATTGCATGTACTGATGCGGATTGACCGCGCACAAGCCGGGTTTTAGCTTCTGCTGATACAGCGCTTCCGAGGCGTCGGTGATCATGACGTCGGCCTTGTTGTCGAGCAGTTGCTGGAAAATCGTTACGTTGTCGTGCAGGGCCAGTTGTGCCTTGGGCAGGAAGGCGTGGACGAAGGCTTCGTTGGTGCCGCCGGCGGGTTCGACCAGGCGTACGTCCGGCCGGTTGATCTGGTCGATGGTCTGGTACTTGGATTGGTCGGCGCAGCGCACCAGCGGTATTTTGCCGTCGGTGTCGAGGGTGTTGCTGAAGTAGGCTTTTTTCTGCCGTTCCAGCGTGACCGAGATGCCGCCCATGCCGATGTCGCATTTGCCGGCCTGCATATCGGGCATCAGGGTTTTCCAGGTGGTTTGCACCCATTGGACTTTGACGCCGAGGCTGTCGGCCAATGAGCGGGCCATGCTGATGTCGATGCCTTCGAAATCACCGTCGGTGCGCTTGAAGGTGTAGGGCTTGTAGTCGCCCGTGGTGCAGACGCGCAGTTGGCCTTGTTGCTGGATGCGGTCGAGGTGGCTGGCGCTTGGCTCGGCGTGGACGCCGGTGGCCAGGGTCAGCAGAGCGCAGGCGATCATCGTGCTTTTTGGTGTTGTCATGGAGATCGGACTTCTGAGAGGGAAGGTGGCCCAGTGTAGTGAAAGCCCTTCCCGGGTGTCATCCCGGCTCCGGACTCAATGTACCCAGCCACGCCACCAATGCCACGACCAGCAGGGCCGTGACCAGCTCCACCACCAGACTGCGCTTCAACGCGGTCGCTGCGATGAGGTGTTGACCGTCGCGTAACGAGCGCTCCAGCAACGGTCCAAGGTGAAAGCGATTCAACGCGGCGAGCATCAGCATTGCCATAAACAGCAGAACCTTGATCGCCAGCAGCAGCCCATAACTGCCAGGCAATAGCCGCGGGCCGACGATGAATAAGTAGTTCACCACGCCGCTGATCGTCAGGGTCAGCACGATCACTGCGCCCATCCATTCGAAGCGCTTGACCGCCTCGGCCAGCCGCCGAATATGGGTGTCATCGACCAGCCGCGCCATCAACAGCAACGCCAGCATCGCGCCCAGCCATGCCCCAGCCGCGAGCAGGTGCAGAATGTCGCTGAGGAAATGCCAGAATCGCAACGCCCCTTCATCCATCGCGCCGTGTCCGCTCCAGGCCAGCGAGGCGAGGGCGACTGCACTGGCGATCGAGGCAATCCACCCACTCGGCCGAAACAGCACGATGATCAGCGCCGTCATCCGCAGCGCCCACGCCAGCCCGACATCCGTTTCCAGGAGCATCATTCGCAGATGCGGCCAGAGTGCCGCGAGCTGCGTTTCGCCGCTCATGGCGCGGGTCATCAGCACCAGCCCTGCGACTGACAGCAGTGACCCGACCAACGCCATCCCACGCAACAGCGGTTGAAACCGCAGCGCCGCATTAACGTTGTACAGCCCGAACAAGGGCAGGCCGAACAACAGCAGCAAATCTACATACAGCGCGAACCGCAGGACGATGTTGGCCAGTTCATCCATCGCTCACTTCACTTTGAACGTGACGTTGCCGGTGATTGGATGCGTGTCGGATGACACCGCGCGCCACTGCACCTGGTAGGTCCCGGCAGGCAATGGCGCGAGCGGAGTGATCAGCATGGTTTTCGGGTCGCTGCCGGCACTGACTTTGGCTTTCATCGGCATCGGCGGGTGGGCCATGCCGGGCATCTCAGTCATGACCAGTTTGGCGCCGGAAAACTGCGTGACGAGGTTTTCCGAGAAGCGCAGCTCGATCTTGCCGGGGGCGGCGCCATCCGCGCCTTCGGCAGGGGTCGATGACAGCAGTTTCGGGTGGGCCTGGGCGAGGCTGCTCAGGAGCAATCCGCTGGCAAGCAGGAGGTGGGTGATCAAGGTGCGCATGCAAGTCTCCGGTTTGTTTTTAGAGGGAAATCAGAACCACATCCGCACGCCCAGGACGAGGCGCGCTTCACTGCGATCCTCGCCTTCGTCGCGGGCGTAGTCGGCGGTGTTGCCGTAGGTGCGGTTCCACGTCACGCCGATATAAGGCGCAAATTCGCGGCGGATTTCATAGCGCAAACGCAGGCCCGCCTCGGTGTTGGACAGCCCGGAGCCAATGCCTCGCTGCGGATCGTTTTTGCCGTAGACGTTGAGTTCGGCGGTCGGTTGCAGGATCAGCCGGTTCGTCAGCAAGATGTCGTAATCGCCTTCCAGGCGCATCGCACTCTGGCCGCCCTCGCCGAGAAAGGCCGTGGCTTCGGCCTCGAAGTTGTACAACGCCATGCCCTGCACGCCGAACGCGGCCCAGGTTTGCGGGGCGCCGGGTTTGAAGTCCTGACGCACGCCGCTGACCACGTCCCACCACGGCGAGATCGCATGGCCCCAGAGCGCCTGAATTTCCGCGTCTTCGGTCTTGCCGTTGCTGCGCTCGCCTTCGGAACGCAGCCACAGCCGGTCGATGTCACCGCCGATCCAGCCGGACAGATCCCAGGCCAAAGCGCTGCCGTCGTCGGCGTCCTGCCATTCGAGTTTGTCGGCGAGGAAATAGCTGTTGATGACGCGGTCATGCACCTGATGGCCGCCGGGGCTGGTGAACACGGCAGCGCGGTCGGCGTCGGTCAGTGGCGGGATCGGCGTCCGGCTTTCGGCGGGCGCGGCGGGCTGCATCATGCCGTCGTCCATGCTTTGCATGGCCGAATGGTCCATGCCGGGCATCTGGCTGTGGTCCATGCCGTGCATGTCGCTGGCGGCCAGAGCTGGGGCGCCGATGAGCAGCAGGGAAAACGCGCTGAATCGAGTCATGGTCGGTCCCTTCATTCTTCCACCCGCACTTCGCGAAACATCCCCATTTCCATGTGATACAGCAGATGGCAGTGATAGGCCCAGCGGCCGAGGGCATCGGCAGTGACGCGGTAGCTGCGGCGGCTGCCGGGCGGCATGTCGATGGTGTGTTTGCGCACCTGGAAATTGCCGTTCTCGTCTTCCAGGTCGCTCCACATGCCATGCAAGTGAATGGGGTGGGTCATCATCGTGTCGTTGACCAGCACCAGACGGATACGCTCGCCGTACTTGAGCAGCAACGGTTCGGCGTCGGAGAATTTGATGCCGTTGAACGACCAGGCGAATTTCTCCATGTGCCCGGTCAGGTGCAACTCGAGGGTGCGGCCCGGGTCGCGGCCGTCCGGGTCTTCGAAGGGGCTGCGCAGGTCGGCGTACGTCAGCACGCGACGGCCGTTGTTGCGCAGGCCAAGGCCGGGATCGTCGAGTTTTGGCGCGGTGGTCATGGCTTGCATGTCCACCAGCGGATTGTCTGTCTCGCTGGCCGGATGCGATTGCATCGGCCCCATGGCCGAGTGGTCCATGGCGCTCATGTCCATGCCGCTGTGGTCCATGCCGCCCATGCCCATGTCGTCCATGCCCATGTCGTCCATGCTGACCAGGGGACGCGGGTCGAGCGCGGGCACCGGCGCGGATAATCCGCCGCGTGTGGCGAGGGTGCCGCGCGCATAACCGCTGCGGTCCATGGCTTGGGCGAACACGGTGTGGGCGTCACCATCAGGCTCGACGATGACGTCGTAAGTCTCGGCTACCGCGATGCGCAATTCATCGACGCTGACCGGATTGACGTGCAAGCCATCGGCGGCCACCACAGTCATTTTCAGCCCCGGAATGCGCACGTCGAAGTAGGTCATCGCCGAGCCGTTGATCAGGCGCAGGCGCAGTTTTTCGCCAGGGCGGAACAGGCAGGTAAAGTTGTCATCGGGCGCCTGGCCGTTCATCAGGAAGGTGTACGTGGCGCCACTGACGTCGGCGATGTCGGTGGGGTTCATGTTCATTTGCGCCCACATTTTGCGATCGGCGACGGTGGCGCCCCAGCCTTTTTCCCCGACATCATTGATGAAGTCGCCGACGGTGCGTTTGTGGAAGTTGTAGTAGTCGGACTGTTTTTTCAGAGTCTTCATCAGGCTGGCCGGGTCTTCGTCGGTCCAGTCACTGAGCATCACCACGCAGTCGCGGTCGTACTGGAAGGGCTCCGGTTCCTTGGCCTCGATCACCAGCGGTCCGTAGACACCGGCCTGTTCCTGAAGCCCGGAATGGCTGTGGTACCAGTAGGTGCCGTGTTGGCGAACCTTGAACTGATAGACGTACACGCCGCCCGGTTCGATGCCATGGAAACTCAGGCCCGGCACACCGTCCATGTTTGCCGGCAACAGAATGCCGTGCCAGTGAATCGAGGTGCTGGCCGAGAGCCGATTGCGCACCCGCAGCGTGACGGTGTCACCTTCGCGCCAGCGCAGCAGCGGGCCGGGCAGGCTACCGTTGATGGTCATGGCGGTACGCGGGGAACCGCTGAAGTTGACCGCGGTTTCGCCGATAAACAGCTCGAACTGATTACCGCTCAGCTCGTTGAGCGGCCCGGCGCCGTTCAGCGCCCAGACTGGCGTGCGCCACAGGCCGAGGCCGCCGAGCAGGCTGCCGGCAGCAAGGCCTTTGACGAAGGTGCGGCGAGACGTGGTGGAAGACATGCGCTGGAAGTCCTTGTTTGACCCATGACGGGGAGGCTAACCAGTGCCAGCTTTCAGTTGGCTGAGGGGTGGATTACAGTTTTGTCAGTTTCGCGACTGCCCTTACAGACCCAGTCCTTGCTGTACCACCTGCAGCAAGTTGTTTTCCGTCAGGGCAATCGCATCCAGCTCCTGCCCGGTTTCAACGGTCTGCAACCACCAGTGACTTTCGCCATGTTCATCCACCGTGCGCAGCAACGACTGATCGCGCTCTGGCACATTGATCTGCACTCGGCCGCAGCCGTCCTCGGTAAACCGCGCGATCGGATCAAAGGTCAGGCTATGGTGGTTGGCTTCGATCACCAACTGATCGATGGCGTAATCATGGGATTCGCCATCCGGTGAAGTCTCGCAAACGTGCGTAGGAATTCGCCGAATCTTCAGTCCTACCTCGGTGACTGGCTGTAGCCATGCCTCGATGCGGTGGTACAAGTCGTACACCTGAGCAGGCCAGCAATCGATCTCAAGCGCAGCGCAGGTACTGTCGTCGGCCTGGGTGTGCCGGGTTTGTTTGAGTTTGGCGGCGAGTTCGTCTGCTTTACTCATTTCGGTTCCCTTGTTGGATGTCTGCCTGTTCAGCGTAGACCTTCGCACGGCGCAGAGCCTTGCCTTGCGTCATGCGCTTGCAATACAAGCGTGTCGAAATCAGCACTGGCCAAGTCTGGCCGGCAACGACAACCACGGACGCTGGCGTCCCAAGGAATGGGTACATGAAAAAGCTGTTTACAATTTTGACAGTGATCGCGCTGACGATCGGTAGCATCGGCATCAGTTCGGCGCGTCAATCGCAATCCAGAGTGCAGGCGGAATCGGTGGCGGGGGTGTTCGACTACTACCTGTTGGCGCTGTCCTGGTCGCCGACTTTCTGCCTCACTCACAAAGACGATGCGCAGTGCACCGGCAAAGGCTACGGCTTCGTCCTGCACGGCCTGTGGCCACAATATGCCGGCGGCGGCTGGCCGCAATCCTGCCCGCCGCTGACCCGTTTATCAGCCGCCGAGACCAACAAGGGGCTGACGCTGTTTCCAACGAAAAAACTGCTTGATCACGAATGGTCCAAGCACGGCACCTGCAGTGGCCTCGGCGCGATGGGCTATCTGGACAAATCCGACCAGGCCGTTGCGGCGGTGAACGTGCCGGCAGAACTGCAACCGTTCAGTTCTTCGTACTACTTCGAGGCGCAAGAAATTGCCGATCTGTTCCGCAAGGCCAATCCGGGCATCCCGGCAGACGGCATCGCGGTGATTTGCAGCGGCCCGCAGCTGTCGGAAGTGCGGGTGTGCATGGACAAGGATTTGCAGTTCGGCGCGTGCGGCAAAGGCGTGAAGAATCAATGCCGGGCGGGGGACATCCGGGTGCCCCCGGCGCGGTGAGATATAGGTAACGGTCAATCAAAACAGGCGCTCATCTGAGCGCCTGTTTTGTTTGCCTGAAGGTTTGAAGCGCCTGCAAATTCACGCATGCTGCGCGCCCTAAAGGATCTTCACGTCACACCGCAAGGAGCTGTTCATGAGCGGAAAATCCGCTGCCCGCGTCACCGATCCCACCGCATTATGTTTGATGAGATCAACAACCTGCTGATATGAAGAAGTTGTTGGCAATACTCCTGATGTCTTCTGTGCCTCTTGCGCCAAGGATCACAGTGTTCCTGCCGCGAACCTTAACTTTCTTAGCGTAGAAAGGGAGGGAAATAGCTCCCTTTACGCTGTGTATTATGGCTCTGACGTCGATCTATTGGATTTATTCAACAGGGGTAAGAGGGTAGGTGCCGCTTCGACAATGCTGGAATGCGCACTGCGTGATGACCAGGATTTTTCGATTACTAACCGGTTCAGGTATTCCGCATACGGTGTGATCGATGAGGATGCGTCGAACAAAGCACGGGGGAGATTCAACTATGTAACAAGTGCCTTTCTGCGCCAAACCCCAGATAACGGCAGCACGCAGGACAATCTCTCGGTACCGGAACTCAACGCTCTGCTATCCCAAAGAAAAAGCGTCCCCTGCAAAGTCGTCATCACCGCCTACGGCTACAAACCCTACTACTCAAACACCATGAACATCCCCACCGCCGACCTGCTGCGGGAAATCAACAAACCCGAATAACCCACCAAGGGGGATCTCAGGCAAATCCCCCCGCATCCACCCCCAATTCCCCACGCAAAAACTCCACCAACCCACGCTGCAACGCGCTCAGCACTCCCTCGCGGCTGACCAACGCCAGTTCCGTCGGCGCCAACTCAGGCAAGTCCGTACACAGCTGATGCTCCGGCAACACCGCCGAGACCGGCAGCACTGAAATCCCCAATCCCGATGCCACCGCCGCTTGAATCCCGGTCAGGCTATGGCTGCCGAACGCTACCCGCCAGGGTCGCTGGGCTACATCGAGCAGGCGAATCGCTCGCTGCCGATACAGGCAGCCTTGCGGAAACAGCGCCAACGGCAGTACACCGCTCGACGTATCGAACTCGGCGCCTTTGACCCACACCAATCGTTCCGGCCAGGTCGCCCACGCCGGGCCGCTGTCGGGTTCGCGTTTGATCAGGGCGATGTCGATGTCACCGGCATCGAGGCGTTGGCGCAAGTCGAGGCTCATGCCGCTGAGGGTTTCCAGGCGTGCCTGTGGATGGCTGCGGGTGAAACCGGCGAGGATCAGCGCCATGCGCCGGGCGTCGAAGTCCTCCGGCATGCCGATGCGCAGCACCTCCAGGTCGACCTCGCTGGCCAGCGCTTGCGTGGCTTCGGCGGACAGCGCGAGCAAGCGGCGGGCGTAGTGGATCAGCAGTTCGCCATGTTCGGTGACGGCGACGTTCAGCCCGGTGCGGTCGCGCAGCAGCAAAGCATGGCCGACCAGATCCTCCAGTTTTCGCACCTGCTGGCTGACCGTCGATTGGGTGCGGTGTACCCGTTCGGCGGCGCGGGTGAAGCTGCCTTCGTCGACCACGCAAACAAAGGTTTTCAGCAATTCCAGGTCCAGCATGGCGGTGTTCTCGATATTTGTTTTGTAACTGACGTTCGTCTGTTTATTTAATTTCACACTATCACCGGTCGCTCATAAGCTGAAACCCTCACCACCGAGGAACCGACCAATGACCCTGACCAACACGCCACGCCCCGAATGGCTGACCTTCGATTGTTACGGCACGCTGATCCAATGGGATGAGGGCCTGAAGGCCGTCGTCGGGGAAATCCTCAGCGAGAAGGGCGAGCACCACGTCGACGCGAACCAATTGATTGAAGTGTACGACCGTCACGAACACCGTCTCGAACAAACCCCGCCGCATCGTTCGTTTCGCGAGCTGAGCAGTCTCGCTCTGCAATTGGCCCTGGAAGAACTGGGTTTGCCGAGCCTGGCCGAAGACAGTCAGCGCCTGGCCGCCGCGATTCCGAAGATGCCGCCGTTTGCCGAAGTGATCGAGACCCTCGCGCAGCTCAAAGCCATGGGCTTCAAACTGTGTATCGTCTCCAACACGGATGACGCGATCATTGCCGGTAACGTCGCGCAGCTCGGCGGCCATATCGACCGGGTCATCACTGCGCAACAGGCCGGCGCCTACAAGCCCGCGCCCCGGCTGTTCGACTACGCTCATGAGCAATTGGGCGTGACGCGCGATGAAACAGTGCACGTCTGCGCCAGCCCCATGCTCGATCACACGGCAGCGCGGGACATGGGCTTTCGCTGCGTCTGGATCGATCGCGGCACCGGTCGTCAGTTGTTGCCGGACTATCGTCCCGACGCAACGCTGAGCGCGCTTGATCACGTGCTGCCCCTGTTCAAATCCCTCGGCTGGATGTAAGGAGAATTGCCATGGCGCACACCTTGAGCGGCAGTGTTCGGCCCCGGTCGATATCGACACTCAACCTTGAGACCGAGGCAATCGTCACCGCCCGTCACGAACTCGCCGCGTGCTTTCAGCTGGCGGCGTTGCATGGACTGGAGGAGGGCATTTGCAATCATTTTTCGGCGATGCTGCCGGGGCATGACGAGTTGTTTCTGGTCAACCCGTACGGCTACGCATTTGCCGAAGTGACCGCACAGAATCTGCTGGTCTGCGACTTCGATGGCCACGTGGTCGACGGCGCGGGCGAACCCGAGGCGACAGCGTTCTATATCCATGCGCGTCTGCATAAACAGCTGCCGCGGGTGAAAGTCGCCTTCCACACGCACATGCCGCACGCCACCGCGTTGTGCCTGCTGCAAGGACCGCCGCTGTTGTGGCTGGGGCAAACCGCGCTGAAATTTTATGGGCGCACAGCGGTGGATGAAGATTACAACGGCCTGGCGCTGGATGAGTCCGAGGGCGACCGCATCGCCGGGGTCATGGGCGATGCCGATATCCTGTTCCTGAAAAACCACGGAGTGATCGTCGCCGCGCCCACTATCGCCCAGGCTTGGGATGATCTCTATTACCTGGAACGCGCCGCGCAGGTGCAACTGCTGGCCATGGCCACGCAGCGCGAATTGAAACCGGTGCCCCACGCGATCGCGCAACGTGCCTGCGAGCAAATGCGCGCGAGCGATGCGCAGAGTGCCCAGGCACATCTACGCAGCGCGATGCGTCGTCTGGCCCAGTAAAACGCAATGGCGTCAAAGCAGCAGCAAAAAATAAATCGGCAAAAAGCGATCATCCAAACGGGGGAGGCGCCGATATAACTGGGCGGGAGGCGGGCGTTTGCCCCGTACACCCCGGTGGGCTACGCTCACAAACATAAGGGTTTCGGGCTCGCGCCCCTGTCGTACCTGCCCAGGACATGCTTTTGCCTATCTCCCCTCAAGATCCGCATCAGGCCCCCGGCGCGCTCAAGCGCCTGCCCCTGCGCAAAGCGGCGGTGCTGTTTATCGTTGCCGTGAGCCTGTGCCTGTGTGGTCTGTTGTACCTGCAACTGGAGCAGTCGCGGCGTCAGGACCTGGCGGTGGCGCAAGTGGCATCGAGCAACCTGACGCGGGCGATGGCGCAGCAGGCCGAGGACACGATCATGGCGGCGGACCTGGTGCTGACCAGTCTGGTCGACTGGATTCAGGACGATGGTTACGGCGCCGCGCAGAGACCGCGTCTACAGAGGGTTTTCGCCCGTCGCGCGCAGCAGCTGGAGCAACTGCACGGCCTGTTTCTTTTCGACCGCGAGGGGCAATGGGTCATCACCTCCCTCGCCGATCTGCCCCGTGGCAACGGCGTGGCCGATCGCGAATATTTCAAGTTCCATCAGCAGAATGTCTCGACCGTGGCCCACATCGGTCCAGCGATTCGCAGTCGCGAGAACGGCGAGTGGATCATCCCGGTGTCCAGGCGCATCAACGACCGCGTCGGCAATTTTCAGGGCGTGCTGCTGGCCGGTATCCGGATGTCCTACTTCGACCGGTTTTTCAAAAGTTTCAGCCTGGACGACAGCGGCATCATGTTTCTCGCCTTGACCGACGGCACCTTGCTTGCCCGAAGGCCTTTCGACGAATCGCTGATCGGCACCTCGGTGGCCCACGGTGAGATCTACCAGACCCTTCTACCGAACGCGACGGCGGGCACGGCAATGCTCGACTCGGTGGTCGACGGCGTTACCCGGTTGTATGGCTATCGGCAACTGGCGTCGTATCCGCTGGTGGTGTCCGCGGCGACTTCGCGCGAGACGATTCTGCAGGGCTGGTCGGAGCGCGCGTTTCAGTCCAGCGTGATCGTTGCGTTGGTGATCCTCGGGGTGGGGCTGTTCGGTTGGGTGTTCATCCATCAAGTGCGCAACGGTGAGCGCATTGAAAAAAACCTGCGCAAGGCGCAACGGGCGCTGGAGCAGATCGCGACCCATGACAGCCTCACTGGCCTGGCCAATCGGCGCTTGTTCGAGCGCTCGCTGGAAATCGAATTTGCCCGCTGTGCACGGCAGGTCAGTCCGGTCAGCCTGATCATGCTCGATATCGATTTTTTCAAGCGCTACAACGATGCCTACGGGCATGTCGCCGGCGATCAATGCCTGGCGCAAGTGGCGCAGGTGGTCAAGACGTGTTGCCAGCGCAAGTCGGACCTGGCGGTGCGTTACGGCGGTGAAGAGTTTGCCGTGCTGTTGCCGGACACCGACATCAACGGCGCGCTGGCGATTGCAGGGCAGATTCGGCGCAGCGTGATCGATAAACACATCGTCCACAGTGGTTCGCCCATCGGTTATCTCACTGTGAGTCTGGGCTGTTATTCATTTATCCCGAACGGTAACGACAGCCTGGAGACGTTTATCCGGCGCGCGGATGCGGCGTTGTATGAGGCAAAAAACGCCGGCCGCGACAGGGCGGCGGTGTTCTCGCCGGAGGAAGGTTTTGCCGCGCTGATGCGCTCGGATCGCTGATCTTGGAAACAACACATTCCAACTGTGGGAGCGGGCTTGCTCGCGAAGGCGGTGGGTCAGTCAATTCAGATTCGACTGACCCACCGCATTCGCGAGCAAGCCCGCTCCCACAGTAGATTTCTTCGTTTACAGGCTACTTGGGATGGCTCTTGTTCGTTCAGCCGCCCGTGCCGCCACCCGCACCGCCTGTGCCACCGCCGGCCGAACCGGTGCCGCCGCCCGCGCCCGAGCCGGAACTGCTGGCGCCGCCATTGGTGCCTGTCCCGGTGCCCATGCCAGTGCCTGAGCCTGTGCCCGATTTGCTGCCGTTATTCGAGCCGCCAGACCCGCTGCCACCGGACGGCGAACCCGGCGTATTGTCCGGCGGCATGGTCGAGCCGCTGGTGGCGCCGGACTTGGTGCCGGTGGCGTCGGTGCTGTCATTGGCGGCGAAGGTTGCTGCCGAACCCGCAGCGAGCAGACCGGCGAGCAAGAACGAAGTGAGTGTGCGCATAGTCATGGAGCATCTCCTGATAAAGGGATTACCTGATGTTGGTCTGGCGTGCTGAGCCCTTGGTGCCGGGTGAGTGACGAGTGGTCGATGGCGATGCCGATGCCGGTGGCCTACTGTTCTTGCGCACAATTGGCTATTTGCCGAACCACGGCCCGGGGCTAACGTAGCCGCACATTCATTCGCAACCCCGGAGCCACAGATGCAGCCTCGTACCGATTTCTACACCGCGTCCCCTGATGCCCTGAAAGCGATGATGGCGCTGGAAACCGCTGTCTCGAAATTGCCACTGGAAAAAAGCCTGATCGAGCTGGTCAAGCTGCGCGCCTCGCAAATCAACGGCTGCGCATTTTGCATCGACATGCACACCAGCGATGCGCTCAAGGACGGCGAAACCCCGCGCCGCTTGTTCGCGGTCACGGCATGGCGCGAAGCGCCGTTTTTCAGCGATCGTGAACGCGCCGCGCTGCTGTGGACCGAATCGCTGACGCAACTGAGCCTGACCCATGCCCCGGACGAAGATTACGCCGTCGTCGCCGCGCAGTTCACGCCCAGGGAAATGGTCGATCTGACCGTGGCGATCAACACCATTAACGGCTGGAATCGTCTGGCGGTGGGCTTCCGTAAACTGCCCCAGGCCTAAGCTGCCTACATCCCCTGTAGGAGCTGCCGAAGGCTGCGATCTTTTGATCTTGTCTTTTAAAAGTCAAAGATCGCAGCCTTCGGCAGCTCCTACAGAGAGATCTTCAGGGTGCTTGTGCACTCGGCGTCGTCGGTGGTTGCGCCTTGCGCATCAGTACACCGTCGCAGCGTGCATTGCTTTGTATTAATACGAAGCATTACTATTCACGCCCCTTTCCTCAGCTTGCCGCTCATACCCCATGCGTCCCCGCAGCCCCGGCTTTTTCGAGCATTACGAAGAGTTGATCGGCACCTGGACTCGCCGCCTGCGCAATCGCGCGCAAGCCGAGGATCTGGCGCACGACACCTTTGTGCGGGTGCTTGAGTCGGATTCGGCGGCGGTGCAACAACCTCGGGCGTATCTGCACCAGACCGCGCGCAATATAGCGGTTGACGGTTATCGGCGGGAGGATCGACGTGGTGCCATGGAATCGGGCGTGGTGGATGAAAATGCGTCGTCAGCGGGCGACCCGGAGCATTACATGCACGCGATCCAGCTGGCCGATTCCATCGAGCGCGCGCTCAGCGAGCTGCCGCTCAACTGCCGGAAGATTTTTGTCTGGCAGAAGATCGAGGGCCTGACGCAGGCGGAAATCGCCGAGCGCCTGGGGCTGTCCAAGAACATGGTCGAAAAGTATATGATCCGCACCCTGCGGCATCTGCGCGAGCGTCTCGACGGGTTGCAGTCATGAACGCTCGGACCTTTTCATCTTCAGCCGGACAGGACATTCCATGAGGGAGACGGGTGATTGCGCCTGTGGGCAAGCGACGGTACGCGACGAGGCAGCGAGCTGGTTCGTGCGATTGCAGGAGCCGGCGGTCAGCGCCGAAGAACAGCAACGCTTCGACGCCTGGCTGAATGAGCACCCGCAACACCGCGAAGAATTCCAGTTGTTACAGGGCCTGTGGACGGCGGCGGATCTGCTGCCGGCCTCACGCCTCAACGCGCTTGCCGAAACCCCGCCACCCCGCCGTCAGCGGCGACCGCTGCTGCGTTATGCCGTCGCTGCGAGTGTGTTGGCCGTTGCGCTGGGGCTTGGCCTGTTCAGTGGTTTGCATGATCCGGGCGGTTACCGCGCCGAGTTCGCCACGGCACTGGGCGAGCGCAAACACGTGGTATTGCCGGATGGCTCGGTGATCGACTTGAACAGCCGCAGCCGAGTGCAGGTGCGTTACGAGCACAATCGTCGGCTTATCGAGTTGAGCGCAGGCGAGGCGATGTTCAGCGTCGAGCATGACAGCGCCCGTCCGTTTGTGGTCGAGGCCGGCAGTGGCAAGGTCACGGTCACCGGCACGCGCTTCGATGTGCGCCGCGATGCTGCGCAAACCCGCGTGGCGGTAGAGCAGGGCACGGTGGAAGTGCAGGGGCGCAATGCCCCGGACGGAGCGTTCATCAGCCTGACCGCCGGCTTGGGCACCTACGTCGACGGCCAAGGCAAAGTCGCTGCAGCCTATGCGGTCAACCCGGCAGAACTGACGGCATGGCGCAACGGCAAACTGGTGTTCAACAACGCCAGCCTCAGCGAAGTGGCCGCCGAAGTGTCGCGTTATCGCGAAAAGCCGCTGACGGTCGCCAACCCGAACGTGGCCAGCCTGCGCCTGACCAGTGTGTTCAGATCCGACGACACCGACGCCTTGCTCAAAGTCTTGCCGAGCATCCTGCCAGTGGCCGTTCGGACCCTCGCTGATGGCAGCCAGGAAATAATTTCAAAATAGCATTCAGGTTTTTTTCGAGTTCATCGTCTTCCTGTTCAACTGCAACTGGTTTGCATTAACAGCCGCACACTCTTGCGATCCACAGGACTCCGTACGACGTGAAAAACACCACAACCCACAATAAAAAATCTCCCTGGTTGCCGCTCGCCCTCGCGCTGGCGGTCAATGCTGCGATGCCGCTGGCCGTTGCCGCCGAGGCCATCCATATCCGCGCCCAGCCGCTGGGCCAGGCGCTCAGCGAACTCGGTCAGCAGACGTCGCTGCAAGTGTTTTTCAGCCCGGAGCTGGTGGCCGGCAAGCAGGCCCCGGCGGTCGAGGGGAATGTCTCGCCGGAGCAGGCGCTGCGTCAGCTGTTGCAGGGCAGCGGCCTCGATTATCAGATCAACGAAGGCTCGGTGACGCTCGCCCCTGCAGCGCCGTCCGCCGCCAGCAATGGCCCGCTGGAACTGGGCGTGACCGACATCAAGGTCGTCGGTGACTGGCTCGGTGACGCCGACGCCGCCGTGGTGCAGAACCACCCTGGCGCCCGTACCGTGATTCGCCGCGAAGCGATGGTCGAGCAAGGCGCGATGAACGTCAGTGACGTGCTCAAGCGTGTACCCGGCGTGCAGGTGCAAGACTCTAACGGCACTGGTGGCAGTGACATTTCCCTCAATGTCGGCGTGCGCGGCCTGACCTCGCGACTGTCGCCGCGCTCCACCGTGCTGATCGACGGCGTACCGGCCGCTTTCGCCCCGTACGGCCAGCCGCAGCTGTCGATGGCGCCGATTTCATCGGGCAACCTCGACAGCATCGATGTCGTGCGCGGCGCCGGCTCGGTGCGTTACGGGCCGCAAAACGTCGGGGGCGTGATCAACTTCGTGACCCGCGCGATTCCGGAAAAAACCACCGGTGAAATCGGCACGACTCTGGAGACCACCCAGTACGGCGGCTGGAAGCACATCGACACCGCGTTCCTCGGCGGCACGGCCGACAACGGCATGGGCGTGGCGTTGCTGTATTCGGGCGTCAACGGTCACGGTTATCGCGAGCGCAATAACGGCAATGACATCGACGACGTGCTGCTCAAGACCCACTGGGCGCCGACCGATCAGGACGACTTCAGCCTCAACTTCCACTACTACGACGCCAGCGCCGACATGCCCGGCGGTCTGACGCAGAAGCAGTACGACGACAAACCGTATGAATCGGTGCGCGACTATGACCAGTTCACGGGTCGGCGCAAAGACGTGTCGTTCAAGTGGATTCGGCAGATCGACGAGCGCACCCAGGCAGAGATCCTCACCTATTACACCGACAGCTTCCGTGGCAGCACCATCGCTGCGCGCGATCAGAAAACCCTCAGCTCGTACCCGCGTTCGTATTACACCCTGGGCATCGAACCTCGGGTATCGCGGGTGTTCGATGTCGGCCCGACCACTCAAGAAGTCAGCGTTGGTTATCGTTATCTGAAAGAGGCGATGCACGAAGAATCGAGCCGTCTGGCGCTGGTCAACAATCAGCCGGTGGTCAGGCCGACGTCCGACGGTCATGTGTTCCAGGACCGCACCGGCGGCACCGAGGCCAATTCGGTGTATGTCGACAACAAGATCGACGTCGGCCAGTGGACGATCACTCCGGGTATCCGCTTCGAACACATCAGCACCGACTGGCATGACCGCGCCGTGCTCGACACCGCCGGGCGGCCGGTGCCGGAGAAAAACCGCAGCATCGAAAGCAACGAGCCGCTGCCGGCGCTGAGCGTGATGTATCACCTGTCCGATGCCTGGAAACTGTTCGCCAACTACGAAACTTCGTTTGGCAGCCTGCAGTATTTCCAGCTCGGCCAGGGCGGTTCGGGTGACAGCACCGCCAACGGTCTGCAGCCGGAGAAGGCCAAGACCTACGAAATCGGTACGCGCTATAACGATGACGTCTGGGGCGGGGAAGTGACGCTGTTCTACATCGACTTCGATGACGAGCTGCAATACATCAGTAACGATGTCGGCTGGACCAACCTCGGCGCGACCAAGCACCAGGGCCTCGAAGCATCGGTGCATTACGACATGGCCGCGCTCGATCCACGCCTCGATGGCCTGACCGCCAACGCCGGATTCACCTACACCCGCGCCACCTATGAAGGCGAGATTCCCGGCTTCAAGGGCCGCGATCTGCCGTTCTACTCGCGGCAGGTGGCGACCGTGGGCCTGCGTTACGACATCAACCGCTGGACCTACAACATTGATGGTTTTGCCCAATCGAAACAGCGCTCACCCGGCACCGGCGTGAACGCCGACGGCAGCTTCAACGGCAATTACATCACCGAAGGCACGGCGGACGGGCAGTACGGTGACATTCCAGGCTACGTGACCTGGAACGTGCGCGGCGGCTATGACTTCGGCGCGCAGCTGTCGAACCTCAAGCTCGGTGCCGGGGTGAAGAACGTCTTCGACAAGCAGTACTTCACTCGCTCCAGTGACAACAACTCGGGGATGTATGTCGGTGCGCCGCGCACGTTCTTTGTGCAGGCCAGCGTCGGTTTCTAGCCGCTGCCACTGTGGCGAGGGAGCTTGCTCCCGCTGGACTGCGCAGCAGGCCCCAAAGCGGGGGGCGCTGCGCAACCCAGCGGGAGCAAGCTCCCTCGCCACAGATCAGACTTTAAGGACTTTGCCGCCAATCGCGACAGCCACCAGCAACACCGCCATCAGCCCAAAGGCAAAACTCAGGCTGCTGGCATGGGCGACAAAACCGATCACCGCTGGCCCCGCGAGAATCCCGGCATACCCCAGTGTGGTAATCGCCGGCACTGCGATGCTTTCCGGCATCACCGTCTGCTTGCCCACCGCCGTGTACAGCACCGGCACGATGTTCGAACAGCCGGCACCGACCAGCGCGTAGCCGACCAGCGCCGCTTGCCAGCTCGGCGCGAACGTCGCCAGAAACAATCCCGCCGCTGCCAGCAGGCCGCCAAACAGAATGATCCGCGTAGCACCGAGCTTGCGCACGATGCGATCACCGAGCAGACGCCCGACCGTCATGGTCAAGGCAAACGCTGCGTAACCCAATCCTGCATACGCCGTGTCGATCCCGCGCTCCTGTGCCAGAAACACCGCGCTCCAGTCCAGCGCCGCGCCTTCGGTGAGGAAGACGATAAAGCACATGCCACCGATAAACAGCACGATGCCGTGGGGAATGGCGAAGGCCGGGCCGGAGCTTTCGCTGCCGTAAGGCAACATGTGCGGCACGCACTTGAGCAGGGCGCCGATCAGCAATACGACCACCACCAGCATCGCCGCAAGCGGTGTCAGGCCGAGGCCGAGCAGGGCGCTGACGCCGGCCGCGCCGACGATTCCGCCCAGGCTGAACAGACCGTGAAAACCCGACATCATGTGCTTGCCACTGGCGCGCTCGACGATGACCGCTTGCAAGTTCACCGTCGAATCCACCGTGCCCAGGCCTGCGCCAAACATGAACAGCGTGGCGATCAGCGCCGGAATCGACGACACCGTCGCCAGCAAGGGCAACGCGGCGCAGATCAGCAACGTGCCGCCGGTGGCCACGCGCCGGCAACCGAAGCGCGTGGCAAGAATCCCCGCCAGCGGCATCGCCAGAATCGAACCGACGCCCAGGCACAGCAGCAATAACCCCAGCGTGCCTTCATCCAGCCCGGCGCGTGCCTTGGCGTACGGCACCAGCGGCGCCCACGCGGCGATACCGAGGCCGGCGATGAAAAAGGCGATGCGCGTGGACATCTGTTGCAGGCGTCCGGGGACAAAAGTGTCTTGGGGGTTGAGGCTGGTCATATCGATCCTTGGCAAAAAAACAACGGCATCCCGAGTGACATTCTGACTGCGTCGAGGTTCGATCGCAGTCTGTTCGAGGGCGTGCAGCCGACATCGTAACCTGTAGGAGTGAGCCTGCTCGCGATGGCGGTATTCCAGTCGATATTTTATAAACCTGACACGCCGCCATCGCGAGCAGGCTCACTCCTACAGGAGATTGCGGTTTACAGTGGGATTTTCGCCAGCATGAAAGACGGGAATAGGGCATGACAAGGTTCTACGACGCACGCGGCAATATCTACGCAGTGGTTTCTCCCGAAGCCTTGCGCCAGGCCGGCATTGATCTGCCGACAAGCGCTGCCCAGTGCGCCTCGTCTCGGCAGAAGTGGAGCGCAGCAGCGATCGCCCTGTGCTGCCACTGGCCCCAAGGCCAACGCCCGGCGAACAGCAAACCTCACCGCAGCGATGGCCTGCTGATCGGCCCGTTCCAGACATCGGCGCCATTCGATGTGCTGATCGTCAACACCGACGGCTCCCTCGCCGAGCGCAGTGGCAACGGCTTGACGATTTTCTCTCAGGCGTTGGCCGAGCAGGGGTTGATGCCGGAGGGAGGCGCAGTGTTGTGCGTTAATCATGACAAAGGCGCAGCAGTGGAGACCTCGGTGAAACCGGCTGATGTAGAAGGCGTGCAGGGCTTCTGGCTGGATCTCGGCCAACCCGGATTCGGGCCGGATGCCGTCGGTGCGCGGGCGGTTGGGAGCATTCAGTTCAATAGTCGGAACGTCAGCCATGTTCAGCCCTTGGCACAACTCGATCCCGACTGGACGCATAGTCAATTCGTACGCATCGGCAATCCTCACTGCGTAACGCTGCTCAGCGATGCCGGCGCTTTGCCGAGCAACGAGCAGATGCTTGAATCACCTCTGAACGACAGGCTGACCGAGATTGCCTATGCCGTGCCCACCGGTGCCGGTAATCCCTGCCCGGCGGGTGTCAATCTGCAATGGGCCGCGCTGGCGTCGCCGCAGAAAATCCTCGCCCGGGTATTCGAGCGCGGCGAAGGGCCGACCGCGTCATCCGGCACCAGTGCCAGTGCGGTGGCGTGTGCGGCGTGGCGGGTTGGCTGGGTCGAGATGGGGGAAGTGCAAGTGGTCATGCCCGGTGGCACCGCACCGATTTTGCTTGAGGTTTCGGAAGGGGAGTTGCTGCGCGTCAGATTGTTCGGCACGGCGCGGCTGATGGGTTGAATCGTCCACCATCGATCCAAATGTAGGAGTGAGCCTGCTCGCGATGGCGGTGTGTCAGCCACATTACTGTTGACTGATAGAACGCTATCGCGAGCAGGCTCGCTCCTACAGGGGGCTTTGTGGTGTACGCAATATTGCGTTCGACTCAGCTCAAGCCGCCACTGAACTCCACCACCGGCATCTGCCGCTTCATCAGCACTTTACCGTCACGAATCGAATACAACGGCAAGCCCTGGCTGCGGATCACTTCGTAATCGCTGTCCGCCGAGAGAATCAGCAGATTTGCCGGGCGGCCCTGTTCCAGTCCATAACGTTCGCCCAGGTGCATGGCCTTGGCGCTGTTGTCGGTGACCAGATCGAGCGCACTTTGCAGGTTGCGATAACCGAGCATGTGGCAAATGTGCAAGCCGGCTTCGAGTACGCGCAGGATGTTGCCGTTGCCCAGCGGATACCACGGGTCAACGATTGAATCCTGGCCGAAACACACGTTCATGCCGGCCTCCAGCAACTCGTTGACGCGGGTGACGCCCCGGCGTTTCGGGAAGTTGTCAAAGCGCCCCTGCAAGTGAATGCTCTCGGTCGGGCAGGAGACAAAACTGATGCCGGAGTGGCCGAGCAGGCGGAACAGTTTGGCGCAGTAGGCGTTGTCGTAAGAGCCCATCGCCGTGGTGTGGCTGGCGGTGACGCGCGCGCCCATGTCGCGGCTGCGCGCTTCTTCGGCGAGCACTTCGAGAAAGCGCGAATGCGGGTCGTCGGTCTCGTCGCAGTGCACGTCGACCAGGCATCCGGTGCGCTCGGCCAGGTCCATCAGAAACTTCACCGAGCTGACGCCCTGATCGCGGGTGTACTCGAAATGCGGAATGCCGCCGACCACGTCGGCGCCCATGCGGATCGCTTCTTCCATCAGCTCGCGACCGTTGCGGAACGACTCGATGCCTTCCTGCGGGAACGCGACGATTTGCAGGTCGATCAGGTGACGGCTTTCCTCGCGCACTTCGAGCATGGCCTTGAGTGCGGTCAGTTGCGGGTCGGTGACGTCGACGTGGGTGCGCACATGCTGAATGCCGTGGGCAGCCAGCGCCTGAATGGTCTTCTTGGCGCGCGTCTTGGTGTCTTCCTCGGTGATGGTGACCTTGCGTTCACCCCAGCACTCGATGCCTTCGAACAGCGTGCCGCTCATGTTCCAGCGCGGCTCGCCGGCAGTCAGGGTGGCGTCGAGGTGGATATGCGGTTCGACGAAGGGCGGCACCACCAGGTTGCCGCCGGCGTCGAGGTCATTCGGGCCGAGGGTGGGCGCTTCGGTCTGGCGGGCGATGCTGTGAATCAGGCCGTCTTGCAGGTGCAATTCGTGCAGGCCTTCCTGGTTGCGCAGTCGGGCGTTGATGATGTGCATCAGGCGAATCCTTTTTATAAGTCTTGTAGTGGTGCGCTGACGCGACGGGCGCCGAGCATACCGGTGACGATGACATACGTTAGCGCGGCAGCGGCAATCCCTACCAGCGGCGCGACCCACGGCGAGCTGAACGCAGCGACAGTGCCCACGCCGTAGGCCGCCAGCCCCGGCCAGTTGAACGCGGGCAACCGTGCGTCGGCCAGACGCGGATAGTGCCCGCGCCAGCGATAGAAGAAGTCAGCCATGATCACCCCGCCAATCGGCGGAATCACCGTGCCGAGCAGAATCAGATACGGCACCAGCATGTCGTACATGCCCAGCAGCGCGAGCAGTGTGCCGATCACCGCGCCGCCGAGGGTCACGGTCTTGCGCCGACCGGTACGCAGCAGGTTGCAGCCGGCGACGGCGAAGTTGTAGATGGTGTTGTCCTGAGTGCTCCAGATGTTCAGCAAGAGCATGGCCATCGCGGCCATGGCGAAACCCTGCAACAGCAGCACTTCAACCACGTCCGGTTGCTGATAAACGATCGCGCCGTACGCGCCGATCAGCACCATCAGGCCGTTGCCGATGAAAAAGCCGATCAGGCTGGCCAGCACCGCCACCCGCGCCGAACGCGAGAATCGCGTCCAGTTGGTCGCTTGCGTCGCGCCGCTGACGAAGGTGCCGAACACCAGGGTGATCGCGGTCGACCAATCCAGCGAACCCGTTGGCACCACGCTGAGCAAGCCTTCGAAGCCGCCGACCTTCGCCGTCGCCACCCACATCGACAGCATCAGCAACAACATCATCGCCGGCACCGCGATGTACGACAGAATCTCCAGCCCGCGATAACCGATGTAGGCGGTGGCACAGAAGCCCAGACCGAACAGCACCATCAGGCCCAGCACCGTGGCTTCATTCAAATCAAAGTATTTGCCAATGACCACGGCAGCCGTTGCCGTGCCCCAGGCGTACCAGCCGATCTGGGTGAAACCGAGGATCAGGTCGCTGAGCTTGCTGCCGACTTCGCCAAAGCAAAAGCGCCCCATCAACACCGAGTTGAGGCCACTCTTGAACGCGATGTAACCCAGGCCCGCGGCGTACAGGCCGAGCAGCAGGTTGCCGACGATGATCACCGCCATCATCTCGGCAAAACCGAAGGCGACCCCGAGCTTGCCGCCGGCAAACATGGTCGCGGTGAAAAACGTGAAGCCCAGTAACACCATCGCCGTCGAGGCCAGGCCTTTGCGTGCGTGCATCGGGACTTCGCTGAGGGGGTAATCGTTGCCGGGGGCGTTCTGCGTCATGGGGAGTCCTTGCTGGAAGGGAGAAGACGCGGGAGGGTTGCAGCGGTCGTGCCAAACAACGGCAATGCGCGGTATGGATAGAAAAGGCTGTGATCCTCGGCGCGAAATGGTGCACCTGACTTCACCGAAGCCCAATGTGGGAGCGGGCTTGCTCGCGAAAGCAGTGTGTCAGTCAACAGATGTACTGTTTGAAAGAATGCCTTCGCGAGCAAGCCCGCTCCCACAGGAGGTTTGTGTTGGTTTAAAGAAAGCGCAGCAATGCGGCGACGATCGCTTCGGGGGCGTCCTCCTTGGACGAGGTGGCCGGCATTCGGGATGGCGTGGAATTGTTGTAAGACGAAAACGGTGTGCCATGCACGAACACCAGCGGCGGGCCGTCGCCGCGCACGGCATAGCGCACCTGATGCCCGTTGAAGTCAAAGACCTGATCCATCAGCCAGTCCGTCATGGGCCTGTCCTCTTGGCGGGTTTGAGCCAAGAAGCATAGGCGTAAAAAAACAGCCGTGAAGGCTGTTTGTTCGTTGGCTGACACGCCGCCTGTCCCTGTGGGAGCGGGCTTGCTCGCGAAGGCGGTGTGTCAGGAAAAAAATGTCGACTGATGCATTGCCTTCGCGAGCAAGCCCGCTCCCACAAGGTTTTGTATGGGGCTGCGGATCGGCTTATTCCCCGCGATAAATGCAGCCGCTGGTACAGGTCTCATGAATGCGGATCGCGCTGAGTTCCGGCAGCAGCGGCTTCAGTTCTTTCCAGATGAATTTGGCCAGCACTTCACTGGTCGGGTTTTCCAGACCGGGGATGTCATTGAGGTAGTTGTGGTCGAGACGCTCGTACAGTGGCTTGAAAATCGCCTTGATCTCGGAGAAGTCACGAATCCAGCCAGTGTGCGGATCAAGGTCGCCGCTCAGGTGGATGGCCACCTTGAACGAGTGACCGTGCAGGCGCCCGCACTTGTGGCCGTCCGGGACGTGCGGCAGGCGGTGGGCGGATTCGAAAGTAAATTCCTTGAAGATTTCCACAGTATTTTCGGCTCTGTTCAGATGGCGTTCGCCGCAGCGATTCGGGCAGGCGGCGAGTTTATCAGCTTGTATCTGGCCGTGCTGACTAAAGGGTCAGCAACCGATCGGCGAGGCGACCGTTGGCTGTCAGTTCGAGAAACTCGTCACCCAGCCGGCGGCTTTCGTCCATTGCCGTGTGCCAGTATTTCTGCCGGCTCGGGGCATCGCCCATGAAACGTTTGAAGTCGTTGCGATCCGGCAGTTTGCCGTAGGGCAGACGCGCCAGATATTCCTTCGACGGCGCAAGCAGCAGCACGTCTTGCAAGCGCTGCACCGAAGCGCGGCGCCACGGCAGGGTCTTGTCGAACCAGCCAGGAATCACCCGGTCGGTGAAGTGCGGATAGAGCACGATGCCGTCGCCGCTGTAGGGCAGGTCGAGGTGATAGTCGAGCAGGCCGCCGTCACGGAACGTGCCCGCGCCAGCGCCGGGCAAGTCACGCACACCTTCCATGACCATCGGAATCGACCCCGACGCCAGCAGGGCCTGACGCAGGTTGCCGGCATTGAGGGTAACGAAGCGCGACGGAAAATCGGTCAACGCATCAAGCGGTGGCGCCAGGCGCGGATCGTGGATGATCAGCCGTTCGAAGTGGCGCGACAGGCGGGCGCGCCCACGCAGGTTGTCGGCGATCACCGAACCCAGCGCCAGACCGAGCCGGCCGCGATGATCCTCGGCCAGTCGCCCCTGGCTTTTCACCACCATGATGTTCAAGCGGTAATGGATGTTTTCGAGGATGCTCGCATCGCGGCCGTCGAGCAGATCGTTGAGCATGCGCTGCGAGCTCTGGCTGATCTCGGCCATGGTCAGGCCCTTGTTGAAATGCTGCTCGGCGTAAAGATGACCGAGCCGGCGCAGACCTTCGGCGGCGTCCGGCAGGCAGGCACTGGCGAAGCGCCAGGAGCCGACCGACGCACCAATCAGCGACCGCTCGCGTGGCGCGCTCGGCAGCCATTCGCCGAACAGCGCCAGGTCCAGCCCCTGAATCCCCAACGCCTTCGGTCCACCAGCGGCGCCGGGCAGGGTGCCGACATCCGCGGCGTTCAAACCTTGGGCACGAATCCGCGCCATGGCCCGCGGGCCGGCCTTGAGGGTGAGGGCTGGGAACTTGATATGGATGGCGGTCATACCGGTCTCGATCGTTAGCAAGCTGGCGATTATAAGCTGATGTTGCAAACCCTTGTAGGAGTGAGCCTGCTCGCGATAGCGGTGTATCAGCGCCATATGTGTTGGCTGACACTCCGCTATCGCGAGCAGGCTCACTCCTACAGGGTTTTGCTTCAGGCTGTGGACTGGTGGTGAAGAGGGCACAATGATGGCCATTCAGTTTCAGTTAAGTTGCTCCCGCTAAGGTGCTTACCGTAAGCAACATATAAGAATTCGGAGACACCCATGAACACCCTGACTGCCCTGACCACTGCCTCGATCATCGGCTTCACCGCCAGCCTGGTTCACGCGCGCGATCTGGGGCCTGATGAAGCCCGGCGCCTGCAAGACGCTGGTATTATCCTGCCCTTCGAGAAGCTCAACGCCGCCGCGCTGGCCAAACACCCGGAATCCCGAATCACCGATACCGAACTGGAAAAACAGTACGGCAAGTACATCTACCAAATCGAGTTACTTGATCCGAAAGAGGTCAAGTGGGACCTGGAATTGAACGCCGCCGATGGTGAAGTGCTCAAGGATCATCAGGATACGTAATGAAGCTTAATATGCGCGCCACCCGCCTGACGGCGTTGGCGCTGGTGTTGTTTTGCACCACAGCCATGGCCCGCGACCTCGACCAGGACGAGGCGCTGGACCTTCGCCGTCAGGGCGTAATCCTGCCGCTGGAGCAAGTGCTGCAACAGGCCATGGACCGCTACCCCGGCGCCAAACTGCTGGAAGTCGAGCTGGAAGAAAAACACGACGTGTACATTTACGAAGTCGAATTGCTGACGCTCGAAGGCGTGGCCCGCGAACTGCACCTGAAGGCCGATACCGGCGAATTAGTCAAAGACAAGGAAGATTGATCGATGCGTTTGCTTCTGGTGGAAGACCACGTACCGCTGGCCGACGAATTGCTCGCCGGCCTGCAACGCCAAGGCTACGCAGTGGACTGGCTGGCGGACGGCCGTGACGCGGTGTATCAGGGCAGCACTGAACCCTATGATCTGATCATCCTCGACCTCGGTCTGCCCGGGGTGCCGGGTCTCGACGTGCTCGGGCAATGGCGTGCGGGCGGTCTGGCAATTCCGGTGCTGATCCTCACCGCGCGCGACTCCTGGGCCGAGCGCATCGAGGGACTGAAGGCCGGCGCCGACGATTACCTGACCAAACCGTTTCACCCCGAAGAGTTGTACCTGCGCATTCAGTCCTTGCTGCGCCGCTCTAAAGGACAGTCCAACCAGTCGACGTTGCAAGCAGCCGGCCTGCATCTGGACGAGGGCCGTCAGTGCGTGGTGCGCGACGGTGCCGACGTTCAGCTGACCGCTGCCGAATTCCGCCTGCTGCGCTATTTCATGTTGCACCCGGAGCAGATCCTTTCGAAAAGCCACCTCGCCGAACACCTCTATGACGGTGAAACAGAGCGCGATTCCAACGTCCTTGAAGTGCACGTCAATCACTTGCGGCGCAAGTTGGGCAAAAGCGTGATCGAAACCCGTCGCGGCCAGGGTTACCTGTTTGGCGGGCAAGCTTCGTGAGATCAATCCAGCGCCGTTTGAGCCTGGGGTTGATCAGCGTCATGGTGATCGTCGGTCTGGTGCTGGCGCAGACCAGCCTGTGGTTGTTCGAAGTCGGTTTGCAGCGCTATCTCGAAGCCGGTCTGCGCAACGACAGCGAAAGCCTGCTGGTGGCGCTGGTGCGCGGCCCGCAAGGCCTGCAACTGGATGAGCGGCACTTGTCGCCGGCTTATCAACGGCCCTTTTCCGGGCACTACTTCCGCATCGATTTTTCCGACAGCCATTGGCGCTCACGCTCGCTGTGGGATCAGGACTTGCCACTGCTTGAACTGCCGGGCCTGCACAGCAATCTGCAACTGGGCCCGGGCGGTCAGCGCTTGCTGGTGTTGCGTTCGGACTATCGCCGGCTGGGCCAGTCGATCTCGATCAGCGTCGCCCAGGATTACACGCCGGTCAGCGACAGTTTTCTGCGCATGCGCCAGATTGGCGTGGGCCTGGGGCTGGCGGCGCTGCTGCTGATTCTGTTTTTGCAACGCCTGACCGTGCGCCGTGCGTTGAAACCGCTGGAACGCGCCCGTGAGCAGATCGCCCAGTTGCAACAGGGCCAGCGTTCGCAGCTCGATGATCAGGTGCCGGTGGAACTGGAACCGCTGGTGGCGCAGATCAACCATTTGCTCGCACACACCGAAGACAGCCTCAAGCGTTCGCGCAACGCTTTGGGCAACCTCGGCCATGCGCTGAAAACTCCGTTGGCGGTGCTGCTGAGCCTGGCCTCCAGCGAAAAACTCGATGACCATCCTGAGCTGCGCAAGGTACTCAAGGAGCAGCTGGAACAGGTGCAGCAACGCCTCAATCGCGAACTCAATCGCGCACGCCTGTCCGGTGATGCGCTGCCCGGGGCGTTGTTTGATTGCGACGCCGAACTGCCGGGCCTGCTGGCAACGCTGAACATGATTCACGGCGAGCATCTGGCCTTGAGTTATGTCGCGCCGCCCGGGCTGCAATTGCCGTGGGACCGCGAGGATTTGCTGGAACTGCTTGGCAACCTGCTCGACAACGCCTGCAAGTGGGCGGATGCCGAGGTTCGCTTGAGCGTTATCGAGCGCACCGATGGCTTTGCCCTGAGTGTGGAAGATGACGGGCCGGGAATTCCCGAAGAGCAACGCGCTCAGGTCTTCAGCCGTGGCACGCGGCTGGATGAGCAGACTGACGGGCACGGTTTGGGCCTGGGTATCGTGCGGGATATAGTCGATACGTGGGGCGGCTTGCTGGTGTTGGGCGAGAGTGAGTGGGGCGGGTTGAAAGTGGTGGTTGAACTGCCGAAACGCTAACCCAAGCCTTGTGCAAATCCTGTAGATACTCTGTTTACGGTCAAGCTTTTTGGAGGTGTTTACCGCTAAAAAGCTTGGTCGTATCGAAGTCTTCGCCAGCCTGCATGCAGGCCCAGAGTCCGGTCAGATATTTGCGCATGACTGCGACGATAGCCTGCATCTTTCTCTTTCCTCGAGCCACTAACGCTTCGTAAAACGCTTTCACGTTCGGGTCGCAACGTATGGCGGTCAGCGCAGGCATGTACATTGCTGAGCGCAAATAGGCATTGCCGCCCTTACTTATCCGGCCGGGCTTATCAATGCTGGTTCCTGATTGCGTAAGCCGGACATCGAGCCCCGCGTGGCGGCTGACCTGCGCTGACTTGAGCGTCACCGGTAAAGTAGTCAGCTCAGCCAGCGCCGCAAATACAGAAATCTCACCCATTCCCGGGGCGGCGATACTCTGTTTACGGTCAAGCTTTTTGGAGGTGTTTACCGCTAAAAAGCTTGGTCGTATCGAAGTCTTCGCCAGCCTGCATGCAGGCCCAGAGTCCGGTCAGATATTTGCGCATGACTGCGACGATAGCCTGCATCTTTCTCTTTCCTCGAGCCACTAACGCTTCGTAAAACGCTTTCACGTTCGGGTCGCAACGTATGGCGGTCAGCGCAGGCATGTACATTGCTGAGCGCAAATAGGCATTGCCGCCCTTACTTATCCGGCCGGGCTTATCAATGCTGGTTCCTGATTGCGTAAGCCGGACATCGAGCCCCGCGTGGCGGCTGACCTGCGCTGACTTGAGCGTCACCGGTAAAGTAGTCAGCTCAGCCAGCGCCGCAAATACAGAAATCTCACCCATTCCCGGGGCGGCGATCATGTGCCCGAACTGGGCGCTCAAGGTTGGGCAGTTGTCGATCAATGCCCGACCCGCAAGTCGGAAACGCTCGATTCTTTTGTCAAAGGCCTTGATGGCTTCCTCTTCGTCTTCAATCAGCATCAGAAGAGTTGTTTGAGTGGCTTTGAGCGCATGCAGCTCGTTCTTGGCGCGGGTGCGATGACACGTCAAACGATTGATGTGTCGGCCAATAGCGCGCAGCTCAAGCTGTATTGAAGTGGGCGGCGTCCACAACCTTGGGCTCATTCGTTCGCCGTATTCAGCTAATAACTGGGCATCGATCGCGTCCGTTTTGCTGTTTTTCAGCATCAGCTTTGCAAAGTTGTGAAAACTCTTCGGATTGATAACCGAGACTGGCAAACCCGCCGCAGCGAGCTCCATGGCCAAGTCCAGGTAGTAGATGCCGGTGGCTTCCATCACCACTGATAGAGGCTTGAGTTCAAGCAACTTGCTGACAGCGGCCTTACGACCCGCCGGCGTCTGCTCGATATTGCACTGACCTGCAAAACGGCCGCCATTGCGCCAGCCCATCGCTGTAGTGCGAGATCCCACATCCAAACCGACGTGCATGTTCATGCTTTCAACTCCAAGAGAACTGGGTTAAAAATGCTTCCTGGTTCCCCTGACCTCGAACTTCATGCCACTGCAACCTTGTAATGCGAAGTCCGACTTGTCGGCTTCTCGATACTCTTCGTGGTGGGCAATGAGGCGGGGGGACCTCTCTACAGACAAGGTCAGGAGCAAGTCCTGCCTTCAGGAGTGATCGGTCTCCCCCAGAAACACATCTTCGTATGTCGCACCAGCGAGCTTAGATCTCATTTCATGCTGGTGTGTGGGCAACATACAAGGAGTGAGCCTGCTCGCGATGGCGATGTCACATTCAGCATCGACGTGACAGACGAACCGCTATCGCGAGCAGGCTCACTCCTACAAGAGAATCTCGGTGGGTTTCAGACCCGAAACTGATCCATCAGGCTCTGCTGCTGATTCGCCAGGCTATTGAGCGACTGGCTGACCCGCGCCGACTCGTTCGCCTGTCCAGACAGCGACTCGGTCACATCGCGAATCGTCGCCACGTTGTTGTTGATCTCCTCAGCCACCGCGCTCTGTTCTTCGGCGGCGCTGGCGATCTGCAGGTTCATGTCGCTGATCACCGTCACCGCATCGCCAATCTGCCGCAGCGCCGTCACCGCTTGCCCGACTTGTTCAACGCTGCCCTGGGCCTGCCGGTGGCTGTTGCCCATCGAACCGACCACTTCCTGCGTGCCGTTCTGCAACTGTTCGATGACTTGACGGGTTTCTTCCACCGACTCCTGCGTGCGGCGGGCGAGGTTGCGCACTTCGTCGGCGACCACGGCAAAACCGCGTCCGGCTTCACCGGCGCGTGCCGCTTCGATAGCGGCATTGAGGGCCAGCAGGTTGGTTTGCTCGGCGATGGCGCGGATGGTTTCCAGCACCGTGCCGATCTTCTCGCTGTTGGCGGCCAGGCCTTCGACCTGGACCATCGCCGCGCTCATGTCGGCGGCGAGGGTATCGATGCTCGCGGTGGTCCGGTCAATCACGGTCAGGCCCTGACGGGTGGCGCGGTCGGCGTCCTTGGCAGCTTCGGCGGCTTGTGCGGCACTGCGTGCGACGTCTTGCGCCGTGGCGCTCATCTCATGGGAGGCCGTGGCAACCTGATCGACCTGACGGTATTGCTGTTCCATGCCGGCACTGGTCTGGGTGGCGATGGCCGAGGACTGGTCGGCGGTGTTGCGTGCGTCCTGTACCGAGCGTTTGACCTCGGCGATGATCGGCTGCAGTTTGTCGAGGAAGCGGTTGAACCAGCCGGCCAGTTGCCCGAGTTCATCCTGCTTGTCGTAGGCCAGACGCCGGGTCAGGTCGCCTTCACCGCTGGCGATGTCTTCGAGCATGTGCGCCACGCCGAGGATCGGTCGGGTCACGCTGCGCGCCATCAGCCACACCAGCAGCAGGCCGATCAGCGCGGCCAGTGCGCCCAGGCTCAGTTCGATCAGGGTGCCGGAGGTGTTGCTCGCGTCCAGTTGCTGCTTGAGCGCCTCGGCGCGGCTGACCAGAACCTTTTTCGGCACATCGAGCAGCACGCCCCAGGCCGGGCCATCGGGAATTGGCTGGAACGGCGACAGCACTTTCAACTGACCGTTGCTGTGCAGGCTGCTGACGCTGCGGCTGGCACTGAGCAGGCGCAGCAGTTCGCTGCCGCTGGCTTTGTCCACGGCATCGAGGCGCTGAACGAGCTTGCTGGCGTCCGGGCTGTAACCGGCGAGCAGGCCGGTCGGGCTGATGATGCTCACTGCGGTCTGGCCGTCATAAAGCTTCTGGCTCGCCGTCTGGCTGATGGCTTGCAGGCTGTTGAGGTTGATGTCCACCGACAGCGAGGCGATGACTTTGCCGTTGACCATCAGCGGAAAAACGATGCTGGTCATCAGCACGTTGTGGCCGTCGATTACATAGAAGTACGGCTCGATCACGCAGGGCTTGAGCGTGGTGCGCGGGCAGGTGAACCAGGCGTTGGCGGCCTGACCGCCGGGGCCGGTCCTGGTGTCGCTCATGTCGCTTTCCGGCAGCGCCATCGAGGTCACTTTGCCCGGAGTCGGTTGCGACCAGTACAGGGCGAATCGGCCCTTGTCGTTGCTGCCCAGTTCGGCCTGATCGGCAAACAGCTCGTCCTTGCCATCCAGCGCGTTGGCTTCGAATACCAGCGACAGGCCGAGCAGATCCGGGTTGGCTTGCAGCGCGGATTTGACCTGACGGGTCATGTCTTCACGCAGGTCGAAGGCGTCGAGAAAACGCTTCTCGGCCTGCTCACGCAGAAACAGCACTTGCCGCGAGAAACCGTGGCCGTACTGGTAGGCGTCCATGAACTGCTGGCGAATACCGGCGGCCTGCACTTCACCTTGCGACTCGATACGCGCCTGCGCCGACTCGGTGAGCATTTCCATGCTTGACGCTTTTACCAGTGCAGAACTGTGCTCCATGCGATACAGCGAAAGACCCACCAACAGGGTCACGATACCGGCCAGGCACAGGCCGGCGAGCAGGGTGATTTTCCATTGGATGGAAAGTGGTCTGAGCGACATGGGAACATCCTTATTCGATAAATATCTGAGACTTTGCACTGTAGCGGCCGTGGTTCGGCTTTCTTTATGCCGTGAACGCAATATGACCGATTGCCGCATGCTGGTCCTGTGAACCTGTGAACCTGTGAACCTGTGAACCTGTGGTCCTGTGGTCCTGTGGTCCTGTGGTCCTGTGGTCCTGTGGCGAGGGGATTTATCCCCGTTCGGCTGCGAAGCAGTCGTGACACCCGCGTATAGGGTTATTTTGCAGATCGCTGGGGGCGGCTTCGCCACCCAACGGGGATAAATCCCCTCGCCACAGGGCTTTGACACCGCCGCCACTCTGCGGCACAGTGCGCGCCCTCTAATAAGACCCTCTTTGCCAATCCGCCGGCCAACCCGCGCGGACTCATCCTGTCTGGCGGTGTGTTTTCACCCGCAGTGTTTTTTGAGGTAGTGAAATGAATGCAGTCATAGCAGCCGTCGGCGTCATGCTGATCCTCAGCCTGTCGCGCGTGCATGTGGTGATCGCTTTGATCGTCGGCGCGCTGGTCGGTGGCCTCACCGGTGGCCTGGGCATCGAAGCGACGCTCAAGGCGTTCAACAGCGGCCTGGGCGGCGGGGCGACGGTGGCGTTGTCCTATGCTTTGCTCGGCGCTTTCGCGGTGGCGATTGCCAAGTCCGGACTGGCCCACGCACTGGCCGACAAGGCCCTGGCGATGGTAGACCGGCAACACGCAACCGGTGGCGGCAACGTCAAGTGGCTGCTGATCGGCCTGTTGTGGGTGGTGGCGATTGCCTCGCAGAACATCCTGCCGATCCACATCGCCTTCATTCCGCTGCTGGTGCCGCCGCTGCTCTATGTACTGACCAAGCTGCAACTCGACCGCCGGCTGATCGCCTGTGTGATGACCTTCGGTCTGATTACCCCGTACATGTTCCTGCCGGTGGGCTTTGGCAACATCTTCCTCAATGAGATCCTGCTGGCCAACGTCGCGCGCAGTGGCGTCGACATCAGCGGCATCAATGTTACCCACGCCATGGGCATTCCGGCGCTGGGCATGTTGGTCGGCCTCGGTATCGCGTTCATCAGCTACCGCAAGAAACGCGTGTACGACCTGGCAAAGATCGAGCAGGTCGAGCAAACGGCGGTGCAGTACAACCCGCTGAGCCTGGTGATCGCCGGCGTGGCGATTGCCGCGGCGTTCATCATTCAACTGTTGCTGGACTCGATGATTATCGGTGCGCTGGCCGGTTTTCTGATCTTTTCGGCGTCGGGCATCGTCAAGTGGCGCGAGACCGATGACCTGTTCACCGAAGGCATGAAGATGATGGCGATGATCGGTTTCATCATGATCGCCTCGTCCGGTTTCGGCGAAGTGATCAAGGCCACCGGGGAGGTGCAGACGCTGGTACAGACGTCGGCAGCGTGGATCGATCACAGCAAGGCGGTCGGTGCGCTGATGATGCTGCTGGTGGGGTTGCTGGTGACCATGGGCATCGGTTCGTCGTTTTCCACCGTGCCGATCCTTGCGGTGATTTTCGTGCCGCTGTGCGTGCAACTGGGTTTCAGCCCGATCGCCATTGTCTGCATCGTCGGCACCGCCGGCGCGCTGGGTGACGCCGGCTCGCCAGCCTCGGACTCGACCCTCGGTCCGACCTCCGGCCTGAACATCGACGGCCAGCACCACCACATCTGGGACACCGTGGTCCCGACCTTTCTGCATTACAACCTGCCGCTGCTGGTGTTTGGCTGGGTGGCGGCGATGGTCCTCTAAACGCCCCACCAACCCCCTGTAGGAGTGAGCCTGCTCGCGATAGCGATGTATCCGTCGCCTCATCCGCTGACTGATACACCGCTATCGCGAGCAGGCTCACTCCTACAGGGGATCGGGTTGTTCCCGGATTCAACTTTTGCTGCGGCGTGCCGTTAAAGCCTTTAACCACGCCAACAAAATCAAAAGAGTGAGTCCCCATGCGCCTGAGTCTCAAGGCTAAAGTCCTGTCCCTTGCCGTCCTGCCGGTGCTGCTCTTTGCACTGGTCATCAGCGTGACCACGCTGTTCATCCTCCAGGAACAGGCGCGCAAGGAAGTCGAACAGACCCGCGAGCGCCTGCTCGGCGACGCCAAGGCCACCCTGCAAAGTTACGTCGCCGTGGCCATGACCACGATCAAACCGTTGTACGACGCGGCAGCGCCGGGCGATGACGCGTCGCGAGCGCAGGCGATCAAACTGCTCTCGGGCATCCGCTACGGCAAGGACGGCTACTTCTTCGGCTACGACTCCGCGATCGTGCGCCTGTTCAAGGCCAACGATCCTGATGGCGTGGGCAAAAGCTTCAAGGACAACCGCGACCCTAATGGCGTCTACGTCAACCTCGGTCTGGTGAATGTGGCGAAGGACGGCACCCACTATCTGCAATACAGTTCGCCACTGCCAGGCAACGCCAAGGTGCTGGTGCCGAAACTCGGTTACACCGAATACCTGGCGAAATGGGACATGGCGGTCGGTACGTCGGTCAACCTCGACGGCATTGAAGCCCAGGTGGCGCAGGTCGAAGCCCAGGTGCAGGAACGAGTGCGAGGCGTGGTGCTGAGCATTGCCGGTGTCGCCGTGTTGGTGTTGCTGCTGATCGCGGCGGCGGGGCTGCTGCTGGCCAATACCATCCTGCGGCCGCTGACCCTGATGAAGGCCAACCTCGACGACATCGCGGCGGGCGAGGGCGACTTGACTCGTCGCCTGAACATCACCAGCCAGGACGAACTCGGCGAACTGGCGGGTTCGTTCAACCGCTTCGTCGACAAGATCCACGGCCTGGTGCGGCAGATCACCGAGATGACCACGCAACTGACCGGGCTGGTGACGCAGGTGTCCGATCAGGCGCAGCGTTCCGATCAGGCGATGGAGCGCCAGCGCCACGAAACCGATCAGGTCGCCACGGCGATCAACGAAATGTCCGCTGCGGCCCAGGAAGTGGCGAAGAGCGCACAAAACGCCGCCGTCGCCGCCCAGCAGACCGACGCAGAAGGCCAGAGCGCCAAGCGCGTGGTGGCCGGCAGCATCAAGCAGATTCATGCGCTGGTCGATGACATCCGCAGCAGTGGCGTGTCGCTGGACAGCCTGCAACAGGACGTGAGTTCGATTGTCGGCGTGCTTGGGGTAATCCGTTCGATTGCCGAGCAGACCAACCTGCTGGCCCTCAACGCCGCCATCGAAGCGGCGCGGGCCGGTGAGGCCGGGCGCGGGTTTGCGGTGGTCGCGGATGAAGTGCGTGCGTTGGCCAGTCGTACGCAGATCAGCACCCAGGAAATCCAGGGCATGATCGACCGCTTGCAGGCGGGCACGCAGCAGGCGGTCGAGGCGATGCGCCGCTCCAGCGAGGCCGGCGACGGCACTTCACAACAGGCCAATCAGGCCGGGGCGTCGCTGGACGCGATGGCGGCGCTGATCGCCACGATCAACTCGATGAACGCTCAGATCGCCAGCGCGGCGGAAGAGCAGACGGCGGTGGCCGAAGAGATCAACCGCAGCGTGCATCAGATTGCGGTGGCGGTGGACAGCGTGGCGGATGAAACGCAGTTGGGCGCGCAGACCTCGCGCAGTCTGGCAGAGCTGGGGCAGCGGTTGGGCAAGCTGGTCGGGCAGTTCCGTATCTGAGATTTGCGCTAACCCATTGTGGGAGCGGGCTTGCTCGCGAAGGCGGTGTGTCAGTCACCCCATTTGGTAGCTGACACACCGCCTTCGCGAGCAAGCCCGCTCCCACATTGGATTTCTGCAGCTTTCAGGCTCGGTCCCAATACGGGATTTCGCCGAAGCACTCGACAAAAAAATCAATCACCGTCCGCACCTTCACCGACAAGCGCCGACTCCCCGGCCACAGCACCGCAATCTGCTGCGGCTCCAGACTGTTCGACACCTGATAGTCCCCAAGCACCGGCACCAGCGTGCCTTCGCGCACCGCTTCACCAATCAGCCACGACGGAAACATCACCAGCCCCAGCCCCTGCTCGGCGGCTTGGGTGAGGGTGTCGGCGTGGTTGCCGGTGATCGGGCCTTTTATCGAGTAGGGCGTCCAGTCCTCGCCATCGCGGCGAAAAAACCAGCGTTGTTGACCCGTCGCGCCTTTGTACGCCAGGCACTGGTGCTGCGCGAGCTGGTCGGGGTGTTGCGGGGTGCCGTGGCGCTTGAGGTACGCCGGGCTGGCCGCGACCTGAAAGCGGTGCGGGGCGATGATCCGCGCCTGCATGCTCGAATCGTGCAGCGCGCCGATGCGAAACAGCAGGTCGGCGCCTTCCTGCAAGGGGTCGACGTAATGGTCGGTCTGCTGGATATCCAGTTGCAGCTTCGGATAGCGCGCGCACAGCTGGCCGAGCCACGGCGTCAGGTGGCGTTGGCCGAATACCACCGGGGCGTTGATGCGCACCAGTCCCGTGGGTTCGCTTTGTTGCTCCTGCAGGGCCTGTTCGGCTTCCTCCAGTTGCACCAGGACCCGCCGCGCGTGGTGGCCGAGCATGCGTCCGGCTTCGGTCGGGGTGACGGCGCGAGTGTGGCGGTAGAGCAATTGCTGGTTCAGTGCTTGCTCCATCAACTGGATTTGCCGGGAGATCGACGACGGTGCCACGCCTTCACGGCGGGCCACTTCGGAAAAACTGCCGTGGTCGAGTACCGCAACAAATAACCTGAGTGCCTTGAATCCCAGTTCGTTGAGCCCGTGCATGAGGTGTCTCGCTGTGCGTGATGCGCAAAAGTGTTGTCCGGATGCTCCCATTTATCGCACAGCTGCGCCAGCCGATAATCCGCGCCATCGTTTATGAGTGTGGAAGGTTGTTTATGCAAACGTTGAATGAAGGGGCGGTCGCGGCGCCGGTGAGGCAGTCGGTGTTGCGCCTGTTATTGCTGCCGCTGGTGATTCTTGCCGGCATGGGCTTGTCGGTCGAGGCTGGACTGCTCGGACCGTTGGGCACGCAGGTCGGGCATCTCTGGGCGACCTTGAGCATCTTCGGCGTGGGCTCGGCGATTCTGTTTTTGCTGCTGCTGTTCGCTGGCCCGCAAAAAGGTCCGGCGCTGACCGAACTGCCGCGCTGGCAGTTGATCGGTGGGTTCCTCGGGCCGATGTACGTGGTGGTGCTGACCCTGGCGACGCCGCACATCGGCATTGCCATGACGATGATTGCGATTTTGTCCGGGCAGGTCGGCAAGAGTGTGTTGATCGACCACTTCGGCTGGTTCGGCGCAACGCGCAAGAAGGTCAACGGCGAGCGTTGGCTGGCGTTGGGTTTGATTGTGGTGGCTTTGGTTCTGATTGCGCGGGGGTGAGTGATGGGTCTGGTGATTTTGTTGGCGGTGGTGGTATTGGCCGGTGCGGTATTGAGTGTGCAGGCTGCTATTAATGGGCGTCTGGGTGAAACCGTTGGTGTGCTGCGCAGCAGTTTGCTGACGTTTGTGGTGGGCGCGGTGGTGACCGGGTTGTTGATTCTGTTTTTCGAGCCGGCACAGGCAGTGAGTCTGCTTGAGGTGCCGAAGTGGCAACTGACCGGGGCGCTGTTTGGTGTGGTGTACATGATGGTGATGGTCGGCGCGGTGCCGGTGGTCGGCACGGCAGTGGCGACGGTGGCGGTGATTGTCGGGCAGTTGGGGATGGGGATGTTGATCGATAATTTTGGCTGGCTGGGGAATCCGGCGATCGAGCTGTCTTCGAGCCGGATGCTGGCGATGGTGTGTTTGGCGGTGGCCCTTGTATTTATGTATCGGAGTTCGCGTCGGGCGCAGTGATCGGGTATCTGGATTTGGGGGGATATCCGTTTTTTCGGGGGCTGCGGCTGGCGATTCCGCCCTTACGGCGGGTGACTTTGGGGGCCCAAAGTAACCAAAGGCCTTTTGCCCTGACGTGCGGCCCCTCGCCTGGGCTCGGGGTGCCTTCGCTGCGGGATCGATCCGGGCGCAGCGTCTCCGGTTTGCTTCGCTGCACCTCCTCTCGCTGTGTTTGGCTGCGCCAAACGGTCGCTGCGCTCCCACGCCCGGATCAATCCCTCCACTCAGCCTTCCGACGGGCGCCGTGCATCAAGATCAAGAGCCTTACTCGAGCTAACGCTCATTGTGTTGAGTGGTTAGGAGCCAACGCGGTTTGCTTTGCTTTTGTTTTTGCTTTTCTGTGGGAGCTGGCTTGCCAGCGAAGGCGGCCTGCCAGCCGACCCATATCCGTCGGATTCTCCCAATCCCATTGTAGGAGTGAGCCTGCTCGCGAAGGCGGCCTGACAGCCGACCCATATCCCCCGGATTCCCCCAATCCCCCTGTGGGAGCGAGCCTGCTCGCGAAAGCAATCTGTCCGTCGCTCAGTCCCTCGATACCTGCACACTCTGCAACCACCTCCTACACTGTCCCTCACGGCTTGCATTCAAGCCTCAGACCACCACTACTCAAGGAGTCTGTCCCATGCCTGATAAAAAATGCGACTGCCCCAACTGTAATTGCATGATCAAGGAGGGCGAGCATTCGTACGCTGTGCACGGCCAACACTATTGCTGTGAAGCCTGTGCGCATCACCATAAACACGGTGAAGAATGTGCAATGAAGGGTTGCGGTTGCGCCCATCCGAAATAACGACGGCCTTAAGAAAAGTGGAGCCTAATCAGGCTCCACTTCCAGTTTCAGACTGTCGTCATCGCGCCGTTCCACATGCCGCACAGTGCCTTGCAGTGTTCGCCCTTCGACCTTGATCACGATGATTTTCGCCTGATCCAGGTCATCCGGCACCGGCGCCTTGACGCACAAGGTGAAGCGGTACGGGTCGTCCGCGACTGTTTCCAGCCCGACTTCGCAGTTTACCGTTTTGGTGACTTGGCCAAAGAACGTGGTCTGGCCGTAGTCCAGCTGGGCCGGGTGGTAGGTGTCGTTCATCGGGCAATTCCCCCTTGTCCGGTCAGGCCGATATGTTCATTTGGTCTGGCGCCAGGTGACGTTTTCCAGGCCGAATTTTTCTGCCATCGGTTTGCTGGTCTTCTGCACCTGTTCACGGCCAAAGCGCGGGATTCGACCGACGCCCGCGTCGCAGCTTGCCCAGTGCCAGGCTTCGGCGTTGTCCATTTTGTCCGAGCGGATAATGAACGACTTGGCTGTGCCATGAAGGGTGTAGTCGATGACGTAGAGTTTTGCGTTGTTCATAAAGCCCGTATTCCTCCCTGTGGTATTAAAAGGAACGCAGTGGGCTGGGAAAATTCCTTTGGATTGTCCGACGGTCTCTATCGTTGGCGACGGGTGGGCTCGCTGGTTACCATGGCGGCTTCGTCAACCCTGCGTGAATGCCCGCCATGGCCCTTGCCGCGCCGCCTGATCTGAGTGATACCGATGTGCCCGTGCAACCGCTGGCGCGAACCTATCCGCGTGGCTTGTTTATCGAGCCGCACGAGCATGCATGGGGCCAGTTGCTGTATGCGATGAGCGGGGTGATGTGGGTCGAGACGCCGCACGAAGCGCTGGTGGTGCCACCGCAGCGCGCAGTGTGGCTGCCGCCTGGGGTGCCGCACGGGATTCGTGTGGTGTCGGACTTGCAGATGCGCAACATCTATTTGCGTCCGGCCCTGGCGGCGACGCTGGATGCGACGGTGCAGGTGATCGAGGTCGGCGGTTTGCTGCGGGAGTTGATCATCGGGCTGGTGGAGCAGGGCGACAACGGTCAGCCGGCGTATTACGAAGCGTTGGTCGGGCTGGCGCTGCTGGAGCTGCAACGTGCCAGGCGTTCGCAGTTGAAAATTCCCATGCCGGACCAATCCGACCGGCGTTTGATGAGCTTGTGTCAGGCGGTCATGGCCGCGCCGTCGCTGGACATTCCGTTCGAGCAACACGCGCAGAACGCCGGGGCCAGCGTGCGCACGCTGGCGCGGTTGTTCAAGGACAGTCTGGGCATGGGCTTCGCCGAATGGCGGCGCCAGGTGCAACTGGCGACGGCGGTGGCAGCGTTGATTCAGGGCGTGGCGGTGAGTGTCATCGCCCGCGAGCTGGGCTATTCGCCAAGCAGCTTCAGCGACATGTTTCGCCGGGAGCTGGGGGTGGCGCCTTCGCAATTTATCACTGGCTGAACGCAACCTCTGTAGGAGTGAGCCTGCTCGCGATAGCGGTGTATCAGGTAAACATTGATTGACTGACACACCGCTATCGCGAGCAGGCTCACTCCTACAAAGGGGTTCGGTGAATTCAGGTTTGTCCGAAATTCAGAAGTCCTTGGCCGATGCCGTTGCGCCCCTTTCCCTAGACTCTGCCCATTCCTTCAAGCGGCGGAGTTCCCCCATGAACTACTTCATTTCTCTGGCCATCGGCCTGGGCGTCGGCCTGCTCTACGGCGCGCTCGATTTCCGTTCTCCCGCGCCGCCAGCCATCGCGCTGGTCGGCCTGCTCGGCATGTTGGCCGGCGAGCAGTTGTGGCCGATGGGCCGGCAATTGGTTGCTGGCTGGTTGTCCTGAATTTGCCTTTTCCTTTTCGGTGGATGTGCCCATGAAAGCGTTGCAATTCGATCAAGCCGGCGACCTGTCTTCCCTGCGTTTCGTTGACGTCCCGACCCCGGCCTCCGGCGTCGATGAGGCGCTGGTGCAGATCAAGGCCGCCGGCCTCAATCCCAGCGATGTGAAGAACGTGCTCGGCCGTTTTCCCTACACCACGTTGCCGCGCATTCCGGGTCGAGATTTTGCCGGTGTGGTGGTGGAGGGACCGCAAGCGTTTATCGGTCAGGAAGTCTGGGGAACCGGCCGTGAGCTGGGGTTTTTCGCCGACGGCGCCCATGCGCAATTCGTCAAGCTGCCGGCCAGCGGCGTGGCGCACAAACCGGCGCATCTGAGTTTCGCCCAGGCAGCCAGCCTAGGCGTGCCGTACACCACGGCGTGGGATGCGCTGGAACGCAGCCAAGTCAGCGCCGACACGCGCTTGCTGGTGATCGGCGGCGGGGCTGTGGCGACGGCGGCCTTGGCTCTGGCGAAAGTGCGTGGCGCGCAGTTGCTGGCGGCGGCGCGCAGGCCTGAGCAGGTAGCGGATCTGCAGGCTCAGGGCTACCAAACGATTCAACTCGGCCGTCCTGAAGAACTCGGCGCACAGGTCAATGCGGTGTATCGCGGCGGCGCCGACGTGATCTTCGACACCACCGGTTTCTGGCTACCGGCCTCGGTGGCGGCACTGGCGACTTTCGGGCGCATCGCAATCATCGCCGCACCGGTGGACGGCCACGTGCAATTGCCGGCGCTGGCGCTGTATCGCAAGGGCGGCTCGGTGGTCGGGATCAATTCGTTGTTGTACGGCGTGGAAGCGTGCGCGGTGATGCTTGAGCAATTTGGGCGGTTCTTCGATGAGGATCGGTTGCCATTGCCGCAAGGGTTGGTAGAAGTACCGCTGGCAGAGGGGCCGGTGCGCTATGCCGAGGTCAATCAGGGCGGCGGGGACAAGATCATTTTGATTCCCTGACGCACATTCCCCAGTCACATCGAACCCTTGTAGGAGTGAGCCTGCTCGCGATGGCGGTATATCAGTTAAATACTCGTCGACTGATACACCACTATCGCGAGCAGGTTCACTCCTACATTGGGGTTGTATAGGGACTGGGATAATTTCCGTAAGACTCCGGACAATCCTCTGTCAGCCTGTTCCTGATCGTTCACGTCCTACGTTAAACATCGAAAGGTCCGACTTCACCAATCGCATCGCGCCGTTGCACAGTCCCGTCTTTCAATCAGACACAGGGACAGGTGGATGCGCATCGCTGGCAGGCCCGTTGTTTTTACCCTCGATATCGAGGGCGTTTCCCATGATTTTCAAGTGTTCGGCTTTCGAACCCGGGAAGCGCTCAACCAGACCTACGAACTGGATCTCGAGCTGGTCAGTGAGCGCCCCGATCTTGATTTGGAAGGTCTGCTGCATCGGCCGGCCTTTCTCTGTTTTGGTGCTGACGGTAGTGGCATGCACGGGCTGGTCTATCGGGTCGGCCAAAGTGATTGCGGTGTTCGGCTGAGCCGTTACCAGATCACGCTGGCGCCGCATCTTGCTTACCTCGCGCATCGGCGCAATCAGCGGATTTTCCAGAACCTGAGCGTGCCGCAGATCATCGCCAATTTATTGGGCGATCACGGCATGCAGGCCGATGCCTGGCATTTTCAGCTCAGCGCCGAATACCCGGAGCGGCTGTATTGCGTGCAATACCATGAATCGGATCTGCACTTCATCCAGAGACTGTGCGAAGAGGAGGGCTTGCACTTTCACTTTCGCCACAGCCGTGAGGCGCACCTATTGGTGTTCGGCGACGATCAAACGGCGTTCCTCAAACACGACGTGACGACCCGCTATCTGCAGGGCAACGGCCTGGTCGCCGACGCGCCCGTCATCGATCAATTCGCTGTGCGCTTCGAACCGTGCGCCAATCTCGTCGAGCGCCGCGATTATCACTTCGAAAAACCCGCAGTGCAGTTGGAGGCCAAGGCGAGTGCAACGCGGGTTCCGCTGCTTGAGGATTATGAGTTTCCCGGTCAGTTCACCCATCGAGATCGCGGCAAACACCTCAGCCAGCGCGCACTGGAACGCCATGGTACCGAGTATCGTCTGGCCAACGGGAGCAGTAATCAGGCGCTGCTGCGCGGCGGCAGTTTCATGACCATGGCGGATTACTCGCGCGCCGACTGCAACGATCTTTGGCTGCTGATTGAGGTCGAGCACATTGGCAAACAGCCGCAAGTGCTTGAGGAAGCGTTCACCGAACAGGCCGACGCTGATGGCTTCAGTCAGGGCTATCGCAATCATTTCGTCGCGACACCGTGGGACGTGGTGTTTCGCCCGAAGATCAAGCATGTCAAACCGCACGTCAGCGGCAGTCAGCTGGCGGTAGTGACCGGCCCGCCCGGCGAAGAAATCTACAGCGATGGCTACGGTCGCGTGAAAGTGCAGATGCTCTGGGATCGCGATGGCCAGCGCGATGAGCGTTCCAGTTGCTGGCTGCGCGTGGCGACCGGTTGGGCGCATGACGGTTACGGCAGCGTTCAGATTCCACGGATTGGCATGGAAGTGCTGGTGGGCTTCACCGATGGCGATCCGGACAAGCCCCACCTGCTTGCCTGCCTGCCCAACGCTGAAACCCCGGTGCCACTCGACCTGCCCGCACAACAGACACGCAGTATCTGGCGCAGTCAGAGCAGCCCCGGTGGCGGTGGTTACAACGAGCTGCGCATCGAAGACCGACAAGGCGCGGAAGAGATCTCCATCAGGGCGCAACGCGACTTTGTCCAGCACGTGCTTAACGACCTGCGTGTGCAGATCGACAACCTGCACAGCCAAGTGATTGGCGGCGTTTCAAGCCTCGAACTGCGCGATGACGAGCATCACCTTACCCATGGCAATCGCCTCACTGAACTCAAGCAGGACGATCATCTGTGGGTGCAGGGCGAGCGGCATGTGCGGGTGGCCAGCCAGCGCGTCAGTGCCGCGCAGCAGCTGCATTTCGGCGCGGGCGAGCAGGTGGTTTTCAATAGCGGCATGCAGATAACCATGGCCGCCGGCGGGCACTGGCTGACGGTGAGCGCGGCCGGTATTTTCAGCAGCGTGCCGGTCGTGCAGGGCGGAGCGCCGACGGTGTGTCTGCCAGCGGAACCATTGATGCCGGGCGCCACGCCGTTGCTCAAGGCGACATTCGACGCGGTGCAGCAACGCCATGCGCTGCTGACCGCGCGAACCTCGCGTTGCCTGATCTGCGAGGCGACCCAGGCATGAGCCTTTTGACTGATTGGCCTGAAGGTTTGCCGTGGGCTGAGCAGCAGGCGTTTGTGCTGCTCGACGGTGCGACGATCGCGGATTTGCCGGCGCGATTGCGAAGGCTCGATCCCGCCGCCAACGCTTTCGCGCTGTACGACCAACCACCGTTTTCGGCCCTGCGTGACGTCTCGCCATTGCTGGTGGCGCTCGCTCACGCTGACGATCCGCTGGCGCGGTTTTACCTGCAGCATGCCGGGGAGGAGTGGGGCGTGCTGTTGTTCAGCACCGCACCGGCGCATGAAATCGTCGCGCACTTGCGGCAGTTGCTGATCGTCGAGTTGCCGGTTGGCTCGCCGGTGCTGTTGCGGCTGGCGGATGCCGCCGTGGCGCAGGCGCTGTTTGCCAGCGGTGATGCAAGCCTGTTCGGGCCGCTGGGGTGCGTGATCACGGCGGATAGCGCGCAGGGAGTCTGGCACTTTCAACTACCTCGCCAAGGGCAGGGTGGGACGCTGGTAGCGCCTTATCGGTTGAGTGCCGAGCAGGATGCCGCGCTGGATCGGGTGGATCGGCGGCGGGTGTTGCTCGAAATCGATACGCACCTGCTCAAGCACTTTCCTGACTTTCATGCCGCGGACACGGCAGTTGAACGCTGGCAATTACTGGACCGCGTCCACGCCCATGCCAGCGAGCTTGGCTTGAGCAACCCGTCCGAGATTCTGCTGTACGCCAATGTGGTGGCCTGGCTGGACGATGCTGCGTGCAGTCGGCATCCGCAGATTCATCAGTTAATGCACACGTCCTCGCTGCAATCACCCGGCGAGCGGGTTGCGATCGCCGCTGCAATGGCCTTTCGATGGGCGTCTGAAAGAGATCAATCATGAATCACCCCGCCAACCTTGATGCGTTAGCCGCCTCGAAAGCGCCTATTGGTGCGCCCGCCGCCTGCCCCTTGCGCAACACCCACGTGCAGCTGCTGCCCCTCGCTTACGGCTTGGTGGAAAAACCCTTCGACCCCAACGCCGAACTCACGTTGCCTTACACCCTGACCGCTCGCCCCTTGGGCATCCGCCGCCTGCGCGACGGCTGGCTGTACATCATCGACAGTCTCAGCGGCGAGCTCTACGAATACCGCGTGCTCGACGGCGTCATCAGCGCGTTGCTGCATCGCGGCAAAACGGTCAGCGAGGATCAACGCAGCGCCATTGAAGATCGCCCGGCGTTGATCTTCTCGCGCAAAAGCACCCTGTACGTGACCTTCGCCGACGTGCAGTTAAGCGCGGCGAAATGCCAACAGGTAATGGATAGCACAGAGGAGCGCGTGCACTTCATGCAAGCGGTCGATCTCGGCCCGGTGCATTGCCAGGTCGGCGGCGAGCATCTGCTCACCGTGGCTCAGGCCAAACAGTGGTTGGCGGAAGTGGCTTGCACAGCGAAACCGGTGGTCGAGGCGGACGCAACGCGGATGCCGGCGGTGCAGGTCAGCGATGCGCCGGAGCACGAGCGTGAACCCTATCTGTGGGAAAACCCGCGACGTTTTCGCGAGGCGCATATCGGCGAATTTCTCGGCCGGGTGCGCGGCCCTTATCAGGACGACACGCTCTTTCTGCTGGTCAACGATGACCTCGGAGTGATGCGCGATCTGGCCGATTATCAGGATCTTGTGGTCGGCTGGATCGAGCAGTGGAGCAACACCGACAACAACGAGCGCGACTATTTGCTGGCCAGTTACATCGAGTCGCTGAGCCAGATCGATTCTCAGGATTTCGACACGTTGGCCAAGGCCAGCGACGATCCGCGCGCCCAGGCATTGTTCGCTGAGCTTGAGCAATTGCCCGAGCCGGATCGCGAAAACACCCGGCAGGCGCTGCTTGAGTATTTGAACCAGGGCGGCGAAGTAACCCCCACCGACACCCGCGCCACGCCCGAGCTGGACCAGCAACGACAAGAGGCGCTTGATCGGTCGCTGGCGCTGAACCGTTTCGACGGCGTCGCGCCGGATTTCGCCGCCCATGGTCGGGCCACTGCCGAGGCGGACCGACGCTTCTACACCCGCGAATATTTTAATGACGTCGCCCCGCAGGCGTTTGTCGAGCGGCATCTGACCACCCTGATCGACCTAGGCAAAGATCAGAACCGGCGCATGAACGACGTGCTCGACGGCCCGCTGCTCAGCGGCAAGCGCGGCATCAATGACCTGATCGACCGCCCGGCCATGGACGAGGTGCTGAACAATCACCGTGACGATCTCGGCCGCTGGAACCGCCTGCTTGAACGCATCACCACCGACCGAGCCCAACTATTGTGCGCTGGGCGTTTCCATCGCTCGGCGTGGTATTTCGATGCACAACTGCCGGCGCAAATCGATCAGGCCTTCGCCAGCGAATACGCCTGCCTCAAGGACATTGGGCGCAGCGACACGGCCAACGAGCAGATGCTCGGGTATCTGGAGCAACACCCGCAACTGACTCGCCCGTTGTTCTACACCTTGCCGCTACACCTGCAGACCGAACAGGCCGGGCAATACTCAACACTGTCCAACGCCGGCATAGCGATGTTCAACAACCTGCCGGACTGGCTGAGCAAACTGCAAAAAATCGAACAACCGCAACTGCCGGCGCTCGACGACTTGCCCGCGCACAGCCGCGTTCTTGCCGAAGCGGTGCAGGACACCTACAGCCCGGCGCTGAACCTCGGCCTGAGCCGGGCGCTGGAAGGCTTTGATCTCGCGGGCGAGAAAATTCCCGACCTCGACGAACTGTTCCAGCGCCTGCCCAAGGCCTTGCGCCTGCGCGTCTTCGACGCGGCGCGAACCAGCGGCGTGACCTTCACCGTGTCCACCCCGGCGGAGCAATCGGCGCTGCAAGCCAGCATCAAGGAAGTGCTGCGCGAACGCGAATACCTCAAAACCCTCAACCGCGAACGCAACCAGCTCACCCACAACAAAAACCGCCCGGGCCACAAAACCGCGCGGGCGGTGGAGTTGCAGGAAGAAATCGTCCGCGTGCGTACGCAACTAGCCTTGTTCGAAGGAAGGCTGGCGGCGGCGTTGAGCCCGATCGACGAACTGCCGGATCGCTCGGCGCGACTGTATGGCGCCACCCCGGCGAAAGCGGGCGTGACGGTGGTGTTTCCGCCGGCGCAGCAAGGGGAATTGCGTGGGTTGCTGGAAAATATTCGCGCGGGGGTGGCGGGGGTTTCGAAGGCGAGTCTGGTGCGGACCGAGGGGATGGGGTTGTTGGTGGTGTTGGTGCAGGTGGTGAATTTGGTGGGGGCTTATCGAGAGGTGATGAAGCAGACGAGGGACAGGAAGAAACGGGCGGATTTTTTTGCGGCTCTTGCCGCTACAGGCGCAGCGGGTTTTACCGCTGCGCAGGGGCTTGCTGATACAGCGTTAAGGGCTCGAAGATCCAGCCTTATTGCCAGTTTGCAGCTGGAAGCGCTGCGACAGGTTCGTGTGCAAATGGGTAAGTTGCATGTGGGGTTGGGGGCGTTTACATATGTTCTGGGTTTCAGTACTTCAGTTACTAGCTTGGGCAAACAAAATCGAAGGCGGCAGGATGCGATTCGTAGTGGCACGCAATCTGAGCAGACAGCGGCTACGATGGCGGCGTTGGGCGCCGCCGGAATGGTTGCGATAAACGGTTATGGCGCGGGTAGTACTGCTTACGCTTCCTTTAAAGTGTTCACTGCGCCGAATGGCTCGGCACGAACGGCAGCTTGGGCTGCCGCTGGTACACGTCTTTCTTTAGTGTTCTTTCGCTTCAATTTAGCCGGAGCGTTGTTCACCGTACTGGAGTTCGTCGGAACGTGGCTGTTCAATCGTTACAACCTCTCTGCACACGATAAGTGGTTGAAAATCACGCCTTGGAGCCGTGATGACGAGATGCGCGGAGACCACTCTCTGGATGACTACCAAAATTATCTGGCATTTTTGATACACGCTCCCTACGCCCAATCAGGACCTGATCCCAGTGACACCTGGCTGAAGACTTTATTATTTGGCGCCAAACCCAGTGATATTCATTTGGTTCTGCCGAGGCTGGCGCAAAATGATCTTCTCCCACCGTTAAACGGTAAACCGAGTCAACGCTTGGGAATCGGTGCCCATCGACTTGTTGCACCGCTGCATGGTCGCGGTGTGCCGCAAGTGCGCAAGGAAGTCATCAGTGAGGAGATATTGAGCAGTCTGCGAATCGTGAAGTCATCGTCAGATGGTTTGGTGCTTTGTCTTCACTACCCCATCCGTCCTGATTCTGACTACACGCCTGCAAAGGAAACGCTCGAACTTGCCATATGTATCCAGACCGTCAATGGCAAAGGCGGGGCGGAGTCAAGAACGCGCGTGATTCATATTGACCCTCGGGGTAGCGGTCATTTTGCTGTAGTAACTCCCGGCTCGGTTAAAGAAATCCCTCCGGTTTTGCTGGTAGAAACTCAATACCTCGAATGGGCTGGCCATGCTGAATAATCACAATGAGCCTATTGTTGATGCGCAATGTGAGTTGATTAGAAGAACGGGCGATGTAGAGCCGTTCCCAAGCGGAAAAATTACCTATGTCGCACCGTTGCCATTACCTACAGCAATGCCGCCTTATGGGCCTCACATTGGGGAGTTAAACGAAGCATACATGGACTTTGGGCTTGGACTGCCAGAGGTATTTTCGTGGCAGGTAATTCTCGGCGCGCCAACCGCAGGCGCCTTTATGATCATTGTTTTATTTCCTTTATTTACCGGCTTGCTAGGTATTATTTTTGGCTATGGAAACGGGGCCATTTGGGAATCAATGATTGGTGTATTCGAAGAGGCTTACAAGAACCAATTAATCTGCGGCCCCTCGATCCTTCTTATTGGCCTAGGCGTCTGGCACCACGTCCACAAAAAACGTCTATCCCTCATTCCAACCCGCTTCAACCGCCAACGCCGCGAAGTCTGCTTCATGCCCGAAGGCGCCACCGAGCCGGTCTTTGTCCCGTGGGAGTCGCTCAGCGCGTGGATCATCGAAGCCAAGGGCGCCACCCAGTTCGGCATCCATCGCCAATACGGCATGGGCATCGGGTTCTACCAAGGTGAAACCCTCATAAGCCAGGAATTCCAATGCGCCGGCCTGGAGCTCGCGATCAGCCATTGGGAAGCGATTCGCGGTTACATGGAGTACGAAGTCAACGACCTCAAATCAATTCAGGACTTGCAGGATCTGCAAGGCCCGGACGACCCACCCCACGAAGGGCTGCACACTTTCCGTAACGCCCGCGCGCGGATGCATCAGCAGATCCGTGAAGGCCGCCGCTCGCGATTGTCGGGGTTCTTCTGGTACCTGTATCACGTCATGACCTTATGGACGATCCCCAATCGCCTGGTCGAATGGGAGGTGCGCCGTCTGGAAAGAATCGGCAAGCAGGCGCTGCCCGAAATCATGCGCGAATGGTCCGAGCCATTGCCGAAAGAGCAATGGGCCAACCCCAGCGAAGAGCTGTTGCGACTGAGTGAACAAGTGCGGCAGATGCACAAGCGCCAGCCGCATCGGCCGATTACGCAGATTTTTGCTGAAGTTTGCAGGCGTGGCTGAAGGCGTGGTGCAGGCAGGTTCAATTGCTTTCGCGAGCAGGCTCACTCCCACAGGGAATTGCGTTCAAATGTGGGAGCGAGCCTGCTCGCGAAGGGGCCGCTCAGTCAGCATAAAAATCTGCTGTCTCGCGCTCTGCTAGAATCCGCCCCATTCATAGCCAGAGACTCCCCCATGAGCGAGCCGATTCGTCTGACCCAATACAGCCATGGCGCCGGTTGTGGCTGCAAGATTTCCCCGCAGGTGCTGGAAGTGATCCTCGCCGGTAGCGGCGCACAAAACCTCGATCCAAAGCTCTGGGTCGGCAATGCGTCGCGCGATGACGCGGCGGTGTATGAGATCGATGCCGAGCGTGGCGTGGTGTCGACCACCGATTTTTTCATGCCGATTGTCGATGACCCGTTCGACTTCGGCCGCATCGCCGCGACCAATGCGATCAGCGACATCTACGCGATGGGTGGCGATCCGTTGATGGCGATTGCGATCCTCGGCTGGCCGGTGAATGTGCTGGCGCCGGAAGTGGCGCGCGAAGTGATTCGGGGTGGCCGTGCGGTGTGCGACGCGGCGGGGATTACCTTGGCCGGCGGGCATTCGATCGATGCGCCGGAGCCGATCTTCGGTCTTGCGGTTACCGGTCTGGTAGAAAAGCGCCACATGAAACGCAACGACACGGCGACCGCCGGTTGCCAGTTGTACCTGACCAAGCCGCTGGGCATCGGCATCCTCACCACCGCCGAGAAAAAGGGCAAATTGCGCGCCGCCGATGTCGGCGTGGCCCGTGACTGGATGTGCACCCTGAACAAGCCCGGCAGCCGTTTCGGCAAGCTTGCCGGCGTCACCGCGATGACTGACGTCACCGGTTTTGGACTGCTCGGGCATCTGGTGGAAATGGCTGATGGCAGTCAATTGACCGCGCGCATCGCCTACGACCGCGTGCCGCGTCTGGACAGCGTCGAGTACTACCTCGATCAGGGCTGTGTGCCGGGCGGTACGTTGCGCAATTTTGATAGCTATTCGAGCAAGGTCGGTCGTGTGCAGGAGCTGCACAAGCGAGTGCTGTGCGATCCGCAAACCAGCGGCGGTCTGCTGATTGCGGTCACCCCTGAAGGCAACGGCGAGTTCCTTTGCGTGGCTGCCGAACTGGGCCTGGACCTGGCGCCGATCGGCGAGCTGGTTGAGCGACAGACGAACGCGGTCGAGGTGATTTGATGCTCCGTGCCAGCACCGACTACCGCGACATTTTTCTCAACGACAGACCGATGATGGACGCCCGTGCCCCGGTCGAGTTTCACAAAGGCGCGTTTCCCGACGTGGTCAATCTACCGCTGATGAACGATCTGGAACGGCAGAAGATCGGCACCTGCTACAAGCAGCAAGGGCAGCAAGCCGCCATCGAACTCGGTCATCAACTGGTGTCCGGCGCGGTCAAGGCCGAGCGCATTCAGGCCTGGGCCGAGTTCGCCCGGGCCCATCCCGACGGTTTTTTATATTGTTTTCGCGGTGGCTTGCGCTCGCAGATCACCCAGCAGTGGCTGCGTGACGAGGCCGGCATCGACTATCCGCGCGTTGATGGCGGTTACAAGGCGATGCGCAATTTCCTCATCGATACCCTCGATCAGGCTATCGCTCAGTGTGATTTTGTTTTGCTGGGCGGCATGACCGGCACCGGCAAGACCGAGGTGCTGGTGCAGTTGCGCAATGGCCTGGACCTGGAAGGTCACGCCAACCATCGCGGCTCCAGCTTCGGCAAACGCGCCACCGGGCAGCCGTCGAACATTGATTTCGAGAATCGCCTGGCCGTCGACATCCTGAAGAAACGTGACGCCGGTATCGAGCAGTTTGTGCTGGAGGATGAGAGCCGGGTGGTTGGCAGTTGCGCCTTGCCGCTGCCGCTATACCAAGGCATGCAAGCGTACCCGATGGTCTGGCTGGAAGACCGTTTCGAGGATCGTGTCGAGCGGATCCTGCGCGATTACGTGGTTGACCTTTCGGCGGAGTTTGCCCAGGTCCATGGCGACAACGGCTTTGCGTTGTTCGCCGAGCGTTTGCTGGAAAGTCTCAACAACGTGCAGAAGCGTCTCGGTGGCGAGCGCCATTCGCGGATGCTGCTGTTGATGGAGCAGGCGCTGGCGGAGCAGGGGCGTAGCGGCGCGGTGGATCTGCATCGCGGCTGGATCGAGGGTTTGCTGCGCGAGTATTACGACCCGATGTATGTGTTCCAGCGGGAGAAGAAGGGCGGTCGGATCGAGTTCGCCGGGGAGCGTGGGGCGGTGATCGAGTATTTGCGGGGGCGGGTGAGTCAGAAGGCTTAGCGGTGGATTTGTCGGCCTCATCGCGAGCGGGCTCACTCCTACAGGTGGAACGCATTTCAAATGTAGGAGTGAGCCTGCTCGCGATGAGGCCTGATCAAGCAACACAAAACTCAGGTCGGACACGTGTCCTTGCCATTATCCAGCCCCTGTTTGTAACTGTGACTCTGCAAGCTGGCCTTGCCGTTGTGCCACTTCAGCGTCAGCACGTACAGCGAGTCGAAGTCGCTGCCCGCCCAGTCTTCGGTGATGCTCTGTTTTTTGCCGACCGCGTTGCCCGCCACCTTGTTGATCAGCTCCGGCAGATAGCCATGGGACCATGCGGTGTAGATCGTCGAGTTGTGGTATTTCTCATCCAGCAGTTCGCGGGCCAGATCGCTGGTGTCGTTGGCGGAAAACTCGATGTTCACCGGCAGGCCGAGCTTGATCGCGGCCGGGCTGATGGTCATCAGCGGGCGGATGTAGCTGTAGGAATTGTCCAGCTCACCTTCCTCGACATTGCGCGTCGGGTTGGCGGCGAACACGTAATCGGCCTTGCCGAATTTTTCCGGCAGCAGCGTCGACAAGTCGATCGCACGGTTCAGGCCCTGACAGTTGAGCTGGCCGAGGCCGCCTTCGGGTTTTTCCGCATGGCGCAGGAACACCAGCGTCTGCGTGCCGTCCGCCGGTTGCGCGCGGCTTTCGCTTGATTCGAGTGACAAAAACAGCGCACTGACTGCCAGCAGGGAGGGCAGGGCCACGTACGCGCGATGTTTGAAGCGCTTGGCGAAACTCATCAGGTTCGTCATCTATAAGAAGGTTCTTCAGCAAAATCGGTTAAGGCTGACAAACCCTGGCACCGCGGGCTCCCAGCACCGGGTGTTTCCCTGTCGTGAACAGCTTCCTCTGCGAGAACGGCATAGCTCAGAGTCCCTGAAGGCTATTTGGTTCGATCGTGCCAGTGCGCAGCACTCTAACGGCAACCTTCAAGGTTCTGGACGCAGTTTAGCGACAGGATGTTACGGTTCGAAGCGAGCGGGCTGCGAGGGTTCGAGCTTGATCGGCGACAACGCACAAAACGGCGACGTGGGTGCGATAACTATGTATCGCACATGGAATGGCGCAATCGGTTGCAATGGCGTCGGTGCGATACATAGTTATCGCAAGGTCTGTCCGGCGTTGGCCGGGCCATTCAAACAGAAAGGATTTTTATGGGCATTGTCCGCAAACCCGCCACCTATTCCTCTTCGGACCCAGGAAGGGCAGACGCAGGCCCGCTTCGTCGAACGAGGGCCAGCGTGCCGGGCGACGAAGGGCCTGCGCCGAAGCTTTTTCGCCACGATGAGTCTCACCCGCCGTCGCCTCAGACGGGGCAACCTGAAACGCCGGTCCAATCGCTCACGGTTTTAGCATTGCCGTCAGCCGAGATTTTGCCCGGTCGTCCAGTGGGTAACCCGCTTGAGCAATATCGCTTGAAGTCACCGGCGAGCTTGCCTCAGGCCGATGCTCGGGGCTTGAGGGTCTTCAAGGGGCGCCAGTACGTCGATATCGCTTCCGGCGAAATCGTGCAGGTCCGGCAAACCGCGACGACCGGCGAATATCGCGCGACGCTTGTGTCCGAACGAGAGGCGTCCGGGCCGCCGCTGTATTTCGATCCACAAGGCGGGATATGGAAGCTCCAACCGGCGCGATCTTCCACTGATGAAAGTCATGTCGTTGATATCGATATCGATCAGTTGATCCGCGAGGTTCGCAATGACGCGCTTGACACAAAACGCCTGCATGTCGGCAGTGATGACCCGTTCGAGCGCAGCACCGCCCTCGATACCACATTGTTTGCGCGTGGCTTGAAGCAGTTCACGCCGGAGCAGGCGGCAGTCATTCGCTCGGAGCTGCGAGTGGTTGAAGGCATTTTCCACGATGCCAACCGTGCCATCGCGCTGAATCTGCCAAAAGCCGAGGCAATTTACGCAAGTTTTTTTGGCAGCAATCACCGAGACGTTGCACAACCATTTGCCGACGCCGTCGCGCGCGGGCTGGCGCTCTCGCGCGAATATCAGGGCGTTTGGGGGGAAGCGAAAATTGTCGGGGTCGACTCCAGCGATAGCGTCGCGGCATGGATGTACAAAAGGGACTTTCACGGCCGGCTGTTTATCAATCGAAAATTCATGCAGCCCGGTTTTTTGTGCTTGTCGCTGGGGCATGAAATGTTGCACACCAACCGAGTCGACCGGTTTCGCGCCATCGGCCCTAATGCGGCAGACTTCTTCTATCTGAAAGGTCATCTGAGCGGTTTGCTGGGTTCGGCTTCGCACGCTGTCCAAGACGGTCCGGAGCGGGCGGTGTCGGATATCATCATGCGCGGCGGGTTGACGGTCGCCTACTTGAAGGCCTTCGGCGACGATCACGATAGCTTCCTGTTTCGTATCAGCGATTATCTGGGACTTGGCGACGATCTGGATCTGCGCGCAGCGGTGGAGCTGTTCAATGCCAATTCACCCATGCGCGCGCAGATGGCGGTCAGCAACGCCGACAGCCTCATCTACGCAGCGAAAAACATGCAGCTGTTGTATCGAAGTGCAGTCGAGCATGCGCCGCTTGACCGTAGTGGCACTGATTGAGACGAACGAGCGCCAGTCAAAACATCGCAGCCCTCGACGCTCTACATTATGATCAGCCTTTAATCTGTAACTGGATGCTTCCCATGACTGATCTGTCCGCGTTCCCTATCACCCGGAAATGGCCGGCGCAGTACCCCGACTGGATTCAGCTCTACTCGCTGCCGACACCCAACGGCGTCAAAGTGTCGATCATGCTCGAAGAAATCGGCTTGCCGTACGAGCCGCACCGCGTCGGCTTTGACACCCACGACCAGACGTCGCCGGAGTTTCTTTCGCTGAACCCGAACAACAAGATCCCCGCAATCCTTGATCCGCACGGCCCGGAAGACAAGCCGCTGCCGTTGTTCGAATCCGGCGCGATCCTGATTTATCTGGCGGACAAGAGCGGCCAGTTGCTCGCTCAGGAAGGCGCGTTGCGCTACGAAACCATTCAGTGGCTGATGTTCCAGATGGGCGGCGTTGGCCCGATGTTCGGCCAGCTCGGGTTTTTCAATAAATTCGCTGGCAAGGACTTCGAGGACAAGCGTCCGCGCGACCGCTATGTCGAAGAAAGCAAACGCCTGCTCAACGTATTGAATGGCCGTCTTGAGGGGCGCGACTGGATCATGGGCGAGCGTTACACCATCGCCGATATCGCCACGTTCCCGTGGGTGCGCAACCTGATCGGGTTCTATGAGGCCGGCGATCTGGTCGGTATCCAGAACTTCCCCAATGTCACCCGGGTGCTGGAGCGCTTTCTCGCCCGGCCGGCGGTCATCCGCGGCCTGACCATTCCTTCCTGATTCCACACATGACCCTTGTAGGAGTGAGCCTGCTCGCGATAACGGTGTGTCAGATATGAATTTATCAACTGACGCACCGTTATCGCGAGCAGGCTCACTCCTACAGGAGATTTATGGTGGTCCGCAGATTATTGCAGGCTCAGTAACGCTCTGTTGATTGATCCAGGTTTGTCCCTCGCCCGCCGCAAGGCATAAGCTTCACCCCCTACGACTTTCGTCTCATCCGCTGTTTTCAGGAAAGGCCCCATGTCCAGTCAGTTCCCCGAAGCACGTCCCCGCCGTCTGCGCCGCAATGCGAGCCTGCGCACTTTGTTCCAGGAAACCGAATTCAGTCTGAACGATCTGGTACTGCCGATCTTCGTTGAGGAAGACATCGACGATTTTGTGCCGATCACCAGCATGCCCGGCGTGCAGCGCATTCCCGAGCGCAAACTGGCCAGCGAGATCGAGCGCTATGCCCGCGCCGGTATCAAATCGGTGATGACCTTCGGCGTGTCCCATCGCCTGGATAGCAATGGCAGCGATACCTGGCGCGAAGACGGCCTGGTCTCGCGCATGTCGCGCATCGCCAAGGACGCCGTGCCGGAGATGATCGTGATGTCCGACACTTGCTTCTGCGAGTACACCGATCACGGCCATTGTGGCGTGATGCACAACCACGAAGTCGACAATGACCAGACCCTGATCAACCTCGGCAAACAAGCCGTAGCGGCCGCTCGCGCTGGCGCTGACGTGATTGCACCGTCGGCGGCAATGGACGGTCAGGTGCGGGCGATCCGCCAGGCGCTGGACGCCGCCGGGTTCACGCAGATTCCGATCATGGCCTACTCGACCAAATTCGCCTCGGCACTCTACGGGCCGTTCCGCGAGGCTGGTGGCAGTGCGTTGAAGGGCGACCGCAAAAGCTACCAGATGAACCCGATGAACCGCCGCGAAGCCCTGCGCGAATCGCTGCTGGATGAGCAGGAAGGCGCCGATGCGCTGATGGTCAAGCCGGCCGGTGCGTACCTGGACATCATCCGTGACATCCGTGAAGCGTCGAACCTGCCGCTGGCGGCGTATCAGGTCAGCGGCGAATACGCGATGATCAAGTTCGGTGCCCAGGCCGGGGCGATCGATGAGGATCGCGTGGTGCGCGAGAGCCTCGGCGCGATCAAGCGGGCCGGGGCCGATCTGATCTTCACTTACTTTGCGATGGACCTGGCGCTGGCGGGAATCTAAACCCCAACACAAATCCAAACTGTAGGAGTGAGCCTGCTCGCGATAGCGGTGTGTCAGTCGAGAAATTCATGTCGGGTAAACCGCCATCGCGAGCAAGCCCGCTCCCACATTTGAATTGTTGTGTGTCAGTTGAAGTAAGGCCGAATCCCGTGATCGCGCAAGTAGCGCTCTATCACTTTCGGGTCGGCGCTGTTCTCGGCAATCGCCACATAAGTGTCCGGGCGCAGCAAGTAAAAGCCGTTGCGCCCCAGACCCGCCGTTTCAAACGCCGGGCGCCAGTCGAACACATGCAGCGGCAGATGGTGTTCATGGCACCAGGCAATCATCTCGTCACTGGTATCGCCGTACACATGCACTTGCCAGCACGGCTGTCTTAGCGGTTCATAGTTATCGCCTTCACCATCGTGTACCCACGGCAAGCGGTCGCCGCCGTGCACATGCCCGGCTTCGCCCTGGCTGAGCGGCATGCCGCGGTAGTTGAGGGTGACTTGCGAAACCGTACGGAAAAGGAACTCGCGGCTGGCCTCGAACGCGGCCATTTTCGGGATCAGAAACGGCGCCACACGCATGCGCAACATATCTGCCATGCGGCCCTCGGCGGTGACAAAACTGAAGACTTTGTCGGTCGTCGACACCAGTCGGCGGGCGAAGGCGATGCGTTCGGTTTCGTAGCTGTCGAGCAGCTTGGGCTCAGCGCCACCGCCGAGCACGGCGGCGAGTTTCCAGGCCAGATTGATCGCATCGCCGATGCCGGTGTTCATGCCCTGGCCGCCGGCAGGGCTGTGCACATGGGCGGCATCACCGAGCAGAAAGGCGCGGCCGCTGCGAAAATGCTCGGCCACGCGGTGATGCACGCGATAGGTGGAAAACCAGTGAACGTCTTCGATGTGCAGCTTCAGGTGCTCGATGGCGCGACGGCTGACATCGGAAAACGCCAGGGTGTCGGCGCGCTCGGCACGTTCGTCACGCACGGTACCGATCAGCCGTGCGCGGCCTTCGCCGGACAGCGGAAATACTGCCAGGAAATCCGCTTCGTCGAGATCCAGATGCAGCTCGCCGTTCATCGCCGGGCCGCTGGCGCGTACATCCGCGACATAGAAGACTTGCTGATACGTGCCGCCGGGAAAACCGCTATCAAGGGTTTTGCGCACCACCGAACGGGCGCCGTCGCAACCGGCCAGATAACAGGCCTGACAGACTTCCTGCTCGCCATCGGGCAGACGCAGATGTGCGGTGAGACCGTCGGCGTTCTCTACGAAGCTTTCCAGCGAAGTATTGCGTTCGACGTTGACGCCATAGTCTTCCAGACGCTCGAGCAACAGCCGTTCGTGCTCGTCCTGCGGGAAGATTTCGACGAAGGCGTAGGGCGTCAGGCCTTCGCCGATGCGCTTGAGCGGCAATTGCGCGACGGGTTTGCCGTTGACCCAGAAATTCGCCGCCGCGATTTGATGGCCGCGACGCACGATGGTGTCGGCCAGGCCCAGTTGGCGATACAGCTCCAGCGTGCGCGCCTGCACGGCCAGGGCGCGGGAGGTGGTGCCAGGCGCCGAGGTCTTGTCGATGATGCGCACGCGCACGCCGAGTTTGCTCAGCCACAGGCCCAGCACCAGCCCGGTCGGGCCGGCGCCGATGATCAGGACGTCGCTGCGGTTCATGGGGCTGCCCTCCTGTTGCTGTGCAACAAGTATGGATCAGATGTAGACGGTAGTCAGTTCCGGCCCCTTCGCGACCAGGCTCGCTCCCACATTGGCACGCATTCCAATGTGGGAGCGAGCCTGCTCGCGAAGGGGCCCGATCCAGCACCGCAAAAACAAAAAGGCTCCGCAGCCATCACGCTGCGGAGCCTTTTTCACAGGATACGGTCGCTTAAAAGTCGATAGTCCCCGACAACTTCGCCACCCGCGGTTCGCCCTGGGTCAAATACCCACCCTGAGCCGACTCCCAGTAGCGCTTGTTCGCCAGGTTTTCCACGCCCAGACGCACGGTAACGTCCTTCTGCGACACCTTGAACGCGTACCGCGCGCCCGCATCGAAACGGTTCCAGGTCGGCAAGCTGAGGTTGTTCGCCGCGTCGGCATATTGCCCGCCGGTGCGCAGCATCCGCGCGTTCAGCGCTACGCCTTGCAGGCCGGGCACGTCCCAATCGGCACCGGCATTGAACTGGAAGGTCGGCACGCCAATGGCGCGGTTGCCGTCGTTGGCGCCGTTGAGGGTATTTTTCAGTTCGGTGTCCATCAGGGTCAGGCCGCTGATCAGGCGCAGGCCTTCGAGCGGCTCGCCGAACACGTTCATTTCCACGCCTTTGTTGATCTGTTCGCCTTCACGCACATAGGTGCAAGTGGTCGGACCGTTGATTTCGCAGTAGCCATCGCTTGGCTGCTCGATGCGGTATACGCCCAGACTGGCCCCGTAAGTGCCCATGTCGACTTTCACGCCCAGTTCGGTCTGCTTGGAGCGCGCCGGTGCGTAGACTTCGTTGCCATTGGTGACGCGAAAGCCGCCGGAGCTGGTTGGCGAGGTCGGACCCTGCGCCAGGCCTTCGATGTGGTTGGCATAGAGCGACACATGCTCCCACGGCTTGAACACGATGCCGTACACCGGCGTGGTGATCGCTTCGTCGTAGCTCGACTTGCGCCCGCCGCTGCCCCAACTGGCGTAGTTGTAGCCTTGCACGACCATCTGCTGACGACGCAGGCCGGCGGTGATTAGCAGGCGATCATCGAAGAAGCCGAGGGTGTCGGAGATCGCCACGCTGCGGTTGAAGGTTTTGCCGACGATGCCCGGGTCATTGAGATCGCCCCCGGCAAAGTTGCCGACCGGCGCCGGGGTTTGTACCGGGTGATCGATGTTGTTGGGGTAGCGGGTCAGGTCGAAATCATAGGCGCTGCGCTGCTCGGCCCAGATCCCGGTGAGGCCCACATTGAGCTTGTGGCTGACAGGCCCTGTGTTGAATTTGCCGTTGAGCCCGGCCATGACGCTGGTGTTGTCCTCGTCATGGGGCACAAACGAGCCGGTGGTGAACGACGCACCGTTGTTGCCGACCAGCGTGGTCGAGTTGTAGCGGCCGACTTCGCGGGTGTGCTTGGCGCCACCGGCCGCGTAGGCCGTCCAGTTGTCGTTCAGATCGTATTCGGCGCGAAGCATGCCGAAGGTGTCTTCGATATCGGTGTAGCCCCACTTCGGCGCGTAGTTGGTGTCGGCTGACGGCGCGTCCGGCAGGTGCGTGGCGGTGCCGAGGTTGACAGAGCTGCGGCCGCCGTTGACGCGTTCTTTCTGGTAAGCGAAGTCGCCGGAAAGGCGCAGCGCATCGCCGCGGTAATCGAGGCCGATGGCAAAGAGCTTCGAGCGCTGGTTTTCGTGGTCGATGGCGGTATCGCCTTCGCGTTGGGACAAGTTGATGCGCGCGCCAAACCGGTTGTCTTCACCGAAACGCTGGCCGATGTCCAGGTGCTGGCCGACGCGGCCTTCACTGCTGATGTCGGTGGTGAAGCGGCGCAGCGGTTCGTCGCCGGCACGTTTGGGTTGCAGGTTGACGCCGCCACCGATGCCCGAGCCGGTCGGGGTCACGCCGTTGATAAAGGCGTTGGGGCCTTTGAACACTTCCACGCGCTCCAGGGCGTCGGTGGAAATGATCTGCCGTGGCAGCACGCCGTACAGGCCGTTATAGGAAATATCATCGCCATTGAGCGGCAGGCCGCGAATCATGAAGACCTGCGCCTGGTTGGAGAACCCCGAGGCCTGACGCACCGATGCATCGTTGAGCAGCACGTCGGCGACGTCTTCGGCCTGTTGATCCTGGATCAATTGCTCGGTATACGACGCAGCGCTAAATGGGACGTCCATCATGTCCTGATTGCCCAGCACGCCCAACTGGCCGCCGCGGGCGACCTGACCGCCAGCGTAGACCGGGGGCAGGGCGTTGGGTGTCGGGGCCTGGGCGTTGATGTTGACGTCGTCCAGCACCAGCTCTTTGCGGTTTTCTTCAGCGGCGTGAGCGGTGAAGGGCAGGGAGCACAGCAGGGCAAGCAATGTCGGGCGCAAGGGGGCGCCGAGTCGAGCTGAAGCGGGCATGTCGATTACCTGGAGGCGCGCGGCCGGTTGGAAAAATAAGGACAGCGCGCAACTCCTTGCGCAAATACGACTCCAGGCGCGAATGATAGATTTTCGCAGTAACGTTTTGCAATCAGATTGTCATCACCCTTGTAGGAGCTGCCGAAGGCTGCGATCTTTTGATTTTGTCTCTTAAAACAAGATCAAAAGATCGCAGCCTGCGGCAGCTCCTACAGGGGGTGTGTATGGTGGTTTGGCTAAATTGATTGGATGGAGCAACATGCGACTACTCATTACTCTCGGCGCCTTGCTGCTGCTCGCCGGTTGCGCCAGCCAGCGCAGCCACGAACCGGCGCCACGTCCGCCCGCTGAAGTGAAGGCTGAAATCGTTCGTCTGCTGCCGGCGAAAACCGCCGACCGCCAGGGCTGGGCCACGGATATTTACGCCGCGTTTGCCGCGCAGGGCATCAGCACCACCACGCAGAATATTTGCTCGGTACTGGCCGTGGCAGAACAGGAATCCACCTTCCAGGCCGATCCGGCGGTGCCCGGTCTGGGCAAGATCGCCCGCGACGAAATCAACCGTCGCGCGGCCAAGGTGCACATCCCCAGCCTGTTGGTCAGCGGCGCTCTGCAAGTGCGCTCGCCCAATGGCAAGACTTACAGCGAACGCCTGAACTCAGCACGCAGCGAAAAGGAGTTGAGCGCCATTTTCGACGACTTCATCGGCATGGTGCCGATGGGCCGTACGTTGTTCGGTGGCTTCAACCCGGTGCACACCGGCGGACCGATGCAGGTCAGCATTGAATTTGCCGAAGAACACGCCAAGGACTACCCGTACCCGGTGGACGGCACGATTCGCCGCGAAGTGTTCAGCCGTCGCGGTGGCATGTACTTCGGCATCGCCCATTTGCTCGGTTACCCGGTGAATTACCGCGAGCCGCTGTATCGCTTCGCCGATTTCAACGCCGGCTGGTACGCCAGCCGCAACGCCGCGTTTCAGAACGCGGTCAGCCGCGCTTCCGGCATTCCGTTGACCCTGGACGGCGATTTGATTCGCTACGATTCGATCATGCCCGGCAGCACCGAACTGGCAGTGCGCACCCTCGGCAAGTCACTGGGCATGCGCAACCCGACGATTCGCGATCAACTGGAGAAGGGCAAAACGCTGGAGTTCGAAGAGACCAAGCTCTATCAGCGCGTATTCGAACTGGCGGAGCGAGCCGAAGGCAAGCCGTTACCGCGCGCGGTATTGCCGGGAATCGTGCTGCAGAGCCCGAAAATCACCCGAAAACTCACGACAGCGTGGTTCGCCAAACGCGTGGACGAGCGCTACAAGCGGTGCATGGCCAAGGCCGGCTGATCCTGCGGACATAAAAAACCCGGCTGCGGGAGCCGGGTTTCTCTGGGGTGTTGCGCTTGCAGTCGTGCATCAGGCCACGCGGCGTTCGATCAGACGATCCGACCCACCTTCGGCCACGCGGCGTTCGATCAAACGATCCGAACCACCTTCAGCCACGCGACGTTCGATCAGACGATCCGAACCACCTTCAGCCACGCGACGTTCGATCAGACGATCCGAGCCACCCTCGGCCACGCGGCGTTCGATCAGACGATCCGAGCCACCTTCAGCCAGACGGCTTTCGATCAGCTTGTCCGAGCCGCCTTCGGCGACCAGCGTGTGCGCCGGGGTGGCGGCGAAAGCGTTTACTGCGAAAACCGAGAAGGCGATGCTGAGAAGAGTCTGGCGTTTCATGAGGGTGTGCTCCGGGGTGTTGTTGGTTGGTATGGAGCCGATGTTACGCCCGGATTTTTTTATGAGAACTTCATTGCCATGATGGTGAACATCGACGGCGATGATGGTTGCTGGCAACCGTGTATTAGAGCCTTAGAGGACTTTCACCGCACGCCCGATCGCCTGAATCGGTCCGGTCGGTTTGCCGATTGGCGAGCCATTGGCGCCTTCCAGCGTCAGCTCAAACAATTGATTCGGTTGCAGCGGCGGTAACTTGTCCAGCGGCACCGACAAGGCCTGCCCCGGTTTGACCAGCCCCAATGACACCGGTCCCGACCAGCCGTCAGCCTTGGTCCAGAATTCCAGCGCCTTGTCTGCCGGCACCTCGACCGCCCCCAGCGGAATCAACTGGATCTCGCGCGTATTGCTCGCCTGAATCACCCAACCCGGCGCCTTGTCCTGCGGCGCGACCAACACCACCAGATAACTCGGTTTCGGCGTGGTCTGGGTCAGCAGGATCGCGCCGAGAATCAAGGTCGCGGCCAGACCGGCAGCACTCAAACCGCGCCACAGCGGCAGCAGGTTCCACCACGAAGTCAGCGGTTCTTTAATCGTCAGCCGTTCGAGACTGCGCTCGATGCGCGGCCACAGCTGCGCCGACGGTTGCTGAGGTTCGGCCAGATCGGTCAACTCCAGCAGGCGCCGCTCCCACGCGTCGACCGCCGCACGCAGTTCGGGCTCATTGGGCAAACGGCGTTGCACCTCGACCCGCTGCTCGAACGACAACGTGCCGAGCACATATTCGCCAGCCAGTTCATCCCGTTCCTGCGCTGATTCGCTGGTCATCCCATGCACTCCCGCAAGGCGTTGAGGCTGCGTTTGATCCACGCTTTGACGGTGCCCAGCGGCGTGTCGAGGCGCGCGGAAATCTGCGCGTGGCTGTAACCGTCGACGTAAGCGTGAAGGATGCAAGTGCGTCGTTGCGGTTCCAGTTGCTCCAGACAGCGATGAATGCGCGCCGAATGAACATCGATGGCCTCATCAGGCGCCGCTGCTTCATGTTCTTCGCGCAGCGGCATTTCCCGAGCCTGATTGCGCAGCTGGTTCAAGGCAAGGTGCCGGGTCACGCTGAACATCCAGCCCCGCGCCGAACCGCGCGCGGGGTCGAACCCGGCGGCGCCGTTCCAGATCTTGATGAAGGCTTCATGCACGATGTCCTCCGCCAGCGCCGTATCGCGCACCAGCCGCCTGGCGACACCGAGCAGCCGCGCACCTTCCTGCACATACAAATCGCGCAGGGCCGCACGCTCGCCCCGGGCACAGGCTTTGAGGCGGGCTTCGTAATCGAACGTGGAATCGGGTAAGGGCATGGCGTGCAATTTAGCTCACATTTCCCAAACATCCAGACGCATTGTTCCCTGTGGGAGCGAGCTTGCTCGCGAATGCGGTGCGTCAGAAAGTAATAAGGCGACTGACACTCCGTCTTCGCGAGCAAGCTCGCTCCCACAGGATTGTGCACTGCTTCCGAATATCAGCTCGCCGCCCAGAAAATATAATCGGCCTGATATTTCACCACTTCCTGCTTGCCCTTGTTCGCCATCGTGCATTCGCTGGCCGGGGCCACGCCGCCCTTGAGCGCGACGCGCTGGATGTAACTCACCCCGGTCATCGCGCCTTTGCCCTCGGCCGGGTTGGCCTTGACCAACTGGTAGGGCAGGTTGCCGGGCGTCGACGGTGCCACGGCCAATTGCGTGCCGGTGACTTTCGAACCGTCTTTGGCCTGCCAAGTGGCGGGAGGGCCGAAGTAGGTGCCGACCTGCTTGCCGCTGCGATCATTGAGCACCGCTTTGGGGCCGACAAACGTCCACTCGGTCTGCCCGGCGGCATTGGGCTTGTCGCGACATTCGTACGTGATCTCGCCGACCCCGGTGGTTTCCAGCGCAACCTTGTGCCCGTCCGGCACCTTGATCGCGTCGGGATAACTGCTTTGCGCAAAAGTCGTCGAGGTCATGGCGAGCAAACCGGTGAGGCCAATCAGCTGGGTGATGTTCATCCGATGTTTCTCCGAAAAAGGCTAGATCACTGACAGCCCGGGAGTGGGCTGTTACAGGGACTACCCGTGGCGGAGGCGATTGGATGCAGGGCCGGAAAAATATTTCTCGACCACCCCGATCACCCGGTAGGAGTGAGCCTGCTCGCGATAGCGTCGTGTCAGCCAGCATTTATGTCACAGGCATACCGCTATCGCGAGCAGGCTCACTCCTACAAGGGGTTGTGTGTGGCTTGAGGCCCGAGGCGTTGAGCAGTTCCTGGGTGTAGGGGTGTTGTGGCGCAGCAAAAATTTCCCGCGACGAACCCTGCTCAACCACCTTGCCGTCCTTGATCACCAGCAAGTCATGCGCCAGCGCATGCACCACCGCCAAGTCATGGCTGATGAACAAATAGGTCAGTCCATGCTTGATCTGCAATTGCCGTAGCAACTCCACCACCTGTTTCTGCACCGTGCGATCCAGCGCCGAAGTCGGTTCGTCGAGCAGGATCAGCGAAGGTTCCAGCACCAGCGCGCGGGCGATGGAAATGCGCTGGCGCTGGCCGCCGGAAAACTCGTGGGGATAACGATGACGGCTCTGCGGATCGAGGCCGACTTCGCCGAGCACGCGAATCACCGCCGCCTCACGCTCGGCCTCGCTGCCGATGCCATGGGTCAGCAAGCCTTCGGCGATGATCTGCTGCACCGACATGCGCGGGCTGAGGCTGCCGAACGGGTCCTGAAACACCACTTGAATCTGCCGCCGCAACGGGCGCATCAGACGCTGATTAAGCAGGCTCAGCTGCTTGTTGCCGAAGCGGATATTGCCCTGCGATTCGACCAGCCGTAGGATCGCCTGGCCCAGCGTCGACTTGCCCGAACCGGACTCGCCAACAATGCCCAGCGTCTTGCCGCGTTGCAGGGTGAAACTGACACCGTCCACGGCTTTGATGTAATCGTGTTGGCGGCTGAACAGGTTTTTCGGCAATGGAAACCACACCTTCAAATCATCGACTTCGAGCAGGTTGTGATCGTACTCACTGGGTACCGGCGCGCCGCTCGGTTCAGCCTCGATCAACAAGCGGCTGTAGGGGTGTTGCGGCGCTCGGAACAGCGTCTCGCAATCGGCCTGTTCAACGATTTCGCCTTGACGCATCACGCACACGCGCTGAGCGATTCGCCGCACCAGATTGAGGTCGTGGCTGATCAGCAACAGCGACATCCCAAGGCGTTGCTGCAGCTCGATCAGCAGTTCGAGAATTTTCTGCTGCACCGTCACGTCCAGCGCCGTGGTCGGCTCATCGGCAATCAACAGTTCCGGCTCGTTGGCCAACGCCATGGCGATCATCACCCGTTGCCGCTGACCGCCGGAGAGTTGATGAGGATAGGCTTTGAGTCGCTGCAACGGCTGGCGAATACCAACCAGTTCCAGCAACTCCAAGGTGCGCGCGCGGGCAGCGCGGCCCTTCAGGCCCTTGTGAATTTCCAGCACTTCGCTGACTTGTTTTTCCACCGTGTGCAGCGGATTCAGCGAGGTCATCGGCTCCTGGAAAATCATCGCAATGCGGTTGCCTCGCAAGCCGCGCATTTGCTGTTCGCTGGCGTGCAGCAAGTCGACCCCGTTGTAGCGGATTGCGCCGCTGCTGCTAACGCTGTTGCCCGGCAGCAGACGCAGGATCGAGTGCGCCGTCACCGACTTGCCCGAACCGGACTCGCCGACCAGCGCCAGGCACTCGCCACGGCGAATGTCGAGGTTCAAACCGTGGACCACTGCCTGCCCGGCGAAGGCCACACGCAGGTCGCGAATTTCGATCAGATTGTCGTTCATCTCAGCTCCGGGGTCAGGATCGGGGATCGAATGCATCGCGGCAGGCCTCACCCATAAAAACCAGCAAGGACAAAATCAGCGCCAGAGCAAAAAACGCTGTCAGTCCCAGCCACGGCGCTTGCAGGTTGCGCTTGGCCTGGCCGATCAACTCGCCCAGCGACGCGGTGCCGGCGGGCATGCCGAAGCCGAGAAAATCCAGCGCGGTCAGCGTGGCGATGGCGCCGGTGAGAATGAACGGCAGGTAGGTGAGGGTAGAGGTCATCGCGTTGGGCAGAATGTGCCGACGCATCAGTTCGCTGTCGCTCAGGCCCAGCGCCCGCGCGGCTTTTACGTACTCCAGATTGCGCCCACGGAGAAACTCGGCGCGCACCACATCGACCAGCGCCAGCCACGAGAACAGCGCCATGATCCCCAACAACCACCAAAAACTCGGCGAGACGAAGCCGGACAGAATGATCAGCAGGTACAGCACCGGCAGCCCCGACCAGATTTCCAGCACACGTTGCCCGAGCAAGTCGACCCAGCCACCGTAGTAACCCTGCAACGCCCCGGCAACGACGCCAATCAATGCGCTGATGGCGGTGAGGATCAGCGCAAACAGAATCGAAATCCGTGTGCCGAAAATCACCCGCGCCAACACATCCCGCGCCTGATCATCGGTACCCAGCCAATTGCTCGACGACGGCGGACTCGGCGCCGGTTCAGTGAGGTCATAGTTGACCGTGTCGTAGCTGAACGGGATCGGCGGAAACAGCATCCAGCCGCCCTGATCCTCGATCAGCTTGTGCACGTAACTGCTGGCGTAGTCCGGCTGAAACGGCAGCTCGCCGCCGAAATCGGTTTCCAGGTAATCGCTGAGAATTGGAAAGTAGAAGGCGTCGTGGTAGCGGATCACCAGCGGCTTGTCGTTGGCGATCAGTTCACCGCCCAGGCAGATCAGGCACAGACCGATAAACAGCCGCAACGACCAGCGCCCACGGCGGTTGGCCTTGAATTGCGCCACGCGGCGCTGACCCAGTGGAGACAGTGTGAACATCAGGCAGTCCTCGCCGAGAAATCGATGCGCGGGTCGAGCAGGGTGTAGCAGAGGTCGCCAATCAGCTTGATCAGCAGGCCGAACAGGGTGAACAGAAACAGCGCGCCGAACACCACCGGGTAATCGCGCGACACTGCTGCTTCGTAGCTCATGCGCCCGAGGCCATCGAGATTGAAGACGGTTTCAATCAGCAGGGAGCCGGCGAAAAATACTTCGATCAGCGCTGACGGCACCCCGGCCACTACCAACAGCATCGCGTTGCGGAATACATGGCCGTAAAGCACGCGGCGTTCGGTCAGGCCCTTGGCCCGCGCCGTGATTACGTACTGGCGGCTGATCTCGTTGAGAAAGCTGTTCTTGGTCAGGATCGTCAGCGTGGCAAAACCGCCGATCACCAGCGCTGTGACCGGCAACACCAAGTGCCAGAGGTAGTCGCCGACCTTGCCCAATGTGCTCAATGTGGCGAAATCGTCCGAGACCAGCCCCTGCACCGGAAACCAGTTGACGTAGCTGCCGCCGGCGAACACCACGATCAACAGGATCGCAAAGAGAAACGCTGGCAGGGCGTAGCCGATGATGATCGCCGTGCTGCTCCAGACGTCGAAGGCGCTGCCGTTCCTGATCGCTTTGCGAATGCCCAGCGGGATCGAAATCAGGTAGGTGATCAGCGTCGCCCACAAGCCCAGTGACAGCGACACCGGCAGCTTCTGCACGATCAGGTCAGTGACCTTGGCGCCGCGAAAGAAGCTGCTGCCCAGATCCAGCTGCGCGTAGTTTTTCAGCATCAGCCACAGGCGTTCGTGCAGCGGTTTGTCGAAGCCGTAATGGTGTTTTATTTCCTCGATCAGCGCCGGGTCCAGACCACGGCTGCTGCGCCCGGCGCCGCCAGTCGCGGCGACCTCGCCACCGCCGCCCATGCTGTGCCCGCCGAAGCCTTGCAGGCGGGCGATGGCTTGTTCCACCGGCCCGCCGGGCGCGGCTTGTACGATCAGGAAATTCACCACCAGAATGCACAACAGCGTCGGGATGATCAGCAGTAAACGGCGGCTCAGATAACGCAGCATGTCATTGGCCCCCCGCGAGTTGAGTGCTCATCTGCTGAGTCGTCAGCGGCTTGGCCGAGACTTCCCACCACGTGTTGAGGCCTTCGTCATAGGCCGGCTGCACGGCGGGCATGCCGAAGCGGTTCTGATATACCGTCGGCGTGCCTTTGGAGTAGTAGTTGGGAATCATGTAGTAACCCCATTGCAGCACCCGATCGAGCGCACGGGCGTAATGCACCATGGCCTCGCGGCTGTTGGCCTGGACCAGGCCGTCGATCAGTTGATCGACCGCCGGGTCGGCCAGCACCATCGCGTTCGAACTGCCGACTTGCGTGGCACTTTGCGAGGCGTACAGGCTGTACAACTCGCGGCCCGGGGAAACGATCGGATCGCCGCTGCGCGGGAAAGCGCAGACGATCATGTCGTAGTCGCGAGCGTTGAGGCGGTTGATGTACTGCGCCGAGTCGATGCGACGCAAATTGAGCGTGATGCCGATCTGCGCGAGGGTGCGTTTGAACGGCAGCAGCATACGATCGAAGCCACCCTGGCCGTCGAGAAAAGTGAACTCCAGCGGCTCGCCGGCGGCGTTGACCAGGCGATTGTTTTTCGCCGTCCAGCCAGCCTCGGCGAGCAGTTTCAGCGCTTGCAGTTGCTTGTCGCGGATGTAGCCGCTGCCATCGGTTTTCGGCGCCTCATACACCGTGGTGAACACTTCGTCGGGCACTTTGCCGCGCAGCGGTTCAAGGATCTTCAGTTCTTCGGCGTCGGGCAGGGCGCTGGCGGCCATTTCGCTCTTCGGCCAAAAGCTGTTCTGGCGCACGTAGAAGCCGCGCATCATCTGCTTGTTGGTCCACTCGAAATCCCACAGCAGGCTGATCGCCTGGCGCACCCGGCGATCCTGGAAGATCGGGTTCTGCAGGTTGAATACAAAGCCTTGGGCAGCGGTAGGTTTTTCCGTTGCCAGAATCGCTTTTTGCAAGCGCCCGTCGCGCAGGGCCGGGCTGTCGTAGCCAACGACGTAACCCGATGAGGAAAACTCACGGTTGTAATCGAACGCGCCAGCCTGCAACAACTGGCGGGCGACGTCGGTGTCGCCGTAGAAATTCACCGTCAGGCTGTCGAAGTTGTACAGGCCGCGACTGACGGGCAAGTCCTTGCCCCACCAGTCCGGGTCGCGCTGAAAACTGATGCTGCGCCCGGCGTCGACCTTGCTCACCCGATATGGGCCGCTGCCCAGCGGTGGCTCGAAACCGCCGCCATTGGCGAAGTCACGGGTTTTCCACCAGTGCTCGGGCAGCACGCGCATCGTCGCCAGATCCAGCGCCAGGGTGCGATTGAGGTTGTTCTTGAAGGTGAAGCGCACCTGGCGCGGACCTTCGATCAAGACGTCTTGCACGTCGGCGTATTGCTGGCGATAACTCAAGCTGCCCTTGGTCATCAGCAGGTTGAAGGTGTAACGCACGTCTTCGGCGGTGATCGGCGTGCCGTCGGCGAAGCGTGCCTTGGGGTTAAGGGTGAAACGCACCCACATTCCTTCGGGGTCGCGCTCGATCTGCTGCGCGACCAGAGCGTAAACCGTATACGGCTCATCCAGCGAACGGAACGCCAGCGGCGCGTACACCCAATCGTTGACCTGCACCACGGAAATGCCTTGATCGGCATACGGGGTGATGTAGTTGTACTGGCCGATTTCCATCGACGCACGGCTGAGCGAACCACCCTTGGGTGCGTCGGGATTGACGAAATCGAAATGCTTGAAGCCGGCCGGATACTTCGGCGCCTCGCCATACACCGTCAGCGCATGACTGCCAGCGGCCAGCGCTGAGGTGCCGACGCAGAGCAGCGCACTGCCAAATAGCAAAGCGGCCATGTTGCGCAAAACACTCATGAAGTCACTCCTTAATTCCTGAATGCACACAGGTCAAAACTGTAGGAGTGAGCCTGCTCGCGATGAGGCCAAGTCAGACCCCGCAAGGCTGACTGAAAAAACGCTATCGCGAGCAGGCTCACTCCTACAGGAGTTGCGGTGCTCTCGGTTAGAAGTGATACGTCATGCGCGCAAACAACGTCCGGCCCAGCGGGTCGGTGTAGCGCGGGTCATAGCCGCTCTGGAAGTTGTAGGCCTGGTTGGAGAATGGCGGGTTGCGGTCGAACACGTTCTTCATCCCGGCATCGACATCCAGCACCTTGTTGAAGGTGTAGCCGGCCGACAGGTCCCACACCGAATACGACGCCACGCGCGCATGAGTTTCGCGGTCGTAGTCGTTGTAACCGGTGGTGAAACGGTTGGTCAGCGCTGCCCGCGCCGCGCCAAAGCTCCAGCTGCCGGTGAGGTTGTGCTTCCAGCGCGCAATCACGCCGTCACCCTGGAAATCGCCGACCTTGTCAGTGAACGGCCCCTTGATGGTGCTCTGGAAGTCGTACTCGTCGACATAGGTGCCCTGCAAGCCGAGGCCGAACTGACCGTACGGCGTGTTCGGGAAGCGATAGTCGAGCGACACGTCGACACCGTTGGTTTCGACGATGCCGAGGTTGGCGTTGCCGGTGACGATGTAGTTGAGCGTGCCGTCGGCGTTGCGCACGAAGCGATCCTGATAGGAGCCCGCCTGATCGAACACAGTGGATTCCGGGAACGGCTGAATCTGGTTGGAGATGTGAATCCACCAGAAATCCAGACCTACCGAGAGGTTGCTGATCGGTTGATAGACGAAGCCCAGGGTCACGTTGCGCGCTTTCTCCGGGGCCAGATCCTCGTTGCCGCCAATCTGGTTGAGGAACTGCTGACCGCAATCGCGGCCACCGTTGCCGCCCGGTTGCACCACGCCGCCGGTACACAGCACCGGGTCGTTGTAGTAGCCCTGGGTGTAAGTGATGCTGCGCGGCGAATACAGCTCGTACAGCGATGGCGCACGGAAGCCTTCGCTGTAGGCGCCGCGCACCACCAGCTCTTTGAGCGGCTGATAACGGAACGAGTATTTCGGGTTGGTGGTGCTGCCGAAGTCGCTGTATTTGTCGTGGCGCACGGCGGCGGACAACTCGAGGCTGTCGAGCACCGGCACGTTGATTTCGGCATAGGCGGCTTTGACGCTACGGTCGCCTTCGACGCTGCCCGCCGGGTCGATGCCCAGGCTCTGGATATCGCCGGCAAACGCTTCGAAGTCCTGATGGAATTTCTCTTTGCGGTACTCGCCGCCCAAGGCCAGACCGGCCGGGCCTGCGCCGAACCAGTCGCCAATCTCCCGGCTGACCCGGCCATCGAAACCGGCGACGCGGCCCACGGCGGTGGAGTAGGCGCCGTGGTACGCGGCGGCGTCGATGTACTGCTGACCCGCGGCAGTTTGCGGGCCGAACGGGTTGAGCAAACCACTGGCCAGACCGTCGATCATCGCCTGATCGCTGACATAACCGCTGGTGACGCTGGAGACGATTTTATTCTGGTTATACGAGGCGCCGAGGTTGTAATCCCAGCCGCCGACCAGACCGTCGAAGCTCAACAGAAAACGCTGGCTGGTGTTCTGGTCTTTGGACTCGCGCGGACCTGCAGCAGTCTCGCGCCAGTTGACATCGACCGGTTGCGTCGGATCGAGAGCGAAATCGGTCGGCGCCGGGGTGATGCCGTTGCCGGGGTAGTAGGGCGATGAGGAATCCAGGCTCAAACCGGTCAGTGGCGCCGGGCCGACGGCGGTGGCGTTGTTGTTGCGCGACCAGAAATATTCGAGGTTGACGTTGTGGTCGTCGCCCAGCTTGCCGGTGGTCTTGCCGAAGAACGAGGTCTTCTCGGTCTGCGGCACCAGGTCAATATATTCACGTGTGCTGAAGCGGCACAAACCGTCGCGGCCGATCAGGTTGGGGCCGTTGCAATTGCTGTTGGCCAACGGGTTGGTGGCGTTGCCGTTCTGGCTATAGTTGCCGGGGAACGCGGTGCCGGAGGTCTGATCGAGCCCACGACCGGGCGAGTAGTCATTGGCGAACGAGCGGTCGTTGGCGTCGAGGTTCTGCTGCTTGTTGTAGTTGAACACGCCGAGGACGTTGAAGCGGTCTTCTTCCAGATCGCCGTAGCCCCAACTCGCGCTCATGTCCTTGGTCGCACCGCCGCCGCTGTGGGTCGGGGTTTCGCCGCCGAGGGTCAACGCGCCATCGGTCAGGGATTTTTTGGTGATGAAGTTGATCACGCCGCCGATGGCGTCGGTGCCGTACAGGGCCGAGGCGCCGTCGCGCAGCACTTCGACACGCTCGATGGCGGCAAACGGGATCATGTTCAGATCCACCGCGCCGCCCGCCGAGTTGGTGCCCGACAAAGCGTTGTTGGCCAGGCGCCGACCGTTGAGCAGCACCAGCGTCTTGTTCGCGCCGATGCCGCGCATGTCGGCAAACGACGCACCGCCCGTGGCCGCACCGACCGAGCCGGCGCTGTTATTGATCGACTGGCTGCCGGTGATGCGCTGGACCAGCTCGGCGGTGGTGGTCACGCCCTGTTTGCGTAGCTCGTCGGCCTTGAGAATGGTGATCGGCACCGCCGTTTCCGCATCGACCCGGCGAATCGCCGAACCGGTCACTTCGACCCGTTGCAGTTGCGTGGTCGGCGCCGCCACGACAGCGGCTGCCGGCACGCTGCTGTTGTCGTCCTCGGCCGCTTGCACGGTCCCGGCGCCCATCCCCATGGCCACCAGATACAGCGGAACAAAACGGTGGCGAGACATCGTTGCCACCAAAGGTTTGAGCGTGAAGCGTGGAGTGTTCATCAGCATGGTTATTTCCGATTATCAGACGTTATCGAATTGGCCTTGTGAGCCGCTCATTGCTCCGCTTCCGGTGATACCGCGTGCGGAAAACCACTTTCTTCAAGCAAGCCGATCCCCTCCGAAGACGCGTGGCGTTTTTCGGTCGGCCGGGTGCGACGGGATTCTTTTCAGCGGTGCCGGATGGCTGCTTTCAACTGCCGCCCGGCACCGCACTCAGTGGGTGGTCATCACCGAAATCTTGCTGATGCCGGAGCGTTCGATGGACGCCATGGCCTTGGCCACCTGGCCGTAATTGACGGCAGCGTCGGCCTGCAATTGCACGCGCACCTCGGCGTCTTTGGCCTTGACCTCCCTGAGGCTGGCCTCCAGCGATTCCGGGGCCAGTTCGGTTTTGGCCAGATAGAACTTGCCGTCCTGATCAACGCTGACCACCACCGGGTCTTTCTTCTCGGCGGGGGCGACGGCGTCGGTTTTTGGCAGATTGACCTTGATTGCGTTGGTCATCAGCGGCGCGGTGACGATGAACACCACCAGCAGCACGAGCATCACATCGACCAGCGGCGTGACGTTCATTTCGCTGAGCACTTCATCGCTGTCTTGAGTGGAGAACGACATCAGCTGGCCTCCCGCACGGCGTTGGTGTTTTTGCTGGCGATGGCCTGGCGGCTGATGGAAAACGCACTGCGCGAGGCGAGGGCGTCGAAGTCGTGGGCGAAGTCATCCATGTCGGCCGAGGCGAGCTTCAGCCGGCGCAGGAAGAAGTTGTAGATCAGCACCGCCGGTACCGCGACGGCAATGCCCACGCCTGTGGCGATCAGCGCGTGGCCGATGGGGCCGGCGACTGCTTCCAGGCTGGCCGAGCCGGTTTCGCCGATGCTTTGCAGGGCTTCCATGATTCCCCACACGGTGCCGAACAGACCAATGAACGGCGCGGTGCTGCCGATACTGGCGAGGATCGCCTGGCCGTTTTCCAGCGAACGGCGCTCCTTCTGGATCTGCTGGCGCAGGTTGCGTTCCAGCCTGTCGGAGCGGTTGATGGTGTGCGCCAGTTGCTGGGTGGTGCGCGGCGAATCTTCGACCAGCAAAGCTTCGAAACCGCTGCTGGCGATGCGCGCCAGCGAGCCGGGATACTGGCTGGCGTGTTCGGCGGCGGTGAGCAGGTCGGGGGCACTCCAGAAGGCTTTGGTGAACTGCTTGTTCTGCGCTTTCTGGCGCAGGTACTGGGCCGACTTGACCAACAGAATCGCCCAACTGACCACGGAAAACAGCACCAGGCCCCAGAGCACACCGGGGACAATCATCGAAGACAGTGAATCGTTCATGGCTACACCTCGCTTGCTTTAATCAGTAATGAGTCGGTTGCGCCGTCATTGCGGCAATTTGAAATCGATGGTCTGGGTGGCGAAGCCGTCGATTGGCGTGTCGCCGCGCTTGGCCGGGATGAACTTCCAGTTCTTCACCGCCGCGACGGCCGCCTCATCCAGTTGCGGCTTGCCGCTGGACTTGGTCACCGTCACCGCACCGGCACGCCCGTTGGCCAGCACTTGAATGCGCAGCACCACGCTGCCTTCCCAGTTACGTCGCAGCGCCAGCGACGGGTATTCCGGCGGCGGGTTGCCGAGGCTGGCGAGGCCGGAAATCGCTGCCGATTCCTTGACCGGACCGGGCGCAGCAGCCGGCGCCGGCGGTGCACTCGGTGTGCTCGGCGCAGCAGGGGCGGCCGGTTGTGCCGGGGCGGGTGGCGCTTTCGGCGGCTCGACTTTTTTCACTGGTTTTGGCTTCTCGACCGGTTTCGGTTTCTCGATCGGCTTGGGCTTCTCCACCGGTTTGGGCGGCGGCTTGACCGCGTCCTCGTCTTCCACCGGCTGCTCGGGTTCCGGCGGCGGTGGAGGCGGGGGCGGCGGTGGTGGTTCCGGTGTCGGCGGGGCCGGAGGCGTCGGGCTGGTCAGCTCGACGGTCATTTCCGGAATCTCGGGCGGCGTGGGCAGCGGCTCCGGCCGCGCCTGATGAAAGAACCACCACGCGCCGCCGTGTATCAGCGCCGACACGGCAATCAGCAGCACCATCTGTGGTTTGTTCAACCCGCCGGGTCGTGAAGTGTTGGCTGTAAACGCCTGCCTGCCCGTTGGCGGCGGGACCGGCGCTTCCCGCAACGGTCCCGGCAGGGTTTTGTGCTTTACCGCATCGTTCATTAAAGCTCCCTCGGGTCAGATGAAGGGCAATAAAGTGCCGTCCGAACATATGGCGAATGTTCGAGTGATTGGGTGTAACCTTCTTCAAGGTGTGCGCGAGCCGATAGTTTGACTATCTGTTTATGCAGCTCGGACAAACTTACTGGCTCAGCGCCAGCTATCCTGATTGTTCATTACCCTTTCCCTGGCTGTTGTTATGTGGGTAGAGACGTTCTGTATGTCTCTTGCCTGTTACACTTTGCAACGGATGTGCCAAAACTTGCGGCACTGCGTAGGGCTAATTATCTTCGGGTTACCGATGTCGCATTTATATAAGTTCGCCGCTGAGTATGGCTTTTCTGTAGCGCACACGGGGCCTTCAGTCCTTGCAAGAGGGCTTTTTCGAGTGCGAGACAGGGTGAGCGCTGTATCGCGCCAATCGGCGGGATAGAGCGTCTGCTCTGCGATCAGGCTTAGCGCGGGATGGTGCGCGGCGGATCGATTTGGTGCGGGTCAATGTATTAGTGGCTCACAGGGCATGTTCCTTGTTTTTGTTGGAGCGAGTTGAATGCCAACAGCGAACTGCGTCACAGTGGCGGGTTCATTTTTGGTGCAACTTTTAAACTTCGAAACTTATTGTTCGACAATCCGCTTTCAGGTTGTTAATGCAAAGTCATATTTAAAAACTAAATAGCACGCTGCGCTCGGCGAATATTGATCGCCAAGCACATTCGGTGTGCGTATGGGTTCAGGTAATAAAGGAGAAGTGCGCCAGCCCGATGATGTTCAAATGAACACGAGCCTGGTGATGGATATGAGTTGTGTCAATTGGGCGGCGCAGCGTTTGAAGATTCACGCGGTGAACTCCTTGTTGCCAGCTCGGATACACGAACTTTTGGCTCGGTATCGCACCTTACAAGAACGCGGATAGCGTTCGATGAATGCTCTTGGTGCGGGATGGGCACCGCCAGCGCTGTTTTGCGAGGATTGAATTCGCAAGTCGGCAGTGCATGGGAAAAACGTGCCAAACGCGATACATCGGCAGAATTTTCTACAGCAGGCCGGCCAGCCATCTACCCTGTTGCCATGGCCTTTTAGGGGGAACGGACATGTACCAGCTCTACGGGCATAAAAATTCCGGCGCAGCTGCCATCGAGGCAGCCTTGGAGTTGTGCCAGATTGCTTATCGCTTCATCGACACCGAAGCCAGCGCGGAGGCCGCGGAGGCGCTGGGCAAACTCAATCCGCTGAAACAGATCCCGACTCTGCAACTGCCCGACGGCAGTGCCCTGACCGAGAGCGCGGCGATCATGATTCATCTGGGCCTGACGTTTCCCAAGTCCGGCCTGCTGCCGGCCAAGGCGCCTGATCGCGATCAGGCGATTCGCGGCCTGGCCTATATCGTCAGCAATTGCTACGCGGCCATCGGCATTATCGACTACCCCGAGCGTTGGCTGATGGCGGCGGACGAGAGCGCACGGCAGAACCTGATCGCCGGCACGCGTCAGCGTCTGCACTTCAGTTGGGAGGTGTTTGCCGACCAGTTTTCCGGCGAGCTGTACCTGGACGATGAAACGCCGGGCGCGCTGGATGTGCTGGCGGCAGTGGTGAGCCGTTGGGCCGGCAGCCGTGAACATCTGCGCCAGACCCGGCCGGGGTTTTATGCGTGGTTGCAGAGGATTGACCGCCACCCGGTGCTGGCGCCGGTGTTTGAGCGACATTGGCCGTCTCAAGGCTGACAAAGCACCCCCTGTAGGAGTGAGCCTGCTCGCGATAGCGGTCTGTCAGCCAACTGTATTTCTAGCTGACAGATCGCTATCGCGAGCAGGCTCACTCCTACAAGGGGGCTGTGGTGTCTGGGCGATTACTCCCCGCGGATGTACTGCTCCAGCTGCTTGATCAGCTCGGCCTGTTCGGCAATGGCTTCCTTGACCAGGTCGCCGATCGACAGCAAGCCGATCAGCTTGCCGTCCTCAACCACTGGCAAGTGGCGCAGGCGGCGGTCGGACATGATGCCCAGGCAGGTGTCGACGGTTTGTTTGGTGTCCACCGTGATCACGTCCTTGACCATGATGTCGCGCACGGGTGTACCGACCGAAGAGCGGCCGTGCAGCACCAGTTTGCGTGCGTAATCGCGCTCGCTGATGATGCCGACCACGTTGTCGTCTTCCACCACCAGCAGGGCGCCGACGTTTTTCTCGGCCATTTTCATCAGCGCTTCGAGCACCATGTGATCGGGTTTGATCTGGTGCACTTCCTGATTTTTCTGGTCTTTGAGCTTGAGCAGTTGGGCGACGGTCTTCATGGCGGTTACTCAGGTGTTGTCGTTGTTAATCAAGCATCGTAGACCCTGCGCGGCAGGGCAAGGCCGCAAAGCGGCAGATAGCACGCAAAAAACGCCATTTGCCGGAAAAACATCTCTGTATCTGCAAATGAAGTATCTGTGGCGAGGGGATTCATCTGTGGCGAGGGGATTTATCCCCGCTGGCCTGCGCAGCAGGCCCTTTCATTAAAAGCGGGGCCGCTTCGCGGCCAACGGGGATAAATCCCCTCGCCACAGATGAATCCCCTCACCACAGATAAATCCCCTCACCATAAATGCTGCGTAGAATGCCGGTCTGATTCAGTTCCCGAGGTTGCAGTGGTGGATTTACCGCAGGGCTTCGTCCTGACCCGGCACTGGCGCGATACGCCGGCCGGCACCGAAGTCGAATTCTGGCTGGCGACCGACGCCGGGCCGCGCCGTGTGCGCTTGCCGCACCAGCCTTCGGTGGCGTTCATCCCCGCCGAACAGCGTGAAGCGGCCGAACGCCTGCTGCACGACGAAAAGAACGTCGAACTGCGGCCGTTGGCTTTGCTGGATTTCGAGCATCGTCCGGTGCTCGGTCTGTATTGCCAGCAGCACGGTCAGTTGATGCGCCTGGAAACCGCGTTGAACCGCGTCGGGGTCGATGTCTTCGAGGCCGATGTGCGCCCGCCGGAACGCTATCTGATGGAGCGCTTCATTACCGCACCCGTGCGGTTCAGCGGTACGCCGGACGCCGACGGCGTGCTGATCAACGCCCACCTCAAGCCCGACCCCGATTATCGACCGAAACTGCGCCTGGTCTCGCTCGATATCGAAACCACCGAGACCGGCGAGCTGTATTCCATCGCCCTGGAAGGTTGTGGCGAACGTCAGGTGTACATGCTCGGGGCGCCGAACGGCGATGACAGCATTGTTGATTTTGATCTCGAATATTGCGATTCGCGCACCATTCTCCTGAAGAAGCTCAACGAGTGGTTTGCCCGCCACGACCCCGACGCGATCATCGGCTGGAACGTTGTGCAGTTTGACTTGCGCATCCTTCACGAACACGCGCGGCGCCTCGGCGTGCCGCTGAAAATCGGCCGCGGTGGCGAAGAAATGCAGTGGCGCGAGCACGGCAGCCGCAATCACTATTTCGCTTCCGCCGCGGGGCGGCTGATCATCGACGGTATCGAGTCGCTGCGTTCGGCGACCTGGAGCTTCCCCTCGTTCAGCCTGGAAAACGTCGCGCAGACGTTGCTTGGCGAGGGCAAGGCCATCGACAACCCGTATCAGCGCATGGACGAGATCAATCGCATGTTCGCCGAGGACAAACCGGCGCTGGCCAAATACAACCTCAAGGACTGCGAACTGGTCACGCGGATCTTCGCCAAGACCGAGCTGCTGACGTTTCTCCTCGAACGTGCCAGCGTCACCGGTCTGCCGGCGGATCGCAGCGGTGGCTCGGTGGCCGCGTTCACGCATTTGTACATGCCGCTGATGCACCGTCAGGGCTTCGTCGCGCCGAACCTCGGCACCCATCCGCCTCAGGCCAGCCCCGGCGGGTTCGTCATGGATTCGCAACCGGGGCTGTATGAATCGGTGCTGGTGCTCGACTACAAGAGCCTTTATCCGTCGATCATCCGTACGTTCCTGATTGATCCGGTGGGGCTGATCGAAGGCTTGCAGCACCCGGACGATGCCGATTCGGTACCCGGCTTTCGTGGTGCACGCTTTTCGCGCACCCGCCATTGCCTGCCGTCGATTGTGTCGCGAGTGGCTGAGGGGCGCGAGACTGCCAAGCGTGAGCACAACGCGCCGTTGTCGCAAGCGCTGAAGATCATCATGAACGCCTTCTACGGCGTCCTCGGTTCCAGCGGCTGCCGTTTTTTCGATACGCGCCTGGCCTCATCGATCACTCTTCGCGGCCACGAAATCATGCTGCGCACCCGCCAGTTGATCGAAGCGCAGGGCCATGCGGTGATCTATGGCGATACCGACTCCACATTCGTCTGGCTACGTCGCGCCCATGGCCAGGAGGAGGCGGCGCAGATCGGTCATGCGCTGGTCAACCAGGTCAACGAGTGGTGGCGCGAGCATGTGCGCGAAACCTACGGCCTGGAAAGCGCGCTGGAATTGCAGTTCGAGATCCACTACAAACGCTTTTTGATGCCGACCATTCGTGGTGCGGAGGAGGGCAGCAAGAAGCGTTACGCCGGCCTTGTCACCCGCGCCGATGGCCGCGAGGAAATGATCTACAAAGGTCTGGAAACCGTGCGCACCGACTGGTCGCTGCTGGCCCGGCAATTTCAGCAGGAATTGTACGAGCGGATTTTCCAGCGCAAGCCGTATCAGGATTACGTGCGCGACTATGTGCGCAAGACCCTGGCCGGGGAGTTCGATGATCGATTGATCTACCGCAAGCGCCTGCGCCGCACCCTCGACGATTACGAGCGTAACGTCCCGCCGCACGTGCGCGCAGCGCGGCTCGCCGACGACTACAACGCGCAGCACGGCCGGCCCCGGCAGTACCAGAACGGCGGCTGGATCAGCTACGTCATCACCTTGGCCGGCCCGGAGCCGCTGGAAGCACGCCGCGCCGCCATCGATTACGACCATTACATCACCCGGCAACTGCAACCGGTGGCGGATGCGATTCTGCCGTTTGTCGATGACGACTTTTCAACCCTGATTGGTGGGCAGTTGGGCCTGTTTTAAGTCGAGCAGTTGCAGCGTCCATTCATCGAGAATGCCGTGGAAGTAGCGCGTCAGCGCCTGATTGAACAGGCTGTCTGCGCCGCTGAATTGCGCAAACAGGGTCATTGAAGAGTGAAATTTCAGGTCATCGGGATGCCCGAAGATCTCGCTGATCGAGCGCTGCGGCACGTTGAGCACCCACTGTGTGCAGGTGCGCAGCCGCGCGCCGAGCACTTCGTGGGCCAGATAGGCCCGCGCTTCCTCGGCTGAACCGATGGCAAAGCGCCGGGCCATTTCACTGCCGCCCAGCCCGGCGAACTGCGGAAAAACAAACCACATCCAGTGGCTTTGCTTGCGCCCAGCCTGGAGTTCGCGTTGAACTCGTTCGAATACCGGGTCCTGCGCTTGGACAAAACGTTGCAGGTTGAACGGGTCGTGCAGATCCGTGCTTCTCATCGCGAAGCCCTCGCAGTCGGCGGATCAGACCATGGCCAGCCGCTGCTTGCGTTTTGGCGCCGGGAACACCGTGTCCAGCGCCGCCAGATCCCCAGCGTCCAGTTGCAGCTGCGCCGCCTCGGCATTGAGTTGCACATGCTCGGGACGCACAGCCTTGGGGATCGCAATCACGCCATCCTGACGCAGAATCCACGCCAGCGAAACCTGCGCCGGGGTGACGTTGTGACGAGCGGCAATGTCGCGCAGCACCGGCTCGGCGAGCATCGCGCCTCCCTGGCCGATCGGACAGTAAGCCATCAATGGCAGGCGCTGGTGTTGGCACCACGGCAGCAGATCGAATTCGATGCCGCGCTCTTCAAGGTTGTAGAGCACCTGATTGGTGGCGCAGGCCGGGCTGGAAAGTTCTTCAAGGTCATCGACATCGAAGTTTGACACGCCCCAACGGCCGATCTTGCCGTCCTCGCGCAGGCGCTCGAAGGCTTCGACGGTTTCTTCCAGGGGATACTGGCCGCGCCAGTGCAGCAGGTAGAGATCGATGTAATCGGTGTCGAGCCGGCGCAGACTGCGCTCGCAGGCCAGGTGGATGCCTTTGCGGCTGGCGTTGTGCGGGTAGACTTTGCTGACCAGAAACACCTGATCGCGCAGCCCGCTGATGGCTTCGCCGACCACCGTTTCGGCACCGCCCTCGGCGTACATTTCCGCAGTGTCAATCAGGGTCATGCCCAGTTCGATGCCGCTGCGCAGTGCGCTGACTTCACGCTTGTGCGCCGAGCGATCCTCACCCATGCGCCAGGTGCCCTGGCCAATCACGGGTACCTGCACGCCAGCCAATTCAAGGGTACGCATTCAAACCTCCTTTGCGAAAATCTCGTTACCTTTGGTGGGCAGCAGGATAGACCAAGGGTTCCGGGAAGGAGGCTTGTTTGACAAAGAATCAAGGGACAAAACACATCAATTGTGGCGAGGGGATTTATCCCCGTTGGGATGCGAAGCAGCCCCAAAACCTGCAATGGAGTTCTTTTTTGATAAAGCGCATTTTGCAGGATGGGGGCTGCTTCGCATCCCGGCGGGGATAAATCCCCTCGCCACAAAGGTTATTTTGCGGTGAATTTCAGAATCACGCTGTGGGTGTAGGTCTGCCCCGGATCCAGTCGTGTGCTCGGGAAGCCCGGCTGGTTTGGCGAGTCGGGATAGTGCTGAGTCTCCAGGGTAAACGCGCCCCAGTGCGGATAGACCTTGCCGCCCTTGCCCTTGACCGTACCGTCGAGGAAGTTACTGGTATAGAACTGCACGCCCGGCTCGGTGGTGAACAACTGCAGGGTTCGTCCCGATTGCGGGTCGCTGACTTCGGTGGCGACTTTGCTGATATCGCCTTTGGTGTCCAGCGCCCAGTTGAAGTCGAAGCCGCCCTGTTTCGGCTCGGCAAACTTCAACTGCGGATGATCAGCCTTGATGTGCGTGCCGATCGCGGTCGCTTTGGTGAAATCCATCGGCGTGCCCGCGACAGGCGCGAGTTCTCCGGTCGGGATCAGCTTGGCCGTCACCGGTGTGTAATGGCTGGCATTGAGCGTGGCGACTTGTTTGAGAATGTCGCCATTGCCGGCGCCGGCGAGGTTGAAGTAGCTGTGGTTGGTCAGGTTCAGCACCGTGGGCTTATCGGTACTGGCCTTGTAGTCGATGCGCAGTTCGTTGTTCTCGGTCAGGCGATAAGTCACTTCGGTGCTGAGGTTGCCGGGGAAGCCCATTTCGCCGTCCGCCGACAGATAGGTCAGGGTCACGCCGACCGAATCCTTGTCCTTGGTTTCTTTGGCCTTCCAGACCTTTTTGTCGAAACCCTGAGGGCCGCCGTGCAACGCGTTGGACTTGTCATTCTGCGGCACCTGATAGCGCTTGCCGTCGAGTTCGAAGGCGCCGTCGGCGAGGCGATTGCCGAAGCGCCCGATGGTCGCGCCAAAGTACGCCGTGCCTTTCTGGTAGCCCTGCACATCGTCGAAACCAAGCACTACGTCGTCAAACTTGCCGTGCTTGTCGGCGACTTTCAGCGCTTGCAGGGTCGCGCCGTAAGTAATCACGGTGGCTTGCATGCCGTGGCTGTTGCGCAGGATGTATTGCTCGACGGGCGTGCCATCATTGGTTTTACCGAAGGCTTTGTGTTCGGCGGTCAGGCCCGCTGCGTTGGCGGAAAGGGAAGCGATCATCAGTGACAGTCCAAGGCCGGAAAGCAGGTGACGGGATTGAAGCATGGTAGACCTTCCTTTTTGTTGTTGTTTTGAGAATTTGCAATTAGTCAGGCTATTGAATCTATAGCAGAAGATTTATAGCCGATTTACTCATCATCGCAAATATAAAGTCGGACTAATTGGTGTCGAGCAAGACGCCAAAGGTCGGCAAACCACGCCAGCACTGCACTTTTTCGCAATCGGCGGCTCTATCCATGGCCAGGATGCGGTGACTCCCGCCGCACAGGAACGTACCTGCCCGAGAATTCATGCCGAGTGCTTTTACCCTGATCACTGCTTGTTTGCGCCGAGCGTGCCTGTTGCTGGCCGGTTTGTTTTTGCTGGTGCTGAGCGGCTGTAGCCATCAGAACGGCAACGGCTTCATCAATCAGATGCGTGACGGCAAGCCGCAGGAGTTTCTGCAGACCAGCGTCGATCGCATGGCAACACTGGCGATGCGCGACAACCTCAACAGCCTCTATCGTCTGATGGGCAAGCTGTACCTGCGCAACCCGCAAGAGCTGCGCAAATCCGGGTTCCTCAACATTCATGCCGCGGTGAAACAGGTACGCCTGGCCATCGAACAGCAACAGCCGCTGCCGGTACTGGGCGGCAGGAAGGATCTGGCCGCGCTGAACTACGCGATGAGTCCGGAGTTTCTCGGTGATCGGGTCGGCGCTTTCATCTACGCCATTGGCAGCATGCTGGTCACCGCCCACGGCAACCGCACCGAGTTCTACATGACGGACGCGATTAATCCGACGTTCGTGCACAACGCTGCGCGCAATATCGAAAAAGCGACGTGGATTCTGTCGCAGCGACAGAACCAGGATGGCCAGCCGCTGCTGTTTTCCAATGAAATCTCCGAGGAGGGCAGCAACCTCAGCTTCGCCACCGAGTTCGGCAAGGTGGTGGCGCGCCTGGACCTGCTGACGCAAATGCTCGATGAGCGCTATCGGCGCATCGGTCTGAATTACGCGCAGAGTCTGTTGTTTTTGAATTTTCTGCCGGTGCAGTGAGCTTTCACTGGATTGTGGATTATGCAGAGATCCATTGTAGGAGTGAGCCTGCTCGCGATAGCGGAGGATCTTTTAACTCACCAACATCTGAAAGACCGCTATCGCGAGCAGGCTCACTCCTACAGAGATCGCATCGCGAACTGGATATTTGTATACAATCCATCGCTCAAGTTGATCCAAAAGGAGCTGCCCCCGTCATGACCGACCCCGCAAGCGCCGATTTCAGCCGCGTCGATCACACCGCCCGCACCGACAGATTGCCCTACGCCGCGCTGCTCGCATTCGCCATGACCGGTTTCATCGCCATCCTCACCGAAACCCTGCCCGCCGGGCTGCTGCCGCAGATTGGCGCCGGGTTGAACGTCAGCGAAGTGTTCGCCGGGCAACTGGTTACCCTCTATGCGTTGGGTTCGATAGTCGCGGCGATTCCATTGACCGTGGCCACCCGCGCCTGGCCGCGGCGCCGGGTGCTGCTGATGACCGTGGGCGGATTTCTGCTGTTCAACACCATCACCACGTTCTCCAGCCATTACGGACTGACACTGGCTTCGCGCTTTCTCGCTGGCATGGCGGCGGGGTTGTCCTGGGGAATCATGGCGGGCTATGCGCGCGGGATCGTCCCAGTGCATCAGCAGGGCCGGGCACTGGCGATTGCCATGCTCGGCACCCCGGTCGCCTTGTCGCTCGGCACCCCGGCGGGGACGTGGCTGGGCCAATGGATCGGCTGGCGCGCTTCGTTCGGGATCATGTCGGCGCTGGCGCTGGTGCTGGCGGCGTGGATTGTCATCGCAGTGCCGGATCGTCCGGGACAGGCCAGTGGCGAGCGCTTGCCGTTGCTCGAATCGTTACGCCTGCCCGGTGTGCGTCCGGTGCTGTTCGTGGTGCTGGCGTGGATGCTTGGGCACAACATTCTCTACACCTACATCGCACCGTTTCTGGCCGAAGCCGGGCTGGCCGACCGGGTGGATCTGGTGCTGCTGGTGTTCGGCCTGTGCTCGCTGGTAGGGATCTGGATCATCGGCCTGCTGGTGGATCGCTGGTTGCGCGGGCTGACGCTGATCAGCCTCGCCGTGTTTGCGCTGACCGCGCTGGTGCTGGCACTGGCGATTCCGTCGCCGTGGCTCATTTACGCTTGCATGGCGGTGTGGGGCTTGTCGTTCGGCGGTTCGGCTACGCTGCTGCTGACCTCGGCGGCGGATTCGGCCGGTGAGCATGTCGACGTGGTCCAGGCGATGCTGACCACTTCGTGGAACGTGGCGATTGCCGGCGGCGGGCTGTTTGGCGGTTTGCTGCTGGATCGCGCCGGGGCGATGTCATTTCCGTGGGCACTGTTGATCCTGTCGCTGATTGCGCTGGCCACGGTGTGGATCAACCGCACTCACAGCTTCAAACCGGGACGGCGGGTGCACTAATCCTCCAGACGCCACATAACCCCTGTAGGAGTGAGCCTGCTCGCGATAGCGGTATGTCAGTGCCTGCCTATTTATCTGAAACACCGCTATCGCGAGCAGGCTCACTCCTACAAAGAGAACGACGGTGATTTTCGATAATGCATAACCATAGACCGCATCGATATATGTGGTTATAAGAAAAATCGCTATGCTGCGGGCCAGATTTTTCCTGTCGTTTTCTGGACGTCTTAATGGATTTGGTCAATTTCGGTCTGGTGGTTGCCGGGCTGGTGGTGGGTTTTATTGTCGGCATGACCGGTGTCGGCGGTGGTTCGTTGATGACGCCGATCCTGCTGTGGTTCGGCATCAACCCTGCAACGGCGGTGGGCACTGACCTGCTGTACGCCGCCATTACCAAATCCAGTGGCGTCCTCGTTCACAGGAAGAACAAGAACATCGACTGGGCCATCACCGGTTGGCTGACCTTGGGCAGCGTGCCCGCGGTGGCGATGACGCTGTGGTTCCTCAGCACGTTGCACACCGCCCCCGAGGCGATGAACGCGATCATCAAGCAGGCCTTGGGCTTTGTCTTGTTCGCCACGGCGCTGGCGATTTTCTTCAAGAAACGCTTGCTCGACTTCGCCCACAAACGAGCCGGTGGCAACTACAACCCGAGCGGTTCGCGGCTCAACGTGATGACCGTAATCACCGGCCTGATCCTCGGCACTATGGTCGCCCTGACCTCGATCGGTGCCGGCGCACTGGGCACGGTTGCGTTGTTCATCCTCTATCCGCTGCTGCCGACCCGTCGCCTGGTCGGCACTGAAATCGCCCACGCGGTGCCACTGACCCTGGTCGCTGGCCTGGGCCATGCGAGCATGGGCAATATGGATTGGGGCGTGTTGGGCTTTCTGCTCCTGGGCTCGCTGCCGGGCATTTGGCTCGGCAGCCACCTGACCGGGCGCATCTCCGATGAAGTGCTGCGCCCGTGCCTGGCGACGATGCTGGTGTTGATCGGTTACAAGCTGGCGTTCTGAGTCACTTGCCAGTAACGAATTTCATCACCACCACTGGCAGATCTTCGTAAATCAGTTCCTCGACTACTTGCCAACCCAGTTGCGCGTACAACGACTGCGAAGTGTCGGTGTACAGATACAGTTCAGGTATGCCCAGCTTCTGCGCTTCTTCGACCACTCGCATGACCAGTTGCGAAGCGACCCCGCGCCCACGTTCTTCAGCCTTCACATAAACGCCTGCCAGCCATGGTGTCAGGTTCGGCCGTAGCTTCAGATCGCTTTCGATCAGCAGTGCGCCGCCCAGCAAACGCGAATCTTCAAACGCCACCACCACGCTGGGCACTGAGCCTTTGCCACAGGATTCACGCATGTGCTCGACGCGATCCTCGACTGTTTGACCAGGGCGAAACTCTCCCCACTCCTTGAAGTTGAGGGTGGCCAGTTCTTCGATAAATTCGGGGTGATCGCACAGGTAATCAATGTGCATGCGGGTGAACTCCATTTCGTTAGCAGAGCGGCCACCCTAATGCGCTCATAACCAGTAATCAAATCTGCGTAGCGATCGCTCCCGTCATGTTGCGCAATGTTCGGCCTGACCTAAGCTTCTGACAGGGCGATGCCTTTTTGCCAGACGCACCCGGAACAATCGCCACGATGCGCAATCAGTAGAGCGTGGATATCAAAAGGAGATGCGCATGCTCATCAGGTCCCTGACCCTGACATTCTTGCTGGCGATGGCCGGCCCCTTGTTCGCCGCCGACAGCGATTCACCCTTGGCCGGTGACGTCGGGCGCGCCCGGCCGCTGATCGTGATCGCCCAAAGCACGGTCGATCCGGTGTGGCTGAGCCTGAAGAAATCGCTGGAAGACCCGGCCAATAAAAAGGGCGTCGCCGACCGCAATATCAAGGTCTATACCATCCTCAGCATGTCCGGTCAGCTCGACGGCAAGGACATGGGCCAGCAGGACACCATGGCGCTGTTGCGCTCACTGAAACTGGGCGCCGGTGCTTATCCGAAAGTGTTCCTGGTGGGCAAGGACGGCGAGACCAAGCTTTCGGCTTCGGGGGACGAAGCCAAGGCCCTGGACCTGAAGAAGATCTTCGAGACCATCGACGCCATGCCGATGGCCGAGAAAGAAGCCGCCGCTGCCGCCGCACAAGCACCCGCTGCCACCGAGCCAGAACCGGCCAAGGGCACGAAGCCGAGCAAACCGGCGAAGCCTGCCAAGCCGCCGCAAATGCCGGATGATTGATTGCGCACGGCGTGAATAAAGCACGTCCCTGTGTGTGGCAAAGCCCCCCAACAGGTTTTTGTGAAATGCACAGATCCTGTGGAGGAGCGAACCTGCTCGCGACAGCGGTTTACGAGCGCTGAGAAGTGACCGATTCAGCGCATTCGCAAGCAGACTCGCTCCCACAATTCATCTACCGGCCATTAGTCCACCAGTGCACCGAAAATCGTATGCGCAATCTTCACGCGCTCGGCATTCGGATAATTCTTGTTGGCGAGAATCACGATGCCGATCTTTTGCGACGGCACGAACGCGACATACGCGCCAAACCCCCGGGTGGAGCCGGTTTTGTTGAACAGCACGTTCGCCGGTTCGGGCTGGGGCGGGGTCAGCCAGTCGGTTTTGTGCGCTTGCATCGCCATGGCTGTCGAGTTGCCGTTCAGCAACTTCTCCAGGCTGATCGGGTAGGCGTAGCGCTCCCAGCCCAGGCCCTGAGTCATGTCGCCGACGCGGTAGTAACCGTTGTGGGTGAGGGCGATGGCTTTTTGCAGATCGGGCGCAAGGCTGGCCGGTTTCAGCTGGGCTTCGACGTAGCGCAGGAGGTCGGCGGCGCTGGTTTTCATGCCGTAGGCTTCGGCGTCCAGCGCGCCGGGGCTGACGCGTACCGGCTGGTCGGCGCTGTCATAGCCTTGGGCGTAGAGCTTCGATTGCGCTGGCGGCACGCTGAGGAAGGTGTGCTGCAAACCGAGTTTCGGCAGCAGAATTTGCGTCATCGCCTGATCAAAAGGTTGGCCCAGGCTTTTCGCCGCCAGATAACCGAACAAGCCCAGACTCGGGTTGGAATACTGGCGATGGCTACCGGCCGGATACTGCGGTTGCCACTGTTGGTAATAGCCGAGCATCTTGTCGGCCGAATCCGCCTCGGCGGGGAACTGCAGCGGTAGCCCGCCGGCGCTGTAGGTGCCCAGTTGCAGCACGCTGATGTTGTCGAACGCAGTGCCTTTGAGCGCCGGCCAAAGCGTGCTCGCCTTGCTCGACAGGTCCAGCTTGCCGGTCGCTTGAGCGTAACCGGCGAGGGTCGCGGTGAAGGTCTTGCTCACCGAACCGACTTCGAACAGGGTGTTTTCGCTGACCTTTTGCCCGCTGTCCCTGGCGGCGATACCGTAATTAAAGTAATGCGCCTGACCGTTGACCGTGAGGGCAACGCTCAGTCCGGCAATGTTGTTGTGTTGCATCACTGGGGTAACGGCTTGCGTGACCAGTGCCTGCCACTGCGCCTCGGTCGGTGTGGCCGCCTGGCAGACAACGCTGCTGAAGATCAAGGTGAAAGCGCTGTAGGAAAAGAGCTTGCTCGGCTTGAATGAACACATAAATGAACCACTCTCCATGAGTGTCGATTGTCGTATGCCGCTACACTGCGGCTGATTTTTTATCGGTTGGCTGATCAGCGCCGCCAATGTAGGCACTGTTGCCACACTGGACAAACGATGAAATCTCGCATGAGCCATTAGAAAAATTTGGGGCTGGGCATGATTCGACCGCAATTGCCGCTCAACGCACTGCGCGCTTTCGAAGCGTCGGCGCGCCATTTGAGTTTCACCCGCGCTGCCGTGGAACTGTGCGTGACCCAGGCGGCGGTGAGCCATCAGGTCAAAAGTCTGGAGGCGCAACTCAACGTGACCCTGTTCAAACGCCTGCCCCGCGGGCTGATGCTGACCAGCGAGGGGGAAACCTTGCTACCGGTGCTCAGCACCTCATTCGATCACATCGCGCAGATGCTTGAACGACTGGCCGGCGGGCAGTATCGGGAAATATTGACGGTTGGCGTGGTGGGGACATTTGCCGTGGGCTGGCTGCTGCCGAGGCTGGCGGACTTCCGGGCGAAACATCCGCACATGGATTTACGCCTGTCGACCCACAACAACCGCGTGGATGTGGCCGCGGAAGGGCTGGATTATGCGATTCGGTTTGGCGCCGGGGCGTGGCATGGCATCGAGGCAACGCGCTTGCTCGACGCGCCGCTGTCGGTGTTGTGCGTGCCGGAAATTGCCCGGCAATTGCAGTCGCCCGGGGATCTGTTGCGTCAGACCTTGCTGCGCTCCTATCGCACCGATGAATGGCCGGAGTGGTTCCACGCCGCCGGCCTCGCCACTCAGGCGCCACCGCCGCAGAGCATCGTCTTCGACTCGTCGCTGGCAATGATGGAGGCTGCATTGCAGGGCAGCGGGGTGGCGCTGGCGCCGCCGCTGATGTTCGCCCGACAACTGGCGGCGGATACGATCTGCCAGCCGTTCGCGATCGAGATCACGACGGGGAGTTATTGGTTGACACGGTTGCAGTCGCGACCCGAAACGGCGGCGATGAAAGCGTTCAAGGAGTGGCTGGCGCAAATCTCCGGTTAACACACACCCCATGTAGGAGTGAGCCTGCTCGCGATAGCGGTGTGTCATTCACAATTTATGTTTACTGACACACCGCTATCGCGAGCAGGCTCACTCCCACAATGACCGGGCCTGCCCACAACATTTGTGTTCGGCCCAAAACCCTGTGGGAGCCGGGCTTGCCCGCGAAAGCGCACGATCAGTCCACATCTTCATTGACTGACTCACCGCCTTCGCGAGCAGGCTCGCTCCTACAATGGCCGGGTCCGGCCACATATTTGTGTTCGGCCCAAAAACCTGTGGGAGCCGGGCTTGCCCGCGAAAGCGCAAGATCAGTCGACACATTCGTTGACTGGCTCACCGCTTTCGCCAGCAGGCTCGCTCCCACAATGACCGGGTCTGCCCACAACATTTGTGTTCGGCACAAAACCCTGTGGGAGCCGGGCTTGCCCGCGAAAGCGCTAGACCAGTCGACACATTCGTTGACTGGCTCACCGCCTTCGCCAGCAGGCTCGCTCCCACAATGACCGGGTCTGCCCACAACATTTGTGTTCGGCACAAAACCCTGTGGGAGCCGGGCTTGCCGGCGAAAGCGCTAGACCAGTCGACACATTCGTTGACTGATTCACCGCTTTCGCGAGCAGGCTCACTCCTACAATGACCGGGTCTGCCCACAACATTTGTGTTCGGCCCAAAACCCTGTGGGAGCCGGGCTTGCCCGCGAAAGCGCTAGATCAGTCGACACATCATTGACTGGCTCACCGCCTTCGCGAGCAGGCTCGCTCCCACAGTGGGTATCAGTGCATCTGCAGATTCAGCGCACCAGACAAGGCCGCTTGTTATCGAATTTCCAGCCCGGGATCAGGAACTGCATCGCCACGCTGTCATCCCGTGCACCGAGGCCCATGCCCTTGTACAGTTCGTGGGCCTTGGCCACTTGATCCATGTCCAGTTCGACGCCCAGCCCAGGTTTCTTCGGCACCTGCACGCAGCCGTCGACTATTTGCAGCGGTGCCTTGGTCAGGCGCTGGCCGTCCTGCCAGATCCAGTGGGTGTCGATGGCGGTGATATCGCCCGGCGCAGCGGCGGCGACGTGGGTGAACATGGCCAGGGAAATATCGAAGTGGTTGTTGGAGTGCGAGCCCCAGGTCAGGCCCCATTCGTGGCACATCTGCGCCACGCGCACCGAACCCTGCATGGTCCAGAAGTGCGGGTCGGCCAGCGGGATGTCCACCGACTGCAACTGGATCGCGTGGCCCATTTCGCGCCAGTCCGTGGCGATCATGTTGGTGGCCGTTTTCAGGCCGGTGGCGCGACGGAATTCAGCCATGACTTCGCGCCCGGAATAACCGTTTTCCGCACCGCACGGGTCTTCCGCATAAGCGAGCACGTGATGCTGGTCGCGGCACAAACGGATTGCCTCTTTCAGTGACCAGGCGCCGTTCGGGTCGAGGGTAATCCGCGCCTCGGGAAAGCGCTCGGCCAGTGCCGTAACCGCTTCGATTTCGGCATCGCCGCTGAGCACGCCGCCCTTGAGTTTGAAATCCTTGAAGCCGTACTTCGCATGGGCCGCTTCGGCCAGGCGCACCACCGCTTCGGCTGTCATGGCTTTCTCATGACGAACACGGAACCAGTCGTTGTCGGCGTCCGGTTCGCTGCGATAGGCGAGGTCGGTCTCGCGCTGATCGCCAACGTAAAACAGATAGCCAAGCATCTTCACTTCATCGCGCTGCTGACCTTCACCGAGCAGCGCCGCGACCGGTACGTCGAGGTGTTGACCGAGCAGGTCGAGCAGGGCAGCTTCCAGGCCGGTGACCGCGTGGATGGTGATGCGCAGGTCAAACGTCTGCAAGCCACGACCGCCGGCATCGCGGTCGGCGAAGGTCTGGCGCACTTGATTGAGAATCTTCTGGTAGGTGCCGATCGGGCTGCCGACGACCAGATTGCGCGCGTCTTCGAGCGTCTGGCGAATACGCTCGCCACCGGGCACTTCGCCGACGCCGGTGTGGCCGGCGTTGTCCTTGAGGATGACGATGTTGCGGGTGAAAAACGGCCCGTGAGCGCCGCTCAGGTTGAGCAGCATGCCATCGTGACCGGCCACCGGAATGACCTGCATATCAGTGATGATCGGAGCTTTGGCGGTGTCGTGAACAGTCATTGTTGTTTTCCTTGTCGAGACGAAGTCAGGCGTGTTTCGGCGCGGCATCGGCCACGGCGATGTCAGCAGTGCGTTTCGGCGTGGTGCGTGCGGCGAAGACGATGATCGCGGCGATGATCGAGGTCGCGGCCAGGCCGTAGAGGCCGCCCTGGATCGAGCCGGTGTGTTGTTCCAGCAGGCCGAACGTGGTCGGCGCGACGAAGCCGCCAAGATTACCGACCGAGTTGATCAGCGCGATGACCGCTGCGGCGATGCGTGCATCCAGATAGGCCTGAGGAATCGGCCAGAACAGCGACGAGGCGGACTTGAAGCCCAGCGCCGCAAAGCAGATCGCCACAAAGGCGAAGATTGGCCCGCCAGTGGTGGACATGAACATCCCCGCCGCCGCGATCAATAGCGCCGTGGCAACCCACGCCTGTTGGTGTTTCCACTTCGCCGACAGCGAGGCGAAGGCGTACATGCCGACGATCGACAGCAACCATGGAATCGAGTTGAACAGGCCGACCTGCACGTCGCTGAGCTCGCCCATCTTCTTGATGATGCTCGGCAGCCAGAACGTCGCGGCATAGATAGTCAGCTGGATAAAGAAGTAGATCAGGCAGAACAGAATAATCTGGCGATCCTTGAGCAATTTGCCCATGGAGGGCCGGATCGGCGTCGCGGCTTCGCGGGCCTTCTGCTCATCGTCGATGGCAGTCACCAGTGCGTCCTGCTCGGCGCGCGTCAGCCATTTCGCATCGTGGGGTTTGGCATCGAGCCAGAACCAGACGAACACGCACAGGCACACCGAGAACATCCCTTCGATGAAGTACATCCACTGCCAGCCGTGCATGCCCAGCCCATTGATTTGCAGGAGCAGGCCGGACAGCGGGCCGGAGATCAGCGACGCGATGGCCGAGCCGCTGAGGAAGATCGCAATCGCCTTGCCGCGCTCGACGCCCGGCAGCCAGCGGGTGAAGTAATAGATCACTCCGGGGAAGAACCCGGCTTCGGCGACGCCGAGCAGGAACCGCAGGATGTAGAAGTGGGTTTCGTTCTGGATGAACGCCATGCAGGCCGCGACCACGCCCCAGGTGAACATGATGCGGGTCAGCCAGATGCGTGCGCCGACTTTTTGCAGAAGCATGTTCGACGGTACTTCGAAGAGCGCGTAGCCGATGAAAAACAGGCCGGCGCCGAAGCCGTAGGCGGCGGCACCAATGCCCAGATCGGTTTCCATGTGGGTGCGGACGAAACCGATGTTCACCCGGTCAATGTAATTGACGATGAACATGATCACGAAGAGGGGCAGGACGTGGCGTTTGACTTTCGAGATGGCCGAGGCGAGCGTCGGGTCGACGCTTTCCTGAATCCCGGAAACGGAGGTTTTCACTTGGTTTTCTCCCACTGATTATTTTTATGCGGGTAGGGCTGGGTGTTGCGTTGTTGATAGACATCATACAACTGAATTTTTTTTTCCTACAAGTGCGGTTTGACGATTAAATTCATTTGAGCAGATCTTTGGTTATGCTTTTTTAACTAAAGTCGCCGTTTTTAAGGGCTTTCAGGCAGGTTGGGCGAGCGGTGTCCAAGCGTGCGAGCTGCCCTGCGGCGTAACGGCTTGTTGATTCGCCGTTGTTGTTTTGAGTGTTGTCATACAAGTTGATGGCGTGGTTAGCGCTAAAATCGATCTCAATACTGATCAACGCAGTGCTACGATCCATAAGCCCTGTTCGCCGGAATCGACCATGCAAGAAGACCTCGACGCGCCCGCGCGCAAACGCACGCACAACCTCGCTCACGACCTGGTGGAAAAACTCACCCAGAGCATCCTGCTCGGACAGATGTTGCCCGGTGACAAGCTGCCTTCCGAGAATTCCATCGTTCAAGAACACGGCGTCAGCCGCACGGTGGTGCGCGAGGCGATTTCCAAGTTGCAGGCTTCAGGGCTGGTCGAGACGCGCCACGGCATCGGCACGTTTGTCATTGAACGCGCGCCTGAGCAGGGCTTGCGTTTGAATGTCGACACGGCACTCGGTGTGCGCAGCATTCTCGAATTGCGCCTGGGCCTGGAGACGCAGGCGGCTGCACTGGCGGCGCAACGGCGCACAGAGCAGCAATTGCTGCAAATGCGTCAGGCGCTGGATGATTATCAACGGCTGCTCGACAACAACGACAGTTGCGTGGAAGCCGATCGGCGTTTTCATCTATTGATTGCCGAGGCCACCGGTAACGTCTGCTTCAGCGAGATCATGCAGCACTTGGGCAGTGCGATGATCCCGCGCAATCGACTCAATGCCGCCGAGCGCGGGGCGGCGGATCTGAGCAAGCTCGGGCAACTGGCGAATCTGGAGCATGAGGCGATTCTCAATGCGATCAAGCGTCAGGATCCGGATGCCGCGCGCGCGGCGATGTGGCTGCACCTGACCAATAGCCGCGACCGGTTTATCGCCCAAGGATGACGCCGCTGGTCTGATGCGTCGCACGCTGTCGTCAGTCGCGTTTCCAACGACTATGGCCCGGGTGTTCCGGGTGTTTTTCGTGAGGTGCACGATGGCTGACGATTCGTTGTTTCCGGGCGGCATTGCGCCCACCGACCAGACCCGCCCGGTGTCCGGCATCGACGAGCCGACCCTGAGCGATCACGACGCGCCGCCGGGCATGGATCCGGGACGCGATCCATTGAGTGATGCCGACCGGCCGGATGACTGGAAAGATCCGCCGGCGGACGACGAGGTGCCGCCAGCGGATGAGCCGACACCGTTGTCGGATGATCGACGCTAACAGGCGATTCGCGCTATTGATGGTCGCCTTGTAGGGCCTCATCGCGAGCAGGCTCACTCCTACAATACGGGTACACCACAGAACATTGTAGGAGTGAGCCTGCTCGCGATAGCTGAATATAATTCACCGAAATCCTCAGTCAGCCCGAAGCTGCTCGAACCGCTCCAGGCCCATGCCTCACATCCAACGCCAACCCACTCATCAACCGATGAGGCGGCTTTTCATCCCCCACGCAAATCGCGCATCAACAAGCCAAACCGCAAATCCACCGCATCCGGGATCGGCACATACACCGTATGCCCGTCACCCGGTGCGACCTCGATTGCCTCGCCGGTGAGGCTCTGCAACTGGTGCAGATCAAAATGGAAATTGCCCTTGGGCGTCATCAATTCCAGATGATCGCCCAGGGCAAAACGGTTTTTCACTTTCACTTCGGCCAGGCGATCCCGGCGCTCACCGGTCAGTTCACCGACAAACTGCTGACGCTCCGAAACCGAGCTGCCGTGCTGATAGTTCTGGTATTCGTCGTGCACATGCCGACGCAGAAAACCTTCGGTGTAGCCGCGCTGGGCCAGCGACTCGAGGTCGGTCATCAAGCTGCGATCGAACGCGCGGCCGGCCACGGCGTCATCGATGGCGCGGCGATACACCTGAGTGGTGCGCGCGCAGTAGAAGTGCGATTTGGTCCGGCCTTCGATTTTCAATGAATGCACGCCCATGCGCGTCAGGCGTTCGACGTGCTGCACGGCACGCAGGTCTTTGGCGTTCATGATGTAAGTGCCGTGTTCGTCTTCGAAGGCTGGCATCAAGTCGTCGGGACGGCTGGCTTCCTGCAACAGAAACACCTGATCGGTCGGTGCGCCGAGACCCAGGGTCGGCTCGGGCTGGAAGGGCTGGACGATCTCGCCGAGCTGATTTTCCGTGGCCTCCTGCGCTGAATATTTCCAGCGGCAAGCGTTGGTGCAAGTGCCTTGATTGGCATCGCGTTTGTTCATGTAGCCGGACAGCAGACAGCGCCCGGAATAGGCCATGCACAGCGCGCCATGGACGAACACTTCCAGCTCCATGCCCGGCATGTGCTCGCGGATCTCGGCGATTTCTTCCAGCGATAACTCCCGCGACAGAATGATCCGGGTCAACCCTTGCTGCTGCCAGAATTCGACGCTGGCCCAGTTCACCGTGTTGGCCTGCACCGAGAGATGGATCGGCATCTGCGGGAAGTGCCGGCGCACCAACATGATCAACCCCGGGTCGGACATGATCAGTGCGTCCGGGGCCATTTCGATCACCGGCGCCAGATCCTTGAGAAAAGTTTTCAGCTTGGCATTGTGCGGCGCGATGTTGACCACCACGTAGAAGCGTTTGCGCTGAGCCTGCGCCTCTCGAATGCCCACGGCCAGATTGGCGTGGTCGAATTCGTTATTACGCACGCGCAGGCTGTAGCGCGGTTGCCCGGCATACACCGCATCGGCGCCGTAGGCGAAGGCATAGCGCATGTTCTTCAGGGTGCCGGCAGGGGCGAGCAGTTCGGGGGCGGCGAGGGTCGCAAGCATAGTGTCGGTCGCAAAAGCCGCGCAGGGTAGGGCAGGCGGGGCGAGGATTCATTGATCTGGATCTATGCTCCATGAATAAAGATGGCACTCGCGCGCACCGCGGCTGACTAAGGGGTGCGGGCGTGCGTGACGCCTGACTGACATGGATCGGACATGAACGAAAAGAGCTTGCAATTCAAATCCCTGACCGTGCTGTTGGTGCTGGTCACAGTGGCCTTTATCTGGATTCTGCTGCCGTTCTACGGCGCGGTGTTCTGGGCGGTCATCCTCGGCATTCTGTTCGCGCCGATACAGCGCAAGTTACAGCTGAAATTCGGCTGGCAACGCAACCTGACATCGCTGTGCACGCTGAGTCTGTGTCTGGTGATCGCGATTCTGCCGGTGATCATCGTCAGCATCTTGCTCGTGCAAGAGGGGGCGACGGTCTACAAGAATATCGAAAGCGGTCAGTTGGACATCGCCGCGTATCTGGCGCAGTTCAAGCAGAGCCTGCCGCCGTATTTCCAGAATCTGCTCGATCGTTTCGGCATGGGCGAACTCGACAGCCTGCGCGAGAAAATCGTCAAGACTGCAATGCAGGGCAGTCAGGTGTTGGCCACGCAGGCGTTCAGTTTCGGCCAGGGCACGTTCGAGTTCGTGGTGAGCTTTTTCATAATGCTGTATCTGCTGTTTTTCTTTCTGCGTGACGGCCCCGAACTGGCGCGCAAGATGCGCACCGCCGTGCCGCTGGAGGAAAACCACAAGCGCCGTCTGCAATTGAAGTTCAACCGGGTGGTGCGTGCGACGGTCAAGGGCAATGTGCTGGTGGCCGTGACGCAAGGTGCGCTGGGTGGGGCGATTTTCTGGTTTCTCGACATCCCCAGCGCGTTGCTGTGGGCGGTCTTGATGGCTTTTCTGTCGCTGTTGCCAGCGGTCGGCGCGGGGATTGTCTGGGCGCCGGTGGCGGTTTACTTCCTGCTCAGCGGGATGATCTGGCAGGGCGTGGTGCTGGCGGGGTTCGGTGTTTTCGTGATCGGCTTGGTGGACAACGTGTTGCGCCCGATTCTGGTGGGCAAGGACACGAAAATGCCGGACTACCTGATTCTGGTTTCGACCCTCGGCGGCCTGGCGGTATTTGGTCTTAACGGCTTTGTGATCGGGCCGTTGATTGCCGCGTTATTTCTGTCGAGCTGGGCGCTGTTCGTCGAAACCAAACCCAAGGTGCAACTGCCTTAGGCCCGGAACGCACCGGCGCCGATCTGTTGCGACAGCGCCTGGGCAGCGGGCAGCGAAGTGAGCGGGCCGCTGATCGGCTCGCCGTCGCGCACCAGATACCAGCAGGCAAGCAGCCCCGACGCCCTGAGCGCAGCGGGAACGGCGCTGCCGATAACCGACATGATTTGAACCTGAGCCATGACGCGTAACCTCCATCCATCTGATGGGGCTACCTTAGGGACTCGTCGGCCCGACGGACAATCAACGCTTTCGATAGTGGTCATTGATGCCAGTGAGGTCTGGCGTCAGTCGACCACCTGATCGAGCATATGCACGACTTCGCGCTCGTTGAGCAGTCCTTTGTGCACCAGGTTCTCGGCCAGCAACGAAAGAAACTTGGCGCAGCGATGGCCTTCCAGGTGCTTGAGCTCGGTGAGTGCGCTGTACACCTTGCTTGAGGTGCACAAACCGACAATGCGGTGCGGGTTCTGTGTGGGCATACCGTCGTCCTTGTTGTTATCAACCTGTTGTTTACGGACGGATTCAGATTGCGGTTCCGTCATGACAAAGAGGTGACCGTTTGATGAAAAAAGTCAGAGCGGTCAAAACCATCATGACGACTTTAGCCGCTGAAACTGTCCTCACAGCGACCTTGGCGAGATTTTTTCAGACCTTCGCCGACCAACGGTCATAAAAAAGCCCCGCTGAAAAAGCAGGGCTTGGCTCGCTGGATTACCAGCGCGGGCCGCCGTAATAACCATGTGGCCCACCGTAGTAGCCGTGTGGCCTGCCGTAATAGCCGCGCGGCGGACCGTAATAGACAGGGGCCGGCTGCACGTAGACCGGTTGTTGCACATACACCGGCGCCGGCTGGTAATAGACCGGTGGCGGCTGCTGAACATAGACCGGTTGCGGCTGCACATAAACCGGTTGTTGCTGTACGTATACCGGCCGATCCTGATTGATCAGTGCCGAGCCGATGATGGCCGAGCCGACGATCGCGCCAAACACCGCCGGGCCCTGCCAGCCATGGCCACCACCCGCTTCAGCCTGTCCGGTGACCGCGAGTGCGCCAATCAACAAAGCCATGATGGGAAGTTTACGAATCATGATAAGTCCTCGGTTCTTCGACCCGGCGCCGCGGCCTGAACCAGGCCCACAGTTGTCGCGGGGATACAGCTAAGACAGCAAAATTGGCAAAATCAGCACGGCTGCCGGGTAAATTTTGTGTAAGGTCTGTACCGGCTTCTTTACCGCGCCGCGCCGCGCCTTTGACAAGCCTTAATGATGATTCAGAACCCGATGGGCTGGCCAATCCCGTCCATCCGAAAGTGCGTTTGAAGGAGAAGTTTCATGCAGATGAACCCGAACAAAGACACCCGGTTGTGCATGTCCCTGTCCGGACGTCCTGGCAATTTCGGTCTGCGTTTTCACAACCATTTGTATGAGCAGTTGGGCTTGAATTTCTATTACAAGGCGTTTGCCAGCCAGGATCTGGACGGTGCGGTCCGCGGCATCCGGGCGTTGGGCATTCGCGGCTGCGGCGTGTCGATGCCGTTCAAGGAAGCCTGCATTGCGCTGGTGGATGAGCTGGATGCGTCGGCAGCGGCGATCCAGTCGATCAACACCATCGTCAACAGCAACGGTCATCTGAAGGCCTATAACACCGATTACATCGCTGTCGCCCAATTGCTGGTAAGCCACGCGGTGCCCAAGGATTCGACGTTCGCCCTGCGCGGCAGCGGCGGTATGGCCAAAGCCGTGGCCAGTGCCTTGCGTGATGGCGGTTATAAGAACGGTCTGATCGTGGCGCGCAACGAACGCGCCGGGCGCGCCCTGGCGGATTCGCTGGGCTATCGCTGGCAGGCAGAATTGACTGACGAGCGCCCGCAAATGCTGATCAACGTCACGCCGGTGGGCATGGACGGCGGGCCGGAGGCGGGGCAACTGGCGTTTGCGCCTGAAGCGATTGAAGCCGCTGACACGGTTTTCGACGTGGTCGCGATTCCTTCGGAAACGCCGCTGATCGTGCGGGCGCGGGCCGAGGGCAAGCGAGTGATTACCGGGCTGGAAGTGATTGCGATCCAGGCGCTGGAGCAATTCGTGCTGTACACCGGGGTGCGGCCGAATGAGGCGCAGTTTGCGGCGGCGGTGAATTTCGCCCGTAGCTGATTGAGTTTTGTATTGGCTGGGCGGACCTCATCGCGAGCAGGCTCACTCCTACAATTGGAATGCGGTCAATCTGTAGGAGTGAGCCTGCTCGCGATGGCTGCGCCACGAACTCAGATCAGCACCCTGCCTATACTGCCTCTTCAGCAAACAGACTTGCCCACTACAAAAAAACCATAACCGAGGCCACCCATGCATCCACCCATCCTCAACCTCAACGAGGTCGAACTCGAACCCCTGCCTGAAGCCTTGGCCCCGCAAGGCGAAACCGCTGGACGCTATCAACAGCGATTCGCCCGGATCGGCCAGCAACTGGGGGCGCAGAAGCTCGGTTATCGCCTCTACGCGCTGCCGCCGGGCATGCGTGGCAGCCCGTTTCACAGCCATCGGGTCAATGAGGAAATGTTCTACGTGGTAGCCGGCGAGGGCGAGGTGCGGCTGGGTGCCGAACGTTTTCCGATTCGCGCGGGCGATGTGATTGCCTGCCCGCCAGGCGGCCCGGAAATGGCCCATCAGATCATCAATACCAGCGCGGCCGAATTGCGTTATCTGGCGGTGAGCACGCAGCAGCAGCCGGAAATTTGTGAATATCCGGATTCGAACAAATATGCGGTGATGGATAACTTCACAATCGATAGCGAGGGCAATGCCTCAGGCTTTGTCGCCGTGGCGCGGCAGGCGGATGGCGTGGATTACTGGGATGGGGAATAACATATCTGGAATTCGCTGATGTCCCCTGTAGGAGTGAGCCTGCTCGCGATAGCGGATTGTCAGGCACAACTGATTTGAATGACACACCGCTATCGCGAGCAGGCTCACTCCTACAGGTGGGGGGCTTCGGTGGTTATTCGAGGCGCGCCAGGCGTTCTTCCAGTGCCGCGATCCGCGCTTCCAGTTCTTCAATGCGCTCGACCGAAACGCCACCGCCCGAACGCTCACCGGCATTCTGCCGCGCCGCCAATATCACCTCGATATCGGCCGGATCCCCCAGCGCATGGGTATAGCGATCCTCGCGCTGCCCGGCCTGACGCGGAATCAGCACCGCCAGTCCGCGCGCAATCAGGCGCTCAAGCTGATGCACGACCTGCTCGGCGTCTTCGAAGTCGTGCATGCGCCCGCTGCGGGTGAGCAGTTCGTTAACGGTTTGGGGGCCGCGCAAAAACATCAACCCGGTGAGAATCACCTGCGCCGGCACCAGTTCCAGCGCCTTATCGACCTTGTGTTCCCAGCGGTCGGCTCGACTGCCCATGACCAGCCGGGTGAAACCGCGACCTTCGAGCGCGCGCAGGCTCTGGCCGACCTGGCCCTGATTGAGGTTCATCACCGGTTCGCGGCTGGTTTTCTGATTGCAGGCCAGCACCAGCGCGTTGAGGGTCAGCGGGTAGGTTTCCGGGCTGGTGGCCTGTTTCTCGATCAGGGCACCCAGAATGCGGATTTCCGTGGCGTTGAGCCGTGATTGTTCGGAGATGGATTCTTGTTCGGTGGTCATCGCGCGTTCCCTCTGCAGTCGAAGCCGCCTAGCCTAATCCTTGCCAAACAAAAGGCAAGCCGTGTGGTCATCAAGCATGGCTATAATCGCCACCACGTATTACCCAGCCATCACACGAGACTGTCATGACCATTTCCCTGTACGCCGCATCCGTCCCGGTTTTCCAACAAATGCTCAACGCCCTGAGCGATGTGCTGAAAAAGGCTGAAGCCCACGCCACCGAGAAAAACATCGACGCGAACGCGTTCCTGCAAGCGCGCCTGTACCCGGACATGTTCCCGCTGGTGCGCCAGGTGCAGATCGCCGTGGACTTCGCCAAAGGCGTGTCGGCGCGTCTGGCCGAAGTTGAACTGCCGAAGTATGACGACAGCGAAACCACCTTCGCCGACCTGCAAGCGCTGATCGCCAAGGTTCTGGCCTTTATCGGCGAGATCAAGCCTGAGCAGATCAATGGCAAGGAAGGCATCGAAATCGTCACCCGTCCAGGCACGCCGAAAGAGAAGCGCTTCAGCGGTCAGTCGTATCTGCTGACCTATGGTCTGCCGCAGTTCTTCTTCCACGTGACGACGACTTATGCGCTGCTGCGTCATAACGGTGTTGAAGTGGGCAAGCGCGATTACATGGGCGCGTTCTAAAACGCCCTGATACGAAAAAGCCCGCCAAGGTTTGCGCCTTGGCGGGCTTTGATCGTTCCCACGCTCCGCGTGGGAATGCAGCCCGGGACGCTCCGCGTCCCTTTTCCGAGCCGAACGCGGAGCGTCCGTTGAGGCATTCCCACGCAGAGCGTGGGAACGATCTGTAAAACTCTCGGGCTTCCGTTTTCCTATAGCAGCGATTACGCGCGCTGAGCCTTCTCTTCCTCGCCCAGGCACGCGGCTGCGGTAAACAGCACGTCCGTCGAGGAATTCAGCGCCGTCTCCGCTGAATCCTGCAGCACGCCAATGATGAAACCGACCGCCACGACCTGCATGGCAATCTCGCTTGGGATGCCAAACAGGCTGCACGCCAGCGGAATCAACAGCAGCGAACCGCCGGCCACACCCGACGCACCACAGGCGCAGATGGCCGCGACGACGCTGAGCAGAATCGCGGTGGGAATGTCCACGGCAATGCCCAGGGTGTGCACCGCCGCCAGCGTCAGCACGGTGATGGTGATGGCTGCGCCGGCCATGTTGATGGTCGCGCCCAGCGGGATCGATACCGAGTAAGTGTCTTCATGCAGGCCCAGGCGCTTGCTCAGTTCCAGGTTGACCGGAATGTTTGCCGCCGAGCTGCGGGTGAAGAACGCGGTGATGCCGCTTTCGCGCAGGCACATCAAGGTCAACGGGTACGGGTTGCGACGCAGCTTCCAGAATACGATCAGCGGGTTCATCACCAGCGCCACGAACAGCATGCAGCCGAGCAGCACCGCCAGCAGGTGCGCGTAACCCAGCAGCGCACCAAAACCGGAGGTGGCGAGGGTCGAGGCGACGAGGCCGAAAATGCCCAGCGGCGCGAAGCGAATCACCACCCGCACGATCAGCGTCACACCGTTAGACAAGTCGCCGAGCACTTCGCGGGTGGTGTCGCCGGCATGACGAATGGCGATGCCCATGCCGATCGCCCACGCCAGAATGCCGATGAAATTGGCGTTCATCAGCGCGCTCACCGGGTTGTCCACCACACTCAGCAGCAGGCTTTGCAGCACTTCGCCGATGCCGCCGGGGGCGGTGACTGCGACGTTGTCGGTCGACAGCACCAGGCTCGAGGGAAAACTCATGCTGGCAACCACAGCTACCACCGCTGCGGCAAAAGTGCCGAGCAGATAGAGGAACAGAATCGGCCGGATATGGGTTTCCTGACCGTGCTTGTGGTTGGCAATCGAAGCCATCACCAACACGAACACCAGAATCGGTGCCACGGCTTTCAGTGCGGAGACGAAGACCTTGCCGATGAACGCGGTGGACTTCGCCGCTTCTGGTGCGAGCAGAGCCAAGGCGATACCGGCGATCAGGCCGATGACGATCTGGCTGACCAGACTCAGGTTTTTCAGACGTTGCAGGAGAGAAGGGGATGAAGCGGTCATAGCGGCATCTCTGTTTTTATAGGTTGCGAAGCGTCGTGGGCAGTCACGAAACGCCTGTCGAAGTGACAACAACGCCGCCAAACGGCACGTTGAACAGCTGTACGATTTTCAGGGCGCGGACTTTATCACAGCGTGCGCGTTAACCTTCAGACCTGTGACGATCTGCCACCGGATCAGCCTTGCACATCGACAGGTTTGTGCAAGTCAGTCCCGACACACTCTGTTAAGATTGCGCATCCTTATTTTCCATTCCGCCAGCGGGCCTCCGGGTCAACGCTGGTGTCGTCGTTTTGCTGGAGTTGCGCATGCTGTTGCCCATTCTTCTGTTGTCCGCCGCCGGGTTCACGGTGCTGACCACGGAATTCGTCATCGTCGGCCTGTTGCCGGCGATTGCCCGAGACCTCGAAGTCACCATCCCCCAGGCCGGGCTGTTGGTGACGTTGTTCGCTTTTACCGTGGCGCTGTTCGGGCCATTCCTGACCGCGTATTTCGCCCGGTTCGAACGGCGTAAATTGTTCATCGCCATCCTGATCATGTTCGGTCTGGCCAATACCGTTGCGGCATTGGCGCCGAATATCTGGGTGATGGCCGTTGCCCGCCTGATCCCGGCGTTGGGGTTGCCGGTGTTCTGGGCGCTGGCGAGCGAGACGGCGGTGGACATCGTTGGCCCTGATTTCGCCGGTCGCGCCATCGCCAAGATTGGCTTCGGTATTGTCTGCGCCACGGTGTTCGGCATTCCGGTCGGCACGTTGATTTCCGATGCGTTCGGCTGGCGCAGTGCATTCGGCATCCTCGCGCTGATTGCGTTTGCCAAAGCCTTGCTGCTGTTTGTTTATCTGCCGAAAACCAGCCTGCACCAACATCAGGTCAGCTTCGCGTCGCAGTTCAAGATCCTGCGCAGCCCATTGATGATCGGGCATATCGTGCTGTCGATTCTGGTGTTCAGCGGCATGTTCACGGCCTATACCTATCTGGCCGACATCCTTGAGCGTCTGGCCGGTTTCAACGGCACCGTGGTCGGCTGGTGCCTGATGGGGTTTGGTGCGGTGGGGCTGATCGGTAACTCGCTCGGCGGTCGCGCGGTGGATCGGCATCCGTTGGGCGCATCGGTGCTGTTCTGCGCGTTCATGATTGCCGGCATGGTCTCGCTGGTGCCGAACATTCATTCGCCGCTGGGGCTGGCGGTGGCGATGGGCATCTGGGGCGTGACCCAGGCGGCATTATTCCTGGTCAGCCATGTGCGCCTGATGAAAGCCGCACCCGAAGCGCCGGCTTTTGCCGCCTCGTTGAATATCGCCGGGGCGAATCTCGGAATCGGCCTGGGTGCCATGGTCGGTGGCCGCGTTATCGATAGCGCGGGCCTGGGCTTTCTCGGGTTTGCCGCCGCCGGCTTCATTTTGCTGTCGGTGTTTCTGGCCATGGTGTTGATGACACTCAAGCCGCGCGAGATCTGCGCCGGGGCGTCATAACGCGGTAAACAGCTCGCGTCGGGCACCTTCGGTAATCGCAACGATGCCGGGGTGCTTGACCTTGCGCTCCACCGAAATGGCATAGAACGACTCGGTCACAGCGTCCGTCTGGCCGATCAACTGCACGCCGTACTGACGCTTAACCTCATCGGCGATCACGCTCGGACCGATGAAAATTCCGCTGCCGGACTGGCCGAACGCCTGCATCAAGGCACTGTCATCGAATTCGCCGACAATCTGCGGCTGGATCTGCTGTTCGGCAAACCAGCGCTGCAAGCGGCTGCGTACCACGGTTTCCGGGCCGGGAATCAACAGCGGTGCACCGTGCAGGCTGCGCGGAAAATCGTGGCCGTAGCGCTCGGCCAATTCAGCAGTGGCGAAGAAGCTGATGCCGCATTCCCCCAGCTTCTGGCTGTAGCCCTTGATGTCCAGGTGCGACGGCATCGGGCTGTCGGAGATCACCAGGTCCAGGCGCTGGATGGCCAGATCCGCGAGCAAGCGTTCGAGCTTGTCCTCGCGGCAGGTGATGCGCAGCGGCTCCTTGAGCTCCATGGTCGGGGCGATCAGGCGATACACGATGGATTTGGGCACGACGTCGGCGACACCCACGCGAAACAGGATCTGTTGTTCATTCGGTCGTGCGCGCAGCATCAACTCCAGTTCGCCGCCGAGCTGGAACATCTGCTCGGCGTAGGGCAGGGCCTGACGGCCGGCTTCGGTCAATTCCAATTGCCGGCCGACCCGGCGAAACAGTTCGATGCCATACGTCTGTTCCAGCAGGGAAATCTGCCCGCTGATGGTTTGCGGGGTCAGGTTGAGCTGCTCGCAGGCCCGTACGATGCTGCCGGTCTTGGCCACGACCCAAAAATAATGCAGTTGTCGATAATTCAGCATGGCGCCCCCACAGTTCGTTAAAGCCGAAGTATAGACGCTAAAAATACGAATTTTCCTGAAGTGTTCACCTCCCTAGAATGCCCACCCATCGACGGCCGGTCTGTGCGCCTGTCTGTACATTGCAAGGAAATCTTATGAAATACACATTCCCCGCGCTGTTATTTGCGTCTTTACTGGTTCTGGCCGGTTGCGATCAGGCTGAAAAAAGTGCCCAGCAGTTGATGGGCGCAGCGGCCGAAAGCGCCAAACAGGCGATCGACGACACCCATAAAGCCGCCGAGCAAGCGCTTAGCGATGCCACCGGTGGGTTGATCCAGAAAAAAGAAACAACGGAAAAAGACTCGGAAGAATCCGAATCTTCCTCCGAGACTATCTAAACCGTCTTACAAAGACTCAGGACTGACCCATGGAATATCTGTTAGAACTCGCCGCCAGCCCGACCGCCTGGATCGCATTGGCCACACTGGTGGTGATGGAAATCGTGCTGGGCATCGATAACCTGATCTTTATCTCGATCCTGACCAACAAGCTGCCCAAGCAGTATCAGCAGAAAGCTCGCCGCATCGGTATCGGTATGGCGTTGATTCTGCGACTGGCACTGTTGAGCACCATCGCATTCATCGTGCAGTTGACTGAGCCGGTGTTCGAGATTCTCGGTCAGGCGTTCTCCTGGAAGGACATGATTCTGATCGCGGGTGGCCTGTTCCTGGTCTGGAAAGCCACGACTGAGATTCACCACAGCATGGACCCGGCGCCGGAAGATCCGAAATCCGCGACGTCCACGGTAACCCTGGGCTTTGCGGCGGCTATCGGTCAGATCCTGATGCTCGACATGGTGTTCTCGATCGACAGCATCATCACCGCCGTGGGCATGACCGAGCACTTGCCGATCATGATCATCGCAGTGGTGGCCTCGGTGTTGGTGATGCTGTTCGCCGCTGAGCCGCTGGCCAAGTTCATCAACGACAACCCGACCGTGGTGATGCTGGCGCTGGGCTTCCTGATCATGATCGGCATGACGCTGATTGCCGAAGGCTTCGGCGCCCACGTACCGAAAGGTTATGTGTACGCAGCCATGGCATTCTCGGCCGGCATCGAAGTGCTGAATATGCTGTCCCGCCGGGCCAAGCAGAAGAAAATCACTCAGCAGGCGTAATCGCTGAGAAACACAAAAACCGCCTGAGCTTTTTGAGTCAGGCGGTTTTTTTTGGACATGAATTGATCGTGGATCGCGTAGCCCAGAACGTGGCTTTAACCGTCAGTGAGCCGTTGCATGCTCTGCGTGTTGCTTGCGCGGTTTTTCGGCCGGAGCCGTCGGAGCCGGATGATGATGGCGCCGCGAAATCCGCAGCACGCCCCACAACATGGCAGTCGCCACGGCCAGCCAGCCGGCTATCAACATTACGATGGTCATGGTCAGGCTCATTTGTGCCTCCTCTTCGCCCTGCGGCGGGCGCCCGCTTTTCGCAAATCGCTCTCTTCCAGTGACAGTCTAGTCAAAGGCGCGTTTCAGCCTATTGACCAAAGGTCGGCAGCGACCAATCAGTTCGCTCTATCTAACCGATACGTCTGCGGTTTAAGGCTATACCGCAGGCGAGGGCGGATCTATGATCGCTGGCGTTGCCGGAACACGATGACCGGCGTCTGAAAGGAATGACGATGGTGCAGGTATTTTCTCGAGCGCGTGGAGCGCTGTTGGTTGCCGCTTGCGTGGCGGCGCTGGCAGGATGCGCAGGCAGCGTAGCGCCTGAAGTCAAACGCCTGCCGGAGCGGGTTGAGCTCAGCGGCACGTTTTACCGTGGCGAGGCCAACCAGAGTGGCCCGCAAGTACTGGCCAGCCTGCTATCGCAGCAGGGCATCGTGATCACTCCGGGCCTGCTGGAAAAACCGCTGCGCTTGCCGGGTGCGGAAGACAAGCTGCAGCAAAACATGCAGAACCTCGCTCGCGAATACGGCCTGGTGGTGTATCCGCTGGACGACAAGCTGCCAGCCTTGCTGGCCCAGGTTGCCGCGGGCTATCCGGTCATGGTGCGTTTCAGTGAAGGTTCGGCGCTCTGGGCCGAGCCGCGTTACGCGATCCTGTCCGGCTACGACCGCAATAAACAGAAAGTGCTGCTGCGCGCCGGCATGAACCGTCGCCAATTGATGGATTTCAGTGCCTTCGAAGCGGCGTTCGAAAAATCCGGCGGCTGGGCCGTTTTGCTGCAGAAACCCTCGCAGATCCCGGCGTCCGTCGACCGTTCCCGTTGGTTGAAAGCCGCTGACGAGCTGGCGCAGGCCGGTGAGGAAAACGCAGCGGCACAGGCGCGAAAGGCCTTGGCGGCGCAGTAAGCCTCCGTTCGTCATCTGCCGGGCACGACCGCGCCCGACCAGCCTCTGAACAATAGCGCCCGTGTTTTTGCGGGCGAATCAAGGAGGCAACATGGCAGATTCCCACACCCCGAAAGGCCCGCACTCGTCCGAGCATTCTTCCGGCGATGACCTGGGCTTCGATCCGGACTCGCCGGACCTCGATGATCCGCAAGTCGACCCGGTCGGTCCGGCGAAAGCGCCGCGGGACGTCGAGCCTGGCGAGGATCCGAAGAAACCGGCCAGGCCCTACGACCCGTTAGCCGATCTGAAACCTTGATGTGAGGTGCGTATGAGTACCGATTCAAGCTTCGATGACCAGAAACCTGACAGCGTACCGACCACGCCGGAGCCGGAGGTTGATCCGGTGCTGGACCCGGACAGCCCCCTGCGCGATCCGCTGGCCCGCCCGAACGTGCTGACGCCGGATGTTTCGCCAGAGCCAGGCTTGGGAGACGGTATCCCGGATGACGACAAGATGCCGCTGCCCAACGACTGACGGCACAGATGAAAAAAGCCCCGAAGATTCGGGGCTTTTCACGTTCGCTGTGTTTATTTTGCGGCTTCGACCACGCCGCTCTGACGACTCTTGAGGTTCTTGTCGGCTTTGTATTGTTGCGCCACCGCAGGAACGTTAGCGCTGCGCCCGGTTTCGACCCAGCTGCGGATACGGCTGGCATCGGCAAAATGCGTGTATTTGCCAAACGCATCGAGAATCACCAGGGCGACCGGACGGTTGCCCATCTTCGTCACCAGCACCAGGCAATGGCCGGCCGGGTTGGTGAAACCGGTCTTGGTGATCTTGATGTCCCAGTCGGCTTTATTGACCAGATGATCGGTATTGCGAAAGCCCAGGGTGTAATTGGGCTTGCGGAAGGACACGGTCTTTTCCTTGGTGGTGGTCAGTTCGACGAGGAGCGGGTGCTTGTGCGCGGCCACCAGCAACTTGCTCAGGTCGCGGGCGGTGGACACGTTGCGCTCCGACAGGCCGGTCGGCTCCACGAAGTGGGTGCTGGTCATGCCCAGGGCCTTGGCCTTGGCGTTCATCGCTGCAATAAAAGCCGCATAGCCGCCCGGGTAATGATGCGCGAGACTCGCGGCGGCACGGTTTTCCGAGGACATCAAGGCGATCAGCAGCATCTCGCGGCGCGGCAGTTCACTCTTGAGCTTGACCCGGGAGAACACACCTTTCATTTCCGGGGTGTTCCTGATGTCGACATTGATCCATTCGTCCATGTTCTGCCGGGCTTCAACCACCACCAAGCCAGTCATCAGCTTGCTCACCGAAGCGATCGGCACGATCACGTCAGGATTGCTGGAATAAATGACTTTATTGGTCTGCATATCCATGAGCAGGGCGCTGCCGGAAGCGATCTTCAATGTCGAAGCGTCACGGGGGGCAGCGGTGGTTTCCGCAGCGTTGATCGTTGGCGTGATGAAAGTGCCTGTAAACGCAAAAAACAGGCTCAGAATCGAAAGACGAATTTTCACGCGGGCGAACTCATTAGGTTGGATATTCCGTTAGTTTGTAACGGGTTATTTCTTCAAAGCGTCGCATTCTAGGAGTATGGCTGAAGATCTGTCGATGGTTGTTTGAAGGGCCTGAAAATCTCGTGAAAAGGCCTTGAACATGAAGGGTTTCCGGCGAACGGTTAGTGTTTTTTCTCAGGCATGAAAAAACCCGCACCTGGCGGGTTTTTCTACGGCTGGAATGCCCGCTTAGACGTGCAGGGTTTCTGCCGCATACAGCGTGTTTTCCAGCAGGCAGGCGCGGGTCATCGGGCCGGAAATCTAGCTCCAAGGAAGCGCTTTGAGCGTATATCTAGGATTGCTCGACCCTATCCTCCTTGCAGTTACGTGGATGCTCACTTCAGCGTAAAGGTGGTCGTTGATGACATTCGGGCCGCCAATTTCCGCTGAAACTCTTCCGTGCAATACCTCGCCTCCTGTTGTCTTGAACTCGAAAATCCGTTTATCAGGCAAGACACCTACAAAGGACCCTGTGAAAGTCTCCTGTTCTTCTTTGATGTTGTCTCGGCTGAGCCGCGCTTTGCTGCGGCGTACCTGTTCAACATCAGAAAACTGAAACCGACGGGTACTGGTTGCCACACCGCAGGAGGCGTTATTTTCGGATAGCTCGCTAAGAAAATCAGATACGGCGGCAATTGCTCTATCGGCCAAGCGGGAAACTGGCTCGGATAGTTCCTCGTCACTTTTTGTTGTCGTCGCTTCCAGCAACTCTGCGAGAATTTCGATTGCTTGCGATACCGGCGTGGTGCCCTCTATATCAAGCTGCTTGTCCGCCGGTATTTCCTCAAGCTCGAATCCAAAGGAGCCGCGAGCTGGCCCGGTTATTAAAAGCTGATTGGCTAACCGGTTCGGGATTGGACCCTTATCCGCCAATGAGCCTGACAGCGATGCTGCGATTGCTGTTATCGCGACGCTGAATGCCTGAGTAGCGGAAGCACCAAATTCAGCAAGTACGCCATGGGTGCCCCATACAGGTGCGCCGCGGTATGTCAACCGGACTTTGGCGGGGCGATAGGCATGTTTGCCATTGTCTTCCAGGAATGCCCGCGCCTTTTCTATCCTTGCCTGTACCGACATCAGGGTGAGCTTGCTAATGCCGGGAGCGGCAGCTTGTTTTTCAAGGAAGCCCAGCTCTGCAGCTTTATAGGCATATTCAGATCTGTCCATCTTCTAGCTCCTGCCGACGTGTTGCGAGCAAGGTCTTTGCAGCTTCATCCTGTACAGGCGAAAGATCAACTCGCAAAAAACCCTTCCATTGTCCGGTGCGCCTGTGGGACCACATGCTGTACCAATAAGTCGTCATGGCTACCAACGATTCGGCTGGATCAGTCAACGATTGAATGTAGAAGTCGATCTTGAACGCTTTCTTAAGATTAGCTCGTCGCCACCAAGAAGGTTGACCTCATTATTCCCGAGCGCATCAAAAAAAACGTTGCCGGCATCAGTGAAGGTAACAACATCAATATCTCGTGGAGCCCGATTTTCAAGCATTTCGATGTCTTCGGTAAAGCTTCCATCCAGCCATTGAAATCCGCTGTCCATACCCATTCGGTGAAGCTCTGCGCGGTGAGCGAGATAGCCTGCGAAAATATCACACCGGTCTGGACTGGTCGCGAACCTGTCGACCACCTGCTCAAGGCTCACGTGATACGGAGCCCGGTCAGACCCAATTGGGTCATTGTTATTGATGGGAGGTAAAACTCCCTCAGCATTCCATTCTGGGATCAAGCCAGCCTCCTTGCATTCCGTCATCGACAGCCAGGCCTGGAAATACGCTCGAGCCTAAAGGCGGGGCGTTGGCGCTGACACGTCAACATACGCGCTATGGGCAGCCTCTCAAATGGTGGAGTTGCTACAACACGTTAAATCACAGGTAGGCTGCTTTTTACATTTGCATCGGGAAATGAAGAGGCTCAGGTTTTCCAGTCGAAACAAAAAACCCCGCACGAGGCGGGGTTTCGGTGTTGCGGAAAAAGCCAATCAGACGTGCAGGGTTTCTGCCGCATACAGCGTGTTTTCCAACAGGCAGGCGCGGGTCATCGGGCCGACGCCGCCAGGCACTGGCGTGATCCAGCCGGCGCGGGGCAGGGCGGTTTCGTAAACGACGTCGCCGACCAGCTTGCCGTCGTCCTGACGGTTGATGCCGACGTCGATCACGATTGCGCCTTCCTTGATCCACTCACCCTTGACCAGGCCCGGCTTGCCGGCAGCCACCACCACCAGATCGGCGCGACCGACATGACCGGCCAGATCCTTGGTGAAACGGTGAGTGACCGTCACGGTGCAACCGGCCAGCAGCAGTTCCATCGCCATCGGGCGACCGACGATGTTGGACGCGCCAACGACCACCGCATCCATCCCGTAGAGATCGGCGCCGGTGCTTTCCAGCAACGTCATGATGCCTTTGGGTGTGCACGGGCGCAGCAGCGGAATGCGTTGGGCCAGACGACCGACGTTATAAGGGTGAAAACCGTCGACGTCTTTGTCCGGGCGAATGCGCTCCAGCAGTCTGGAGGCATCCAGGTGCTCGGGCAGGGGCAATTGCAGCAGGATGCCGTCGATGGCCGGGTCGTCGTTGAGACGATCGATCAGATCGGTCAATGCGTCTTGCGTGGTTTCGCTGGGCAGGTCGTAGGCTTGAGAGAGGAAGCCGACCTCTTCACAGTCTTTACGCTTGTGCGAGACATAAACCTGAGAGGCAGGATCGCTGCCGACCAGGATCACCGCGAGGCCGGGAGTGCGCAGGCCTTGCTGGCGACGCTCGGCAACTCGTTGGGCGATCTGCTGGCGCAGGCTGGCGGCGATCGATTTGCCGTCGATTAGTTGTGCAGTCATTGCGCGTGATTAACCATCGAGAGGGGAAAAAAAGAGAACGTATTCTCGCATGTCGAGCGGTGAGGGCAAAGGCGCTTGGTCAGCAAATTCCCCTAACTCCTTTAATTAAATGAATTTTTTTCAAAAAGGATTTGACGGCCTCGGGAGCGCTCTATACTATTCGTCGCACTTGTCGGGCACAGCCTAGCACTGGTTAAGAAGGTGAGGCGGAACAACAGTTCTGCGACGCTGGAAAGCACTTAGTTTGTAGTCCTTTAAGAGTACAGATTAACAAGGCGCCCGTAGCTCAGCTGGATAGAGCATCCGCCTTCTAAGCGGATGGTCGCAGGTTCGAGTCCTGCCGGGTGCGCCATTAGGCAGCTTTGGCACAAGTAGCGCGATATGGTGGGCGTAGCTCAGTTGGTAGAGCACGGGATTGTGACTCCCGTTGTCGTGGGTTCGATCCCCATCGTCCACCCCATATTTCGAAAGGCGCCAGATTTAACGGTCTGGCGCCTTTGCTTTAAAAGCTTCATCTGCGGATGTGGTGGAATTGGTAGACACACTGGATTTAGGTTCCAGCGCCGCGAGGCGTAAGAGTTCGAGTCTCTTCATCCGCACCAATCAAAGCTTCATTCAGATCTTCGGGCTGGTGAGGTTCAACAAAGAAGTTGTTTGGCTTTTTTGTTACGCAATATGGTGGGCGTAGCTCAGTTGGTAGAGCACGGGATTGTGACTCCCGTTGTCGTGGGTTCGATCCCCATCGTCCACCCCATATTTCGAAAGGCGCCAGATTTAACAGTCTGGCGCCTTTTTTGTTTTTGCGGTTCTGAAGCCTGGTATCGCGGTTTTGGGGCGCAGGGGCAGGGCGCTTCGTCGTATTTAAGTTGTTCGATGATGTTGCGCTGCTCGCCGTTCTTGCTCGCAAGGTCGGCCGTCAGGGAGTGGTTGGCAGTCTCTTCTATATATAGAAGCGGTTGGCACAGAGCCTTGGCGCGAAGGGTTGTATTCGCCTGTGGGGCGCGCTGCGTTTGTGTGGCGCCCCCGCTAAATTGCCTGCTGTTTTTTTACCCGTTTTCAGTAGGGTGACTTCTTGAGTTTGACCCACTAGAATGCATGCCCTTGATTCTTGGGTCGGAAACGGCCGGCTAACGTCTGTGCAACGAGGAATATCCATGCAAGTTTCTGTTGAAAATACTACTGCTCTCGAGCGCCGCATGAGCGTCACCGTGCCGGCTGAGCGCATCGAGACTCAGGTCAACAAGCGTCTGCAGCAGACTGCCCAAAAGGCCAAGATTGCTGGCTTCCGTCCAGGCAAAGTGCCAATGAGCGAAATCAAGCGCCGTTTCGGTGCTGATGCGCGCCAGGAAGCAGTAGGCGACGTCATCCAGTCTTCCTTCTACGAAGCTGTGGTCGAGCAGAAGCTGAACCCTGCCGGTTCGCCTTCGATCGAGCCAAAGTCGCTCGAAGCGGGCAAGGATCTGGAATACGTAGCCGTGTTCGAAGTCTTCCCAGAGTTCACCGTTGCCGGCTTCGAAGGCATCACTGTCGAGCGTCTGAGCGCTGACGTGACTGACGCTGACCTGGACAAGATGCTCGACATCCTGCGCAAGCAGAACACCCGTTTCGAAGTGGCCGATCGCGCTGCCCAGAACGAAGACCAGTTGAACATCGATTTCGTTGGCAAGGTTGACGGCGAAGTGTTCGCTGGCGGTTCCGCCAAGGGCACTCAGCTGGTGCTGGGTTCCGGTCGCATGATCCCGGGCTTCGAAGAAGGCCTGGTAGGTGCTAAAGCCGGCGAAGAGCGCGTGCTGAACCTGACTTTCCCTGAGGACTATCAGAACCTCGACCTGGCGGGCAAGACTGCCGAGTTCACCGTGACCGTCAACACCGTGTCCGAGCCTAAGCTGCCAGAGCTGAACGAAGAGTTCTTCGCTCAATTTGGCATCAAGGAAAGCGGCATCGACGGCTTCCGCACCGAAGTTCGCAAGAACATGGAGCGTGAACTGCGTCAGGCGATCAAGTCCAAGGTCAAGAACCAAGTGATGGATGGTCTGCTGGCCACCAACCCGATCGAAGTACCGAAGGCTCTGCTGTCCAACGAAGTTGACCGTCTGCGCGTGCAGGCTGTTCAGCAGTTCGGTGGCAACATCAAGCCTGACCAACTGCCGGCCGAGCTGTTCGAAGAGCAAGCCAAGCGTCGCGTAGTGCTGGGTCTGATCGTTGCTGAAGTGGTCAAGCAATTCGACCTCAAGCCTGACGACGCTCGCGTTCGCGAAATGATTCAGGAAATGGCTTCGGCCTACCAGGAGCCTGAGCAGGTCGTGTCGTGGTACTACAAAAACGAGCAGCAGCTGAACGAAGTGCGTTCGGTTGTGCTGGAAGAACAAGTTGTGGATACTGTTCTGCAGAAAGCTAGTGTGACCGACAAATCGGTCTCCTACGAAGAAGCAGTCAAGCCGGTAGAAGCTCCAACAGCCGACTGATTGATTTTGCGTTAGAAGTGCACACCATAAGCCAGCTCTCGAGCTGGCTTATGCGTATTCAAGACATAACTATTTGGGAGCGACTGCAGAGCATGTTCCGTAATTCTTATATTCAGCAGAACTCTGATATCCAGGCCGCAGGCGGTCTGGTCCCGATGGTTGTCGAGCAGTCCGCTCGTGGCGAACGCGCCTACGACATCTACTCGCGCCTGCTCAAGGAGCGAGTGATCTTTCTGGTGGGTCCGGTAGAGGACTACATGGCCAACCTGATCTGTGCGCAACTGCTGTTCCTTGAAGCGGAAAACCCGGACAAGGACATCCATCTGTACATCAACTCACCGGGCGGTTCGGTGACAGCGGGCATGTCGATCTACGACACCATGCAGTTCATCAAGCCCAACGTCTCGACGACCTGTATCGGTCAGGCGTGCAGCATGGGCGCATTCCTGCTGACCGCCGGTGCACCGGGCAAGCGTTTCTGCCTGCCAAACTCGCGCGTGATGATTCACCAGCCACTGGGCGGTTTCCAGGGCCAGGCTTCGGATATCGAAATCCATGCCAAGGAAATCCTCTTCATCCGCGAGCGACTGAACACGCTGATGGCCAAGCACAGCGGCCGTACTCTGGAAGAAATCGAACGCGATACCAATCGCGACAACTTCATGAGTGCAGAAGCTGCGAAGGAATACGGCCTGATCGACGAAGTGATCAACCAGCGTCCAGCTTAAAATAAGCGGCACAAAACAGGCCTGATCGGCGCGTCCGATCAGCAGCGGGCTTGAAAAAGCCCGCAATAGCCTTCATCTTGTGTTGCAAGCCTATCGGATTTGGATCGAACGAATGACTGACACCCGCAACGGCGAGGACAACGGCAAGCTGCTCTATTGCTCCTTCTGTGGCAAAAGCCAGCATGAAGTGCGCAAATTGATTGCCGGCCCCTCGGTCTTTATCTGCGACGAGTGCGTCGACCTGTGCAATGACATCATCCGCGAGGAGGTGCAGGAAGCCCAGGCCGAAAGCAGCGCGCATAAATTGCCTTCGCCTAAAGAAATCAGCGGCATCCTTGACCAGTACGTCATTGGTCAGGAACGTGCCAAAAAGGTTTTGGCCGTAGCGGTGTACAACCACTACAAGCGCCTGAACCAGCGTGACAAGAAGGCTGACGACGTCGAACTCGGCAAGAGCAACATCCTGCTGATCGGCCCGACAGGCTCTGGTAAAACCCTGCTGGCGGAAACGCTGGCACGCTTGCTGAACGTTCCGTTCACCATCGCTGACGCTACCACCCTCACCGAGGCGGGTTACGTGGGTGAAGATGTCGAGAACATCATTCAGAAGCTGCTGCAAAAGTGCGATTACGACGTAGAGAAAGCCCAGATGGGTATTGTCTATATCGACGAAATCGACAAGATTTCCCGCAAGTCCGACAACCCGTCGATCACCCGCGATGTGTCCGGTGAAGGCGTGCAGCAGGCCTTGCTGAAGCTGATCGAAGGCACGGTTGCCTCGGTACCGCCGCAAGGTGGCCGCAAGCATCCGCAGCAGGAATTCCTGCAGGTCGACACCCGTAACATCCTGTTCATCTGCGGTGGTGCGTTCTCCGGTCTGGAAAAGGTTATTCAAAACCGTTCCACCAAGGGCGGCATCGGTTTCAACGCAGAAGTGCGCAGCAAGGAAGAGGGCAAGAAAGTCGGTGAGTCCCTGCGTGAAGTCGAGCCTGACGATCTGGTCAAGTTCGGTCTGATCCCGGAATTCGTCGGTCGTCTGCCGGTTCTTGCGACGCTGGACGAGCTGGATGAGGCTGCATTGATGCAGATTCTCACCGAGCCGAAAAACGCCTTGACCAAGCAATACGCCAAGCTGTTCGAGATGGAAGGCGTGGATCTGGAATTCCGTTCCGACGCGCTGAAATCGGTCGCCAAACGTGCCCTGGAGCGTAAAACCGGTGCCCGTGGCCTGCGTTCGATTCTCGAAGGTGTACTGCTCGACACGATGTACGAAATCCCCTCGCAGTCCGAGGTGAGCAAGGTCGTGATCGACGAAAGCGTCATCGAAGGCAAGTCCAAGCCACTGTATATTTACGAAAACAGTGAGCCGACGGCCAAGGCAGCACCGGACGCGTAAGTGTCCACTGTGCTGCAACAGGAAGGGGCCTTCGGGCCTCTTTTTTTTTATGTCATTTTTTACAGCCGTTTTGCGCTTGTTTTTTTTCGAGGCAGCCCCCATCTTGGTTTCAAGCTTAATTCCATCTGATTACGGCCATATGGCCGCCGTAGAGGCGAAATCATGAAGACAACCATCGAATTGCCTCTCCTGCCATTGCGTGATGTCGTGGTTTATCCGCACATGGTTATCCCGCTGTTCGTGGGGCGCGAGAAGTCCATCGAAGCCCTTGAGGCCGCGATGGCAGGCGATAAGCAGATCCTGCTGCTGGCCCAGAGAAACCCGGCCGATGATGATCCCGGTGAGGACGCGCTCTATCGCGTAGGAACTATCGCCACCGTTCTTCAATTGCTGAAGCTGCCTGATGGCACCGTCAAGGTGCTGGTCGAAGGTGAGCAGCGCGGCACCGTTGAGCGTTTCAGCGAGGTCGACGGCCACTGCCGTGCCGAAGTGTCGCTGATCGAAGAAGTCGACGCCGCCGAGCGCGAGTCCGAAGTCTTCGTGCGCACACTGCTGTCGCAATTCGAGCAATACGTGCAGCTGGGCAAGAAAGTCCCGGCTGAAGTCCTGTCGTCGCTCAACAGCATCGATGAGCCGGGGCGTCTGGTCGACACCATGGCCGCGCACATGGCGCTGAAGATCGAGCAGAAGCAGGAAATCCTCGAAATCATCGACCTGTCGGCCCGCGTCGAACATGTGCTGGCGTTGCTGGATGCCGAGATCGACCTGCTGCAGGTCGAAAAACGCATTCGTGGCCGTGTCAAAAAGCAGATGGAGCGCAGCCAGCGCGAGTACTACCTGAATGAGCAGATGAAGGCCATTCAGAAAGAGCTGGGCGATGGCGATGAAGGCCACAACGAAATCGAAGAGCTGAAAAAGCGTATCGATGCCGCGGGCCTGCCGAAAGATGCGCTGGCCAAGGCGACCGCCGAGCTGAACAAGCTCAAGCAGATGTCGCCGATGTCCGCCGAGGCCACCGTGGTGCGCTCGTACATCGACTGGCTGGTGCAGGTGCCGTGGAAGGCCCAGAGCAAGGTGCGTCTGGATCTGGCGCGGGCGGAAGACATCCTCGATGCCGATCACTACGGCCTCGAAGAGGTCAAGGAGCGCATCCTTGAATACCTCGCCGTGCAAAAACGCGTAAAAAAAATCCGTGGCCCGGTGCTGTGCCTGGTCGGTCCTCCGGGCGTGGGTAAAACCTCGCTGGCCGAGTCGATCGCCCATGCGACCAACCGTAAATTCGTACGCATGGCCCTGGGTGGTGTGCGTGATGAAGCGGAAATCCGTGGTCACCGCCGGACCTACATCGGTTCGATGCCGGGAAGATTGATTCAAAAGATGACAAAGGTCGGGGTGCGCAATCCGCTGTTCCTGCTCGATGAAATCGACAAGATGGGCAGCGACATGCGTGGCGATCCGGCGTCGGCGTTGCTGGAAGTGCTCGATCCCGAGCAAAACCATAACTTCAACGATCACTATCTGGAGGTCGACTACGACCTGTCCGATGTGATGTTCCTGTGCACCTCGAACTCGATGAATATTCCGCCGGCCTTGCTGGACCGCATGGAAGTCATCCGCCTGCCGGGCTACACCGAAGACGAGAAGATCAATATCGCCGTCAAATACCTCTCGCCAAAGCAGGTCGCTGCCAATGGTCTGAAGAAGGGCGAGCTGGAATTCGACGAAGAAGCGATCCGCGACATCATCCGTTACTACACCCGTGAAGCCGGTGTGCGTGGCCTCGAACGCCAGATCGCCAAGGTCTGCCGCAAGGCCGTCAAAGAACATGCGCTGGAAAAACGCTTCTCGGTGAAAGTGACAGCTGACTTGCTGGAACACTTCCTCGGTGTGCGTAAATTCCGCTACGGCCTGGCCGAGCAGCAGGATCAGGTCGGTCAGGTGACAGGCCTTGCCTGGACTCAGGTTGGTGGTGAGTTGCTGACCATCGAAGCGGCTGTCGTACCGGGCAAAGGGCAACTGATCAAGACCGGTTCGCTGGGCGATGTGATGGTCGAATCGATCACCGCGGCCCTGACGGTCGTGCGCAGCCGGGCCAAGAGCCTGGGCATTCCTCTGGACTTCCACGAGAAGCGTGACACTCACATTCACATGCCGGAAGGGGCCACGCCGAAAGACGGTCCGAGTGCCGGCGTAGGCATGTGCACGGCGCTGGTCTCGGCACTGACCGGTATCCCGGTGCGCGCCGATGTCGCCATGACGGGTGAAATCACCTTGCGCGGACAAGTGCTGGCAATTGGCGGTCTGAAGGAAAAACTGCTGGCGGCACATCGTGGCGGAATCAAGGTTGTGATTATTCCGGAAGAGAATGTGCGCGATCTGAAGGAGATTCCTGACAATATCAAGCAGGATCTGCAGATTAAACCGGTTAAATGGATTGACGAAGTCCTGCAAATTGCGCTGCAATACGCGCCGGAGCCCTTGCCGGATGTGGCTCCGGAGATAGTTGCCAAGGACGAAAAACGTGAGTCTGACTCTAAGGAAAGAATTAGCACGCATTAATACGTTTTTGCCTGGGGGGCTTCCTTGACAGCTTTTTAGAGCCCTTGTTATAAAGCGGCTCTTAAGTGTCTGTAGGCCATTCAGCACTCGTTTTTGCTTTCACCAAAAAAACTTAGAATCATCTCAAAATAGATATAAGGGGACTTAGAGTGAACAAGTCGGAACTGATTGATGCTATCGCTGCATCCGCTGATATCCCGAAAGCTGCTGCTGGCCGTGCGCTGGACGCTGTAATCGAATCCGTCACTGGCGCTCTGAAGGCTGGCGACTCCGTTGTTCTGGTTGGTTTCGGTACTTTCTCCGTGACTGACCGTCCGGCGCGTACCGGTCGTAACCCGCAAACTGGCAAGACTCTGGAAATCCCGGCTGCCAAGAAGCCAGGTTTCAAAGCCGGTAAAGCACTGAAAGAAGCTGTTAACTAAGTTTTCAGGTTTTTACCCATCCGGGTCGGGGTCAAGCCTGACTTGGCAGCGGAGCGGTAGAGCAGGTGGCTGGAACAGGCACCTGTAACGCCGGGATCGAGGGTTCGAGCCCTGTCCGCTCCGCCAGTTACGAGAAGGCGCATCCTCGGATGCGCCTTTCTTCTATCCGGATTCTACCCACGCTCCACGGTTGCCTAAATTGAAGTTCAACCGTTTCTGGGGGACGCATGCTGCAGAATATCAGGGACAATTCACAAGGCTGGATTGCCAAGACCATTATCGGGGTCATCGTTGCACTGATGGCCCTGACCGGTTTCGACGCCATTTTCCAGGCCACGACTCACACCAACGAGGCGGCCAAGGTCAACGGTGAAGAAATCAGCCAGAACGAACTGAGTCAGGCCGTTGATATGCAACGCCGTCAGTTGATGCAACAGCTGGGCAAGGACTTCGATGCTTCCTTGCTCGATGAAAAAATGCTCCGCGAGTCGGCGCTCAAAGGCCTGATCGATCGCAAGCTGCTGCTGCAAGGCGCTGAACAATCGAAATTCGCTTTCTCTGAAGCGGCGCTGGATCAGGTGATCCTGCAAACGCCTGAATTCCAGGTCGACGGTAAATTCAGTTCCGAGCGCTTCGATCAGGTGATCCGTCAACTGGGTTACAACCGCATGCAATTCCGCCAGATGCTGGCCCAGGAAATGCTGATCGGCCAACTGCGTGCCGGTGTCGCGGGCAGCGGTTTCGTGACCGATGCCGAAGTGCTGGCCTTCGCCCGTCAGGAAAAACAGACCCGCGATTTCGCCACCCTGACGGTCAAGGCTGATCCAGCGGCGGTCAAGCTGACCGACGATGAGGTCAAGGCTTACTACGACGAACACGCCAAGGAGTTCATGACCCCGGATCAGGTGATCATCGATTACCTCGAACTGAAGAAGTCTTCGTTCTTCGATCAGGTCGCGGTCAAGGATGAAGACCTGCAAGCGGCGTATCAGAAAGAGATCGCCAACCTGTCGGAACAGCGTCGTGCCGCTCACATCCTGATCGAAGTGAACGACAAGACCACCGAAGCGCAGGCCAAAGCGAAGATCGACGAAGTCCAGGCGCGTCTGGCCAAGGGCGAGAAGTTCGAAGCGCTGGCCAAGGAGTTCTCGCAGGATCCGGGTTCGGCCAACAATGGCGGTGACCTCGGTTACGCCGGTCCTGGCGTCTACGATCCAGCATTCGAAAAAGCGCTGTACTCGTTGTCGAAAGACCAAGTGTCGGAGCCGGTTCGCACTGATTTCGGTTATCACCTGATCAAGCTGCTGGGTGTGGAAGCGCCTGAAGTGCCAACGCTGGCCAGCCTGAAAGACAAGCTGACCCGCGAGCTGAAAGCCGCGCAGGTCGAGCAGCGTTTCGTCGAAGCGACCAAACAACTGGAAGATTCGGCGTTCGAAGCGTCCGACCTGGCTCAGCCAGCCGCCGATTTGAAGCTTACCGTGCACACCTCCAAGCCGTTCGGCCGCGAGGGTGGCGAAGGGGTTGCTGCCAACCGCGCCGTGGTCACTGCTGCGTTCAGTCCTGAAGTCATCGATGAAGGCGCCAACAGCACCGCCATCGAGCTGGACCCGGAAACCGTGATCGTGCTGCGTGCCAAGGAACACCTCAAGCCTGCCCAGTTGCCATTGGAAAGCGTGAGCGCGGCCATCCGTGCGCAACTGACCAAGGAACACGCCAGCGCTGCGGCCAAGACCCGTGCCGAGAAGCTGATCGCTGACCTGCGCGACGGCAAGGCGCCGCTAGACAAGGCGATTGATGGCCAGAGCTGGAAAGTCACCGAAGCGGCTACCCGTGGTCAGGAAGGTGTCGAGCCGGTCGTGCTGCAGGCCCTGTTCCGCATGCCTAAGCCGGCGTCCAAGGACAAACCGACGTTCAGCAATGTCACGTTGCCGGACGGTAGCCTGATGATCGTGCGCCTCAATGGCGTTAACGAAGCGGCGGCGCCGACCGATGAAGAGAAGGCGCAGTACCGTCGCTTCCTCGCGTCCCGTGAAGGTCAGCAAGACTTTGCGGCGTATCGCAAGCAGTTGGAGAGCCAGGCGGACATCAAGCGGTACTGATGGCTGACTGAGTTGTCGCTGTAAAAAAAGCCCCAGGTCGATTGGCCTGGGGCTTTTTTTTGCTTTTCGTAGCGACCGTCAGGGTGCTGGGTATATGCCAACCGGAAAACTTACCCGGCAGCCGCAAACCCGTGGTTGCGTGCGCTAAGCGTCGTATACAGCGTCACCCCCAGCAACCCCGTGACTATCCACGGAAATGCTCCCACACCTGGGTCAGCCAGCAGCAGACCTCCCACCAGTCCCCCACCGGCAATTCCGACATTCCATAGCGTCACCAGCATCGATTGTGCAGTGTCGGCGGCATCCCCAGCGGCTTTTGCCGAGGCGGTTTGCAGCAGCGACGGCATCGCCCCAAACGCCAATCCCCATACAGCGGTCGCGAGGTAAATCACGCTCGGCGATTCGCGCCACACACCTAGCGCTATGGCCGACAGCAGGAAAAGCCCTGCACTGATCAGCACCATTTCGCGCAGCCAGCGATCTATCAGGTTGCCGACGATCCACAGGCTCAACACCGACGCCAGGCCGAACACCAGCAACACCCGATCGACATTGGCAGCAAGGCCGGACGGTTGCAGGAACGGGGCGATGTAGGTGTACAGCAGGTTATGTGCGACAACGTAGGTAAGGGTGACCAACAAGACGGATCGCACGCCCGGCAGGGTAAACACCTGACGCAAGGGCAGGCGTTTTTCCTCACGTTCGCCGGCGAAGTCCGGCACTTGCCAACGTACCCAGATCACCAATATCACCGTCAACAGGGTCATGATCGCAAAGCTCAGCCGCCAGCCCACCAGCGTCCCGAGCAAGGTGCCGGCGGGAATGCCCAGCGACAACGCAATCGGTGCACCGAGCATGGCGACTGTAATGGCCCGGCCTTGCAGGTGTGGGGCAACCATGCGGCTTGCGTAGCCTGCCAGCAGGGCCCACAGCAATCCGGCAAATACACCGGCAATAAAGCGTGCGATCAGCGTCAGCCAGTACCACTGCGACAGGGCGGTGAGGCTGTTGGCGATGGCAAACCCAGCAATGGCGGCCAGCAACAACGGGCGGCGTCGCCAGCCGCGAGTGGCGATGGTCAGAGGAATCGCTGCCAGTATCGAGCCGATCGCGTACAGCGTGACCAACTGGCCAATCAGTGCCTGAGAGACGTGCAGGCCGCTGCTCATTTGCGGTAACAGGCCCGCCGGCAAGGCTTCGGTCATGACCGTAATGAATCCCGCCATGGCCAGGGCCAGCAGTGCGGACAGGGGCAGGCGTGCGCCGGAGTCGATAGCGGGTGTCAGCGTGGTGCCACAGAGTTGTGTGTCGTTCATGACCGGCATCCTTGTGCAGAGTTGACGAGGAGCACAGGGTAGGGCGCTGCACATCGGCGAAAAACAGGTTATGGTTCCGAACATATCGGACACGGATGTCGTCAATTGGGGGAGGTGTGGATAGCCTGGGCAGTATTTCGGTGTTTGTCCAAGTCGCCGAGACGCGCAGTTTCACCGAGGCTGGCCGGCTGCAAGGGGTGTCATCGTCGGCGGTGGGTAAAAGCATTGCCCGACTTGAGGCGCGCCTGGGCGTGCGCCTGTTTCACCGCACCACTCGCAGCATCACGCTGACCAGTGAGGGCGCGCTGTTTTTGCAACGCTGTCGCAAGATCCTTGCGGAGGTCGAGGCGGCAGAACTGGAGTTGTCCGACGCCGCAGCCCAGCCCCGTGGCAAGTTACGCATCAGCCTGCCGCAGGTGCATGGACTGGTGATGCCGGTCCTGACCGAATTCATGGCGTTGTTCCCGCAGATAGAGCTTGATCTGGACTTGACCGATCGCATGGTCGACGTCGTCGAAGAAGGGTTCGACGCGGTGATCCGCACCGGTAAACCACGGGATTCGCGCTTGATGGCGAGGCCGCTGGGGGTGTTTCACATGGTGCTGGTGGCCAGCCCCGCTTATCTGCAGCAGCGCGGTGTGCCGCAAACGCCCGCTGATCTGGCGACGCATGCCTGTCTTCGGCATACTTTTCACGCCACCGGCAAGCTCGAACCCTGGCCGCTGATACGCGAAGCAGACGCCGCTGAACCGCGGTTGCCGACCCGGCTGGTCAGCACCTCGATCGAAGCGGTGAGCCATGCGGCGCTGGCGGGCATGGGTATCGCCTGTCTGCCTGATTTCATGACCCGTGAAGCCGAGGCGCAAGGCCAGTTGTGTCGAGTGCTGGCCGCGCATCTGCAGCACGTCGGGCAGTTCTGGGTTCTGTGGCCGTCCAGTCGCCATGCCACCGCGAAATTACGGGTGTTCATCGATCATCTGGCGTTGCGACTTTTCCCTGCAACCCAGGGCCGATAGAGTTGTAACTGTTTCAAGACACTAATCCATACGCCGCGGGGCGAAGATCTGTTGCACAATACGTCCCGCACTGTTTTTCCTCAGGATGTTCAATGTTGATTTCCACTCCCATGCGTGTTGTCGGATTGGCGCTGTTGTTGACTGCTGTTGCCGGCTGTTCGAAAGACAAGCCGATGTATGAGCATGAGAACTTCGATGATTCCGGCACCTTTTCGCGCAACTACCCGGTGACCGACGCGGTGAGTTGCGAGGCGGCGCGTCGTGCGTTGCTCAGTCAGGGCTACATCATCACCAGTAGCGACCCGAAGCTGGTCAGTGGCCACAAGAGTTTCCAGCAAACCGGCGACACCCACATGGAGATCAGCTTCAATGTGGTCTGCGCCGATGACGGCAGCAGCGGGCACCATGCCACGATGTTCGCCAACGCCCTGCAGGACCGTTATGCGCTGAAGAAAACCAACAACTCGGCCAGCCTCGGCGTGGGTGTGCTGGGGTCGGTGTCGATGCCGATCGGCTCGTCCGACGATTCGATGGTCAAGGTCGCCAGCGAGACAGTGACGTCGCAGAAGTTCTATGAGCGTTTCTTCACGCTGGTGGAATTGTTCCTGCCGGCGGATGCGAAGAAGGCCGCGCACATCGAAGAGAAACCCAAGGCCGACCTGGGCGTGCCCGAGGTGAAGGCGGTGCCGGCACCACTGGCGCCAACGCCAACCTCAACGCCGGCGCCTGAGCCTGCCGCGACACCTGCGCCCGCTGCAGAACCGACGCCCGCACCCGTCGAGACCGCGCCAGTGTCCTCGGAACCGGTCGCTCCGCCTGCAGAAGCCGCGCCGATCACCCCGGCGCCGAGCGCAGAGCCCGTGCCGATCACCCCGGCGCCGAGCGCGGAACCCGCTCCGACGACCGAAACCATCACGCCGCCGGCCAACCCGGACATCCCGCCGCCGTCCGAGCCGATTCCGGCGATGCCTGCTTCGGGCCAATAAAATAGCTGCACCTCAACCCCTGTGGGAGCGAGCCTGCTCGCGAATGCGCCGGTACATTCAGCACGATGTGACTGAAAGACCGCCTTCGCGAGCAAGCTCGCTCCCACAGTTTTTTTGCGGCCGCTTAAATCTGGTTACATTCGCGCGACGATAATCCCGCGATAAATTCCTGACCCACTGCTACGTTTATTCATGAAGGCCGGGTTTCACTTTTCCTTCACACGAGCGCGTTAGGCTCGAGGCACTGGGCATTGGCTCAGGCCCATTCAAGAGAGCGGCAGGGGGATTACGCGATGGATGAATATCAAGAAGAGCTGCTCGAGTACCAGGCGTACGAACTGGACCAACCCGAGCCCGCCGACGACGCCACCGAGCTCTAGCCTTCGCTTGCAGCTTGCAGCTTGCAGCGGCTCCTAAGCTGTCTTGCGGTGACTGCGGCGAAATTCGCCGGGCGTCTGACCGCTCCAGCGTTTGAAGGCGCGCTGGAACGCTTCGGCTGAGGCGAAACCCAGCAGGTAAGCGATCTCGCCGAACGCCAGTTCGGTGTCGCGGATGTAAGTCATCGCCAGGTCGCGGCGAGTGTCGTTGAGGATCGCGCGAAACTGCGTGCCTTCCTCGGCCAGTTTGCGCCGTAACGTCCAGGTCGGCAGCTTCAGGCGTGCCGCGACTTCTTCCAGCTCCGGCTCCCGTCCACCGTTGAGCAACGGCCCCAACAGCTGAATGATGCGTTCGCGCAGGCTGCGGGTTCGCGTCAGTTGCTCCAGTTCGCGTTCGCACAGGTGCAACAGGTGTCGCCAGGTACTCGGACAATGCTCGGGATTGCGCCGTGCAAGGCTGTCCAGGCTCAGGCGCAACTGATTGCCGTCGGCGCCGAACTGGATCGGGCAATCGCCCAGCATGTGATAAGCCTCGCGGTAGTCCGGCTCGGCGAATTCGATCTCGATGCGTTCGGCGCGCAGCGCTTCGTGGCAGACGCTGGAGAGTTGATGCAGCCACCCGGAGACGATCGAGTCCACCACAAAACGGTTGTAGGCGTTGTAAGGGCTGATCGAATAAAAGCGCAACCACGCGCCGTTGGCGTCTTCGTGAAAGCTCGACTGGCCTCGATAGTTGGAACCGTAGAGCGCCTCGAAGCGGATCAGGCAACGGGCGGCTTCGCGCACGGTCGGCGCTTGCGCGGCGGTGACACCGGCCAGTCCGGCCTGGCTCAGGCGACTGAGCCGGCCCATGCGCAAGCCCAGCGCCGAATCGCCGGTCAGCTGAATCGCCGCATGGCCCAGGCGCATGTAGCGTGGGATCGACAAGCGCGCCCCGGCCTCGGCCAGGCGCGCGGGGTCCAGGCCGTATTGTTCCAGCAGCGACTGCGGATCGAGCGCATGACTGCGTACCGCGTCGGCGAGGCTGTGGACAAAGCCTACCGACAGATCCCCGAGGCGCATCGGCAGCGGCTTCATGGCCTTACAACCAGATATTCAACATGCGCGCGCCACGGGCCTCGCCATCGGCGAATTGCTGTCCGTTGCTGCTGATAAAGCTTTGGCCGGCGCCGGAGGTATTCCAGAATTGCCCGCGCAGGAACACGCTGACACCGGCAATCGCGCGGCTGCTCGGCGGTTGTGCGGTCAGGGTCAGCCGACGCCAGGCCTCGCCTTCGCTGACTTCACCGGGTTTGAGGCTGACCGACTTCGGCGTACTCGACCCCTTGTAGCCGCGCCAAGGCTGGTTCCAGGCGTCCTGGCCGAACACCTGCGCCGGCACCGCGACCAACTGCGCGCCTTGCGCGTCGAGTCGACGGTAGTTGTCCGGGTACCAGCTGTCGCTGCCAATCAGTACGCCGAGACGTCCGGCGGGCGTATCAACCACGCCGATCAGGTGCTTGTCCGCGCCTTCGATCACCTCGCGCTGATCGAACACCGGGTGCATCTGCCGTTGCGGCTGGCCGAGCGGCACGCCATCGCGGCCGAATACCACGCTGCTGTTGTACAGCGCACCGCTGCCGGACTTGAGCTGACCGTCACGGATGCTCGGTTCCGGCAGCACGATCGAGCCGGCCACCAGTGTCACGCCAAACTCCTTGGCCAGCCCGCCGAACAGCGCCTGGTAATCCTTGGCCATCGCTGTGGATTTCATCCGCAGGTGCGCGTCGTTGAGCCGGTCGCTGCCCTTGGCGCTGAGCCAGGCGCGCGCAAACAGCAAGGGGTTGCTTGCCGCCAGCCAGTTCATCGCCTCGGTCACGGTCGAGGCCTGATACAACTCGTCTTTTTCGCCGCTGATCATCAACCAGGTGCCGACGTTTTCCGGCAGCACGACGACGGTCTTTTCATTCAACAGGCCTTGATCCTGCGCTTGCTGAAAATACGCTGCGAGTTTGCGGTGCAGACGCTCAGGGCTTTGGTAGTCAGTGGGAAACAGTTCGGGCTGGATGCCCAGCAGATTGCCGCGGTCGGCGCGCGTGCCCTGGTCGAGCGCCAGTTTGATGCGCAGGTCCGACAGGTAATGGCCCGCCGGCCGGTCTGCCGCCCACATGGCGTAGGTGGTCAGGGCGGCGACGATGGCCATGGAAAAAAACAGGTACAGAAGTTTGCGCATGAAATCCAACAACAGCCGGGTACAGGGTGTGCCGACTAGGGTAGGGCGCGCGCCTGCGCTTGCCAAGGGGTGTTGCGCATTTGGATCATTAACTTGTCAGTTACGGTCATTGAGTGACAGCAGTGCGACTCTTAGTCTGTCGCACATGCCTGACGGGGACGTAGACCTCCCGCACCTTTTCCGTGATCGCTCGTTGTGGAGTTACCGATGACCGCCGCTCATTACCCGCACCTGTTGGCCCCGTTGGACCTGGGATTCACCACGCTGCGCAACCGCACCCTGATGGGTTCGATGCACACCGGTCTGGAAGAAAAACCTGGCGGCTTCGAGCGCATGGCGGCGTACTTCGCTGAACGTGCCCGTGGCGGCGTGGGCCTGATGGTCACCGGCGGCATCGGCCCGAACGACGAGGGCGGCGTGTACTCCGGCGCAGCCAAACTGACCACTGAAGAGGAAGCGCTCAAGCACCGCATCGTTACCCGCGCCGTGCACGAAGCGGGCGGCAAGATCTGCATGCAGATTCTCCACGCCGGGCGCTATGCCTACAGTCCCAAGCAAGTAGCGCCAAGCGCAATTCAGGCGCCGATCAACCCGTTCAAGCCTAAAGAGCTGGACGAGGAAGGCATCGAGAAGCAGATCAGCGATTTTGTCACCTGCTCGGTACTGGCGCAGTCCGCGGAGTACGACGGCGTCGAAATCATGGGCTCGGAAGGTTATTTCATTAACCAGTTCCTCGCCGCGCACACCAACCACCGCACCGACCGTTGGGGTGGCAGCTACGAAAACCGCATGCGCCTGCCGGTGGAAATCGTCCGCCGTGTGCGTGAAGCCGTTGGCCCGAACTTCATCATTATTTTCCGTTTGTCGATGCTCGACCTGGTTGAGGGCGGCAGCAGCTGGGACGAGATCGTTACCCTGGCCAAAGCCATCGAGCAGGCCGGTGCGACCATTATCAACACCGGTATCGGCTGGCACGAAGCGCGAATTCCGACCATCGCCACCAAAGTGCCGCGTGCGGCGTTCAGCAAGGTCACGGCCAAATTGCGCGGCTCGGTGAGCATTCCGCTGATCACCACCAACCGCATCAATACACCGGAAATTGCCGAGCAGATTCTCGCCGAAGGCGATGCCGACATGGTGTCGATGGCGCGGCCGTTCCTCGCCGATCCGGACTTCGTCAACAAGGCCGCTGAAGGTCGAGCCGACGAAATCAACACCTGCATCGGTTGCAACCAGGCGTGCCTGGACCACACGTTCGGCGGCAAGCTCACCAGTTGCCTGGTCAACCCGCGCGCCTGCCATGAAACCGAGCTCAATTATCTGCCGGTGCAGCAGATCAAGAAGATCGCCGTGGTGGGCGCCGGCCCGGCCGGTTTGTCCGCAGCGACCGTGGCCGCCGAGCGCGGCCATCAGGTCACGCTGTTCGATTCGGCCAGCGAAATCGGCGGGCAGTTCAACATCGCCAAGCGTGTGCCGGGCAAGGAAGAGTTTTTCGAGACCCTGCGTTACTTCAAGCGCAAGCTGCAAACCACAAACGTCGAGGTGTGCCTGAACACCCGGGTTGACGTGGCGAAACTGGTCGAGGGCGGCTATGACGAAATCATTCTTGCCACCGGTATCGCCCCGCGTGTACCGGCGATTCCCGGGGTCGAGAATGCCAAGGTGCTGAGCTATCTGGACGTGATCCTTGAGCGCAAGCCGGTGGGCAAGCGTGTTGCGGTGATTGGCGCTGGCGGCATCGGTTTCGACGTCTCGGAGTTTCTCGTCCATCAAGGCGTGGCCACCAGCCAGGATCGCGCCGCGTTCTGGAAAGAGTGGGGCATCGATACGCAACTGCAAGCCCGTGGCGGTGTGGCCGGGATCAAAGCGGCACCGCATGCACCGGCGCGCGAAGTGTTCCTGTTGCAGCGCAAGAAAACCAAGGTCGGCGACGGCCTGGGCAAAACCACCGGCTGGATTCACCGGACCGGTCTGAAGAACAAGCAGGTGCAGATGCTCAACAGCGTTGAATACCTGAGCATTGACGATCAGGGCCTGCACATCCGCATTGGCGAAACCGGCGAGCCGCAGCTGCTGGCGGTTGACAATATCGTGATTTGCGCAGGCCAGGATCCGCTGCGTGAACTGCACGAGGGTCTGGTTGCGGCGGGGCAGAATGTGCACTTGATCGGCGGCGCGGATGTCGCGGCGGAGCTGGATGCCAAGCGCGCGATCAATCAGGGTTCGCGCCTCGCCGCAGAACTTTGATTTCGCAGGCCTAGCGTGCCAATGGCTATCGCGAGCAGGCTCACTCCTACAGGTGAACGCATTTCAAATGTAGGAGTGAGCCTGCTCGCGATGGCTGTTCATGAATGGCTAGAATGCCGGCTCTGTCCCGATCGTATGGCCGCCCATGCTTTTGCCTTCCTCCGGCTGGCTACCCCAAGCCTCCCTCCAATACCTTCATCTCGACTGGCTGACCACTGCCGGCATTGAAGTTGCGGTCCTGCGCCTTGATCAAATCGATCCGCTGATCAGCGGCAACAAGTGGTTCAAACTCGTCGAGCACCTTAAAGCCGCTGACCGTGCCGGCGCCGAAGGCATCATCAGCCTCGGCGGGGCGCATTCCAATCACCTGCATGCGCTGGCGGCGGCGGGCAAGCGGCTGGGTTTCAAGACAGTCGGGCTGCTGCGCGGACACCCACAAAACACACCGACCGTGCAGGATCTGCAAGCGTTCGGCATGCAGTTGCATTGGCTGGGTTACGCTGGCTACCGCGCGCGGCACCAACCGGGTTTCTGGATTCCGTGGCTGATGCAATATCCGAACGTGTATGCCGTGCCCGAGGGCGGTGGTGGCCTGGCCGGCGCACTCGGTTGCGCCGCGATCAAACAGCAGGTCGATGCGCAGTTGGCGAGCCTGGGCTGGGAGGATTTCGACGCGTGGTGGCTGGCGTGTGGCACCGGCACGACGTTGGCCGGGCTGGCGCTTGCCGACAATGGCAAGCGGTCGCTGTATGGCGCGTTGGCGGTGCCGGACGATCACGGCGTGGCGCCGAACATCGAGTCGATCTTCGCGCAAGCCAACGACCCCGCGGCGAACTATCAACTGATCGACGCCAGCCGTGGCGCTTTCGCCAAGGTTGACGAGGCATTGCTGACCTTCATCGAGCAGACCGGGCAGGCCAGCGGTGTTCCCTTGGAACCGCTGTACACCGGCAAGGCCTTGCTGGCGCTCAAGCAACACGTCGAAGCGGGCGGATTTGCCGTCGGCACGCGTCTGGTCTTCATCCACACGGGCGGCCTGCAAGGGCGACGCGGATTTGCCACGACGCCCTGAGCTCAGCCGCGCTTGGGCATCATCCGCAGCAGCGTGTTATCGCGCACCACGTAATGATGGTAAATCCCCGCCAGCGCATGCAGGCCGATCAGCCAGTACCCGAGCGTGGCAATCAGCACATGCCAGCCTTCGACCTGCTTGGCGAACGCCTTGTCTTCACCGACCAGCAGCGGTAAGTCGAAACCGTAAAACATTACTTGATGACCCTCGGCGCTGGTGATCAGCCAGCCAAGGATGGGCATGCACAGCATGAACAGGTACAACGCCCAATGCATCAGCCGCGCCAACAGGGTCTGCCAGGCGGGCGAAGCGGGGAAGATTTTCGGCGCCGGGCCAAGGCTGCGCGCGAGCAGGCGAAACCACACCAGCACGAACACGGTAAGGCCGAGCAGATAGTGCATCTCGCGAACCAGCGCACGGCCGCCGCTGCCCTTGGGAAAGAACCCGCGCAATTCCATGCTGGCGTACACCAGCACCAACAACACCAGCATCAGCCAGTGCAGCAACACCGACACGGTGCTGTAGCGTGATTCTGAACTTGTCCACGGCATACGGTGTGTCCTCACAGGTCAGGGGGATGAAACCGACCGTTCTTGAGCGACGGCATGGGTTAACTGTAATCCGCTTTGGCGGATTTGCCTGAGGCTGATTGGCCTTTCCCTGCGCTGGGTCAGCGGTTTGCGCATTCTTCATGAAAAAACGCCAGTGTCGCGAACGACACTGACGTTTTTTTCTACTCAGGCGCGCCGGGCAATCAGCTCGATTGCGGCATCTCACCGTTGGCCAGACGCTGGTTGATGTCGGCAATCACCTCAGGTAAATCGCTGATGGTGTCGATCATGTAATGCGGGCGAGCGTCTGCAAACTGGGCATGGATGCGCTTGCGCTCGCTGGCCAGTTCATCGCTGCCCAGTGCGCGAAAGGCTTCGTAGTCCAGGCCCAGTGCATTGCCGGAACAGATCAGCGCGACCGTCCACATGCCGGCACGGCGACCTTCGAGAATGCCTGGCACGGTGTCGTCGATCTTCACGCAAGCGGCGACATCGTCGATGCCCAGCGCAATCACGTTGGCCAGGGCCTGCGCCGGCCATGGACGGCCGTTCGGTACTTCATCAGTGGCGACCACGTGGTCCGCGACGTAGCCGTTGCGGGCGGCCAGTTCGACGACTTTGTCCATCACCGGCTTCGGATAACCGGAGCAGGAGCCGATCTTGATCCCTTGCTGACGCAGGTGCGCGATGGTGTCCAGCGCGCCCGGAATCAGCGCCGAATGCTCAGCGATCTTTTCGATCTGCAGTGGCATGAAACGGTTGTAGATGGCGGTGACGTCGTCGTCGCTCGGCGTGCGGCCGAACACTTTGCGGTAACGCTCGGCGACTTGTGGCTGATCGCACAGGGTACGAATGTGATCCCACTTGCCCATGCCCATCGGCCCGCGAGCTTCATCAATGGAAACCTGCACGTCGAATTCGGCGAAGGCTTCGACGAAAATCTGCGTCGGCGCAAAAGAGCCGAAATCGACCACGGTGCCGGCCCAGTCGAGGATGGCGGCTTGCAGCTTGCTTGGATTGGTGTAGTTCATGGCAGTCACATTCCTGAGTTGGCAATAAAATTCGGTGTAGGAGCGGGCTTGCTCGCGAAGGCGGTATGTCAGTCGCCATCCATGTTGAATGCGCGACCGCATTTGCGAGCAAGCCCGCTCCCACAGGGGTAAGGCTTCAGATTTCCAGCACTTCCATCTCGCGCAGCACGTCGCCCACCGCGGCGACGGCCTGGCGCATCTCGTCAGGGCTGACATGGCCAATGCAGCCGACGCGGAACGTCTCGACCTGGGTGAGTTTGCCGGGGTAGAGGATGTAACCCTTGGCCTTGACCCGTTCATAGAATTCCTTGAACTGATAACGCGGATCCTGCGGTGCATGAAACGTGGCGATGATCGGCGCCTGAATCGCCGCCGGCAGAAAGCTGCGCAAGCCGAGTTTGCCCATTTCTTCCATCAATGCCTGACAGTTGGCGGCGTAGCGCGCATGCCGCGCCGGCAGGCCCCCTTCTTCGTGGTACTGCAGCAGCGCTTCATGCAGGGCTGCGACCACGTGGGTCGGCGGGGTGAAGCGCCATTGCCCGGTTTTCATCATGTAGGCGTGCTGGTCGTACAGGTCCATTGCCAGCGAGTGCGAGTTTCCAGCCGCTGCGGTCAGCGAGTCTTTGCGCGCGAACACGAAGCCCATCCCCGGCACGCCCTCCAGGCATTTGCCGGACGCGGCGATCAGCGCGTCGAACGGTATTTTTTGCGCATCCACCGGCAGTGCGCCGAAGGAGCTCATGGCGTCGATGATCAAGCGTTTGCCGTGTTGCGCGACCACTTGGGCAATTTCCGCCAGCGGATTGAGAATGCCGGTGCTGGTTTCGCAGTGGATCAGCGCAACGTGAGTGATGTCCGCGTCGGCGCGCAGCAGGCGATTGACGTCAGCGGCGGTGGTGGGTTCGTCTTCAGCGGTTTCGAAGGTGCTGAACGAGCGGCCGAGCACTTCGCAGATTTTCGCCAGACGCTTGCCGTACGCACCGTTGATCAGTACCAGCACTTTGCCGTCGCGCGGCACCAGCGTACCGATGGCCGCTTCGACGGCGAAGGTGCCGCTGCCCTGCAACGGCACGCAGTGATGGCTGGCGGCGCCGTTGAGAATCGCTAAAAGTTGCTCACAAAGGCTGGCGGTCAGTTGATTGAAGCGGTCATCCCACGAGCCCCAGTCAACCATCATCGCCTGGCGGGTGCGGGCCGACGTGGTCAACGGGCCGGGAGTGAGCAGAATCGGTGCGGCAGTACTCATTCGTGTGTCCTCGCGAAAACGCTGTGGGATGAAGCTACGGGGCATACGTTGCAATTCGCCGTGTCATCAATCAAATTGTTTGTTGTTATGCCAGCCATCAGTGAGGGTTATTCATGAACCTGTTTCAGCTGCGCGCCTTCGACGCCGTGGCCCGGGAAGGCAGCTTCACCCGCGCCGCCGCGCGGTTGTTTATCAGTCAGCCGGCGGTCACCGGGCACATCAAGGCGCTGGAAGAGCATTACCAGATCACCCTGCTGCGCCGCACCGCGCGACGGGTGGAGCTGACCGAGGAGGGCACCAAACTGGCAGCGATCACCCGGGCCATGTTCGGTCTGGCGGAAGAGGCGCAGGCCCTGCTGGAAGCCAATCGCCAATTGCTGACCGGCCGCCTGGAAGTCGCGGCAGACGGCCCGCACATGGTCATGCCGATGCTCGCCAGCCTGCGTGCGCGTTATCCGGGGATCACGGTGAATCTGCGCCTGGGCAATGCCCAGGAAACACTGGCAGCGCTGCTCTCGGAACATGCCGATGTGGCCGTGCTGACGCAGGTCGAGCCACGCAAAGGCCTGCATCTGCAAGCGCTCAGCGAGTCGCGGATCTGCGCCCTGGTGCCGGCGGCGCATCCTTGGGCGACGCGTTGCGCTGAGGTGCAACTCAAGGAGCTGGATCAGGTGATCATGGTGCTGCGCGAGCCGAGTTCGATCACCCGTCGCACGTTCGACGAGGCCTGCGCCCAGGCCTCGATTCATCCCCGGGTGTTGCTGGAACTGGACAGTCGCGAGGCCGTCACCGAAGCAGTGGCGGCTGAGTTGGGTGTCGGAGTGGTGTCTTCGGTGGAAGTCAGCCACGACCCGCGCGTGGTGGCGATTGCGCTTGCCGGGGACGGGCTGGTGAACCGGCACATGATTGGCTGCATGGAGCGGCGGCGCGAGTTGCGCTTGATTCAGGCATTTTTTGACCTGGCCCCTGACTGAAGACCGAGGCGACTTATTCGCGAGCAGGCGCCGATGCTGCCTACATGAGACTTTCGCGCACCATATCGAGAAACGTCGCCACCACTCGCCGCGAACTCTGCTCGCGCAAGCACACCAGCGTCTCGGTCAGGCGCCGGGTGCAATCGGTGATCGGCAGGGCGCAGACCCGCGAGTCGGCGCCAAACTCCGCAGCGGAAACCACGCCGACGCCGATCCCCACGACCACCGCCTCGCGCGCCGCCTCCCGGCCTTCAACCTGGATCGCCGGGCGAATGCGAAACCCGGTGCGCGCCATTTCCTCCTCCAGCGTCTGTCGCGTCACCGAACCGTGTTCCCGCAACACCAAGGGTGTGTCATCCAGATCCGCCAGGCAGATCGAGGCGCGATCGGCCCACGGGTGGTTGCGTGAAACAAACGCGACCATCGGGTCGTTACGCAGCGCCACGCACAGCAAGCGCTCATCGCTGACATCACGCCCAAGCAGCGCCAGATCGGCCTGATAATTGAACAGGCGAAACAGCGATTCATCGGTGTTGCCGGTCTCAATCTTCACGCTGATTCCCGGATAGCGCTCGCAGAAACGGGCAATCTGCGGCAGCACATGCACCGGCGCATCCACCGCCAGAATCAGGCTGCCGGTTTGCAGCGCCTGGGATTCCTGCAACAGCTCCTGAGCTTCGGCTTCGATCACAAACAGACGCTGGGTGATCGCGAGCAGCCGCTCGCCGAGGTCGGTCAGGCGCACCGAGCGTTTATTGCGGTGAAACAGCAGCACGCCGAAGCGTTCTTCGAGTTTGCGCACTTGGTCGGAAATAGCCGGTTGCGTCAGGTAAAGGCGCTCGGCCGCGCGGGTGAAGCTTCCATGCACGGCCACGGCGTGGAAGGCTTTGAGTTGGGCGTGGGAAACGGACATGGCGACTCCGGATGACGAGCGCAGCTCCACTCAGTAACAAGCTGAGCTTATGTGTGAAATACGATAAATCGATTTTATTTATTAAACAGTAATTGCTTTGATCGGCTCACGCCATCGCTGACTGCCCGTTCGGGCAGCAGCATTGGCTCATGAGCCTGGGCGTGCAGCAACAGGACTCATCTGACCGTTATCGGCAAAGGGACGCGCTGGTAGCGCAGTGCTCAACAATAAAAAACACAGGCGTTTTTCTTAACGATTCTGCCAGCACACTCACACCCTGAGGTCAGAACCACCATGAACAAGCACATCGGCACCCTTGCGCGTTGGCGCGTGCGGATTTTCGCTATCACCTGGCTCGCATACGCCGCTTTCTATTTCACCCGCAAAGCGTTTTCGGTGGCCAAGTTGGGCATCGCCGAAGACCCGGGCTTCATGCTCGACAAGATGACCATGGCCAATCTCGACGCGATTTATCTGGCGTCTTATGCCATCGGCCAATTCACCTGGGGCATGCTCGCCGACCGCTTCGGCCCACGGGTTGTGGTGCTCGGTGGCTTGCTGATTTCGGCCGCCGCCGCGCTGGTGATGGGCAGTTTCGCCACGCTGCCGATCTTTGCCACCTGCATGTTGATTCAGGGGTTGGCGCAATCGACGGGATGGTCGGGGTTGTGCAAGAACCTGGGCAGCTTTTTCCCGGCGCAGCAACGTGGGCGCGTACTCGGGTTATGGAGTTCGTGCTACGCCTTCGGCGGGCTGGTGGCGTCGCCATTCGCCGGCTGGTGGGCGTACACGCTGATCGGCAGTTGGCATGCCGCTTTCATTTCCAGCGCGGCGGTGGTCGCGGTGGTCGCGGTGCTGTTCTTTATCTTCCAGCGCAACAAACCCGAAGACGTCGGCTTGCCGGCGGTGGAGCCGGAGCCGCTACTCACGGCTGAAGAAACCGCCGCCAACAGCAAACTCAGCGTTTGGGAGCCGTTGAAGGAAATCCTGCGCAACCGCACGGTGCTGGTGCTTGGCCTTGCGTACTTCATGTTGAAACCGGCGCGTTACGCGATCCTGTTGTGGGGGCCGGTGATTGTCTTTGAGCAGATGCCCAGTGTCGGCAAGGTCGGCGCAGCGATCATTCCCACCGCGTTCGAACTGGCCGGATTGCTCGGACCGATACTGATCGGTCTGGCCTCCGACAAACTGTTCGGCGCCCGCCGCATGCCGGCCTGCGTCCTGAGCCTGCTGGCGCTGACCGTGACCCTGGCGCTGTTCATGGCGGCGTTGCAAAGCGGCAGCGTGTTGCTGGTGGTGCTGTTGCTGTTTGTCATGGGCCTGACCCTTTACGGTCCGGATTCGATGATCAGCGGTGCCGCCGCCATCGACTTCGGCAAAGCCAAGGCTGGCGCCACGGCTGCCGGTTTCGTCAATGGCTGTGGTTCGGTCGGGGCGGTGCTGGGCGGATTGTTGCCCGGTTATTTCGATTCGGTAACGGTGTTCATCGTGTTCGCCGGCTGTGCACTGTTCTCGGCGTTGGTGCTGATCCCGCACTGGAACAGTCGCCCGGTCGGTGTCATGGAGCCGCGTGCCGCCATTCCCAATGGCCCGCTGACGATCAAACCGCTGCGTTCCTGAACCCCTTGCCCGGCGGCCTGCTGCGGTGTGCGGCAGGTCGTGGCGCGGCCAACTGACTGGAGAAACCCCATGAGACCGTTCTGGCTGGAGCAGGCCTTGCTGGCTGACCGTAGCGAAACCTGTCCACCGCTACAGGGCGACGTGCGTACCGATGTGTGCATTGTCGGTGGCGGGTACACCGGGCTGTGGACCGCGATCATGCTCAAGCAGCAAAACCCCGAACTCGACGTGCGGCTGATCGAGGCCGATATCTGCGGTGCAGGCGCCAGTGGGCGTAACGGTGGTTGCGCGCTGTCGTGGTCGGCGAAGTATTTCACCCTTGAGCGCTTGTTCGGCGTCGCGGAAGCTGTACGCCTGGTGCAAGAGTCGGAGCGCAGCATCCATGCCATCGGTGCGTTTTGCGAGCATTACGGCGTCGATGCCGAGTACCGTCTCGACGGCACTTTGTACACCGCCACCAACCGAGCACAAGTCGGTTCGACGGACGCGGTGATTGCGGCGCTGGAGCGCAACGGCATCAATTCCTTCAGCCAGCGTCCGCTGGCCGATGTGCAGCGTATGGCCGGTTCGCAAAAGCACCTGGAGGGCTGGTTTTCGCCCGCAGCGGCCAGTGTGCAACCGGGCAAACTGGTGCGTGGCTTGCGCCGCGTCGCGCTGCAGTTGGGCGTGAAAATCCACGAGCAGACGGCGATGACTGGTCTGGAGGAGGGCCGCCCGGCGCGCATCCAGACGCCGAACGGCAACGTGATAGCCGACCGCGTGGTGCTGGCGATGAATGCGTGGATGGCCCGCGCTTTCCCGCAATTCGCGCGCAGCGTGGCGATCGTTTCCAGCGACATGCTGATCACCGAGCCACGTCCGGACCTGTTGCAGCAGATCGGCTTGACCAGTGGCGTCACCGTGCTGGATTCACGGATTTTCGTGCACTACTACCACAACACCGCGGACGGTCGGATCATGCTCGGCAAGGGCGGCAATACCTTCGCTTATGGCGGTCGCCTGTCGCCGGTATTCGACCAGCCGTCACCGTATGCCGGGTTGCTCAAGCGCAGCCTCGACGACTTCTTTCCGGCATTTTCCGAGGTCAAAGTCGACGCGACCTGGAACGGCCCGTCTGATCGCTCGGTCACCGGTCTGCCGTTTTTCGGCCAGATGAGCCGTAGCGGCAATGTGTTTTACGGCTTCGGCTATTCGGGCAGCGGGGTCGGCCCCTGTCACATGGGCGGGCAGATTCTCGCGTCGCTGGTGCAAGGGCTGGATAACCCGTGGACGCGTTCGCCGCTGGTCAATGGTCCGTTGGGCTACTTCCCGCCAGAGCCGATCCGCTATCTGGGTTCGCTGCTGGTGCGCAACGCCATTCGCCGCAAGGAGCGCGCCGAAGACCATGGCCGCCGACCACGGCATCTGGACGTGCGGCTGGCGAAGTTTGCCGCGGCCGCGGGCAAGGCCGACAAAGGCTGAGCGCCCCCTGGTTACTGTTCGCTGCCATTGAGCAGCCAGTCGAGCAGCAGACTGCTGTCGCCAGTGGACGGTGGTTCGCGCGGCGGCAGCTTGCGCGAGTGACCGAGCAATATGATCGGCCGGTCCGGATCGCCGTCGAGGAAACTGACCCACACCTCGCTACCGGCGCCGGGCAACTCGTCAGCCGCAATACGCCCGTTGACCCGCGTCATGGCGATGGGCAGCCAAACCGCATCGCTATCATCAGCGTGCGCCTCGGTCTGCGGCCACAGTTGCACGGCGATACGCCCTTGCGCGTCGAGTTGCGCCGGCTGTCCTGACGCGCCGAGCACGCGCGCCAAGTGATAGCCGACCACGCTGGGGCGTTGTTGCTGCAGCGGCGGGCGGAAGTCGCTTGACCAGGGTTGAGCGCTAAAGTCGTTGTGATAGCGCTGCACCACGCAGGTCGGGTCAAGAATCGACGGCGATTGCCCCTGATGGCGCACCGAGGTGATCCGCCAATGCTCGTTGAAGTGGCTGATCGGGTGTTCGGTGACCATCAGCAAGCCTGCGCTACGCAACGCACAGCAGTCGCTGCGGCCCTCGATGGAGCGCAACCGACAACGCTGTCGTTGCAGATGACGACGGCTGCGCTGTTCGAGGTGAGATTGTTCAGGCGAAGGCCTCAAGGGCGGCGGATCCGCGGCCACCTGATTGGCAGCGTCTTGATAGGCCGCTCGCTGCCCGCGGTCACGCACCCGCGGCAGCGCAGCCACGGGGGCGGCGTGATGCTGCTGATACAACGCGCTGACACAGGGCGACGGCGTCTGCTCATCGGCCTTGAATGCCAGCGGGAGTGGTTCTTGCGGCAGGCTCAGGCTGTCATCGGCAAACACCACGACATGTCCGGCAGGGCCGTGTTCGAAGTGATAGTGAATGCCTTCTTCTTCGCACAAGCGTTGGATCAACGCGAGATCGCTTTCCTCGTACTGGACGCAAAACGGACGTGGCGGGTACTGGCCCACGCTCATTTCGATACGGTAGCCGTCGCCCGGCAGGGCGTTTTCCGCCATCAAGCGCTGCAGGATCTGCGGCACGCTAAGTTGGGTGAACACGCGCCGTTTACTCCCTTGCGCCAATCTTTGCAGGTGCGGCACCAGACTCAGGCGATAGCCGACACGATGCGTGCCGCGATGCTCGCAACTGGCACTGGCGATCAGACCGTGAATGCCATGGTGCGCACTGAGGTGCAAAAAGGCCGGCTGGTGCAACAGCGTGCCGGGCGCAATCGCCGGGGCGACGCCGATCAACCGCAGGTCAAAGCGATACGGCTGGTTGAGCGCTTCTTCACCGCGAAAGCGCAACACCGGCAGGCGCAATCCGCTGTCGGTCAGGGTGAGGGTGAAGGGACTTTCCTTGTCATTGAGCATCGAGCGGGCTCTGTCAGGCGATTCGGGCCACAGAGGGTACGAAACCGCCGGGCCGAATGGTCATGTCAAAGCGGTTTTTCAGAAGAGTCCTACGGGGTTTGGTGAAGATGTCGATCCGGCACCGGCATTTTCTGGTCGATTGCCGACTTTAGGCCGTATAAACTTGCGCCACGCGTCGGCCAATAGATGTCTCGGCGCCACAGATCAAGAGAGTGAGTAATGGGCGCACAGTGGAAGGTTAAACACAAAGAAGCGGCAGCCAACGCCAAGGGCAAGATCTTCGGCAAGCTGGTGAAGGAAATCACCATCGCGGCCCGCAACGGTGCCGATACCGCCACCAACGCGCATTTGCGTCTGGTGGTCGAACAGGCCAAGAAAGCCTCGATGCCAAAAGAAACCCTGGACCGCGCGATCAAGAAAGGCGCCGGTCTTCTGGGCGAGACCGTGCAATACCATCGCGTCACCTACGAAGGTTTTGCCCCGCATCAGGTGCCGCTGATCGTCGAGTGCGTGACCGACAACATCAACCGCACCGTGGCGGAAATCCGTGTGGCCTTCCGCAAGGGCCAGTTGGGCGCTTCCGGTTCGGTGGCCTGGATGTTCAACCACGTCGGCATGATCGAAGCCTCGCCGGACACCCCTGACGCCGATCCGGAAATGGCCGCGATCGAAGCCGGCGCCCAGGATTTCGAACCGGGTGACGAGGGCGCAACGCTGTTCCTGACCGATCCAACCGACCTCGACGCCGTGCAGAAAGCATTGCCGGAGCAGGGCTTCACGGTGTTGTCGGCGAAACTGGGCTACCAGCCGAAGAGTCCGGTCAGCGGCCTGAGCGACGAGCAAATGGCAGAAGTCGAAGCGTTCCTCGAAGGCCTCGACAACCATGACGATGTGCAGGACATGTTTGTCGGTCTGGCGGGCTGATCTGTTTCGCCAGTAAGCACTTCTTCGCGGGCAGGCTCGCTTCCACATTGGAAGGTATTTCAACTATGGGAGCGAGCCTGCTCGCGAATGACCGCGCAGCGGTCACAGACCCTCTAACACCTCGCTGATTTCGCTGAAACCTGGCCGCCCCAGCACATCGGCCTGACAACAGCGCCGCTCCAGTTCCTCCAGCGCCACACGCCGCTCGACACTGAACCCCGCGTCGATGCGCGCCAGCAATTCCCCCAGCAGCACACCGAACGCGCGCACTTCAAGGCGTTGCAGGGCACGGCTTTGCGGGCTGTCTGCGGTGGCGTGAAACGACGCCGCACCAAAATCCCCAAGCAGGCAATCGCCCTGATCGTTGACCAAAATGTTGTGCCCGTAGAGATCGCCGTGGGTGATGCCTTGCGCGTGCAAGTGTCCGGCTGCCGAGGCGATGCCCTTGGCAATGCGCAAGGCGACGCCGGTGTTCAAGCGCAGGTCGTCGGCGTAAACATCGCGCGAACAAGACGCGAGGCTGGGCAGTCCGGCGAGGTTGCGATAACTCGGATCAATCAGCTGCATCACCAGCCCTTGCTGCCCATCGGGATGGTCGACGATGCGCCCTTCGACCCGGATCAGGTTCGGGTGCCGACCTGCGGTGATGCAGGCGTTCATCTCGTGCAGCGGCGAGCCGTCACTGGTCATTTGGCCTTTGTAGAGTTTCACCGCCACCGGGACAGAAACGCCATCGCCGCGCTGCCACTGCGCCCGGGAAATCACCCCGGACGCGCCTTCGCCCAACTGTTTTTCGAGGCGCAGCGCCGCCCAGTCGATGCGTGGTGTGGCTTCAAGGGCGGCGGCGTCAGCTTCGGTTTCCAGAGGATTACCGGCGTAGGCCAGCCACGTCAGGCTCGGTAGGGTCAGCAGCCAGTGCGGCAGCTCCGTGAGGCGGTTGGCCGCAACGCGGATCAGTTCCAGACGCAGGCAATGACTCAGCGACGAGGGCAGCGTTTGTAGCCGATTTCCCGAGAGCATCAGTTTTTGCAAGTGAGGCCGTTCACCGAGTTCGCTCGGCAGGGTCTCGATGCAGTTATCGGTCAGGATCAGCCAGCGCAGCAGCGGGGGCAGGGCGGCACCGGGGACGTCGTCGATGCGGTTGGCCTTGAAGCCGATCATCGTCAGCGCCGTACACCGGCCCAGGCACGCGGGCAGTTCGGTGAACAGATTGTCGGAGCAGAACAGCACGCGCAGGCGAGTCAGTCGATGCAGGTCATCCGGCAGGCGATCCAGGGCGTTGCCGCTGAGGTTGAGCACCTCCAGCGTGTCAGCCAGATCGAAAATCTCGCGCGGGAATTCGGTCAGACCGCCGGACAGATCCAGCCGCGTAATGCCTGACAGCTCGCCGGCGCGCAATTGAGCAAGGGTGTGCATGGTGAGGTTCGCTATTGATCAGTGGAACGGCGCCTGGGCGCTGGGGATGGGCGACATGATAACGGCAAAGCGAATGACGGATTTAACGCGATGCTGGAATCACAGCAGATATTGTAGGCCTTCGCCTGCTCGCGAAAACGGTTTGTCAGTCACATCATCAGCATCTGAAAGAGCGCTATCGCGAGCAGGCGAAGGCCTACAGGGGGCCGGGTGTCAGGCTGATTTGGGAGTTTCCTGCAATTGCCCCAACCGACTGCGCGTGCGCGCCAGGTCGATGGCGTTGCCTGCCAGGCTCTGGCACAACGGCAATCGGCCAAGCAAAGTCAGGTGTTTGTCCTGATCGTAAAGCACGTCGATCAGGTTGATGAAGCGCTGCTGCACAGCGATGGGGCAGCCATCCAGTGCCGGCAAGCCATCGATGATCCACTGATCGAAACGCTGGCACAGCTGCAGGTAATCCATGACGGCCGTCGGCTGTTCGCACAGATCGCCGAAGGTAAAACCGACCCGACGCTCTTCGCACAAGCGCGCCTGCAGGTGGCGGGTGCCGACCGCGAGCGTCAGGGCCGGCGCGGTGTCCGGCGGCACGTTCAGGGCCTGGCGTTGGGCCGGCGTGGCGGGCCAGACGTAATGTCCCTGGGTGAACCGCTGATGCGCATGGCGCCGGGCCTGGCTGCGATAGTCGTGAGGACCACCCACCTCCATCACCTGCATACGCGCATTGATCAGTTCGATCACCGGCTTGAAGCGGGCGTGATAAAGCGGATTGGGCAGCAGCCCTTCCGGCGCGTAGTTGGAAGTCAGTAACAGCACGATCCGGCGCTTGAACAATGCCTTGAACAGGCGACTGATGAGCATCGCGTCGCCGATATCGTGGACATGAAACTCATCGAAACACAGGACCTGGCAGTCTTGCAGCCATTCGTCGAGCGTGACCTCCAGCGCGTCCTCCAACTGACGGTGGCGGAACATGTCCTGATGCAATTGGGCGAAGAACTGATGGAAATGCAGGCGGCGTTTGCGGGTGATCGGCAGTGCCTGGAAAAAACCGTCGAGCAGCCAGCTCTTGCCGCGCCCGACCGGGCCGTACAGATACAGGCTGGGCGGCGTGCGCGCGCGGCTGTCGAGCAAAATACTGGCCTGCTGCGCCATGCAGTCAATCACCTGCTGCTGGCTGCGGCTGAGGGTGTAACCCTGCTGGTGGGCCTTGTCGCGGAAATATTCGCGGATCGACCGGGCATTGCCATCAGGCGCCGCGCTGGCGGCCAGGCCCTTGCCGAACAAGCGCTGCAACACCGGCCAGCGTTGGCTCAATCGTGATCGTCTGGTCGGTCGGGCGGGCACGCGGGGCAGACTCCTGGTTGATTGGGCCGGCTCCACCGGGAGCGCGGCGGTCCCAGTTTAACCAGAGCTCGGGCGCCAGCTCCATGAAATATGCACGATCCCGAATGTAAGAGCTGACGAGTGCAGGGTGGTATTTCAGAACGGTGGTGATTGCTTGAGCAACTGCGCCGCCGGTGAGTCCGTCGGGCTGACCAGCGCATAGTTGTAGCCGGCACCGGACCAATAGTCAGCCTGCAAATCGCCATCGTTGCGACTGCCCCGCGGCAGGAACGTATTCTTCGGCCCCGGCGGGCGCACGTAAAAACTCACTTTGTGGCCGTTGCCATCCTCGTACATCACCATCGCCGCCGGACCTTCGTCGGTGCTCAGCAAACGCCCGCTGACCGGCTCGAACCCGGCGTCTTTGAGATCCGGCAAGCGCCCGGCCTGCTTGAAATAACCGTCGAGCCAGCGCTGCATGTCGCCGTCATCGTCGACTTGGTAATCAGCCGGCAGCATCCCTTGTTGGGCTATCAACCGATAAGCCTGCAAGGCGTCGGTCATTGGCAGCGCGGTGGGGCGTGCGAGGGTCATTTCCCTGGCCTGCCAACCACTGAAGCCGCCGATGCCGACCGCGATCAGCAACACGGCCGCGCTGGCCAGATGGCGTCGGGATTGCTGCCGGCGGCGCTGGCGGATCAGCACCGGATCCAGTGCCGGATTGGCCGGTTGCTGCAAGGCGCCACCGAGCGCCGCGCGCAGCTGCTGGGCATCCTGCTGCCAGGCGCGCACTTGCGCCGCTTCCTCGGGGTGGCTGGCCAGCCAGGTTTGCAGCACGCGCCGGTCGGCGTCGCTGAGCTGGTGGTCGACGTAGGCGTGCAAGTCACGCTCGCTGGGAGGCAGGCTGATCATTTGAGTATCCGCAAAGAAGGGCTGCTGATTTCGCCGTCGCTGAGTTGGCGCAAGGCCTGGCGGGCGCGGGACAGGCGCGACATCACGGTGCCGGTCGGGACGCCGAGGATCTCGGCGACCTCTTTATAGGCAAGGCCTTCCACCGACACCATCAGTAGCAGGGCGCGTTGTTCGGTGGGCAAGCGATCGAAGGCTTGCAGGGTCGAGCGGGCGATAACGGTGCGCTCTACCGACGGTTCGGCATCCTCGCGCCCGGTGAAGAATTCGAGCATTCGCGCATAGCGCCGAGCGCGGCGATGGGCATCGAGAAATTGCCGATACAGGATCGCGAACAACCAGGCGCGCAAATCGCCGTCGGTGCGTTTGGCGCCCCACGCTGACAGCGCTCGTTCAAGGCTGGCCTGGACCAGATCGTCGGCACTGCTGCTGTTGCGCGTCAGGGACACGGCAAAGCGGCGCAGCCGCGGAATGATTTCTCTCAACTGTTCGTCGAATTCGCTCATGAAATTCTACTAGTCACTACGCTGTGGACTAGGAAGACGTCCGTCACTGGAGGTTATTCCACGTTCGGAAAAATAAACACTGCGCCATGGAATAAACCCTGACGGCGCGCGTCTTGCTGATTCTTCCTACCTATGGCCGTTGGCCTGGAGAGTTTCATGGTTGATCGCTCGTCTCCCCACACCTCACCGCCCGGCAGGCCACCGCGCCAGCCATTGAGTGCCGCGAGTCTGGTTTTGCGTCTGGGCGGCATCGCCGTGGTAGTCGCCGCCGTTGCCGGGGCGATGGCCTACGTGCATGGCAACTTCGACCCACAGCGATTGACGCCCAAGGCCCTGGTCGATGTGCTGGAAAAGAACAACGGCGTGCATCATGGTTTTCGGCGCAACCACGCCAAGGGCGTCTGCGTGATCGGCCATTTCGAGAGCAGTGGCGAGGCTCGGGCGTTTTCTACTGCGCAGGTGTTTAATCAACCACAGACGCCGGTGGTCGGACGCTTCGCCTTGCCGGCGGGCAACCCGTATGCGCCGGACAGCGCCGTGCCGATCCGCAGTCTGGCGCTGCGCTTCACTCAGGCGGACGGCCAGCAATGGCGCACCGGGATGAACAGCATGCCGGTGTTCCCGGTGGCCACTCCCGAAGCGTTCTACCAATTGCAGCAGGCGCAGTCACCGGATCCGGCCACCGGTAAGCCCGACCCGACGAAGGTCCCGGCATTCTTTGCTGCGCACCCGGAAGCCGTGCCGTTCCTGACGTGGGTGAAGGCCGCCAAGCCGTCGGCCAGTTACGCCACTGAAACCTATAACAGCGTCAATGCGTTTTACCTGGTCGACGCCAGCGGTAAAAAGCAGGCAGTGCGCTGGAGCATGACGCCATTGGCGCAGGACGCGGCAGGTGCCACCGCCCCTGAGGGCGCGGACTTTCTGGAAAAGGATCTGGTGCAACGCTTGGCTGCTGCACCATTGCGCTTCCAATTGAACATCACCCTGGCCAACGCCGGCGATCCGGTAAACGATGCCAGCAAATCCTGGCCCGTCGGGCGCAAGGTGCTGAACGCCGGTACGCTGGTGCTGGAGAAAACCCAGCCGCAGCTCAGTGGTGAGTGTCGCGACATCAACTACGACCCGCTGGTGTTGCCGGCCGGGATTCAAGGTTCTGACGATCCATTGCTTGCCGCGCGTTCCGCCGGTTACGCCGATTCCTACCTGCGTCGCACCAGCGAAGTCAGCCAGTTGCCCGCGGCCAAACAGGAGGCTCGTCCATGAGCGCTCAACCGACTCATTTCGCCTTGCTGGCGCGCCTGTTGCACTGGCTGATGGCGCTGATGATCATCGCCATGCTGTTTATCGGCGCCGGGATGGTCACTTCGGTGTCGTCTCGCCATGAGTGGCTGATCCATCTGCACAAGCCCTTGGGTATCGCGATTCTGGCGCTGGTGATCGTGCGCCTGCTGGTGCGTTGGACCACGCGCCAGCCGCCGCTGCCCGATGATCTGCCGGGCTGGCAAGTGCTGGCAGCCAAGGGCTCCCATGTCTTGTTGTACGCGTTGATGCTGGTGTTGCCGCTGCTCGGCTGGGCGATGATCAGCGCTTCGGGCGAGCCGGTGATGCTCAGTGCCTCAGTGCATTTGCCGTCAATCGTGCCGGCCGATGCACAGCTGTTTGCGTTGTTGCGCAAGGCCCACGGTTATCTGGCCTATCTGCTGTTTCTGACGGTATTGGTGCACTTGGCGGCGGCACTGTTTCATGGCTGGGTGCGCCGTGATGAGGTGCTTGAGAGCATGTTGCGCGGGCGCGATCACGGCTGACCCTCAAAGCAAAAGATCGCAGGCGGGCTGCGATCTTTTGTCATTACAGGGGAGGGCGATCAGCGCAGGGTATCGACCATGTCGGCGAGAGTGGTCAGCACGTCTTTGCCCAATTGCTTCGAACGTTTGCCCGACCAGCCGGTGAGCTTGTCCGGGTGGTCGTCGTGGTCCTTGAACGGCATCTCCAGCGTCAGCGACAGGCAGTCGTATTTCTGCCCGACGCTGTTGCAGGCCAGTGTCATGTTGGCCTGACCCGGTTCGTCACGGGTGTAGCCGTAGGTGGTCTGGAAGTCTTTGGTGGTGTGCTTCAGGTGGCTGCGGAAATGCTCTTCGAGCTTTTCGATGCGCGGCGTAAAGCCAGGGTTGCCTTCACAGCCGGCGGTGAACACGTGAGGAATGGTTTCGTCGCCGTGTACGTCGATAAACGCATCGACGCCATATTTTTCCATCTGTTGCTGGACGAAAAGCACTTCCGGGCTGATTTCCTGACTGGCGCTCTGCCAGGCGCGGTTCAAGTCCTGGCCCATGGCGTTGGTGCGCAGATGCCCGTGGAAGGCGCCGTCCGGGTTCATGTTCGGCACCAGATATAGATCGGCGCTGGCCAGGAGTTTGTTCAGCAGCGGATCGTCCTGACGTTCCAGGCGCTCAATCACGCCTTCCATGAACCATTCAGCCATGTGCTCGCCCGGATGCTGCTGGGCGATAATCCAGATCTTGCGCTGGCCTTCGGCACCGCTGCCTTTGCGCAGCAACTGGATGTCACGGCCTTCGACGCTTTTGCCGGTCGCCAGCAGTTCGGTGCCAGCCTTGCTCAGCGCTTGCCCGATCAGCCAATCGTGACGGCCACGGCTGTAAGGTTCGAAATAGGCGAACCAGGCGTGGGTTTGCTCGGCTTCGAGGCAAAAGCGCAGGCTGTCGCCTTCGAAACTGGTGGGGATGCGGAACCAGTTGACGTGATCGTACGACGCCACCGCTTGATAGCCCGGCCAGCCTTTGCTGTAGGTCGATTGGCTGGCATTGACCAGGCGAAACCAGTGTTCCTGATGAACATGCAGGCCGCTGGCCTTGAAGTGGAACCACTGAAAATGCGCGCTGCGTGTATCCGGGCGGATGGCCAGCACCGGATTGAGCGGATTACTGATGTCGATGACTTGGATATTGCCGCTGTCGAAGTTGGCGCTGATATCGAATGAAGATTTGGCCACAGTCATAATCGAATCCTGAATATGATTTTTATGGCGGCTACTTTACACGCAAGACAGCGGTGAAACCGAGGGGAATCGCGGGGGGGCGTCCTCCATGACGCGAAGGCAGCTTAGAGACTGTGCGATTGATTCTCAAGTGCTAATTGTCGTTAGTTTGACCCAATGTGGCCGGGCTCGGCTTGCCAACCGATATTCTTTTGATATTATCCGCGCCATCGAATTTGCAGCACCCAAAGACTTCATTAGCCTGAAGACACAAGCCCGAAAAACGGGCAAAAAAAGACCCGGCAAAAAGCCGGGTCAAAAACCGTGATTAGCCTGATGAGGAGATAGTCCAGAAGACCGACCTAAGGTCTCTGGTCTATCGACTGATCTCGCGACCAGTTGCTTGCAATAATAATCATTATCATTTGCAAGTCAAATGTTTTTATCTGCTCGATTGGAAAATTCTTTCCTGTCCGTTTGAGCTTTCGTGGCTCAGGCCTCATCGCCGTCAAGCGAGTGGTCGACCATCGCCCGCGCCATATCCACCATGTGCACCACCGAGAACGCCAGATCACGACTCGCGCCTTGCAGGTTTTCGGCGGCTTTGAAGGCTGTCGCCGCGGCGCAGCGCAACAGATCCGAGGCATGCACCAGCGCTTCCTCGCCGCTGAGGTGGCGCCTGACATCGAAAAAACGCTCATCGGCCTGAGGTTCTGAAACAGTTGGTTTCAAGTAATAGTCGAGCGCTCGCTGGGCCGCGGCGGTGCCTTGGGGCGAGGTGAAGGTGGTGTCCATTTGCAGATCGGGCAGGTCTTTGCTGTTGATGTTCATCGTGAGGGGCCACTCCGTGTTGGATTGAAAGTCCGTCCGCTCAGGATAGTACGATCCGTAATTGTGACTTGAATTTTAATACTACAATATGTGTTTTGCGGGCCGCAGGCTCCCGCGTAAGGTGCCGCACATGGATAAATGGATTGAGTTGGTCAAGGCCAAAATGAGTGAACTCAAAATCACTCAAACAGAGCTCGGAGAGCGCGTCGGCATGTCCCAGGGCGGCATCGGTCATTGGCTGAACAAACGTCGCGAGCCGGGCATTACGCAAATGAACCGTGTGCTGCAAGCGCTGGGCATGGAATTTCTGGAAGTGGAGCTGGTGATCCGCGAGCCGCAGCTGACGCCTGCGGACGAAATGCCGCTGGCGCAAAAGTACAACCCGTACTTCCGCTACCCGGTAAGTGATTGGCGTACCCCGTGCGAAGCGCGCGAGAGCGATCAGACCGCCTATGCGCCCGCCTCAGGCAAGCAAAGGTTCGAACTGACGGATTACCACGCCCGTGGCGCCGCGTTCTGGCTGACGGTGGCCGGCGATTCGATGACGGCACCCAGCGGCCCGAGCGTGGCCGAAGGGATGTTGATCCTGGTCGATCCGGCAGCGGAGGCGCTGCCGGGCAAACTGGTCATCGCGCAGTGGCCCGACAGCGACGAAGCGATTTTTCGCAAACTCGACGAAGAGGGCGGCCAGCGTTACCTGGTGCCGCTCAACCCGACCTGGCCGAAAGCGCTGTTCACCGACGAATGCCGAATCCTCGGTGTCGTGGTCCAGGCAACGGCACGTTTCTAGGCCGATCGATCCGCGTCTGCCGTCGGATCGATCGGCTTGTTCACAGCTCTTGCAGTTCCACCAGCGTGCTGCCTTCGCCGACCATTTCGCCTTCCTGGCAATAGAGCGCCTTGACCACGCCCGCATGGGGCGCACGAATGCTGTGCTCCATTTTCATGGCTTCCAGCACCACGAGCTGAGCGCCCGCTTCGACGGTTTGTCCGGCCTCGACCAGCACGCGGACGATGCTGCCGTTCATCGGCGCGGTCAGCCCGCCCTGATGACTGTGGCTAGCTTCCACGGCGCTGATCGGATCGTACGTTTCGATGCGGCGCAACTGGCCATCCCATTGCAAATACACCGCGTCATGCCGACGAATCGCTCGTACCTGGCGACGAACACCGTCGTGTTCGATCAACAGTGTTTCGCCGCAAAGCCTTACGTTGCCATCTGCGTTCAAGGTCAGTGCGCGATCCTCGCCCTCACAGCTCAAGTGAAGGGTGATCTCGCTGGGCAGGCCGGCACGCCAACCACTGGCTGACGCCCACGGCGACTGTGTATCGTCCGCCGGCAAACTTTGCGCAACGGCCTGTGCGGCGGTATGCCAGAAAGCATCGCTCAGCGCCCCCGGCACGGGCAGCAAATGCTCCTGATAACGCGGGATAAAACCGGTGTCCAGCTCAGCGGCGGCAAACGCCGGGTGGGCAATGATCTGGCGCAGGAAGTTGATATTGGTCTTCAGGCCGCCAATCGCGAACTCATCGAGCATGCTCAACAAGCGCAGGCGAGCCTGCTCGCGATCCTCGCCCCAGGCAATCAGCTTGCCGAGCATCGGGTCGTAGAAAGGCGAAATCTCGTCACCTTCGGCAACGCCGCTGTCGACCCGGCGCCCCGGTCCCGCAGCGGATTCGCGGTACAGGTCGAGGCGACCAGTCGCCGGCAAAAAGTCGTTCGCCGGGTCTTCGGCATACAGCCGCACTTCAATGGCGTGCCCGTTGAGCGGCACTTGCGCCTGGGTGATCGGCAGCGCCTCACCACGGGCAACGCGAATTTGCCAGGCAACCAGATCCAGGCCGGTAATGGCTTCTGTCACCGGGTGCTCAACCTGCAACCGCGTGTTCATCTCCATGAAGAAGAACTCACCGCGAGCATCCAGCAAAAACTCAACGGTGCCGGCGCCGACGTAACCGATCGCTTGCGCCGAACGGACCGCCGCTTCGCCCATCGCTCGCCGCAGCTCAGGCGTCAGGCCTGGCGCGGGGGCTTCTTCGACGACTTTCTGATGGCGTCGCTGAATCGAGCAATCGCGCTCGTTCAGGTACAGGCAATGACCGTGCTGATCGGCAAAGATCTGGATTTCCACATGGCGCGGCTTGAGCAGGTACTTTTCCACCAGCATCCGCGAATCGCCGAACGACGATTGCGCTTCACGTTGCGCGGAGGCGAGGGCTTCCGCCAACTGACCGACATGCTCAACCACTTTCATGCCTTTACCGCCGCCGCCGGCCGTGGCCTTGAGCAGCACCGGATAACCAATGCGTTCACACGCCTCACGGAAGGTGTCGAGGTCTTGCGCTTCGCCGTGGTAGCCCGGCACCAGCGGCACGCCCGCCGTTTCCATCAGGGCTTTGGCGGCGGACTTGCTGCCCATGGCGTCGATGGCCGAGGCGGGCGGACCGAGGAACACCAGCCCGGCCGCCTCGATCGCGCGGGCGAACCCGGCGTTCTCGGACAAAAAACCGTACCCCGGATGAATGGCCTGCGCGCCGCTGGCCTTGGCCGCGGCAATCAGTTTGTCGATTTGCAGGTAACTGTCGGCCGCTTTGCTGCCGCCCAGATCGACGCGAATATCCGCTTCACGGCTGTGTCGCGCCTCGCGGTCGGTGGCGCTGTGCACGGCGACGGTGGTCAGTCCGAGGGCTTTGGCGGTGCGCATCACGCGGCAGGCGATTTCGCCACGGTTGGCCACCAGCAAGGTGGTAATCACGGGTGCGCTCATCAACGCGACTCCTGAGTGGTTGCGGCTTGCCAGTTCGGCGGGCGTTTTTGCAGAAAGGCACGCAAGCCTTCCTGGCCTTCCGGGCTGACACGAATCCGCGCGATGGCATTTTCGGTGTAGCGGCGCAGGGCCGGGGTCAGCGCACCGTTGCCGACCTCACGCAGCAGATCTTTGCTGGCGCGCATGGCGGCGGGGCTGTTGAGCAGCAAATTGTCGATCCACTGTTCGACCTGTTGATCGAGTTCTGCAGCCGGATAGCTCTCCGACAACAGGCCGATCTCCCGCGCGCGCTGCCCGCCGAAGCGCTCGGCCGTCAGCGCATAACGCCGTGCCGCACGTTCGCCGATCGCCTGCACCACGAACGGACTGATCACTGCCGGCGCCAGGCCGATGCGCACTTCCGACAGGCAGAACTGCGCATCATCGGCACCGATGGCCATGTCGCAGCAACTGATCAGTCCAAGCGCGCCACCGAACGCCGCGCCTTGTACCACGGCCACGGTAGGGATTTTCAGTTTGGCGAGGTTGTACATCAGCTCTGCCAGTTCACGGGCGTCGTCGAGGTTGGTGTTGTAATCGAGTTCCGCCGATTGCTGCATCCAGGCCAGGTCGGCGCCGGCACTGAAATGCCTGCCGCGTCCACGCAGCAACAGGAAACGCAGGCTGGCATCGCTGGCGACCTTGTCGAGGGCGAGGATCAATTCACGAATCATTTCGGCGTTGAAAGCGTTGTTCTTCTCGGCGCGGTTGAGCCACAGCGTGGCGAAGCCGCGTGGGTCACTCTGGAGCTCAAGGGTGTTGAAATCACTCATATTCATCCGTCTCCACGGTTTTTTGCAGGAGCGGGAGCAAGCTCCCTCGCCACACAGGCTCGCTCCCACAAAAAAGGCATCACATCCGGAACACGCCGAAGCGGCTCGGTTCGATTGGCGCGTTCAACGACGCGGACAAGGCCAGGGCCAGCACGTCGCGGGTCTGCGCCGGGTCGATGACGCCGTCGTCCCATAGCCGGGCGCTGGAATAGTAGGGGTGGCCCTGTTCTTCGTATTGATCAAGGATCGGTTGTTTGATCTCGGCTTCCTGTTCGGCGCTGAACGCCTGACCGCCGCGCTCGGCCTGTTCTCGCTTGACCTGCACCAGCACGCCGGCCGCCTGTTCGGCGCCCATCACACCGATTCGCGCATTCGGCCACATCCACAGGAAACGCGGATCATAGGCCCGCCCGCACATGCCGTAATTGCCAGCCCCAAAGCTGCCGCCGATGATCACGGTGAATTTCGGCACCTTGGCGCACGCCACCGCGGTCACCAGTTTTGCGCCGTGCTTGGCGATGCCGCCGGCCTCGTATTTCTGCCCGACCATGAAACCGGTGATGTTTTGCAGAAACAGCAACGGAATGCCGCGCTGGCAGGCCAGTTCGATAAAGTGCGCGCCTTTCTGCGCGGCTTCGGCGAAGAGGATGCCGTTGTTCGCCAGAATCGCGATCGGGTAGCCATGCAGATGGGCGAAACCGCAGACCAGTGTGGTGCCGAACAGCGCTTTGAACTCATCGAACAGCGAACCGTCGACCAGCCGTGCGATCACTTCGCGCACGTCGAACGGCTGCTTGGCGTCGGCCGGAACGATGCCATACAACTCATCGCTGGCGTACAGCGGCGCGATCGGCGTGCGTTGCTGCAGCTCGCCGAGCTTGCGCCAGTTGAGGTTGGCGACACTGCGGCGGGCGAGGGCGAGGGCGTGTTCGTCACTCTCGGCGTAGTGGTCGGCCACGCCGGAAGTCTTGCAGTGCACGTCAGCACCGCCCAGGTCTTCGGCGCTGACTACTTCGCCGGTCGCGGCCTTCACCAGCGGCGGCCCGGCGAGGAAAATCGTCGCCTGGTTGCGCACCATGATCGCCTCGTCCGCCATCGCCGGCACATAAGCGCCGCCAGCGGTGCACGAGCCCATGACCACGGCAATCTGCGGGATGCCCATGGCGCTCATGTTGGCCTGATTGAAAAAGATCCGCCCGAAGTGCTCGCGGTCCGGAAACACCTCGTCCTGGCGCGGCAAATTGGCGCCACCCGAGTCCACCAGATAAATGCATGGCAAGCGATTCTGCTGGGCGATGGTCTGCGCGCGCAGGTGTTTTCTCACGGTCAACGGGTAGTACGAGCCACCCTTCACCGTCGCGTCGTTGGCGACGATCATGCATTCGACGCCTTCGACCCGACCGATCCCGGCGATCACCCCGGCGGCGGGCACCTCTTCGCCATACACGGCGTGCGCGGCGAGTTGGCTGATCTCGAGAAACGGCGAGCCAGGGTCGAGCAGGCGATTGATGCGCTCACGCGGCAGCAACTTGCCGCGCGAGGTGTGTCGCTCCTGGGCTTTCGCGCCGCCACCCTGCGCCACTTGGGCGAGCAGGGTCTGCAGGGCGTCGACCTGTTTGAGCATCGCCGCGCTGTTGGCGGCGAACTCCGCTGAACGCGGGTTGAGCTGAGTGTGCAGGGTTGCCATGGTCAGCTCCGTTTAGCGGGTTTCGTTGAACAATTCACGGCCGATCAGCATGCGGCGGATTTCGCTGGTGCCGGCGCCGATTTCATACAGCTTGGCGTCACGCAGCAGGCGGCCCGCGGGGAATTCGTTGATGTAGCCGTTGCCGCCGAGAATCTGGATCGCGTCGAGGGCCATTTGCGTGGCGCGTTCGGCGGTGTAGAGGATCACCCCGGCGGCGTCCTTGCGCGTGGTTTCGCCGCGCTCGCAGGCCTGGGCAACGGCGTAAAGGTAGGCGCGGCTGGCGTTGAGTTGGGTGTACATGTCGGCGACTTTGCCCTGGATCAGCTGGAATTCGCCGATGCTCTGGCCGAACTGCTTGCGGTCGTGGATGTACGGCACGATCAGGTCCATGCACGATTGCATGATCCCGGTCGGGCCGCCCGAGAGCACCACGCGCTCGTAATCGAGGCCGCTCATCAGCACTTTCACGCCGCCGTTGAGTACGCCGAGGATGTTTTCTTCCGGCACTTCAACGTCATCGAAAAACAGCTCGCACGTGTTGGAGCCGCGCATGCCGAGCTTGTCGAATTTGTTGCTGCGGCTGAAGCCTTTCCAGTCGCGCTCGACGATGAACGCAGTGATGCCGTGCGGGCCTTTTTCCAGATCGGTCTTGGCGTAGATCACGTAAGTGTTGGCGTCGGGGCCGTTGGTGATCCAGGTTTTGCTGCCATTGAGCACGAAACGGTCGCCGCGTTTGTCCGCGCGCAGTTTCATCGAGACCACGTCGGAACCGGCGTTGGGTTCGCTCATCGCCAGGGCGCCGACGTGCTCGCCGCTGATCAGCTTGGGCAGATACTTGGTCTTTTGTTCGTGGTTGCCGTTGCGGTTGATCTGGTTGACGCAGAGGTTGGAATGCGCGCCGTAGGACAACGCCACCGACGCCGAGCCGCGGCTGATTTCTTCCATCGCCACCACGTGCGCCAGATAACCCAGGCCGGCGCCGCCGTACTCTTCCGGTACGGTAATGCCGAGCAGGCCCATGTCACCGAATTTGCGCCACATGTCGGCCGGGAACAGGTTGTCCTGATCGATCTGCGCCGCCCGCGGCGCAATCTGGTCGGCGACAAAGGACTGAACCTGATCGCGCAGCATGTCGATGGTTTCACCGAGGGCGAAGTTCAGGGATGGATAGCTCATGGGTCACCTTTTGGCTTTTTTATCGGGTGGAGCGCTCGAGAATCGGCGTTCAGCTTTACGTAAACGTAAAGCTTCATGACTTCGACTGTCAATCGGCTTTACGTAAGCGTCAACCTGGGCGAGAGTAAGGACAGTTCAGGATCGAAAACGGAGAGCTTCATGTAGGAGTGAGCCTGCTCGCGATAGTGTCGTACCAGTCAATGTTTGCCTCGACTGACACACCGCTATCGCGAGCAGGCTCACTCCTACAAAGGGCACTTCGATACACCCACTAATAAAGACAATAGGGGTCATCATGGATCAACCCAGTGCAACACCGCAGCGCAGCTATACCCGCGGTTCTCAGGACAAAGCCTTGCTGGCGATGACCATCGGTCAGCGCTTCGATCAGACTGTCGCGCAGTACCCGGACGGCGAGGCGCTGGTGGTGCGCCATCAACAGTTGCGTTATTCCTGGCGGCAACTGGGCGACGCCGTGGACTTGCATGCCCGCGCCTTGCTCGCCCTCGGTTTGCAGGCCGGTGACCGCCTCGGCATCTGGACACCCAATTGCGCGCAGTGGTGCATCAGCCAGTTCGCCACGGCGAAAATCGGCGTGATCCTGGTCAACATCAACCCGGCGTACCGCAGTTCCGAGCTCGAATACGTGCTCAAGCAGTCCGGCTGTCAATGGCTGGTCTGTGCAGGCGCGTTCAAAACCTCGAACTATCACGAAATGCTGCAGGGCCTGGCGCCGGAACTGGCCGAACAATCCATCGGCCAGTTGCACAGCGAACGCCTGCCGGACCTGCGCGGGGTGATCAGTCTCGATGCGCAACCGCCATCCGGCTTCCTGCCATGGTCGCAACTGGCCGATCTGGCCCGCAGTGTCTCGCCGCAACAATTATGCGAACGCAGCGACAGCCTGCATTTCGATCAACCGGTGAACATCCAGTACACCTCCGGCACCACCGGTTTTCCCAAAGGTGCCACCCTCAGTCACTACAACATCCTCAACAACGGTTTCATGGTCGGCGAGAGCATCGGCCTGACCCCCGCCGATCGCCTGATGATCCCGGTGCCGCTGTATCACTGCTTTGGCATGGTCATGGGCAACCTCGGCTGCATCACCCATGGCAGCACGATGATTTACCCCAACGATGCATTCGATCCGCTGCTGACCCTGCAAGCCGTCGCCGAGGAAAGGGCCACGGGCCTGTACGGCGTCCCCACCATGTTTATCGCCATGCTCGATCAGCCACAGCGCGGCGAATTCGATCTGTCGAGCCTGCGCACCGGCATCATGGCCGGCGCCACGTGTCCGATTGAAGTCATGCGCCGGGTCATTCGCGAGATGCACATGAGCGAAGTGCAGATTGCCTACGGCATGACCGAAACCAGCCCGGTATCGCTACAGACCGGACCGAACGACGAACTGGAATTGCGCGTGACGACCGTCGGCCGCACCCAGCCGCAGCTGGAAAGCAAAATCATCGACGAGGCCGGGAATCTAGTACCCCGAGGCACCATCGGCGAACTCTGCACCCGCGGCTACAGCGTGATGCTGGGTTACTGGAACAACCCGCAGGCCACCGCAGAAGCCATCGACGAGGCAGGGTGGATGCACACCGGCGACCTGGCGAGCATGAACGAGGCGGGCTACGTCAATATCGCCGGGCGCAACAAGGATATGATCATCCGTGGCGGCGAGAATATTTATCCGCGTGAACTGGAGGAGTTTTTCTTCACTCACCCGGCGGTGGCCGACGTCCAGGTGATCGGCATTCCGTGTTCGCGCTATGGCGAAGAAATTGTCGCCTGGATCAAATTCCACCCCGGCCACAGCGCCTCGGAACTGGAACTGCAAGCCTGGTGCAAGGAACGTATCGCGCACTTCAAGACGCCGCGGCACTTCAAATTCGTTGAAGCGTTTCCGATGACAGTGACGGGCAAGATCCAGAAATTCCGCATGCGCGAGATCAGTATCGAAGAGCTGCGCGGAAGGCAGGCCTGAAGAAGACCAAATGTAGGCCTTCGCCTGCTCGCGATAGCGTCGTGTCAGCCGATGCAAATATAGACTGATACATCGCTATCGCGAGCAGGCGAAGGCCTACAGGGGATGCGCGGTGAAATTTGGAATTGCACAAAGCACAAAGGGGAGCCGAAGCTCCCCTTTAATTTTGTCGTCGCGTGCTCTTTTTTATTATTGAGGGTCGGTCTGTTGTTGTTTTTGGCAACCGTGGCCCTTTACCGCTGTTTTTGGCGACCCCCATCCGGGGTCAAGAGCAAACGTATTTTTTTGAGCGCTGATCTGCTTTCTCGCCAAGCGATCCAACCGATTCGGGAGCTACCTGAAGGTAGTTTTATTGTTCTCTGCCCGGTTGCGGGTCACTCCTGAGAGCACCCTGAAAAGCACACCTTCTCCAAAAAAATCTGTTAGCTGCGTCTCTGCCGTGTTGTTTTTGTTATGTCAGAGTCGTTTCGTCTTGTTTTTATTGGTTTGCGGCTTTTTATTCTTGTTATGCGATAGAGATAGCAGGTGTCGTGCCAACTTTTTAAAACCCTTACAAATCAATTGCTTAGGATTTTCAGGGTTTTTCGGGTCGGAGCAATCCAGACAATTTGTTTCCGTGTTACTCGCTTTTGCCCCACATCGTCGACGCAGCGGTAACACTTCACTGTGCGCTGCGCGCCTTGGCCACGCGCGAGCCGCTGGGCCGGCCGAGCACGGCGCTGATCTGCTGGCCCGCGACAATCAAGGTGTCCAGGTCGATGCCGGTCTCGATCCCCAGGCCGTTGAGCAGGTACACCACGTCCTCGGTGGCAACGTTACCGCTCGCGCCCTTGGCGTAAGGGCAACCGCCGAGGCCGGCGATCGAACTGTCGAACACGGCGATGCCTTCGAGCAGGCTGGCGTAAATGTTGGCCATGGCCTGGCCGTAAGTGTCGTGGAAATGCCCGGCGAGCTTGTCTCGCGGCACGTGCGCCGACACCACTTCGAACAGGCGTCGAGTCGCCCCGGCGGTCCCTGTGCCGATGGTGTCGCCCAGCGACACCTCGTAGCAGCCCATCGCGTACAGCTCGCGGGCGACCAGCGCCACTTGCTCCGGCGCGACCGTGCCTTCATACGGGCAGCCCAACACACAGGAAACGTAACCACGCACGGTAACGCCGTGTTGTCTGGCCGCCTCCATGATCGGTGCGAACCGCGCCAGGCTTTCGCTGATCGAGCAATTGATGTTGCGTTGCGAAAAGGCTTCGGAGGCGGCGGCAAACACCGCGACTTCCTTGACCCCGGCGGCGACGGCATCTTCGAAGCCGCGCAGGTTCGGCGCCAGTGCGCCGTAGGTCACCCCCGGTTTACGCTGGATCTGCGCGAAGACCTCGGCCGAGCCGGCCATCTGCGGCACCCACTTGGGCGAGACGAAACTGCCCACTTCGATATAGCCCAGGCCAGCAGCGCTGAGGGCATCGACCAGTTGCACCTTGTCGGCCACGCTGATGGGTTGGGCTTCGTTCTGCAGGCCGTCGCGTGGGCCGACTTCGATCAGGCGTACTTGGGAGGGGAGGGACATGGCTGACCTGCTCTGTTGAATTCGTGGAGATCCCTTTGTAGGAGTGAGCCTGCTCGCGATAGCGGAGTGTCAGTCATCATATTTGTTTCTGACACTCCGCTATCGCGAGCAGGCTCACTCCTACAGGGGGATGTGGTGTTGGCTAGACCACCTGCTGGCTTTTGAGCGTCTGCTCCAACGCCTGCACACAGCGCTCTTCGGCGGTATCGAGTTCCAGCTTCATCTGCTCGATATCGAGCAGCTGTTGCTCAAGCTGTTCACGGCGCTCGCTGATTTTCGCCAGCATGCTGTTGAGCTGTCTGGTGTTACCGCTCGACGGATCGTAAAGCTCGATCAGCTCGCGGCATTCGGCCAGCGAGAAGCCGATGCGTTTGCCACGCAGGATCAGTTTCAGCGTGACCTTGTCGCGCGGTGAGTAAATGCGTTCCTGGCCACGACGCTCAGGACTGAGCAGGCCTTGCTCTTCATAAAAGCGGATCGCCCGGGTGGTGATGTCCAGCTCGCGGGCGAGGTCGGAAATGCTGTAAGTCTGACTGCTCATGAAAGCGCTCGGAAAGGGGGCGTGGCGCTAAGCTAATCGGTGGTTTACGTTTACGTCAAGGTTCAAGATCTTCGCTGCATTTGTTGGCCTCTTCGCGAGCAAGCCCGCTCCCACATTGAATTGCATTCCAACTGAAGGAATGCGGTCGAATGTGGGAGCGGGCTTGCTCGCGAAGAACGATAACCCGGTAAAACGCCCTACACCTTATCCAGCTTCTTCTCCTGCGCCGTCACCTGCTGGCACAACTCGATCATCTGTTCGCGCATCCAGCGGTTGGCCGGGTCCTGGTCGGTGCTTTCATGCCAGTACAGATGCGTCTCCACCGACGGCACGTCGTTGACCGGCAAATTGAACGCCTGCAGTTCGTGCCGGCGGGCAAACCGCTCCGGTACGGTCATGACCATGTCGGTCTGCTGCATCACTTGCGAGGCCATCAGATAGTGCTGCGAGCGCAGGGCGATCTTGCGCTGGATGCCCATTTTGCCCAGTGCCAGATCGACATAACCCAGACCGCTGCGGCGGCTGGAAATATGGATGTGAGTCAGCGACAGGTAGTCATCGAGGCTGAGTTTGTCCTTGCCCGCCATCGGATGGCCCTTGCGCATCGCACAGACGTAACGGTCGTCCATCAGCTTGACGTGGCGCACCTGTGGGTCAGTGTTGAGCGGCGCATCCACGGCGAAATCCAGACGCCCGGCCGCCAGTTCCTTGGTGGTTTCCCGACGTTTGGACAGAAAGCTTTCGATAATCACCGTCGGCGCCAGGCGGCGCAAGCGCTGGAACAGTGGCGGCAGGATTATCGCTTCAGTGAGGTCGGTCATGCTGATGCGGTAGGTCTTGACCGCCTGCGCCGGGTTGAAAATGCGACTTTCCTGCACCGACACGCGCAATAGCGACAGGGCGTTGCGCACCGGGCCGATGATGTTCTGCGCCATCGGCGTCGGCACCATGCCCTGGGCCGTGCGCACAAACAGCGGGTCGTTGAAGGTTTCGCGCAACCGTGCCAGCGCGTTCGACACCGCCGGCTGCGTGATGCCGACAATCTGCCCGGCGCGGGTCAGGTTGGCTTCGGTGTAGATCGCGTCGAAGACGATGAAAAGGTTGAGGTCGACCTTACTCAGATTCATAACGCGGCTTCTCTTGTTATTAAGTGCAAGTGTTTTGGGGCTGACGATCAGCGGATCATATATTGGTGATGAATGTTTATACACGCCGAGAATAGGCTAGGTAAATGATCAGCGCTGTTCTAGCATCGATTGCATGACTTGAACAACCTCTGCAAGAACTGCCTTAACCATCGGGAGCTGCTCATGGATTTCGCTTATTCGCCCAAGGTGCAAGAACTGCGTGAGCGCGTGACTGCGTTCATGGACACTTACGTTTACCCGGCCGAAGCGGTGTTCGAACGCCAGGTCGCCGAAGGTGATCGCTGGCAGCCGACGGCGATCATGGAAGAGCTCAAAGCCAAGGCCAAGGCTGAAGGTCTGTGGAATCTGTTTCTGCCTGAGTCCGAACTCGGTGCCGGCCTGAGCAACCTCGAATACGCGCCGCTGGCGGAAATCATGGGCCGTTCCCTGCTGGGGCCGGAGCCGTTCAACTGCTCGGCGCCGGACACCGGCAACATGGAAGTGCTGGTGCGCTATGCCAACGAAGAGCAGAAACAGCGCTGGCTGGAACCGCTGCTGCGCGGCGAGATCCGTTCGGCGTTCGCCATGACCGAGCCGGACGTGGCGTCTTCCGACGCGACCAACATGGCCGCCAGCGCGGTGCGCGATGGCGATCAGTGGGTGATCAACGGCAAAAAATGGTGGACCTCCGGCGCCTGCGATCCGCGCTGCAAGATTCTGATCTTCATGGGCCTGAGCAACCCCGACGCCCCGCGTCACGCCCAGCACTCGATGATCCTCGTCCCGGTCGATACCCCCGGGGTAAAAATTGTCCGTCCGCTGCCGGTGTTCGGTTACGACGATGCACCGCACGGTCATGCCGAAGTGCTGTTCGACAACGTGCGCGTGCCTTACGAAAACGTCCTGCTTGGCGAAGGGCGCGGCTTCGAAATCGCTCAGGGTCGCCTCGGCCCGGGCCGGATTCACCACTGCATGCGTTCGATCGGCATGGCTGAACGTGCCTTGGAACTGATGTGTAAACGTTCGGTGAGCCGCACCGCGTTCGGCAAACCGCTGGCACGCCTGGGCGGCAATGTCGACAAGATCGCCGACTCGCGGATGGAGATCGACATGGCGCGTCTGCTGACATTGAAAGCGGCGTACATGATGGACACGGTCGGCAACAAAGTGGCGAAAAGCGAAATCGCCCAGATCAAAGTGGTGGCGCCAAACGTTGCGTTGCGGGTGATCGACCGCGCCATTCAGATGCATGGCGGGGCGGGGGTGTCGAACGATTTCCCGCTGGCCTATATGTATGCCATGCAGCGCACCCTGCGCCTGGCTGACGGCCCGGACGAAGTGCACCGCGCGGCGATCGGCAAGTTCGAGATCGGCAAATATGTGCCGAAGGAGATGTTGCGTAGCGGTCAGTAACACCGCGTTATCGTTCATCGCGGGCAAGCCCGCTCCCACAGGGATCTGCAGTGGACATGAGTCTCGTGTTCACCATCGGAACCTGTGGGAGCGGGCTTGCCCGCGATGGCGTAAGCAGGTTCACTACATCAGGGGCTGAGTCAATACACCCAAACCTCAACCCGCCGATTCTTGATCCGTCCCTCATCGGCGCTATTAGCCGCCACCGGCATCAACGCGCCGAACCCGCGCACCTCGCGCAACACCACGCCGTTCTTGACCAACTCGCGGCGCACCGTCATCGCCCGCAGTCTGGACAGCAGATCGGCGCGCGCCGGATCATCCTTGAGATCGCCAAAGCCCACCAGCGTCACCGCCCGATCCATCTTGCCGTGACGCTTTATATAGTCGAACACCCGCGCCAGATCCTGCCGGGCCTTGTTGTCCAGGCTCGCGCTGCCTTCTTCAAAACGAAAATTCACCGTCAGACGCTGGGCGTGACGGCTGAGCGATTGATAACCCTCGGGCATCAGTGCATTCGGCGCGACGGTCATGGCGTGTACGGTCTGACTGATAAACCCGCTGGCCGCGACAATCGCCTGGCCTTGGGGGCTTTGCGCAAACGCCGCCAAGGCCTGCGCCCACGGATTCTGGCTGTCGGGCGGCAGGTAGAAAAACAGCCGCCGGGATAACGGATAATCCTCGGTGGCGATCAGGCTGTTGAGCGGCAACATCGCTTGCGATGCGCCATCGGCAATCGCCAGCGCTTTGGCCTGGCGCACATATGGCAAGCCGATGAAGCCGATGGCTTGCGGGTCACTGCTGACCGCGTCGGACAATTGCTCGCTGGCTTCAAACCTTTTCGCTGCGCTGCTCAGACTTTTCCCATGACGACTGAGGACCAATTCCTTGAACGTGTCGTACGTGCCGGACTGATCATCCCGCGCATATAAATGGATGGCCCCGCCACGACCGCCGAGGGCTTCCCAGGTTTTCACTTCGCCGGCGAAGATCCGCGCCAGTTGGGCGGTGTCCAGTTGCTGAAGGGGATTATCGGGATGAAGGATGATCGCCAAGCCATCGATGGCGATGACCTGTTCGGCGGCAGGACTCTTCAGATCGCCGAGTGATTGCAGGCTGAGCAGCTCGCTGTCCTTGATCTCACGGGAGGCGGCGGCCAGATCGGCGCTGGCGTTTTTCAAGGCGGTGAAGCCGGTGCTGGAACCGTGGGCGGCAACGTCGACGACCACGCGTTGACCTTGGGCGGTCTGGCCGACGATGCGTTGTTCGTTGGCGGTGTCCGGGGTTTCGCGGTGGACTTTCAGCAAGCCCTGTTCCTGCAGCAGGCCTTCAACCAGTGCCGGGCCGAGTTCGGCGCCGATGGTGTTGGAACCTTGAATGCGCAACGCCGGGCCGTTTTCCGGAATGGGCAGGGCGGCGGCAGCCACCGTCAGCCAGGCACTCGAGAGAAAGACGAACAGAACACGCAGGGTCATGCCGGCACCGAATCAAGCCAAGGGGATTGCCGGGGAGATTAAGTCAGAAAGATGACTTGGAGATGACAACGGTCCTTTGTAGGAGTGAGCCTGCTCGCGATAGCCATATATCAGTCAACATTTGCATCGACTGACACTACGCTATCGCGAGCAGGCTCACTCCTACAGGTATTGCGTAAGACTTGGGATCAGGCCAGTTCCAGCCAGATCGGCGCATGGTCCGACGGCTTTTCCATCCCGCGCAGTTCGTAGTCCACGCCGGCATCCTTGACCCGCGGCAGCAAGCCGTTGGACGCGAGAATCACGTCAATTCGCAGCCCGCGCTTGGGCTCATCCTCAAACCCACGGCTGCGGTAGTCGAACCAGCTGAACATGTCCGTCACGTCCGGGTTGAGATGACGATAGCTGTCGGTCAGGCCCCAGTTCTTCAGGCGCGCCATCCATTCGCGCTCTTCGGGCAGGAAGCTGCATTTGCCGGTTTTCAGCCAGCGCTTCATGTTGTCCGGGCCGATGCCGATGTCGCAGTCTTCCGGGGAGATGTTCACATCGCCCATCACCACCAGCGGCTGTTCGTTATGGAACTGGCTTTCCAGCAGCGCTTGCAAGTCGCTGTAGAAACGCTGCTTGGCGGGGAATTTGGTCGGGTGGTCGCGGCTTTCTCCCTGTGGGAAATAGCCGTTCATGATCGTCACCGGCACGCCATCGGCGTCAGCAAAAGTGCCCCAGATGAAACGGCGCTGGGCGTCTTCGTCATCGGTGGCGAAGCCTTTGTGGATGGCAATCGGCTCGCGGCGTGACAGCAGGGCCACGCCGTAATGGCCTTTCTGGCCATGGAAATGCACGTGGTAGCCGAGCGCGCGGATGTCGTCGAGGGGGAACTGGTCGTCGTGAACCTTGGTTTCCTGCAGGCCGATTACATCCGGCTGGTGTTTTTCGATCAGCGCTGCCAACTGATGCGGACGGGCACGCAGTCCGTTGATGTTGAAGGAAACGATCTTCATGGTCGGCAGTCCTGGCAAAAGGGCGATGCTAGCTGACATGGGGGAGATGGGCCAGTGTGGGACAAATCAATTTCACCTGTGGGATTCATGTTGTTAGTGATGACGCTATCGCGAGCAGGCTCACTCCTACAGGGGAACGCATTCCAAAATGTAGGCCTTCGCCTGCTCGCGATAGCGTCCCCACATTCGATGAAGATCCAGGGCTGGTCTAACCTGTGAGGGAACCACGCCACCGTCAAAAGGTTCGTACCAACAAGCGCGCCATCCTCCGAGCGCGCCCCGGGGAGATCCACCGTCATGCCTGAAACCCAGACCGCCATCGCCGACATTCATATGCTCGACCGCGGCTATTCCCGCGAAGCCCGCTCGTTGTTGTATCAGGCCTATCGTCACGAACCGACCTTCGGGTATCTGTTCGAAGCCGAGCGCCCCGGTTATGAACAGCGCGTGCGCGCGACGGTGCGCGAACGGGTCAAACAGCATTTTCTCCAGGACCTGCCCGCCATCGGCCTGCTGGTCAACGACCGACTGATCGGCATTGCCTTGATTGCACCGCCACAACGTCGCCTCGGTATCACCGAAAGTTGGGCATGGCGCCTGCGCATGGTGCTCAGCACCGGGTTTCGCTGCACCCGGCGTTATCTGGAGTATCACGATGCCGTCGCGGCGTGCGTGCCCGGTGACTCGGTGCACATGCTGCCGTTGCTCGGCGTACACCCGCAGTTTCAGGGCAAGCACTACGGCGAACAATTGCTGACGGCGGTGCACAACTGGTGCGCGGTGGATGAAACCTCGCAAGGCGTGGTGCTCGACACCGGCAACCCGCGCTACCTGGAATTCTATAAAAGGCAGGGTTATCAGGAGATCGGCGAGGTTGCCGTCGGGCCGGTGCGCGAACACGTCTTTTTCCACGCCAATCCGCAGGTGTTACAAACAGCAACGGGTTAATCATCGAACTTCTTCAGAAATTTCCTGTTCTATCAGGCTCCCAAGCCCGTGATAGCATCCGCGCCTATGAAGTTTCCAGGAAGATTTACCAGTGGCGTGCTGATGCTGTTATCCAGCTGCGCGGCGCTGGCGCAAAGTGAATTGGATGTGCGGATCAAACCGTCCAACGATGAACTCAAGGCCAATATAGAAGGCTATATCGGCAGCCTCGGCGACCGCGACGAAGAAGCCTTGCAGCGCTTCAGTCGCGGTGCCGAGGAGCAGGCGCGCAAGGCTGCCCAGGCGTTGGGCTATTACCAGGCGCAGATTGAAAGTGACGTCAGGGGCGGCGATAAACCGCGCCTGGTGCTGAACATCGACCCCGGCGAGCCGATTCGCCTGCGCAACGTCATCATCCGCGTCGACGGCCCGGCGGCCTCGCTCAAATCCTTTCGCGTACCGAAGAGCGATCAGCTCAAATCCGGTGCGCCACTCAACCATGGCCGCTACGAAGACGCCAAGCGAGTGATCCAGAACCAGGCCTCGCGTTTCGGTTTCTTCAGCGGTCGCTTCACCAGCCAAAAGCTTTTGGTCGACCCGCGCGCGGGTGTGGCCGACATTGAATTGATCTACGACAGCGGCCCGCGTTATGCGCTGGGCAAAGTCAGTTTCGAAGGCGACACGCCGTTCGACGAAGACCTGCTGCAACGCATGGTGCCATTCAAGGCAGGCGAACCCTACGACTCCGAACTGATCGCCGAACTCAACCGCGACCTGCAATCGAGCGGCTATTTTGAAGGCGTGCGTGTTGACGCCGCGCCGACCGCGGCGAAGAACGATGTGATCCCGGTGGACGTCAAGCTCGACACGCGCAAACCACGGACCATGGGCCTGGGTCTCGGCTACTCGACCGATGTCGGCCCGCGAGTCAGGGCTAACTGGACGCGGCACTGGGTCAATCCGCAGGGCGACAGCTATGGTTGGGAAGCCGAGCTGTCGGCGCCACGGCAAAACGTCGGGCTGTTCTACGACATTCCGCTCGATCCGCCATTGACCGACAAACTGCGCTGGGCCGGCGGTTATCAATTCGAGGACATTGAAGGCTCCGACACGTTGAGCAAACTGCTCACCTTCGGCCCGGAATGGCACAGCAAGTTGCCCAGCGGCTGGCAACGCGTGATCTCGTTGAAATGGCAGCGCGAAGAATATGAACTGGGTGACGACTCCGGTCTCAGTACGTTGCTGATGCCTGGCATCAGTTATTCGTACCTGAAAAGTGACAACCGTATCGACCCGCGCAACGGCTATCGCCTGAGCTTCGAAAGCAAAGTGGCCAAGGAAGGCCTCGGTTCGGACAACAACCTTCTCTATGGCACGGCGTTGGTCAAAGGCCTGACCACCGTCTTCGACAAGCACCGTCTGCTCGGTCGCGTACAAGTCGGCGGCAGCGCCACCAACGGCTACAACTCGATCCCGCCTTCGCTGCGCTTCTTTGCCGGTGGCGATCAGAGCGTGCGCGGTTACGACTATCAGAGCCTGTCGCCGAAAAACTCCAAGGGCGACCGCATCGGTGGCCGTTACATGGTCGCCGGCAGCGTCGAATATCAGTATTCGGTCGCCGAGAAATGGCGGGTCGCGACCTTTGTCGACCAGGGCAACTCTTTCAACAAACTCGAACTGCCGAACCTCAAGACCGGGGTCGGTGTGGGTGTGCGCTGGGTCTCGCCGGTCGGGCCGATCCGCCTCGACCTGGCCCACGCGCTGGACGACGACGGCGGCATCCGGCTGCACTTTTCCATGGGGCCTGAGCTGTGAAGCGTGGTGTGAAGATAACGGCGCTGAGCCTGTTGGCGCTGCTCGTGTTGATTGTATCGAGCCTCGCCGCAGTGCTCGGCACGCAGGCGGGCAGCCGTTGGGCGCTGGGTCTGGTACCGGGCCTGAGCGTGGAGAATTTTCAGGGTCGCCTTGGTGGCCAATGGAGCGCCGATCATCTGCTCTGGGAGAAGGACACCAGTCGCGTCGAGCTGAACAAGGCCATCTTCGCCTGGTCGCCGCTGTGCCTGACACGCATGACCTTGTGCATCGATCAGCTCAAGGCCGATCAGGTGAGTCTGCAGTTTCCACCGAGCGAAGAAACCACCGAGAACGGCCCGATCAAACTGCCTGATCTGCAATTGCCGCTGGCTATTGAACTGGGCGATGTCGAGGTGGGCAGCCTGTTGTTCAACGGCAGCGAACAGCTCAAGGGCTTGCAACTGGCGGCGCACTGGACTGCTCAGGGCTTGCAGATCGACAGCGTGAAATTGCAGCGCGACGAACTCAGCCTGAACCTCTCCGGTTTGCTGCAACCGAGCGGCAACTGGCCGCTGACGATTCAGGGCGATCTGAGTTTGCCCGCTCCCGGCAGCGGGCCGTGGACCTTGGCGCTGAAAGTCGACGGCGATTTGCTGAAAACCCTCAACCTGCAAGCCGACAGCCGTGGCTACCTCGACGGCCAGTTGAGCGGTGAACTGCAAGCGCTGGCGGAAAATCTCCCGGCCAAGGTGCGCATCACCAGCGACGCGTTCAAACCCAGCGCCGATCTGCCTGACACCCTGCAATTCAATCAACTTGTACTGACGGGCGAAGGCGACCTGAAAAACGGCTATCAACTGCTTGGCAACGCAACCTTGCCCGCCGAAAAATCGCCAGTGGCGCTGCTGCTCAAAGGCAAGGTCGACGCCAGCGGCGCACAGATTGCCGGACTCGACCTCAACGCCAACGACACGCAAAGCCTCAAGCTCACCGGCAATGTCGACTGGAGCAAAGGCCTCAGCGCCCAGGCCAACATCAACTGGCAAGACTTCCCTTGGCATCGGCTCTACCCGGAGATCGACGAGCCGCAAGTTGCCTTGCGTACATTCACCGGCGAAGTCTCCTACACCGACGGACAATATCTGGGCAACTTCGCCGCCGCGCTGGATGGCCCGGCGGGGGCGTTCACCCTGAGCAGTCCGTTCAGCGGCAGCCTCGAACAGATCGCCTTGCCGCAACTGGTCATGCAGGCCGGACAGGGCAAGGCAGAAGGGCACGTCAATGTGCGCTTCGCCGACGGTATCGCCTGGGACACGGCGCTGGACTTGTCGGCGCTCAACCCGGCGTATTGGGTCGCGGAACTGCCGGGCACGTTGGCCGGGCCGTTGAAAAGCACAGGCGAAATGAAGAATGAACGGCTGAGCCTCAGCGCCGACCTCGACCTCAAAGGCAAACTGCGTGGTCAACCGGCGATTCTGCAAGCCAAGGCTGACGGTGCCGGCGAACAGTGGAACCTCAACGCCCTGCAAATCCGCCTCGGCGATAACCACATCAGCGGCAAGGGCAGTCTGCACGAGAAACTCAGCGGACAGATCGACATCAAATTGCCGCGACTGGCCCAGCTGTGGCCGCAGTTGCGCGGGCAGATCAACGGCCAGCTCAACGCCGCCGGCACGCTGAAGGCGCCGCAGGGCAAGTTGAATCTGCAAGGTTCGCAGCTGGTGTTTGAGGACAACCGCCTGCAAAGCCTTAACCTCGACGCCACGCTCGGCAGTGCGCAACGGGCGAAGATCGATTTAAAGGGCAGCGGCATTCACGCGGGCGATACCTCGCTGGGCACCCTGACCGCCAATGCTCAGGGCGATATCAAGAGCCAGAAACTCAACCTCGACCTGATCGGGCCGAAGCTGAAACTGGCGTTGGGCCTGGACGGCAAGCTTGATCAAGGCAACTGGCGCGGGCGGCTGGCCAGCGGCGACATTCAGGTCGGCGGTCAGGGCTGGAAGCTGCAAAACCCTGCCAGACTGGAACGCCTGGCGGACGGCCAGATCAATTTCGGTGCGCATTGCTGGCTGTCCGGCAGTGCCAGCCTGTGTGGTGAAGACCAGCGCCTGATGCCCGAGCCAAAACTGCGCTATCACCTCAAGCAATTCCCCATCGAAAGCCTGGCGCAGTGGCTGCCCAAGGACTTTGCCTGGCAGGGCCGGCTCAACGCCGATCTGCAACTGGACCTGCCAGCGAGCGGCCCGAACGGCGTGGTCAGTGTCGATGCCAGTGGTGGCACCCTGCGTGTGCGTGACAAAGAGCAGTGGCTGGACTTTCCGTACCAGACGCTCAAGCTCACCAGCAAACTCACGCCCAAGCGCGTCGACACCGAACTCAACTTCGTCGGCGGCAAACTGGGCGAGTTGATGGTGCAGGCGCAGCTCAATCCACTGCCGAAAAACAAACCGCTGACGGGCTCGTTCCGCCTCACCGGTCTGGACGTGTCCGTGGCGCGGCCGTTTGTGCCGATGGTGGAGAAACTGACCGGGCACCTCAACGGCAGCGGCACGCTTTCCGGCGGCCTGCTCGCGCCATTGGTCAATGGCACCGTGCAGCTCAGCGACGGCGAAGTGTCTGGCGCCGAACTGCCGATGGAGTTGCAGGATTTGCAGCTCAAAGCGGTGATCGCTGGCGAAGCGGTGCGTCTGGACGGCGGCTGGAAAAGTGGCCCGAGCGGGCAGGGCAGCCTCAACGGTGATGTGGCCTGGGGGCCGGCGCTGGTGGTCGACCTGGCACTCAAGGGCACGCAATTGCCGGTCAGCGTCGAACCCTACGCCAAGCTTGAGATGGCCCCGGATCTGAAAATTTCCATGGCCGGCGATGAGCTGAAAATTGCCGGCAAGGTGCTGGTGCCAAAGGGCGAAATCACCGTGCGCGAGCTACCGCCGTCGACGGTGAAAGTCTCCGACGACACCATCATCGTCGGGGCGCAGACCGAAGAGGGCAAACCGCCCATCGCGATGAAAATGGACATCGATGTCATCGTCGGCCAGGACAAGCTGAGTTTTGCCGGTTTTGGCCTGACTGCCAATCTGCAAGGTCAGGTGCACATCGGCGACAACATGGACACCCGTGGCGAACTCTGGCTCAACGACGGCAAGTACCGCGCCTACGGGCAGCGCCTGACGGTGCGGCGTGCGCGTCTGTTGTTTGCCGGGCCCATCGACCAGCCGTATCTGGACATCGAGGCGATTCGCCAGACCGACGACGTCATCGCCGGCATCCGGCTCAGTGGCAGCGCCGAACAGCCGACGACGCAAATCTTCTCCGAACCGGCCATGAGTCAGGAGCAAGCCTTGTCCTATCTGGTGCTGGGACGCCCGCTGAGCACCAATGGCGAAGACAACAACATGCTCGCGCAAGCCGCATTGGGCCTGGGCTTGATGGGCAGCGCCGGGGTCACCAGTGGTCTGGCCAAGGACTTGGGGATTCAGGATTTCCAGCTCGACACTCAGGGCAGCGGCAACGACACCAGCGTCGTCGCCAGCGGCAACATCTCCGAGAAACTCAGCTTGCGCTACGGCGTCGGCGTGTTCGAACCGGCCAGCACCATCGCGTTGCGCTACAAGCTGAGCAAGAAGGTGTATGTCGAAGCGGCCAGCGGCGTGGCCAGTTCGCTGGATATTTTCTACAAACGCGATTTCTAGCGCACACCTGCTCATTTGAACCGAGTCGCGCCCTTCGCGAGCAGGCTCGCTCCCACGGGGATCTCCAGCAGACATGAATGTGTGCCTGCCACAGGTCAAATGTGGGAGCGAGCCTGCTCGCGAAGGCGGCTTTCCAGCCAGCAGAGAGGGTGCGGCTTAAGGCTTCATCGCGAGCAGGCTCACTCCTACACTGAAAATGCGTTCCCCCTGTGGGAGCTGGCTTGCCAGCGATGGCGTCCGGCGCCGCGCCGCAAAAACCAAGCCTACTGATCAACTAATTACCAAGCCCCCTAACTATTGCGTTGACATTCGCTGCCTAAGCAGTAACATCTCGACATACTTTCACTGCCTAGGCAGTTATTAGGTGGACACATGAAGCATTTCACCCCCGACGAATTCAAACATTGCCACCTCGGCCTGTTGCTTGGCCGTGCCGCGTTGCTCAAGGACCGGATCATCGACACCCACATGGAACCCCACGGCATCACCGCCGCGCAGTTCAAGGTGTTGATCATCATGGCCCAGTTTGGCGTGGACACCCCGGCCGAGCTGTGCCGGCATCTGTCGCTGGACAGCGGTTCGATGACGCGCATGCTTGATCGTCTGGAGCAGAAAGGTTTCCTGATCCGCCAGCGCAGCGAAGGCGATCGGCGTCAGGTGCAACTGAAACTGACTGAGCAGGGCCAGCACCTGGCCGATCGTCTGCCGTACATCGGCGCCGACGCGATGAACGAGCTGGCCGGCGCCATCTCCCGCGATGAGCTGAAAACCCTCGAGTACATCCTCAAGAAAATCCTCCTGGCGGCCGGCGACCCGATCACCGTCCAGCGTTTAGGTGAACACAATGAGCGCTAAAACCTTGCGCAGCAGCCTGACGCTGTTGCTGTCGGCAATGATCCTCGCCGGGTGCGCCAACTACAGCGGCCTCGACACCGAAGGCCAGCGCCTCGACGCGGCGAAGCTTGAGACAGCGCAGTCTCTGCAGGGCGTCAGCCTGTCGCCGGCGGCCTGGCCGAAGAGCGACTGGTGGAGCAGCCTCGGCGATCCGCAGCTCGACGGTCTGATCCGCGAAGCCCTGCACGACAGCCCGGACATGCAAATCGCCGAAGCCCGCGCGCATCAGGCCAGTGCTGCCGCGTACGCCGCCGATGCCGAACGTTATCCGACCCTCGACGCCAGCGCCGGCATCAGCCGTTCGCGTCTGGCCCGCGACCAGGATCCGTTGGGGCAGGGCGGTGCCTATGCGACGGTGCGCAATGTCAGCGCCGGCTTCAATTACAACTTCGATTTGTGGGGCGGCCAGCGCGATGCCTGGGAAGCGTCACTCGGCGAGGCTCGCGCTGCTGAAGTCGACCGTCAGGCCGCGCAGCTGACACTCGCCGCTGACGTCGCCCGCGCTTACAGCGATCTCGGCCAGGCGCACATCGTGTACGACCTCGCCAGTGAAGACCTCAAGCGCACCCGGCAAATGCTCGACCTCAGTCAGCGCCGCTTGAGTTCGGGGATCGACAGCCAGTACCAGTTCCAGCAAACCCAGAGTCTGGAAGCCAGTTCTCAGGCCAGCCTGATCGATGCGGAAAAGCGCCTGAACAGCGCGAAAATCGCTTTGGCTGTATTACTCGGCAAAGGCCCGGATCGCGGTAACGAAATCGCCCGGCCGAAAGTCCTGCAAGCCAGCGCTGTGGCGGTGCCGTCGGTGTTGCCGGCGGAACTGCTCGGTCGCCGCCCGGATCTGGTCGCGGCGCGCTGGCGTGTCGAAGCGGCGAGCAAAGATATCGACGCGGCGAAAACCCGTTTCTATCCCAATCTCAACCTGTCGGCCTCGGCCGGTGCCGAGTCGTTGCTGGGGGATGCGATGTTCGGTTCCGCGAGTCGCTTCTTCAACATCGCGCCGACCGTGTCGCTGCCGATCTTCGATGGCGGACGCCTGCGCGCCAACCTCGATGCCCGCGACGCCGATTACGATCTGGCGGTGGCGCAGTACAACAAAAGTCTGGTGAAAGCCCTCGGCGATGTTGGCGACACGATCAACCAGTTGCGTGATATCGGTCGACAGATCGGTGCGCAGCAACACGCCACCGACATCGCTCAGGATTCTTACAACACCGTCGTCCAGCGTTACGGTTCCGGCATCGGCAACTACCTGGACGTGCTCAGCATCGAGCAGCAATTGCTCCAGGCCCAGCGCCAACTGGCGACCCTGAATGCCGAGCAGATCGACCTGTCGATTCAACTGATGCAAGCGCTGGGCGGTGGCTTCCAGGGTGAAAGCCTGACCGCAGCCAACGCCAGCCCAGCCACGCCGCACCCCTAATTCAAGGTATTTGTCATGGCCACTGCCGAAAACACCCAAGCTCAAGACAACACCCCGGACACCGGTAACCCGCGCAAACGCAAAGTGCTGCTGCTGACCCTCGCCGTTGTGGTCGCACTCGCCTGTGCCGGCGTCTGGGCCTATCACGAGTTCATCGGACGCTTTAACGAAAGCACCGATGATGCCTACGTCAACGGCAACGTGGTGGAAATTACACCGCTGGTCACCGGCACCGTGGTCAGCATCGGTGCCGACGACGGTGATCTGGTTCATGAAGGCCAGGTGCTGGTCAACTTCGACCCCAACGATGCCGAAGTCGGCCTGCAAAGTGCCAAGGCCAAACTGGCGCGCACCGTGCGCCAGGTGCGCGGCTTGTACAGCAACGTCGACGGCATGAAGGCCCAGGTCAACGCGCAACAGGCCGAAGTGCAGAAGGCGCAGGACAACTACAACCGGCGGAAAAATCTGGCCCAGGGCGGGGCGATTTCCCAGGAAGAGCTGTCCCACGCCCGCGATGACCTGACCTCGGCGCAGAACGCCTTGGCCAACGCCAGACAGCAACTGAAAACCACCAGCGCGCTGGTCGACGACACCGTGGTCTCGTCGCATCCGGATGTGATGTCGGCCGCCGCCGATCTGCGTCAGGCCTACCTGACCAATGCCCGCAGCACCTTGATCGCGCCGGTTACCGGTTACGTCGCCAAGCGCACCGTGCAGCTCGGTCAGCGCGTGCAGCCGGGCACCGCGCTGATGGCGGTGATTCCGCTGGATCAACTGTGGATCGACGCCAACTTCAAGGAAACCCAACTGCGCGACATGCGCATCGGTCAGCCGGTGGATATCGAGGCCGACATCTATGGCAGCGACGTGAAATACAGCGGTACCGTCGACAGCCTCGGCGCCGGTACCGGCAGCGCGTTTGCCCTGCTGCCGGCGCAGAACGCTACGGGTAACTGGATCAAGATTGTGCAGCGGGTGCCGGTGCGCATTCACATCAATGCCGAAGAATTGGCCAGGCACCCATTGCGCGTGGGGCTGTCGACCAACGTTGAAGTGAATCTGCACGATCAGAGCGGCCCGGTGCTGGCGCAGCAACCACCGCAAAAGGCCTCGTTCAGCACCAACGTCTACGACCGCCAACTGGCCGAAGCGGACGCGATGATTGCGCAGCTGATTCACGACAACAGCGCAGCGGCGGGCAAGACCGCGCAGCGCTGACACCACGATCTTTCAGTTGTGGCGAGGGGATTTATCCCCGCTGGGTCGCGAAGCGGCCCCCGCTTTTGACTCAGGAAAAACGGGCCTGCTGCGCAGTCCAGCGGGGATAAATCCCCTCGCCACAGATAAATCCCCTCGCCACAGGGGCCCGTTCCCACAAGGCCGGCTGTGTTCATCAGGACGCAGCGCCAACCCGGTTCCAAAGGATTCACCATGAGCAATAACGCTTCTTTCACGCCGCCCAGCCTGTTGCTCAGCACCATCGGTCTGTCGCTGGCGACGTTCATGCAAGTACTCGACACGACCATCGCCAACGTCGCACTGCCGACGATCTCCGGCAACCTCGGCGTGAGTTCGGAGCAGGGCACCTGGGTCATCACTTCGTTTGCGGTGAGCAACGCGATTGCGCTGCCGCTGACCGGTTGGCTCAGCCGCCGCTTCGGCGAGGTGAAGCTGTTTCTGTGGGCGACGATGCTGTTTGTGCTGGCCTCGTTTCTCTGTGGTATCTCGACCTCGATGCCCGAGCTGATTGGCTTTCGGGTGTTGCAGGGACTGGTCGCTGGGCCGCTGTACCCGATGACCCAAACCCTGTTGATCGCGGTGTATCCGCCGGCGAAACGCGGGATGGCCCTGGCGTTATTGGCGATGGTCACGGTGGTCGCGCCGATTGCCGGGCCCATTCTCGGTGGCTGGATCACCGACAGTTACAGCTGGCCATGGATCTTCTTTATCAACGTGCCGATCGGCATCTTTGCGGTGATGGTGGTGCGTTCGCAACTGGCTAAACGGCCGGTCGTGACCAGCCGTCAGCCGATGGATTACGTCGGGTTGATTACGCTGATCATCGGCGTCGGTGCGTTGCAGGTGATCCTCGACAAGGGCAATGACCTGGACTGGTTCGAGTCGAACTTCATCATCGTCGGCGCGGCGATTTCTGTGGTGGCGCTGGCGGTGTTCGTGATCTGGGAAATGACCGACCGCCATCCGGTGGTCAACCTGCGCCTGTTCGCCTATCGCAACTTCCGTATCGGCACGCTGGTGCTGGTGTTGGGTTACGCCGGTTTCTTTGGCATCAACCTGATCCTGCCGCAGTGGCTGCAAACGCAAATGGGCTACACCGCGACCTGGGCCGGTCTGGCCGTGGCACCGATCGGTATTCTACCGGTGCTGCTGTCGCCATTTGTCGGCAAGTACGCGCACAAGTTTGACCTGCGTCTGCTCGCCGGCATTGCGTTTCTGGCGATTGGCCTGAGTTGCTTCATGCGCGCCGAGTTCACCAATGAGGTCGATTTCCAGCACATCGCCCTGGTGCAGTTGTTCATGGGCATCGGCGTGGCGCTGTTCTTCATGCCGACGTTGAGCATTCTGATGTCGGACTTGCCGCCGAGCCAGATTGCCGATGGCGCGGGTCTGGCGACGTTCCTGCGCACGTTGGGCGGCAGCTTTGCGGCGTCGCTGACGACGTGGATCTGGATTCGCCGGGCCGATCAGCATCATGCCTACATGAGCGAGAGCATCAGCACGTTCGAGCCGGCGACGCGTGAGACCTTGAATACGCTGGGCGGGGCGAGTCAGTCGGCGTATGCGCAGATGGATCAGATTCTGACCAGTCAGGCTTACATGCTCTCGACCGTGGATTACTTCACGCTGCTCGGGTGGGGGTTCATGGGGTTGATCTTGATCGTGTGGCTGGCGAAGCCGCCGTTTGCGGCGAAGGCCGGGCCGGCCGCCAGCGGGCATTGACCTTGGCAAGATCGTTCCCACGCTCCGCGTGGGAATGCAGCCCGGGACGCTCCGCGTCCCTTCAATGCCGAACGCGGAGCGTCCGATGAGGCATTCCCACGCAGAGCGTGGGAACGATCATGCGCAGGGAGCGATCATGTGGTTGGGGCGGGCAGGGCAGGCGGCGGGGCAAAATCGAACGGCGCCAACGCGTACCCGCTCTCATCCACCTGCAACGCCCAGCCTTGACGATCCCAATCGCCCAGGACAATCCGCTTCGCCGCCTGCTCACCGAGCTGCAACTTGTGAATCGCCGGGCGGTGGGTGTGCCCGTGAATCAGGGTTTTCACCCCGAACGCCTGCATGATCCGCGGAATTTCTTCCGGCGTGACATCGACGATGTCATTGGCCTTCATCCGCACCTGCGCCCGGCTTTCGTTGCGCAGTTTGCGCGCCAGTTTATGCCGGGTACGCAAGGGCAGGTTGCGCAGAGTAAACAGGGTGATCGGGTTACGCAGGTAGCGGCGCAGCTTCATATAGCCGACGTCGCGGGTGCACAGGCTGTCGCCGTGCATCAGCAGCACCGGCTCGCCGTAGAACTGCACGACACTCGGGTCCTTCAACAGCGTGCAGCCGGCCTCTTTGCAGAACGCCTTGCCGAGCATGAAGTCGCGATTGCCGTGCATCAGAAAGATGGCCGTGCCGCTGTCGCTCAAATCGCGCAGGGCCTGGCAGATGGAACGCTGAAAGGGCGTCATGGCGTCGTCGCCAATCCACGCCTCGAAAAAGTCGCCGAGGATGTACAGCGCACTCGCCGAGCGGGCGCGTCCGGCGAGCAAATCCAGAAACGCCCGGGTAATGTCCGGGCGCTCCTCTTCCAGATGCAAGTCTGAAATCAGCAATATCACGCTGCGATGATCTCGGCTTTCTCGATGATCACGTCGTCAGCAGGTACGTCCTGGTGGCCGGCCTTGGAAGTGGTCGACACGCCTTTGATCTTGTCGACAACGTCGGTGCCTTCGGTGACTTTACCGAATACCGCGTAGCCCCAGCCCTGCACGTTCTTGCCGCTGTGGTTGAGGAAGGTGTTGTCGGCAACGTTGATGAAAAACTGCGCCGAAGCCGAATGCGGCTCCATGGTGCGGGCCATGGCGACGGTGTACTTGTCGTTGGAAAGACCGTTGTCCGCTTCGTTCTGGATGCTTGGACGCTTGTCTTTCTTTTCTTTCATGCCAGGCTCGAAACCGCCGCCCTGGATCATGAAGTTACCGATGACGCGGTGGAAAACGGTGTTTTCGTAGTGACCGGCCTTCACGTATTCGATGAAGTTGGCAACGGTGATCGGCGCCTTTTCAGCGTTCAGTTCGATGACGATGTCGCCATGGTTGGTGGTCAGTTTGACTTGAGTCATGGTCATTACTCTGTATAGGGAATTCGTGGTTTTCCGACACCTGGCCCGAAAACCGGTTCAGCCTGCTTCGGCCAAGGTGCGCAGTTTAGCGTGACAGGCGCGAATTTCGAGGCGGTTTTTCATTTCGTGGCGATTAAATGCATGCCTTTATAGGGCCTGCTCTGTCAGGCCCTTGACGGCATCGGCTATGATAGCGGCTTTGTTTTGTCTGGCCCCTCTTTGCGGCCGCGCACATGTAAGTCAAGGATCCTATGAGCAAGCCCACTGTCGACCCTACCTCGAATGCCAAGTCCGGCCCTGCCGTGCCGGTCAACTTCCTGCGGCCGATCATCCAGGCAGACCTGGACTCGGGCAAGCACACCCAGATCGTGACCCGCTTCCCGCCGGAGCCCAACGGCTACCTGCACATCGGCCACGCCAAGTCGATCTGCGTGAACTTCGGCCTGGCCCAGGAGTTCGGTGGTGTCACGCACCTGCGTTTCGACGACACCAACCCGGCCAAGGAAGATCAGGAATACATCGACGCGATCAAAAGCGACGTGCAGTGGCTGGGCTTCGAATGGGCAGGCGAGGTGCGCTACGCCTCGCAGTATTTCGACCAGTTGCACGACTGGGCGGTCGAGCTGATCAAGGCCGGCAAGGCCTACGTCGATGACCTGACTCCTGAGCAGGCCAAGGAATACCGTGGCAGCCTGACCGAGCCGGGCAAGAACAGCCCGTTCCGTGACCGTTCGGTTGAGGAAAACCTCGACCTGTTCGCGCGCATGAAGGCCGGTGAGTTCCCGGACGGTGCTCGCGTACTGCGCGCGAAGATCGACATGGCTTCGCCGAACATGAACCTGCGCGACCCGATCATGTACCGCATTCGCCACGCCCATCACCACCAGACCGGTGACAAGTGGTGCATCTACCCGAACTACGACTTCACTCACGGTCAGTCGGACGCCATCGAAGGCATCACCCACTCGATCTGCACCCTGGAGTTCGAAAGCCATCGTCCGCTGTACGAGTGGTTCCTCGACGCGCTGCCAGTGCCGGCGCACCCGCGTCAGTACGAGTTCAGCCGTCTGAACCTTAACTACACCATCACCAGCAAGCGCAAGCTCAAGCAACTGGTTGACGAAAAGCACGTCAATGGCTGGGACGATCCGCGCATGTCCACGCTGTCGGGTTTCCGCCGCCGTGGCTACACGCCGAAATCGATCCGCAACTTCTGCGAAATGATCGGCACCAACCGTTCCGACGGCGTGGTTGACTTCGGCATGCTCGAATTCAGCATCCGTGACGACCTCGACCACAGCGCACCGCGCGCGATGTGCGTGCTGCGTCCGCTGAAAGTGGTCATCACCAATTATCCGGAAGGCCAGGTCGAAAACCTCGAACTGCCACGCCACCCGAAAGAAGACATGGGCGTGCGCGCGTTGCCGTTCGCCCGGGAAATCTACATCGACCGTGAGGACTTCATGGAAGAGCCGCCGAAGGGCTACAAGCGCCTGGAACCGGCCGGTGAAGTGCGTCTGCGCGGCAGCTACGTGATCCGTGCCGACGAAGCGATCAAGGACGCCGACGGCAACATCGTCGAACTGCGTTGCTCGTACGACCCGGACACCCTCGGCAAGAACCCGGAAGGGCGCAAGGTCAAAGGCGTGATCCACTGGGTGCCGGCCGCCGCCAGCGTCGAGTGCGAAGTGCGTCTGTACGATCGCCTGTTCCGTTCGCCGAACCCGGAAAAGGCCGAAGACAGCGCCAGTTTCCTCGACAACATCAACCCTGACTCGCTGCAAGTGCTGACCGGCTGTCGTGCTGAGCCATCGCTCGGCAACGCCCAGCCGGAAGACCGTTTCCAGTTCGAGCGCGAAGGTTACTTCGTCGCTGATTTGAAGGACTCGAAACCCGGTCAGCCGGTATTCAACCGTACTGTGACCCTGCGTGATTCGTGGGGCCAGTGAGTGAGTCAAGGAACTAACGTGCTAACGATCTACAACACGCTCACCAAGAGCAAAGAAGTCTTCAAGCCGCTGGATGGCAACAAGGTGCGCATGTATGTCTGCGGGATGACCGTGTACGACTACTGCCACCTCGGCCACGGCCGCAGCATGGTCGCGTTCGACCTGGTGACGCGCTGGTTGCGCTTCAGCGGTTATGACCTGACCTACGTGCGCAACATCACCGACATCGACGACAAGATCATCAATCGTGCTCGCGAGAACGGTGAATCGTTCGAAGCGCTGACCGAGCGCATGATCGCCGCGATGCACGAAGACGAAGCGCGCCTGAATATCAAGAAGCCGGACATGGAACCGCGCGCGACCGATCATATCGCTGGCATGCACGCGATGATCCAGACCCTGATCGACAAGGGCTACGCTTACGCGCCAGGCAATGGTGACGTGTACTACCGCGTCGCCAAATTCATGGGCTACGGCAAGCTGTCGCGCAAGAAGATCGAAGACCTGCGCATTGGCGCGCGTATCGAAGTCGACGAGTCGAAAGAAGACCCGCTCGACTTCGTGCTGTGGAAAGCCGCCAAGCCGGGCGAGCCGAGCTGGGAATCGCCATGGGGCGCCGGACGTCCGGGCTGGCACATCGAGTGCTCGGTCATGTCGACCTGCTGCCTCGGCGAGACCTTCGACATTCATGGCGGCGGCAGCGACCTTGAGTTCCCGCACCACGAAAACGAAATCGCCCAGAGCGAAGCGGCCACCGGCAAGACCTACGCCAACGCGTGGATGCATTGCGGGATGATTCGCATCAATGGCGAGAAGATGTCCAAGTCGTTGAACAACTTCTTCACCATCCGCGACGTGCTCGACAAGTACCACCCGGAAGTCGTGCGCTACCTGCTGGTGTCGAGCCACTACCGCAGCGCGATCAACTACTCGGAAGACAACCTCAAGGACGCCAAGGGCGCACTGGAGCGTTTCTACCACGCGCTGAAAGGTCTGGCGTCTGTGGCGCCGGCGGGCGGCGAAGCGTTCGTCGAGCGTTTCACCACGGTGATGAACGACGACTTCGGCACCCCCGAAGCGTGCGCCGTGCTGTTCGAGATGGTGCGCGAGATCAACCGTCTGCGTGAGAGCGATTTCGATGCAGCGGCGGGGCTGGCGGCGCGCTTGAAAGAACTGGCGAGTGTGTTGGGCGTGTTGCAGCTCGAGGCCGATGACTTCCTGCAGGCGGGCGCCGAAGGGCGTGTCGATGCGGCAGAAGTGGATGCGTTGATTGCCGCGCGTCTGGCGGCTCGGGCGGGTAAGGATTGGGCTGAGTCGGATCGGATTCGTGATCAGCTGACGGCGATGGGTGTCGTGTTGGAAGATGGCAAGGGTGGGACTACCTGGCGTCTGGCGGACTGATCTAAAAGCCAAAAGTCAAAAGCCCCTCACCCTAACCCTCTCCCGGAGGGAGAGGGGACTGACCGAGGTGTCTTTTGTTATACGCCGACCTGAATGACCGAGTCGATTCTGGATTCGGTGAAGCAAGATCAGGTCGGCGTATCTCTCGAATATCCCCCAATCGGCTCCCTCTCCTCGAGGGAGAGGGGACTGACCGAGGTGTCTTTTGTTATACGCCGACCTGAATGACCGAGTCGATTCTGGATTCGGTGAAGCAAGATCAGGTCGGCGTATCTCTCGAATATCCCCCAATCGGCTCCCTCTCCTCGAGGGAGATGGGACTGACCGAGGTGTCTTTTGTTATACGCCGACCTGAATGACCGAGTCGATTCTGGATTCGGTGAAGAAAGTTCAGGTCGGCGTATCTCTCGAATATCCCGCGGTCGGCCCCCTCTCCTGTGGGAGAGGGCTGGGGTGAGGGCAAGGGCTGTACTCAGTTGCCAATCTGCCGCAACCGCTTATACAGCGTATTCCGGCTCACCCCCAACCGCCGCGCCAGATGCGAAATATTCCCCCCAGCCGCCTTCAACTCGCGGTTCAACGCGTCAACATCATTCAAATCCAGCCCCAGCGGCGCAGCCGTCTCCACCGGCTCCATCTCCAGATCGACAAAAAAATCATCCGGCAAATGCTCCGGCCGTACCGGTTGCTCCTCGGCCATCGCCAACGCCACCTGCATCACGCTGCTGACCTGACGCAAATTCCCCGGCCACGGATGCTTTTCAAACAATTCCAGTACCTCTGGGCTCAGCCCCGCCCATTGCGTCGGCTCGCGATGCTGCTCCCACAGTCGCTTGAACAACGCCTGTTTATCACTGCGCTCACGCAGCGGCGGCAGTTCCAGGGTCAGGCCGCCGATGCGGTAATACAGATCTTCACGGAAGCGGCCCAACTGCACTTGCTCGCGCAACGAGCGATTGGTCGCCGAGATTATTCGCAGATCCACCGGGAACAATTCGCTGCTGCCCACCGGTTGCACGCAACGCTCTTGCAACACCCGCAACAGGCGCGCCTGGGTCGGCAGCGGCATATCACCGATCTCATCGAGGAACAGCGTGCCTTTGTCGGCCTTGCGGATCAGGCCGATGCTGCCTTTCTGGTTGGCTCCGGTAAACGCGCCTTTCTCATAGCCAAACAATTCAGATTCGACCAGTTCGGCGGGGATCGCTGCGCAGTTCACCGCGATGAATGCCTGTTTGCTCCGGGAGCTGGCCTGGTGCAGGGCTTTGACGAAGACTTCCTTGCCGACCCCGGTTTCACCGTGGATCAACAGCGGAATGTCTTTCTCCAATAACCGTTCGGCCTGGCGCACGGCTTTTTCTACGCGGCTGTCGCCGAAATGCAGCGTATTGAGGCTGATCGCACTGGCTGACGCAGGCTTGTCCTCGGCGACAAACACCCGCGCCTGAACCGGCGCCTGTTTCGGCCGTTTCAGCAAGCATTGAAAACGGTTGCGCCCGGAAGTCTGCAAGGCAAACGGCAGGCCTTCGGGCTGATTGATCAGCTCCAGCAGCGAGACCTTGAACAGGCTTTCGACGCTGACCCGTGACAGGCGCACACCGAGCAAGTTGTCGGCGCGGCGATTGGCCGAAAGCACCTGACCGCTCTCATCGAAAATCAACAAACCGGCCCATTGGCTGTCGAGGTTGTTCAACCCGGTGTTGAAGGTCAGTTGAAAATGCTGGCCATGAAACAGGTTGAGGATCAACCGGTTCTCCACGGTCTGGCTCATCATTTTGACCATGCCGAGGGTGTGCGAGGGCGGCAGGTAGCTGTCGCTGGACACATCCAGCACGGCGATGACCTTGCGCTCGGCATCGAAAATCGGCGCGGCGGAGCCGGTCATGAAGCGGTTGGCCTTGAGAAAATGCTCGTCGTGTTCGATGTGCACTGCCTGTTCGCAGGCCAGCGCGGTGCCGATCGCATTGGTGCCGCTGCTGCGTTCCATCCAGCTCGCCCCGGCCTGAAAGCCCCGGGCCAGATTCGGCTCGATAAACCGCTGGGTGCCCCACGAAGTCAGCACCTGGCCCTGATTGTCGGCGAGCATGATCAGGCAATTGGAGTTGCTGAGGATGTTTTCGTAATAGGGCAGGACTTCCTGATGCGTGGTCTGCACCAGTGAATGATGACTGTCGAGCAGGCGCGCAATGCCGGCCGCAGGCAATTGATCGAAGGCCGGTGTGCTCTGATGGTCGAGACCGAACGCGCGGCAACGTTGCCAGGAGGTCTGGACGATCGCGTCGTGGGACAGCGGCGAAGCAGGTGCGGCCATGGGGGCGAGCCTCTGAGTGCAGCGATTTTATTATTGTTATGAACCCGATTCCTGAGAGCCACGCAGACCACCTGTGGGAGCGAGCTTGCTCGCGAATGGGGCGTATCAGTCACCAAATGGGTTGAATGACACACCGTATTCGCGAGCAAGCTCGCTCCCACATTGGATCTGCGGCGCTCAGACAATCCGGGCAAAAAGCGCTTATAGAGTGTTGTTCACTATTGTTCATTGTCAATCACCCCACTGTTCAAAAGTGTTCAGCTGTGAACGCCTCGTTTCCCCGTAATCAGCGATTCTCAAACCAAATCAACCACTTGCCATTTCTGGCACGAATGTCGCTCTATTGCTTCGGTCGCTTGACTCCAAAAAATAAAAAAGGCCGAGCCATGTCACTCACCCTGGAGCACGTCAGCCGTACCGTCGAGGGCCAGATCTGGATCGACGATGCGTGCCTGAAATTCGAACCCGGATCCTTCAACGTCTTGCTCGGGCGTACCCTGTCCGGCAAAACCAGTCTGATGCGCCTGATGGCCGGTCTGGACAAGCCCGACAGCGGTCGCGTGCTGATGAACGGCGTCGACGTCACCCAGCGCCCGGTGCGTCTGCGCAATGTGTCGATGGTCTATCAGCAGTTCATCAATTATCCGACCATGACCGTGTTCGAGAACATTGCCTCGCCGCTGCGCCAGGCCGGTATTTCCAAAGAGATCATCCACAGCAAGGTGCAGGAAACCGCACGCATGCTGCGGATCGAGAAGTTCTTGCAGCGCTATCCGCTGGAACTCTCCGGCGGTCAGCAGCAGCGTACGGCCATGGCTCGCGCGCTGGTCAAGGACGCCGAACTGATCCTCTTCGATGAACCCTTGGTCAACCTCGACTACAAGCTGCGCGAAGAGCTGCGCCAGGAAATGCGCGAGCTGTTCAAGGCGCGCCACACCATTGCCATCTACGCCACCACCGAACCCAACGAAGCACTGGCCCTCGGCGGCACCACGACCATCCTGCACGAAGGCCGGGTGATCCAGAGTGGGCCGTCGACCGAGGTTTACCATCAGCCGCAAACGGTACTGGCGGCGGAGTTGTTCTCCGAGCCGCCGATCAACCTGATGCCCGGGCGCATTGCCGGCAACGAAGTCAGCTTTGCCAACTTCGTACACTTTCCGTTGAACGTTGACTTGCGCCCGGTGGGCGAGGGCGAGTTCCGTTTCGGCGTACGCCCCAGCCATATCTCGCTGGTGCCGAGCAACGACGACGATCTGGAATTGGCCGTGACCGTCGAAGTCGCCGAGATCAGCGGTTCAGAAACCTTCCTGCACGTGCGCAACGAGCATTTCCTGCTGGTGCTGCACCTGCCCGGGGTTCACGAATACGACGTCGATGCGCCGATCCGCATTTATATCCCGACCCATAAACTGTTCGTTTTCGATGCGCAGGGCCGTCTGGTGCAAGCACCTGGCCGGCGTGTCGCGAGGGTTGCCTGATGGCCGAAATCCGATTGCAGCACCTCGCCCACAGTTACAGCAAAACCCCGAGCGGCGCGGAAGATTATGCGATCCGCGAAATGGACCACATCTGGGAGCAGGGCGGGGCGTACGCCTTGCTCGGTCCGTCCGGATGCGGCAAGTCGACCTTGCTCAACATCATTTCCGGCCTGCTCAGCCCTTCACAGGGCCACGTGCTGTTCGATGGCAAAGCGGTCAACGACCTGACGCCGGAGAAGCGCAACATCGCTCAGGTTTTCCAGTTTCCGGTGGTCTACGACACCATGACCGTGTTCGATAACCTCGCCTTTCCCCTGCGAAATCAGGGCATGGCCGAGGCGAAAGTGCACAGCAAGGTGCAGGAAATTGCCGAAGTGCTCGACCTGCAGAATCTGTTGAGCAAAAAGGCGCGCAACCTCACCGCCGATGAAAAACAGAAAGTCTCGATGGGCCGTGGTCTGGTGCGCGACGACGTTTCGGCGATTCTCTTCGACGAGCCGCTGACGGTGATCGACCCGCACCTGAAGTGGAAGCTTCGGCGCAAGCTCAAGCAGATCCACGAGCAGTTCAACATCACCATGGTCTACGTCACCCACGATCAACTGGAGGCCTCGACCTTTGCCGACAAGATCGCGGTGATGTACGGCGGCCAGATCGTCCAGTTCGGTACGCCACGGGAATTGTTCGAGCGGCCGAGCCACACCTTTGTCGGCTATTTCATCGGCAGCCCGGGGATGAATCTGATTGAGGTGCAGGCGCAACCCGGTGGCGTCGGTTTCGCCTCGACCCACCTGCCCCTGTCCGACGCCATGCAGCGTCATATCGAGCACGGTCAGTGGAAAAATCTGAAGGTCGGCATCCGTCCCGAGTTTATTCATGTGTGGGACGAGCCGTTTGACGATGCGATGCAGGCAAAAGTCGTACACGTCGAAGACCTCGGCACCTACAAGATCATGACCCTCAACCTCGATGGCGCGCCGTTGAAGGTACGTCTGGCCGAAGACAAACCGGTGCCGCAGGGCACGGCGTACATCAGTTTCCCGGCGCAGTGGCTGATGGTCTATGCCGATGAATTTTTGCTGGAAGTCAGCGACGAGGAGGCGCAGCCATGAACAAGGTGCAGAACAACAAGGCCTGGTGGCTGGTGTTGCCGGTATTTCTGCTGGTGGCGTTCAGCGCGGTGATCCCGATGATGACCGTGGTCAACTATTCGGTGCAGGACATCTTCGACCAGTCCAGCCGCTACTTCGTCGGTGCCGACTGGTACAAGCAGGTACTGCTCGACCCGCGTTTGCACGATTCGCTGCTGCGCCAGTTCATCTATTCGGCCTGCGTGCTGCTGATCGAAATCCCGCTGGGCATCGCCGTCGCGCTGACCATGCCGACCAAGGGCCGCTGGTCCTCGGTGGTGCTGATCATCCTGGCGATTCCGCTGCTGATTCCGTGGAACGTGGTCGGCACCATCTGGCAGATTTTTGGCCGCGCCGACATCGGCCTGCTCGGCTCCAGCCTCAACGCGATGGGCATCAGCTACAACTACGCGGCCAATACCATGGACGCCTGGGTGACCGTGTTGGTAATGGACGTCTGGCACTGGACTTCGCTGGTCGCGCTGCTGTGTTTCTCCGGTTTGCGCGCGATTCCCGACGTGTATTACCAGGCTGCACGGATTGATCGGGCCTCGGCCTGGGCGGTGTTCCGCCACATTCAACTGCCCAAGCTGAAGAGCGTGCTACTGATCGCCGTGATGCTGCGCTTCATGGACAGCTTCATGATCTACACCGAGCCGTTCGTGCTCACCGGCGGCGGGCCGGGTAATGCCACGACCTTCTTGAGTCAGACGTTGACGCAGATGGCGGTAGGGCAATTCGACCTCGGTCCGGCAGCGGCGTTTTCGCTGGTGTACTTCCTGATCATTCTGTTGGTGTCCTGGCTGTTCTATACCGCCATGACGCACTCCGACGCCAACCGCTGAGGCCCGGCCATGAGCAAGAGAAAGCTGATTCCGTTGCTGATCTACATCCTGTTCCTGCTGGTGCCGATCTACTGGCTGCTGAACATGTCGTTCAAGAGCAACACCGAAATCCTCGGCGGCCTGACGCTTTTCCCACAGGACTTCACGCTGGCGAACTACAAGGTGATCTTCACTGATCCGAGCTGGTACACCGGCTATCTGAACTCGCTGTATTACGTCAGCCTCAACACCGTGATTTCTTTGAGTGTGGCGCTTCCGGCGGCCTATGCGTTTTCACGCTATCGTTTCCTCGGCGACAAGCACCTGTTCTTCTGGCTGTTGACCAACCGCATGGCGCCGCCGGCGGTGTTTTTGCTGCCGTTTTTCCAGTTGTATTCGTCAATCGGACTGTTTGACACGCACATCGCCGTGGCCTTGGCGCACTGTCTGTTCAACGTGCCGTTGGCGGTATGGATTCTGGAAGGTTTCATGTCCGGCGTGCCCAAGGAGATCGACGAAACCGCCTACATCGACGGCTACAGTTTCCCCAAGTTTTTCGTGAAGATTTTCATCCCGTTGATCGGCTCCGGCATCGGTGTCACGGCGTTTTTCTGCTTCATGTTTTCCTGGGTCGAACTGCTGCTGGCGCGCACCCTGACCTCGGTCAACGCCAAGCCGATTGCGGCGGTGATGACGCGAACGGTGTCGGCATCGGGGATCGATTGGGGCGTGCTGGCAGCGGCGGGGGTGTTGACGATCCTGCCGGGCATGCTGGTGATCTGGTTTGTGCGCAACCACGTGGCCAAGGGCTTTGCCCTCGGTCGAGTCTGAGGAACTGATGATGGAATGGATGAGCTGGACGACACCGACCGCCGCGTTCTTCATCGGCATCGGTCTGATTCTGGTGGGCATGACCACTTGGGAACTGCGTTCGCCGAGCATTCTGCGGCGAGGGTTTTTGCCGATTGCCACCACCCGTGGCGATCGCTTGTTTATCGGTCTTCTCGGCAGCGCCTACCTGCATCTGCTGGTAATCGGCGTCACCGACTGGAGCATCTGGGTCGCGTCCGCGTTATCCCTGGTGTGGCTGTTGGCTGTGATGCGTTGGGGCTAGTCGAATCGTTCGGCAACGCGGCTCCACAACTTAAACAGGAGGTCTCTATGTTCGATAAAAACAATAAGCTGCGACATAGCATTTCATTGGCAGCCATGCTGGCACTCAGCGGTTTGAGCGCATCTGCCTGGGCGGACGCCTATGAAGATGCTGCGAAAAAATGGATCGGCAGCGAGTTCAAGCCCTCGACCCTGACGGCCGAACAGCAGCTCGAAGAATTGAAGTGGTTCATCAAGGCCGCCGAGCCGTTTCGCGGCATGGACATCAAGGTCGTTTCCGAGACCCTGACCACCCACGAATACGAGTCGAAAGTACTCGCCAAGGCCTTCAGCGAAATCACCGGGATCAAGCTCACCCACGACTTGCTGCAGGAAGGCGACGTGGTCGAGAAAATGCAAACGGTGATGCAGTCGGACAAGAACATCTATGACGGCTGGGTCAACGATTCCGACCTGATCGGCACGCACTTTCGCTACGGCAAGACCGAATCGATCACCGACCTGATGGCCAACGAGGGCAAGAACTTCACCTCGCCGACTCTCGACCTCAAGGACTTCATCGGTATCTCCTTCACCACCGCGCCGGACGGCAAAATCTATCAATTGCCCGACCAGCAATTCGCCAACCTGTACTGGTTCCGCGCCGACTGGTTCGAGCGCGCCGATCTGAAAGCCAAGTTCAAGGAGAAGTACGGTTACGAGCTGGGCGTGCCGGTGAACTGGTCGGCCTATGAAGACATCGCCAAATTCTTCAGCGAAGACGTCAAGGAAATCGACGGCAAACGCGTTTACGGGCACATGGATTACGGCAAGAAAGACCCGTCGCTGGGCTGGCGCTTCACCGATGCCTGGTTCTCCATGGCCGGCGGCGGCGATAAGGGCATTCCCAACGGTTTGCCGGTGGACGAGTGGGGCATTCGCGTCGAAGACTGCCACCCGGTCGGCTCCAGCGTGACCCGCGGCGGCGATACCAACGGCCCGGCGGCAGTGTTCGCGACCACCAAATACGTCGACTGGTTGAAGAAGTACGCGCCACCGGAAGCGGCCGGCATGACCTTCTCCGAGTCCGGCCCGGTGCCGTCGCAAGGCAACATCGCTCAGCAGATCTTCTGGTACACCGCGTTCACCGCCGACATGACCAAACCGGGCCTGCCGGTGGTCAATGCCGACGGCACGCCGAAATGGCGCATGGCGCCTTCGCCGCGTGGGCCGTATTGGGAAGAGGGCATGAAGCTCGGTTATCAGGACGTGGGATCGTGGACGTTCATGAAGTCTACGCCTGAGAAGCAGAAACTGGCGGCGTGGCTGTACGCGCAGTTCGTCACGTCGAAAACCGTCTCGCTGAAGAAAACCATCGTCGGCCTGACGCCGATTCGTGAGTCGGACATCAACTCCCAGGCGATGACCGATCTGGCACCGAAGCTCGGCGGCCTGGTCGAGTTCTACCGCAGCCCGGCCCGCGTGCAATGGACCCCGACGGGGACCAACGTGCCGGACTATCCGCGTCTGGCGCAACTGTGGTGGAGCCACATCGCCGAAGCGGCCAGTGGCGAGAAAACCCCGCAACAGGCGCTTGATGGTTTGGCCAAGGATCAGGACCGCATCATGGAACGCCTCGAACGCTCCAAGGCTCAGGCAGTTTGTGCTCCGAAGATGAACCCGGAGCGCGATGCTCAGTATTGGTTCGATCAGCCGGGCGCACCGAAACCGAAACTGGCGAACGAGAAGCCGAAGGGTGAAACCGTGAGCTATAGCGAACTGCTGAAATCGTGGGCGGATGCGCGTAAGTAACAGCTGAAATGTGGAAAGCGAACGGCACCGCAGGGTGCCGTTTTCTTTTCTGTCTGATTACAGAAATCGCCAGCAGGCTGGCTCCCACAGATGTTTGCCGTATTTACACGTTTTGCGTACATCGCGAGTTACTGTGGGAGCTTGCCTGCAAGCGATCGCGGCCTGACATTCCACATTGGAATCGTATCCCAGCGAACCAGCCAGCTTCATAAAATTCGTTGAGTACCCAAATCAACGTTCTACGTTATCTGCGAACTGCGTCAGCAACTGTATTTTCTTCCGGTCGTACACATCTATGGAATACTGGGCAAACTCAAACGGGTGCGTTTCCATATCGACCGGGTAGACCTTGTTATCTTTTTCGGAAAAAAGGAAATTATGGTCCTGTACATCCTGGTGGAACAGATCCTTTGCCTCCATCTCGTCAAACATTTCCAAAAGTGCATTGGCGGCGCTTGCTGGAATGGCACCTTTTTTAATTCTGCCGAGGGGGATGCCATCGAGTTTTATCATCTTGAGATAAACTTGATTGTCTTCAATGAGCGCCATCGCCGAACCGGGCCCATGAAAAGCGTTGAAACTTTCGGCCTCGGATTTTATGGAACCTGGAATACTGCTTAGTTCTTGGAATCCCTTGAATTTTTTATAGACGTGCTTTCCATCGGAGCTTGCGTAGATTTCTCCTTCACCACCGCCGGCTATAGGGGAGCGATCACCAATATCACTTGCAATGGAGGTGACCTTATTCTGAAGGGGAGAGTCTGTCAGCTGCATTTTTTTCATCAACACTTCGATAGGCTGACTTTCACTCCTGTCTTCGGAAGAGAGAGGCGGGGTATCAGGAAATTCGAAATGTGTGCTTTCGTTGCCCACGGCGTTCGCTGAAAATGGCGTTCCTGATAATGGCGGAGGCGAAAATCCGAAGGCCTCTTCAGGTAAATTCTCTTTATTGATTCCTTCACGAACCCGCCCATCAATATCGAAGTAGGTCAACGGGTTGCCTTTCACCATACTGAACATATTCAGTCCATCGGCCTGACCAAGCGGATCCGGATTGATCCACCGCTGCCATCCCGCCATGTAATACCTGAACCCGAAGTAATATAACCCCGTCGCATCCCGTTCCTTGCCCGAATAGCGCAACGTTTTATAGCTCGCCTCGATTTCCCCACGCCCGGCAAACCACGCGGTGGTGCCGAAAGGGTGATAGCGCTCATGGCTGATCACCTGGCCTTCGGCGTCGAGTTCCAAAGTGCAAGAGCCCAAGTGGTCGTTGAGGCTGTAGCGCTGTTCATGGTTGTCCATGTCTTTTGGCGGTTCAGACTCCCAGTGCAAAACCCGCACACTGCTGCGTCCGGCCTGAACGCTGATGACCTGCAACCGTTCACCCGTGCCGCTGTGGGTGCGGATTTCCAGGTTCGGCAGGTAACGAACTTCAGCGGTCAAGGTGCGGACATTGGTCTGCGTCTGCCGTATTTTGCGCACGCGCATGCCATCAGCGCCGTACATGTAATGCTCGCCATCGTCTGCATCAACTGCACGCACAACCGTTCGGACTTCGCGCAATTGGTTACGTATATCCCAACTCAGCAATTGCCCGGGTTGCAGGCTGAGCAAGTTGCCGTTGGCATCGAAGCCGTTGCGAAAGTCTTCCTCGCCCGGTTCCGCGCCATCGCGCACTGGCAAACAGCGGTTGCTGTGCGCGGCAGCGATCAGGCGATGGCCGTGGTTTTGCGGGCCTTGATGGGTCAGTTCGAGCAGGTTGCCGCCGCGGTCATAGCGGTAGGTCTGGATGTAGTTGGCGCACGCAGCGGGGGCGGCGAACGGTGAGAACGTCGAGGTTTGGCCAGCCTCCCAGCCCGTTGCCTTATTGAGCTGATCAAGGCTGTCATAATCAAAGTAGCTGACCGATTCGATCCGCTGGTTGGCGAAGTAGCGGATTGGCAAAGCGGCGTCTTCAATGCTCAGTACGTTGCCCACCGGGTCATTGGCATAGAGCAAGTCTTGCAGATGATCGTTGCCGCCCCTCGCTTGCAGCCGGGTCAAGCGGCCGTCATCCGGGGCGTATTGCAGTGTGGTAATCACGCCGTTGCCGGCCGTTTCCTGAGCTGTCCGGCCATCCGCGTTGTACTGGATGGCGCTGACCAGCGTTTTCGCTTGCGCCTGATGGCTGAGTTGCAAGCGAACTTCGCGCAATTGGCCGTCGCGGGTCTGGCCGAAGAACTGCTGGTTGCCCTTGGCGTCGGTCTGTCTGATCGTTTCGCCGAGTGGGTTGAACACCGTTTGGCTGATCGCCCCTTCACCAGGCTCGAGCAACGCGTCGCGCTCGGCCAGCGACTCGGGCCAGTCGGGTGCTTCCAGCGTGCGCAGAAAATGCCGAGTCTGCTGCAAAGCCCCACCGGTCAATCCGAACTGTTCGAACAACTGCGTGCCCGCCGGATCATCGTGGCGAATCAATTGGCCACACTGGTTGCGCGCGGCGAAGGTTGGATCGTTGCCGCCATATTCGTAGCGCTCCACGCATAAAGGCTCGTCATCCAGCGCTTGTTCGGATATCGCCACTACGCGTATCTGCTCGTCATACTCGACGGCGCCTTGGCTGCCCCGGCCATCCCAACTGCGCAGGGGCTGACTTGCTTCGCCCTTCAGACTGACGCGCCACCCGGCATCGACACTGACGGTACTCAGCACCTGTCCTGTCAGCGAATAGATCGTGGTGAGGTTGGCGGGGGCCGACGGGTCGGTCATCAACCGCGGATCGCGCTGCGCCACCAACCGCGCGGCGGCATCGTGCTGCTGCGCGGTGATGCAGGCTTCGGGAGCACTGGCATCCTCGCGCCAGTAGGCAACCTGGCGCACCGGCAAACCGCGGCTGTCAATGGCGAGCAAGTGCGGCGTATGCGCATGGATGTGCATTCAGGACCACCAATTGCGTCGGCCCTGTTCGGGAGGAGAGTCGAACAAATCGTTTTCGTCGAACGCCACGTTGCACCAGATCCAGTACCAAGTCTCTCGGCGCAACGGTTTTAACACTGGCGGATCGCCTTGCAGCATTTGTTTGGCCAGTACGGTTTCGGTCGGACGGCCTGCGGCGTCGTAGAACTGTTGGTCGTGGAACAGGTGCCGACGCATCGACTCAACTTTCATGTAGCACGGTTTATTGATGAAACTCGGGCGGTAGATGCGGACGGTTTTGCCCTTGTTGTTATATTCCACCGGTTCGCTACAGCGCCAGCGCCTGGGGGCTTCGGCCTCCAAGGGTGTGCCATCTTCGTTGAGAATCAGTTCACACTGTTCGTCGAGCTGCCACGATTTGCCAGGTTCGACTTCCTGCAGGGTTTGCAGCGTGCGGCCGAAGCCGTCCAGGCAGGTGATGCTGAGCCGCACCTGCATTTCAGGGTCTTCGGGGTTTATGGGGGCTTCGGGGTCTTTGGGGTAGCTGTCGGCGAGCAGCATGGCCGCATACACCGGCTGACGCATTGCCGCGTCCATCTGCTGCTTCAGGATCACCTCGTCGGCATCGGGATTCACCAGACCGGCAACATGCTGCCGAGCCCTGTCGCAGAAGTGCCCACTGGGCAGGACAAAACCTTCGCCGCTGGCCCAGGCAAGCCATGCCGGGGAAGGGGGCGCGGTGCGTGACAGACGTCCCATCCAGCTGAACAGGTCGGCGAAACCTGCGCTGGCGAAGTTGCCGATGGCCAGCTTGGGATCGGCAATGGCAATGGCAGGATCGCGATCCAGCGGTGGGATGTAGCTCTCCAATTTGTGAAAACCTGCGGGCTGTCCCGATTCAGTGCCGTGGAAACTGGTCACCAATGGTTCGCCGAAGGCGTTGTACCGCGCCTCTTGGATATTGCGATTGGCGTCCTCGATCATCGCTGGCAGGAACGTTCGGTAATCAATATCGAGGCTGCGCGTGGTGCACTTGTCCGGCAGCGTCACGGCGACGGTCAGGCAGTCGTAATCGTCCCAGGTGATCTCGGTCTGGCCGTGACTGCGGGTTTCCCGGTATTGGCAGACGTTATAAAAACGGTCCGGCCCGTGATAGACGGGAAAGCCCCGATGGACCGCCCATAAATAGCTTTTCGCCTCGCCCGGATCTGGCAGCGCTTGCCCGGCCACCTCGGGTAAAAACAGCTCCATGATGTGATAACCCACTTCGGGCGATTCGAGTTTCTCTTTCAGGTTGAACTGCGGGTTGCCGTGTTCGTCCTTGAGTACGTCGTACGCACTGAGGGCTGTGGCGTCCAGTTCTGCCGTTTCCGTATGGCCGGGCAAACCTTCTAAAGTCGCCAGGCCCGGCGCCAGGGTCTGACCGTTTGCGGGACTGATGTAGTGCTGCCTGGACAATCCCGCCAGCACCGACTGTTCTGCCCATTCGCCGTCGTCCTTGCTCTGGGCAAGAAAATAATCGTAGTTGAGCTTCGTGGGGTCCAGTGCGGCCTTTTCCAGAACCAGGGCATTGTTGCGGGTCTGGTAGGGCAAGCCCAGGCGCCATGCCTCTGGATCCGCCAAGTGAATGAACTTTGCGCGGGCTTGCGTCAGATACCACTTTTGCTGCGCGGGGTCATGGGCATCTTTCCACCAGGTTTGTTGATGCTCGTCAGTGAAGGGCGGCGGATCGTCAATGGTTTTGCGGCGCGCGTAGTGCACGCTGAAACCATGAACGCAGGCGCCGTATTCGTCCCACTCCAGGTTGATCTGGTGCTGGCACAACGGGTCGTCGGCAATGGTAGGTTCGTACTGGCAACTGACGGATTCCAGGTTTAACGCTTGCAGTACTGAGTAGGGCTGGTGTTCACCTTTGGGGCGTAATATTCGCACCAGAGCGCGGTTTTCCTGAACGGTATAGGGCACCGCGGTGGCCGGGTCATCGTCAGCCGCGAAGGTCTCCGAGCGCAGCACTCTGCCACTCAACGCCCGGGCGACTTCTCGGGCGGTGTCTTCGTCAGGGGCATTGAGGGGCTGCGCCGCCCGATCATTGAAGTGGTAGTTCTGCAACAGCGTGGGTTGCAAGGGCTGCGCCAGTGTGTCGCGATCATAATAGCCAGTTCTTGCAGGATCAATGGCCGCACCGGTGTGGAACCAGGTCTTGCTCAGGATCGGTGCGCTGAACCCGGCTGTCGCCCGTTCCGCCGCCGAGGCCTCAGTGTCGGTCTGCATCAATAGCCGAAAGCCGCGGAACTCGCGTTCGAAGCGATCGTAATAGCCACCGCGATAGCTGAAACCTTGTGTCAGCCGGTTACCGGTGATGTCGTCGAGCTGCGTTTGCCGGCTGACCAGGTGCATGGCAAACGGCAATTGGGAAATCGGGTTTTCGACCCCGGCGGCGTGTTGTTCCTGTTTTTCATCCAGCCATTCCTGGGCCGAACTGCGATAGGTGACGCTGCTGCTGGCGCCCATGTTGTTGCAGGAACGGTCGAGCAGATAGGGTTTGGCTTTGACGAAATCGTAGCGCCAGTGCCGTGGTGCCATGTGCGGCACCGTCAGGATGATGCTGGAGCAACCCAGACCTTGCAGGTCCGCGGTGCTGACCTGGCATAGCCGGTCGTATTGCACGTTTTCCGGCCATGACAGGTCGCTGGACGTTTGCTCGTAACCCTCGCCGCAACGATTCATGAACACTCGCAGGCGATTGGTTTCCAGGTAAATCAGGTCGACCGCTCCCGAGCCGTCGAGGTCGGCCAGCAGCACCTGGGCGGCATTGAACTCGCTTTCGGCAAACGGCAGGGCGCACAAGACAAAGCCTTTGCCAAAATGCCCACGGCCCAGGTTGGGCCAGCATTTGACTTCGTTGGGGCGGATCCGCACCAGATGCTGCTGGCCACTGCCGAGCACGTCAGCGAAGGCGATCAGTTCGAGCGATGTTCTGCTCAGCGACGGCAGTTCGTCGTCGTCGCCCTCGCCGGTCTTCGCCAAATGGGGCACGTCGATGCCGTCAGCAAAACCTTGCTCACGCAGGTTGGCATACAATCGTACGCTACGGGTGCCAATCAGTGCGAGGTCGCTCAAGCCGTCACCCATCAGATCGGCCATTTGCGCCATGGGGTGGAGGAACTCGCCGGGAAATGCCTCGAAGGGCACAAAACCGGCCCAGTTGCGCTGTGGATCAAGGGTAAAGAAACCGTTCATTCCGGGCATGGCCAACACCCAGTCGAGCTTGCCATCGCCGGTCAGGTCGGTGAGCGACTGGTGAACGGATTTGCTGCTATCGGCCAGCGGAATCTGCTCTAGACGTTTCCATTCGCTGTAGCAGACGTTATCGCCGCCGGATTCGCAGCGCAGCGGCTCGCGGTAATACCAGGCCTGATCGTACCGACACAGCACCCCCGGCATACCCTCGCCGTACAGGTCGACCAATTGATAATGCTGGCCGTCGTTGAACCCGGGCATGTCCGGAAACTGCGCCCAGCCTTGGGGTTGCGGGGCGAGGTCAAAGGCGTTGTAGCTGAACTCCGTCGGTGGCCGGCTTTCAATCTGGCCCAGGCTGTCGTAGGCCTGCACATGCGCCGCGGTCAGATGGTTATAGCCCAACGGATCGGCCCGATGTTCAAGCAGCAGGCGCTGGACCAGAACCGGTTCCGGACCCAGTTCTTCGGGGAAATGATGAAACATCAATACCTGCCGGCAAAGGCGCCGGGTGCCCAGTTCGAAGCCGTAGGCGTAATTCCAGAACGGATCACTGCGTTCAAGCCAGGGCTGCGGTTCCTTGAAGGTCGGTAATTCTTCCAGATCAGTGCAGCGCTCGCCATAATCGAATATCAGGTGGAAATGCCATTGCTGGTCCTTCCAGCTATCTCTCTTCCAGGCATACAGATGCGGATGGGCCACGGCATTGCCGTAGTACACGTGCTTGAGGAAGCGCTGGGCACGGTAGTCGCGCCATTGCGGCTTTGCGGGCAAATCGGTTTCGGCCTGGTATTCGTAGACAATGTGTTCGCCGCGGGTGTTAAGGCTTTCATCGATCAACCAGACGCCGACGCGTTGTGAATCATTCGGGTCGGCACGGCGCGAGCTTTCTGTGCTGCCGTACACATGCAAGCTGCCGTCGGCACTGTGAATCAGCCAGAATCCCGCCGTGTCGGTGGCGGTGGACCAATGCTCGATCAGGGCGAACTCACTCTCGACCCGAGGCCAGTAGCGCACCACCGTGCAGGTTTCCGCCAGCGGCTCACCGTTGTAGGTATTGGCGGTGCGGGCAATCAACGAGCCGTCGCTTTCATTGCGTTCGGGCATCCACAGATCACCGCCAGGGCCATGCGCCAGGTCTGTGCCGTCGTAGCCGGGTACTCCGCCGGTGGTGCGCAAGGTGATGGCATTGACTGTGTTCGTCCAGCCGATGCCGAATGCGCTGTTGCCGACATTGCTTTGGTAACTCAAACCCAGCGCCGGGGCGAAGCCGCGCCCGGGCGAAATCGGCAGCGGCAGTTCCAGCGAGGCGGCACCATTGGTGCCGACGGCGCCCCAACCCTTGCCGATACTTTGGATGGCGCCGCCCATTTTTGGCAGCGTGGGGGTGTTGATCTGCAGCGTCGACTGTTGCTGTGGCTGTTGTTCGTTCATAGCGCTCCCCCCTCGCGTCTGGCCGTGTAGTTGACGTGCACAATGATGTCGGTGAGAGATTTGAGCAGCGCTGCCTGGGCCTCGAGGTTGGGGAAGGTCAGGCTCCAGCGCGACACCGCTCCGGTGTATTCGAACGGCAGATAGCGTTCATCCTGGAAGTTGAGCTGGAACATGCCGTTATCGTCGATACCGTGGGACAGGGCGATCTGTTGGCTGGCGCGCAGGTTTTCCCTGGCGTTGCCGGGGGCGGTGGCCATCTCGACCTTGCTGTAGCTCTGCGCCAGCACGGCGCGGATGTCTATGTACGGTGGGATGCTGACCGGCAAGGTGACGCTGATGGTCTTGATCCGACGCAGGTAATGATTTTGGTCTTTATAGTCATCATCGAACATTTTTTGCGTGAGTTCGAACGCACACGTGCCGTTTTCAATCAGGTCTTTTTTGATCTCATCCCAGGTCTTGTTCACCGTTGGATCCAGGGACTTGAGGCTTTTGAGCGAGACGGTTTTGCGGATTTCCAGGTCGCGCCTGTTGTTTTTCAGGTAATCGGCGTGCATCTGCTGCAGGCTCATTTTCAACTCTTCGCCCGCACCGAGGCCACGGTAGGTTGCGTTCCAGGCGCCTGGGCGGATGAAGGTCCGAGAGAAATCGCCCATTTCGTACTGCCAGCACGCTTCGGCCGCCTGACACAGGGACTGGGCCGTGGTGTAGGCGCTGCTGTAGAACCCGGAGAATTTGCTGTTGAGCCAGTCGTAGGTCTGCGAGCGGCTGAAACGGTTACTGCCCAGCAGAAAATCGTGGGTCACCTGCGCCTGCTCCAGCGCGGTTCGCGCCTGGCGCAGTTGCAGTTGGGTGGCCTTGTGCTGTTCTTCGTAAACGGCGAGTTGCGCCTTGACTTGTTCGTTTTCAAGTTTTGCCTGGTCGCGGACTTGGGTCCATTCCTGGGCGCGGCGATCATAGCGAGACTTCAACTCGGCAATGTTCATCTCCTTGCGACTGAGAGCGGCTCCAACGGATAGACCTTCCGCCAACGCCGAAAAGGGACCTGACCAATCCATTCCCCCAAAGGAGAATCCTGAGATGTTAGGTATTCCTCTCGCCAAAGCGCCTACGCCTGATGCTGTGTGCGCCATCGCTTCGAAATCGCCTGCTTGGTTGAGACTCTCGCCAGGGATAAGTTCGTCAGCGCTTAAACCCTTCGTTATCAATTTTTCGTAATAGCTGAGCCTTTGCACGATCACGGCCTGACTGGCGAGGAGCGCTTCCTTGTTTTTCTCATCAATGCTGATCGCCTGAGTCTGTATCTCCACCGCGATCTTCGCCAGATTCCACGCCTGTTGCTGTTGCAGCTCAAGGTACTGCGCCGATTCCTTGCGTTCGATCAAGGACAGCAACGTCGCGCCGAACTGGATCACACTGTCCACCGCGTTCTGTGCCAGGGCGAACATGAAGGTGAAGCGGTAATGGGGAATCTGCGGATTCAACAGACGGCTCAGGGCAGCACCCGACAAACCCTGGCCCCAGGCGGCGAGCAGGGCGCGCGGGTCCAGCGGTGTGGCGAACAGGCGCAGGTTCAATGGATTGCCTGCCATGTCGAGGTTATGCCGCAGGTTGTACAGCCGACTTTCGGCGCGTTCCCAGCTCTGGATCAGTTCGCGGTTGAAGGGGCGACGCAGATAGGGGTTGTCGACGCCGGCCAGCGACGAGTCCTCGTTATAAGGCCGCAGGCAGAGTAACGGCGCGGCCTCCGCGGCCGGAGCCTTGCCGATGCGCAAGGGGGGCTGTGCTCGCCACTGTTGATGCGCACTGTTCAGTTGCAGTTCGAATTCGCGCAACTGCTCATTCTTCGCAGTGCTCAACTCGTCGAGCCGTACAGGTCGCCAATGGTCGACCTGTTGCACATCCGGCCGCTGCCCCAGCAAATCCAGGACACGTACATAGCGCAATTTCGCTTCGGCCAGGCCGTCATGGGTCAGTTCCCGAAAGGCCTGGTCAGCCTGGTTGAGCTCGATATCAATATAGAGTCGGTACAGCGCCTTTCGAAAGTGCACCAGAAAACTCAAGGCGATCTGAAACGGGTCGTCCGGATACAAAACAGCCTGGCTGGGGTCTGGCGGGGTGGGCCATACCGATTCTTCCAGTGGCACCGATTGCCAGTAACCGGGGTGACCGGCGTCACCGCTCTGACGGGAAGGGTCAAAGAGAAACGACAGCCAGCGTCTGGCCTCGTCGTACTGTTGTTCCTCGTTCAGGCGATGCGCCACCAGCCAAGGGGTGTGCAGAAACAGTTCACAGAACTGGGTGGAGTACGCGCCCGAAAAGTCCATGCGCTGCGCGCCGAGCCAACGAGACAAAGGCGGCTCCTTCATCTGTTGTGTTTCCCAACTCATCAATGTTTCCATGCCGTCTTCGGCACGATTGATCAATTGCCTGGCGAAAACGGTGTTCATGCGGATGGGGGCCCGCAGGGACTCGTCGGATGTTGCTCCATCGCTCTGTTCAATGCGCGATTTGGTAAAGTCGAGGAATTGGGCTCTGCCCAGAGACGGGCTGTCCCCTTGAGTAGGATCAGCCACGCTGCCAATGCTGGGGGCAATTTGCACCTCCTCGCTGAGCTCGTTCCAGCCGAGCGACAACGTCTTCAGGGCACCGCCTTTGAGCGACCAGCCCAAAAAGTGTGATTCATAAATCAGGACTCCATAGATGAGTGGAATTGTGAGAGCCATCGTTTCTTTTGGCCAGTCAACGGGCCAACCATCAGGACGGTAAGTAACCTGGTCGATAGAGAATGTGTAAGTCAGTTCCGCATCCCTTGCGAGTCGATTGACGAGACTGGACTCACTCAGTGTGCGCATGTCGGCAAATGTTGTTGGCGGTGTGTCGGATACGACATCCAATGGGTGGGCAACGAACATCGTGTAACGGTAAGGCCCTTCTTGTTTGACATTTAGAGTTCTGTGAAGGAGCAACTTACGCGTTCCACCGGCATATGTTCTGCATTCGCTGATAAAGTAGCCGGAATTCCCATCCATCATCAATTCCAGCATGGCTTTAAAGAGGCGTTTTCCTTCCAATGAAGCGGTTTCGCCTTTTTTTGTGGCTGGCAACGAGAAGGTATCCCCGCCTGAGCCATCGATAATCAGGTTTTTCCCCCCTATATTGTCAGTGAAACTGTGTCTCGCATTCTGCAGGTCAAGCCAGTCAGTTCCAGGTGTAATTGTTGAACCCTTCAGCAGTGTGTAACGCTTGTCATGGAAGATGGTGTCGTTGGTCACCAGTTTTAATTTGAAGAGCTCAAGCCCTGGATTGTTTCTGTCGTATATAGAAATATCGAGAGTTCGATCCTCGGTAAATTCTGTTTCAAGCTTTACCGTTAACTTAACGCTGGAGGTGCTTTTATCATAAATCAGCCCATCGTCTTTATTGCTTCGCTTGATCCGGTTTTGCCACTCGCTGAAATTCCAAACCTCTGGCTCATCGACAGGAGTTTTGTGCTCGACATCGCCGAACTGAAACTCACTGTTAGGAAGCCAGAATTGAAGTCGCCGAGCATTTTTGGTGTCACTGGCAAAAATGTGACCAATTTGCAGCACATGCGGCCTGGTATTTTCTTGATCCAAGGGCGCAAGTGCCTTAGCGCCAGGAGAGGGTGACGGTGTTACAAAACCTAGCGGCGGGTATAGCGCAGCGATATGGAAGTTTTTATCGATCCGTACGGTTCTTAGAAAATCGTATTGATCGCCACCACCGGTTGGGTCATTTTCACCTGCCATGTAGCCACTATAGAGTGCCAACAACATCGATTCTGGCGTAGTCGAGTGGTCATACACTGCAATGGTCTGAGTGTCCTTTTCAATTTCCTCCAATGTTTTTTTGACCAATTCAGGTGTCTGGCAATAACGTTCAATGTGAACCCGTGGCGTGCTCCAGCTGTCATCGTATTTCTTGTAGCTGGCGTACAACCGGAACCGTGGATTCACTTTGACGGACGGGTCGGCGGGCATTTCGTCTGCCGTTGCATCCGCGTCCTGCAGTTCAACCTCGGCCCAGATTACAAACAGGCGATTGTTGAACCAGCACGGCCGGACCGTGTGTTCCAGCGCTTTCTCCGAAATCGGCACATTGGCTTTTTGCCAATCCGTCCACGCATTGGGCAGGGGTTTATCGTATTTATATGGAATGCCGGCAATTTTCCGCGTTGGCGTCTTTACCGGGCGCTGGCTCATGTCCAGCGAGCGCCAGTACCAGGCGTTTTCCGCTGGCGACTTTGCGATGAAGTAATAGGTACTGTTAGCGAAGTCCTCGCCATCGATGTAGCCGTTGCAAATCTTCAGGTTGGCCACTTCCTCGAAGCGCGCAAGGTAAGCCAACACCGCCGCCTGCACCGTTTCAGGTTGAATCTGGGCCTGATTGAGGTCGCTTTCCAACTGCTTGAAACTGTCGGTCTTGTTCAGCCGCAGGGTCGGGTCCAGATAGATGTCCGGGAAATAGTGCAACTGCTGGATGGCGGCCCAGACCGGGTATCGGTTCAGGCCGTTCTGCCAGGTTTTTATCTGCTGGGGCGTCAGGCTGTCATCGCTGTAACCGGGTTCCATATTCAGCATCATGCCGTTGACCAGTTGCTGCAGACTGGCAATGGCACAAGCCACCGGGCTGGTCGGTACATTCTGGCTGACCAGCACATCCAGCAACCAATACTCATAGAGGTCGTTGGGTGTCTTGATTTGCGTGGCCAGTCCTTGCTCGATCAGGTGGGGATCATTGGGCACGGCTTCGTGCAGATAGAGCGCGAGCATCGCGCTGCGATAGCGCTCGTTCAACGCGGCGGCGAAGGTAGTCGTCATGATCGTTCCTTAATCCGGGACAGATATTGAGGAGGCCTCAGCGCTGGCGGTCATGACCGCGTCACCGACAGCTTTCCAGGCATCGAGCGGGCTTCGCACACTCAGGTCAGTGGCTTGCAGCAACGCTTTGGCTGACAGCCCGCTGGCCAGGCAGGCGGCCTGGCAACGATGTACCCAGTCCACCTCGGCCATCGAGCAAGCGCGGTTCTGCGTGAGCGTCTCGGTCAGAATGGCAACTTCCGCCTCCGACCATTCCAGAAGCCTGGCAAGGGCCATGTTGGCCGTTTCGCTGACAGCCTTGCGCAAGGCTTTGTTTTTCAGTTTGGCTGCGGGCGGATTGGCCAGGCTGAAGTAGCTCAGCAGGCTGTCTTCCGATTGGCTCTGGTGGCGGAACCAATGACTGAAACGTTCGAACAGATACAGGTCGCTGAACGAGGGCTCGCTGTTGCTCACAGGGTAAAGGCCAAGCCACAGCGGATTTACCAGAAACAGGCGCAGCGCGCTGTTACTCAATCGCAGTTGCACGGCAATCTCGGCATGGCGCGAAATGCGCTGGAAATACTCCTCCAGTGCGGAATCGGATTCTTGCGCGAGCGCTTCACGCAACAGGCTGTAGACCGACTCGTGGCCCCAGTGAATGACCGCAACGCAACGCTCTGGCGGTAGCTTGGCGGTTTCCTGAAACAAGCCTTCAATCAGTTGTGTTTGCCGGTCGTGCGCATCAAGGAAAAACTCGACGAGTTTTTCCTCGCAGATGGCTTTGGCCTCCGGGCTCAGGTTGATCAGGGCGAGCGCCTTTTCAATGTCTGTCTTGAGCCAGATGTCCGGCGCGTCAACCAGACTCAGTCGCTTATCAAGCCCAGGCAACAACCCGTCGTTATCGAGCAGTTGGTGGCTGACCAGTAATTCAAACCATGAAATATCAGCTTGTCTGGATTTGCCATCAGTCCTGAGTGGCAAACCCAGTGCGGCAAGCTGCTTTCGAGTTACTACGCAATTTATGACGTCATTGCGCAGCCGGACCAGGCGTTCGCGCAGGTTATCTGGCAGAGGGGCAAGCCCGGCCAGCCTGACTTGCGTGCGATCTTGCGGTTCTTCGGCTGTCAGCGCGGCGGTGGTCGCCAGACGCTGCTGCAATTGCGCTACGGTCTGTTGGCTGTCCTTGAGCCAGGCGAAGACAAAGTCGAGTTGCATCACCACGTCAAGAATGTCCGGCGCTGGCGATGGCGCGGGTTCCGTCGCTGGCGTCGCGGAAGTTGTCTGCAGACTCAACCTGCCACTGGCCAACGCCCTTCTGTAGGCGGCGCCACCGAGCAATCCGGCCAGCGTCAGCAGATCGCCAGCCGGGCAACCAAACATCCGGGCGAGTCGGGCCTGGCGATAGAGTGAAGAAACGCTGGTCAGGTCGCGCTTGAGCGGACCCACGTAGCTTGTGGTCTGCTTCGCAAGCAACAGCAATGAGTCTTCGGTCGGTTGCAAGCCAAGGCCGGCGCACAGCTGTAGCAGGGTTTTTTGTGTCGCGGCATCAGTGGCGTCGAGGTTGATCAGCGTTTGATCAAGGATCAGAGGCGTGTCGAACAGCCGCGGGCTGTTGAACACCTGATCGAACAACGGCACGGCATTCTCGCCACTGGCATAGGGCGTGAGGTCGTGCAGCAGCGCGGCGAATTCCTCAGGCTTTATGCCGTAACGCTGGTTCAGATAACGATAGACACCGAGGGCGCGCAAAGTGTTTTCGCTGAGTTCCATCCCAAGGTTGGCGTCACCCTCGGCGCGGATGGCGCTGATGATCAGCGTGTCCAGTTGGGCAAAGGGGATGTCGGTCCAGCGTTGCAGGCGGATCATGCGTTGCAGGCGGTCGAGGCGATCCAGTGAGGTCTTGGTCAGGCGCCAAGGTTTGCTGTCTCCCAGCGTGTTTTGCTCCAGGCCCATGGCATTGTCGAACTGGTCGCGAATGATCGATTCGGGTGTGGGTGCCTGCTGACTGTCGTACAGGTCTGCCCCAGTACCGGTGCCATTGACGTAGCAGGCGCCATAGTGGTTTGGGTACGGGAATGGCAACACCTTGCCCGCACTGCCCGGGAGGGTCACACCGGTGTGCTGCGGATTAAGGCTCGGACAGTTCGGTGACAGGCGTACAGCGTAGGTGCGACGGCACAGGAGCATTTCGACCTGTTCGGCGTTCAGGCCGGTATGTGCCATGAAGTCGGTCAGCAGGGTCAGGTGCCACAGGGGCGAGGTTTGCGAGGCTTCGACACCATAGGATTGTTTGAAAAAGGCTTGTTCGGCGGCATTGAGGTTGTACTCATCATCGAGCGTGAGGGTAAAACTTTGCCTGGCCAGTTTTATCGGTGCAGCGATGGTGCCCGTTGCAGTGAGCAAATTGAATCTGGCGGTGTATCCCGGCGCATCGGGTTCGGCGAGTTCCGGGCTGGCTTTGAGGGAGGAAACCAAAATATTCGCTTGCGCGGCGTGCAGGCGATTCACCAACCAGCTAGAGGGGCTGTCCTGGGTGGTGGAGCTGATATTCACCTTGGCGACCTGCGTTAGCGCCGCGTTGTGAAAGGTAATGTCTGCGATGTTGTGCGGGCCATTTGCGTCTGTAGGATCAAGGGCCGTTGGGTTGACGTTGGCGATATCCTGTTGATCCGGCGCAAGCAGATAACAGGTGTCCATCGCTGCGTGAGGACTCAAATGGGTGGTGCCGGCACTTTTCCAGCCCTTGTTCAGGTCATGGCGGGTCAGGTAAAAGTTGCTGAACACCGAGGGCTCGATCAACAAGCTTTGTTGCTGCGGGCTCAACCCACACAACAACCGTTGCGCTTGCAATACAGGCTCCTGTACTTCGCCATATTCATTTTTCGCGATCTGCTTGATCGGCAACAGCCGGCTGACCCGGTAGTTCAATTCGCCCAGCTGCGGTTTTGTACCGGTCAGGCCCAGTTGGCACTGATGGTGGTAGAAGTTGTAGGGCATTTCGAAGGGGTAGCGCCGATCGGCCAGTACCTGGTGAATTGGCTGTGAGTTCTTGCGTGAAATTCCATCCAGATATCGACGCAGATTGCGTTCCAGGACCTCGTTGACGATGTCCAGCATCGGTCTTGGCGTGTGGGTGCTTTCCTGGTCGATCAGTAGGTCTTTCAAGTCAGGGCGGCGGTCGTCCAGCAAGATGCGCTTGGCGTCTGTACTGGTCGCTTCCAGTTGCTTGATGAATTTGCGCAGTGCACTCAGATAGGCCACGGGTGAGTCGATGGCGGCCAGCGCGCCGACCTTGCAGAACTCGTCCCAGTTCTCCTTGAACAGATTGGCATATGTTGGCCCCACCGGAACCAGCGCACGTACGCCGCTGCGCTGGGCCAGCTGCTGGAATGTCCCCGACGAAGTTGTGTGCTCACGGTACAGCCGCGCAATCAGCGCCGCGTAAGCCATGGCATTGTCATAGGCAAGTGTGGCGTCGTCATCGCTGTATTGGGCGAGTTGGCGCACAAACGCCGGTTCAGGCAGGCGGACGATGTCGAAGACCGATGTGAAGCCCATTTTCTGCATAGCCGTGGCGAAGTCGATCCGCCCTTTTTTCAAGGGACTTTCAGTGTTGACGAGCGAATTGATCAGCGAGGTGTTGTCATCGGCCATGACGGTGAGGCTCCTACCAGAAGGGTGGCATTGATGGATGCAATGCCCGGCAGGATCACGCTAACTGTAAATGGGGGGGGCGTAACCTGTCATAGTTGACAGGTTGCGACTTTTTTATATGCGTAATGGGCTTAAAAAACCTTTTTTTATTTCTTATCTGCGCAGCCTGCTGATTCCTCTGTTTAGACACTTGTGAGGTGAGGTTACCTATTAGCGCGATACACAAACATGTTGAGGCCGTTTGTCCGGACTGTCAGTTCTTACAGGTGGTATTTCCCGCGCCATCGGCGAAAGTTGTGCAGCACACAGAACTCAACGGTACAGGATCAAGCCATGGCAAACGACGACGGACTAATTGAAGACGAAAGTGCAGGTGGCGGTAAACGTGATGATCCGGAAGTCTTGTGGGTCGCCCCTGCCATCCTGAAGCCCATGCCAGGCAGGGTTTATCAGGGGTTCGACATTGATGCGCTTATCGTTATACCTGGGGCTTTGTCATGGAACATCGACATTCATATCGGCCCCACCAGGCTGAAGAGGTTTTCAGGATGGCCCCTAGGAGGTGTGGGAATCTTCCTCACTGTCCCCGCCGGTTTGATTCCCCCCGGCGCGGGGTTCTATTTCAAAATTGAATATAAAATGCCCATTGGCTGGAGTGCGTGGGCCTGGTCAGGGGACATGGAGATGGCCGCGTTGCCCAAGCCGGCGATCACTGGCGTGACTGTGTCTGCTGACAGGAGGCCCACCATTAGAGGAACAGGCGGGGTCGAGGGGGCGGTGCTTGAAATCTGGTACTCGGGCGGCGGCGGCGGGGTTCAGTTATCGCAGACCCTTGATTCGAATGGCGCTTGGTCGATTACCGCGTCTTCGCCGTGGCCAATCAAGGAACACATCATCACTGCAAAACAGAACAAATATGGTGACTCAGGCTGGGCGGACGCTTATACGTTCACTGTAAGGCCGCCGACGCCGGTGATTGGCGGGGTCACTGTTTCGGTAGATTTGAAACCGACCATAAGCGGAACAGGCGGGATCAAGGGGGCGGTGCTTGAGATCTTTAACTCGGGCGCCATCGGCGGCGTTCAGTTATCCAAGACCCTTGCTTCTGATGGCGCTTGGTCGATCGCTGCATCTTCGCCATGGCCAGTCAAGAAACACAGCATCAGCGCAAGACAGACCCTGGGTTCTCACTCAGGCTGGGCAAAGGAATATGAATTCACTGTAAGCCCGCCGGCGAAGCCGGTGATTGGCGGGGTCACTGTTTCGGTAGACTTGAAACCGACCATAAGCGGAACAGGCGGGATCAGTGGTGCCCTGCTCCAAATCTTTAATACGGGCGGCAGCGGCGGTGTTCAGTTATCCAAGACCCTTGCTACGAATGGCGCTTGGTCGATTACCGCGTCTGCGCCGTGGCCAGTCAAGAAACACAGCATTACTGCAAAACAGAACCTGGGTTCTGACTCAGGCTGGGCGGACGACTATGAGTTCACTGTAAGGCCGGCGACGCCAACAATTACCGAACCGCCGCCCAAAACCAGTCATCTGGGCAATGTACTGGTGAAAGGAGCCTGCATGACGGGGGCGACGGTTGTGGTGCAAGACTCTAACGGTAACCCCATTGGAGGCACTCTGAGCTACAGCGCAACCACATGGTCTTTTGCTTATACCTGGCCGCCGGGAGCAAAACACATCAAGGCAATGCAGACGGTAAACGGCCAGACTTCCGCTGCGACTGACTTGCTTGAGTTCTACATCAACCCCCCACTGCCAACAATTACCGAACCGCTGCCCAAAACCAGTCATCTGGGCAATGTGCTGGTGAAAGGAGCCTGCATGACGGGGGCGACGGTTGTGGTGCAAGACTCTAACGGTAACCCCATTGGAGGCACTCTGAGCTACAGCGCAACCACATGGTCTTTTGCTTATACCTGGCCGCCGGGAGCAAAACACATCAAGGCAATGCAGACGGTAAACGGCCAGACTTCCGCTGCGACTGACTTGCTTGAGTTCTACATCAACCCCCCACTGCCAACAATTACCGAACCGCTGCCCAAAACCAGTCATCTGGGCAATGTGCTGGTGAAAGGAGCCTGCATGACGGGGGCGACGGTTGTGGTGCAAGACTCTAACGGTAACCCCATTGGAGGCACTCTGAGCTACAGCGCAACCACATGGTCTTTTGCTTATACCTGGCCGCCGGGAGCAAAACACATCAAGGCAATGCAGACGGTAAACGGCCAGACTTCCGCTGCGACTGACTTGCTTGAGTTCTACATCAACCCCCCACTGCCAACAATTACCGAACCGCTGCCCAAAACCAGTCATCTGGGCAATGTGCTGGTGAAAGGAGCCTGCATGACGGGGGCGACGGTTGTGGTGCAAGACTCTAACGGTAACCCCATTGGAGGCACTCTGAGCTACAGCGCAACCACATGGTCTTTTGCTTATACCTGGCCGCCGGGAGCAAAACACATCAAGGCAATGCAGACGGTAAACGGGCAGACTTCCGCTGCGACTGATTTGCTTGAGTTCTACATTACGCCTCCACTGCCAACAATTACCGAACCGCTGCCCAAAACCAGTCATCTGGGCAATGTGCTGGTGAAAGGAGCCTGCATGACGGGGGCGACGGTTGTGGTGCAAGACTCTAACGGTAACCCCATTGCAGGTACTCTGAGCTACAGCGCAACCACATGGTCTTTTGCTTATACCTGGCCGCCGGGAGCAAAACACATCAAGGCGGTGCAGACGGTAGACGGGCAGACGTCCGCTGCAACTGACTTGCTTGAGTTCTACGTCAAGCCATCTAAACCCGCGATTCAACCGCTGCCCAATCCGGCGGCAGCGGACGAGGCGTTGACCATTACCGATGTTTTTTCAACCGGTGCCGTAACCCTGCATGTATCCAACGAGGCAGGCGCGGTGGAGGGCGAATTCAGCGGTAGCGGAGCGACCCGTACCTTCACACCGACGGCAGAATGGGCGCCCGGAAGCAACACAGTCAAAGTAGTACAGACGGTCAATGCAATCGACTCCGACCCAAGTATTGAATGCACATTCTTCGTCGAGGTAGGGGAGCGACCTGACGCGCCTCGGTTCGAACAACCGATGGCAGGTGGCAGTACCCCGACACGGCCCATCATCAGGATCGCCGGCCTGCCCAATGCAACGGTAACCGTGCGGCTTGAAGCAGGCGAGACATTGCATTCGGACACCGCGGACGCTGAGGGCGTTCTGGAGTTTAAAGTTGATAAGCCCTTGCATCCCGGGACGAACGCACTTCAGGTAAAACAAAAAGCTGGCGGGCCAGAGTCCGAATGGAGTGAGCCGCATCTGTTGGCAGTCAGAGCGTTGCCGAAAAAACCGGTTGTATCGGCGCCGACGCCCAACAGCCTGGTTCCGCGCAGAGTCGTAATCAGAGGTCAGGGAGAGACACGCGGGGAGATCGTTCTGTATCACGCCAAGGATCTGGCGACGCCGATTGCCACCGTCGAAGGTCGCGCGTCTTGGCGTTGGGACGAAGAAATGTGGCCGATCGGTTTCTATACTGTTCAGGTACGGCAGACCGACGAGGGGGACGTTTCCGAATATTCAGAGCCACGTGATTTTGAGATAGTTGATGCCCTGTACGGAATCGCCGACGCCATCCCGGTGCTTGGTAATCCGGTGGTGGGATCCGGACAGAGTGTCATGTTACGGATTCAGTTGTTTTTGGGTGACACCGGCGAGGTGGCCGAAGGCGTGAAAGTGGTGTGGCGCATGAAAGGCGTATCGGACGCACTGGCCACAACAGTTACTGATGCCTACGGTTGGGCCTCCTATGCCTATCAGCCTGAGACTGTTGGAGAAAGTGTTGTCGTGGCAGACATTACCGACGCCAATGCGGGCGTCACCATGACGCAGACCTACCCGGTGACGGCCTTGTTGCAGGATGACTGGGCGGAGCAAGCCATTCTTTATCTGGACGGCAAAACCGTTGACCTGGCCAAAAGCGATCTCGTGCTGGTGGCAGGAAAACCCTACCAATTGCTATTTTCAGTCAAGCCCGCTAATGATTTGTGGGGCTCCTACCTCACTTTGCAAGACCTGTGGGGCGCGACGGAACGGGGTTTGATCTCTGATCCGGAACTGGGAACGCCACAGAAGATAGAAGCGCAGTACACGTCTTGGACCATTTCTTCGGCGCCGAATCAAAGTGGAATCTTCGGCCTGCGCCTGACCAGTCCGGTGCTGTCCGACTTGCAACTGCCGGGACGGTTGATACCCGGCGATTACGACCAGTTCGTGGATGTCGATCTCGATACGTTCCCGCAAGTTTTCTCAGGCGAAGCGGCCTATCCCTGCCTGGGTGCGACACATACGATAAGCATGCGTCCCAAACCCAACAGCCCTTTGCTTGGCCAATCCGTAAAATTGATGTTGTCCCGGGAAGGAACAGACCTCGGAGTCACCGTGAGCCCGCATTGGGATCAAAAAATGGAGGAGAAGGGCGTGAGCTGGACGCTGGATTGCGCCAACAGCGGTCAAGCCGGCAACTTCGCAGTGTGGCTGGATTCGTGGATGTGGGACTACAAATCCCCGGATATACCGATGTCTCTGGGGCACAACAAGGTGGAGATAACTGAAAGGGACGGGCCCCGGGAGATTGCCGGGCGTTGGAGATATGGCGTGCGAGTGGCGTCTGCTTTCTCCGGGCAGCCAGCAGGGGATATTCCGGTGACTGTCACTGTTTCCAGTTCGGGAGACGTGCAGCGTAGGACTCAGTCAGATGGTTGGCTGTACGTCTACTATGACGATGGCCAGGTTGTGAGTTTGACCATTCGTAACGGCTATGATGGAAGTACTATCACTGACTGACTGCGGGCTCGCTCACAGAGCAATACAATCTGCGCAGCGCTCAAGGAAAATGCTCCGTATCGAAAGATACGGAGCATTTTTCGTTATGGCCTGTGCATCGCGGCGTCATATGAATTTGAAGCACCTCAAGCGTCAGGAAGAGAAAACTGAATAAGCGTATGGCTCAATATCTGGCAGAGCTGGATGAAGCCCACATTGGATCGGTGGTGCTCGAAGAACCGTGGCACCCGAGATTCCTGTAGGAGCGAGCCCGCTCGCGAAAGCGGTGTGTCAAACACAGAGACGTTGACTGACCTGCCACCGCTGGGTTCAGACCAGAACAGCCAGATCGGTGTACCGAGCAACCAAAGGATCAGCCGTGAGCAACTTCATCGGCTCGGTCATTGCGGTGGCCACGATGATACGGTCAAACGGATCCCGATGATGGTGCTCAAGATCTTTCACCGCAATCGCATGTTCTGCACTCACTGGCAATTCGATAAACCCGCTGTCAAGGCAATATTGACGGATTTCTTCCAGGTCGACATGCAGCTTTCCGAGTCCGACCTTGATCGCCATTTCCCAGAACGTGGCCGCACTGATGTAGATATCGGCCGCATGTTCGATGAGCTTTCTGGCTTTGGTGGTCAATCTGTCGTCATCACTCAGCGTCCAGAGCAGAATGTGCGTGTCAAGCAGAAGCCTCATGCCTGCGTGCCTTCAAATGCATCCAATATGTCGTCGGGCAAAGGTGAGTCGAAATCTTCGGGCATAACGAGCTTACCCTTCATCGCGCCAATGCGCTGTGCGCTGGGTTTCCCTATCGGAACAAGGCGAGCCATCGCCCGGCCATGCTTGGCAATGGTGATGACTTGTCCGGCTGCGGCATCATCGACGAGTTTGGATAAATTGTTTTTGGCCTCGGCCAGCGGAACAATGATCATCAGTTCACCCCCGTGTTCTGGACAAATATAGCCAGAATATTTCAGGGCTGCAAAGTCGCGCCAATGCTCCGTGCAGCCAAGTGGCCGATCTGTCGACCTGCGCTGATAGTGCAGTTGCGCAACATTGCGTTGTCGATGGGCAGCCAAAGCATCGACACCTTCCATCAACTCACAAAATATATCTCGTTTCATTACTCGCCTCGATTCAGTGTCCACCTGCCAAGGCACCCACCTTAGAACTATCCGCTAAAGGTTGGCTGTAGGACGAAGCGGAGGTTAAGGCGAGAGCTTTCGGAGTTTGTATGAGGATGCGAGTGGGTCGGTAAAAAATCTTACAAAACGGAGCACACAGGTCCAGTGTAGGAGTGAGCCTGCTCGCGATAGCGGTGGGTCAGTCAGCATATCCATCGACTGGTACGACGCCATCGCGAGCAGGCTCACTCCTACAGTGGATCTGGTGGCAGCCGATAATTTTGTGGGAGCGGGCTTGCCCGCGACGAGGCCAGTACAAGCGCCCACGATATCAACTTCTACAAAAACAAAAACGGCACCCGAAGGTGCCGTTTCATTTTCAGCCAGACCCGCCGGGCAATCAGCCCGCCAGACCCGCCTGCTGTACCAGCACCAGCAATGGCTGCGGGTAAACACCCAGGAAGAACGCAACCAGGGCGATGGCCAGCAGCATGACGCCGCCTGCCTTTTGTTCCCAGTGCAACTGGGCGTCGTGGCGACGCAGGTTTGGCTCGATCAGGTACAGGGTGACCATCACGCGCAGGTAGTAGAACACGCCGATGGCGCTGCCCAGCACCAGCGCACCCACCAGCCACCACTGACGCGTTTCGACGCCGCTGGCGATGATGTAGAACTTGCCGATGAAGCCGGCGGTCAGCGGGATGCCGGCCAGGGACAGCATCATCACGGTCAGCACGGCAGTCAGGTACGGACGGCGCCAGAACAGGCCGCGGTACTCGTACAGAGCGTCGGCGTCGCGGCCGTTGTACGGCGACGACATCAGGGTGATCACGCCGAACGCGCCGAGGCTGGTGATCACGTAGGTGACCAGGTACACGCCAATGGCTTCCACTGCCAGACCCTTGCTCGCCACCAGTGCGATCAGCAGATAGCCGAAGTGCGCGATGGACGAGTAACCGAGCAGACGCTTGAGGTTGCTCTGGGTCAGGGCGAGCAGGTTACCGAACAGGATGGAGGCGACCGCGATGACGCTCAACACGTCACTCAGTACACCACTGCTTGCGGCAGGGGAGATCTGGAACAGACGCACCATCACCGCAAACACTGCCACCTTCGAAGCGGTCGCGAGGAACGCCGCTACCGGTGCCGGAGCACCTTCGTAAACGTCCGGCGTCCACAGGTGGAACGGTACCAGCGACAGCTTGAACGCCAGACCGATCAGCATCATGCCCAAGCCCAGTTGCGCCAGCGGGCTTGGCAGACCGGTGGCGGCCAGGGCCTGACCGATACCGACGAAGCTCAGCGAACCGGCATCGGCGTACAGCAACGCCATACCGAACAGCAGGAACGCGGAACCCGCGGCCGACAGCACCATGTACTTGATGCCGGCTTCCAGCGAACGCTTGTTGAAGAAGGCGTAAGCCACCAGACCGTAAACCGGTACCGAGAGCAGTTCCAGACCGATGAACAACCCGGCCAGATGCTGCGCGCTGACCAGCACCAGGCCACCGGCAGCGGCCATCAGGATCAGCAGGTAAAGTTCTTCACGGTTGCCCGGGTAACCCGAACCGCCATCACCCAGATAGGCGTGGGCGAGGGTGACGCAGGCGAGGGTGGCGACCAGGATCATCGCCATGTACAGGCAGGCGAAGGCATCGATCTGCAGCAATGGGGTCACGGCCAGAGGCGCGACTTTCAGGGCCGGCAGGATCGACAGCAGCGCCAGGTTCAGACCCGCCACCGAAATCAGGAAGGTCTGCGAGTGGTTGCGGCGCCAGGCGATTGCCAGCATCACCACGATAATGGTGAGGCTGGTGATCAACAGTGGCGCAAGCGCAATAAAGTGTTGAATCGTGAATTCCATAGCGCTCTTACCGGGCCGAAGCGAGTTGAGAGAAGGCGGTGCCGAGCCACTGCTGCACGCCATGCATGGTGGCGGCAGAGGTGTCGAGGAACGGTTGCGGGTAGACGCCGAGGTAAATCAGCAGCACCGCCAGACCGAGCACCATGATCAGTTCGCGCGCGTCCATACCGTGCAGCACCGCGTCGGATTTCGACGGGCCGAAGTAGGCACGGTGGATCATGATCAGCGAGTAGACCGAACCGAACACCAGACCGGAAGTGGCAATCGCCGTGACCCATGGAGCGCTGGCGAAAGAGCCGATCAGAATCAGGAACTCGCCGACAAAGTTACCGGTACCCGGCAGGCCCAGCGACGCCGCGGCGAAGAACAGGCTGATCGCCGGCAGGTAAGCGATACGCGACCACAGACCGCCCATCTCACGCATGTCACGAGTATGCAGACGCTCGTACAGCTGACCGCTGAGAATAAACAGTGCCGCTGCCGACAGACCGTGCGCGAGCATCTGGATCACTGCGCCTTGCAGCGCCAGTTGGCTGCCGGAATAGATGCCGATCAACACGAAGCCCATGTGGGAAACGGAAGAGAAGGCGATCAGACGCTTGATGTCGGTTTGCGCGAACGCCAGGAACGCGCCGTAGAAAATCCCGATCAGACCGAGGGTCATGGCGATCGGTGCGAACTCGGCCGAAGCATTCGGGAACAGCGGCAGGGCGAAACGCAGCAGACCGTAGGCGGCGGTTTTCAGCAGGATACCGGCGAGGTCGACGGAACCTGCGGTCGGCGCCTGGGCATGAGCGTCAGGCAGCCACGAGTGGAACGGTACCACTGGCAGCTTGACCGCGAAGGCGATGAAGAAGCCGAGCATCAGAATGTACTCGGTGGTCATCGACATCTTGGTTTTCAACAGATCGGCGTAGTTGAAAGTGATCACGCCAGTGTTGTTGAAGTTGACCAGCACCAGACCGAGGATCGCCACCAACATGATCAGGCCGGAAGCCTGCGTGAAGATGAAGAACTTGGTCGCCGCGTAGATCCGGGTTTTCTTGCCGTCCGAAGAACTGTGACCCCAGAGCGCGATGAGGAAATACATCGGCACCAGCATCATTTCCCAGAAGAAGAAGAACATGAACAGGTCGAGGGCGAGGAACACGCCGACAACTCCGCCCAGGATCCACATCAGGTTCAGGTGGAAGAAACCAACGTGGCGTTGAATCTCTTTCCACGAACACAGTACCGAGAGGATACCCAGCAGACCGGTCAGCAGGATCATCAACAGCGACAGGCCGTCGAGGGCCAGGTGCACGTTGATGCCGAAACGCTGGATCCAGACATGCTTGAACTCAAGCGCCCAGGTCGGATCGGCGCCCGGCGCCGGTGCGAATGAATAGTCACCGTGGGCCCACAGCCAGAGGCCGAGCGCGAGTTCCAGGGTCATGGTCAACAGCGCAATCCAGCGCGGGAGGGTTGCGCCGAAGCGCTCACCCATCCAGCACAGCAGGCCGCCGATGAAGGGGATCAGGATTAGCCAAGGCAGAATCATGACGGGCTCGTTTCCTTTCGCAAATTCGCAAGGTTCATATCAGACCGCTACCAGCACGATGGCGCCGATCACCAGCACGGCACCAGCAGCCATGGAAGCCGCGTACCAACGCAGTTGACCGGTCTCGGTGCGGCTCAGGGCAGTGTGACCACCCTTGGCCATACGCGGGATCAGACCGATGGTCTGGTCGAGCGGGTCTTTGCGCAGTACATGGCTGATCGCAAGGTACGGCTTGACGAACAGTTTGTCGTAGATCCAGTCGAAGCCCCAGGCAGCGAACCACCAGGCCGAAAGGAAACGGCCGATGCCGCTGTTGGCGATTGCCGTGACGAAGCGACGCTTGCCGAGGAACAGCAGGGCCGCCAGCAGGATACCGGCCAGGGCGATAGCGCCCGAGGCGATTTCCAGACTGTGCTTGGCTTCGCCGCCGGCATGACCAACGCTTTGCGGCAGAACGCCGTGCAGCGGCGGTACGATCATCGCGCCGACGAAGGTCGACAGCACGATGAGCACCGACAGTGGCAGCCAATGTGCAATGCCGTGACCGGCGTGGGCTTCGGTCTTGGCTTCACCGTGGAACGCGATGAAAATCAGGCGGAAGGTGTACAGCGACGTCATGAACGCACCAACCAGACCTGCATACAGCAGACCCTGGTTGCCGCTGGCAAACGCTTCCCAGAGGATTTCGTCCTTGGAGTAGAAGCCGGCGGTGACCAGTGGCAGAGCGGCCAGCGCAGCACCACCGACGATGAAGCTGGCGTAAGCCAGTGGCAGCTTCTTCCACAGACCGCCCATCTTGAAGATGTTCTGTTCGTGGTGGCAGGCCACGATCACCGCACCGGACGCCAGGAACAGCAGTGCCTTGAAGAAGGCGTGGGTCATCAGGTGGAAGATCGCGCCTTCCCAGGCGCCAACGCCCAGCGCCAGGAACATGTAGCCGATCTGGCTCATGGTCGAGTAGGCGAGGATGCGTTTGATGTCGGTCTGCACCAGCGCGGCAAAACCGGCCAGTACCAGCGTTACGCCACCGACGATGCCGACCAGGTGCAGGATGTCCGGCGCCAGGGTGAACAGACCGTGGGTACGGGCGATCAGGTAGACACCCGCGGTCACCATGGTTGCAGCGTGGATCAGTGCCGAAACCGGGGTAGGGCCGGCCATCGCATCCGCGAGCCAGGTTTGCAGCGGCAGTTGTGCCGATTTGCCGACAGCACCGCCGAGCAGCATCAGGGTCGCCAGCGTGATCCAGAAGTCGCCGACCTGGAATTTCTGCGGTGCCAGCACCAGCAGTTCCTGAATGTTCAGCGTGCCCACTTGCTGGAACAGGATGAACAGGCCGATGGCCATGAACACGTCACCGATCCGGGTCACGATGAAGGCCTTGAGTGCGGCGTTACCGTTGTTGCGGTTGCTGTAGTAGAAACCGATCAACAGGTACGAGCACAAGCCCACGCCTTCCCAGCCGAAGTACAGGAACAACAGGTTATCGCCGAGTACCAGGAACAGCATGCTGGCGATAAACAGGTTGGTGTACGAGAAGAAGCGCGAGTAACCCGCTTCGCCGCGCATGTACCAGGACGCGAACAGGTGGATCAGGAAACCGACGCCAACCACCACGCCGAGCATGGTGATCGACAGGCCATCGACGTAGAGGGCGAAGTCAGGCTTGAAGCCTTCCACCGCCATCCACTGCCAAAGCACCAGGGTGTAGTGACCGCCTTCGGGAGGCGCGACGTTGAATTGCCAGATGACGTAAGCGGTGACAATCGCCGACAAGCCAATGGAACCCACGCCGACCAGCGCCGAGAGGTTTTCCGACCAGCGTCCACGGGAGAACGACAGCAGCAGGAAACCGATTAGAGGAAATACGAAAGTCAGAAAGATCAGGTTCATCCGCGCATCTCACTGGCAGCGTCGATATCGAGCGTGTGGAAGCGGCGATACAGTTGCAGCAGGATCGCCAGGCCAATACTGGCCTCGGCGGCTGCCAGGCTGATCACCAGGATGAACATGATCTGTCCATCCGGCTGCGCCCAACGGGCGCCCGCAACGATGAAGGCCAGGGCAGAGGCGTTCATCATCACTTCCAGACTCATCAACACGAACAAAATGTTGCGGCGGACCATCAGGCCGACCAGACCAAGGCAGAACAGGATGCCGGCAACGGCCAGTCCATGCTCGAGAGGGATAGCAGGCATGTGTTACTCCTTCGCCTCGTTACGGCCCAAATGGAACGCCGTGACGGCTGCGGCGAGCAGCAGCATCGAGGCGAGTTCGACCACCAGCAGGTACGGACCGAACAGGCTGATGCCCACGGCTTTCGCGTCTACGGTGGTGTGGCCGATGGCCTGGCCGCTCTGGTGAGCGAACAGCACATACAGCAGTTCGGCCAGCAGCAGCGCGGCAAGAATCACCGGTCCTGCCCAGATGCCGGGCTTGAGCCAGGTGCGTTCCTGCTGCACCGAGGCGGGCCCCAGGTTGAGCATCATCACCACGAACACGAACAACACCATGATGGCGCCGGCGTAGGCGATCACTTCCAGCACACCAGCGAACGGTGCGCCGAGGGCGAAGAAGGTCATGGCCACGGCGATCAACGAGATGATCAGGTAGAGCAGGGCATGCACAGGGTTGGTGTTGGTGACCACGCGTAACGTGGACACAACAGCGATACCCGATGCGAAATAGAAAGCGAATTCCATCGTTCTTCCTTAAGGCAGCAAGCTCTTCACGTTGATCGGTTCGGCTTCGTTCTGCGCAGCGCCTTTCGGCTTGCCAGCGATTGCCATACCTGCAACACGATAGAAGTTGTAATCAGGGTTTTTGCCGGGGCCGGAGATCAACAGATCTTCTTTCTCGTACACCAGGTCCTGACGTTTGAACTCGGCCATCTCGAAATCCGGGGTCAACTGGATCGCGGTGGTCGGACAGGCTTCCTCGCAGAGACCGCAGAAAATGCAGCGCGAGAAGTTGATCCGGAAGAAGTCCGGGTACCAGCGACCGTCTTCGGTTTCAGCTTTCTGCAGCGATATGCAACCCACCGGGCACGCCACGGCGCACAGGTTGCAGGCTACGCAGCGTTCTTCGCCATCGGGATCGCGGGTCAGGACGATGCGGCCACGGTAGCGCGGCGGCAGGTAGACCTGCTCCTCGGGATATTGCAGGGTGTCGCGCTTGCGAAAGCCATGACCGAAGATCATGACCATGCTGCGCAACTGGGTACCGGTACCCTTAATGATGTCGCCAATATATTTGAACATGGGTCAAATCCTCACTGAACCGCAACCGCAGGCGTGTTCAACAACACAACCGCAGCGGTTACCAGCAAATTGATCAGGGTCAGTGGCAGGCAGAATTTCCAGCTGAAATCCATCACCTGGTCATAACGCGGGCGCGGGATAGAGGCGCGCAGCAGGATGAACAGCATGATGAAGAACGCGGTCTTCAATGCGAACCAGACGAAGGACAGTTGCGGCAGGATGCCGAACGGACCGTGCCAGCCACCGAAGAACAGGGTGACCAGCAGCGCCGAGATCAGGATGATGCCGATGTATTCACCGACGAAGAACATGCCCCATTTCATACCGGCGTATTCAATGTGGTAACCGTCGGCCAGTTCCTGTTCCGCTTCCGGCTGGTCGAACGGGTGACGGTGAGTCACGGCCACGCCAGCAATGAAGAAGGTACAGAAGCCGAAGAACTGCGGAATGATGAACCACAGGTTCTGCGCCTGGTACTCGACGATGTCGCGCATGTTGAACGAGCCGACCTGCACCACGATGCCCATCAGGGCCAGGCCCATGAACACTTCGTAGGACACGGTCTGCGCCGAGGCACGCAAGCTGCCGAGCAGGGCGAACTTGTTGTTACTCGACCATCCGGCGAACAGCACCGCATAGACCGATAGACCGGCCATCGCGAAGAAGAACAGCAGGCCGATGTTCAGATCCGCCACGCCCCAGGTCGGGGTGATCGGGATGATCGCAAAGGCGATCAGCAGGGCAGACATGGCCACCACCGGCGCCAGGGTGAAGATCACCTTGTCGGCAAACGGCGGGGTCCAGTCTTCCTTGAAGAACATCTTCAGCATGTCGGCAGCGATCTGGAACATGCCGAACGGGCCAACGCGGTTCGGACCGTAACGGTCCTGCCACCAGCCCAGCAGGCGACGTTCGACAAAGCTGAGCAAGGCGCCTGCGACCACCACGGCCAGCAGAATCACGATGGCTTTGATGACCGTCAGGATCACATCGATCACTTCAGGGGTGAACCAGGTCATTGCGCTGCCTCCTGCAGACCGTCGACGGACACGCCGGCGAATGCCGGTGGAATGCCGGCGATGCCCGCAGGCAATGCCACCAGACCGGCGCCCAGTTCTTCATTGATGCGCAGCGGCAGACGCAAGGTCTGGCCGGCCACGTTCAGGCTCAACAGGGCACCGTCGTTGACGCCGAGGCGATCCGCTTCGGATTTCGCCAGAGCCACGTAAGGCGCCGGAATGCGCTCTTGCACCGGTGCGGCTTTCGAAGAGTTTTCTTCGCTGCCGAACAAGTGGAAGAACGGCACGGCTTGCCAGGTACCCGGCGCCGGGTTGAACGCGCGCGGCGCAGCAGCGAACCAGTTCAGCGAATCGCCAGTGCTTTCGATCAGGCGGGTGCCCGGATCGCCAGCGCGCAGATGACCACCGACTTCGTCCTGGAACTTGTTCCACGCTTGTGGCGAGTTCCAGCCCGGCGACCATGCAAAAGGAACCTGCTGACGCGGTTCGGCGGAGCCCGAGTAACCTTCCATGGAGAAGGCGAACGCGGTGTCCTTGTCTTGCGGGGTGCGCGGTTCGTGGACGCTGATGTCGGCGCGCATCGCGGTGCGACCGGAGTAACGCAGCGGCTCACGCGCCAGTTTCAGACCCTTGATGCGGAACGCAGCCGACGGTGCAGCGTCGACGATACGTGCCAGTTGCGCGGTGCTCGAAGCAACGGCAGCGGTAACGTGGTCGAGTTGCGTCCAGTCGATCGGCTGGTTGAGCAGGGTGGCGCGCAAGGCGTGCAGCCAGCGCCAGCCTTCGTGAACCAGAATGCTCGCGTCCATGTACTGCGGATCGAAAACCTGGAAAAAGCGCTGGGCGCGGCCTTCCTGGCTGACCAGCGTACCGTCGCCCTCGGCGAAGCTCGCCGCTGGCAGCACCAGTTGTGCGCGGTCGGTGGTAGCGGTTTTCTGATGGTCGGCGACGATCACCACTTTCGCGGCGTCCAGTGCGGCATCGACCTTGGCTTTGGCGGTGCGGGTGTACAGATCGTTTTCCAGCACGACGATGGCGTCGGCCTTGCCATCGATAACCGCTTGCAGCGCGTCGTCGACCGATTCACCACCGAGCATGGCCAGACCGAGGCTGTTGGCCTCCGGCACGATCAGGCTGATCGAACCGTTCTTCTCGCGCAGCTTCAACGCTTTGGCAATGTTGGCGGCGGCTTCGATCAGCGCTTTGGAGCCCAGCGAAGTACCGGCAATGATCAGCGGGCGTTTGGCGGCAAGCAGGGCGTCGGCGATGCGCTGCGCCAGTTCCAGCGCTTCGGCGTCCAGACCGTCAACGGCCGGGGCGCTGGCATCCAGCGCGTGAGCAACAGCGAAACCGATGCGTGCCAGATCATCGGGAGCGGCGTGTACGCATTCTTCGGCGACGTCGTCGAGCTTGGTTTCCGCCAGGCTGGCAATGAACAGCGGGTTCAGCGCGTGCTGACCGATGTTCTTCACCGCAGCGTCGAGCCAAGGCTGGACGCGCATGGCTTCGGCCATGTCTTCAGCCTTGCCCTTGACCGACTGACGCAGGGCCAGTGCCATACGGGCAGCGGTCTGGGTCAGGTCTTCGCCGAGGACGAAAATCGCGTCGTGGTCTTCGATGTCGCGCATGTTCGGCACAGGCAACGGGCTGTCGTTCAGCACCTGCAGGACCAGACGGATGCGCTCCAGCTCGGAGGCTTCGATGCCGGAGTAGAAGTGCTCGGCGCCGACCAGTTCGCGCAACGCGTAATTGCTTTCGAGGCTGGCACGCGGCGAACCGATACCGACGATGTTGCGCCCGCGCAGCAGGTCGGCGGCTTTATCCAGCGCAGCGTCGAGGCTCAGCTTGGTGCCGTCGGCCAGCAGCGGCTGACGTGGACGGTCGGTGCGGTTGACGTAGCCATAACCGAAACGGCCACGGTCGCAGAGGAAGTACTGGTTCACCGAACCGTTGAAGCGGTTTTCGATACGACGCAGTTCACCGTAACGCTCGCCCGGGGAAATGTTGCAACCGCTCGAGCAGCCATGGCAGATGCTCGGGGCAAACTGCATGTCCCATTTGCGGTTGTAGCGCTCGGAGTGAGTCTTGTCGGTGAACACACCGGTCGGGCAGACCTCGGTGAGGTTGCCGGAGAACTCGCTTTCGAGAGTGCCGTCTTCAACGCGACCGAAGTACACGTTGTCGTGGGCGCCGAATACACCAAGGTCGGTGCCGCCAGCGTAATCCTTGTAAAAACGCACACAGCGGTAGCAAGCGATGCAGCGGTTCATCTCGTGGGAAATGAACGGGCCCAGTTGCTGGTTCTGGTGGGTGCGCTTGGTAAAGCGGTAACGGCGCTCGTTGTGGCCGGTCATTACCGTCATGTCTTGCAGGTGGCAGTGACCGCCTTCTTCGCACACCGGGCAGTCGTGCGGGTGGTTGGTCATCAGCCATTCGACAACGCTGGCGCGGAATGCCTTGGATTCTTCATCGTCGATGGAGATCCAGGTGTTGTCGGTGGCAGGCGTCATGCAGGACATGACGATGCGACCACGGGTGTCGTTCTCGTCGGTGTACTGCTTGACCGCGCACTGGCGGCAGGCCCCGACGCTACCAAGCGCGGGGTGCCAGCAGAAATATGGAATGTCGAGGCCCAGCGACAGACATGCCTGTAACAGGTTGTCTGCCCCGTCGACTTCGAGCGCTTTGCCGTCTACGTGGATAGTGGCCATGGTTCAAAGGTCTTCGTTGGCCCGGTGTCAGCGGGCGTGGCTAATGGAATCTTGTTATGCGTCCGAATCCAAACAGCCCCGAAGGGCGTCATCGGACGAAAGGCGAAGGGCACGGACCCTTCGCCTTCTTAAGCGTTTACGCGCCGACTACGATCGGCCTTGCCAGAGGCGGGACGGCGGCGCTGACAGGCGCGATACCGGCTTCGAACTCTGGACGGAAGTATTTGATGGCACTGCCCAACGGCTCCACGGCACCCGGTGCGTGAGCACAGAAGGTTTTGCCCGGGCCGAGGAAACCGACCAGACCCAGCAGGGTCTCGATGTCGCCTGGCTGGCCCTTGCCTTGCTCGATGGCCATCAAGAGCTTGACGCTCCATGGCAAACCGTCGCGGCACGGGGTGCAGAAACCGCAGGATTCGCGGGCGAAGAACTGCTCCATGTTGCGCAGCAGCGAGACCATGTTGACGCTGTCATCCACCGCCATCGCCAGACCGGTACCCATACGGGTGCCGACCTTGGCGATGCCGCCGGCGTACATTTGTGCGTCGAGGTGTTCCGGCAACAGGAAACCGGTACCGGCGCCACCTGGCTGCCAGGCCTTGAGCTTGAAGCCGTCGCGCATGCCGCCGGCGTAATCTTCGAACAGTTCGCGACCGGTGACGCCGAATGGCAGTTCCCACAGGCCCGGGTTCTTGACCTTGCCGGAGAAGCCCATGAGCTTGGTGCCCATGTCTTCGGAGCCTTCGCGGGCCAACGATTTGTACCAGTCAACGCCGTCGGCAATGATCGCCGGCACGTTGCACAGGGTTTCGACGTTGTTCACGCAGGTCGGCTTGCCCCACACGCCGACGGCGGCAGGGAAGGGCGGCTTGGAGCGCGGGTTGGCGCGGCGGCCTTCGAGGGAGTTGATCAGTGCAGTTTCTTCACCGCAGATGTAACGCCCGGCGCCGGTGTGCACGAACAGCTCGAAATCAAAACCGCTGCCCAGAATGTTCTTGCCCAGCAGGCCAGCAGCCTTGGCTTCTTCCACGGCACGGTTGAGGTGCTTGGCGGCGGTGGTGTATTCGCCACGCAGGAAGATGTAGCCACGGTAGGTTTTCAGCGCGCGGGCACTGATCAGCATGCCTTCGATCAGCAGATGGGGCAGTTGCTCCATCAGCATGCGGTCTTTCCAGGTGTTCGGCTCCATTTCATCCGCGTTGCACAGCAAGTAGCGGATGTTGATGGATTCGTCCTTGGGCATCAGGCCCCACTTCACGCCGGTCGGGAAGCCGGCGCCGCCGCGACCCTTGAGGCCAGCGTCCTTCACGGTCTGGACGATGGCGTCCTGATCCATGTCGGCGAAGGCCTTGCGCGCAGCGGCGTAACCGTTCTTGGCCTGGTATTCGTCGAGCCATACGGCTTCGCCGTCATCGCGCAGACGCCAGGTCAGCGGGTGAGTCTCGGCCGAACGCTGGATGCGGTTGGCAGGACCGAAAGATGTCAGGGTCATACGTAGCCCTCGAGCAGTTTGGCCACGCCAGCAGGCTGGACGTCGCCAAAGGTGTCATCGTCGATCATCAGCGCCGGAGCCTTGTCGCAGTTGCCGAGGCAGCAGACCGGCAGCAGGGTGAAACGACCGTCGGCGGTGGTCTGGCCCAGGCCGATGCCCAGATTGTTCTGGATTTCGCTGACCACCGACTCGTGGCCGCCGATGTAGCAGACCATGCTGTCGCAGACGCGAATGATGTGGCGGCCGACCGGTTGACGGAAGATCTGGCTGTAGAACGTCGCCACGCCTTCAACGTCGCTGGCCGGGATGCCGAGGATCTCGCCGATCGCGTACAGGGCGCCATCCGGCACCCAGCCGCGTTCCTTCTGAACGATCTTCAGGGCTTCGATCGACGCCGCGCGCGGGTCTTCGTAGTGATGCAGCTCGTGCTCGATGGCCGAGCGCTCGGTTTCACTCAAGGTGAAACGGTCTGTCTGGATAAGCGTGCTGTTCATGCTTAGCGGTCCACGTCGGCCATAACGAAGTCGATACTACCCAGGTACGCAATCAAGTCCGCGACCATGCTGCCTTTGATCACCGAAGGGATCTGTTGCAGATGCGGGAAGCTTGGGGTGCGGATCCGGGTACGGTAGCTCATGGTGCCGCCGTCGCTCGTCAGGTAATAACTGTTGATGCCCTTGGTCGCTTCGATCATCTGGAAGGATTCGTTGGCCGGCATGACCGGGCCCCACGAAACTTGCAGGAAGTGCGTGATCAGGGTTTCGATGTGCTGCAGCGTGCGCTCTTTCGGCGGCGGCGTGGTCAGCGGGTGATCCGCCTTGTACGGGCCTTCGGGCATGTTGCGCATGCACTGGTCGATGATCTTGATGCTCTGGCGCATCTCTTCGACGCGAACCATGCAGCGGTCGTAGGCATCGCCGTTGACGGCCAGCGGCACTTCGAATTCGAAGTTCTCGTAGCCCGAGTACGGACGCGCTTTACGCAGGTCGAAATCGCAACCGGTCGAACGCAGGCCGGCACCGGTGACGCCCCATTCCAGGGCTTCTTTGGTGTTGTAGGCGGCGACGCCGACGGTACGGCCCTTGAGAATGCTGTTCTGCAGGGCGGCCTTGGTGTATTCGTCCAGACGCTTGGGCATCCACTCGACGAAGTCCTTGACCAGTTTTTCCCAGCCGCGCGGCAGGTCGTGGGCGACGCCACCAATGCGGTACCAGGCCGGGTGCAGGCGGAAACCGGTGATGGCTTCGATCACCGTGTACGCCTTCTGGCGGTCGGTGAACGTGAAGAACACCGGGGTCATGGCGCCGACGTCCTGGATGTACGTACCCAGGAACAGCAAGTGGCTGGTGATACGGAAGAACTCGGCCATCATGATGCGGATGACGTCGACCTTTTCGGGCACCTTGATCCCGGCGAGCTTCTCGACCGAGAGCACGTACGGCAGGTTGTTCATGACCCCGCCGAGGTAGTCGATGCGGTCGGTGTACGGAATGTAGCTGTGCCAGGATTGACGCTCGCCCATCTTCTCGGCGCCACGGTGGTGGTAACCGATGTCCGGAACGCAGTCGACGATCTCTTCGCCGTCCAGCTGCAAAATGATGCGGAATGCACCGTGCGCCGAAGGGTGGTTCGGGCCGAGGTTGAGGAACATGTAGTCCTCGTTGGCCCCGGAACGCTTCATGCCCCAGTCTTCAGGACGGAAACGCGCCGCTTCCTCTTCAAGCTGCTGCTTGGCGAGGTTGAGGCTGTACGGGTCGAACTCGGTGGCGCGCGCCGGGAAGTCCTTGCGCAGCGGGTGACCTTCCCAGGTCGGCGGCATCATGATGCGCGACAGGTGCGGGTGGCCTTTGAAGTCGATGCCGAACATGTCCCAGACTTCACGCTCGTACCAGTTGGCGTTCGGCCAGATGCTGGTGACGGACGGCATGCTGAGGTCGCCTTCGGACAAGGCCACCTTGATCATCACGTCACTATTACGCTCCAGCGACATGAGGTGATAGAACACGGTGAAGTCCGTGTCGCTCGGCAGCCCTTGACGCTTGGTGCGCAGGCGCTCGTCCACGCCGTGCAGGTCATAGAGCATGACGTACGGCTTGGGCAGGTTGCGCAGGAAAGTCAGGACTTCAACCAGTTTGGCGCGGGCCACCCACAGCACCGGCATGCCGGTGCGGGTTGCCTGCGCGGTAAACGCTTCAGCGCCAAAACGGTTGTTCAGTTCGACGACCACATCCTGGTCGTCTGCCTTGTAAGGCGGGATGTACAGAGCACTGCCTGTAGTCATGGTTATTTTTTCGCTTTCGGTCAACGTAAAGAATGAAGCCAGCTTCTCGTTACTTGGAACAGAACTGGATCAGACTTCGTCAGGGCTGCGCAGGTTGGTGACTGCGATTCGCTGTTCGCGGCGCTGCTCCTTTTGCGAAGGCATGTCGGCGCGATACACGCCTTGATCACCAACGACCCAGGAAAGCGGACGACGCTCCTGTCCAATCGATTCCTGCAACAGCATCAAGCCTTGCAGAAATGCTTCCGGACGGGGCGGGCAGCCAGGTACGTAGACGTCCACGGGCAGGAACTTGTCTACGCCTTGAACCACGGAGTAGATGTCGTACATGCCGCCGGAGTTGGCGCACGAACCCATGGAGATAACCCACTTCGGTTCGAGCATCTGCTCGTAGAGACGCTGAATGATCGGCGCCATCTTGATGAAGCAGGTACCGGCGATAACCATGAAGTCGGCCTGACGCGGCGAGGCCCGGATCACTTCGGCGCCAAAGCGCGCGATGTCGTGGGGCGCCGTGAAGGCGGTGGTCATTTCCACGTAGCAGCACGACAGGCCGAAGTTGTACGGCCACAGGGAGTTCTTACGTCCCCAGTTGACCGCGCCACTCAGCACGTCTTCCAGCTTGCCCATGAAAATGTTTTTGTGGACTTGATCTTCTAACGGATCGGAAACGGTTTCCCGCTGGCCAATCGGATACTGCTCGTTAGGAGCATCGGGGTCGATCCTGGTGAGATTGTATTGCATTGCCAAAGCCTCATTGTTTCAGCTTCGCCTGCCGCTTGCGACGAGCTTCCGGAGCCCAGTCAAGGGCGCCCACTCGGAACAGGTAGACAAGACCTGCCAACAGAATTGCTATGAAAACGAGAGCTTCGACGAATCCGGTCCAGCCGCTTTCGCGGACGGACACAGACCATGCAAAGAGAAAGAGGGCTTCGATATCGAAGATCACGAACAGCATCGCGACCAGATAGAATTTGGCTGAGAGCCGCAAGCGGGCGCCACCGGTAGGTAGCATGCCCGACTCGAACGGTTCGTTTTTGCTGCGACCCCAGGCTTTTGACCCAAGGAGGCTGGAGACGCCAAGCATGAAGGCACACAGGCCGACGACACCCAGAAGGAAAATGGCAAAGCCCCAGTTGTGGGCCATGAGTCCTGTCGCTTCGGGCATGCTGGTAATCCTTAACAGAGAGCAAAGGTCTCTGAGCTTGATAAAGAAATAGGCAGTGACGATATGTCGCAGCAATCAATCGGGCTGATTTTATGGCTAAACACCCGGCAAGTAAAATTCCAAAGGCGAAATTATTTACCGGATTAAGGACATAGCGCTTCCTCACAGCCCTGCGGCCCATGCGTTGCGGGCATTAGCCGGGTTTCCATCAATTATGTTTTGTTGGGAATGTAACGAACATAGTTACCGCTGAATGATAATTGATATCGTTTGGAGTGGTTTTGTAACTGTTTAACGAGTGAGTGGTTGGGAAGTTGTCTTACTTGCGCGTTACTGCAAGTAGCGAAGCCTACCGTTTTAGCGGAAATTTCCGACGCTTGTACCGCGTCAGATCAATGTTTTCGCACAGGCAATACAAAACCTGTAGGAGTGAGCCTGCTCGCGATAGCGGTGTTCCTGTAACGCATCGGGTGACGGACACACCGCTATCGCGAGCAGGCTCACTCCTACAAAGGATTTGTGGTGTCTTTGAGATTCACGCAGGCAAAAAAAACGCCCCGAACCAGTCGGGGCGTCAGTCTTGCGGCTTTGCGGTTAGCTTTCTGTACGGTCCGCAAAGGCCGTTTGCTCAGCGAAGCGTTATCAGTGGAACTGTTCTTCTTCGGTCGACCCGGTCAGCGCGGTCACCGAGGACGAGCCGCCCTGGATCACGGTGGTCATGTCGTCGAAGTAGCCGGTGCCCACTTCCTGCTGGTGCGCCACGAAGGTGTAACCCTTGGCGGCATCAGCGAATTCCTGCTCTTGCAGCTTCACGTAGGCAGTCATGTCGTTGCGGGCGTAGTCGTGCGCCAGGTTGAACATGCTGTGCCACATGTTGTGAATGCCGGCCAGGGTGATGAACTGGTGCTTGTAGCCCATGGCGGACAGTTCGCGCTGGAACTTGGCGATGGTCGCGTCGTCCAGGTTTTTCTTCCAGTTGAAGGAAGGCGAGCAGTTGTACGACAGCAGCTGGTCCGGGTATTCCTTCTTGATCGCTTCAGCGAAGCGACGGGCTTCCTCCAGGTCCGGCTTGGCAGTTTCGCACCAGATCAAATCGGCGTATGGCGCGTAAGCCAGACCACGGGCGATGGCTTGATCCAGGCCGGCACGCACCTTGTAGAAACCTTCCTGAGTACGCTCGCCAGTGACGAATGGCTGGTCGTACGGGTCGCAATCGGAGGTCAGCAGGTCAGCCGCGTTGGCGTCGGTGCGGGCCAGAATGATGGTCGGTGTGCCAGCAACGTCAGCTGCCAGACGCGCAGCGGTCAGCTTCTGTACGGCTTCCTGGGTGGGTACCAGTACCTTGCCGCCCATGTGTCCGCATTTCTTCACGGACGCCAGTTGGTCTTCGAAGTGAACGCCGGCGGCGCCTGCTTCGATCATGCTTTTCATCAGCTCGTAGGCGTTCAGCACGCCGCCGAAACCGGCTTCTGCGTCGGCCACGATTGGCGCGAAGTAGTCGATGTAGCCTTCATCGCCCGGGTTCTTGCCGGCTTTCCACTGGATCTGGTCGGCGCGACGGAACGAGTTGTTGATGCGCTTGACCACGGTTGGCACCGAGTCCACCGGGTACAGCGACTGGTCCGGGTACATCGATTCTGCGGAGTTGTTGTCCGCTGCCACTTGCCAGCCCGACAGGTAGATCGCCTGGATACCGGCCTTGACTTGCTGCACAGCCTGACCGCCGGTCAGGGCGCCCATGCAGTTGACGAAATCTTTCTCTGGACGGAAGGACGGCTTGGCACCCTGGGTCACCAGGTTCCACAGCTTCTCGGCGCCCATCTTCGCAAAGGTGTGCTCAGGCTGGACCGAGCCACGCAGACGAACCACGTCAGCAGCGGAGTAAGTGCGAGTCACGCCTTTCCAGCGCGGGTTCTCAGCCCAGTCTTTTTCGAGGGCTGCAATTTGCTGTTCGCGTGTCAGTGCCATGGAGATAAACCTCGTCGCGTCTTTTATGAAAAGTTGTTCTGCGGTGGAAAATTCCTGCGCTCGCTGACCAGAAGCTTCGGGGTCATGGCGGATTCGGCGGGGTAGGCGACGGGATGAACGATGGGCTCGAGGGGAAGTGAGCAGGTAGTGGCGTACTGCAGGCACATTTGGGCGTCGTGGGCCTTTATGCGATCAACAGCGTGAAGCCGGGTTACCTAAATACGCTTCCGTCCCTCGGGACAACTTCGTTCCAGTCGGCAACCTCGTCAAACACACCTTGTGGGCGGTACAGACACGAAACGGTTCGCGGGGTAGGTGCGAACGGCGCTTCGAAGGCCCTTGCCAGGGCCTCTGATTAGCGGGAGCGAGGCCATCATGCCTCTGCTTTTTTGCCTCGTCAAACGTTTTGTAGTGCTTTTTTTCAAGCACTACATCTTTCGTCTAATACGACTAATCAGTCAGTTTTCGGTGCTTTAGTCCAGCGTGTCGACTTTCACCCGCAGGGTCATGTCATCCCGGCCTTGAGTCGAGTAGCTGCGGGTCAGGCCCTGTTTGTCGGCCTGAGTCTGGCTGTTGACGCCCGCCAGGGTGATCCATTCACCGAGGCGCCCGGTGACGGTTGTGTCGGTGCTTTGCACGTTCACTACATCGGGACGTTCCTGGCTCATGCGGTCACGGTTGGTACTGATTGCCAGATGAACGGTGTCGCCGGTGACGCTGGCGGTGACGTAGAAACCCTGGGTGACGTTGCGGTATTGGGTTTCGCTGCTGTAACCGCCGTAGGAATCGCTCTGGGTGTTGGTGATCGGCACGCTTTGACCGACCTGAATCAATGCCGGAGCGCCTTCGCTGGCCTGAATCTGTTGCACGCCGCCGTTACGGCTGGTGGTGCTGCGGCTGATGATGCGGGTCTGATTCGGCTGGGCGCCGTTGACCGAGTAACCTTCATCGCCACGGCCGTTGTTTTCGTTGGTGTCGACGGTGATCAGCAAGCGCTTGGGCGCGGTATCGAGTTGCGCCAGCAGGTCCTTCAATTCCTGAATCTTGCCCGGCTCGGCCTTGACGATCAGTTGGTTGCCGTAGGCGCTGACCTGACCGTCCTGGCCGATAAAATCCTGCGCCACCGGCAGCATGTCGGCGCTGGTGTGGTACTTGAGGGGGACGATTTCTGTGGCTGCCAGCACCGAAAAACTGCAACCGAGCAGCAGGGTGGTGAGCAGGGTGCGTAGGGACATGTCCGTTATCTCCGCGTTCGAAAGGCTTGATATTGCCAGTTTGTCGGCCCAGGGTGGGGCAAGTTGAATCGTAGACAGCAAAACGCCCCGGCATCCGAGGATGGCGGGGCATTCCGGGGTGTGCTTGCGGTCCTTGTGGCGAGGGGATTTATCCCCGCTGGGCTGCGAAGCAGCCCCAAATCCAGAAAACTCGGCGAGTCAGTTGAATCGAGCGCGCTGGGTTGGCGACTGCTGCGCAGCCGAACGGGGATAAATCCCCTCGCCACGGGAATCTGTGGGTCTCAGGATCGCTTTCAATCAGGCCGAATGCCGAACCATATCGACATGCGGAATCCCGGCCTCGAGAAACTCCTCGCTGACCAGGCTGAAGCCCAGGCGCTCATAGAACGCCGTGGCCTGCACCTGCGCGCTGAGCATCTGTTGCTTCAGGCCGCGCGCTTCGGCTTCGGCGATCACCGCTTGCATCAGCGCGTCACCGACCTTCATCCCGCGCCAGTCTTTCAGCACCGAGACCCGGCCGATGTGCCCATCGGGCAGCAGGCGCGCGGTGCCAATCGGAAAGTCGCCTTCAAAGGCCAGAAAATGCACGGCGGTCGCGTCGTCCGCGTCCCACTCAAGCTCGGGCGGCACCGATTGCTCGGCGATGAACACCGTTTCACGAATGCGCCGGATCTCGGCGATATCCTTCTGCCAGTCTGCGACACGAACGCGAATTTTATTCATCGGCGAACCCCAGGCTGCCTTGCTTGACCAGTTCGCAGAGCAGGCCGCGACCGTCTTCGTCGTTCAGCCACTCGCCGAGGTTATCGGTGTGCAGGGCATCAGCGGCGCAGATCAGCTTCAGCAGTTCGCGCAGCTTGCCCGGCAAGTAACGGCTCTGGCCGCTGGCGAACAGCAGCAGGTCGTCGTCGACTTCGGACCAGGCCAAACGCGCGCTCGGGTTGCGAATCAGCACGGCGCCGTCCTGCAGGGCGGCGAGGAAGTCTTCTTCTTCGACGTCTTCCGGGCCGACCACCAGTTCCGGGTAGCGCGGCTCGGTCATGTACTGGCCGAACCAGGTCAGCAGCAGGCGCTCGTCGCTCATGTGTTCGGCGAGCAGGCTTTTCAGGCGATCCAGCGCGTCATGTTGGATCTGATGCGGGTCGGCCGCTGGCTGTGCGTCGGCATCGGTGTAGCGCTCTTCGTCGGTCAGGAACTGGCTGAGGAAGTCGGTGAAATGGGTCAGCACTTCAGCGGCGCTCGGGGCGCGGAAGCCCACTGAGTAGGTCATGCAGTTGTCGACCGCGACGCCGCAATGGGCCAGGCGCGGTGGCAGGTAGAGCATGTCACCTGGCTCCAGCACCCATTCTTCGGTCTGTTCGAATTCGGCGAGGATGCGCAGATCGGCGTGCTGCAACAGCGGGCTCTCGGAATCGCACATCTGGCCGATTTTCCAGTTGCGCTTGCCGTGGCCCTGAAGCAGGAACACATCGTAGTTGTCGAAGTGCGGACCGACGCTGCCACCTGGGGCGGCGAAGCTGATCATCACGTCGTCGACGCGCCAGCTCGGCAGAAAGCGGAAGTTTTCCAGCAGTTCGCTGACTTCCGGCACGAACTGGTCGACCGCTTGTACCAGCAGGGTCCACTCGCGCTCGGGCAGCTTGCTGAACTCGTCTTCGGCAAACGGGCCGCGACGCAGTTCCCATGGACGCTCGCCATGCTCGATGACCAGGCGCGATTCGACTTCTTCTTCCAGGGCCAGGCCGGCCAGTTCGTCGGCGTCAATCGGGCTTTCGAAGTCGGGAATCGCCTGACGGATCAGCAGCGGTTTTTTCTGCCAGTAGTCGCGCAAGAATTCGCGAGCTGTGAGGCCGCCCAGAAGTTGAAGAGGAATATCGGAATTCATATGTAACCTATTGAAAAAAAGCACTTTTCAGACGGGAATAAAAACGCCCGGCGCGGCCGGGCGTCTTAAACGGGGCAAGCGGTCGATCAGATGCGTTTGGCTTGTGCCACAGCGTTGCCGATGTAGTTGGCCGGGGTCAGTTGCTTGAGCTCGGCTTTCGCCTCGGCTGGCATGTCCAGGCCATCAATGAAAGTCTGCAGCGCTTCAGGGCTGATGCCCTTGCCGCGGGTCAGTTCTTTCAGTTTTTCGTACGGGTTTTCGATGTTGTAGCGGCGCATCACGGTCTGGATCGGCTCGGCCAATACTTCCCAGCAAGCATCCAGGTCGGCGGCAATCTTCTGCTCGTTCAGCTCGAGTTTGCTGATGCCTTTGAGGCTGGCTTCGTAGGCGATCACGCTGTGGGCGAAGCCGACACCGAGGTTACGCAATACGGTGGAGTCGGTCAGGTCGCGCTGCCAGCGGGAGATCGGCAGTTTGCTCGCCAGGTGCTGGAACAGCGCGTTGGCGATGCCCAGGTTGCCTTCGGAGTTTTCGAAGTCGATCGGGTTGACCTTGTGCGGCATGGTCGACGAACCGATTTCGCCGGCGATGGTGCGCTGCTTGAAATAGCCCAGGGAGATGTAGCCCCAGATGTCACGGTCGAAGTCGATCAGGATGGTGTTGAAGCGCGCAATGGCGTCGAACAGTTCGGCAATGTAGTCGTGCGGTTCGATCTGCGTGGTGTACGGGTTGAAGCCCAGGCCCAGCTCGTCTTCGATGAAGGCGCGGGCGTTGGCTTCCCAGTCGATCTGCGGGTAGGCCGACAGGTGCGCGTTGTAGTTGCCGACGGCGCCGTTGATCTTGCCCAGCAGCGGAACGGCAGCGACCTGAGCGATTTGACGCTCGAGGCGGTAAACCACGTTCGCCAGTTCTTTACCCAAAGTGGTCGGCGAAGCCGGCTGGCCGTGGGTGCGCGACAGCATTGGCACGTCGGCGAAACGGATGGCCAGCTCGCGGATAGCGTTGGCGGTCTGGCGCATCAGCGGCAGCATCACCTCGTCACGGCCTTCGCGCAGCATCAGGGCGTGGGACAGGTTGTTGATGTCTTCGCTGGTGCAGGCAAAGTGGATGAACTCGCTGACCTTGGCCAGCTCCGGCAGCTTGGCCGCCTGCTCCTTGAGCAGGTATTCGATCGCCTTGACGTCGTGGTTGGTGGTGCGCTCGATCTCTTTGACGCGCTCGGCGTGCTCCAGCGAGAAGTTTTCCGCCAGTTCATTGAGAACGGCGTTGGCTTCGGCGGAGAAGGCCGGTACTTCAGGGATACCGGCGTGGGCGGCCAGGCGCTGGAGCCAGCGCACTTCAACCAGGACGCGGGCACGGATCAGACCGTACTCGCTGAAAATCGGGCGCAGGGCCTGGGTTTTGCCGGCGTAGCGGCCGTCTACAGGGGAAACCGCAGTGAGCGAAGAGAGCTGCATGGGGTGTTCTCGGACAGTCGGGCAACGAAATGGGGCGCGTATCATACATGAAAAAATCCGCCGATCCGCTGCCAACTGACCGGCGTATTACGCGTTACAGACTACAAAGCTTTTATGGCGTAGCGTTTACTCGCTGCGCATCAACGGATACAGCTCTTTGAGCAGCTTGCGGCGGCTGATCACCAACTGCCAGCGATGGCCGCCGAGCTGGCGCCACAGGCGCGCCGAGCGAATACCGGCAAGAAGCAGGGCGCGGATTTTCGAGGCGTTGCTTGGCTGCTGCAGATTGCGCATGTCGCCGTGCACTTGAATGCGTTGGCGTAGCGTACTCAGGGTGTCCTGATACAGCGCGCCACACGCGGCGATCACGTTTTCGTGGGCCGGGCCAAAGTGCTCGACCTGCGACTGGATTTGCGGCAGACGCTTGCCGATCACTTCCAGCATGTCGCCGCGCTTGGCCAACTGCCGCTCCAGACCGAGCATCGATAGGGCGTAGCGCAGCGGCTCGCGCTGCAAGGTGCTTGGATCACGTTCAAGGGCGCCGATCAGCGCGCGGTAGCCTTCGCGCAGATTGAGGTCATCGCCGCCGTACACATCCAATGTATCTTTCGGATCGCGCACCAGCAGGCTGCCGAGCATGCAGCTCAGGCCGGCTTCGTGGGTCTGTCCGGTCTTGGCGATGCGGTCGACCAGCACAGCGGCGAGAAACACACCGCCCAGCGCCGTCAGTTGCTCCTGAGTCGGGCTCATGCCTGGCCGCTCCACGGTTCGGCGACTTCAATCACGCCGCCGCCGAGGCAGATTTCCCCGTCATAGAACACCACCGATTGACCCGGCGTCACCGCGCGTTGCGGTTCGTCGAACACGGCGCGGTAGCCGTTGGCGGTTTTTTCCAGGGTGCAGGCCTGATCGCTCTGGCGATAACGCACTTTGGCGGTCAGGCGCATCGGCTGGCTCAGGTCGATCGGGTTGACCCAATAGATTTCCGAGGCGAGCAGGGCGCTGGAAAACAGCCACGGATGGTTGTTGCCCTGGCCGACGATCAGCTCGTTGGTGTCCAGATCTTTGCGCAGCACGTACCACGGCTCATCACCGGCGTCTTTCAGGCCGCCGATGCCGAGGCCCTGGCGCTGGCCGATGGTGTGGTACATCAAGCCGTGGTGACGGCCGATGACTTCGCCTTCGGTGGTCTTGATCTCGCCTGGCTGGGCTGGCAGGTATTGCTTGAGGAAATCGCTGAAGCGCCGCTCGCCGATAAAGCAGATCCCGGTGGAGTCCTTCTTCTTCGCGGTGGCCAGCTCGTATTTCTCGGCAATTTCGCGAACTTGCGGCTTTTCCAGTTCGCCGACCGGGAACAGCGTCTTGGCGATCTGTTCACCGCCGACGGCGTGCAGGAAATAGCTCTGATCCTTGTTCGGGTCCAGACCCTTGAGCAGTTCGGTGTGACCGTCGATGTCGCGGCGGCGCACATAGTGGCCGGTGGCGATCAGGTCGGCGCCGAGCATCATGGCGTAGTCGAGGAACGCCTTGAACTTGATCTCGCGGTTACAGAGGATGTCCGGGTTCGGGGTGCGTCCGGCCTTGTATTCGGCGAGGAAATGCTCGAACACGTTGTCCCAGTACTCGGCGGCAAAGTTGGCGGTGTGCAGCTTGATGCCGATTTTGTCGCACACGGCCTGCGCATCCGCCAGATCGTCCATGGCGGTGCAGTATTCCGTTCCGTCGTCTTCTTCCCAGTTCTTCATGAACAGGCCTTCCACTTCATAGCCCTGCTCGATCAGCAGAAGTGCGGAAACGGAAGAGTCCACGCCGCCGGACATGCCGACAATGACGCGCTGCTTGGATGTGTCAGAAGGGGCTGGATCACGCATAGGGATTCAATGAGTGTCTTGGAAAAGGGCGCGATTCTATCAGGCTCACGGCCGCAAGGCTAAAGAGAAGGGCGGATCAGTTCGAGGCTGAAGTGATGACCGGCCAGATAATCGTCGATGCAGCGGATGATCAGCTCGCTGCGCCAGTTGTCACGCTGGGCGATTAATTCGTCGCGGGTCAGCCACTTGGCGCCGAGGATGCCGTCGTCGAGTTGGTAATCCGGGTGGTGTTGCACGGCTTTGGCGCTGAAACATACACGCTGATAAGTCACACCGTTGCTCGGTGCGGTGTACAGGTAGATGCCTATCACCCCGGTGGGTTCGACGTCCCAGCCGGTTTCTTCGAGGGTTTCGCGGATGGCGGCGTCGATCAGTGTTTCATCCGGATCGAGATGCCCGGCCGGCTGATTGAGCACGTTACGCCCGGCCTTGTGCTCTTCGACCATCAGGAAGCGGTCGTTGTCCTCGACGACGGTGGCGACGGTGATGTGCGGGAGCCATTCCATAAAACCTCCTCAATCTATTGGTTGAAACCCAATCCCTTGTAGGAGTGAGCCTGCTCGCGATAGCGGTGCATCAGTCGCCATTAATGGTGAATGGTATACCGCTATCGCGAGCAGGCTCACTCCTACAAGGGGTTTGTGTTGTCAGCAGAAACACAAACCCCGGCACTCGGCCGGGGTCTGTTTACAGCGCTACAACCTTAAACCAGCGCAGCAATCGCCGCGTTGAAGGTTGCGCTTGGGCGCATGGCCTTGCTGATCAGCTCGGCGTCGGCGTGGTAGTAACCGCCGATGTCGACTGGCTTGCCCTGAACGGCATTGAGCTCGGCAACGATGGTTGCCTCGTTCTCGGTCAGCGTCTTGGCCAGTGTCGCGAACTGCGCTTGCAGTGCAGCGTCTTCAGTCTGGGCCGCCAGGGCCTGAGCCCAGTACATTGCCAGGTAGAAGTGGCTGCCGCGGTTGTCGATGTTGCCGACTTTGCGCGATGGCGACTTGTTGTTGTCGAGGAACTGGCCAGTGGCCTGGTCCAGGGTTTTCGACAGCACCAGCGCTTTCGGGTTGTTGTAGTTCACACCCAGATGCTCGAGAGACGCGGCCAGGGCGAGGAACTCACCCAGCGAATCCCAGCGCAGGAAGTTCTCTTCAACCAGTTGCTGCACGTGCTTCGGAGCCGAACCGCCGGCGCCGGTTTCGAACAGGCCACCGCCGTTCATCAGCGGCACGATCGACAGCATCTTGGCGCTGGTGCCCAGTTCCATGATCGGGAACAGGTCGGTCAGGTAGTCGCGCAGCACGTTACCGGTCACCGAAATGGTGTCCTTGCCTTCGCGAGTGCGCTGCAGGGTGTACTTCATCGCGTCGACCGGCGCCATGATCTGGATATCCAGACCGGCAGTGTCGTGATCCTTCAAGTAAGCCTGAACCTTCTCGATCACCACGCCATCGTGAGCGCGCATCGGGTCGAGCCAGAAGATCGCTGGCGTTGCACTTGCGCGAGCGCGGTTGACGGCCAGTTTGACCCAGTCCTGGATCGGCGCGTCTTTGGTCTGGCACATGCGGAAGATGTCGCCGGCTTCAACTGCCTGCTCCATCAGCAGGGTGCCTTTGCTGTCGGTCACGCGAACCACACCGTCAGCCTTGATCTGGAAGGTCTTGTCGTGCGAGCCGTACTCTTCGGCTTTCTTCGCCATCAGGCCAACGTTTGGCACGCTGCCCATGGTGGTCGGGTCGAAGGCGCCATTGGCTTTGCAGTCTTCGATCACGGCCTGGTAGATGGTTGCGTAGCAACGATCCGGGATCACGGCCTTGGTGTCGTGCAACTGGCCGTCAGTGCCCCACATTTTGCCGGAGTCACGGATCATCGCCGGCATCGAGGCGTCGACGATGACGTCGCTCGGCACGTGCAGGTTGGTGATGCCTTTGTCGGAGTTGACCATCGCCAGCGACGGACGAGCGGCGTAGACCGCGGCGATGTCCGCTTCGATCTGCGCTTGCTGATCGCCAGGCAGGGCCTTGATGCGCGCGTACAGATCGCCGATGCCGTTGTTCAGGTTGAAGCCGATCTGAGCCAGCACGTCAGCGTGCTTGGTCAGGGCGTCTTTATAGAACTCGGCAACGATCTGGCCGAACATGATCGGGTCGGAGACCTTCATCATGGTCGCTTTCAGGTGGACCGAGAGCAGCACGCCCTGGGCCTTGGCGCTTTCGATTTCCGCAGCGATGAACGCGCGCAGGGCGTTTTTGCTCATCACGGCGCAGTCGAGGATCTCGCCAGCCTGGACGGTGGTTTTTTCTTTCAGGACGGTAGCGGTGCCGTCTTTGGCGATCAGCTCGATCTTCACGGCGTCAGCGGCGTCGATCAGGGCAGCTTTTTCGCTGCCGTAGAAATCGCCGGTGCTCATGTGAGCAACGTGGGACTTGGAGTCTTTGGCCCAGGCGCCCATTTTGTGCGGGTGCTTGCGCGCGTAGTTCTTCACCGACAGCGGAGCGCGGCGGTCGGAGTTGCCTTCGCGCAGAACCGGGTTCACGGCGCTGCCCTTGACCTTGTCGTAACGCGCCTTGGCGTCTTTGTCGGCATCGCTGGTCACGGTTTCCGGGTAGTCCGGCAGGTTGTAACCCTGCGCCTGCAGCTCTTTGATCGCGGCTTGCAGCTGTGGCACCGAAGCGCTGATGTTCGGCAGCTTGATGATGTTGGCTTCAGGCGTAACGGCCAGGTCGCCCAGTTCGGCGAGGTGGTCGGCTACGGCTTTGTCGCCCAGTTGCTCGGGGAAGCTGGCCAGGATGCGCGCTGCAAGAGAGATATCGCGGGTTTCCACGGCGATATCGGCCGAGGCGGTATAAGCCTCGATGATCGGCAGCAGGGAATAGGTGGCGAGGGCTGGGGCTTCGTCGGTGAAGGTATAGATGATCTTCGAGCGGGTGGGCATATTCGGATTAACTCTCTCTTCTTTGCTAAAGCGTGCGCAGAAACTCGAGGGGCGCCGGGTAAGCGCGTTCGTTCAAAGTCATCCATGAACCGAATGTCGAGATTCTTCGCGGTGATGTTGGGTGCATCAGTAGAGCGTCAAGCAGTCAGGCTGCGGTAACAACCCGACCAATCAGGCGGAAAGTCTCGTGCTAGAGAGGCCAGCCGTCGTGACCCTGTGGTCAGCGGGCGGCATTATACATAGGTAGCTGGCAATCTGCCGATGGTTCATATGCAACGATTCTCGTCCATTGGTCTAAAGGTCGCAGGGCGGGGTTGGGCAAAGACTCGTTACGAATGCTGGAGTTTGGCGCTTTTCCCTTTGCTTTCAGGCTTGTACGAAACGAGAAGTGCGCGGTGGCGGAACATAGGGTTTGCGTGTTGATTTAACTGGGTTACGCTCGAAGCAAGCCAGATGTTCAATCCAAACAATGGAGTTCAGCATGGGTTACAAGAAGATTCAGGTTCCAGCCGTCGGCGACAAAATCACCGTCAATGCAGACCATTCTCTCAATGTTCCTGATAACCCGATCATCCCCTTCATCGAAGGTGACGGTATTGGTGTCGACATCAGTCCGGTGATGATCAAGGTTGTCGATGCTGCTGTTGAAAAGGCCTACGGCGGCAAGCGCAAGATTTCCTGGATGGAAGTCTATGCCGGGGAAAAGGCCACCCAGGTTTACGATCAGGACACCTGGCTGCCGCAGGAAACCCTCGATGCGGTCAAGGATTACGTGGTGTCCATTAAAGGCCCGCTGACCACTCCAGTCGGTGGCGGCATCCGCTCGCTGAACGTTGCCCTGCGTCAGCAACTCGACCTGTACGTCTGCCTGCGTCCGGTGCGCTGGTTCGAAGGCGTGCCAAGCCCGGTGAAAAAGCCTGGCGATGTCGACATGACTATCTTCCGCGAGAACTCCGAAGACATCTACGCCGGTATCGAATGGAAGGCCGGTTCGCCGGAAGCCACCAAGGTCATCAAATTCCTTAAAGAAGAAATGGGTGTCACCAAGATTCGTTTCGACGAAAACTGCGGCATTGGCGTCAAGCCGGTTTCCCGCGAAGGCACCAGGCGTCTGGCGCGCAAGGCCCTGCAATACGTGGTCGATAACGACCGCGATTCGCTGACCATCGTGCACAAAGGCAACATCATGAAGTTCACCGAAGGTGCCTTCAAGGAATGGGCCTACGAAGTGGCGGCCGAAGAGTTCGGCGCAACGCTGCTCGACGGCGGTCCGTGGATGCAGTTCAAGAACCCGAAAACCGGCAAGAACGTTGTGGTCAAGGACGCTATCGCCGACGCCATGCTCCAGCAGATCCTGCTGCGCCCGGCCGAATACGATGTCATCGCTACGCTTAACCTGAACGGTGACTATTTGTCCGACGCGCTGGCGGCGGAGGTGGGCGGTATCGGCATTGCGCCAGGCGCCAACCTTTCCGACACCGTGGCAATGTTCGAGGCGACTCACGGTACGGCGCCGAAGTACGCTGGCAAGGACCAGGTCAACCCGGGCTCGCTGATCCTCTCGGCCGAGATGATGCTGCGTCACATGGGCTGGACTGAAGCGGCAGACCTGATCATCAAGGGTACTAATGGTGCGATTAGTGCCAAAACTGTTACTTATGATTTCGAGCGTTTGATGGAGGGAGCCAAGCTGGTTTCCTCTTCAGGGTTTGGGGATGCGTTGATTTCGCATATGTAAATATCGCAGGCATACAAAAACCGCCTGACTCGATGGGTTGAGTCAGGCGGTTTTTTTGCTCGGCGTATTCAGGCAGGAATCAGTCAGCTCATTGCTTTGGCCGTTGCGGCAGCGGCAGCAGCCGCTGCGCCAACAACGGCACTTTCAGAAGCCGTGGCTGGTTTGATGACTACGGGCTTAATGCTTACAGCATGCAGTCCCTTCGGACCCTGCACGATGTCGAAATCCACTTCCTGGCCCGCTTTCAGGGTTTTGTACCCGTCCATTTCGATCGCCGAGAAGTGGGCAAAGAAATCGATGTCCTTGCCATCCTCGTCGCGACCTTCACGGCCATTGGCGTTGATGAAGCCGAACCCCTTGGCATTGTTGAACCATTTCACCTTGCCGACAGCCATGCTCAAATCCCTCTGCAACAGTCTCCATCGCTGGAGTATCATCCAGGACATCCGCAATCGAATTCGTTAAAAGAATTGACTCCGCGGATCTTTTTTACCCACTGTGGGCTCTATTGGTTGTAACACCGTTTTCCCGATAGTCAAGGTGACCGGGCAGTCGGAGTTGAAAACGTGAGCAATCGCCCCCACCACTGTATTTGCACAACTGACGAACCTTTCTTTCCATGCATGCAATCAGCCAGATTCGACTAACATTCAATCAGGATCGCCCGCTTCTCCAAAAGGATCTTCCACAGGAGCACGACGACGATTCGGCAGGCGTTGCTGTTCAGGAAGCAAAGCCTGCGTTACAGGCGCCGCCGATGTACAAGGTGGTTTTGTTTAATGATGACTACACACCGATGGATTTCGTCGTCGAAGTGCTCGAGGTGTTTTTTAACCTGAATCGCGAGCTGGCGACCAAGGTCATGCTGGCCGTCCATACAGAAGGGCGGGCAGTATGTGGAGTGTTTACCCGCGACATCGCCGAGACAAAGGCCATGCAGGTCAACCAGTACGCCAGGGAAAGCCAGCATCCGCTACTCTGTGAAATCGAGAAGGACGGTTAATCGCCGACCACTTGGGTATGAGGTGAAGCTATGTTAAACCGCGAGCTCGAAGTCACCCTCAATCTAGCCTTCAAGGAGGCTCGTTCGAAACGTCATGAATTCATGACCGTCGAACACCTGCTGCTGGCCCTATTGGATAATGAGGCTGCCGCCACCGTTTTGCGTGCCTGCGGCGCAAACCTCGACAAACTCAAGCATGACCTGCAGGAGTTCATCGACTCCACCACGCCATTGATCCCCGTTCATGACGAGGACCGTGAAACCCAGCCAACCCTGGGCTTCCAGCGTGTCCTGCAGCGTGCTGTTTTCCACGTACAGAGCTCGGGCAAACGCGAAGTCACCGGCGCCAACGTGCTGGTTGCAATCTTCAGTGAGCAAGAGAGTCAGGCAGTGTTTCTGCTGAAACAGCAGAGCGTTGCGCGCATTGATGTCGTCAATTACATCGCTCACGGCATTTCCAAAGTGCCGGGGCATGGCGATCACTCTGAAGGTGAACAAGATATGCAGGACGACGAGGGCGGTGAGTCTTCTTCTTCAGGCAATCCTCTGGATGCTTATGCCAGCAACCTCAACGAACTCGCTCGTCAGGGGCGGATCGATCCGCTGGTCGGGCGCGAGTCGGAAGTCGAGCGTGTCGCGCAGATCCTCGCGCGTCGGCGCAAAAACAACCCGCTGCTGGTCGGCGAGGCAGGCGTAGGTAAAACCGCAATTGCCGAAGGCCTGGCCAAGCGCATTGTCGACAATCAGGTGCCGGATCTGCTGGCCAATGCGGTTGTCTACTCGCTCGATCTTGGCGCTCTGCTCGCAGGCACCAAATATCGCGGCGATTTCGAGAAGCGCTTCAAGGCGCTGCTCAATGAGCTGAAAAAACGTCCGCAGGCGATCCTGTTCATCGACGAAATCCACACCATTATTGGTGCGGGCGCTGCGTCCGGTGGCGTGATGGATGCATCCAACCTGCTCAAGCCGCTGCTGTCGTCTGGCGACATTCGTTGCATCGGCTCGACCACCTTCCAGGAATTTCGCGGCATCTTCGAGAAGGATCGTGCCTTGGCGCGTCGTTTCCAGAAGGTCGATGTCGTCGAGCCGTCGGTGGAAGACACCATCGGTATCCTGCGTGGCCTGAAAGGGCGTTTCGAGCAGCACCACAACATCGAATATAGCGATGAGTCGTTGCGTGCCGCCGCCGAGCTGGCGTCGCGCTACATCAACGACCGGCACATGCCGGACAAGGCTATCGATGTGATCGACGAGGCGGGCGCCTACCAGCGTCTGCAACCGGTCGAGATGCGCGTCAAGCGTATCGAAGTGCCGCAGGTCGAAGACATCGTGGCGAAAATCGCGCGGATTCCACCGAAACATGTCACCAGTTCCGACAAGGAGCTGCTGCGTAATCTGGAGCGCGATCTGAAGCTCACGGTGTTTGGCCAGGACGCGGCGATCGATTCGCTGTCGACCGCGATCAAACTGTCCCGTGCCGGGCTCAAGTCGCCTGACAAGCCGGTCGGTTCGTTCCTGTTCGCAGGGCCTACCGGTGTCGGCAAGACCGAGGCCGCGCGCCAACTGGCGAAGGCGCTTGGCATCGAGCTGGTGCGTTTCGACATGTCCGAATACATGGAGCGTCACACCGTATCGCGTCTGATCGGTGCACCTCCGGGTTATGTCGGCTTTGATCAGGGCGGTCTGTTGACCGAAGCGATCACCAAGCAGCCACATTGCGTATTGCTGCTCGACGAAATCGAGAAGGCGCATCCGGAAGTCTTCAACCTGCTGCTGCAGGTCATGGACCACGGTACGCTGACCGATAACAACGGGCGCAAGGCGGACTTCCGCAACGTGATCGTGATCATGACCACCAACGCCGGTGCCGAAACGGCCGCGCGGGCTTCGATCGGTTTCACCCATCAGGACCACTCGTCCGATGCGATGGAGGTGATCAAGAAGAGCTTCACGCCGGAATTCCGTAACCGTCTGGACACCATTATCCAGTTTGGTCGCCTCAGCCATGAGGTCATCAAAAGTGTGGTGGACAAGTTCCTTACCGAGCTTCAGGCGCAGCTGGAAGACAAGCGCGTGTTGCTGGAAGTGACCGATGCGGCGCGCAGTTGGCTCGCGGCGGGTGGTTACGACTCGGCAATGGGCGCACGGCCGATGGCGCGTTTGATTCAGGACAAGATCAAGCGTCCGCTGGCAGAGGAGATTCTGTTTGGTGAGCTGGCCGAGCATGGCGGTGTGGTGCACATCGACATCAAGGACGGGGAACTGACGTTCGACTTCGAAACCACTGCGGAAATGGCCTGAAGGCTGTGGATCAAGAGGGCGCCTTCGGGCGCCTTTTTGTTATTTGTCGTTTGGGGTTTTTGGGTGAATATCCGTTGCTGCGGTGATGGCTGCTTAGGGTTCCGCCCTTACGGCGGGTCACTTTTTCCAGACGCCGAAAAAGTAACCAAAAAGGCTTTGCTCCTGCGTTCGGCCCTCGCAGGCTCGGGTTCCTTCGCTGCGGTATTGATCCGGGCGCAGCGTCTCCGGTTTGCTTCGCTGCACCTCCTCTCGCTGTGTTTGGCTTCGCCAAACGGTCGCTGCGCTCCCACGCCCGGATCAATCCCTCCACTCAGCCTTCCGAAGTCGCCCGTGGATCAAGATCAAGAGCGGTACTCGAGCTAACGCTCATTGTTGAGTGGGGCGGCTTTGCCGCGGGCAGCTGCGCTGCTTTGCTTTTCTGTGGGAGCGAGCCTGCTCGCGAAGGCGGCCTGACAGCCGACCTGTTTCTTGAGGTTGTACCTATTCCAACTGTAGGAGTGAGCCTGCTCGCGATGGCGGCCTTCCGGCCAACATATTTCTACCGGATACAAACGATCCAACCGTAGGAGCTGCCGCAGGCTGCGATCTTTTGATCTGGCTCTGGCTCTGGCTCTGGCTCTGGCTTTTGATCTTATGCCCCATCGGCAGGCTTCGTTACGGGATCGATCCGGGCGTGGGAGCGCAGCGACCGTACGACGCAGTCGTACACAGCGAGAGGAGGTGCAGCGAAGCAAACCGGAGACGCTGCGCCCGGATCGATCCCGTAACGAAGGAACCCCGAGCCCCAGCGAGCGGGCCGTACGCCGGGGGCAAAGCCTTTTGCTTACTTTTCGGCGTCTGGAAAAGTGAGTCGCTGTAAGAGCGAAACCGCCAGCGGCCACACCCGCAGCAACGGATATGCTCACAAAACCAAAAAAACCCAGACACAAAAACGCCCGGCATAACCCGGGCGTTCTGTATTGACTTGATTAACGAGCGCGGTAAGTGATCCGCCCTTTGCTCAAATCATAGGGCGTCAGCTCGACGCGCACTTTGTCACCGGTAAGAATACGAATGTAGTTCTTGCGCATCTTGCCGGAAATATGCGCGGTTACGACGTGCCCATTTTCCAACTCCACACGAAACATGGTGTTGGGCAGGGTGTCGACGACAGTGCCTTCCATTTCGAAGCTGTCTTCTTTCGACATGCAGTAAAGCCCTCGGTATCCAATGAATGGCCCGGTGCAACTGCGCCAGGCAAAAGCGGCGTGCATTGTGCCCGAAAAATGGGGTTTACGCCAAGGGGTTTAGGCGGTGGGATTAGTTGAGGATGACCCAGCGCTGATTAATCAGCAGTTCGATGGGCCGATATTGCGTCTTGTAATTCATCTTTTTGCAATTCTTGATCCAGTAACCGAGGTAGACCGCTTCGAGGCCAAGGCGCTGGCTCTCGCCGATCTGCCAGAGGATGGCGAAACGGCCAAGGCTGCGACGTTCTTCATCGGGTTCGTAAAAGGTGTACACCGCCGACAAACCGTTCGGCAGCAAATCGGTCACCGCCACTGCGAGTAACCGTCCGTCGAGTCGGAACTCATAGAACCGCGAGAAGGGCAGGTCGCGCACCAGAAAAGTCGAGAATTGATCGCGGCTCGGCGGGTACATATCGCCGTCGGCGTGGCGTTGTTCGATATAACGCTGGTACAGGTCGAAATACTCTTCGCTGAACTGAGGCTTGGCCGGGCGTACCTGCAAGTCGGCGTTGCGTTTGAAAATACGCTTCTGCTGACGATTGGGACTGAACTGCGCGACCGGAATGCGCGCAGGCACGCACGCATTGCAATTCTGGCAATGCGGCCGGTACAAATGGTCGCCACTGCGACGAAAGCCCATCTCCGACAGGTCTGCGTAGACATGCACATCCATGGGCTGACTGGGATCGAGAAACAGGGTCGTGGCCTGCTCCTCGGGCAGATAACTGCAAGAGTGAGGCTGAGTGGCATAGAACTTCAACCGCGCCAACTCGGTCATGATCAACCCTCGGGATAAGCTGGTGAATTAAGTGTAAGCCACGCGCGCCAAAGTCGCTCAGCAAACCCAGGTCGCGCGATTGGGTTGATCCAGGTGTCGCGCCAGATAGTCGGCGAATTCCTGGCGGGGAATCGCCCGGGCGCCGAGACTGTGCAGATGATCGGTTGGCATCTGGCAGTCGATCAGCACGAATCCCGAATCCTTCAAGTGCTGCACCAGCGTGGCAAAGCCATACTTCGAGGCATTATCGGCGCGACTGAACATCGACTCACCGAAAAACAACTGGCCCATCGCCAGGCCGTACAGGCCGCCGACCAGTTCGCCCTGATCGCGAACCTCGACCGAATGGGCAAAGCCGCGTCGGTGCAATTCAACGTAAGCGTCCTGCATGGCCTGGGTGATCCAGGTGCCGTCGGCGTAATCCCGTGGCGCGGCGCAGGCGCGGATCACGGCCTCGAAATCCTGATCGAAGGTCACCTGGTAACGCTGCTTGCGCAGCAATTTGCCGAGACTGCGCGAAACGTGCAGTTCGTCGGGATACAGCACCGTACGCGGATTAGGCGACCACCAGAGAATCGGCTGGCCTTCTGAGAACCACGGAAAGCAGCCGTGGCGATAAGCTTGTATCAGGCGATCGGCGGACAGGTCGCCACCCGCGGCGAGCAGGCCGTTGGGGTCGCGCATGGCCTTTTCCAGTGGTGGAAAAGTCAGTGAATTACGTTGTAACCAAGTCAGCATGGCATCCAGGCTTTGCAGAAGGGGAGGGCGGTCAGGTTTTGGGCCCGCGGACAAGTGTGCCGCGAATCGCCCGAGATGTCCTGCATGCAAGCCTGCCTGCACCTGCATCGTGGTGCAACTTGAGGTGTCGGCTGTGGTCGTAAGCGATCATCGCGTGTGTGCCGGTTCAGTGTGGCAGGCAGGGGGCAGTCACAGGGTTCGCTACGTTCATCAAATACACCTCATAAGCCTTTGTCACGAAAGACAATGCATGATCAAATTGGACCGCAGTTTGTGTACGCTTGGCTATGCTCAACACTGGGCTGCAAGCATGGTAACGCTCGTACAAACCCGTACAATGCCGGGCTGTTACAGGTATTTGCTGCGCGCCGCGCCTATCGCTGTGTTTATAAAAGCCGCCGCACAGTGTTAAAAGTAGTCTCGGTTGTGCCCGTTTACTTTTTACCTGCCTGGATTGGGCAGTTTTTTGTCATTCAATAGATGGACGCGCCTCGGGCGCAGGAAAAGAAGCGTTTTGAAGAAATCCACCGAAGCACCAAAAACAGTCGTTCCGCTCTGGCGTCAGCAACTGCACTACCGGCTCAAGGAAGGTGCATTGATCGCCATCGGCGCGTTGTGTCTGTTCCTGATGATGGCCTTGCTGACCTACGGCAAGGACGATCCGGGCTGGAGTCATAACAGCAAGATCGACGACGTACAGAATTTCGGCGGCCCGGCGGGCTCCTACAGTGCCGATATCCTGTTCATGGTGCTGGGTTACTTCGCCTACATCTTTCCGCTTTTGCTGGCGATCAAGGCCTATCAGATCTTCCGTCAGCGCCACGAGCCATGGCAGTGGAGCGGCTGGCTGTTCTCCTGGCGGCTGATCGGCCTGGTGTTTCTGGTGCTGTCCGGGGCTGCGCTGGCCCACATCCATTTCCATGCCGCGACCGGTCTGCCCGCCGGCGCCGGTGGGGCGCTGGGCGAAAGCCTTGGCGACCTGGCGAAGAATGCGCTGAATATTCAGGGCAGCACGTTGCTGTTCATTGCGCTGTTCCTGTTCGGCCTGACGGTGTTCACCGATCTGTCATGGTTCAAGGTGATGGACATCACCGGCAAGATCACGCTCGACCTGTTCGAATTGTTCCAGAGCGCGCTCAACCGCTGGTGGACGGCGCGCACCGAGCGCAAACAATTGGTCGCGCAATTGCGTGAGGTCGATGACCGCGTGCACGACGTGGTCGCGCCGACTGTCACTGACAAGCGTGAGCAGGCCAAGGTCAAGGAGCGCCTGATCGAGCGTGAGCAAGCCCTGAGCAAGCATATGTCCGATCGCGAGAAGCAGGTCCCGCCGGTCATTGCGCCAGCCCCGGCCAAAGCCCCCGAGCCAAGCAAGCGCGTGCAGAAAGAGAAACAGGCGCCGTTGTTTGTCGACAGCGCCGTCGAAGGCACATTGCCGCCGATCTCGATCCTTGATCCTGCGGAAAAGAAACAGCTCAACTATTCGCCGGAATCCCTGGCCGCGGTCGGCCATTTGCTCGAAATCAAGCTCAAGGAGTTTGGCGTCGAGGTCACCGTGGATTCGATCCACCCGGGCCCGGTGATTACCCGTTACGAAATTCAGCCGGCCGCCGGCGTCAAGGTCAGCCGTATCGCCAACCTGGCGAAAGACCTTGCGCGTTCGCTGGCGGTGACCAGTGTGCGGGTCGTTGAAGTGATCCCGGGCAAGACCACCGTCGGTATTGAAATTCCCAACGAAGACCGGCAGATCGTGCGCTTCTCCGAAGTGCTGTCGACGCCCGAATACGACAACTTCAAGTCGCCGGTCACCCTGGCGCTGGGCCACGACATTGGCGGCAAACCGGTGATTACCGACTTGGCGAAGATGCCGCACCTGCTGGTGGCGGGTACGACCGGTTCCGGTAAGTCGGTGGGCGTGAATGCGATGATCCTGTCGATCCTGTTCAAGTCCGGCCCGGAAGACGCCAAGCTGATCATGATCGACCCGAAGATGCTCGAACTGTCGATTTATGAAGGCATTCCGCACCTGCTGTGTCCGGTGGTGACCGACATGAAGGATGCCGCCAACGCCTTGCGCTGGAGCGTCGCCGAGATGGAACGGCGTTATAAATTGATGGCGAAGATGGGCGTACGTAACCTGTCCGGCTTCAACGCCAAGGTCAAGGAAGCGCAGGATGCCGGCGAGCCATTGAGCGATCCGTTGTACAAGCGCGAAAGCATTCACGACGAAGCGCCACTGCTGCAGAAACTGCCGACCATTGTTGTGGTGGTCGATGAATTTGCCGACATGATGATGATCGTGGGCAAGAAGGTCGAAGAACTGATCGCCCGTATTGCGCAGAAGGCCCGTGCGGCCGGTATTCACTTGATTCTGGCGACCCAGCGGCCGTCGGTGGACGTGATCACCGGTCTGATCAAGGCCAACATCCCGACCCGTATGGCGTTCCAGGTATCGAGCAAGATTGACTCGCGGACCATTATCGACCAGGGCGGCGCCGAGCAGTTGCTCGGTCACGGTGACATGCTCTACATGCCGCCGGGCACCAGCCTGCCGATCCGGGTTCACGGTGCGTTCGTTTCCGACGATGAAGTGCATCGTGTGGTTGAAGCGTGGAAACTGCGCGGTGCGCCGGAATACAACGACGACATCCTCAACGGTGTCGAAGAGGCGGGCAGCGGCTTTGAAGGCAGCAGCGGTGGCGGCGACGGCGATGATCCTGAAGCCGATGCGCTGTATGACGAGGCCGTGCAGTTCGTGCTGGAAAGCCGTCGCGCCTCGATTTCCGCTGTCCAGCGCAAGCTGAAGATCGGCTACAACCGCGCCGCACGGATGATCGAAGCCATGGAAATGGCCGGGGTCGTCACCTCGATGAACACCAACGGTTCGCGCGAAGTCCTGGCGCCAGGCCCGGTGCGCGACTGATTTGACAAGCAAGCGGCGGGACAATGAAGTTTCGCCACTCTCCCACGAGTATTCAAGAGGACTCCCATGCGTCTTATCCGCATGCTGTTGCCAGTACTGGCGCTGACCGCGCTCACCGCTCACGCCGATGAAAAAGACGTAGCCCGTCTGACCCAATTGCTGGAAACATCCAAGACCCTGAGCGCGAACTTCTCGCAGCTGACCCTCGACGGCAGCGGCACGCAATTGCAGGAAACCACCGGCAACATGACCCTGCAGCGTCCGGGCCTGTTTTACTGGCACACCAACGCCCCGGCCGAGCAGACCATGGTCTCCGATGGCAAGAAAGTCACCCTGTGGGACCCGGACCTGGAACAGGCGACCATCAAAAAGCTCGACGAACGCCTGACCCAGACGCCGGCATTGCTGCTCTCCGGCGACGTGTCGAAGATCAGCCAGAGCTTTGACATCAGCGCGAAAGAGGCGGGCGGCGTGATCGATTTCACCCTCAAGCCGAAGACCAAGGACACCTTGTTCGACAACCTGCGCCTGTCGTTTCGCAACGGTCTGCTCAATGACATGCAACTGATTGACAGCGTTGGCCAACGCACCAATATCCTGTTCACCGGGGTGAAAGCCAACGAAGCGGTACCGGCATCGAAGTTCAAGTTCGACATCCCCAAGGGTGCCGACGTCATCCAGGAATAAACCCCAGCCCCTTGTGTCAGGGCCTTTGTGGTGTGGGCCTGCTATTGAGGGGCTATTGTGGCGAGGGGATTTATCCCCGTTCGGCTGCGCAGCAGTCGTCGCTTTTGGGGCCGCTTCGCAGCCCAACGGGGATAAATCCCCTCGCCACAGAGTTTTGCACAGTATTCGAAAAATTCGAGGTTTCAACGCTACGTGATGGATCTGTTTCGCAGTGCACCGATAGCCCAGCCGCTGGCCGCGCGTTTGCGTGCGGCCAATCTGGATGAGTACGTCGGTCAGGAGCATGTACTCGCTCGCGGCAAGCCTCTGCGCGAGGCGCTGGAGCAGGGTGCCCTGCATTCGATGATCTTCTGGGGACCACCGGGTGTGGGCAAGACCACACTTGCGCGGTTGCTCGCGGAAGTTTCCGATGCACACTTCGAAACGGTCTCGGCAGTGCTCGCCGGGGTCAAGGAAATCCGTCAGGCCGTTGAAATCGCCAAACAGCAGGCCGGCCAGTACGGCAAGCGCACGATTCTGTTCGTCGACGAGGTGCACCGCTTCAACAAGTCGCAGCAGGATGCGTTTCTGCCCTATGTTGAAGACGGCACGCTGATCTTCATCGGCGCCACCACCGAAAACCCTTCGTTCGAACTGAACAACGCGCTGCTGTCGCGCGCGCGCGTCTACGTGCTGAAAAGCCTCGACGAAGCGGCGTTGCGCAAACTGGTGCACCGCGCGCTCACTGAAGAGCGCGGCCTGGGCAAGCGCAACCTGACGCTCAACGACGAAGGCTTCCAGATGCTGCTGTCAGCCGCCGATGGCGATGGCCGGCGCCTGCTCAACCTGCTGGAAAACGCCTCGGACCTGGCCGAAGACAACAGCGAAATCGGCACCGAGCTGCTGCAAAGTCTGCTCGGCGACACCCGGCGGCGTTTCGACAAGGGCGGCGAAGCGTTCTATGACCAGATCTCGGCGCTGCACAAATCGGTACGTGGCTCCAATCCCGACGGTGCGTTGTACTGGTTTGCGCGGATGATCGACGGCGGATGCGATCCGCTGTACCTGGCCCGGCGCGTGGTGCGCATGGCCAGCGAAGACATCGGCAACGCTGACCCGCGCGCACTGAGTCTGTGCCTGGCGGCGTGGGAAGTGCAGGAGCGTCTCGGCAGTCCGGAAGGTGAACTGGCCGTGGCGCAGGCCATCACCTACCTGGCTTGCGCGCCGAAAAGCAACGCGGTGTACATGGGCTTCAAAACCGCCCTGCGTGCCGCCGCTGAACACGGCTCGCTGGAAGTGCCACTGCATCTGCGCAACGCGCCGACCAAACTGATGAAGCAATTGGGTTACGGTGACGAATACCGTTATGCCCACGACGAACCGGATGCCTACGCCGCCGGTGAAGATTATTTCCCGGAAGAACTCGAGCCGATCCCGTTCTACCAACCGGTGCCGCGTGGCCTGGAACTGAAGATCGGCGAGAAGCTCAACCACCTTGCCCAACTCGACCGTTTAAGCCCTCGGCAGCGGAGAAAATAGTGCTTCCATTGATCGTTGCGGTGTCGGTCGGCGGCGTGGCCGGCACCTTGTTGCGCTTCGCCACCGGCAATTGGGTCAGCGCCAATTGGCCGCGGCACTTCTATACCGCGACGCTGGCCGTTAATATCGTGGGCTGTCTGCTGATTGGCGTGTTGTACGGCCTGTTTTTGATACGCCCGGAGGTGCCGATCGAGGTGCGTGCCGGGTTGATGGTCGGCTTCCTCGGGGGGCTGACGACTTTTTCATCCTTTTCACTGGATACGGTGCGCCTGCTCGAAAGTGGGCAGGTGTTGCTGGCCCTGGGCTACGCGGCACTCAGCGTATTCGGCGGGCTGCTCGCGACGTGGGCTGGCCTGTCCCTGACCAAACTTTGATAACGAGAAACCGACATGCTCGATTCCAAACTGTTACGTAGCAACCTTCAGGACGTAGCGGACCGCCTGGCTTCCCGTGGCTATGCCCTGGATACCGCGCGCATCGAAGCGCTGGAAGAACAGCGCAAGACCGTCCAGACCCGCACCGAAGCACTGCAGGCTGAGCGTAACGCGCGTTCCAAATCCATCGGTCAGGCCAAGCAGCGCGGCGAAGACATCGCGCCGTTGATGGCGGACGTCGAGCGCATGGCGGGCGAACTGAGTGCCGGTAAAGTCGAGCTGGACGCGATCCAGACCGAACTGGATTCGATCCTGCTCGGTATTCCGAACTTGCCGCACGAGTCGGTGCCGGTCGGCAAAGACGAAGACGACAACGTCGAAGTGCGCCGCTGGGGCACCCCGACTCAATTCGATTTCGAGGTGAAAGACCACGTCGCCCTGGGCGAGAAGTTCGGCTGGCTGGACTTCGAGACTGCCGCCAAGCTGTCCGGCGCCCGCTTTGCTCTGCTGCGTGGCCCGATCGCCCGTCTGCACCGTGCACTGGCGCAGTTCATGATCAACCTGCACGTCAACGAACATGGCTATGAAGAGGCCTACACGCCTTATCTGGTGCAAGCCCCGGCACTGCAAGGCACTGGCCAGTTGCCGAAGTTCGAAGAAGACCTGTTCAAGATCGCTCGCGAAGGCGAAGCCGATCTGTACCTGATCCCGACCGCCGAAGTGTCGCTGACCAACATTGTCGCCGGCGAAATCGTCGATTCGAAACTGCTGCCGATCAAGTTCGTCGCCCACACCCCGTGCTTCCGCAGCGAAGCCGGTGCGTCGGGTCGCGACACTCGCGGCATGATCCGCCAGCACCAGTTCGACAAGGTTGAAATGGTTCAGATCGTCGAGCCGTCGCAATCGATGAAAGCGCTGGAAGGCCTGACCGCCAACGCCGAAAAAGTCCTGCAACTGCTCGGTCTGCCTTACCGCACCCTGGCCTTGTGCACGGGCGACATGGGCTTCAGCGCGGTCAAGACCTACGATCTGGAAGTGTGGATTCCGAGCCAGGACAAGTACCGCGAAATTTCCTCGTGCTCCAACTGCGGCGACTTCCAGGCCCGCCGCATGCAGGCGCGCTTCCGCAACCCGGAAACCGGCAAGCCGGAACTGGTGCACACCTTGAACGGTTCCGGCCTGGCGGTCGGCCGTACCCTGGTTGCCGTGCTGGAAAACTATCAGCAGGCCGACGGTTCGATCCGCGTCCCGGACGTGCTCAAGCCGTACATGGGCGGCCTTGAGGTCATCGGTTAAATGAAATATCTGCCGCTGTTTCACAACCTGCGCGGCAGTCGTGTGTTGGTTGTCGGCGGGGGGGAGATTGCCTTGCGCAAATCCCGCCTGCTGGCCGATGCCGGTGCGCTGCTGCGAGTGGTCGCACCTGAAATCGAAACGCAACTGGCTAAACTGGTGGCGGCCAGCGGCGGCGAATGCCTGTTACGCGGTTACATGGAGACGGACCTGGACGGTTGCGGGCTGATCATTGCCGCCACCGACGACGAAACGCTCAATGCACAGGTTTCCAGTGATGCGCATCGACGTTGCGTGCCGGTGAACGTGGTCGATGCGCCGCAGTTGTGCAGCGTGATCTTCCCGGCAATTGTCGATCGCTCGCCGTTGATCATTGCAGTGTCCAGCGGCGGCGATGCGCCGGTGCTGGCGCGTCTGATTCGCGCCAAGATCGAAACCTGGATCCCCTCGACCTACGGTCAACTGGCCGGACTCGCCGCGCGTTTTCGCAACCAGGTGAAAAACCTGTTTCCGGATGTGCAGCAGCGCCGTGGCTTCTGGGAAGATGTGTTTCAGGGGCCGATCGCTGATCGGCAACTGGCCGGGCAGGGCGCCGAGGCCGAACGCCTGTTGCAAGCCAAGGTGGATGGTGAACCCATGGTCACCACCGGCGAGGTTTATCTGGTCGGTGCCGGGCCGGGCGATCCGGATCTGTTGACCTTTCGTGCGCTGCGTTTGATGCAGCAAGCCGATGTAGTGCTGTACGACCGTCTGGTGGCGCCGGCGATTCTGGAGTTGTGCCGTCGTGACGCCGAGCGCGTGTACGTCGGCAAACGTCGTTCCGAACACGCCGTGCCGCAAGATCAGATCAACCAGCAATTGGTCGACCTGGCCAAGGCCGGCAAACGCGTGGTGCGGTTGAAGGGCGGTGATCCGTTCATCTTCGGGCGTGGCGGCGAAGAGATCGAAGAGCTGGCGGCCCACGGCATTCCGTTCCAGGTGGTGCCGGGAATCACGGCGGCCAGCGGTTGCGCGGCGTATGCCGGGATTCCGTTGACCCATCGCGATCATGCGCAGTCCGTGCGGTTTGTCACCGGCCATTTGAAGGACGGCTCAACCGATCTGCCATGGGCCGACCTTGTGGCTCCGGCGCAGACGCTGGTGTTCTACATGGGCCTGGTGGGCTTGCCGATCATCTGCGAGCAGTTGATCAAGCATGGCCGTTCCGCGGATACCCCGGCGGCCCTGATTCAGCAAGGCACCACGGTCAATCAGCGAGTATTCACCGGCACGCTGGCCGACCTGCCGCGACTGGTGGCGGAGCATGAAGTTCATGCGCCGACGCTTGTGATCGTTGGGGAAGTGGTGCAGTTGCGCGAAAAACTGGCGTGGTTTGAAGGGGCTCAGGCGCAGGTCTGAGAACCGAGTCGCTGCCCTTCGCGAGCAGGCTCGCTCCCACAGGGGATTTGTGCACGACACTAATCCAATGTGGGAGCGAGCCTGCTCGCGAAGGGGCCTTGAAACTCACGCTTGTCTGGAATCAACCCCGGTGCCAAACCCCTTGCCCAATCAACCGCGCCCGATCATGCGCCACGGTGAAATCCTGCTCCGGCCCCTTCGGCACCACCCCGGTCGGGTTGATGGTCTTGTGGCTACCGTAGTAGTGATGCTTGATGTGCTGGAAATCTACCGTCTCGGCAATCCCTGGCCACTGATACATTTCGCGCAGCCAGTTCGACAAGTTCGGATAGTCGGCAATGCGCCGCAGGTTGCACTTGAAGTGCCCGTGATACACAGCGTCAAAGCGAATCATCGTGGTGAACAAGCGCACATCGGCTTCAGTCAGGTATTCCCCGCTCAGGTAACGATTGGCGCCCAGCAGTTGCTCCAGATGATCCAGCTCGGCGAACACTTCATCGAAGGCTTGTTCATAGGCCTGCTGAGAGGTGGCGAAGCCGGCACGGTAAACACCGTTGTTAACCGCCGGATAGATCCGCTCGTTCAGCGCGTCGATCTCATTGCGTAACGGCGCCGGGTAGAAATCCAGATCATTGCCGGTGAGACCATCAAACGCGCTGTTGAACATGCGGATGATCTCTGCCGATTCATTGCTGACGATGCGCTTGAGCTTTTTGTCCCACAGCACCGGCACCGTGACGCGGCCGGTGTAGTCAGGCGTGTCAGCGGTGTAGCGCTGGTGCATGAAGTCGAAACCGTCGAGTCGGTCGCCGCTCGAGCCCAGCGCCTTGTCGAAGGTCCAGCCGTGTTCCAGCATCAACCAGCTGACCACGGATACATCGATCAGGCTTTCCAGACTTTTGAGTTTGCGCAGGATCAGCGTGCGGTGCGCCCAAGGGCAGGCGAGGGACACGTAGAGGTGATAGCGCCCCGCTTCGGCAGCAAAACCGCCTTCGCCGCTCGGCCCGGCCTGACCGTCAGCAGTCACCCAGTTGCGGCGTTGCGCCTGTTCGCGCTGGAACGCGCCGTCCTTGCTGCTTTCATACCACTTGTCCTGCCAGTGGCCATCGACGAGTAAACCCATGATCAAGACTCCGTAAACCGATAATCGTTGGAGCCGAGTCTATTCCGATGAGTTCGAACAAAAAGCGCAAAGATCGGGCGTTAATGATCGGTTAGATCGATGTGTTGCGTGCCGCCCAATACTGCTCGGCGGTTGCAAAGGCCAGTTCACGATCCTGACCGAGGCCGCGCAGGGCGAGGGCCATGGTCGCAATCAAGGCCATTTGCGGGTAGCTGTCGACGACATCGCCGCGCCACACGGCTTTCAACTGTTCGATGTCCAGCGATGCGGGTTTGACGTGGCGTTGCGCTGACAACTGTGGCCATTCTTCATCCCAGCTCTGACCGCCGCGGGTGCCGTAGAGATGGCTGGTAGCGTCCGGGTTGATTTCGATTTCGCCGCCATCACCCTTGACCACAATTGCCGTATCGCCGAGCAGACCGCTGGCATCACGATGCACCGCCTGGTAGCCGGGGTGGAAAATGCTTTGCAGCCCGCAGCGTGCACCCAGCGGATTAAGAATTCGCGCCAGCGAGTGGATCGGCGAGCGCAGGCCCAGGGTATTGCGCAGGTCGATCATTTTCTGCAACTGCGGTGCCCAATCCACCAGCGGCATAAAGGCCAGACCGCCGTTATCCAGCGCCGTGCCGACCTGTTGCCAGTTGCGGCACAACGGGATGTTCAACTCGCCGAGCAATTGCTCGCTGTAAAGCCGTCCGGCCGTGTGTGCGCCGCCACCATGCATGAAGATACGCACGCCGTTTTGCGCCAGGCATTTGGCCGCTAGCAGATACCACGGCAGATGGCGTTTCTTGCCAGCGTAGGTCGGCCAGTCGAGATCGACGTTCAGCGCCGGCGCCTGCAAGCGTTCGCGCAGGGCTTCGGTGAAACCGGCCATTTCCTCGGCGCTTTCTTCCTTGTGCCGCAGCAGCATCAGAAAGGCGCCGAGCTGGGTGTCCTCGACCTTGTCGTCGAGCACCATGCCCATGGCTTCCCGCGCTTCGGCTCGGGTCAGGTCGCGGGCACCGCGCTTGCCCTTGCCAAGGATGCGCACGAACTGCGCGAACGGGTGTTCGGCGGGTGTGTCGAGGGTCAGCGCTGGATAGTCGGTCATAGGCAATTCGTCGGTTTGGGCAGGCCCGCCAGTTTCGCGGCGAGTTTGGCAGGGGTGCCTTTGAACAGTCGGTTAAGGTGCAGGCTGTTGCCTTTGTCCGGACCGAGCTTCAGCGCGGTGTACTTGATCAGCGGCCGCGTGGCCGGCGACAGCTGGAATTCTTCGTAGAAGCTGCGCAGCAGTTCGAGGACTTCCCAGTGTTCGGGCGTCAACTCGAGGTCTTCGGCGGCGGCGAGGGCGCTGGCGACCTCGGTCGACCAGTCGCTCAGTTCGACAAGAAAGCCGTCCTTGTCGAGTTCGATGGTACGGCCGCCTACGGTCATGCGATTCATAGCCAACTGTTGACCTTGTCGTGATGGATCGACAGTGCGACGAAGGCCGGGTAGTCGATGGTTTCGGCCCAGTCGGGAATCTCGATGGCGCGAGCCTGGGCATCTTCGGCCAGGACGTAGCGTTTGCGCGCACAGGCTTGCAGCGCGGCGAATGGCGCCGTGCCCGGTTGCAACGCATAGGCCGCGTCACCGCAGAGCAGCAATGCATCCGCGCTGCCGATGACACGCAGGCAACTGTTCAAGCGATCGTCGCCGAACGGGGAATGGGACAACACATGCAAAGTCGACATCAGAGGGTGATCACCTGGTCGTAACGGTCAATAAGGGCGGTGATTTGCTCGGTGGTCAGCGGCTGTGCTTCGTCCAGCGACCGTTTTCCAAGTCCGCGAACGTTGCCGCTTTCGGCGCAATAGAACAGCTCCTCGACACCAAACATCGGCAGCGCTTGCAGATTGGCGCTGAGGTCCTTCTGTTGCAGGGCCTTGGCGTTCTGACCGGCGGCCAGTTGCAGCACGCCATCATCGAGAAACAGCACGCCGATCGGCAGATCGAAGGCGCCGCCGGCCAGCACGATATCCAGCGCTTCGCGAGCGCCAGGGCCGGACCACGGCGACTGACGGCTGATGATCAGCAGCGACTTGGCCATCTTATGCACCTCCAAAGCAGATCAGGCGATCAGCGTCTTGCACGGCGTCGTGCAGTTGGCCGAGGCCGGACAATTCCCACGGCGCGCTGAGTGAAATCGCCTCGCGCTGGTAACGCCTGGCTTCTTCTTCATTCAATACACCACGACGCAAAGCGGCGGCGATGCACACCACACCGTCCAGCTTCTGCTCGCTGATAAAACTGCGCCACTGCTTGGGCAAGTCCAGCTCGTCCTGCGGCGTTACCACTGCATCGCAGGCGTTGAAGACGCCGTCCTGATAAAAGAACAGCCGGACAATCTCATGCCCCCCGGCCAGCGCGGCCTGGGCAAACAGCAGGGCACGGCGCGAGGAGGGCGCATGGGCGGCGGAAAACAGCGCAATGGCGAATTTCATGACGGACTCGATCAGCAAAACTGCGGGCATGATAAAGCTTTATCAGTCGCGCCGCGAAATCCACGTTGCCTATGACCCATTGGTGGGGGGTGCCTATGGGGTGATGCCGTACAAGTCGCAATATTCGAGCCAGTCCATCCCCGCCATCTCCGCCACTTCCCGGTGTACCTCAAGACGCTGCGCCTGATATTCCTCAGGCGAATCAGCCGTCAGTTGCAGCGTCAGCTCCCAGGCAAACAATCCCTGACTCTCCGCTTCGGCTTCAAACGCTTCATGCAGTCGTTCTTCGCGGTATTGCGCCTGGGTTTCTCCCTTGGCCTGGGCCAGCAGCGGATTGAGATGGTCGAGGGTTTCGCGCAGTTCGGGGCGCGCGTCGAGAAACAGTTTCAGCGCGTGTTCATGTCGCTGGTCGCTAGGCGCCATGTATTTTCCTCGTGGGACCGGTGGCCGTATAAAAACAGTAAAGCAGAACGAATTCTCGCTTTGCAGTGCTACAGTCCGCTTTTTTCTGAATGAGCAAATGCAATGCGAATGCTGATGGTAGCGCTGGTGACGGTCCTGCTGGCCGGTTGCGCAGGTTCGGTGATGGACGATGCTCGCACCAAGAGCCCCTACAAGGTGTTGATCTCGGACAAGCCTGAGAAAGTCGTCGCCCAGTGCGTGCAGTTCGGCTGGCAGGACGAAGCGGTATTTGGCGTCGATGCGGCGGCCTATCTGGAACCGCGCAAGCCGGGCGGCACGACGGTGTACACGCGTTCGGCAGAATCGTTTGTCGATGTGATCACCGAGGCATCCGGCACAACGTTGAACTACTACGCCCAGCAGGATGATTTCGTCGCCAAGCGGCGTTTGGCGGCTCTGGCAACCTGTCTTTGATCAGGTGCTGAAGCGGCTGGCGCTTTTCGCGAGCAGGCTCGCTCCCACATAGGTGAATGCCACAGAACCTGTGGAGCGAGCCTGCTAGCGAAGGCGGCGGAACATTCAACCGATAAGCCGCTTCTGGAAGAAATGCCGCCTGTGCCCCAGTGGATAATCGGCAATCTCGCCACATTCGCTGTAGCCCACCTTCCGATAAAACCCGGGCGCCTGAAAGGAGAACGTGTCGAGCCAGATTCCGACACAATCCTTTTCCCTGGCAAAGTCCTCGGCCATCTGCATCAGTCTGGTGCCGATACCCTGGCCGCGCCCCTGTTCCGGGACTGCCAGCAGCTCAATGAACAACCAGCGGTAAAACGTGTGCCCATACAGGCCGCCGAGAATCGCGTCCTGCTCGTCGCGCACCAGCAGCGCGACAGGCTCCCAGGTAGACGGCCCGGCATTGGCGACATTGTGCGCGCGCAGCGGTGCGAGAATCGCGCTGCGTTGTTCCTCGGTGGGGTTCTGCGTCAACTCGATGCGCAAATTCATGCATGACTTCCTTGTGTCGGAGAAGCCAGCCTACCGTGTCCGGCAAGCGCTTCCAAGGTCTTCGGTAAACAAGCGGAACCGTCGATCAGGCGCTGCGGTCTAGGCTTTATCGCGCCTTTCCCTGAGTGCGATTGATGAGGAAGCTCCCTTGAATATTTTTGAAGCCCTGCGCGAAAGCCACGAGCGCCAGCGCACTTACGCCAAGGCGCTGATCGCGACCAGCGGCGACAGCCCTGAGCGGGTCGAAGCCTACAAACAGCTGAAAGCTGAACTGCAAGCGCACGAAACCGCAGAAGAGCGGCACTTCTACATTCCGTTGATGGAAATCGACGAAGGCGTTGATCTGAGCCGCCACGCCATCGCCGAGCACCATGAAATGGACGAGATGATGGAAGAACTCGACGAAACCGAAATGTCGAGCCCGGCATGGTTGGCCACGGCGAAAAAGCTGTCGGACAAGGTCCATCATCACCTTGAGGAGGAAGAGCATAAATTCTTCCAGATGGCCGGCAAGCTGCTCGACGAAAAACAGAAAGTGCAACTCGCCGGGCAGTACGAAAAGGAGTATCAGGCAAAACTGGCTTGAATCAATCAGGCGCGATTTCATCAATTCAGCGTGTACGCGATTAGCTACATGACGAGTGCGAAGTCTCTGTAGTAACTGGTTATCCATCCAGTATTTTCGGCGATTTGCCTTTCCGGCCGATCAACCTGCGACAAAAGCGCCGATAGACAAAAAAACTGCCTCCGTTAGCTTGAAGGCCTCTCCTCGGGAAGGAGAGTTCTTAAATCAACGGAGTGAAAAACATGAATCAGGCAATTGCACAGACCCAACTGAAACACGGTCGCGTTATTTCGCCAGCGAGTCGCGGCGCAGTGGCCATTGACCTCGGCTTGCTCGGCGGTTGGCAAGTCAACGAAATGGAAGGTGGCAAGAACTTTCCGGCATTGGCGGCCGGACCGTTCCCGCAGCCCTTCGACACAGACGCTGACAGCGTCGCGCCGCCAGCCGACGGCTACATTCTCAGCGGCGGCAAGACCGATGCCCGCGATTGCGTGAACTACACCCATGCCGAGATGAGCACCAAGCTCGCTCGCCCGTTCACCTGGCCGCTGCTTAACGTCGATCCGGGCCAGACCTTCAAGGTCAGCTGGGTCTACACCGCACCGCACACCACCCGCGGGTATCGCTGGCTGATCACCAAGGATGGCTGGGATCCACAGCAACGCATTACCCGCGCGCAACTGGAAGCGGCACCCTTCTTCGAGGACTTCTACCCCCAAGTGCCGTATTACAGCCATGCGGACGAACTGAAGGCCAAAGTCGACCACGAAGTGAAACTGCCTGCGAACAAGAAGGGGCATCACGTCATTGTGCTGATGTGGATCGTCGCCAATACCGGGAATGCGTTTTATCAGGCGTTTGATGTGGATTTTAAATAGTGGGCATTCCCTAAACCCATTTGCTCTCAATGATTGGGTCATGCCCAATATCGACTTCGCTTTGCTGCGAACCTAGGCGAGCGTTGCTGCATCGCCGATGCCGGTTCTCTCGTTCGCCAATTGGGACACTGTGCGAGCAAGATGAGGTGTCCTATTACTGGGAGTTCAGTCGGCGATATGGGCGGCTGGTTCCTGGCACTCGTGGAAGTGATGCGTTAGGTCGTAGCGCTCATGTTACAGATGAAGCCCGGTAGCGTTGCCGGGCTTTTTCCTAAGATGAGTTCCGCATCCACAGAGCTTGGACTAAGTTTTTTCGTTGGCCTCGCAAAGCACGGCAAGCACATGCTCTAACCACGATTTACCAGAGGGCCATGCATAAAGGTAATAATAAGCACATTTAATTTCATCAAACAAAAACGCCTGCATTTCTTTTTCGTTGTAAAAATTGTTTAAAACTAAATTGATTTCGTTTTTCACCTTTGCGACCGTTTCAGAAGGGGATTCTGTGATAAATCGTCTAGTCACATCATCTTCAGTCTCGTTATCGCAACGCCAGTCTTCATGGAAATAGCCGGCCAAAAACTGGAATAAATTTGGGAGATTTTCTTTAGTCATTCTGCAAAGCCTGTGTGTATACGGTAGGAGCCTGGTAGCTTTTTATCTTTGCGTAAGAGTAGATATACACCATGAACCTGCCTTATATCGGGAGATTTCTTTTTTAAGACCATCCCAACTGGATAGGAGACAGAGTCGCTTATTATAATTTGTGTATCGTTGCTTAGCAGGAATCTATCAATAGTGGTCTGGTTTTTCGTTATCACGGTGGACATGGCTTTTTCTGCTGTCGCTCGATCAAAAAAAGTTGATGCTCTACTAAGCCAAGGCTCATCTCTCAGTCTTTGAGCTAGCTGGGCTGCTGTTCGACCCACATGCTTTTCAATGAAGTGACCGCCCCTTTTTTCGTGAGCCCCTAAACCGCCGCCCGGTACGAGCTCACTGTACGGGCCATCGGTTTGTGTCGCTCCAGGACACGGAGTGCAACTCAACCCCAACGGATCCACCCATCCCGTCGGATTCGGCACGTATTGGTACTGATTCAATCCACCCGCGAGCTTCACCGGATCCGGCGTCAGATAACGTCCCAATCTCGGGTCGTAATACCGGTGGCGGTTGTAGTGCAGGCCGCTTTCCGCATCGAAGTACTGCCCCTGAAAGCGCAGCGGTTGGTCCAGGTATTCTTCGCCGGCCAGGGTCACCGCGGCGACTTTGCCGTAGGCGTCGTATTGCGCCGACCAGACGATTTCGCCGCTGTAGTCGGTGAGTTCTTGCGGGGTGCCGAGGTGGTCGAGTTGGTAGTAGAACGGGCAGGCTTTTTTCGGGCCTTTGCCGTCGAGCAGGGCCAGCGGGCGGAAGGTGCCGGGTTCGTAGACGAAGCTGCGGTATTGGGTTGGGCTGCTTTCGGCGAGGAGTTGATCGCCCTGCCAGAAGAACTCAGTGGTGGCGCCGTCCACGGTTTTGCGGATGCGGCGGCCGAAGGCGTCGTATTGGTAACGGGCAGTTTGGCCGTCGGGGCGGGTCAGGCCGATCAGGCGGTGCTGGCAGTCGTAGCGGTATTCGGTGACGAGGGTGTGGCCGTGGCCGCGGCGTTCGCGGATCAGGTTGCCGAAGGCGTCGTAGTCGTAATGGCGGTCGCCCTGCATCAGCAGGCGGTTGCCCTTGACCTTCGCCGGGCCGGGGCGGTCCTGCATCAGCAGGTTGCCGGCCGGGTCGTGGGCGAAGGATTCGGGCAGTTCGTCGCGCGAGTGACGCACGCGAATCAGTCGGTCGAGGGCGTCGTAGCCGTAGGTGCGCTGGCCGTGGCGGCTGTCGGCAATGTGCTCGAGGTTACCGTTGGCGCTGTAGGCATAATCGCGGCGATACAGCGCCGCGTGCTGATGGCCTACAGCGTGGGCGAGCAAGCGCCCCTGATCGTCGTAGGCATATTCGCTGAGCAGCAGGCCTTGCTGGCGTTGCTGCTCGCGCCCTGACCGATAAATATGCTGCGTCAGCGGCGTGCCGTTGAGGTCGATGGCTTTTAGCGCACCGCCCTTGGCGTAGTGATAGTCGAGCCGGCTGTTGTCCGGCAGGCGCATCCGCTTGAGCTGGCCGCAGGCGTCGTAGGTATAGCGCAGGGTGCCCCAGCCCTGATGTTCGGTGATCAGCCGGTCCTGGCGGTCGTATTCGAAGGCCAGCGGGTGGTCCTGGCCGTCATCGACCGCGGTCAGTCGGCCGAGGCGGTCATATTGGTAGCTGACCTTGGTGCCGTCGGGCAGAGTCTTGACCTGCAAACGTCCGGCACTGTCGCGCTCATAACGGGTGACCAGACTGAGCCCATGCTCACCGAACTCGGTCTTTTCCAGCAAGTGACCGTTGAGGTCGTAGGCGTAAGCGGTGCGCCGGCCATCAAAACCGCTTTCCTCGCGGATCAGCCCGGTGGGCGTGTAATCCAGGCGGTACTTTTCGCCCGATTCGTTTTCGATCTCGGTGAGCAGCAGTTGCGCATGGTCGTAGCGGTACTGCACGCGGGTGCCGTCGGGGTTGATTCGCCGCGAGACCAGGTGCAGGTCGTCGTCATATTCGTAGCGGGTGATGCGCCCCAGTTCATCGCGTTCGGCGGTGACCTGACCGTAAGCGCCGTAGCTGTAGGCGCGACTGGCGCCCGTAGGAGAAGTCGTCAGGATCAGCCGGCCAGCGGCGTCCCACTGCTGGCGGCTGATGACGCCAAACTCATCCTGCGTCGTGGTCCGCCGTCCCAATGCGTCGTAGGAAAAGCGCCGCACGCCACCGTCGGGCAGGGTTTCCTCGATAAGCTGGCCGAGTTCATTCCACACCCAGCGATGCCGGCTGCTGTCCGGGTAACGCAGCGACAACAACTGGCCACGCAGGTTGTAGTAGTAATGGGTGACCTGGCCGTCGGGATCGACCGCTTCGGTGACCGCGCCCTCGGCATTGCGCCGATAGATCCACACCGCCTCGCCACGGCAACGCTTGTAGAGAAAACCGTTGCGGTACTCGTAGGACGTTGGCGTATCGTCCGGTGGAATCAGCGCAATCAGCCGCCCGACCTCGTCGTAGCGGTATTCGGTGACGGCACCGAGCGGATCCTGCTCGGCGATCAACCGGCCCTGTTCGTCATAGGCCTTGAGCTGTTCACCGCCATCGGCTGCGACCTGCCGCACCAGCCGCGCGCGCTCGTCGTGGACGTAGACCTCTTCGGTGCCGTCGACGTAATGCACGGTCACGCTGGCGTCGTCATCGTTCCAGACGTAACGGGTGTTCATCTGCGAGAACGAGGCCCAGTGCCGCACGCAACGCGCCGCTTTGCCTGTTCGTTCCCACTCCCAGAAAAAACTCGCGCCGCCGGTCAGTTGCCGCTGCAGGATGACGTGATGGTCGTCGTAGTCGTAGCGCTCGCTGTCGCCGACCGCGTTGGTTGCGGCCAGCAGGCGTTGGCGGGCATCGAAGCTGTAGGTGGCGAGGTTTTGCTCGGTGGTCCACTCGCCCTGAACCAAGACCTGATAATCGACCGCCACCAGTTGCGCGCGGTCATAGCGCAACAACAGCGAACGTCCGGCCCCGTTATCCAGGCGCTGAATGCGATCGGCGCGATCGCGCTGCACGGTCAGACGATTGCCGTACACATCGCTGATCGCCGTCAGCCGGCCGGCGCGAAAGTGGTAAAACCGCGGGCTGTCGCCGGCCAGGGCGAGGATCAGCTCTTCCGGTTCATCGCCCAGAAAGATCGCCGCCCGCGACAGGCTGTTGTGAATCGCCGGGCGCGCAGCGTTGGGTAAAGGAAACCGCATGCGGCGGTTTTCGTGGTCGATCCAGACGACGCCGTCGCCATCGAAAGCCAGGCGATGGGCCAGCGAATGGCTCCAGCCGAAACCCAAGCCGATATCGATCTCGACAGCACTGCTGCGGTACAAACGGCTGAACTCGAACGGCAGCACGCCATCCAGTACCGCGTCGGTGAGGGTCAGCAGCTCCTCGCCAGTGACCATCGACACCGGGCAGCCGTTGGTGCAGGTCAGCGAGGAGCAATCGGCGGCATCGCCGTTAGGGTTTTTTGCTTGCTCGGGAACGTCGTCGTGGGATTGGTGACGCTCAAGCCGCGTCATGCCTTGCGATTTTCCCCGCGCAAGTGGCGCCGGATTCGGCACGCTCAACGTCACCGAATCCGCCTGCCGAATGTTCAGCGGAATCGACGGCGTCGGCTTCAGCTCAACGTCACGCGCATGAAGCATCAACGGCTTCAGCGCCACCGCATGCTGGTTGAAATCGGGTGTCGAAGTCAGTTCAGCCAAGCGCAACGCCGAAGCTGCCAGCCATTCCCGCGCCCGTGGCGACTTGATTTTCGCCAGCACCTTGCTGCTCAAGCGCATCGGCACGCCAACGCCAGCAGACATGCGCATCAGCACAAAACTGATCAGCAGTTCGACCCGCACCTCAGCCACCACTTCGGCCAGGTACTGTGGCGGCAGCATCTTCAGCCAACTTGTGAACGCGGCCAGATGAATGAACAGCAGCGGCTCGTCGCTGAGCATCAGCAAGACGCTGGCAATGGCCTCGCTGGAAGCGGCAAGCAGCGCCTCAAGCTCAACCTCGCTCAGGTATTCCAGGAGCTTTTCGCTGTTCGCCTGCAAGTCGGCGAGCAAGGCGAATAGCTGCTGGATGTCATCCCAAACGCCATTCAGGGCTTTTTCCAGTCCGCGCCAGTCGGCCTGTTGCAACTGCCCGTAACGGTCGAGAAAACCGGCGCTGGAAAATTCCTGCCATTGCGGCTGAAAACTCGTCCATTCACCGCGCAGCCAGCCCTCCAGGCCCGCCAGCATCCCTTCATAAGAGGCATACAGCGTCTGCACATGGGCGGTGGACACATCGGGAAAGAAGGTGATGCGATAACGCTGGCCCCGCTGGCAATCGGTGACCTCCAGAATCCCGCTCGGGCCGATGGTGTGGCGCAATGGCTCACCGAAGGTCAGCACGCCGTCGATGTCGCTCAGCACCGGTTCGAGGGTCACCGGGGTGTCGCCGATGGGCACAAAGCGCGCCGCTTCGAACAAATGCACCAGGGTCAGCGGGCCGCTGGCCGGGCACGTGACCACCGATGAACTGATCGGCTGACGCGAGGTGGTCGGCGCGCTCAACCGCACATCGTTACCGACCTTGAATACCTGCTCGATATCGAGCGCCGTCCCGGTCCAGAACTGCTCGGCCCAGGCCTCGTAGTTGTTCAGGCACAGGCGGAACTCGCTGATGAGGGTTTCGAAATCCGGCTGTTCGGGATTCAGCGCGGCCACCGCCAGCAGGCCGATGCTGTTGTTCAGGGCCAGTAGTCGATCGGGTTGAAACATTTGCAGTCGCTCGCGCACGTGAAAAAACAGGAGCGCGGACTTTGCGGGGGAACAAAGAGGAAAGAAGTCGGGTAAGTAGGCGATGTCTGTAGGACGGTTCGACACGCCTTGTGAGGCGATATATGGTTTGGCCTTGGCGCCCCTGAAACAGGGCGTTTATCCCAGTGAAAGGCCTCATGACAAAAGGATCAGACGCGATGTCCAACACAGCCGAGCGGGTCAACATCATCGACACTCAGGTGCTGTCCCACGACTGGTACCTGCTGAAAAAAATCACCTTCGATTACCGTCGCAACAATGGCGAGTGGCAACGCCAGACCCGTGAGGTGTACGACCGGGGTAACGGCGCGGCGATTCTGCTGTTCAACCGCCACAAGCGCACGGTGGTGCTGACGCGGCAGTTCCGTTTGCCGGTATTCGTCAATGGCCATGATGGTTTGCTGATCGAAGTGGCGGCAGGTTTACTGGAGGGCGCCGCGCCGGAACAACGGATTCGGGATGAAGCCGAGGAGGAAACCGGCTATCGCGTGCATGACGTGAAAAAGGTTTTCGAGGCGTATATGAGCCCCGGTTCGGTGACCGAGAAACTGCATTTCTTCGTTGCCGAATACGACGCAGCTTCCAAGGTCGGCGAGGGCGGTGGCCTGGAAGAAGAAACCGAAGAACTGGAAGTGCTGGAATGGGGATTTGACGAGGCGCTGGCGGCGTTTAAGCGTGGCGAGATCTGCGATGCCAAGACCATCATGTTGTTGCAATACGCGGCGATGACTGACCTCTTTGCCCTATAAATCAAAAAATCGCAGCCTTCGTCAGCGCCTACAAAAAACCAGGTTAGGAGCTGCCAAAGGCTGCGATTTGTTGATCTGTCGTGGTGGCTAAAACAAATCGCCTGTTTTGCCCACCGCTGACCATTGGCCACCCTCCAGCGTCAGCAAGCGCTCTTTGGCTTCAAGCCCGCCGGCAAACCCGGTGAGTTTTCCGGAGGCGCCGATAACTCGATGGCACGGCGCCACGATGGAAATCGGATTGCGCCCGTTCGCGGCGCCGACCGCTCGCACCGCGGTCGGATTGCCGATCTGCTCCGCAATCTGGCGGTACGTGCGCGTTTGCCCAAAGGGGATGGTCAGCAACGCCGCCCAAACTTTTTTCTGAAACGCCGTGCCGGCGAAATCCAGCTCGAGATCGAAGCAATCGCGGGTACCGGCAAAATATTCTTCAAGCTGCCGGGCGGTTTTCATCAGGATCGGATTGTCCGGCGCTTCGTCCATCGGTCCGAGACGCACCCGGTTTGGTTTGTCGTTTTCCCAGAGGATGGCTGCCAGTCGCGAGCCGTTCGCGACCAGCTTCAGCGCGCCGACGGGCGAGGGCAGGGTGATGAACGTGTAAGGCATGGCGACAGGCTCCGGATCGGCGCGGTAACAGCGCTCAGCATACTGCCTGATCGGCGGGCGCAAAACCCAAAGCCGGCCATACTGCTTGTTGCTCTTCAAGCGTTGCCCGTTGTTTCGCACAGTCCCGAAAAACAAAAAAGAGATCGACTCATGAAGTACGAACCCTTGGCCAGAACGCTGATCGCGACCTCACTGGCCCTCAGCTGTCTGATGGCTCACGCCGCTTCGGTGGCGCCGGTTGCCGGCGAAAACGGCATGGTCGTCACCGCGCAACATCTGGCGACCCATGTCGGCGTCGACGTATTGAAAAACGGCGGTAACGCCGTGGATGCAGCGGTCGCGGTGGGTTACGCGCTGGCGGTGGTTTATCCCGCTGCGGGCAACCTTGGCGGTGGCGGCTTCATGACCCTTCAACTGGCGGACGGGCGCAAAACGTTCCTCGATTTCCGCGAAAAAGCGCCGCTGGCCGCCACCGCCGACATGTACCTGGACAAGGCCGGCAACGTCATTCCGGAGCTGAGTACCCGCGGCCACCTCGCGGTTGGCGTGCCGGGTACCGTTTCCGGCATGGAGCTGGCACTGAGCAAGTACGGCACCAAACCGCGCAAGGAAATGATCGCGCCGGCGATCAAACTGGCCGAGGACGGCTTTGTGCTGGAGCAGGGCGACGTCGAGCTGTTGGAGTACGCCACCGACGTGTTCAAAAAGGACATGCGCGACTCCGGTTCGATTTTTCTCAGCCAGGGCGAGCCGATGCAGGTCGGACAAACACTGGTGCAGAAGGACCTGGCGAAAACCCTGCGGACGATTTCCGACAAAGGCGCCGACGGTTTCTATAAAGGCTGGGTCGCCGACGCCATCGTCACTTCCAGTCAGGCCAACAAGGGCATCATCACTCAGGCCGATCTCGACAAATACAAGACCCGTGAGCTGGCCCCGGTGGAGTGCGATTACCGCGGCTACCACGTGGTCTCGGCGCCACCGCCCAGCTCTGGCGGAGTAGTGATCTGCCAGATCATGAACATCCTGGAAGGCTATCCCATGAAAGAGCTGGGCTTTCACTCCGCCCAGGGCATGCACTATCAGATCGAAGCCATGCGCCACGCTTACGTGGATCGCAACAGCTACCTCGGCGACCCGGATTTCGTAAAGAACCCGATCGAACATCTGCTGGACAAGCAGTACGCAACCCAGTTGCGTAACGCCATCCAGCCGCAGAAGGCCGGTGTTTCCGCTGAGCTGAAACCCGGGGTCGCGCCCCATGAAGGCAGCAACACCACTCACTATTCGATCGTCGACAAATGGGGCAATGCGGTGTCGGTCACCTACACCCTCAACGACTGGTTCGGCGCGGGCGTGATGGCGAGCAAGACCGGGGTAATCCTCAATGACGAGATGGACGACTTCACGTCCAAGGTCGGCGTACCGAACATGTACGGTCTGGTGCAGGGCGAAGCCAACGCCATCGCGCCGGGCAAGGCGCCGCTGTCGTCGATGAGTCCGACCATCGTCACCAAGGACGGCAAAGTGGTGATGGTGGTTGGCACCCCGGGCGGCAGCCGGATTATCACCGCAACCTTGCTGACCATGCTCAACGTCATCGATTACGGCATGGGCCTGCAGGAAGCGGTTGATGCGCCGCGCTTCCATCAACAATGGATGCCGGAAGAAACCAACCTCGAAGATTTCGCCGCCAGTCCCGATACCAGGAAGCTGCTCGAAAGCTGGGGCCACAAGTTTGCCGGTCCACAGGATGCCAACCACATCGCTGCGATTCTGGTCGGCGCGCCGTCGCTGGGTGGCAAACCGGTTGGCAAGAATCGCTTCTACGGCGCCAACGATCCACGGCGTAATACCGGCTTGTCATTGGGTTACTGAGCGGAGTAAAAAGGGGCGGGCGCAAGTCCGCCTCATTCTCAAGGACTGATCAAGGAAGGCTCGACATGACCACCGCATTACTGATCATCGACGTCCAGCAGGCGCTGTGTGCTGGTGAATATCAGTGTTTTGAAATCGACCGCGTGATCGCCACGATCAATGATTTGAGCCAACGCGCGCGGAAGGCAGGCGTTCCGGTGGTATTGATTCAACATGAAGAAAAAGACGGCCCGTTCGTTCGCGGTACGGATGGCTGGCAGCTCGCCAAAGATCTGCAGACTTCCGCCAAGGACCTGCGCGTAGGCAAAACCACCGGCGACTCGTTCTACCAGACCGACCTCGGCAAGCTGCTACCCGTCGAAGACTTCGAGCGCCTGGTGATCTGCGGTCTGCAAACCGATTACTGCGTCAACGCCACCGTGCGCAGCGCACATAAGCTGGGCTACGACGTCGTCGTCGCGCAAGACGCGCATTCGACGGTCGATAACGGCACCATGACTGCCGAGGACATCATTGCCCAACACAACAAGGATTTCGCGGCACTCACCAGCTCCGTGGCACGCACCGATGTTAAACCGGCGGCGACAATTATTTTCTGAACGTCCACATGACGTGTAGGAGTGAGCCTGCTCGCGAAAGCGGTTTTTCATTCACGACACCATCCTCTGGCCTGACGCCTTCGCGAGCAAGCTCGCTTGTATGGTTAGACTTGAAGGGGTGGTGGGACGAACAGTTCGCATCTGACTGCTGTAACAGTACAGACCGTGGGAGACCTCGCCCCACCCCTTCCACCAAAAGCGCCGATAGAGAATGCTTCGTTCAAGCGACGATAGAAACAAGCCTGCGCCTCTGGGTGAAACCCCTACAAGCTGTAAAACCTTAGCGTGGAGAAGTGCCAGTGGCAATGCGCGTGTCGAAGGCAATCGTGGGCGTGGACGTCGCCAAAGCTGAACTCGTTATTTATTTAGCAGATCCAGATCTGCTCACCTCGATAACCAATGAAAAGCTGGCCATAAAGCGCTGGCTTAAAACATTGGCGGGGCCCACTGCGATAGCTGTTGAGGCGACAAATATTTATCACGTCGACTTGGTTGAGTTGGCTCATGAGTCAGGTCACGACGTCTACATCATCGACGGTTTTCAACTAAGTAATTATCGTAAAAGTATCGGTGGTCGCAGTAAAACGGACGCATCTGACGCCCGTCTTCTCGCCCGTTTTTTAAAAAACGAAGGTGAGGATCTGCGACCTTGGACCCCACCTCCGGCAGTCTACGGCAAGCTGCAAAGCCTTCTACGACGCAGAGCTTCGCTGATACGGGCCAAAACCAGCCTGACCCAGAGCTGGGCAAATGACGCCAGTTTGAAAGGCGTGTTCGCAACTTTCATAAAGTCTATAGAACGGCTGGATTTACTTGTTCAGAAAAAACTCAAGGAAGTCTTGCGCGAAGCTGGTTTGCTGGAAGAGGTTGCCAGATGCCAAGCCATCGAAGGTATAGGTTTTCTAACTGCAACTGCTTTGGTCATGGCATACAACCGAGGCGACTTTACCAGCGGGGACTCTTATATAGCGTTCTTAGGCATGGACCTGAGAGTGAGTGACTCGGGTCAAAAAAATGGCCGTAGATATTTAACCAAGCGAGGATGCTCGGAGGTACGTCGATTACTGCATAACGCCGCCATGTCAGCCTGCCGATCAAATGCCTGGAAAGAGTTCTACAACCATCATCTCAGTTGCGGAAAAGCGACTACACAGGTGCTGGTGATGCTCGGCCGTAAACTTGCTCGAATAGCGTTCGCCCTGATGAAAAACCAGAGCGAATACCAATCGAAAGGGGGAGTTATGGCTTGATGACAACCATAGAATCTCCCACAGGGGATGGCGGTGTTCAACACTCAAACCAGCGCCAATGGCTGAAGAATCGCAATGCTTGCGGCGTCTCGAGTGGGTGTCTGCGTCGTGAATATTGAGACGTGTGCCAAATTGCGCACCAGCGGTCGTGGCTTCGGCTGTGCACACCGCGAATTGCCAAATATTTTCTTGTTTGCACTGTTCATGCGGTGTCGCGCTCTCTAGAATCCGCTGCGCCTTCGCGGTGGAGGCGTATTGCCATCATTTGGCATTGCACATAAGGGACGGACATCATGCAATTCGGGAAAATACTGGCGCTGGGGCTGGTTCTTGCGCTTGGCGGTTGTGCCAGTTTCACCAAAGACGAAGTGGCGCCGGTGACACTGCCGTCGATGGCCAACTATGCCAACAAGCCAAACGTCTACGTCGATTTCGACTTCTATCAGGGCGAGCCGAACAGTGCGTCTGCTGTGGAAATGCCGCAAGCGCGCGATCAGCTCAAGCCTCAACTGCAGAAAGTGCTTACCGACTCAGGCCTGTTCGGCCGTGTCACTCTGGATGAGTTCCAGAAACAACCGGGCGACTACAGTCTGCGCCTGAAAATGTACAACCATCCGCCGAATGCCGGCTCGATGGTGCTGGCGTTCATCAGCGGTTTCAGCATGATGATTATTCCGGCATACGGCACTGATCAATACACCATGAGCCTCGAAACGCTCGACGGGCACGGTCAGACACTGACTTCTGCCAGCAATCACGACGCAATCGGCACCTGGGTCGGTATCTGGTTTATTCCACTGATGGCCAACACGCCGAAAGACGCGGTGAATGACACATTCACGCGCCAGGTCAATGCATTGCTTAAGCAAATGGTTGATAACAACAACCTGAAATACTCGGCACTGCAGACCCGAACCCCGCGGGCCTGAAGCAGAAAAGAGCCGCGATTGCGGCTCTTTTTTTTTCTGTTACTTCAGCGCCTGGATGAATTGCGGGTCGCTGTATAGCGCTTTCAGCAGATCACGCACCAGCGGATTGTAGGCGTTGACCGCGTTCGGGATCGCAATGAAACCGAAGAAGCTGCTGCTCCACTGGCTGCTGACCTCTTTGGTGGCGTCGTAGATAACTTCGTTACCGTTGAGCAGCGTGAAACGCGCGGCAAGTTTGCCGTCGCCTGTGCCCATGCCTGCGGACAGTTGGTTTTTCACCACCAGTACTTTCAATTGCCGCTGAGCCAGTGGGTCCAGCAGACCGGCCTTGCGCAGTTCTTCGGTGATGGCGTCCTGAATGTGTGCCGGGATGCTGCCGGACGGCGAGCGGACCGGGTTGGCGCGAACCACCAGCGAACCTTCGCCGGATTCGGCCGTTACCTGAGGATTGCTGATTGCATGCAGGGGCGGGGTCTGCTTGAGCTTCTGAACGTTTTCATAACTCGGCTCGTAGCGGGTCATGGTCATGCCACACCCTTGCAGCAGCAGCGCCAACATGGGGATCAACAGCAGAGACTTTTTCACGGCAGTTCCTTGCGCGGAAATGTAGGGGGGGCGAATTATGGGCAGAGTGCCACTATCGGGCAACAGCCTTTTCCCAATGACCGCGAAACGGATCAAACCCGCTCGGCCAATCGTTTTTCTAGCTGCGCCAATTCCCAGGTACTGAGCCAATTCACCGGATCCGTGCCGTAACGTTGCCAGACGTCGAGCGCACCCTCGCGCCCGTCTGAACTGCGTGCGTATTCGCAGTGATGAAGCTGTTCACCCTCAAAATCCACAATCAGGTGCCAGCCGTCGATATCGATCACGACTCTCCCTGCCTCGCGGGGAGCCTGATCCACGGTGAGCTCAAGCACGCCCAGCGCGGCTTCTCGCAGGCGCTGGCAGACTTCTCGGGCGCTTAGAAACGCGGACATGCTCTAACTCTTTGCATACAGGGACAGGCAAGGATACGGTCCGAGTCCGCGACTGTCAGCGTATCACTGGCCCGAGGCCGAACAATTCCGTAACATTCGCCTCCCTCTTTTTTGCGAACATCCGCGGCCGCGCCCGGCGGCCGCGCACATCAGGTAAGCCATGAAACCGATTCGTCTGCGCGCCGATGTCCTGGCCGGACTCACCACCTCGTTTGCCCTGTTGCCCGAATGCATTGCATTTGCGCTGGTGGCGCACCTCAATCCGCTGATGGGCCTGTATGGCGCTTTCATCATTTGTACGCTCACCGCACTGTTTGGCGGCCGGCCGGGGATGGTCTCCGGTGCGGCCGGTTCGATGGCGGTGGTGATCGTTGCGCTGGTGGTGCAGCACGGGGTGCAATATCTGCTGGCGACGGTGTTGCTGGGCGGTTTGATCATGGTGGCGTTCGGGCTGCTGCGCTTGGGCAAACTGGTGCGCATGGTGCCGCACCCGGTGATGCTCGGCTTCGTCAACGGCCTGGCGATCATTATTGCCCTGGCGCAACTGGAACACTTCAAAAGCGGCGAACACTGGCTCAGCGGCACACCGTTGTACCTGATGACCGGGCTGGTGCTGCTGACCATGGCCATCGTTTATGTGCTGCCGCGCCTGACCCGCGCGGTGCCGCCGGCACTGGTGGCGATCCTTGGCGTCGGCCTGCTGGTCTACCTGTTCGACCTGCCGACCCGCACCCTCGGTGACATGGCGCACATTGCTGGTGGCCTGCCGACCTTCGCTTTGCCGGACATCCCGTGGAACCTCGAGACCCTGCGCATCATCGCGCCGTACGCGATTCTGATGGCGCTGGTCGGCCTGCTGGAAACCCTGCTGACCCTCAACCTCACCGATGAAATTACCGAAACCCGTGGCTACCCGGATCGTGAATGCGTGGCGCTGGGCGCGGCGAACATGGTCTCGGGTGCGTTCGGCGGCATGGGCGGTTGCGCGATGATCGGCCAGACCGTGATCAACCTCAGTTCCGGTGGCCGCGGGCGTTTGTCCGGCGTGGTGGCGGGGGTGCTGATTCTGCTGTTTATCCTGTTTCTGTCACCGCTGATCGAGCGTATTCCGCTGGCGGCGCTGGTGGGGGTGATGTTCGTGGTCTCGCAGCAGACTTTCGCCTGGGCTTCGCTGCGGGTGATCAACAAGGTGCCGCTCAACGATGTGCTGGTGATTGTCGCCGTGACCACAATCACGGTGTTCACCGATCTGGCCACGGCGGTGCTGTGCGGGATCATCATCGCCGCGCTCAATTTCGCCTGGCAGCAGGCGCGCGAGCTGTACGCCGATGAACATCTGGAAGCCGATGGCAGCAAACTCTATCGCCTGCACGGCACGCTGTTCTTCGCCTCGACCACGCCGTTTCTCAACCGGTTCGATCCGGCCAACGATCCGGCCAAAGTCACCCTCGATTGCCGGCATTTGAGCTTTGTCGATTACTCGGCGATTGCCGCGCTGAAAACCCTGCGTGAGCGGTACGCCAAGGCCGGCAAGCACTTACAGGTGTTTCATCTGTCGGAGCGTTGCAAGAAGTTACTCAAGCGCGCTGGCGTCGACCACGACTGACGGCGCGGCGGCCGCTTCCTTGAGCCAGGTCTTGCCGAGAATCCGCGAGACCTGTTCGGCGGAGTAGGGCTTGGCGAGAAACTCGAAACCTTCGTAACCGCTGCGTGCCAGTTCTTCGCTGTAGCCGGACGTCAGAATCACCGGCAGATCGGGGCGGCGCTGGCGCAGTTCGCGGGCCAGGGCGACGCCGGTGATGCCCGGCATGACCACATCGGAAAACACCGCGTCGAACGCCATGGCATCGGCTCCGGCCAGGCGCAAGGCCTCTTCGGCGTTGGTCGCCCACGCCGTTTCATAACCCAGGTCCTGAAGAATCTGATTGGCAAACCGGCCGACGTCCAGGTTGTCCTCGACCACCAGCACCCGCCGCTGAACAGGCGCTGGATGGGGCAGGTCGTCATCCGCCGCATCGTCTGCTTCCAGTTCCACCGCCAGCACTTCCGGCAGGTACAGAGTGAATTCGGTGCCTTGACCGATCACGCTGGACACGTCGACGTTGCCGCCCGATTGCTTGGCGAACCCGAAGACCTGCGACAGCCCCAGCCCCGTGCCTTTGCCGACATCCTTGGTGGTGAAAAACGGTTCGAAAATATGTTCGAGGGTTTTCGGGTCGATGCCGCCACCGGTATCCGCCAGGGCAATCGACACGAACGGGCTGCCGGAGCCGGCATGGCCGCGGATCGGTGGCAGCGGTTTGTGGCACTCAAGACGCAGTTTGAGCAGGCCTTGCCCCTGCATGGCGTCGCGGGCGTTGAGGGCGATATTGATCAGCGCTGTTTCGAACTGGCTCAAATCGACGCGGATATAGCAGGGATGATCAGGCCGCTCGACGCAGACATGAATTTGCGCACCGGTGACCGATTCAAGCATTTCGCCAATGTTCGCCAGGCGCTCGCAGGCATCCACGACTTGTGGATTGAGCGGCTGGCGTCGGGCGAAGGCGAGTAACTGGCTGGTCAGCTTGGACGCGCGCTCGACCGTATCGGAAACCGCGCGCATATAACGCTGACGGCGTTCTTCGGACAGGTTGGGCTGGCGCAGGAAATCTACCGAGGAGCGAATGATCGTCAACAGGTTGTTGAAGTCATGCGCCACGCCACCGGTCAGTTGGCCGATGGCTTCGAGTTTTTGCGACTGGCGCAACGCCGATTCCGCGTGGGCCAGGCGCAAGCTGCGCTCTTCGACCCGTTGCTCCAGCGTGGCATTGAGTTCGGCCAGCGCCAGCAGGCCTTCGCGCACGTTGGCATCAGCGCGCACACGTTCGATGTGCGCCCAGCAACGCTCGGTCACTTCGCTCAACAGCGCCTGCTCGAAGTCTGACCAGACCCGCGGTACTTTGTCGTGGATCGCCATCAACGCGGTCAGGCGACCCTGTTTAAGCAACGGCACACAAATGGTCGCGGCGATGCCGATAGTCTGGAACGCCGCCGCTTCTTCAGGGGGCAATTCGCTGCGGTTGTCATGAATGACCAGCGGTTCACCGGCGCGCAACAGGCTGACGGCTTTCTCGCCAAAATCTCGCAATCGATAGTGGCCGACGATGCTCGGCGAGCCCGGCGCCGGGCAGTCGCCGCGAATGGTGAAGCCATCTTCATCGGCGTCCATATCGGCGTAGGCGCAGTTGGATAGACGGAGGTGCTCGACCATCAGCCGCGTGCTGGCGGCAAGAATGGCTTGCGCGTCAGTGGCGTTGGTCACGGCGTTGCCGATCGCATCGAGCACGGCCAGACGCTGATTGAGAAACACCGTCTGGGTGGTTTCGGTGACGGTGTCGATCATGCCGACCACCTTGCCGAAGGGGTCACGAACCGGGCTGTAGCAAAAGGTGAAATACGCCTGCTCCGGGCCGCTGCCGCGTTCGATCATCAGGGCGAAGTTTTCAATGTAGGTGGCCTGGCCGGCGAACGCCGCGTCGGCAATCGGACTGATTTCGCTCCAGGCTTCTTTCCAGATATCGCTGAACGGGCGGCCAAGCGCGTGAGGCTTGTTGCCGAGAATCGGCACGAAGGCGTCGTTGAACAGGGTGATCAGTTCCGGGCCCCAGACGATGGCCTGGGGAAAGTGCGAGGCAAGGCTGAGCGAGACAGTGGTTTTGAGGACATCGGGCCAGTGTTCCAACGGGCCGAGGGGCGTATTCGCCCAGTCGTGTCGCCGAATCTGCTCGGCCATCTTGCCGTTGTCTTGCAACCAGTCGGTCATGGGATCGGTGTCTTTCGTAACGTCTGCATGTGAACAAAGACCGTGGCCGGTGCTGTTTGGTTTCAGCACCACGGACACTTCCTTGCAGCACGCCTTGTTCGGGTTCATGCGCATCATGGCATGGGTGCTGGCGGGAGAAAAAGCCAAGGGTGAAGGGGAAATTCCTTCACCCCTGGTTTTTTTCAGTGTTGATCAGGCGTCGATGGGCGGAAAATCAATGTCGGTCAGCGCAGTGTTGTTCAGGTAGTTGGTCAGCGTCTGCACCGCCACCAAAGCAATCACTTCGATGATCTTGCGGTCATCAATACCGGCGGCACGGGCGGCAGCGATCTGCCCATCGCTCAAGTGGCCGCGGCTGTGCGTCAGCTGTTGCGCGAGCGCGGCGTAGGCATTCAGTTCTCCCTGACGCGCCGCGGCGATGTCTTGCGCCGACAGCCCTGCCTTGCCGGCAAACAGGGTGTGCGCGGCCAGGCAGTAATCGCAACCGTTGACTTGCGAAGTGGCCAGATACACCGCTTCTTTTTCCTGGGCGCTGAGCGAGGACTTGCCCAGCAACGCCGAGGCTTGCACATAAGTGTCGAGGGCGACCGGCGCGTTGGCGAGGGTGGCGAACAGATTCGGCAGAAAGCCGATTTTTCTCTTCACGCCTTCGAGCACAGGGCGGGTGGCGTCGGTGGCGGTTTCGAGGTTGATAGCGGTGATGCGGCTCATGGTGATTCTCCGAAACTCCGGGGCGAAGTGCGCCGGGCATGGAGAGGATGTTAGGGAATGCCGGTAGCGCTTTGGCGGCAAATCGTCGAGGATATGCGGCAGATCGTCCAGATATGCACAGTGGAGTTGCCTATGGATCGCCTTTCGACCTTGCTCCGCCATTTCGGCGTGCATGCCGGCACCTTTCACAGCGGCGCGTTTTGCGGCGTCAGTGTGCATGAGGGCGAGTCCGTCGGGCATGTGCACGTGCTGCAAGCCGGGGCGTTGCTGCTCAAGCCGGGCAACGAGCGCGAAATCCGCCTGGACGAGCCTTCGCTGATTTTCTTTCCCCGGCCGTTTACCCATCGCATGTTCGCCGACGAAGCCATGGCCACTCAGGTGGTCTGCGCGACGCTGACGTTTGACGGCGGCTCGGGCAATGCGCTGGCGGCGGCGCTGCCGGATTACATGGTGTTGAAACTCACGCAGATTCCCGAACTGGGCAGCACCCTCCAATGGCTGTTCAACGAAGCGTTCGAAGGCCATTGCGGGCGGGTGGCGGTGATGGATCGATTGTTCGAACTGTTGGTGATTCTGCTGTTGCGCCATCTCATCGGCAGCCGTGACCAGCCACCGGGAATGATGGCGGGTCTGGCCGATCCACGCGTGTCGCGCGCCTTGAACCTGATCCACGACGAACCGGAAAAACCGTGGAGCGTGGCCGATCTGGCGAGCGCTGCGAATTTGTCCCGGGCCGGGTTTGCCGAATACTTTCGCCGGATCGTCGGGCAGACCCCGGCGGACTATCTGCTGAGCTGGCGGGTCAGCCTCGCGCAGAAACGTCTGCGCGAAGGCACACCGATTGCGCTGATTGCCGCTGAAGTCGGCTATGAAAGTCCGTCAGCGCTGGCCCGGGCGTTTCGCCGCAAGACCGGGGTCAGTCCTCGGCAGTGGCAGGCCGAAGCTGAACGCTAGCGGGCAAACTTTTTCGCCCCGGCCACGCACAGAATTACTCCCAGCGTCACGGCAAGCATGCCCGTGCTGACTGACTCATGCAGCAGCGTCGCCGCCAGCGCCAAACCGAAAAACGGTTGCAACAGTTGCAACTGTCCGACCGCCGCGATCCCGCCCTGGGCCAGGCCGCGATACCAGAACACAAAACCGATCAGCATGCTGAACAGCGACACGTAGGCCAGACATACCCACGCCGAGATGCTGATCTGGCCGAACGAGGCGGGTGCCAGCCACAGACTCGACAGTGCCATGGGCGGCAGCGCCAGCACCAAGGCCCAGCAGATCACCTGCCAGCCGCCGAGGGTTCGCGACAGTTTCGCGCCCTCGGCATACCCCAGCCCACAGGCCAGAATCGCGGCAAGCATCAGCAAGTCGCCGGTCGGCTGCGCGCTCACGCCTTGTGCCAGCGCGAAGCCGACCACTAGTGCGCTGCCCAAAAGAGAGAACATCCAGAACACCGGGCGCGGACGTTCGCCGCCCCGCAACACGGCGAAAATCGCCGTGGCCAGCGGCAGCAATCCGACAAACACAATCGAATGCGCCGACGTGACGTGTTGCAGCGCCAGCGCCGTCAGCAACGGAAAGCCGAGTACGACGCCCATCGCCACAATGAACAATGACAACCACTGATCAGGCGCCGGTCGCCGCTCGCGCAACAGCCACAACAGCGCCACGGCCACTGCGCCAGCAATGGCGGCGCGCAGGACGGTGAGAAACACCGGATCGAACTCCAGCACCGCCAGCCGTGTGGCCGGCAGTGAGCCGCTGAAAATCAGCACGCCGATAAAGCCGTTGATCCAGCCACGGCTTTTTTCCAGCGCCGGGTGGCTCGGGTTCGACAATCGTTCCATACGGTTCGCACTCTAAGGTGGGTTGCATTGCCGCTATCCTGGGCCTGAGAATCAGCACAATCAAAAAATTGTCATGGATACGCCTCGCTATGCGCCGTTCCCGCTACAAGGCTCTGGTTGACCGCTTTGCCGCCGACATTCGTGGCGGTCGCCTGGCGCCCGGCACCCGGCTGCCGACCCATCGGCAACTGGCCTCTGAAGAGGGTCTGGCCTTGGTTACGGCTTCGCGCGTGTACGCCGAGCTTGAGGCCATGGGGCTGGTCAGCGGTGAGACCGGGCGCGGCACATTTGTCCGCGAAACCTCGCTGACACCGGGGCAGGGTATCGACCAGAAAGACGTGGCGGTCGGCATGATCGATCTGAATTTCAACTACCCATCGTTACCCGGGCAGGCCGAGCTGTTACGCAGCGCGTTGCGCCAATTGGCCTTGTCCGGGGATCTCGAAGCGCTGTTGCGCTATCAGCCCCATGCCGGACGCACGCACGAGCGCGCCTCGGTGGCGCGTCATTTGTTGGCCGGCGGCGTAACGGTGGAGGCCGGGCAAATATTGATCGTCAATGGCGCCCAACAGGGGCTGGCCGTGGCGCTGATGGGCCTGCTCAAACCCGGCGATGTGATTGCTGCGGATGCGCTGACCTATTCCGGGTTCAAGGTCCTCGCCGAAGCGTTGCACCTGGAAGTGGTTGCGATTCCGGCGGCTGCGCACGGCCCGGACCTGCAAGCGCTGGAGGAACTGTGTCGCAGCCGTGCCGTGCGCGCGGTATATAGCATGCCGACGCTGCACAATCCGTTGGGCTGGGTGATGCCTTTGGCACAGCGCGAGCAATTGGTGGCGATCGCCCGCCGGCATGATCTGACGATCATCGAAGACGCGGCCTACGCGTTCCTGGTGCAAGACCCGCCGCGCGCGTTGATCGATCTGGCGGCGGAGCGCACGGTCTACGTCAGCGGCCTGTCGAAAAGCATTGCCACCGGCCTGCGGGTCGGCTTCATTGCAGCGCCTTTGGACAAAGTGCCGGCGTTGGAACGCGTCATTCGCGCCACGACCTGGAACACGCCTGGAGTGATGACTGCGCTGGCCTGCGGCTGGCTCGACGACGGCACCGTCACGGCACTCGAAGAGCAGAAACGCCACGATGCCAAGGCTCGCCAGGCGTTGGCCGCCGAGGTGCTCAAAGGGTTGCCGTACATTGCCCACGCGGCGTCGTACTTCTTGTGGCTGCCACTGCCGGAAGACGTGCGCGCCGATCACATCGTTGTCGAGTTGATGCAGCAACAGATTTCGGTGACCAACGCCGAACCGTTTTCCGTGTCGTCCCACGTACCGCATGCGATTCGTCTGGCGCTGGGTTCGGTGGACATGGTGGTGTTGCGCGAGGCGTTGACCACTGTCAGACGGATTATCGGCGCTTACCTGTAAACTGCGCCGACGTCACAAACAGTCTGGAACGTTCTATGAAAAACACTGCATTACTGGCGCTGGCCCTGATCTTCAGCGCCAGCGCTCATGCCGCAGGCGATCCCGAGGCCGGCGCGAAAATCTTTCCGCGCCTGTGCGGCGGCTGCCATCAGGTCGGCGAATCCGCGCGCTCCGGATTCGGTCCGCAGCTCAATGGCATCTTCGGCCGCGTTGCCGGGACGTCGGCGAACTACGTCTACTCCGATGCGATGAAAAACTCGGGCATCACTTGGAACCACGAGACGCTGACGGCGTATCTCAAAGACCCGAAAGGCGTGGTTCCGGGCACGCGGATGATTTTCTGGGGGCTTAGCGATAAGGAGAAGCTCAACAACCTGTTGGCGTATCTTCAGACGTTCCAAACAACCGCTCCATGAACCCGGCTCAAGTACTGAACCGTCCGGCGGTGTGGCGTAATGTTGATCACGCCACCTGATTACGCCCCGCAGCCTTGGCCTGATACAACTGCTGATCGACCCGTTTGATCAATGCCGTGTGGGTGTTATCCGCCGGGTCCGCCAGGCCCAGACCGATGCTTACCGTGACCTGCCCGACGCCGGGAAACTGCGCTTGGGCAACTGCCGCACGAATTTTCTCGGCGACCACCTCTGGGGTGTCGGGCTGAGCGATTTCCGGCAACAGCACGGCAAACTCTTCGCCACCGTATCGCGCAACGAAATCGGTCGTGCGCACGCTGCTCTGAATCAATTGCGCCAACTGTTGCAGCACCTCGTCACCGATGGCATGGCCGTAAGTGTCATTGATGCGTTTGAAGTGGTCGGCGTCGATCAGCAACAGGGCGAAGGGGCGCCCCGTTCGCCGCGAGAGCAGCACGTACTCGCTGATTTTTTCGTCGAAGCGGCGGCGGTTGTATACGCCGGTCAAACCGTCGTGGGTCGCCAGGCTCAGCAGTTCGGCGTTGGCCTGGGTCAGCGCCGCGGTGCGTTGCGCCACGGTGGCTTCCAGTGAGGCATTGGCCTCTTGCAACTCGCGTTCCTTGCCAAGCAGCGATTGGGTCATGGCATCGATGGACTGGCCCAACTGGGCGATTTCCCGCACCGGATGCTGGAGCTGGAAACGTGCACCGGTCTGGTTGTTCTGCACCTGTTTGGCCGCGCGCGCGAGTTGCTCGATCGGTCGACTCAGGTGCAGCGCCAGGTAATAAGCCACCAGAGCAAAAACCACCGCGGCAGACACGCCCAGCAGCAACAGCTCATACAGCAGCAGCCGCGCCGGTTGCAGGGCCGTCTCCAATGGCTGGCGGATGGCGATCGACCACGACAACGCGGTACCCGACGGCGTCGGCACAGTGACCATACTGGTCAGGTAGCCATGCCCCGCCGACCAGCCCGGCGCCGCCGCATCGTTGACCGCCAGTTGTTGGCCCATCAGCGCTTCGGGGTACAGCACCTTGCCGTCGTGGTCGATGATCAGTGCCTGGATATCCGGCGCCGAGTTTTTATGAGAGAACGCCGCCGATTCGACAATCCGGGTTACCCAGCTCCAGTGCGCATGGGCGCCCAGCACACCGATGATCTGCCCCGCGCCGTTATGGATCGGCGCGGCGAAATCGATGAAGCGCAGCGGTTCGCCATTGGGCAGACCCGGCAGCAATTTGGCCAGCAGCACGGCTTCGTGGGGATCGCCGGTGTATTGCCGGCGCAACCCGACCTGGAACCATGGACGTTGCTGGACCGACTGTCCGACCAGCAAATCGTTGACCGCTTGATGCACCTTGCCGTCGGCATCAGCCACACCCATCCAGGCATATTCGGTGCGCGCCTGCGAGCGCAGTTGCATCGACTCGAGAATTTCCGGGTTGTCCAGGTCGCCACGTTCCAGATGCGGTGCGCGGCTAAGCAGGTAAACCTCCAACTGGCGTTCGCGCAGTTGTTCGCCCAATAACGTCGCCGCCGCCCGCGCGGTGTTCAGCAGCGCATTGCCGCTGGCCTGTTTCATTTGTTCGGTGGCGATATGACCGACATAAAAGCCCACGCTCAACAGCGTCAGCAGGGATAAACCGGCGAACCATAGGGTGAGATGGCTGCGCAGACTGGCTTTGAACATGGCGGGCGGGGTCTGTTTTTATAAAAGTGGCGCCATGGTATGCGACATCGACGACAGGCCACCAGCGAACGGGTTCATAGAAACGACACTGGAATAAAAAAGCCCGGCTGATCAGGCCGGGCTTTTTCATGGGTGCTGCGGTCGAGCGTTTGCTTCAGGCAACGCGGCGTTCGATCAGACGATCGGAGCCACTTTCGGCAACGCGGCGTTCGATCAGACGATCGGAGCCACCTTCGGCAACGCGGCGTTCGATCAGACGATCGGAGCCACCTTCGGCAACGCGGCGTTCGATCAGACGATCGGAGCCACCTTCGGCAACGCGGCGTTCGATCAGACGATCGGAGCCACCTTCGGCAACGCGGCGTTCGATCAGGCGATCGGAGCCACCTTCGGCAATGCGGCGTTCGATCAGACGATCCGAACCCCCTTCAGCCAAACGGCTTTCAATCAACTTGTCCGAGCCGCCTTCTGCGACCAGAGTCTGTGTCGGGGTGGCGGCAAAAGCGTTAACTGCGAAAACCGATAAAGCGATGCTGAGAAGGGTTTGGCGTTTCATGATCGTGTGCTCCAGAGGTGTTGTTGGTTTGTCTGGAGCCGATGTTACGCCGCGCAATTTTTATGAGAACTTCATTGACGTGATGATGAACATCGACGCCGATGATGTTTACCCAAACCCGCGAATCAGAGGGGTTTCGGCCGGATGCACAGCTCTCCGCTGGCACGAATGAGCGCCAGTTCATGCAGCGCATCCGTGGTCATACCGCTGCGAACATTGGTCAGCCAGGCCGGGCAATCGGGATCCTGCCGATGGGGCGCGAACCCGGCGTATTGCGCTAACAGACGCTTTTGCAATTCATCCAGACGCGGGCGAATCTGCGCGGCGAGATCCGGGCGCGGCGTGTCCGGTGCAGCGCCTGCCGCTTGCCAGCGTGCGAGTAAACCGTACTGCACCAGTTTGTTCGCCTCCATTTGCGCGGCGATCAACTGCGCGATGTCGTCCGGGTCAAGGCTGTGTTCGGCAGCCAGCGTTCTGGCATTGGCAATCACCTGTGCCTCACGTGGGCTGTCCTGGATCGGCTTGCCGCTGTCCCATTTGGTCAGGGCAACGAGGTCGCCGATGTTCAGGCGTTCATTCAGGGTGGACAGTAATGGCTTCAATGAATCAGGCGCCGCTGAAGGTGCGGCTGCCTGGGTGCAGGCGGCGCATAGAGCGAGGAGGGTGCCTAGCAAAACATTGACAGCGTTGCGCATGATTCGAGCCTCAATAAATAACTGTTGAAAAGCCGTGCTTTACCACAGCTGCACACTGCCACAAAGCAATGCCCGGTATTTACACAAATGCCAAAACAGACAATCAACAGGGATTGGAAATGTTGATTGCACCCGGCACGCAACTCACCGAAGCTATCGTCAATCAGGCCTTCCGCCGTCGAGATGGACCTCCAGCCAATGCAAAGTGCCACCTTCCCAAAGCCCCTCTGGCAAACCTATCTGCTTTTTCTGGCGCCGATGGTGCTGTCGAATTTTCTGCAATCGATGTCCGGCACGGTCAACAGCATTTATATCGGCCAGATGCTCGGTACCCAGGCGCTGGCGGCAGTGTCCGGCATGTTCCCCATCGTGTTTTTCTTCATTGCCCTGGTCATCGGCCTCGGCGCTGGCGCGGGTGTGTTGATCGGTCAGGCGTGGGGCGCGCGGGAAACGCATAGGGTCAAGGCGATCGCCGGCGCGACACTGCTGTTGGGTGTGTTGATCGGCCTGGTTGCCGCAGTGCTGGGAACCCTGTTTGCGCGGCAGGCGCTCACGGGGTTGGGGACTCCGGCGGATGTACTCGACGATGCGGTGAGCTATGCCCGCGTCATGTTGTGGATCCTGCCGTCGCTGCTGGTGTTTGTGCTGTTCACGCAATTGCTGCGCGGTGTCAGCGACACGCTGTCGCCGTTGCTGGCGTTGATCGTATCGACGGCCGTGGGGCTGGCGCTGACGCCGGCACTGATTCGCGGCGGGTTCGGCTTGCCGCAACTGGGCATCCAAAGTGCGGCGTATGCCGGGCTGGCCGGGAATCTCGCGGCCATGGCGTGGCTTGCGTGGCGCCTGCTCCGCAAGGGCCATCCGCTGGCGCCGGATCGTGAGTTCTTTGCTGCCTTGCGACTGGACCGGGTGATTCTCGGCAAGGTCCTGCGTATCGGTTTGCCGACCGGTGTGCAGATGATCGTGCTGTCGTTATCGGAGCTGGTGATTCTGGCACTGGTCAACCAGCACGGCTCACAGGCGACGGCGGCTTATGGCGCGGTGACCCAGATCGTCAACTATGTGCAGTTTCCGGCGTTGTCGATTGCGATCACCGCGTCGATCCTCGGCGCCCAAGCCATCGGCGCCGGGCGTCTGGAGCGCATGGGGCCGATTCTGCGCACCGGGCTCTGGATAAACGTGTGCCTGACCGGCAGCCTGATCGTGCTCGGGTATCTGCTGTCGCACTGGTTGCTGGGTTTGTTCCTGACGGAGGACTCGACCCGGGCGATGGCCGAGCACCTGCTGCACATCATGCTGTGGAGTCTGTTGGTGTTCGGGTTCCAGGCAATCGTCGGCGGGATCATGCGCGCCAGCGGCACGGTACTGGTGCCAGTGGCCATTGCGATCTTCTGTGTGGTCGGCGTGCAGTTGCCGGCGGCGTACTGGCTCGACGGACAGTTTGGTTTGCAGGGGGTGTGGATGGCGTTCCCGGTGGCGTATCTCGGCATGCTGGCGTTGCAGACCCTGTACTACAAAAGGGTGTGGCAACACCAGAAAATCGAGCGGTTAGTGTAGGCGCTGGCGTAACGGCGGGTTGTTTGCTTAAGTCATCCAAGGCCCGCGACGGGCGTCCGGAGAATTCCATGTCGCTGCGATTGCTGCTGGTTGCCGTGATTTCCTTCTGTGCCACGGCCGCCGCGCAGGCCGCCGAATACACCCGGGTCAATACCAGCGCCAGTCAGATCAGTTTCACCTACAACCAGATGGGCTCGCGGATGTACGGCACCTTCAGCAAGTTCGAGGCGACGCTGGACTTCAACACCGACAACCCCGCCAACGCCCGCACCACCTTGCACATCGATCTGGGCAGCATCGATGCCGGCAGCGAGGACGCCAATACCGAGCTGGTGAAACCGGCCTGGTTCGACACAGGTAAATTCCCGGTGGCCGTGTTTGAATCCAGCCGATTTACACCGGTGGGCGAGAACCGTTACCGGATCGCTGGCCAGCTCACCCTCAAGGGCATCACGCGCGAGGTTGATGTGCCGGTGGAGCTGAAGCCGGACAACGCCGTCGGCATTTTCGACGGTGAACTGATCCTCAAACGCGACGAGTTCGGCCTCGGTGCCGGGGAGTGGGCGGACAGCGTGGTGTCCAAGGACATCGCGATCAAGTTCAGGGTGGTGGCGCCACAACAGTGAAGACGTGATTGGCGTCTTCAGTGCCCGCCGAGTAATTGGCGAATCAGATTGGGCGTGCTGCCTGTCCAGCGCTTGAACGAACGTCGGAAGTTCGCGGCATCGGTAAAACGCAGGTAGTCGGCGACCTCTTCGTTGCTCATGCCTTTGACCTGATACAGGTAGAGCGCCACATGTTTGCGCACCCGGTCCACCTGTTGCTGGAACCCGGTGTCGTGTTTATGCAGTTTGCGCTTGAGAGTCGCAGCGCTCATGGAAAAATGCTGAGCGGCTTGTTCCAGGCTCGGCGGTTGGCGCACATGGTCTTGCAGGTGGGCGTAGAGACAATCGGTGAAACTGGCGGCGAACCCCAGATGTTCGATCTCGCGCAGCGCGTCCTGGCGTGCGACCTGGCCCGCCGTCGCCGAGGCACCCGGCCAGGGGCGAGCGAGGTATTCCCGGGGGATACGCATCAGGTCCAGCGGCCGTTCGAACCGGGTCTGTTCGCCCAGATGCACCCAGTACTGTTCAACGTAACGCGGTTCTGCGTGGCTGAAGCTGCATTCCCACGGCAGACGCTGCCCGCTGAGCCACTGACTCATGGCCACCAGCGAGGTCATGCCCGCTTCGAGCAGGAAGCGCCATTGCTCGCCGGCACCGCAGCTGTCCAGCCAGTAGATGTAGGCGAAGCGTTCATCGAGTAACAGTCGCGGGGTCATCAACGGGCTCAGCAACGCCTGTTGCTGGATCAGCGTGTCGAGGGCCTGATGCAAATTTTGCGCGTGGCGCAAGGCGTGACTGGCTGCGCCGTAGTGTCCGGGCAGCAAGCGCTGGCCGAACAGAAAACTACTGTCGTCGGCATTGAGCAAGCGCCGGCTGTTGCCGATCAACCCGAGAAACTGCTGCGGACTCAAACGGGTCTGGCCGGCCAGAATGTCCTCATGGAACAGCCCGGTGCCGCGCAACAGACGGTGGCTGTCGATATCCCGGGACAGGGCCAGGTCGATCAGGGTGGCGGGTTGGTAATGCCCGGGAATGAAACGGCTGTCGGCTTCGTACCACGTGGTCTTGACGGTCATGGTCGGCCTCAAGCGCTTTTCGCCAGGGGCGATTTGGCTCGGGCCAGCGCCAGGTTCAGACGCTTGAGCAGCGCCTCGGGCGTCTCCTCCAACGCCATGACCGCGGCGGTGCAGGCCGACAGTTGCAGCCGCTCGCCATGCTGGCGCGTCTTGTGTGCCAACGCTTGCACGGCCTGTTGCAGTTCCTGCGCCATCGCCTGCGCCTGGCGTTCGCCCGTGTTGGGCAGCAACACCACAAAGCGGTCGCCGGCCAGCCGACAGAGCAAATCCTGATGGCGCAGGTTGAGCAGTAACAAATGACTCAACGCTTGCAGCACCGCATCGCCCTCGGCGTGCCCGTAGGCCTGGTTGATGGCAGCGAAGTTGTCCAGATCCAGCACCAGCAACGACAGCGGCTGCTGCTGCGCGACGCTCTCCACGAGGCTATCGGCCAGTTGGCGCTTGAGGTAGTCGGCGCTGCCCAGAGGGGTGAGTTTGTCGAACAGCCGGTGTTCGCGGAACAACCGTTCGCGTTTTTCCATCTGCGCGCTGATCGCCAGTTGCTCGCGATGCCAGTGATAAATGCCCAGGGTCAGCAACACCATCCCCACGGGCATCGGTCCGGATTCCAGCCAGTGGTCCCAGGTGATGCTGTCGGGCAAGCGGATGAATTCGTCGAGGCTGTCGATCCACCAGGAAAAGAAAATGCCGCTCAGGCCCAGCACCAGATAATTGGTTACGCGCCCGGCCGGTCGGCTTTTAAGCACCAGCGCCAGCCAGATCAGGGCGAGCAGCGCCGAGCCGCCTTCGCCGACGATATCGAGCCAGACCCATTCGCTGATCGGCTTGAGTTCTCCGCAGGCCAGATGCAGGAGCAGACCGAGATTGGCCGCCACCAGCAGTGCCGCAAGTTTCCAACGGTGGGGTTTGAGCACTGAGAACATGGCCGCGATCCTGTGGCGAAGAAGCAATGCGCGCCAGCACAGCAGATGCTTGTGACAGTAGGGTGACAGCGGCTGCGGGTCGGATCAGCTCATCGTTGTGCAGGGGATTTCTGAAAAAACAGCGCCGACCTTGTGGGAGCGCGCTTGCTCGCGAAGGCACGGTGTCTGCGGCCGATCAGGCTGCAGGTGCCGCGGCCTTCACCAGCAAGCTCGGTACCACAGGTTCAAGTGCCGGGTGGGGGAGGTCATTTCAGCTCATTCTGCCGGCCAGATCCTGCAAAACCCCGACTTAAACGGCTCGCCCGTCAATCCTGTCACAGAAGCGTCACGCGCCGCCCCTAGCGTGCCCCTCCAGTTGCCGGGCCACTTGCCTGGCCGGACCGGACTCTTTTGGGGGACACACATGTACCAGCGCAGCGGCACCGTCGGGCTCTTCAGTTTCACCCTGACCGCCTTGGCCATGGCGATGACCAGCGAGCGGCTTTACGCCGCCGATGCCAGCGCCAATGTCGAGCATGTTGAAGTGGTGGGTCAGGCTGCCAGTATCGACTCGGCGCTCAAGCAACAGCGGCGTTCCGACAGCATCGAAAGCGTGGTGCACGCTGATGGCGTCGCGCAGCTGCCGGATGAAAACGTTGCCGAAGCGGCGCAACGCTTGCCCGGCATCAGCGTCGAGCGCGATCAGGGCGAAGGGCGTTTCGTCAGCGTGCGCGGCCTGGGACCGGATCTGAACAGCGTGACCATCAACGGCACACTGGTGCCGTCACCGGAAAGCGAACGCCGTGCCGTGGCATTGGACGTGTTGCCGTCGGAGCTGGTGCAGTCGCTGTCGGTGATCAAGACGCTCACCCCGGACATGGACGCCAACTCCCTGGGCGGCACGGTGGATGTCAAAAGCCTTTCGGCGTTCGATCACAAAGGCTTGTTCTACACCGGCGGCACCGAAGCCAGCTACGACAAGAACACGCATCAGACCAGCCCGAAATTTTCCGGTGCGGTCAGTAACCGGTTCAGCCTTGGCGATGGCATCGACAACTTTGGCGTCGCGGCTGCATTGAGCTGGCAGAAGCGCGACTTCGGTTCGGACAACGTCGAAACCGGCGGCGCCTGGGATTTCCAGCGCGGTGCGCAACTTGAAGAGTTTGAACAGCGCGACTACGACATCAGCCGCGAACGCACCGGCGCAGGTGTCAATTTCGATTACAAACCTGACGACCTCAGCAGCTATTACCTGCGCACGCTGTACAGCCGCTACAAGGACAGCGAAACCCGTAACTCGACCGCTATTGAGTTCGTCGAGCCTCAGGTGGCCGGTGTGCTCGGCGATGCCGAAGGCAGTCGCAAGCTCAAGCAGCGCGAGGAAACCCAGCAAATCCAGTCCTACGTGCTCGGCGGCGAACGCCTGCTTGGCCTCTGGACCCTCAGCGGTCAGGCCGGCTACAGCCGCTCCAGCGAAGACAGCCCAGGGCACATCGCCAATGCCGCGTTCAAAGGCATTGATGACTTTTCCGACAGCGGCTTCTACAGCAACGACAAACCGCGCCCGATCATTGGCCAGAACTTCTACAACGCCAGTCAGTTCAGCCTCGACAAGGTCGACTGGGAAAAGCAGAACACCACCGACACCGAGAAAAACCTGCGCCTGGACCTGGCCCGCGACTACGACCTGAGCGGCTATGCCTCGCAGGTCAAATTCGGCGGCAAGGTCAGCCGGCGCAACAAGGACAACGACCTCGACGCCTGGGTCTATGAGGACTTTGACGACCTCGGCTTCAATGACGCGCAGCTCAACCTCGATCGTTTCGCCAAAGGTTCGGTGGATTATCGCCTGGGTCAGTTCGGACCGGGGATCAGTGGCAGCGCGATCAAGAACCTCATCGGCGGGCTGAACCGTGCGGATTTCTACGACCAGACCGAATCGACGGTCAACGATTTCAAGATGAGCGAGGACATCAACGCCGGTTACCTGATGAACACGATCGACATCGATGACTGGCGCTTCATCGCCGGCCTGCGTTACGAGGGCACCGAATTCGAAGCCAAAGGCACTGGCGCCACCGATGGCGACTTCGAGGCCACCAAGACTCAGCGTCGTTATCACCATTGGCTGCCGGGCTTGCATGCGCGTTATCAACTGGACAAAAACACCCAGGTGCGCGCGGCCTGGACCAAGACCGTGGTGCGCCCGACCTTCGGCCAACTGGCGCCAGGGTTTGTCATTGACGACGATGAAGCGACGTTCGGCAACCCCGATCTGAAACCGCTGGAGTCGAGCAACCTCGATCTGGGCATCGAACATTTCATGGGCCGCGCCGGTACGGTCTCGGCGTTCGTGTTCTACAAGGACATCGAAAACTTCGTCTACAACACCGACCTTGCCGGCACCGGTGCCTGGACCAATTTCTCCGAAGCGCACACCTTCGCCAACGGCGACAGCGCCAAACTCTACGGCCTGGAGCTGGCCTATTCGCAAAAATTCGACTGGTTGCCGGCGCCGTGGGACGGCCTGTTGCTGGGCGCGAACACCACGTTCAGCCGCTCCAGTGCCGACATCGAAGGCTTCGATACTGCCAGAGGCACTCAGCGCAAACGTAGCATCGATCTGCCGAGCCAGTCCGACACCGTCGGCAACCTGATGCTCGGTTGGGAAAAGGACAAGGTCAGCCTGCGCCTGTCGGCCAATTACAAATCCGCTTACCTCTATGAGCTGGCGTCGATCGATGACAAAGACCATGACCTGCATGTTGATGCGCAGACCTTCGTCGATTTCAGCGCGCGTTATTCGCTGACAAAAAATCTGCAGTTGAGCTTCGAGGCGCAGAACCTCACCGACGAGTCGTATTTCGTCTACACCGGCCACCGCTCCTACAACGGTCAGTACGAAGAATACGGCCCGACCTACAAGCTCGGCCTGACCTTCACTCATTTTTAAGCCTCGGCTGGCGGCCGGGTGCCGCCGTCTATCCACGCACGACAAGGATTCTGCCGGTTCATGAGTATTCATTCGCGACACCCACGCTGGCTGCTGGCGACGCTGATCAGCCTGTTCGCCGGCCCGACCCTGGCGGCCACGCCGAGCCTGACGCTCGAACCGTGGGCGCCGACGCTCAAGCTTGAGGCACTGAGTTTTCTGCCCGGAGACCTGCGCCTGGCGATAAGCCCCGCGCAAGGTCTGTTGTTGCTCGATGCCCAAGGCGCCGAGCGCGCCCGGTTGCAAGGTTCGTTCAGCAGCCTGGACAGCCGCGCATCCGCTCGCGGCACGTGGGTCGCCAGCCTCGACACCGCGCGCCAGCAGGCGCTGGTCGTGGGCCTGAATGCCGAGCGGCGGCAATGGGGCACGCCATTGTATTTGCCCACCCGGGACTTCGCCGTGAACGGCCTGTGCCTGTACCGCGACGACGCCGACAACCTGTTTGTTTTTCTCGTCGGTGAGGAGGGCAAGGGCGAGCAATGGTTGGTGGGCAGCGGCGTCACCCTCAACGCTCAAGCCCAGCGCGTGCGCGGCCTGCCATTGCCACCGTCGGCGACGTACTGTCGGGTCGACGACGCTGCGCAGCAACTGCTGGTCAACGAAGAAAACGTCGGCTGGTGGGCCTACCCCGCGCAGGCTGAGGCCGAGGTGATACGCTCGCCGGTGGCCCTGCGCGAACCATTCGGCCAGATCAGTGGCGAGGCCGGCGCGATGGCCGTGCTCCCTGGTGGCATCCTCGGGCTTGACCCGAAAGCCGCACAGTTGCACCTCTATCAACAGCAGGACGAGGGCTGGACGGCGCAGGCGACCTTGCCCTTGGCGGGGTTGAAGGAACCGCAGGATCTCGCTGTGCAGCCAGCCGGCAGCGGTTTGCAGGTGCTGATTCGTGACGATGACGATGGCCGCGTTTACCAAGGCCATCTCGACTGGCAAGCCACGCCGGTGCCGCTGCCGCCGGTGCTGCCCACCGTGACTGCGCAGGCGCAGAGCGCGCCGGTCGCGCGTCAGGGCGATGCGGCGGATGATCCCGCGATTTGGGTGCATCCGCAGCAACCGTCGCTCAGCCGCGTGCTCGGCACTAACAAGAAGCAGGGCCTGCTGGTGTATGACCTGCAAGGCCGGCAAGTACAGGAGTTGCCGGTCGGACGCCTGAACAACGTGGATGTGCGGGCCCACTTCAAACTGGGTACGCAAACGGTGGATCTGGCGGTGGCCAGCCATCGCGATCACAACAGCCTCAGCCTGTTCGCCATCGACCGCCACAGCGGCCAACTGCGCGCCATCGGCGAAGTGCCGACGCCGTTGCAGGACATCTACGGCCTGTGCCTGTTTCAACCGGCCAGCGGCGAAATCTACGCCATCGCCAACGACAAGGATGGCACCTTTCTGCAATACCGGCTTGGCGCCCCCGACGGCAAGGTTCAGGGCGAGTTGGTGCGGCGTTTCAAGGTCGATAGCCAGCCTGAAGGTTGCGTTGCCGACGACCAGCGCCAGCGTCTGTTTATTGGTGAAGAGGACGTCGGTGTCTGGGCCGTGGATGCCCGTGCCGATCAGCCCGCGACCCTGACCAGCGTGATCAAGGTTGGCGGGCCGCTGCACGCTGATGTTGAAGGGCTGGCGCTGTATCAGAGCCAGACGCGCGATTACCTCGTGGTCTCAAGCCAGGGCAATGACAGCTATCTGCTGCTGGACGCCGAGCCGCCCTTTGCTGTGCGCGGGGCGTTCCGGGTCGGCCTCAATGCGTCCGCCGGGATTGACGGAGCGTCGGAAACCGACGGTCTGGAGGCCACCTCGGCCAACCTCGGCGGGCCTTGGAGCCAGGGCTTGCTGGTGGTGCAGGACGGCCGCAAGCGCATGCCCGAGCAAAGTCAGAACTTCAAGTTCGTGCCCTGGGCCGAGGTGACCAAAGCGCTGAAGTTGCCCTGAGCCGTCATCAATCGGTCATCCATTTTTCATCGAATAGCGGTGCGGTTGTTGCCTTGACCGCACCGGCCATTGCCACAAGGAGATTTACCATGCAGGCCACGCTCGAACACATGACGATCTGGGGGCTGATCAGCGATGCCAGTCTCTTGGTCAAAGCCGTGATGCTCACCCTGTTACTGGCCTCGCTGGTCAGCTGGTATCTGATCATCCAGCGCGGCCGCGTGCTGCAACGGCGCGACCGTCAGTTGAGCGCGTTCCTCCAGCGTTTTCGTTCGACCCCGGAATTGTTGCCGCTGTACCGCGAAACGGCGCAGGTCGATGCTGCCGAGGCGGGGATCGAGCCGATTTTCAATGCCGGATTCGCTGAGTTTCGCCACCTCAATCAGCACGCCGGCAATCACGCCGACGCCGTCCAGGAAGGCGTAGAGCGGGCACTGCATGTGGCCATCAGCGAGCAAGAATTGCAGCTGGAAAAAGGTTTGCAGTTCCTCGCCACGGTCGGTTCGGTGAGTCCGTATATCGGTTTGTTCGGCACCGTGTGGGGCATCATGAATTCCTTCCTCGGTTTGTCTCAGGTCCAGCAAGCCACGCTATCAACGGTTGCGCCGGGCATCGCCGAAGCGTTGATTGCCACCGCCATCGGCCTGTTCGCGGCGATCCCGGCGGTCATCGCTTACAACCGGTTTGCGGCGCGCAGCCAGACCCTGCTGACGCGTTACTACGCCTTCGGCAACGAACTGCAAGTGCGCCTGCATCGCCAGTTGCACGGCACGCCAATGAACATTGCCGCTGCGGCGTGAAGGAGAGACAACGATGCTCGTCCGGCCGCAACGCAAGCACGGCCCCAAGGCCGAAATGAACGTGGTGCCTTACATTGACGTGATGCTGGTGCTGTTGGTGATTTTCATGGTGACCGCACCGATGCTGACCCAAGGGGTAAAAGTCGAGTTGCCGAAAATTGCCAGCGAAGCCCTGGCCAGCGACACGCGCCAGCAGATTCTGACGCTGTCGGTAAAAGCCGAGGGTGGTTATTACTGGAACCTGGGCGGCGAGCTGGATACGCAGCACCAGACCGACAGCGCCGTCGCCCTCGATGACATGCGCGCCAAGGTCGAGCAGATTGTCGCGCAACGCCCCGACACCCAAGTGTACATCCGTGCCGACAAGGACGCCGGTTATGGCCGGGTGGTCGCGGCGATGGCGGTGTTGCAGCAGGGCGGGGTGAGCCACCTCGGGCTGGTGACCGAGGCCCCGCAATGACGGCGATGATCATGCACAGTCCTTCTACGATGACCGCGTCCATGCCCCGTCGGAATTTGCGTCAGCACAGTCTCGCCGCCGCGCTGGCGCTGGCCCTGCACGCGGTGGTGCTGGGCTTGCTCATCCACACATGGTCGGCGCCGGCGCCTGAGGGCAAACCGCCGCCCGTGTTGACCACGCAACTGGTGATGGTCGCGCCCGCCGCGCCCGCTCCGGCACCTGAACCCGTTGCCGCGCCTGCGCCGATCGTCGAGCCGGCGGCGGCTGCTGCCGTCGCCCCTGCGAAACCGCTCGCGGCGGCAAAACCTGCGGCACACAAACCGCAAGCCGCGGCACTGGCCCGCAAACGCGTGGAGGAACGCCAGCGCGAGCAACAGGCCGAGCAGCAACGCGAGCAGCAGCAAGCGCAAGAAACCGCCGCTGCGCAGCAACGGCTGGCGCAACAGCAAGCGGCGCAACAAGAGGCACAGCAGCAAGCGCAGCAGGCCGAGCGCACCCGTCAGCAGGCGCTCGCCGACAGCCGTCAATACCTGCCGCTGAGCAAAGAGGCGCCGGAGTATCCCGAGCGTGCACTGGACAAAAATATCGAAGGCGATTGCTCCGTGGAGTACACGGTCAACCCGCAGGGCCGGGTCGAGAACCCCAGGGTCCTCGACGGCTGCCATCCGCTGTTCATCCGGCCATCGCTGGCCGCGGCGCAGACGTTCAAGTATCAGCCGCGGATCATCGACGGCGTCGCGGTGTCCGTGCCGGCGGTGCGCAATACCTTTCACTATCGGATCAAGTGAGCGGTCTGTGATCCGTGCATGCCTGGGGGAAAGCACAGGGTATGATGTCGCGGTTTTCCGCCGGAGTTCGCCCATGCCACGCATCACCCACTACACAACCCCATGCCCCGAAAGCGTCAACAGCCAGATCCTGCAAATGGTCGTCGATTACCTGACCGACATCAGCGCCGTCGGCCTCGGCCCGAGCAATCTGTTGTACAACGTTTATCAGTACGCGGTCGGCTATGAGGTGCATCTGTATCTGGAAGCGTTGAATGGCGAGAAGGGCACCGAGGTGGAGTTGCTGGTTGCCAGCGCTGATGACGACCCGGAACAAGTCATCGGCTTTCTGTTGTACCTGCCGGTGCAGGGCGATTGGGAAGCGTGCAGCGTCGCTTACCTGGCGGTGCGCGACGGGCATCGCCGTCAGGGTGTGGCGCGGGCGATGATCGCCGAGATGGTCGGGCGGTATCCCCATGCGGAACTGGCGTGTAGCGTCGGCAAGGTGCCGTATTTCGAGGCGATGGGTTTCGAGGTGATCGGTCAGCGCGAAACCCAGGTGCTGATGAGCACCCGGCATTACCGCAGCAACGGCCTGCGCGGCTTTATCGACACGACGCCGATCTACCGTTCGCTGGAGGTGCAACAGATTCACACCTACCTGCTGCAGAAAAACGGCAAGCGCGCGATGCTCGATGCGGAAAAACAGCGTGACCGGCACCTGGATCAGACCAGTCGCCACGTTGAAGCATTTGTCCGTCAGCGCCTGACCTTGCACTGATTTGGCTGTAGGCCAGAAGCCCTTGTTGCGAACCGCGCAGCAAGGGCTTTTTTGTGTCTGCAATCTCAACCGAGCTTGACGTTCATGGTGATCCGCGCCGTGAACACTTTCTTGCCTTCGCTATCGTGGATGTCGACGGTAACGATCTTGTCGCCATCGCTGTGCCAATCCACCCCCTCAGCGCTGGCGACGGCGGTCACATCGGTCTTGGCTTTGGCCAGATATTCCACGGTCATGCCTTTGGGGATCCAGCGAGCGCCGTCGGGAATCGACACATCGGTCATCATCCCGCCGGCCAGTTCTGCCGCGTTGCACAGGGCGATCGCATGCACCGTGCCGAGGTGATTGGTGATCTCCTTGCGAAATGGCACGTGCACGGTGGCTGCGTTTGGGCGCAGTTCACTGATCAGCGGATTGATGGTGCTGAAATACGGTGCGAACTGGCAGGCCATTTTGCTGAAAGCATCGGCACCGACGCTGTTGAACATGCTGAGCGACTGACTCATGAGAAAGACCCCTGATTTAGGCTGGTTGGCAGAATGATATTCCGTTACAGAATAATGTTCTGTAACGGAACGGTATTCTGTCTGAGGGAAATCTGTCAACCTAGGCGTGCTTTTCTCACGGGCAATGCCTGCCTTTTTTCCACCTCGTCTTCAGGCCTCAAGCAGCATGGACACCGCCGATTTACTGGAACGCAGCTACCCCGGCCGCCGCGCCGAACTCAAGCGCGATATTTTTCGCAAGGCCCTGAGCCTGTTCAACGAACAGGGGATCGAGGCCACCACCATCGAGATGATTCGCGCCGAATGCGACACCAGCGTCGGCGCGATCTACCACCATTTCGGCAATAAGGAAGGTTTGGTGGCGGCGCTGTTTTTCACCGCGCTGGAGGATCAGGCGCGCCTGCGCGATGCGTATCTGGACGCGGCGAAGACCACCGAAGAAGGCGTGCAGGCGCTGGTTTTCAGCTACGTCGACTGGGTCGAGCAACAGCCGCAGTGGGCGCGTTTTCAGTACCACGCGCGCTTTGCCGTGACAAAAGGGCCGTTCAAGGAGGAGCTGGCCGAGCGCAACAAAACGCGCAATCTGCGTCTGCGCCAATGGCTGGCTGAGTCCGGGCGCGCCGCTGAACTTCAGCAGCTGCCCGCCGAACTGTTGCCATCGCTGATCATCGGCCAGGCAGACAGCTATTGCCGGGCCTGGCTGGCCGGTCGGGTCAAGGGCAGTCCGACCGCCTATCGCGGAATACTCGCGCAAGCGGCATGGCGCTCGATTCGCGCTGAGGCGCCGGCTGGGGACTGATGCGCGCAGACAAAAAAAAGAGCCTCAAAGCTCTTTGATGGGGAGGAAGTAGAGCCCGTGAGGCTCAAGGGGCATGTGCAGCAAGACGTGGGCTTGATTAGGGTTCAGAACACCCGCGTCTACGCAGCGCCGGATCAGTCCAGTCACTGCGTAAGTTCATCCTAGGAGCGCGCGCAGGCCGACTCAAGTACCGCCAGTCGTCCTGAATCACCGCGATTTCCTGTCGATTCGGCTTCGGCTGACAGACCGTCTTCGCGAGCAAGCCCGCTCCCACAGGTTTTTGTGGCTTCAGTGGCTGTTGTGTCTAGCCGCGGCCAATGTAGGAGTGATCCTGCTCGCGAAGGCGGTGGGTCAGGCGGCGGGGATGTTGGCTGTGCTGGCGCCTTCGCGAGCAAGCTCGCTCCCACAGGTTTTTGTGGCTTCAGTGGCTGTTGTGTCTAGCCGCAGCCAATGTAGGAGTGAGCCTGCTCGCGATGGCGGTGTGTCAGGCAGCGGGGATGTTGGCTGTGCTGGCGCCTTCGCGAGCAGGCTCGCTCCCACAGGTTTTGTGGCTTCAGTGGCTGTTGTGTCTAGCCGCGGCCCATGTGGGAGCGAGCTTGCTCGCGAAGGCGGTGTGTCAGGCAGCGGGGATTCTGACTGTACAGGCCCCTTCGAGAGCAGGCTCGCTCCTAGGGATTGCTGGTGCGTCAGGTGGTGCGCTGGAAGACCAAAGCCTTGAGGCCGCTTTGCGGGTCGATATCGGGGAACTCCGGCGGGTTGTCCAGCCGCTGTTCGAAGCGCAGGCTCGGCGCTTCCTGGGTCACGCCATCAATCAGGAAGTCCGGGCCGAACGACGGGTCGTTCATGCAGGCCAACACGGTGCCTTGCGCTGTCAGCAGTTCCGGCAGGCGCCGCAGGACACGCTGGTAATCCTTGGTCAGCAAGAAGCTGCCTTTCTGGAACGACGGCGGATCGATGATCACCAGATCGTACGGCCCGCTGTTGATCACTTTGCCCCAGGACTTGAACAGGTCGTGGCCGAGAAAACTCACTTTGCTCAGGTCGTGGCCGTTCAAGCGATGGTTGTCGCGCCCCCGGCTCAGCGCCGCGCGGGACATATCCAGATTGACCACATGGCTGGCGCCACCCTCGATCGCCGCTACGGAAAAACCGCAGGTGTAGGCAAACAGGTTCAGCACGCGCTTGCCTGCCGCCTGTTCGCGCACCCAGTTGCGCCCAAACCGCATATCCAGAAACAGTCCGGTGTTCTGCTTGCGGCCCAGGTCGACGCGGTACTGCAAGCCGCCCTCGACGATGGTCATTTCGTCGATTTCCTCACCGATCAGCCATTCGGCCGTGCTTTGCGGCAGGTATCGATGCTGGAGCAACAAGGTGTGCGCGCCGCACTGCTGCCATTGCGGCGAAGCGGTCAGTTGCAGCAGCGTTTCCTTCAGACCTTGCAATTGCTCCGGCGCCGGTTCCTTGAACAGCGACACCAGCACCACGCCCTGTAACCAATCCACGGTCAGTTGCTCCAGCCCCGGCCAGCAACGTCCACGGCCGTGAAACAGGCGGCGGGTTTCGCTGGGTGCTGCCGTCAGTGCAGGCAGCAAATGGGCTTGAAGGGTGGCAAGGGCTTGAGGGTTCATCGGTCAGGATCGGCCAGAAAAGGGCCGGCATTTTAACCATAAATGAGCGCTCGGGAGGCTCGTTGCCGCCCGAAAACAACACCTTGTAGAAAACACCTGTATCAAAAATGAATTTATGCAAGGCGCGCTGCTCATACCAGATAAGCAGCGGATTCAAGCCGCTATTCGAAAATGTAATTCGGGGGAGTGCTGTTCATGTGCCCTACACCTACGTCGAGCGCGCACCTTCCTGGCGGATTGATTCTGGTTGTCGAGGACGATCCGTTGATTCTGGAATTTCTCTGCGAAATTCTTCAGGAAGAAGGGTTCAAGGTCGAACCGCAAATCAGCGCCGACGCTGCATCACTGTATCTGGAGCAGCATGCGGCGGACGTCGCGCTGTTGCTGACCGACATCACCATGCCCGGCACCCTCAACGGTGCCGACCTGGCCAATCTGGTCGGCGACCGCTGGCCGGAAAAACCGGTGATGGTCATGTCCGGCTATGAAACGCCGGAAACCTCGGGGGTCAAGCACACGGTCGCGTTCATCAAGAAGCCGTGGGCGATCGGCCAGTTGCTCGATTGCGTCGAGAGCGCGTTCAAAGCCAAGGCACCGCGCCTGCACTGACAATGCTACATTGCCGTGCTCATCTGCCCGGCCATCTGTCAGAGGATTTGCCCCTTTGTCTGCTAACACATCGGTTTTCGAGCGCGCCTTCGGCGCTTTCCTGTTCGACATGGACGGCACCGTCCTCAATTCCATCGCCGCCGCCGAGCGCATCTGGTCAGCCTGGGCCGTGCGCCATGGCGTCGATGTCGAGGCGTTTCTGCCGACCATTCATGGCGCGCGGGCCATCGATACGATCACGCGCCTGAACCTGGCGGGCGTGAATACGCAGGAGCAAGCGGCGTTTATCACCGCGGCGGAAATCGACGATGTCGAAGGCATTGTCGAGATTCCCGGCGCAGCGGCATTTCTCAACCGCTTGCCGCAAGACCGTTGGGCCATGGTGACCTCGGCGCCACGGGACCTGGCCCTGCGGCGAATGGCGGCAGCGGGAATTGCCGAACCGGCGGTGATGATCACGGCTGAAGACGTACAGGCCGGCAAGCCTGATCCTGCGGGTTATTTGCTCGCTGCGAAACGGCTTGGCGTCGAGCCTGCGGACTGCCTGATTTTCGAAGACGCCGCTGTCGGCATCCAGGCAGCGGAAGCGGCGGGGGCGGCGCTGATGATCATCACCACTACTCATCAACACCCGATTGAAACGGCGCACGCGACGCTGGCCAGTTACGACGCGCTGCGTGTCGATGTGGACAGCAATGGTCGATTACGCCTGCAAAAAAACTGACATCAGATTTTGTGGCGAATGTCCGTTCGCCTTCGCGAGCAAGCTCGCTCCCACAGGTTTTTGCGCTGTTCATACCGTTAAAATCCGACTATCTGAATGCTTCGAGAGAGAGGTTTTTATGCCAACAGCATCCGCAACCATCGACATCCCGGCCTCGGCCGAACAGGTCTGGCAATTGATCGGCGGCTTCAACACGCTGCCGGATTGGCTGCCGTTCATTGCCAGCAGCGAGCTGAGCGAAGGCGGGCGTGTCCGCACCCTGCGCACTGCGGACGGTGCCGTGGTAATCGAGCGTCTGCAAAGCTTCGATAACGCCGCGAAGACTTACACCTATTCAATCGAACAGGCACCGTTCCCGGCGAGTGATTATCTGGCAACGATCAAGGTCGAGGCCCAAGGGCAGGGCGCCCGGGTCATCTGGTCGGGAAGCTTTAACGCCGTCGGCGTGAGCGATGACGAAGTGGTGGCATTGTTCACTGGCATCTACCAAGGCGGCCTCGACGCCCTGCGGGCGAATTACCCAACCTGAGAACACCACAATCCCACTGTAGGAGTGAGCCTGCTCGCGATTGCGGTGTGTCAGTCAACATAGGTATCGACTGGGACGACGCTATCGCGAGCAGGCTCACTCCTACAGGGGTTGCGTTTCAAGTGGGGATCAGGAGTTTTCAATCAAGCTCTGCCGACAATCGAGCAGCAGTTTCGCCCCGCCCAGATCGCTGCTGCCGACTTCAAGGCTGAAACCGTGCAAGCTGACAATCGCCGCGACAATCGACAGGCCGAGGCCAAAGCCACTGTGTGGTTGTCCGCCTTCGGTGCGATAGAAACGCTGGAACACCGCTTCACGTTCAGCCTCGGGAATCCCCGGGCCTGAATCGTGAACCTCGATGCGCGTTCGCCCGTCCGCGTTGACCCCACGCAACATCACCGTTCCACCGGGCGGGGTGAACTTGATCGAGTTGCTCAACAGGTTCGCCAGCGCCTCGAACAGCAACGCGCGGTCGCCATTGAGGGGCGGCAGCGTTTCCGGCATGTTCAGCTGGAAACGCAAATCGCCTTCCTCGGCCAGCGGCAGGTAAAACGCGTGTAACTCCTCGAGTAATTGCACCGGGTCGAGTTCGATAAAACCTGAGCGGCGCTGACGATCCTCCAATTCGGAAATCCGCAGCAGACCGCGAAAGCGCGCCATCAGCGTATCCGCTTCAGCCAGCACCAGATCCAGTTGCGCCGCCTCCTGCGTGCCTTCGCCGGCCTGTTGCTGCATGCGGTACAACTGCGCGCGCAAGCGGGTCAGCGGTGTGCGCAGGTCATGGGCGATGTTGTCGCACACGCCTTTGACTTCGTTCATCAAGCGCTCGATGCGTTCAAGCATGGCGTTGACGATGGCGGCAAGCATGTCCAGCTCATCGCGGCGATTGGACAGCGGCAGACGCTGGGCCAGATCCCCGGCGACGATGGCCTGGGCACGGTCCTGAATCGCGCGGATCCGTTGCAGCGGGCGCCGCCGCAGCAGATGCCAGCCGGCGATCCCCGGCAGAATCGTCAGCGACACCCCCCAGAGCAACGCGTGCAGAATGATCCGTGTTACCGCAAACAGCGAGCCGTTGTCGCGCAGCAGCACCAGCCAGCGACCGTCGCGAGTCTGGGTGGCCACGGCATCGCAGCTGTCGCTGGGCAGGGTCGGGTCGTCGGAGTCGGCGCACTCGGCGAGCATGTGGATCTTGCCGTCCAGCGGCAGACCTTCGGGGATTTGCTGGAGCGCACCGCCGAGGTACACACCGTTGGCGTCGAACAGGCCGTAGGCGTCGATGCCGCGAATGTCGAAGGTCATGCTCGCGGCGAGGGCGTCTTCAAGCTGTTCGCCGCGAAAGTGCGAAAACAGATGCTGACGCTGCATCAGCGAGTGTTTGGCGAGCTTGTCGAGGTAGCCGGACACCTCGTAATACATGACCCCCATGAGGATCGCGCTCCAGGCCACGAATAGTGAACTGTACAGCGCCAGCAAGCGACTGCTGGAGGAGCGCCAGCCGTCAGACGGGTTCGGCAATGACATAGCCCGAGCCCCGTACCGTGCGGATCAGCGGCACGTGGCCGGCGGCGTCGATCTTCTTGCGCAAACGGCCGATGTGCACATCGATGAGGTTGGTGCCCGGGTCGAAGTGGTAGCCCCAGACTTCCTCGAAAATCATCATCCGCGAAAGGATCTGGCCGCTGTTGCGCATCAGGAATTCCAGCAGCTTGTATTCGGTCGGCAACAGCGTCAGCACCTGCTCGGCACGCCGGGCTTCGTGGCTGATCAAGTCCAGTTCCAGGTCAGCGACTGTCAACGTGGTGGCCTGAGTGGCAACGCTGTTCTGCCTGCGCAGCAATACTTCGACCCGCGCCGCCATCTCATCGGTGGCGAACGGCTTGGTCAGGTAATCATCGCCACCGGCGCGCAAACCACGCACGCGCTCATCAACATCGGACAGCGCACTGATCATTAGAATCGGCGTCGCTACGCCCATGGTGCGCAAAGTGGTGACAATGGCCAGGCCATCCAGCTCGGGCAACATGCGGTCCAGGGTGATCAAGTCGTAGTTGCCGCTGACGGCGCGGTCGAGGCCTTCGCGGCCATTGTCGACCCAGTCGACGTCCAGCCCGTGGCTGCTCAGTTCGGCAACGATTTCCCGCGCGGTCACGGCGTCGTCTTCGATGGTCAAGATTCGAGTCATAGGCAGGCCTGCTGATCGGGTTAAACGCAATGGCAGCATTTTGCCAAGAATTTGCCGTGACGCTTTAAATTAACTTTCATGTTGTAGCTGCCATTCGCCGGGACAAGCGTCCTAATGACGGGAAGATTGATATCATCTGGCCATAAAGTCCAACAGGAGTGGCGCTGTGATTATATTGATTAGCCGGGGCTGGAGGACGATAGTTCTGCTTTTGCTGGTGTTCAGCAGCAGTCTCGCTCTGTCTGCCAACACGCCTTGTTCCGGCAAGAAAGGCGGAATTGACCGTTGCGACGGCGATCTGTTCCTGTGCAATGACGGCTCGATCAGCGGTTCGAAGAAGAGCTGCGCGGCGATGTTCGGCGAACGCCAGTCGGTACGCCCGCAGAACTTCCTGCAGAGCGACGATGGTTGCGCCTGCGGTACCGGCTCGTTTTGCACAGGACCGCGTGGCGGCGTGTATTGCCTGACGCCCGGCGGAAGCAAGAGCTACAAGCGAAAATGATCGACTCAGCCAATGCATAAAACCCGCTGTTATTCAGCGGGTGTTGCAATTTGCAACGTCTCAACAAATTCGTCTTTTATAACTTATTGAAAACCAAGTATTTATTTGTTCGCTGCAACTGGCACGGTCACTGCACTTGCTCACATGACGAGTTGTAACACCATTTTTCATGCCTGGAGCAGTACAACAATGAATAGATCCCCTGATGACTATTATCCTGCCTTGGAAGAGTCGAGCAGTGTGTCCGGCGTGTCCTGGGGCGCGATCTTCGCCGGTGCCGCGGCTGCCGCTGCGCTGTCGATGATCCTCGTGCTGCTCGGTTTCGGCCTGGGCTTTTCGGCTGTATCACCGTGGGCCGGAGAGGGCGTCAGCGCCAAGGGCCTGGGCATTTCGACGATTGTCTGGCTGGCGGTAACGCAGATCATTGCTTCCGGCATGGGCGGCTATATAGCCGGTCGGCTGCGGGTGAAATGGGCCAACATGCACGGTGATGAAGTCTACTTTCGCGACACCGCGCACGGTTTCCTGGCTTGGTGCGTAGCCACTTTGGTCACCGCTGTTCTGGTGGTCGGCTCGGTCAGCAGCGTCGTCAGCGGCGGTGTGCAGGCCGGTGCCAATGCCGTTGGCGGCGCTGCCGGGGCGATGAGTCAGGCGGCCGGTTCTGCCGCCGCCAACACTGACAGCGATCAGTACGGCTACTTCGTCGACAGTCTGTTTCGTGATGACCGTCCGGCGGCCGTCAGCGATGACGCGGCGCGTGGCACCGTGACCCGCATTTTCGCCCAGAGCCTGGCCAACGGTCAGCTCAGCCCTGAGGACCGTACCTACCTCGCACAGCTCGTATCGCAACGCACCAACCTGACCCAGGCCGATGCCGAACGCCGTGTTGATGAAATTTATGCCAACACACAGAAAGCCATCGCCGACGCCAAACTGAAAGCCCAGCAAGCCGCCGACAGCGCCGCGAAAGTCGCTGCCTACACCTCGCTGTGGATGTTCGTCGCGCTGCTCGCCGGTGCGTTCTTCGCCAGCCTCGCAGCCACCTTCGGCGGCCGTCGTCGCGATGCGGTCGAGTACGTCGAAGTCGACACCTACACCACGACCACTGCGGTCCGTTAAAAGGAGAGTCACCATGCGCTCATTACTGCTGTTCTTTCTCGGCGTACCGATTCCGATCATCATCCTGATCGCCCTGTTCGTGCACTGATCCCTCTGAGGCAGGATGCCTCTGCCGCTTTCACCTTCGGGTGGAAGCGGCTTTTTGCTTTCTGGGGCTGCCACTGCAGGTGCGGTGAATTACTCGGTAGGCACAACGTTATCCAGCGCCTTGTTCACGGCCAACTCGCCCAGCATGACCACTTGCGCAATGCCCAACAGAGTATTGCGCCGTGAGCCTTCGAGCCTTGCGGCAAAATCACCGAGCATCACCGTGGCGGAGGCCAGGGATTCGCACGCGTTGACCAGCAGGGATTCGGTGTCGGCTTGCGGGTTGACCCTAAACAGGGTGTTGGGGCTATAGGGCGTGGCGTTGATGTCCGCCGCCGGGTTGGGAGGTGTCTGTGACATCAGCTGAAACTCCGATGAGAGCCGCTTGAGCGTCCGGGTATGAGAATGCCGCGCCGCCGCCATGGCGCGCGTGTTGGCAATGAGGGAGCGTGCCCCCTCATGCCTCAGTGGCGGCTAGTTCGACACACGTCGGCTGTCGAGCACGCGATTGACCACCAGCTCACTCAGCATGATCACCTGTTGCAACATCAGCATTGATCGGCGCTGTGCCGGGTCGATGGCAGTGCTTATCTCGCGGGCCATGTCGTTGGCCGCGGCCAGCGATTCACACGCTTCGACGAGCAATGTCTCCTCGTCCACCGTAGGATCGACGAGAAAGATCCGCCCGGGCTGGCGGGACGCAATCGTGGTCTTCGACGTTTTTGGGGGCAGATAAAAGTTAATGGCGCGAGCGGCGGCCTCTTTTATTCGTTGTGGCTCCAGCGTCGGGTCGTACGGGATCGAATCGTCTTCTGGCGGGTTTGGCGTTACTTTGAACATAGTTGACTCTCTACCTTGAAGGAATGAAGAGCCGTCACTATCGCTACCAAACGAAGGGTGGCGGCCACACGCGGGTTGGTAGACCGGTCAAGATAGTTAACCCCGGCGCTCACGAATGAGCCCCACGCATGGTCACCATATAGAGCTGCGCCTGAAAATAGAGGCCGCTTAGGGGACGCCATACAACTATCAAGAAACGGGCTACCAAACCCGATCACTGTTTTGCAGTGACAGGGCAACGATATATCCCGCCTCATAGCTGTGTAAGCCGGCGGATTCTGATGCACCCGTAGGCAGCGACGCAAGGTGTTGTAGGGTTGATGCAGTAACAGCGCGTGTGATTTAAACAACGTCGGTAAATTGCGTTTAGTCACTGCGCAACGCTCAGGCATCCCTGAGCCTTTTGCTTTCGGCGACTCAACAAAGCGACAATCCGCACCCGAAGTGCACCTCGGCTTCACCCCCATTTATTCATTAAGGAAGAACACGTTGGACAAGAAGGAAATCAAACGTCAGGTCGGCGAAATGCTCGATGCCGGCCGCTCGAAAACCGAGACGTTCAAAGCGTTCTCCGGCGGTGCGCTGAAAGACAAGGCGCTGGCGTACCTGATTGGCTCACGCCCCGATCCGGCTCTGCTTGAGCGTCACGCCGGCAAGATCAAAATCCTTCTGGGGCTGATCTATGTTCAGGCGCTGATCGGTCTGGTGGGCGGCTATCTTCTCGGGCTGACCATCAGCACCGGATTCGCCATCGGCCTCGGGCTGTTGGCTGGCGGCGTGCCGTTGCTGTTCGCCTGGGGTTTTTATCGCAACGCGGCGCACGCTTACACCGTGTACGTGGTGCTTTCGATCAGCCAGGTGCCGCGCCTGTTCAAGGGATACGGCGATGACCCGACCGGAACGGTGGTCGGCGTGGCAATCACCCTGGCGATGATCTTCTACGTCGCGTGGCTGAAAAACCTGTTGTTTCCCGACCTCGGTTTTTTCGGCGCGAAGAAGATCAAAGGCCAGTTCGTTTTCTCCAACTGATCGTTGAACCTGCCACCCGTTTCACTGGCCTGGATCAATATTTCTTCTGGCGATATCGCCTAACGTAAATGATCCAGGCCTTTGCTGAGGTATGAGCTACAGTGCTTTGACGCGCACCCTGTTGCGCTGACGGAGTACCGCAGCCGCCCCATGGAAAGCATTAAAAACGGGGCGCACGGTGTAGTGCAGCAAGGAGCTGGCGCAAAACTCCCCTGAAATTTTCACGGACGAACATCGCAATGAACTGCCTAGAAAGACCCTTCGATATCCAGCCCTTGGTGCAGGCGGACATGACTGTCCACATCAACGGCCAAGCGGTCAGCGCCGCCCTCGGCGAAACCGTGCTCACTGTCATCCAGTCACTCGGCGTGCGGCAGATCGCCCGCAACGACCACAATCAAATCAGCGGCGCCTATTGCGGCATGGGCGTGTGCCAGTGCTGCCTGGTAAAAATCAACGGTCGGCACAAGCGCCGCGCCTGTCAGACCGTGGTGCGCGACGGCATGCAGATTGAAACCCAGGTCAACCGCGTTGTCGGTCAGGAGGTCGTATGAGCCTGCAACCGGTGATTGTCGGCGGCGGGCCGGCGGGGATGGCGGCGGCCATCGAACTGGCGCGCCACGGCGTGCGCTGCACCCTGCTTGAAGAGGCTTCGCGCCTGGGCGGCGTGGTCTATCGCGGGCCGCTGCGTGACGGCGTGCAACTGGATTATCTGGGGCCGCGCTATTCAGAGGTTTTGGGAAAACTGCATGGCGAATTCCATGAACACGCCGCGCTGATCGACGTACGCCTCAACCACCGCGTGGTCGGCGCTGAAGGTACCCAGGCGCTGGTGGTGCTGGACGACGAGGAGCAATTGCAGCGAATCGAATACCCACAGTTGCTGCTCGCGGCCGGTTGCCACGAACGTAGTGTGCCGTTCCCCGGTTGGACGCTGCCGGGCGTCATTCTGCTCGGCGGTCTGCAACTGCAAATCAAAAGTGGCGTGGTCAAACCGCAAGGGCCGGTGATCATTGCCGGCACAGGACCGTTGCTGCCGCTTGTGGCGACCCAGTTGCATGCATCCGGTGTGTCTGTGGCGGGTGTCTACGAGGCCTGCGCTTTCGGCAAAATTGCCCGTGAAAGCCTGGCGCTGCTGAACAAGCCGCAATTATTTCTCGACGGCTTGAGCATGCTCGCGTACCTCAAATTACACGGTATCCCGATGAGCTATGGTTGGGGCGTGGTGGAAGCCCATGGCGAGGGCGAACTGAGAAGCGTCAGCGTCGCCCCGTATTCGGCGACCTGGGAGCCGGACCTGTCGCGGGTCGAACGCTTCGAAGCGCAGACCCTGGCCGTCGGTTACGGCTTCATTCCGCGCACCCAACTGAGTCAGCAGATGGGCCTCGACCACGGTTTCAGTGACGACGGCTACCTGCGCGCCCACGCAAATATCTGGCAGCAAAGCAATGCACCCCATGTGCACCTGGCCGGCGACATGGGCGGGATTCGCGGCGGTGAAGCAGCGATGCTGGCCGGCAGGATCGCCGCGACTTCAATGCTGCTGCAACGCGGCGTGCTTGAAGAAGACTTGGCCCGCGTGCGCCGCGACCGTTACCTGAGCAAACTTAAAGCCATCGTGCGTTTCCGTGCTGCGGTGGATCGCTACACCGAACGCGGCGCCGGCCAGACGGCTTTGCCGGCGGCCGACACGGTGATTTGCCGCTGCGAACACGCGACCCGCGCCGACATCGATCGGGCGCTGGAGCAGGGCGTGCAAGACATCGCCAGCTTGAAAATGCGCACCCGCGTCAGCATGGGCGATTGTCAGGGGCGCATGTGCGTCGGCTATTGCACTGATCGTCTGCGCCAGGCCACAGGCCGCCAGGATGTCGGCTGGCTGCGCCCGCGCTTTCCGATTGATCCGGTGCCTTTTTCCGCGTTCCAGTCCCTCGGCACGGAGGCCGCTGCCCATGAGTAAGTTCTACGATGTGGTCATTGCCGGTGGCGGCGTGATCGGCGCGTCCTGCGCCTACCAATTGTCCAAACGCAAAGACCTCAAGGTTGCATTGATCGACGCCAAGCGCCCCGGCAATGCGACCCGCGCTTCGGCCGGCGGTTTGTGGGCGATTGGCGAGTCGGTCGGCCTCGGTTGCGGGGTCATTTTTTTCCGCATGATGTCGGCCAACCGCAAGCGCGAAACCCAGGGCGCGGCGGTGGCGGTGGACGCCAGCACGCCGCACATTCTGCCGGAATCGTTTTTCGACTTTGCCTTGCAGTCCAACGCGCTTTACCCGGCGCTGCACCGCGAATTGAAAGACAACCACGGCATGGACTTCAAGTTTGAAAAGACCGGACTGAAGTTCGTGATTTATGACGATGAAGACCGGCTCTATGCCGAGCACATCGTCGGCTGCATTCCGCATTTGGCCGACCAGGTGCGCTGGCTTGATCAGGCTGCGCTGCGCGAGGCGGAACCGAGCGTCAGCCATGAAGCACGCGGAGCGCTGGAGTTTCTTTGCGATCATCAGGTCAGCCCGTTTCGTCTGGCCGACGCCTACATGGAAGGCGCGCGGCAGAACGGCGTCGACATTTTCGTCAACACCAACGTCACCGGCGTGCTGCATCACGGCACACGCGTCACTGGCGTACAGACGGCCGAGGCGGGCGTGTTCCACTGCAAGACGCTGATTAACGCCGCCGGCGCCTGGGCGGCGGATTTGAGCGAGTGGGCCACGGGGATTCGCATCCCGGTGAAACCGGTGAAAGGGCAGATTCTACTGACCGAGCGCATGCCGAAAATCCTCAACGGCTGCCTGACCACCAGCGACTGCTACGTCGCGCAGAAGGACAACGGCGAAATCCTCATCGGCAGCACCACCGAGGACAAAGGCTTCGACGTCACCACCACTTACCCGGAAATCGCCGGGCTGGTGCAGGGCGCGGTGCGCTGCTTGCCGGAGCTTGCCGACGTCAACCTGAAACGCACCTGGGCAGGGCTGCGCCCGGGCTCGCCGGATGAATTGCCGATCCTCGGCCCGATGCGCGGGGTGGAGGGTTATCTGAATGCTTGCGGGCACTTTCGCACCGGCATTCTGACTTCGGCGATTACCGGTGTGTTGTTGGACAAGTTGGTGAATGACGAGCCGCTGCCGCTGGACATCACACCGTTTCTGGCGGATCGGTTTGCAGTTGCGGCGGTCGAGCCTACGCCCGCGCTGGAACTGGCCTGACTTCAGCAAGATTGATGTTGACTGTGCCGGCCTCTTCGCGGGCAAGCCCGCTCCCACAGGGTTTTTATGTCGTACGCCAAAGTCGGTTCGACTCGACCACTGTGGGAGCGGGCTTGCCCGCGAAGGCAATCTGTCAGTTATTGAAGTGTTACTGACACGACGCTTTCGAGAGCAGGCTCGCTCCCATAGGTTTTTATGTCGTACACCAAAATCGGTTCGACTCGACCACTGTGGGAGCGGGCTTGCCCGCGAAGGCAATCTGTCAGTTGTTGAAGTGGTAGCTGACACGACGCTTTCGCGAGCAAGCCCGCTCCCACAGGATTTTATGTCGCACGCCAAAGTCGGTTCGACTCAACCACTGTGGGAGCGGGCTTGCCCGCGAAGGCAATCTGTCAGTCATTGAAGTGTTAGCTGACACGACGCTTTCGCGAGCAAGGCCGCTCCCACAGGATTTTATGTCGCACGCCAAAGTCGGTTCGACTCAACCACTGTGGGAGCGGGCTTGCCCGCGAAGGCAATCTGTCAGTTATTGAAGTGTTAGCTGACACGACGCTTTCGCGAGCAGGCTCGCTCCCACAGGGTTTTATGTCGTACACGAAAATGGGTTCGACTCGACCACTGTGGGAGCGGGCTTGCCCGCGAAGGCAATCTGTCAGTTATTGAAGTGTTACTGACACGACGCTTTCGCGAGCAGGCTCGCTCCCACATGTGGATCTGTGCAAGGCAGGATCAGCTGTTGCGCGCTTGCTCTTCGAGCTGATCCGACTCAAACAGTTTGGCCAGTTCCGCCCGCGCTTCCTGGGCGGTCTGCAGGACTTTGGCGGCGTCGTCGTAAACGGCGTGTTGCGCCTCCAGCACCTGTTCGTCGTGATGCTTGAAACGCTTGATCCGCGCATCCGCCTGGGCTTGGGTGAGACCAAGGCCAACCAATGTACGCCGGCTCATTTCCAGGCTGGAGTAATAGGTTTCGCGAATCGCCTCCGCACCGACGTCAACCAAGCGATGCACGTGCTGACGGTTACGCGCACGGGCGATGATTTTCATGTGCGGATAGAGTTTGTGCACCACTTCGGCGGTCTTGATGTTGGTTTCCGGATCGTCCGTGGCGATCACAAAATACTCTGCCTCGCCGGCCTTCGCCGCGTGGAGGATTTCCGGGCGCATCGGGTCGCCGTAGAACACCGGCACGCCGCCGAAGCTGCGCGACAGTTCGATGGTTTCCACCGAGGTGTCCAGCGCGACGAATTTGATGTTCTGCGCGCGCAGGATCCGCGCCACGATCTGGCCCATCCGGCCCATGCCGGCGATCACCACGCGTGGCGCGTCGGTGTCGATCTGGCGGAACTGCTCCGGCACTTCCACCGGCTGCACTTTCGGGCTGACCAGACGCGCGCAGACCAACAGCAGCAGCGGCGTCACTGCCATCGACAAGGTGATGGTCAACACCAGCAAGTCATACAGACGCGGCTCGAACAAGCCCTGATCGCGACCGATCTTGAACACCACAAAGGCAAACTCACCACCGGCCGCGAGGACGATACCGAGGCGAATCGCACTGACTTTATTCAAACCACCGGCCAGACGCCCGACGACAAACAGCAGCGGCAATTTCAGGCCGATCAGCAACAGGGTCAGGCCCAACACGGTGATCGGCGCGCTGAGCAACAGGCTGAGATTGGCGCCCATGCCGACGCTGATGAAAAACAGCCCGAGCAGCAGGCCTTTGAACGGTTCGATCTGCGCTTCCAGCTCATGGCGATATTCCGAATCCGCCAGCAGCAGCCCGGCGAGAAACGCCCCCAGCGCCATGGATACACCGACCAGGTCCATCAACCACGCCGTGCCAATCACCACCAGCAACGCCGTGGCGGTGGACACCTCCGGCAGACCGGTTTTCGCCACCACGCGGAACACCGGGCGCAGCAAATAACGACCGCCGATCACCACCACCGCAATACCGCCGAGCACCTGCAAACTGTGACGGATATCGTCGGCGGTGCTGGTGTGATGGTCGACGCCGGCGAGCATCGGCACCAAGGCGATCAACGGGATCGCGGCAATGTCCTGGAACAGCAGAATGGCAAACGCCAGGCGCCCGTGGGGGCTGGTCAGTTCCTTGCGCTCGGCAAGGCTTTGCAGGCCAAACGCCGTGGAGGACAGCGCCAGACCCAGGCCCAGCACAATCGCGCTGTTCAACGGTTGGCCAAACACCGACAAGGCCAGCACGCCGATCACCGACGCGGTCAGCAGCACCTGCGCCAGCCCGACGCCGAACACCGATTTGCGCATCACCCATAAGCGTCGCGGCGACAATTCCAGGCCGATGATAAACAGCAGCAGCACCACGCCCAGTTCGGAAATATGCGCAACGCTCTGCGGGTTGCCGATCAGGCCCAGCACCGATGGGCCGATGATCACCCCGGCGAACAAATAACCGAGCACTGCGCCCAGTTGCAGGCGTTTGGCCAAAGGCACGGTGAGCACCGCCGCGAACAGAAACACGACAGCGGCTTGCAACAGATTGCCTTCATGGGGCATGGAAAGACTCCTGACTACGGGTACGGCGGGGGGCGACAAGGATAAGGGTTGATCCAATTTCAGATCCAGTGAGATTCCCTGTAGGAGTGAGCCTGCTCGCGATAGCGGTATATCAGTCGACATGATCGGTGACTGACACACCGCTATCGCGAGCAGGCTCACTCCTACAGGGGATTTTCGGTGTTGCTGTAATAATTTGCATCAATTGGTTACATTTATAACCCCTGCGAATCAATCCACGGAAGCGTCATGGCCATTAACTTCGACCTCAACGACCTGCAAGCCTTTCGCGCCGTGGTCGAGCAGGGCAGTTTCCGCAAGGCCGCCGACACCGTACGCCTGTCGCAACCGGCGCTGAGCCGACGCATCGAAAAGCTTGAAGACGCCCTCGGCGTGAAACTGTTCGAGCGCACCACGCGCAAGGTCAGCCTGACCCAGGCCGGGCGCGGCTTCATGCCAAGCGTCGAGCGGTTGCTGGACGATCTCGACATTGCCTTGCTCGGCATCAGCGAAGTCGCCTCGACGCGATTGGGCCACGTCACCGTCGCCTGTGTGCCCTCGGCGGCGTACTACTTCATGCCGCGGGTGGTAGCGCGTTATCACCAGCAGTTTCCGCGAATCAAAGTCAAAGTCCTCGATTCCAGCGCTCACGATGTGCTGAGCGCGGTAGTCAATGGCGAGGCGGATTTCGGTCTGAGTTTTCTCGGCACGCAGGATGCCAAAGTCGAGTTCGAACCGCTTGTGCAGGAGTGCTACGTTGTCGCCTGCCGTCGCGATCATCCGCTGGCAGGGCGCAGCAGTGTGACGTGGGACGAGTTTTATCAGCAGGACTACATCGCGCTGGACAAAACCTCGGGCAATCGCTTTCTGCTTGATCAGGCCTTGGGCGGGGTGGTGCCGCAGCGTCAGAGCATCTGTGAGACGCGGCATGTGACGACCATGATCGGCCTGGTGGAGGCGGGGTTGGGCGTGGCGGCGGTGCCGCTGATGGCGATGCCCGGGCCGGATCATCCGATCCTGACGCGGGTGCCGCTGACCGCGCCGCAGGTGATGCGCAGCGTCGGCATTATCAAGCGCCGGGATCGCACGCTGACCCCGGCGGCGTTGGAACTGGAGCGGCTGGTCGTGGAAATGCGCGTGCAGCCGCCATCGATCAACGCTTGACCGAGTCCAGCCCGGTGGCTTGCACGTCAGCTTGAGCGGCCGGTGCGGCAAGATAAGCGAGCAGGGCCTTGGCTTCTTCTGGATGTTGGGCCTTGACCAGGATGCCAGCGGCGAAACGCGTCACCGACTGCACCGATTCCGGGATCTTCGCGACGAAACTCACACCCGGCACCGGCAACAATTCGCTGACCTGCTGAAAGCCCAGTTGATAGTCGCCCGTGGCAACCACCGAGCCCACCGGAATCTTCGCAATCATTTTCGCCTTCGGTTTCAACTGATCTTCGATGCCGAGTTTCTTGAACAATTGCTGCTCGATGTACACGCCGCTGGCGCTGTCGGAGTAGGCCACCGACTGCGCGTCGAGCAGGGTTTTCTTCAGGCCGTCCACACTGCTGATGTCCGGTTTCGGCGCGCCTTCACGCACCACCATGCCGATCCGCGAATCGGCCAGCTCGACGCGAGACGCCGGGTCGACCTTGCCCTGTTTGATCAGCTCATCAAGGGCGTAGCCGACCATGATCACCACGTCCGCATGCTCACCCCGCGCCAGGCGATTGGGGATCGCTTCCGGTGCCTTGCCCATCGACGGGCCAAGGCTGGTGGTCAGGGTGTTGCCGGTGGCTGCGGCGAATTTCGGGCCGAGGATTTTATAGGCAGCGGTGAAGCCGCCGGAGGTCATCACGCTCAGTTCTTCGGCCTGGGCCGCGAGGTTAAACGCAAGGCCGGCGAGCAGGGCGGTGACCGTAAATAGCTTTTTCATGGCGAGTTTTCCTCAGGCCGCGACAGGTTGCAGACGACCACCGGCACGGCGGTACAGATAAAGCGTGGCGCACAGGGCGCACAACGCACCGATGCTCATCCAGTAACCCGGCGCGGCTTTGTCGCCGGTGTACTGGATCAGGAAGGTCGACATCGCCGGGGTGAAGCCGCCGAAAATCGCCGTGGCCAGGCTGTAGGCCAGCGAGAAACCGGCGACGCGCACTTCCACTGGCATGATTTCAGTCAGCGCTGGAATCATCGCGCCGTTGTACAGGCCGTAAATAAACGACAGCCACAACAGCGACAGCAGCATGTGGGTGAAACTCGGCGCCTGCACCAGGAACGACAGCGCCGGATAAGTCGTGGCCAGCGCCAGTAATGACATGGCGATCAGCACCGGGCGACGGCCGATGCGGTCGGACAACGCGCCGCCAATCGGCAGCCAGAAGAAGTTCGAAACGCCGACCAGCAGCGTCACCAGCAGGGCATCGGAAGTGCTCAGGTGCAGCACGGTTTTGCCGAAGGTCGGCGCGTACACGGTAATCAAATAGAACGCTGTGGTGGTCAGCGCAACCATCAACATGCCGCCGAGCACCACGCCCCAGTTCTGGCCCAAGGTGCGGAATACTTCGCGCATGCTCGGGCGATGTTTGCGCGCGGTGAATTCTTCGGTTTCCGCCAGATTTCGGCGCAGGAAAAAAATGAACGGGACGATCATGCAGCCGACGAAAAACGGAATCCGCCAGCCCCAATCGGCCACCGCTTGCGGTTCCATCCACTGATTCAGACCGTAGCCCAGCGCGGCAGCCACGATGATCGCCACTTGCTGACTGGCCGACTGCCAGGCCGTGAAGAAGCCTTTGCGGCCCGGCGTGGCGATCTCGGCCAGGTACACCGATACACCACCGAGTTCCGCACCGGCCGAGAAGCCCTGCAACAGGCGTCCGATCAATACCAGCGCCGGAGCGAACAGGCCGATGGTTTCGTATCCGGGCACCAGCACAATCAATATCGTGCCGCTGGCCATGATCGACAGGGTGACGATCAGACCTTTGCGCCGACCGACATCATCGATGTACGCACCGAGCACGATGGCGCCCAGCGGCCGCATCAAAAAGCCCGCGCCGAACACGGCAAAGGTCATCATCAGGGAAGCGAACTCACTGCTCGCCGGGAAGAACACCGCCGCGATCTGCGTGGCGTAGAAGCCGAACAGAAAGAAGTCGAACTGTTCGAGGAAGTTGCCCGAGGTCACCCGGAAAATGGCACCGGCCCGCGAGCCGCTCTGTGGGATTGAGGCTGTCATAGAAAAGTACTCCACCGCTTTTATGACGTGCGCTACGGAGAGGCGGCGCACGGTTTTTATTGAGGTGGATGGTGGCGTAGATGTAACAATCTGTTAATTGCATTATTGGCATGGATTGATGCGTGGGGCGGATCAATGGCTTCAGGGCTTGGCGCATATGTGGGAGCGAGCCTGCACGCGAAGGCGTCGCATCAGGCGGTGATTTGTTCTGGCGGACGGGGTACATATCCGTTTCTGCGGTCAGGGCGGCTTAGGGTTCCGCCCTTACGGCGGGTCACTTTTTCCAGACGCCCGGAATGCCGGCCCAGAAAAAAGTAACCAAAAAGGCTTGCTCCTGCGTTCGGCCCTCGCGGGCTCGGGTTCCTTCGCTCCGGGATTGATCCGGGCGCAGCGTTTCCGGTTTGCTTCGCTGCACCTCCTTGCGCTGTGTTCGACTTCGTCGAACGGTCGCTGCGCTCCCACGCCCGGATCAATCCCTCCACTCAGCCTTCCGACGTCGCCCGTGGATCAAGATCAAAAGCAGTACTCGAGCTTGCGCTCATTGTTGAGTGGGGCGGCTTTGCCGCGGGCAACTGCGCTGCTTTGCTTTTATGTGGGAGCGAGCCTGCTCGCGAAGGCGGCCCGACAGCCGACCTGTTCTCGCTGATGTACTCGATTCAAACTGTAGGAGTGAGCCTGCTCGCGATGGCGGTGGGTCAGGCGGCAGTGACATCGGCTGGTCGGACGCTATCGCGAGCAGGCTCACTCCTACAGGGACCGGAGTTCAGGTCAAAAATTGTGGTGTAACACAATCCGTGTGGGAATTGGCTTGCCAGCGATGGCGGTCTGATGGACAAAGCTCTCTAACGTCCATCTCCGGCAAAAAACAAGGAATGTTTCCCGCGCCGCGCAGTCGGAGTTCAGGTACTACCTATCTGAAAGAGGTTCACCGATGAACAGCAAAACCCTCATTGCCAGCCTGGCCCTTGTCGCCGGCATCGCCGGGATCACGCCCATTGTTCAAGCGGCGCAAACCTCCAGCGACCCCTCCGTGCAATCGCCGACCAGCGACCGTCAGCTGAAGGTCAACGACCGCGCGCCGGAGATGTATCAGCGCGAAGACAAGGCTCTGAAGAACTGGAAAGCCAAAGGTCTGAAAGCACCGATCGAGCAGGCGCAGTGGGTGCAGATCAATGACAAGTACGTGATGGTGATGATCACCAATGGCACGATTGTCGAGATGCAGCCGGTCGAGCGATAGGCCGAAATGCCGGGGGGGCGTCTACAACAGCTCCCCCTTGTCCCAGAGATGCACCAGCTCCCCCGGCGCCTGATCCTCCGGCACCTTCAGCACCATTTCTCCGGACTGATAGCGCACCTCAATCTGATAGAAGCGTTGATCGCCACGGCCGGATTCGCGGGTGTCCAGCGGCAAACAACCCTCCAGCACCGAGCAAATCCTTGAGCGCTGACTGATGTCGCATTGCGCGAATTCGATTTCGCGTGGACGGCTCAGGCTGTGGATTGCTGCAACGCCACCCTGGCGAGATACTCGCAAAACGGAATCGTCGCCTAACTCGGGTAGCGTTTTCATACAGCCTCCTCGGATTATTCGATGCCGACCTGTGCCCAGGCTTGCTGCACTGCGTCGGCTGCTTCGGCGCCGAAGCGCTGGCCGGCGTGGTCGATCGTCAGTTTGGCAAATGCGTCGAACGTTGCGTCCTGGTTCAAGCGGTCATCGCACAGCGTGTCGTACCAGACTCGTCCGGCTTTCTCCCACGCAAATCCGCCAAAGGCGCGGGCTGCCAGATAAAACGCGCGATTGGGAATGCCGGAATTGATGTGCACGCCGCCATTGTCTTCGCTGGTGATGACGAACTTGCGCATGTGATCCGGTTGCGGATCCTTGCCCAGCAACGGGTCATCGTACGCCGTGCCGGGGTGCGACATAGAGCGCAGGCCTTTGCCCTGAATCTTTGGCATCAGCAGATCGGCGCCGATCAGCCAATCGGCTTGTTCGACCGTATGCCCGAGGGTGTATTGCTTGGTCAGCACGCCAAACACATCCGACAGCGACTCGTTCAACGCGCCGGACTGGTTGGCGTAAATCAGCCCCGCCTCGCTCTCCGTGACGCCGTGCGCCAGTTCGTGGGCAATGACGTCCAGCGAACGGGTGAAGCGCTGGAAGATTTCACCGTCGCCGTCACCGAAGACCATTTGCGCGCCGTTCCAGAAAGCATTCTCGTAGCCCTGGCCGTAATGCACGCTGCCAATCAGGGCGAATCCCTGATTGTCGATCGAATCACGAGCGAGCACTTTCCAGAAGAAATCATAGCTGGCGCCCAACGCATCGTAGGCCTCATCGACCGCCGGATCGCCTGACGGCGGCTGGCCTTCGAGGCGCACCGGCATGCCCGGCAGGAGCATTTTGTTTTGTGCATCATGCACGCTGCGCCGGGCCAGCCCGGGTTTGCTCGCCTGCGGCAGAACCGCGCGCGCCGGCGGCTGGGAAGGGCGGCCGGGGTTGGGCAACAGACTGCGCACATGATTGAGCGTCTGCATCGCGGCGTTGCGCTGCGGCTCCGAACCGTGAGCAATGATGCGGTTGAGGATGTAGGGCGGGATGAAACTGCGCAGCAATCGAGAGTCGGTCATCAAAGCATCCTTGTCGTCATACGATGTCGATACACATGTGAGCGGCAACGTGTGTTTTCGGTTCCATGGATTGCCATCGTCGACGGATTCTGCGAAAAACGCCATCCGCGCCCGACCGGGCCATCGTGAATGAGTTAACCAACATGACAAACGAACTGCAAATCATCGACCTGCAGCCAGGCACCGGCAACGCCGCGGTCAAGGGTGCGCTGATTACCACTCAATACACAGGCTGGCTGGAAGACGGCACTGAATTCGATTCGTCCTGGAGCCGGGGCAAACCATTTCAGTGCGTGATCGGCACTGGTCGGGTTATCAAAGGCTGGGATCAAGGCTTGATGGGTATGCAGGTGGGCGGCAAACGCAAATTGTTGGTGCCGGCGCATCTGGGTTATGGCGAGCGGACCATGGGCAAGATTCCGCCGAATTCGAATCTGCTGTTCGAGATAGAGTTGCTGGAGGTTTTGACGCGAGAGGATTGAGGTTAACTGCCTTTACGCTTGGGAATAAATCTGATGGATATTTGGCAAGTCGTTTCGCAAGTGACCGATTGGTTGGTTGAAAAGCATGGAACGCGTGGCAGATCGAACTACAACTACATGTATATCTTGTCCGTTGCAGCGGGAGTGGGGAGTTGGGTGGTTAGCACGGAGTTGCTTGGCAAGCGCAAAAAGCTCAAGGCGAAGGTGGCTCAGGACCTCCAGGCCAAGCCGATAAGCGTGAGCTCCTTTGCTCAGCAGAATGGAAGGATAATCAAGACCACCGGGACCTTGGTTCGAAGGGAAGGGGTGTATACCGTAACGGTGGTTCGTCAGGACGATAGGGACAGTGCCAAGTCATCCAGCGGACCATTGCATACGCTGGGTGACGTCGACGTTTACCTCCGCGCCCACACGTCCTTTATCCTCGCTGACTTCCGCATTCAGGTTAACTGACGACGATCCTCAGCAGATCGCTTGTCAGGCCCACTGCAATGGTGAGCCTGACGGAAAGCAAATATCCACCTCCAGCTTTGCCGCAGCCGAGAGGTTGACCAGAGCGTCCAGCGAAAACTTGTCGATTTTCCCGTTGAGTACATCATTGAGGCGCGGCTGCGAGATTACCAATCTCTGTGCAGCGTCTTTCTGAGGCAGCTCCCACGCTCGAATGGTCTCGCAAAGCGAGCGCATGAGCTTGGCTCGCAAACGCATATTGGCCGCTTCCCGAGGCGTGTCTTCCAGTGCATCCCATATGCTCAAGAAGCGCGGGGAGGATGTTTGATGATCATTCATGGAGGGATTTATTCCGGGTTAGTGGTGAAGCGTAGGTTGAATCTGTAAGCGTGCAGTGCAGATCACTGACCAATCAGCAATACAAATCAACTTACGGGCGAGCGCTAACCCGTACAAGCCAGCGAATTCGGGCGAAGTTGTAGGCAAAGGCGCAAGACGCTGTAGCTCATGGCTGGTGCTGGAATAATGCTGCGTTTTTTCTTACGCCTTCGCGAGCAGGCTCGCTCCCACAGGGGCAGCGCATTTAAAAAGTGAGAGCAGGCTCGATCGCGAAGATGCCTTCAAATTCACCTCAGGAACTGGTGTTCAACCCCGCCCAAATCGCTCCCGATAAACCGATGGCGGCACGCCCACCACGCTGCGAAACGCCACACGAAAACTCTCCACCGAACGATAGCCGCAGCGTTGGGCGATTTGCTCGGTGTGTTGGTGGGTGCTTTCCAGTAATTCTCGCGCCCGCGCGAGGCGTTCATGTTGCAGCCACGCCTTGGGCGATTGGCCGCTGGCTTCGGTGAAGCGCCGCAGAAAGGTGCGCTCGCTCATTGCCGCTTCACTGGCCAGATCGCGCACTTCCAGCGGTTCGTGCAGGCGTTCGCGGGCCCATTGCATGACTCGCGACAGGTCGCTGCGCGGTGTCGGGCTGACGGGCGTGGGGATGAACTGCGCCTGACCGCCGGTGCGCTGCGGCGACATGACCAGTCGCCGTGCCACGGCGTTTGCGATCTGCGTGCCGAAGTCACGCGTCACCAGGTGCAGGCAAGCGTCTATGCCGGCCGCGCTGCCTGCCGAAGTGATCAGCTGACCGGCGTCGACGTACAGCACGTCGGGATCGACCTCGATGGCCGGGAAGCGTTGCGCCAGTTCGGCGGCGTAGCGCCAATGCGTGGTAGCGCGATGGCCGTCGAGCAAACCGCTGGCCGCAAGGACAAATACTCCGGAGCAGATCGACAGCAAACGCGCACCGCGGGCATGCGCCTGACGCAACGCCTCGATCAGTGCTGGCGGCACCGGCGCGTTACGGTCGCGCCAGCCGGGAATGACAATGGTACGCGCTGCGGCGAGCAGTTCCAGGCCGCCATCAGCCATTACCTGAATACCGCCCATGGCGCGCATCGGGCCTTGGTCGACGGCGGCAATCGCGTGGTCGTACCAAGGGAAGTCGAACTCCGGCCGGGCCAGGCCGAAGATCTCCACGGCGATGCCGAACTCAAACGTACAGAGGCCATCGTAGGCCAGAATCGTAACCAGTCCTGGTGAAGTCGGCATTTGGCGGAAAGTTCCCGGTCGGTGTCTTGTGCGCCACTGTAGCGCCAGGCGGCGGCTCGATAAAGTCTGTTTACACCCGCAGACATAGGAGCAATACCCCATGACCAGCCTTGTTCGTACTATTCCCGCAGCCCCGTCGGCCATCGCCCTGATGCATTTCAGCAATCGTCTGACTTTCGAAACCGATTGTTCCGACGTCTTCAGTAGCCAGGAAGCCGGTGAGGTTGATTTTGTTCTGGTCGATGTGCGCGGACCGTTGGCCTTCGAGCGCGGGCATGTGCCGGGGGCGATCAATATTCCGACGCGGTTGTTGACGGTCGAAAGCCTGGCGGACTATGCGAAAAATACCCTGTTCGTGGTCTATTGCGCCGGCCCGCATTGCAACGGCGCGAACAAGGCGGCCGTGAAACTGGCGGCGCTGGGCTACCCGGTCAAGGAGATGATCGGCGGCGTGACGGGATGGCTGGACGAAGGCTTCAAGCTGAGCGTGGCGTCGGTCGCCAACACACCTGTCGCCTGCGCATGCTGATACTTGTGGCGAGGGAGCTTGCTCCCGCTCGGCTGCGCAGCGGTCGTAAAATCATGGGGGCCGCTGCGTGACCCAGCGGGAGCAAGCTCCCTCGCCACAATTTGCATGTCCGTTGTGTTTTTCCTGCGCGAATAAAGGTCCTGTCCTACAGCCTTTGCACCACTGCGGCGCACGCGTTGACTTCGGTCAATGGGTCCGCCGATCTTCTGTAAGTATTTGTCGCTTAAAGACAATTGCCTCCGTGCGCGGCGCCATAGACTGCCGGCCACTTCGGTGTTTGCTGTTAAAAAGCCATCGCCGAACGCTGAATCGAAAGCTGCCAATAAAAGCCTCCGCACGGGAGTAATAAATGAAAAAGCTAGTGATGTTCGGTGCCCTGGCACTGTCGATGTTGTCCTTGACCGCGGTGGCTGCAGACGCCAAGCCGATCCGCATCGGTATCGAAGCCGGGTATCCGCCATTCTCGATGAAAACCCCTGACGGCAAACTGACCGGTTTCGACGTCGATATCGGCGATGCGCTGTGCGCACAGATGAACGTCAAATGCACCTGGGTCGAGCAAGAGTTCGATGGCCTGATCCCGGCACTGAAAGTGAAGAAAATCGACGCGATTCTGTCGTCGATGACCATCACCGATGACCGCAAGAAAAACGTCGATTTCACCATCAAGTACTACCACACCCCGGCGCGCTTCGTGATGAAGGCTGGCTCGGGCGTCAAAGACCCGCTGACCGAACTCAAGGGCAAGAAAGTCGGCGTGCTGCGCGCCAGTACTCATGACCGTTACGCCACCGAAGTGCTGGTCCCGGCCGGGATCGAACTGGTGCGCTACGGCTCGCAGCAGGAAGCCAACCTGGACATCACCTCGGGTCGTCTGGACGCGATGCTGGCCGACTCGGTCAACCTCAGCGACGGTTTCCTGAAAACCGACGCCGGTAAAGGCTTCGAATTCGTCGGCCCGACTTACGAAGACGCCAAGTACTTCGGCGGCGGCGCCGGCATCGCAGTGCGCAAGGGCGATACCGCGCTGGCCGAGCAGTTCAACAAAGCCATCACCGAAATCCGCGCCAATGGCGAGTACAAGAAAGTGCAAGACAAGTACTTCGACTTTGACGTGTACGGCCATTAATAGACCGTAGAAAAAAGTGGCCCCCGTTTGCGCGGTGGCCACTTTTTTTGCACTCTAAATTCACCGATCCCCTGTAGGAGTGAGCCTGCTCGCGATAGCGGTTTACCATCCAACATCATCGTTGACTGACGAACCGCTGTCGCGAGCAGGCTCACTCCTACAGGGGATCTGCGTGATCCAGACAGCAAGGAGTTTCCCATGCAACGCATTGACCATGTCCTGCCCTGGAGCCACTTGGGCAGCGAGCGCTCGCTCAGTGTGTTCCGTTACGGCACCGGCAACCGCAAAGCGTACATCCAGGCCAGCCTGCACGCCGATGAACTGCCAGGCATGCGCACCGCGTGGGAGCTCAAGCAACGCCTGAACGAGCTTGAACAGCAGGGCCGCCTGCAGGGCGTCATCGAGTTGGTGCCGGTGGCCAACCCGATCGGCCTGGACCAGCACCTGCAAGGCAATCACATGGGCCGTTTCGAACTGGGCAGCGGCAAGAATTTCAACCGCGCCTTCGTCGAACTCAGTGCCCCGGTTGCCGCTTTGGTTGGTGAGCGTCTGGGCGCGGATGCCGAGGCCAACGTGGCGTTGATCCGCGAGGCCATGGGGCAGGTGTTTGCTGAATTGCCGGCGCCGGCCTCGCAACTGGAGGCTCTGCATCGACTGCTGCTGCGCCACGCATGCGACGCCGACATCACCCTCGATTTGCATTGCGACTTTGACGCTGCGATTCACCTCTACGCGCTGCCGCAGCACTGGCCGCAGTGGCAATCGCTGGCCGCGCGGCTGCAAGCGGGCGTAGCGTTGCTCTGCGAAGATTCCGGCGGCAGCTCGTTCGATGAGTCCTGCTCGACGCCGTGGTTGCGTCTGGCCAAATCATTCCCGAACGCGGCGATTCCGCCGGCGAATCTGGCGACCACGCTGGAGCTGGGCAGCATGGGCGACACCCGCGTCGATCAGGCCCGGGCCAATTGCGAAGCGATTCTTGGCTTTCTTGCCGAGCAGGGCTTGATCAGTGGTGAATGGCCGGCAGCGCCGAGCGAGTGCTGTGAAGGCCTGCCGTTCGAAGGCACCGAATACCTGTTCGCGCCGCACCATGGCGTGGTGAGTTTCTTGCGCAATGCCGGTGAGTGGGTAGAGCAGGGTGACGCGCTGTTCGAGGTGGTCGATCCCTTGCAGGATCGCGTGACCACCGTGCGCGCCGGCACCAGCGGCGTGTTGTTTGCGATTGATCGCGGGCGTTATACCGAACCGGGGATCTGGCAGGCGAAAGTGGCGGGGCGGGTGGCGTTTCGCACCGGGAAGCTGACCAACGACTGACAGCGTGTGGGTGAAGGTGCGGGCCTCTTCGCGAGCAGGCTCGCTCCTACAGGGGAACGCATTTCAACTGTAGGAGCGAGCCTGCTCGCGAAAAGGACCTGCGCAACACCGCAAGATTCGGATCTGCGCCCCAAGATGTTAGGCTCACCCGCGAACCCGACACTCTGTGAAGGAACGCTCCAATGCTGAAAATATTCGCCCTGCTGACCTTGCTCGCATCCACCGCCGTCCACGCCCAGACCACCCTGCAAACCGACCTGCCGCTCAAGTACCTCGAACAGGTCCACGCCGACGCCGAGCCGCGTCCGCTGGTGATTTTTCTGCACGGCTACGGCAGTAACGAGGCCGACCTCATCGGTATGAAATTTCAGCTACCGGCGCAGTACAACTACCTGTCGGTGCAGGCGCCGATGGCGTTGGGCGAAGGGCGTTACCAGTGGTTTCGCAAAAAAGGCGAAGGCGCCTACAACGGCGAGACCGACGATCTGAAGGCCAGCGGCGAGAAACTGCGTCACTTCATTGCTCAGGCGGCGAAGAAATACCACACGACCACGGACAAGGTGTACCTGGTCGGCTTCAGCCAGGGCGCGATGATGAGCTACGAAGTGGGCTTGCGCCCGCCCGCCATCGTGGGCGGGTTCGCGGCGTTGAGCGGGCGTCTCTTGCCCGTGCTGAAAAGCGAACTGAAGCCAGGGCAGCCGCCGCTGCCGGTGCATGTTTTCATCGGCCACGGCACCGCAGACGATCCGGTGCCTTATCGCCACGGCACGGAAGCCGATGCACTGTTGCAGAAACTCGATTACAAGCCCGAGTTCCACGCTTATCCCGGCGTCGGCCACAGCATCAGTGCGGCCGAGCTGCGCGACTTGAATGGCTGGTTGCAGCGGCTCAATCCTTGACGATGGTTTTCACTAAGGCGTCGTGGGCCTTCTTGTCGCTGGCCCGGGAGATCACCTGAACCAGCGCCATCTTCGTCCCGGAGCCGGCCATCAACGTGGTGTTGAGGGTCTGGCCGCCGCCCTGCGTGGCGGTGCTGTCAACCTGACGCAGGCCCAGGCCGGTGCCTTTCTGGGTCAGGCTCTTTTCGCTGAGCTTGTTGAAATCCGGCAGGGCCTTGCGTTGATCTTCGATGAAACTCGACACGCTGCCATCGAGGAACTCACCGTCGTTGTCCTTGACGTTCTGCCCGGCGGGAATCTGGTTTTCGGCGGTGATGACCACGGTTTTTGTGGTCTGGTTGGTGTACATCGTGCCCTTGGCGCCACTGGGGCTGGCTGGCAGCGGCTCAGCGACAAAGCCCTTGGGCAGGACAAAGGTGAGCTTGCCGTCGAGCATCGAGACTTTCTCGGTTTTGACTTTTTCCCTGGCAGCGTGCGCGTTGATCGCACCGAGACCGGCGACAGTCGCCAACAACAGGACGGCGGCTTTTCTGCTCAGCAATGACATGTGAATCTCCGGGGAATGGTCGTGCGAGGCGGGCGATCATCCCACGCAGAGCGCGATCACTCCAGCCCGGCTCATCTGGACAAGAGGCAACTGTGGCGAGGGAGCAAGCTCGCGCTCCAGTGCGCAGCGCCGTGGTGCGTCAGATGTATTGGGTCGGATGGTTTGGGGGCGCTTCGCTACCCAGCGGGAGCAAGCTCCCTCGCCACAGAAATGTTCAAGCTCGAGTGGGCGGAGTTTTGGCCGGGGCGGGTCTGGCCAGCAGTTTGCGCGTCACCCCGAGCATCGCCACCGACACCGCCACTCCCACTGCAAAACCGCTGAGGCCCATGCTTGGCAACGTCAAGGCTGACACCAGGCAGAACGCCGAAAACGAATACATGCCGGTCGCGGTTGCGCGCAATAATGCAGCGGTAAATGCCGGTCCGCGTGTCTGTTGCGAGAACACTGCCATGACGCTGCCCAGCACCGGAAACACCGCGAGCAGGCCGCTCCAGCGTTCACCGACGGTGCTGGCGAGCATCGTCACCACCAGCGTCAGCGCTGCACCGGCAATCATCCGCCAGATCAGTTTGTCCGACTTCGGCGCTGGCCCGTTCAATATCGGCTGCACCTCAGGGAACAAATAAGGCGAAGCGAGTAGCGCCACCGCCGCCGCAATTACCGAGAACGGCAAAGATGCCGGAATCACGGACAGCACCAGCGCCAGCATGCCCCAAACCGCCAGTGAAACCATCAATGCCAAAGGCCAGTTCGCCCGTTGCGCGACCTGCGCGTAAGTGATGCAGAACGCAATCATCGCGAACATTGCCGACAGCGCCGCCACCGCCGATTGCGCGGCAAATTGCGGTCCCTGTTCAATGGCGAGGAAAAACAGAATCGGCCCGACCACCACCGGCAACCCCGACAGCCAACCGGCCACGCTCGGCCCCCAACGTTTGCCTGCCAGGGAAATCAGCAGCAGAAATCCGGGAATCAGCAGCAGTTTGAGGATCAGCATGCAGGTGTCTCCGTCGGGTGGGGTGAGCCACGTTAGCATTGCCGACTGAAGATTGCTGCCTATGTGTGCGGTTTTTGTATACAAAGTTCAGGCATCGAATCGGCTATGCTCCGACTGTCAGGGCATGCCGGAGTCGATAACGCAATGAGCAGAACACTGAAGGTCCTGTCCGGCATCGGCGTGTGGGCCTTGTTGCTGATGCCGGCCTGGGCCAATTGGCAGGACGCTGTGCCGGGCGCACGCATCATCGGCAGCGGTGATTTCAGTGTCTGGGGCTTCGATGTCTACAGCGCGCGCCTGTGGAGTGCCGCGCAGCCGCTGGCGCCAGGGCAACCCTTCGCGCTGGAACTGATCTACCGGCGCTCGCTGTCCCGGGACGAACTGGTCAAGGCCAGTGTCGATGAAATAAAACGTCTGGCGGGCCCTGGCGTCAGCCCTGCGCAACTGGCCGGCTGGCAGCGTCAGATGGAGCAAGCGTTTATCGATGTGCAGGCCGGCACGCGCATTACCGGCGTCTATCTGCCGGGGCAGGGCGCGCATTTTTTTGTGGGTCAGCAGTTACAGCACGCGGTGGACGATCCGCAGTTCGCCCGGGCGTTTTTCGACATCTGGCTGGATCCGCGCACGCGCGACCCCCAATTGCGCGAGCAGTTGCTGGGGGCAAGTCAGTAAGATCAAAAGATCGCAGCCTTCGGCAGCTCCTGCATGGAATGCACTCTCCTGCAGGCGCTGGCGAAGGCTGCGATTTTTTGATTCTAGGTTCTGGTTGAAACGTCTAAGCTGCGTCTTTCCGATTTGTTTCTGGATGTGTTCGTGAAATTCAGCTTGCCGAAAATCGCCACCGCGCCGTTTTGCCCGCCGGAAGTGGCGGGCAGCGTTGCGGTCGATCCCAACGCCTCGTTCTTCAAACGCGTGCTGCGCTTCGCCGGACCCGGTTTGCTGGTGTCGATCGGCTACATGGATCCGGGCAACTGGGCGACGGCCATCGAGGCCGGATCGCGTTTTGGTTACAGCCTGTTGTTCGTGGTATTGCTGGCGAGCCTGGCGGGGATGGTCGTGCAATGCCTGTGCTCGCGGCTGGGCATCGCCACTGGGCGCGACCTGGCGCAGCTGTCCCGCGAGCGCTACAGCACGCCGACCGCGCGGCTGCAATGGGGACTTGCGGAGATCTCGATCATCGCGACCGACCTCGCTGAAGTACTCGGCTGTGCGCTGGCGTTTCACTTGTTGCTCGGTTGTTCGCTGACCTTCGGCATTGCCCTGACAGCGTTCGACACGCTGCTGGTGCTGGCCCTGCAGAACCGCGGTTTCCGCCGTCTGGAGGCGATCATGCTGGTGCTGGTCGCGACCATCGGTGTGTGCTTTTTCGTTGAGCTGTTGCTGATCAAACCGTACTGGCCAGACGTGGCGCAGGGTTTCAAACCCTCGCTGTCAGCCCTCAGCGATGCCGCGCCGCTGTACTTGGCGATCGGCATTCTTGGGGCGACGGTAATGCCGCATAACCTCTATCTGCACACCTCGATTGTGCAGACCCGCACGATCGGCAAGGACTTGGCGAGCAAGCAGGACGCGGTGAAGCTGGCGCGCATCGATACCATCGGTTCGCTGGCGCTCGCGTTGCTGGTCAACGCAGCGATTCTGATCCTCGCCGCCGCAGCCTTTCACCAGTCCGGGCATACCGACGTGGTGGATATCCAGGATGCCTACCATCTGCTCGACCCGCTGGTTGGCGGTGCGCTGGCCAGCGTGCTGTTCGGCGTGGCATTGCTCGCCTCCGGGCAGAGTTCGACCTTCACCGGGACCATTGCCGGACAGGTGATCATGGAAGGCTATCTGAACCTGCGCATCCCGTGCTGGCAGCGACGCCTAATTACCCGTGGGCTGGCGCTGATTCCGGCGTTTATCGGTGTGTGGCTGTTGGGCGATGGCGCGGTCGGCAAATTACTGGTGCTCAGTCAGGTGGTGTTGAGTCTGCAACTGCCGTTTGCCTTGTATCCATTGATCCGCATGACCAACGACCGGCAATTGATGGGGCCTTTTGTCAATCGCTGGCCGACGCGGGTGCTGGCGTGGGGGTTGTTTGTTGTGATCAGCGGGGCGAATAGCTGGTTGATTTTGCAGTGGGTGGTTTGAACCATAGATGTGGGGTGTCTGAACAGGCCGCTTCGCGAGCAGGCTCGCTCCTACATTGGATCACGATGAGTTCAGCATTGTGGGAGCGAGCCTGCTCGCGAAGTCTGATCATCAGACGCCGCCAAGATTGAAAAGTGGAACCCGCCCATTAAGCGAAGGCCTGTAACTCCAGCTCAGGCAATTGAGATCAAGGCCACTGGCAAGGATCTCCTTCAAGGTCGCAGCGGCGATACACATCGCCAGCCCTTGCCCCGGGCACTCATGCCGACCGCTGCCAAAACTGAAATTGCGCCGATTTGGTCGGTCGAGCAAAAACCGCTCCGGCTGGTCATTCAGCGCCGGATCACGGTTGGCCGAGGCCAACACCAGCACAATTACATCACCTGCCTCGAGCCGCATGCCGTCGATATCGCAGCAAGTTGCAACGAAGCGGCGGGTGTTCTGCACGGGCGGATCGAAGCGCTGGACTTCCGCCAGCAGCTCCTCCAGCGGTGCCCCGCGCAGATCTGGCTGACGACTCAACGTCACCAATGCATTGCCGATCAGCCCGGCGCAGGCGTCGTAGGTCTGCGAGCAGAGGCCGATCAGGTTGGCGAGCAATATGTCTTCGTCGCCCTCGAAACGCTGTGTGATGCCCCTGAGCAAAACGCTCTGCGCAACAGGGTCAGCCAACAGCTCGATGAAACAGCCGCGTAACTGTGCCGCTGCGGCATGGGCGGCGATGATTTGCAGTTCATTGCTCAAGGGTGACAGGCAGGCGACGAAATCAGCGGTCAGTTCGCTGATCGTGCGGCTCTGCGCTGGAGAGAAACCGAGCAATGTCGCGACGACGGCTGCCGGGCCGCGGAACATTGCTTTATAGAGGCCGTCGGCATCTGCTGAAAATAGCCTCGCGGCGACTAAATCCTGGACGTCGGTTTCGTTGATCAACCCCAGCGTAGGCTCGATGGCTGAGCGCGGGCAGCGGTGGCCGGCGCCGTCATTCATGCGCATCAATTGGCCGAACACCACGCCGGCCGGGCCTTGCGCAATGGCTTGAGGCACCGGTTCCTGCACCGGGCGCACCCGGCACTCGGTATGCGCCATCACTGCATAGACTGCCCGCGCGCTGCTGGCGACCCACAGCTTCAGCTCGCGGTGAAAGGTCAGTCCGCCTGCAGCGCGAAGTTCGGCGTAATAAGGATAGGGATCGGCGTGAGTCGCAGCGATGATCGGGTCCATGATTGGCAGCCTTGTCAGCGGAAAAAGTCTTGCTAATATCTGCAGTTCTTGCAGGCGACGATTCGTTGGGGAGCGAAATATGCACGCAGAGCATCACGACATCGGCGTGTCGCAAGTCGCCGCCGCCATCGCCGAACCGGCGCGGACCAGGATGCTCTGTTCGCTGATGGACGGCCACGCGCGCACCAGCACCGAGCTGGCGACCATCGCCGACGTCAGCACTTCCACCGCCAGCGCCCACCTGAGCAAACTCAAGGAACTGGCCCTGGTGCGCCTGCACGTGCAGGGCCGGCATCGTTATTACAGTCTGGCCGACCCACGCGTCGCCCAGGCGCTGGAAGCGTTGATGGTGATCGGCCAGAACGCCGCGCCGAGTTTCAAGCCGCACACGCCGGATCGTCTGCAATTTGCCCGCACTTGCTACGACCACATGGCCGGCACACTGGCGGTGTTGCTGCATGACCGCTTGATGGAGGCGGGATGGCTGCTGCCCGCCGATCAGCAGGCGTATCGCTTGAGCGCCAGTGGTGAGGCGTTGTTGCTGGGGTTGGACATTGAAGTGCACCACCTGGCTACGCTGCGCCGCAAATTCGCCTGCCCGTGCCTGGACTGGAGCATGCGCCGGCCGCATCTCGGCGGATCGCTTGGAGCGGCATTGCTGCAAACGGCGCTGAAGCGCAAATGGCTGACGCAGGACCTGGACAGCCGGGCGTTGGGTTTGACGGCACTGGGGCGCAAGGAGATCAGTGCGCGGTTTGGGCTCGAACTGGCGAGTGAAAACATCCAGATCAAAACGCCGCAGCCTTTGAGTGTTGAGGGTGTTTACACTTCCTGAACAATCCCATCGTTCGAATGTGGGAGCGGGCTTGCTCGCGAAGACGGTGCGTCAGGCGCTGTGATTTTGAATGTGCCGACCTCTTCGCGAGCAAGCCCGCTCCCACAAGGACGACCAGCCGTCGAGGGGGTGTCGACCCGCTTGTGTCACAGTGGTGGAATCTATACTGTATATGCACACAGTATAGAGCCCGTGCCATGCAAATCATCGACAAGCTCAGCATCCTCGCCGACGCCGCCAAGTACGACGCCTCCTGCGCCAGCAGCGGTGCGCCCAAGCGCAGTTCCGAAGGCAAGAGCGGGCTGGGTTCGACCGATGGCATGGGCATCTGCCACAGCTACACGCCGGACGGCCGCTGCGTGTCGTTATTGAAGATTTTGCTGACCAATTTTTGCCTTTACGATTGCCAGTACTGCGTCAATCGCCGCTCCAGTGATGTGCCCCGGGCACGTTTCACCCCCGAAGAAGTTGTCGCGCTGACCATGGATTTCTACCGGCGCAATTGCGTCAGCGGCTTGTTTCTAAGCTCCGGGATCATTCGTTCGGCGGACTACACCATGGAGCAACTGGTGCGCGTGGCGAAGCTGCTGCGTGAGGAACACGAGTTTCGCGGCTATATCCACCTCAAGACTATTCCAGAGGCCGATCCGGCATTGATCGAAGAAGCGGGGCGTTACGCCGATCGCCTCAGCGTCAACATCGAATTGCCCACCGATGCCAGCCTGCAGACGCTGGCGCCGGAGAAAGACATCGCCTCGATCAAGCAAGCGATGAACACCATCTACACCGGCGTGCAGACGGTATTGAACGAGCCGCGCTCGGCGAAATTCGCCCCGGCCGGGCAAAGCACGCAACTGATCGTCGGCGCCGATGACACCGACGACAGCACCATCCTCCACAGCGCTCAATCCTTATATGGCAACTTCCGCCTGCGCCGGGTCTATTATTCGGCGTTCAGCCCGATCCCCGACAGTCCGAAAAGCGTGCCGCTCGCCGCGCCGCCGCTGATGCGCGAGCACCGTTTGTATCAGGCTGACTTTCTCCTGCGCAGCTATGGCTACAGCGCAGACGAATTGTTGAAAGGGCCGGGCAATCTGGCGCTGGATATCGATCCAAAACTCGCATGGGCATTGGCAAATCGCGAGGTGTTCCCGCTGGACCTGAACCGCGCCGAACCGTCGTTGATCGCGCGCATTCCCGGCATCGGGTTGCGCACCACCGAGCGCCTGGTCGAGCTGCGCCGCCAGCGCCGCATCCGCTACGAGGATGTGGCGCGGATGCGCTGTGTACTGGCCAAGGCCAAGCCGTTCATCATCACCAGCGACTACCATCCGCAGCAGGCCGAAGTCACCAGCCATATGCTCTATCAGCAATTGCGCGACCGACCGATGCCACAACAGATGGGGTTGTGGGGATGATCAGTCTTGATTGCGATGATCTGTTCGACACCTGGCGCCAGCAGGCGCGCTGGTTGCTCAGTCATGAAGTCGACCCGAGTCGGGTGGGCTGGGCGGCGGAAGGGGTGGGCGATCTGTTTGCCAGCGATGAGCGCCTGCCTGAAGAGCAGGGGCCGTTTCAGGCGCGCATTCCGCGTGCGCTGCTCGATACCCTGGAGCAGGCGGCACAGTATCGTGGCGAGCAACGCTGGAGTCTTTTGTATGAAGTGCTCTGGCGTGTGAGCCACGGTGACCGCACCGCGATGATGGCCGGCGACAAACTGGGCAGCGAGCTGCAACGCCGCCTCAAGCAAGTGCACCGCGAGGCCCATCATCTGCATGCCTTCGTGCGCTTCATCGAGCGACCGGGGGATTTGCCCGGCCCGCAATACGTGGCGTGGCACGAACCGGCGCACGACATTCTGCACAGCGCCAGCGCACATTTCATCGGACGCATGGGCCAGCACCGCTGGTTGATCGCGACCCCGCGTGACGGGGTGTATTACGACGGCGAACAACTGATTCATCAACGCCAATGCCCCGTCGAATGGCAGCAGATGGCGCAAAACGTCGACGATCCCCATGGCGATTTGTGGTTGACCTACTACAGCCACATCTTCAACCCGGCACGGTTGAACCCAAAGGTCATGCAGGGGCATTTGCCCGCGCGGTTCTGGAAAAATTTACCGGAGGGGGAGCTGATTCCCGGATTGATCACCCAGGCGCGGATGGGCAAGCAGCAGAATGGGCAGGCGAGCGGGATTTCGAGTCGCTCGGGCAAGCGGATCACCTTGAAATAGAAGATCAACAGATCGCAGCCCAACAAAAAAGCCCTCCATCAATCACTCAATGGAGGGCTTTTTCGGTATCAACAACAGTCAACTCAAACCTTGACGATCCAGCCCGCTGGCGCTTCGATGTCGCCGGTCTGCACACCGGTCAGCTCTTTGTAGAGCTTCTGGGTCACCGGGCCCACTTCGGTTTCGCTGTGGAATACATGCAGATGGTCGTTGTAGCTGATGCCACCGATCGGGGTGATTACCGCCGCGGTGCCGCAGGCCCCGGCTTCCTTGAAGTCCGACAGTTTGTCGATCAGCACGTCGCCTTCAACCACTTCCAGGCCCAGACGCGATTTCGCCAGTTCGATCAGCGACAGACGGGTGATACCTGGCAGGACCGACGGCGAGTTCGGGGTGACGAACTTGTTGTCGTGGGTGATCCCGAAGAAGTTGGCCGAACCAACTTCTTCGATCTTGGTGTGAGTCATCGGATCGAGGTAGATCGCGTCGGCGAAGTTGGCTTTCTTGGCTTTCGAGCCCGGCATCAAGCTGGCCGCGTAGTTGCCACCGACCTTGGCCGCGCCGGTGCCTTGTGGGGCGGCGCGGTCGTAGCTGGAGATCTGGAAATTGTGCGGGGTCAGGCCGCCCTTGAAGTAGGCGCCGACCGGGATGCAGAAGATCGAGAAGATGAACTCCGGTGCAGTGCGCACGCCGATGTTGTCACCTACGCCGATCACGAACGGGCGCAGATACAGCGCGCCGCCGGTGCCATACGGCGGGATGAAACGCTCGTTGGCGCGAACCACGGCTTTGCAGGCTTCGATGAACTGCTCGGTGTCGACCGTCGGCATCAGCAGGCGCGCACAGCTGCGCTGCATGCGCAGGGCGTTCTGGTCCGGACGAAACAGGTTGATCGAACCGTCCTTGCAGCGGTAGGCCTTCATGCCTTCGAAGCACTGCTGGCCATAGTGAAGGGCCGTCGAGCCTTCGCTGATGTGCAGGACGTTATCTTCGGTCAGGGTGCCTTTGTCCCACTCGCCATTGCGAAAGTACGACAGATAGCGCTTGTCGGTCTTGATGTAGTCAAAACCCAGCTTGTCCCAATTGATGCTTTCGTTACCCATGACACCCTCTATCACTGAACAACCGCCGAAACGGTTCAAGGCTTCTGACGTTTTTTTGGATGGGCACAACAATACTTCATTCTGGGGCGGTTTCGCAGCTTGTGGCGAGGGGATTTATCCCCGCTGGGCTGCGAAGCGGCCCCTTTGGCTCGGATATCTGACGCCTGGCGGTGACTTGTTCTGGGGTTGCTGCGCAACCCAGCGGGGATAAATCCCCTCGCCACAGGGGCATTCAGCTGCAACTGTTACAAATGCAACGCATGCCCCAGCGCACGCAACGCCGCTTCCTGCACCGCTTCACCCAGGGTCGGGTGCGCATGAATGGTGCCGCCGATGTCTTCCAGCCGCGCGCCCATTTCCAGGCTCTGCGCAAATGCGGTCGACAATTCCGAGACCCCGACGCCCACCGCTTGCCAGCCGACAATCACATGGTTGTCACGACGAGCGACCACACGCACGAAGCCGCTTTTGGACTCTAGCGTCATCGCCCGGCCGTTGGCGGCGAACGGGAAGCTGGAAACGATGCAGTCGATGCCCGCAGCCTTGGCCTCGTCCGGCGTCTTGCCGACAACTACCAGTTCCGGGTCGGTAAAGCACACCGCAGCAATGGCCGTCGGGTTGAATTCGCGGGTCTTGCCGCTGATCAGTTCGGCAACCATTTCCCCTTGGGCCATGGCGCGGTGCGCAAGCATCGGTTCGCCGCTGACGTCGCCGATGGCGTAGACGTTGAGCATGCTGGTCTGGCAACGGTTGTTGATCTTGATCGCCGAACCGTTCATGTCCAGATTCAGCGCTTCGAGGTTGAAGCCCTGAGTGTTGGGTTTGCGACCCACAGCGACCAGCACCTGATCGGTTTCCAGGTTGAGGGTTTCGCCCTCAGGATCGCGCACCTGCAACGTGCCGTCGAAACCCAGCACGCTGTGCTTGAGGTAGAGCTTCACGCCCAGTTGCTTCAATGCGTCATGCACCGGTTGCGTCAGCTCCGCGTCATAGGCCGGGAGGATGCGATCCTGCGCCTCGACCACGCTGACTTCAGCTCCCAGCTTGCGGTAGGCGATACCCAACTCCAGGCCAATGTAACCACCGCCGACCACGGTCAGGCGTTTTGGCACCGACGTCGGCGCCAGTGCTTCGGTGGACGAGATGACCGGCCCGCCAATCGGCAGGATCGGCAGGATCGGCAGGTTGACGCTGGTCGAACCGGTGGCCAGCACCAGATGCTCACACTGAATGCGCGTGTCGCCGACTTCCACGGTCTTGCCATCAATGATTTTCGCCCAGCCGTTGATGACCTGAACCTTGTTTTTCTTCAGCAATGCAGCGACACCGGTGGTCAGGCGGTCAACGATGCCGTCCTTCCACTCGACGCTCTTGCTGATGTCGAGAGTCGGCGCGGACACGTTGATGCCCAGCGCAGAATGCTCGCTGTGGTGCCGGGTCTGGTGGAACTGCTCAGCCACATGGATCAGCGCTTTCGACGGGATGCAGCCGATGTTCAAACAAGTGCCGCCCAACGATTGGCCCTCGACCAGAATGGTCGGGATACCTAGCTGTCCGGCGCGAATCGCCGTGACGTAACCGCCAGGGCCGCCGCCAATAATCAGCAGCGTGGTGTTCAAAGCTTGCATTCCATTACTCCACAAACAAGGTGGCAGGTTGTTCGAGCAAGCCACGAATGGCCTGGATGAAGAGTGCCGCGTCCATGCCATCGACCACGCGGTGGTCGAAGGAACTGGAGAGGTTCATCATCTTGCGAATCACCACCTGGCCTTTGACGACCATCGGCCGTTCGACAATTTTGTTCACGCCGACGATCGCCACTTCTGGCAGGTTCAGTACCGGTGTGCTGACGATGCCGCCCAATGCGCCGAGGCTGGTCAGGGTGATGGTCGAGCCGGACAACTCGTCGCGACTGGCTTTGCCATTGCGCGCGGCGTTGGCCAAACGCGAAATTTCCGCAGCGCTGTCCCACAGACTGCGTGCTTCGGCGTGACGCACCACCGGCACCATCAGGCCGACATCGCTTTGCGTGGCAACGCCGACATGCACCGCGCCGAGGCGGGTGATGATCTGGGCTTCGTCGTCATAACGGGCGTTCATCTGCGGGAAGTCGCGCAGTGCAACAACCAGTGCGCGCACGAGGAACGGCAGCAGGGTCAACTTGCCGCGGCTGGCGCCATGTTTTTCATTCAGATGCGCGCGCAGTTCTTCGATTGCGGTGACGTCGATTTCCTCGACGTAACTGAAGTGCGCGGCACGCTGAGTGGCGTCCTGCATGCGCTGGGCGATCTTGCGGCGCATGCCGATAACCTGAATCTGTTCTTCATCGTTGCGTTGGGTGTAAGCGGCAGCAGCGGGCGCCGAAGCGTTCGCCTGACCCTGGGCCAGATAGGCTTCAAGGTCTTCGTGCAGGATGCGACCGGCAGGACCGGTGCCTCGCACCAGACGCAGTTGGATGCCCAGATCCAGCGCATGTTTGCGCACGGCCGGCGAGGCCAGCGGGCGCTCATCGGCTTCGCGGGCAACCACCGGACCCTGGCAAGCCGGTGCGGGACGCGGTGCCGCAGCCGGTTTGTTGTCGACCGTGGTTTCGACTTTCGGTGCAACTGGCGCCTCTTTAACCGGAGCCGGTGCCGCCGATTCTTTCAGATTGCCAGCGCCTTCCACTTCAATACTGATCAGCACACTGCCGACCGCCATCACTTCACCCGGCTGACCGCCGAGGGCGATGACCTTGCCGTGTACCGGGGACGGAATATCGACCATTGCCTTGTCGGTCATCACATCCGCCAGCACCTGATCTTCAACGACCAGATCGCCAACCTTGACGTGCCACTGCGACAGTTCTACTTCTGCGATGCCTTCGCCGATGTCCGGCATCTTGATAACGTGCGTGCCCATTCAGACCTCCATGACCCGTTTCAACGCCGCGCCCACTCGGGACGGCCCTGGGAAATACGCCCACTCCTGCGCGTGCGGGTAGGGAGTGTCCCAACCGGTGACGCGTTCGATCGGCGCTTCCAAGTGATGGAAGCAGTGCTCTTGCACCAGCGATACCAGCTCGGCGCCGAAACCGCAGGTGCGGGTGGCTTCGTGAACCACCACGCAACGGCCGGTTTTCTTCACCGATTTGACAATGGTCTCCAGGTCCAGCGGCCACAGGCTGCGCAGGTCGATGACTTCGGCATCGACGCCGGATTCTTCAGCAGCGACTTGCGAGACGTACACGGTGGTGCCGTAGGTCAGCACCGTCACATCCTTGCCCGGGCGGGTGATCGCGGCGACGTCCAGTGGCACGGTGTAATAACCGTCCGGCACCTGGGCTTGCGGGTGTTTCGACCACGGCGTTACCGGGCGATCGTGATGGCCGTCGAACGGGCCGTTGTACAGGCGTTTCGGCTCGAGAAAGATCACCGGGTCATCGTTTTCGATGGAGGCAATCAGCAGGCCTTTGGCGTCATACGGGTTGGATGGCATGACGGTGCGCAGACCGCAGACCTGAGTGAACATCGCCTCGATGCTCTGGCTGTGGGTCTGGCCGCCGTAGATGCCGCCACCGCAAGGCATGCGCAGGGTCATCGGCGCGGTGAATTCACCGGCCGAACGATAACGCAGACGCGCGGCTTCAGAGATGATCTGATCGGAAGCAGGGTAGACGTAATCGGCAAACTGAATTTCGGCGACCGGGCGCAAGCCATAAGCGCCCATGCCGACGGCGACGCCGACGATGCCGCTCTCGGAGATCGGCGCGTCGAACACCCGCGAGGTGCCGTACTTGGTCTGCAGACCTTCGGTGCAGCGGAACACACCGCCGAAGTAGCCGACGTCCTGACCGAACACGACGACGTTGTCATCACGCTCAAGCATCACATCCATGGCCGAGCGCAGGGCCTGGATCATGGTCATGGTGGTCGTGGTCATGGCGGTTTCCAACTGAATATTGTTGTTGTGATCGTTCATGTCAGATTCCCAACTGCTGACGCTGGCGCTTCAAGTGCTCCGGCATCTCTTTGTAGACGTCTTCGAACATGGTCGCGGCGCTCGGAATCTGGCCACCGGCGAGGGTGCCGTACTGTTCGGCCTGTTTCTGCGCGGCAATCACTTCGGCTTCGAGTTCGGCGCTGACGGCGGCGTGCTCTTCTTCCGACCAGTGGCCGACCTTGATCAGATGCTGTTTCAGGCGTGCGATCGGATCGCCGAGGGGGAAGTGGCTCCAGTCATCGGCGGGGCGGTATTTGGACGGATCGTCGGAAGTCGAGTGCGGGCCGGCGCGGTAGGTGACCCATTCGATCATGGTCGGGCCGAGGTTGCGGCGGGCGCGCTCGGCAGCCCAGGCCGAGGCCGCATAGACCGCGTAGAAGTCGTTACCGTCGACACGCAGCGAGGCGATGCCGCAACCGACGCCGCGTCCGGCGAAGGTCGTGGCTTCACCGCCAGCGATGGCCTGGAAGGTCGAAATCGCCCACTGGTTGTTGACCACATTGAGAATCACCGGCGCCCGATAAACGTGAGCGAAGGTGAGGGCAGTATGGAAGTCCGATTCGGCGGTGGCGCCGTCACCGATCCACGCCGAGGCGATTTTGGTGTCGCCCTTGATCGCCGAGGCCATGCCCCAGCCCACGCCCTGAATGAACTGGGTGGCGAGGTTGCCGGAAATGGTGAAGAAACCGGCGTCCTTGACCGAGTACATGATCGGCAACTGCCGGCCCTTGAGCGGATCGCGCTCGTTGGACAGCAGTTGGCAGATCAGATCGACCAGCGGCACGTCGCGGGCCATCAGGATGCTTTGCTGACGGTAGGTCGGGAAGCACATGTCATCGATGTTCAACGCCAGGGCCTGGGCGCTGCCGATGGCTTCTTCGCCGAGGCTCTGCATGTAGAACGACATCTTTTTCTGCCGCTGGGCGACCACCATGCGGTTGTCGTAGATGCGCGTCTTGAGCATGGCACGCATGCCCTTGCGCAGAATCTCGACCGGCACGTTTTCGGCCCACGGCCCGAGGGCGTTGCCCTGATCGTCGAGTACGCGAATCAGGCCACGGGCCAGGTCGGCGGTATCGGCCGGTTCTACATCGATGGAAGGCTTGCGCACCGTACCCGCATCGGTCAGATGCAGGTAGGAAAAGTCGGTTTTACAGCCGGGACGGCCCGAGGGTTCAGGGACGTGCAGGCGCAGCGGTTCGTACGCTTGGGTCATGGCTTCTACGCTCGATCTTGTGAATTTCTTGTAGTGAGCTGGCAGTCATTCCTGGGTAGAGGAAATCTTGTCCTACAACAATCATAGGCCCGGCGAAGAAGAATATTTCTCTCTGTTTCGTTGCGCTGGCGACCATTTGCAGATAGAAATTCTGCATAAACATAAAAAACAGGTGGTTTTGTCTCATGCGCAAACTGGACCGTACCGACATCGGCATTCTCAACAGCCTTCAGGAGAACGCGCGCATCACCAACGCCGACCTTGCCCGCTCGGTGAACCTTTCACCGACGCCGTGCTTCAACCGGGTCAAGGCGATGGAAGAGCTGGGCCTGATTCGCGAACAAGTGACGCTGCTCGATGCCGACCTGCTGGGGCTGCACGTCAATGTGTTCATTCACGTCAGCCTGGAAAAACAGGTGGAGGAAGCGCTGCAGCATTTCGAGGAAGCGATCTCCGATCGCCCTGAGGTGATGGAGTGTTATTTGATGGCCGGCGACCCGGATTATCTGATCCGGGTGCTGGTGCCGAGCATCCAGTCCTTGGAGCGCTTCATGATGGATTTTCTGACCAAGGTTCCGGGAGTGGCGAATATTCGTTCGAGCTTTGCGCTGAAGCAGGTGCGCTACAAGACCGCGTTGCCGTTGCCGGCCAATGGGTTGACGTTGGGCAATTGATACGCCTGACCTGCAGACGCCGATCGTTCCCACGCTCCGCGTGGGAATGCCGCCAGGGACGCTCCGCGTTCCGCCTCAAGAAGTGACGCAGAGCGTCACGGGATGCATTCCCACGCGGAGCGTGGGAACGATCAGTTGGCGCTGCTGGAGGCTGCGTTGTCGAACCGTCAGAGTTTGTTGAGCGGAATCTTCAGGTAAACCACGCCGTTGTCTTCCACCGCCGGCAGGTTCCCCGCCCGCACGTTCACCTGAATCGCCGGCAGCAGCAGCGTCGGCATGCCCAACCCGGCGTCGCGCTTCGTACGCATCTCAACAAACGCCGCTTCATCGATCCCGTCATGCACATGAATATTGCTTTTGCGTTGCTCGCCGACCGTGGTCTGGCACTGCGCGGCGCGGCCTTCGGGTGGGTAATCGTGGCAAACGTAAAGCTTCACGCTCGCCGGGAAGGCCAACAGTTTGTGAATTGATTTGAACAGCTGCTGCGCATTGCCGCCTGGGAAATCACAGCGCGCCGTGCCGACATCGGGCATGAACAGCGTGTCGCCCACCAGAATCTGCTCGCCGTCGATCAGGTACGCCATGTCCGCTGGCGTATGGCCGGGCACGTGCAGGGCGGTGGCCTTGAGGTTGCCGATCATGAACGATTCGTTCGGTGCAAACAGGTGATCGAACTGCGAGCCGTCGACGCGAAATTCCGGCTCCAGGTTGAACAGCGCCTTGAACACGTTCTGCACCTTGCTGATCGATGCGCCGATGGCGATTTTGCCGCCCAGTTCCCGGCGCAGGTACGGCGCGGCGGACAGGTGATCGGCGTGGGCGTGGGTTTCCAGCAACCACTGCACTTGCAACTGATGCGCACGGACGAAGGCGATGAGCTTGTCCGCCTGCGCCGTGCAGGTGCGACCGGCGGCACCGTCGTAATCGAGGACCGGATCGACGATCGCGCATTGCCCGCCATCGTCTTCATAGACCACGTAACTGTAGGTCGAGGAGGCGGGGTCGAGGAACGCTTCAATCAGGGCGGGCATGGCAAAAACCTGTGCAGAGGAATTCAGGGTTGCAACACTTTATGTAAAAACATAATGTTCGCAGCTTAAGTGACCTTCAAGGCCTCGTGCAAATGCAATCCAATCTGACCGAATGTGAAGTCGCCCAACTGCGCGCCTCGGCCTCCAAGGCCTGCGCGCTGCTCAAGGCCTTGGCCAATGAGGATCGCCTGCTGATTCTGTGTCAACTGACCCAGGGCGAACGCAATGTTGGCGAACTGGAAAAGATGACCGGCGTACGCCAGCCTACGCTGTCCCAGCAACTGGGCATCCTGCGCGACGAGGGGCTGGTCGCGACCCGCCGTGAAGGCAAATACATTTTCTATGGGCTGGCCAGTCACGAAGTGATCCAGGTGATGAAGACCCTGTCGGGGCTTTATTGCGGAGCGGTGCTCAAAAGCTGGGAACAGCCATAAATGCCAGCTATCACACGCCCCCTGTAGGAGTGAGCCTGCTCGCGATAGCGGTGTGTCAGCCAACACATTCATTGACTGTTACACCGCTATCGCGAGCAGGCTCACTCCTACAAATGGGGTGTGTGAAGGCTTAGAAATCTTGCGTGCAGCAAAAGGAACAAGCAATGAACGATCAACACTGGGGCCCATCCATCAGTGCAGACATCGTGGTCATCGGCGGCGGGACGGCCGGCATCGGTTTTGTCGCGAGCCTGCTCAAGCGTGACCCGCACCTTAATGTCACCGTGATCGAACCGAGTTCACAACACTTCTACCAACCGGCGTGGACGTTGGTCGGCGGTGGCGCCTTTGATGTGAAAGACACTGTCAGGCCGATGAGCAAAGTCATGCCGCGCCAGGCGACTTGGATTCAGGCCAGCGTCAGCGCCATTGATCCGGACAAACGCCAACTCACCCTCAATGACCAACGCACCATCGGCTATCAAAACCTGATCGTCTGCCCAGGCCTGCGCCTGGCCTGGGAGAAAATCGAAGGCTTGCAGGAAAGCCTCGGCCAACACGGCGTCACCTCCAACTACAGCTATCAACACGCCGAGTACACCTGGGATCAAGTGCAGAAACTGCGCGATGGACGAGCCTTGTTTACCCAGCCAGCGATGCCGATCAAATGCGCGGGCGCACCGCAAAAAGCGCTGTACCTGTCCTGCGACCACTGGCGCAGATCCGCTGTGCTGCACAACATCAACGTTGAATTCAATCTGGCCGGCGCCGCGCTGTTCGGTGTGGCGACGTTCGTGCCGCCGCTGATGAAATACATCGAGAAATACAACGCGCAACTGGCCTTCAACTCGAATCTGGTCAAGGTCGACGGCCCGGCAAAAACCGCGTGGTTCGAGGTCAAGGACACCGACGGAAACGTCAGCCGCATAGCGAAAACCTTTGATTTGCTACACGTCGTCCCGCCGCAGGTCTCGCCGGATTTCATCGCGCAAAGTCCGCTGGCCGACACCGCCGGCTGGTGTGAAGTCGATCCGCACAGCCTGCAGCATCTGCGATATCCCGAGGTGTTCGCGCTGGGCGATATCTGTGGCACCAGCAACGCCAAAACTGCTGCGGCGGTGCGCAAGCAGGTCGTGGTGGTTGCGCAAAATCTCTTGGCCTTGCGCAAACAGCAACTGCTGCCACTCAAGTACGACGGCTACGGCTCCTGTCCGCTGACGGTGGAGAAGGGCAAGGTGATCCTCGCCGAGTTCGGCTACGGCGGCAAACTGCTGCCGACTTTTGCACTGGACCCGACCGTGCCCCGGCGCTCGGCGTGGTGGCTGAAAGCGACGCTGCTGCCATGGTTCTACTGGAACGGCATGCTCAAGGGCCGCGAATGGCTGACGCGTGTGTCCAAGGTCGATTGAGATAACCCTATGTTGCTGGCAAGTCTGTTTGGCGTGGTGATGGGGTTGGTGCTCGGTTTGACCGGGGCCGGCGGCGGGATTCTCGCGGTGCCGGCGCTGGTGCTCGGCCTCGGCTGGACGATGACCCAGGCCGCGCCCGTGGCGCTGTTTGCGGTCGGCAGTGCGGCGGCGGTCGGCGCCATCGATGGTTTGCGTCATGGCCTGGTGCGCTATCGCGCGGCGTTGTTGATTGCGGCCCTCGGCGCGGTATTTTCGCCGCTGGGCATCTACATCGCGCATCAGTTGCCGGAAAAAATCCTGATGATCCTGTTCAGCCTGCTGATGGTCATGGTCGCCTGGCGAATGTTCAGGAAAGAGCGTCAGCAAGCAGGACCGAGCGATCACGGGCACGCCAGTTGGGGTCAGAAAAACTGCATGCTCAACGAGCAGACCGGGCGCTTTGACTGGACCGCCAAGTGCACCGCCACCCTGGCAGCGCTGGGTGCGGTTACCGGCGTGGTGTCGGGATTGCTCGGTGTCGGTGGCGGGTTCCTGATCGTGCCGGCGTTCAAGCAACTAACGGACGTGCAGATGCGCGGGATCGTGGCGACGTCGCTGATGGTGATCAGTCTGATTTCGGCGATCGGGGTGATCGGCTCGTTTCACGCCGGTGTGCGGATCGACAGCCAGGGAGCGGCGTTCATCGTTGCCAGTGTGGTCGGCATGATCGTCGGACGCCAGTTGTGCGCTCGGGTGCCGGCGCGGGCGTTGCAGGTGGGGTTTGCCAGCGTGTGTCTGGTGGTGGCGGGGTACATGTTGTTGCAGGCATGAAGCAAAACCTGTGGCGAGGGAGCTTGCTCCCGCTCGGGCGCGCAGCGGCCGCTCTTTAAGGGCCTGCTACGCAGTCCAGCGGGAGCAAGCTCCCTCGCCACAAGTCACATTGTTACAGGACCAGATGCGGTAGCCACAGCGACAGAGCCGGGACGTAAGTCACCAGCATCAACACCAGGAACAACACGGCGTAGAACGGCAGCAGTGCCTTCACGGTACTTTCGATGCTCACCTTGCCGATGGCGGAGCCGACGAATAGCACCGCGCCCACGGGCGGCGTTATCAGTCCGATCCCCAGGTTCACCAGCATGATCATGCCGAACTGCACCGGATCGACACCGATGTCCAGAATCACCGGCATCAGGATCGGCGTGAGAATCAGGATCAGCGGCGCCATGTCCATCACCGTGCCCAACAGCAGCAACATCACGTTGATGCACATCAGGATCACGTAGCGGTTGTCCGACAGGGTCAGGAACATGGTGGTGATCTTCGCCGGAATCTGCATCAGCGTCATGATGTAGCCGAAGCTGGCGGCGAAGCCGATCAGGATCATCACGATGGAGATGGTGCGCACCGTGCGATGCATCAGCTTGGGCAGTTCACGCCACTTGTAGTCGCGGTAGATGAACATGGTCACGAAGAACGACCACAGCACGGCGATAGCGGCCGATTCGGTGGCGGTGAAGACACCGGAGAGGATACCGCCGAGAATGATCACCATCGCCATCAGGCCCCAGAGGGCTTCGCCGACGATTTTCAGCGCCTGGCGCATCGGGATCACTTCGCCCTTGGGGTAGTTGCGCTTTTTCGCGAAGATCAGGCACAGCACCATCAGGCATGCGCTCATCAGCAAGCCCGGCACGATGCCCGCCATGAACAGCGAGGCGATCGAAACGGTACCGCCGGCAGCCAGGGAGTAGAGCACCGAGTTGTGGCTCGGCGGGGTCAGCAAGGCCTGCACCGAACCGCTGACGGTCACGGCGGTGGAGAAATCCCGTGGATAGCCCTTGCGTTCCATTTCCGGGATCAGCACCGAACCCACCGAAGCGGTGTCGGCCACCGACGAACCGGAAATCGCGCCGAAGAAGGTCGAGGCGACGATGTTCACCAGTGACAGGCCGCCACGGACGAAACCTACCAGCACCCCGGCGCACGCCACCAACCGGCGGGACATGCCGCCCTCGGCCATGATCGCGCCGGCCAGTACGAAGAACGGAATGGCCAGCAGCGAGAACTTGTTAACCCCGCCCGCGACCTGAATCATCACGGCCTGGAACGGGATGTCGATCCACCATGCACCGATCAGGGCGGCGGCGCCCAATGCGTAGGCGACCGGCATGCCGATCAGGATCAATACGATAAAACTGCCCAGCAGAATCAGAGCGTCCATTAAACGGCACCTTCACTTTCTTCAACCAGATCGAATTGCACGACCCGACGTTTGCTCTGGTCACCCAGAAAGAGTTTTTCCAGGACAAAAACCAGGGTCAGCAAACCGCCCACGGGAATCGGCAAGTAGGTCACGCCCACACGCAGGGTGGGCAGGGACGCCATGAACTGGTTCCAGGTGGACATGCACAACTTGAAGCCCCAGATCGTCATGAAAATGCAGATCAGGGCCATCAGCAGTTGGGAAAAAACCGACGCTGCGCTGCGCAGGTGCGGCGGCATGCGATCAGTCACCATGGCCACCGCCATGTGCGCACCGGCGCGGTAGCTGGCAGCGGCGCCAATGAAGGTGAACACGATCATCAGCAGGATGGCCGTAGGCTCCGGCCAGCTCGAGCCGGTGCCCAGCACGTAGCGGGCAAACACGCCCCAGGGAATCATCAGCGAGACTGCCAGAACGGAAAGGCCGGCCACCCAGATGCACGTCATGTAGATCTTATCGTTGATACGCAGCAGCAAATTCTTCATCGGGTTTCACCGTAACCGGGCGCGCCTCGAACATCAGGCGCGCCGGGCCTTTTTCATAAGTACAGAGCGGGAGGTTACTGAACGGCTTCGATTTTCTTGATCAGGTCGGCATACGGCGCGCCGTACTTGGCCCGCACCGGTGCAGTGGCGTCGTAGAACGGTTTTTTGTCGACGGTGATGAACTCGACGCCGGCGGCCTTGAGCTTTTCCTCACTGGCGGTGGACTTCGCGTCCCACAACACGCGCTCTTCAGCCTGGGCAGCCTTGGCGGCTTTCTTGACCAGGGTCTGTTGATCCGGGGTGAGTTTTTCCCAAGTGATTTTCGACATCACGATTGGCTCTGGCAGGATCAGGTGACCGGTCAGGCTGTAAAACTTGGCGTTCTGAAAGTGGTTGTGTTCGAGCAGGGTCGGCGGGTTGTTTTCCGCGCCGTCGATCACGCCGGTCTGCAGGGCGCTGAAGATCTCGCCGGTGTCCATGGCGATACCGTTGGCGCCCATGGCGTTCATCATCTCGATGAACATCGGGTTGCCTTGCACGCGGATTTTCATGCCCTTGAGGTCTTCAAGCTTGCGCACCGGCTTCTTGGTGTAGATGTTGCGCGTGCCGCCGTCCATCCAGGCGAGGGCCACCAGGCCGAATTCGGAGTTGGTGATCTTGTCGAGGATTTCATCGCCGACTGCACCGTCGATAACGTTACGCATGTGCTGGTGGTCGCGGAAAATGAACGGCATGTTGAAAACGTTCACGTCCGGCACCACGGGGCCGACGATCCCCAGGCTGACCCGGGACATCTGTATCGCGCCGACCTGCATCTGTTCGATGACTTCTTTTTCAGAACCCAGCACACCGCCTGGGAAGTACTTGAAAGTCAGCTCGCCGTTGGTCTCTTTGGTCAGCGTCTTGCCCATGTTTTCTTCCGCCACCGTGGTCGGATAACCCTTGGGGTGGATGTCGGCGACTTTGAGTTCCAGTGCCTGGGCGGCGCCAGCGAGGGTAAACATCAGCGGAAGTGCAGCGGCGAGCAAGGTGCGTTTGAAGTTCATGGGGGTGAGTCTCCAGTCTTGTTATTTTTGTGTTCAAGGCGCAGCGGTGCAGCAGAGGGTTTTAAAGCAAATCGTTGAATTCAGGTTCGGCGAGGCCTTTGACGCCGGGCTTCAAGGCGAACACGCCGCCGGCCAGGGACTGCGGATCCTGATCGTCGCCAGGCCGAATCGAGGCGACGAACAAGGTGTCCATGTCGCGCCCGCCGAACGCACACATGGTCGGTTTTTTCACCGGCACTTCCAGTGAGAAATCGAGGCGGCCGTCAGGGGCGAAGCGGTGGATCAGGCCGGCATCGTTGGCGCAGATCCAGTAGCAACCGTCGGCATCCACGGCGGCGCCATCGGGACGGCCGGGGAAGTGGTTCATGTCCACAAACACGCGCCGATGAGACGGCGTGCCGGTCTCGGTGTCGTAATCGAAAGCCCAGATCAATTGCACGTCGGGATGCGAATCCGACAGGTACATGGTTTTACCGTCGGGGCTGAAACCCAGACCGTTGGGCACGATGAAACCGTCAAGTTGCGCTTCGACCACGCCAGTCTGCCCGGCGCTGTAGCGATAGAGCCGGCCTTCAGACGCGTTCAGGCCCATGTTCAAGACCATGCTGCCGGCCCAGAAACGGCCCTGACGGTCGCAGCGACCGTCGTTGAGGCGCATGTCGGGGCGGCTGTGGTCGACGGTCGCCAGCAACGTGGCGTCCAGGCTGCCGTCGCTGTGCGGATGCAAATGGAAGAAACCGCTTTCCATGCCGGCGATCCAGCCACCCCTGCGGTGGCGGGTAATGCAGGCGAGCATTTCCGGCGCTTTCCACGATGCGACGTGCCCGGTGTCAGCGCTCCAGCGTTGCAGTCCGCCGTTGGGGATATCGACCCAGTACAGCGCGTTTTCCTGCGGCACCCAGACCGGGCTTTCACCGACCGCGTTGCGGGCGTCGACGATCAATTCGGCTTGCATACTCATTCCCTTGGCTTTTATTGGAGGGGGATCAAGTCGAGCGGTCAGTCGCCGAACGGGCCTGCTGCAACGAAGGCGCCGCCCTGATAGATTCGCGCCGGATCATCATCGGCCGGCATCGGCTGCGCTTCGACCTTGTCGCGGAATACTTCCGAGGTGTCTTTGGCTTCGAAGCCGAGGTGGCTGGCGTAGCGGTTGTCCCACCAGACGTCCTTGTTGGCGGACATGCCGTAAACCACGGTGTGGCCGACATTCGGCGTGTACAGCGAGCGTTCGAGCAGTTGCGTGAGGTCGTCGAAGCTCAGCCAGGTGTGCATCATCCGGCGGTTTTGCGGCTCGGGGAACGAGGAGCCGATGCGGATGCTGACGGTTTCGATGCCATAGCGATCAAAGTAAAAACTGGCCATGTCTTCGCCGTAGGACTTGGACAGACCGTAGTAACCGTCCGGGCGGCGCGCGGAAGTGGCGTCGAGCTTTTCGTCCTGTTTGTAGAATCCGATGACGTGGTTGGAGCTGGCGAAAATCACCCGCTTCACACCGTGCTTGCGTGCGGCCTCGTAAATGTGGAAAACGCCGCAAATGTTGGCGCCGAGGATCTCTTCGAACGGACGCTCAACCGAGACGCCGCCGAAATGCAGGATGGCGTCGACACCTTCGACCAATTGATGCACGGCTTGCTTGTCGGCGAGGTCGCAGAGCACGACTTCTTCATGCTCGTCGGTCGCCGGGGCGAGGGCGGCGATATCGGACAAACGCAGCACGTTGGCGTAAGGACGAAGGCGTTCGCGCAGCACTTTGCCCAGGCCTCCGGCGGCACCGGTCAGCAGCAGGCGGTTGAATGGAGCGCGGGGGGTAGAAGTAGACGTCATGGCAATCCCTGAACACATTGTTATTAGGTTTGTTGTAGGTTGTCGTATGACTGCGCTGAAGTATCGGTAGGGTTTCCGGATCTTGTCAACGCGACTTTTGGTGTAGATGACGGAAGGGCCAGTCCGTTTTCCTTCCTTGCAACGCGATCCCATTTGTAGGAGTGAGCCTGCTCGCGATAGCGGTGTATCAGTCAAGGAATATGTCGGCTGACACGACGCTATCGCGAGCAGGCTCACTCCTACAGGGGGGACGGTGTCGCCTCGGAAATTACAACAACGAAATCGGATAGCTGATGAAGATCCGGTTCTCATCGAACTCGTTGGTGCTGAAGTCCCGGCGAATCGTCGCGTTGCGCCATTTCACGTTCAGGCTCTTCAATGGGCCGCTCTGCACGGTGTAGGCCAGTTCCGACTCGCGCCCCCATTCCTTGCCATCGCTGGTGGTGGCGGTGTGCACGTTGTCACCGCTGATATAGCGGTTCATCAGGGTCAGGCCAGGCACGCCAAGGGCGGCGAAGTTGTAGTCGTGGCGCAACTGCCAGGAGCGCTCTTTGGCGTTGTCGTAACTGGCGTTGTAGCTGTCGTTGGCCAGGGTGCCGCCGCTGGTGCCGTTGACGCGCATCCAGCCATCGTCGCCAGTGAGTTTCTGCAGGCCGACGTAGAAGGTGTTGCCACCGTATTTGGCTGAAAGCAGGGCGAATGCGGTTTTGTTGTCGAGGTCGCCGGCCTGGGCGCTGCCGTCTTCCTTGCCGGTGAAGAAACCGAGGTTGGCGCCCAGCGTCCAGTCGCCCATCGGCTGGCTGTGGCTGAGGTTGAAATACTGCTGCTGATAGATATCAGTGAGTTCGGCGTACCACACGCCGACCATGGTGCGCTTTTCATTGAAGCTGTATTCGCCGCCGCCGAAGTTGAAGCGGTCGGAAGTGAACGCGCCGCGGCCGTTCATCGACATGTCTTCCATGCTGGCGTCGTTGCGCGGGCTGTTGCCGCGGAACTGGCCGCCGTAGACGGTCAGGCCGTTGATCTCGGTGGAGGTGATCTGGCCGCCGCGAAAGGTCTGCGGCAGCGAGCGACCGTCGTCGGAACGCAGGATCGGCAGCACCGGCATCCATTCGCCGACTTTCAATTCCGTTTTCGACACCTTGGCTTTCAGCGCCACGCCGAGACGGCCGAAGTTATCGGCCGGACGCCCGTCATCGTGGATCGGCAACAGCTGCGTGCCGCCCGTGCCTTTGCCGCCATCGAGCTTCTGCGAATACATGCCAAGGATGTCGAGACCGAAGCCGACGGTGCCTTGGCTGAAGCCGGATTTGGCATCGAGGATAAAGTTCTGCGTCCACTCTTCGGCCTTGCCCTGCGGGTTGGCCGGGTTGACGAAGTTGCGGTTGAAATAGGCGTTGCGCAGGTTCAGCGTGGCTTTGCTGTCTTCGAGAAAGCCCTCGGCTTCGGCGCTCATTGGCAAGGCAAAGGCGAGGCTGCTGCAGCCGACCAGGCTCAAGGTGGAACGCGTGCGAATGGCGGTAAAGCGGGAAGGGCGGACGGAATTGCGGGCGAGTGTGCTCACTGTGACGCTCCCTGGATCGTTTGTTGTTTTTATTATTTGTCATACGTCGTCGTACAACATGGATGCGGATATTTCCCAGATTTTCAGGGAATGTCAACTGGAAGTTATACGATGACTCCCAGGCGCAACGTTCCCCCTGTAGGAGTGAGCCTGCTCGCGAGAGCGATCTATCAGACAATCAATTGGTGACTGACACACCAATCAATTGGTGACTGACACACCGCAATCGCGAGCAGGCTCACTCCTACAGGGTTTTTTGTTGTCCATGGGAAAGTGTGTTGCCAGTGAAATTGCGGCAAACTTCCCTCACCCCCGCACAAGGCCGATCCATGGATAAATACGCCCCGCGCAACTGGCAGCCGCACGAAAAGCCCAGCCTGCCCGGTTCTCCCTCGACACCACTGCACTCAACGCCCAAACGCCTGGCGTATGCGGCGGTCGGGGTGCTGGTGGCGGTGACCGGTGGTTTGGGTAACTCGCTGGTGGTCGCCAACCTGCCTTATCTGCAAGGTTCGCTCGGCGCGACCACGGCGGAAATGGCCTGGTTGCCGGCGGCGTATGTGATGACCAACGTGTCAATGAACCTGCTGCTGGTGAAGTTTCGCCAGCAGTTCGGCTTGCGTGCTTTCACCGAAGTGTTCCTGGTGCTGTACGCGTTGGTAACCTTCGGCCACTTGTTCGTCAACGACTTGAATTCCGCCGTGGCGGTGCGTGCGGCCCACGGCATGGTCGGTGCCGCGCTCAGTTCGCTGGGTCTGTATTACATGGTCCAGGCGTTCCCGGCGAAGTGGCGACTGAAGGCGCTGGTGCTGGGCCTCGGCACCTCGCAACTGGCCCTGCCGCTGGCACGGCTGTTCTCCGAAGATTTACTGCAGATTGCCGAATGGCGCGGCTTGTACCTGTTTGAATTGGGCATGGCGCTGCTCTCGCTCGGTTGTGTGCTGCTGCTGAAGTTGCCGCCCGGTGACCGCTTCAAAACGTTCGAAAAGCTCGACTTCCTGACCTTCGCGATTCTCGCCAGCGGCGTGGCACTGCTGTGCGCGGTGCTGTCGCTGGGACGCATCGACTGGTGGCTGGAGGCGGACTGGATCGGCATTGCCCTGGCGGGGTCGATTGCGCTGATCATCATGGGCCTGGCCATCGAACATAACCGCAGCAACCCGATGCTGATGACCCGCTGGCTGGGCAGCGGGGCGATGGTGCGACTGGCGCTGGCGGTGGTGCTGATCCGCATGGTCACCTCCGAACAATCCACCGGTGCCGTGGGCTTCATGCAGAACCTCAACATGAGCAGTCAGCAATTGCACAGCCTGTACGTGGTGATGCTGCTGGGCAGCGTCGCCGGGTTGCTGATCAGCGCGCTGACGATCGACCCGAAACACCTGCTGCTGCCGCTGATCATCTCGCTGGCGCTGATGGCCACCGGTTCAGTGATGGACAGTTTTTCGAACAACCTGACCCGTCCCGAAAACCTGTATTTCAGTCAGTTCCTGCTGGCGTTCGGCAGCACGTTTTTCCTCGGTCCGACCATGGTGTTGGGGACGCGCAACGTGCTGACCAATCCGCGCAATCTGGTGAGTTTTTCCGTGCTCTTCGGGATCTGTAACAACCTCGGCGGGTTGATTGGCGCGGCGCTGCTGGGTACGTTCCAGGTCGTGCGGGAGAAGTTTCATTCCAGCCACATCGTCGATCACCTGGTGATGGCCGATCCGCTGGTTGCCGCGCGGGTGCAAAGCGGCGGTTCGGCGTACGGCTCGCTGCTCGCCGACCCAAGCCTGCGCAACCTGGCCGGCATCCGCAGTCTGGCCAATGCGGCCACGCGTGAAGCGAACGTGTTGGCCTATAACGATGTCTTCATGCTGATCGCGGTGATTGCGGTGCTGACCATGATCTGGATTTCGATCCGGGCGCTGTGGCTGATGAGCACCACCAAAACCGTCGAACCGACACCCACCGGACCTTCCAGCGGCGCCACTTCTTCATGACCGAACCGACCACCACAACCACCAACGCCATTGCCGCCACCCCTGAAGGCGAGGCGCCGCCGTCATCGCCGAACACCGAGCCGCGTTCTTTACGTGTGCGGATCATTTCTTCGCTGGGCTTTGCGGCAATCGCCATCGTCGGCGTGCTGATCGTCTTGTATGCCTGGCAACTGCCGCCGTTCAGCAGCGCCGTCGAAACCACAGAAAACGCCTTGGTCCGGGGGCAGGTGACGATCATCGGGCCGCAGCTCAGCGGTTATGTGTTCGAGGTGCCGGTGCAGGACTTCCAGTACGTGAAGGCCGGTGACCTGCTGGTGCGTCTTGACGACCGCATCTATCAGCAGCGCCTCGACCAGTCACTGGCGCAACTGGCGGTGCAAAAAGCCGGGCTGGCCAATGTAGTCCAGCAACGCAACAGCGCCGAAGCGACGATCAAATTGCGTCAAGCCGTGTTGGCCGACAGCCAGGCGCAGTTGCGCAAGAGCGAGGCGGACCTGCGCCGCAATCAGGAATTGGTGCGCGACGGCTCGGTGTCGAAGCGCGAATTCGACGTGACCCTCGCGGCCAATGCGCAGAGCACGGCGGCGGTGGCGCAAGCCAAGGCCAATCTGGAAATCGCCCGCCAGGATCTGCAAACGGTAATCGTCAATCGCGGCTCGCTGGAAGCGGCGGTGGCCAGTGCCGAAGCGGCGGTGCAACTGGCGCGGATCGACCTGTCGAACACACGGATTGTCGCGCCGCGTGACGGTCAGCTCGGCCAGATTGGCGTGCGCCTCGGCGCCTACGTCAACTCCGGCGCGCAGCTGATGGCGTTGGTGCCCGAGCAGAAATGGGTGATCGCCAACATGAAAGAAACCCAGATGGCCAACGTGCGGGTCGGGCAACCGGTGCGCTTCACTGTCGATGCGCTGAACCACCGCAAATTCACCGGGCATGTGCAGCATATTTCGCCGGGTACCGGCTCTGAATTTGCCTTGTTGCAGGCCGATAATGCGACCGGCAATTTCGTCAAAATCGCCCAGCGGGTGCCGGTCCGGATCACCATTGACCCGGATCAGCCGGAAGAAGAGCGCCTGCGCCCGGGGATGTCGGTGGTGGTCAGCATCGACACGGCGGCGGGCGATACCCAACCGCATTGATCCACCGCGATCAATTGTAGGAGTGAGCCTGCTCGCGATAGCGGTCTGTCAGTCGATGATCAATTGCCTGAAAGACCGCTATCGCGAGCAGGCTCACTCCTACAGGTCATTATCCGCTAGTCTTCAGCAACGCCGCCGTCAGGGAGCCCACATGGGCAATCACAAAATCGAAATTCGCCGCAGCAACGTCGAGAAAATCCTTCTGGCGGCGGAAAAAGTCTTCGCCGAAAAAGGCTTCGGCGGTACGGCCATGGCCGACATCGCGGCCCAGGCGCAACTGCCGCGCTCCAACCTGCATTACTACTTCAGCACCAAGAGCGAGCTGTACAGTGCGGTGCTGTTCGACCTGCTGGAAGTGTGGAAGCAGGACGCGCTGTGCTTCGAAATGTTTGACGATCCGCGCGTGGTATTGAGTAGCTACATCCGCGCCAAGATGAACCATTCGCGCAGCCGGCCGTACGGCTCGAAAGTCTGGGCCAACGAAATCATCCACGGCGCACCGACGCTGGGCGAGGCACTGGATGTCAGCCTGTACGACTGGGCGAAAATGAAGGAAGCGAAGATCCGCCAGTGGGTCGAGGACCAGCGGATCCTGCCGGTTGAGCCGTCGAGCCTGCTGTACATGATCTGGGCGTCAACGCAGCACTATGCCGACTTCGATCATCAGGTGAATATCCTCAACGAACATCAGCCGTTGTCGGATATGCAGTTCGAGCGGGCGGTGCAGACGGTGACCGGGGTCATATTGCGAGGGATCGGCCTGGAGCCTTGAATCGTGTGGTGGCCGGGCTGGCCTCTTCGCGAGCAGGCTCACTCCTACAGGGGAACGCATTCCAAAGGTAGGAGTGAGCCTGCTCGCGATGGCTTCGGTTCAGGCACCGCTTCCCTCAAGCAGAAACATGGTAAGGATTGCGCGGATCATGGTTCCAGTCCAGAAACGGCTTGCCCGTCTCCACCGTGACCATCTCGATGCAGTCCGCCACCGGACAGGTGATCTGGCACAAATTGCAGCCCACACATTCGTCATCGATCACTTCGTATTTATGGGTGCCGTCGGCCTGTCTGAGACTGCCGATCGCCTGGTGTGAGGTGTCTTCACACGCAATGTGGCAGCGCCCGCAACCAATACACGCGTCCTGATCAATCTTTGCGATGACCTGATAGTTGATATCGAGGTATTTCCAGTCCGTGGTGTTGCGCACGGCACGCCCGGAAAACTCGGCGATGTTGGCGTAACCCTGGCTGTCCATCCACCGCGACAAGCCGTCCTTCATCTCCTCGACAATGCGGAAGCCATGCAGCATCGCCGCCGTGCACACTTGCACCGCGCCGCTGCCCAGTGCCATGAACTCGGCTGCGTCGCGCCAACTGCCGATGCCGCCGATGCCGCAGATTGGCAGGCCCTGGGTCTGCGGATCACGGGCGATTTCCGCAACCATGTTCAGCGCAATCGGCTTGACCGCCGAACCGCAATAACCACCGTGGGTGCTTTTGCTGCCGACGGTGGGCAGCGCGACCATGTGTTCCAGGTCGACACTGGTGATCGAGTTGATCGTGTTGATCAGCGACACCGCATCCGCACCGCCACGATGGGCGGCACGCGCGGCGACACGAATGTCGGTGATGTTCGGCGTCAGTTTGACGATCACCGGCAGCGAGCAATACGTCTTGCACCAGCGCGTCACCTGCTCGACGTATTCCGGCACCTGACCGACCGCCGCGCCCATACCGCGTTCGGGCATGCCGTGGGGGCAGCCGAAGTTCAGTTCTATGCCGTCGGCGCCGGTGGCCTCGACCAGCGGCAAGATGTGTTTCCACGACTCCTCGACACACGGCACCATCAGCGAAACGATCAGCGCGCGGTCCGGCCAATCCTTTTTCACTTGGGTGATTTCGCGCAGGTTGATCTCCAGCGAACGGTCGGTGATCAGTTCGATGTTGTTGATGCCTAGCACTTCGCGGTTGGCGCCGTAGTGCGCCGAGTAGCGTGACGAGACGTTGACCGCCGCCGGGTCCTCACCAAGGGTTTTCCAGACCACGCCGCCCCAGCCTGCTTCGAAGGCGCGGACGACGTTGTAGGCCTTGTCGGTGGGTGGCGCGGAGGCCAGCCAGAACGGGTTCGGCGCCTTGATGCCAGCGAAGACTATCGAGAGATCGGCCATTTACGCAGCCTCCACGTTGAGCATCAGTTGCACATTGATCGCCTCGGCGGCGCGTTTGCCATGCTGCACCGCTTGCACCGTGAGGTCCTGATCGAGACTGGTGCAGTCACCGCCGGCGTACACCCCGGGGATGCTGGTGCGCAGGTTTTCATCGACCTGAATCCGTTCGCCCTGGCGCTTGAGTTCGCGCGCCAGTGGATCGCTGAGGGCCGCACCGTCGAAGCTCTGGCCGATGGCCTTGAAGATCGCGTCGGCCGCCAGTTCGAAGGTCTCTGCGGTGCTTTGCAGGCGACCGTCGACCAGGGCGGTACGGACGAAACGCATGCCGCGCACGCGGCCCTGGTCGTCGAGCAGCACGTGCTCCGGTTGCGCCCAGGTCAGCAGGCGCACCTGATTGGCTTTGGCGATGTCTTGCTCATGAACAGTCGCACCCATGTCCGCCGCGCCACGGCGATAGACCAGATTCACCTCGCGTGCTCCGAGACGGGCCATCTGCACGGCCATGTCGATGGCTGTGTTACCGGCGCCAAGGACGATGCAGCGATCGGCCAATGGTAGTTGCGTGAGGTCGTCGGCCTGGCGCAGTTCGCGAATGTAGTCGGTGGCGGCGAGCAGGCCGGGCGCATCTTCGTGGGCCAACCCGAGTTGTTTGCTGGCATTCAGACCCAGGCCGAGAAACACGGCGTCGAACTGCTGATGCAGTTCGCTGAGGGTCAGGTTCTCACCGAGTTTGTGCCCATGACGGATCTCGATGCCGCCGATTTGCAGGAGAAAATCCAGTTCCTTCTGCGCGTAATCATCGACCAGTTTGTACTTGGCGATCCCGTATTCGTTGAGGCCGCCAGCCTTGTCCCGCGCTTCGAAAATCACCACCTCATGACCGTGCATGGCACTGCGGTGTGCGCAGGACAAACCGGCAGGTCCGGCACCGACCACGGCGATACGTTTGCCGGTGGCGGCGGCGCGTTGAAACGGATGCTCGGTGAAGTGGGCGTTATCGACGGCGTAGCGTTGCAGCAGGCCAATCAGCACCGGTGCGCATTCCTGGGCGTTGTTGCGCACGCAGGCTTGCTGGCAGAGGATTTCCGTCGGACAGACCCGCGCGCAACTGCCGCCGAGGATGTTCGCCGAAAGGATTTTCTGCGCGGCGCCCGCTACGTTGTCTTGATGGATGTTGCGGATGAACGAAGGGATATCGATCTCGCTCGGGCATGCATTGACGCAAGGCGCGTCGTAGCAATACAGGCAGCGCGACGCTTCCAGATGCGCCTGCCGGGCATTGAGCGGCGGCGCCAGATCAGTGAAATGGCCGGCGAGGGCGGCCGCGCTTTCGTGCGGGTGGGGGAGGTGGTTCAGGGTCTCGATCACGGTTTATGCCTCACGGTAATTTGAGGTTTTTTGCCTCTATCGGGCAGTGGTTTTTGTGTCGTCTGGGCGGGCCTCATCGCGAGCAGGCTCACTCCTACAGGGGGAACGCATTTCAAATGTAGGAGTGAGCCTGCTCGCGATGAGGCCGAAGGCCTCGCTTCAGCGCTTGACGGCGGTCGGGCGCTGCATCTCAGCCCGCTTGCTCAACAGATCAAACACCGCCGGATACGCCGGCCGTTCGATGTAGCGACCGGCGCCGCGCTCGGCGCGCAGATCGCCATCGGCCCAGACCACCCGGCCCTGGCTGACGGTATGGCTCGGCACGCCGCGCACGGTCTTGCCTTCGAAAATGTTGAAGTCCACCTGCTGATGGTGGGTCTTGGCGGAAATGGTCCGCGTGCCGTGCGGGTCCCACAGCACCAGGTCGGCATCGGCACCGACGCGGACGGCGCCTTTGCGCGGGTACAGATTGAAAATCTTCGCGGTGTTGGTCGAGGTCAGAGCGACGAAGTCCTGCATCGACAATCGCCCGGTATTCACCCCTTCGTCCCAGAGCACCGCCATGCGGTCTTCGATACCGGCGGTGCCGTTGGGGATTTTGCTGAAATCGTCGCGGCCGGCGGCTTTCTGTTCCGCGCAGAAGCAGCAGTGATCGGTGGCGGTGGTGTGCAGATTGCCGTTTTGCAGGCCGTGCCACAGCGCTTCTTGATGACCGCGCGGGCGAAACGGCGGACTCATCACATAGCCGGCGGCGGTCTGCCAGTCCGGGTGTTGGTAGACGCTGTCATCGAGCAGCAGGTGTCCGGCCAATACTTCGCCGTAAACCGGCTGGCCCTTGCTGCGCGCGTAGGTGATTTCATCGAGGGCTTCTTTGGTCGAGACATGGACCAGATACAGCGGCGTGCCAAGGGTCTCGGCGATGCGAATGGCGCGACTCGCCGCTTCGCCTTCAACTTGCGACGGACGCGACAGCGGATGCGCCTCTGGGCCGGTGATGCCCTGCGCCATCAGCTTGCGTTGCAGGTGATAGACCAACTCGCCGTTTTCGGCGTGCACAGTCGGCACGGCGCCGAGTTCCAGGCAGCGCTCGAAGCTCGCCACCAGGGTGTCGTCGGCGGCCATGATCGCGTTTTTATAGGCCATGAAATGCTTGAAGCTGTTGACGCCGTGCTGGCTGACCAACTCAGCCATTTCCTCGCGCACCTGTTCGCTCCACCAGGTGATCGCCACGTGAAAACCGTAATCCGACGCGGACTTTTCCGCCCAGCCGCGCCATTGATGAAACGCTTCCATCAAAGATTGCTGCGGATTGGGAATCACAAAGTCGATGATTGAGGTCGTGCCGCCGGCCAGACCGGCCGCCGTGCCACTGTAGAAATCTTCGCTGGCGACCGTGCCCATGAAGGGCAATTGCATGTGCGTGTGCGGATCGATGCCGCCGGGCATCAGGTACTGGCCGCTGCCATCGAGCACTTCGGCGCCGGCGGGAATATCCAGGTTTTCACCGATGGCTTTGATCACGCCGTCAGCGCAATAGACGTCGGCGCGATAACTTTCATCATGGGTAACAACGGTGGCGCCACGGATCAACAGAGACATTCCGAGTTCCTCGCAGGCATGACCGACTTGTGCCGGCTCTAGATGTTTTATTGATAGACAGCACAGCGGCTTGTATTCCTGTCAGTGCTGTCAGGAATAGAAACTAGTCGCAGATTTGTAATAGATCAAGATTATTTTTTATAAGCTTATGTCTGAATTAAATGATTGAAAAATAACGATTAAATCGTTAATTCACCAAAATGGTGAGGCGGCTCACCATTTTGACGCACTTGACAGGATGGAAATATGAGCAAGATTTCCTATGTGAAATCAGCCGCTTGAAGTTGAGCTGCGATTGCTCGTCCGTGATGAAAAAAAGTGCAGTGCACCAGTTTGAGTCCTGACAGTTCGGACAACTTGTCGGTCGTTTAGCCTGAACGCGCCGCGCAGTTTTCGAGGACTCCTCCGATCAACAATTAAAACTGATGAATATCAGAAAGTTGCACCGCATTGGCGACACCGTCCGAGGCGCAAGCGGGACACCCGGCACGTTTATTGATGCCGCCGCTGCACGATGGCCGGTGTAGAAAGTTGTCAGTTCCTCCGGCCATCGTCCGGCTTGCACCTGCGTGTGCCAGCCGCCTGATGAGCAAAAAATAATCAGAAGAACAGTGGAGCGGCCATGCAACAGATCAGATCGCAAGTGACCGAGCGCGACGGCTTGTACGAACTCGAAGCCGGCAGCGACGTCCTCGACAGTCCCCGTTACAACCACGACATGGCACCGACTCAGGTAAGCGAACGCACCTGGAACAAATGGCACATCACCGCGTTGTGGGTCGGCATGGCGATCTGCGTGCCGACGTACACCCTCGGCGGTGTGCTCACCGCCTACTTTGGCCTGACCGTGGGTGAGGCGCTGCTGGCGATTCTGTTCGCCAACATCATCGTGCTGATCCCACTCACGCTGAACGCCTTCCCCGGCACCAAGTACGGCATACCGTTCCCGGTGCTGCTGCGCTCGTCGTTTGGCATCCTCGGCTCCAACGTGCCGTGCCTGATTCGCGCGCTGGTGGCGTGCGGCTGGTTCGGCATTCAAACGATGTTCGGCGGGCTGGCGATTCACTTGTTCCTCGGGTCGGTGTTCGAGGGCTGGAAATCCCTTGGCGGCACGGGCGAGGTCATCGGTTTCATGGTGTTCTGGGCGCTGAACCTGTGGGTGGTGATTCGTGGCGCCGAATCGATCAAGTGGCTCGAAACCCTGTCCGCGCCGCTGCTGGTCGCGGTAGGTATCGGCCTGCTGGTGTGGGCGATGCCCAATGTGTCGATGACGGAGTTGCTGGCTATCCCGCCGAAACGGCCCGAAGGCGCCAGTGTGGTCAGTTACTTCGCCGCCGGGCTGACGGCGATGGTCGGTTTCTGGGCGACATTGTCGCTGAACATTCCCGACTTCAGCCGTTATGCCAAGAGCCAGAAGGACCAGATTCTGGGGCAGATCATCGGCTTGCCGCTGACCATGTTTTTGTTCGCCGCGCTGGGCGTGGTGATGACCGCCGCGTCGGTGAAACTGGTTGGCGTCACGGTGTCTGATCCGGTCACGCTGATCGGCCATATTCAGAGTCCGGTATGGGTCGCGCTGGCGATGGTGCTGATCATCATTGCCACGCTGTCGACTAACACTGCGGCGAATATCGTCTCGCCCACCAATGACTTTCAGAACCTCGCGCCGAAGGTCATCAATCGCACCAAAGCGGTGTTGTTGACCGGGCTGGTGGGGCTGGCGTTGATGGCCCACGAACTGCTCAAAAAGCTCGGCTGGATCGTTTCCGAGGTCAGTCTGGAGAGTGTCTATTCCAACTGGCTGCTGGGCTATTCGAGCCTGCTCGGACCGATTGCCGGAATCATGGTGGTGGACTATTTCCTGATCAAGAAACAGCAGCTGGACCTCGCCGGCTTGTACCGTGACGACGTCTATCCGGCGTGGAACCTGGCCGGGTTTGTCGCGTTTGGCGTGCCGGTGGTGCTGACCTTGCTGTCGCTGGGCAGTGACGCGTTCAGCTGGTTCTACAGCTATGGCTGGTTTACCGGCTCGGCACTGGGCGGGGTTATTTATTACGGGTTGTGCGTGATGCGGGCGCAGCCGTCTGCCGTGAAAACAGCGGTGTAGCGACTGCCGTCATCGCGAGCAGGCTCACTCCTACAGTTTGAAATGCGTTCCCCTGTAGGAGTGAGCCTACTCGCGATAGCGGTTTACCTGACACCAAAGAAACGACCATAGAAATCAGCCTGAGGAGATCCCCATGAACGCAGCCGTAGACGTTCTGCAATCGACCCATCAGCACATCAACCGCGATCGCCTGTGGGCCTCGCTCATGGAACTGGCCAAACTCGGCGCGACGGTCAAGGGCGGTGTCTGTCGCCTGGCCCTGACCGACCTCGACCGGCAAGCCCGCGACCTGTTCGTGCAATGGTGCAAAGACGCCGGTTGCAGCGTCACGGTCGATGCGGTCGGCAACATCTTCGCCCGGCGCCCGGGCCGCAATCCGGATCTGCCGCCAGTGATGACCGGCAGCCACATCGACACCCAGCCCACCGGCGGCAAGTTCGACGGTTGCTTTGGTGTTCTGGCTGGCGTCGAAGTGCTGCGTACCCTCAATGACCTCGGCGTGCAAACCGAAGCGCCGCTGGAAGTGGTGGTCTGGACCAACGAAGAGGGCTCGCGCTTCGCTCCGTGCATGATGGGCTCCGGCGTCTTCGCCGAGAAATTCACCCTGGAAGAAACCCTGGCCAAGGTCGATGCCGACGGCGTCACGGTCGGCCAAGCGCTCAACGCCATTGGCTACGCCGGCCCGCGCAAGGTCAGCGGGCACAAGGTTGGCGCCTATTTCGAAGCGCACATTGAACAAGGCCCGATCCTCGAAGATGAGCAGAAAACGATTGGTGTGGTACTCGGCGCGCTAGGGCAGAAGTGGTTCGACCTCAAGCTGCGCGGCGTCGAAGCACACGCCGGCCCGACGCCGATGCACCTGCGCAAGGACGCCCTGGTCGGTGCCGCCGTGATCGTCGGCGCCGTCAACCGCGCCGCGCTCGGCCACCAGCCCCACGCCTGCGGCACGGTCGGCTGCCTGCAAGCCTACCCCGGCTCACGCAACGTCATCCCTGGCGAGGTGCGCATGACTCTGGATTTCCGGCATCTGGAACCGGCGCGCCTGGATTCGATGATCGCCGAGGTGCAGCAGGTGATCGACGCCACTTGCCAACAGCACGGCCTCACCTACGAATTGACCCCGACCGCCGACTTTCCGCCGCTGTACTTTGAAAAAGGCTGCGTGGAGGCGGTGCGCGGCGCAGCGAAAGGGCTGGGTCTGTCGCACATGGACATTGTCAGCGGCGCCGGCCACGACGCGATCTTCCTCGCCGAACTCGGCCCGGCGGGGATGATTTTTGTGCCGTGTGAAGGCGGGATCAGCCACAACGAAATCGAGAACGCGGCACCGGATGATCTGGCGGCGGGGTGTGCGGTGTTGCTGCGGGCGATGCTGGCGGCTTCGGCGGCGGTGGCGGCCAGCGAGCGTGCCGCCTAAGGTAAACGCACCAAGCAAACCTGTGGGAGCGAGCCTGCTCGCGAATGCGCTGAGTCAGTCAATGAATGCTCTGAATGACACCGCGCTTTCGCGAGCAGGCTCGCTCCCACAGTGGATTTTTGGCGATTTTGAGGCTGTGGCACGATCCCGAACCGCTGCGGTCGTACTCTTCACCTAGCCGCATTACGTTGTGGAGATCCAATGAGCCAGGAAGTCCTGACCACCGAAACCAATCGTCGTCAGTTGCAGCAAATCATTGCCGGCCTGTCCGATGGCGTCATTTTGCTGGAGCTCGACCAGAGCATTCTCTGGGCCAACGAGGCGGCGCTGGCCATGCACGGCGTCAGCACTATCGGCGATCTGGGCGCCCACGCCGACGAGTACGCCAAGCGCTTCAGCCTGCGCTATCGCAATAATCACACCTTGTCGCCAGAGCACTACCCGATCAGCCGTGTCGCGCGCTGCGAGGTGTTCAGTGACGTGCTCATCGAAGTCTCACCCGTGGGCGATCCAGAGCGCCTCTGGGTGCACAGTGTGCGCAGCATGGTGCTGACTGACCGTGAAGGCCAGCCCGAGTCGCTGGTGCTGATCATGAGCGACGTCACCGATTGGGCCAACGCCGAGCAGCGCTTCGAAAAAACCTTCAATGCCAACCCGGCACCGGCGGTGATCTGTCGGCTCAGCGATTTGCGCTATATCAAGGTCAATCCGGGTTTCCTGGAGATGACCGGCTACACCCGCGAGCAGGTGATCGGCACGTCGGCCTATGAAATCGATATTTTTGAACAGGCCGAGCGACGCGACCTTGCCATTCAGCGTCTGCGCGACGTTGCGACCATTCCGCAGATGCAGGCCGAACTGCGCCTGCCCGATGGCGGCAGCAAACAGGTGATCGTTGCCGGGCAGCCGCTGCTGCTCAACGACGAGAACTGCATGTTGTTGTCTTTCGTCGACATGGAACCACGGCGCAAAGTCGAAGTGGCCCTGCGCCAGAGCGAGGAGCGGTTCGCCAAGGCTTTTCGTCTGAGTCCTGTGCCGATTCTGATCTGCAGCGCCGAGGATCAGCACGTCATCGACGTCAATCAGGCCTTCCTCGAAACCCTCGCTTATGACAGCGAGGAGGTGCTGGGCAAAACCGTGACGCAGTTGAACTTCATTGACGACGACGGTGTGCGTGTGGGGTTGCTTGCGGCGCTGGCGAAAAACGGTCGGGTGGACCGCGTAGACGTGCGGGTGCGCAAGAAGAATGAGGATCTGCTGGACTGCGCATTGTCGGCCGACACCGTGAATATTCACGACACGTCCTGCTATTTGCTGGTGTTGATGGACATGACTGAACGCAAGCGTACGGAGCTGGAGCTGGTGGCCGCGATTGAAGAGGTGATGAAGGATGCTTCTTGGTTCAGCCGGACCCTGATCGAAAAGCTCGCGAACGTGAAGAAGTTCAATTCGCCACAGTTGCCCAGCGCCTCGTTTACCGATCTGACGGCGCGCGAGCGCGATGTGCTGGGGTTGATCTGCGAAGGTCTGGCGGACAAGGAGATCGCCGCCCGACTGAAGCTGGCGCCCAATACCGTGCGTAATCATGTGGCGACGGTGTATTCCAAACTCGACCTGCACAGCCGCAGCGAGGCGATTGTCTGGGCCCGGGAGCGTGGCTTGTTTTCCGGAGAGTGGGGCACCAAAGGGCAGCGCTAGGGGTGCAAATGCACTAGGTGCAAGGGTGCAAATTCATGTTTTGGCGGGGGCTGTGGGTTCTTAGGCTGGTGGGGTGCGGTGCGAGCCATGTCGGGCTTGCGATCGTGCCCCTTCGAAACGGCTATAGGAACCACGTCCATGTTGAATCTTGCGCAGTTGCGCGCGCGGCTTGAGCAGAGTTTTGCGCCGCTGGCTTGTGATTGTTCGGTGGATGGTGATCATTCGCTGACGGTCAAGTTGTATCACCCCGAGTCGGGGGAGGTGGATCTGGTGATCAGTGGTCTTGATCTGGGTTCGCTACGTACGCCTGAGTCCGTTGAGGCGTTGGTGGATGAGTTGCGGTATGAGCTTGAGAGCAATTCTTTGCGCTCGGCGCGGGATTCGGGTTTGGCTTAAGGGGCGGTTGGTCTTGGCGGCCTTTGGGCCGACCAGGTTTTGGGTGGTTTGGGGGGTGTATCCGTTGCTGCGGTAACGGCTGCTTACGGTTCCGCCCTGACGGCGGGTGACTTTGGGGGCCCAAAGTAACCAAAGGCCTTTTGCCCTGACGTGCGGCCCCTCGCTGTGGCTCGGGGTGCCTTCGCTGCGGGATCGATCCGGGCGCAGCGTCTCCGGTTTGCTTCGCTGCACCTCCTTCCGCTGTGTACGACTGCGTCGTACGGTCGCTGCGCTCCCACCCCCGGATCAATCCCTCCGCTCAGCCTGCCGACGGGCGCCGTGCATCAAGATCAAGAGCCTTACTCGAGCTAACGCTCATTGTGTTGAGTGGTTGGGAGCTAACGCGGTTTGCTTTGCTTTTGCTTTTGCTTTTGCTTTTGCTTTTCTGTGGGAGCTGGCTTGCCAGCGAAGGCGGCCTGCCAGCCGACCCATATCCATCAGACTCCACGCGATTCAATTGTAGGAGTGAGCCTGCTCGCGATGACGGCCAACCAGCCGCCTCATTTCCATAAGATTCACCCAACCCCAACTGTGGGAGCTGGCTTGCCAGCGAAGGCGGCCTGCCAGCCGACCCATATTCTCCTGACCCACCACAATTCCATTGTAGGAGTGAGCCTGCTCGCGATGACGGCCGACCAGCCGCCTCATTTCCATCAGATTCACCCAACCCCAACTGTGGGAGCTGGCTTGCCAGCGAAGGCGGCCTGCCAGCCGACCCATATCCTCCTGACCCACCACAATCCCATTGTAGGAGTGAGCCTGCTCGCGATGACGGCCGACCAGCCACCTCATTTCCATCAGATTCACCCAACCCCAACTGTGGGAGCTGGCTTGCCAGCGAAGGCAGCCTGCCAGCCGACCCATATCCATCAGACTTCACGCGATTCAATTGTAGGAGTGAGCCTGCTCGCGATGACGGCCGACCAGCCGCCTCATTTCCATCAGATTCACCCAACCCCAACTGTGGGAGCTGGCTTGCCAGCGAAGGCGTCCTGTCCGGCAACGCAATTTCGACAGCCAGTCTCCTCCGAAATCCCGGCTTTACTGGCGCTCGCCGGGGGCTCGGCTATAAAGAATGGGTGTCAGGTCTCCCGTGGCCGGTTCGGTTGCGGGAGTTTGTCTCTCACTTTCCGCGGGTCGTCCTATGAATAATCTTGGGAAACGCGTGTTGCCGTTGGCTTTTTTTGCAGTGTTGATGGCTGGCTGTGCCAGTCCGCCACCCCCTCCGCCGGCAGCGCCGCCGCCACCGCCGGAACGCAGGTGTGAGGTATTGGAAAATACTGAGGTGGCCGGGGATATGTATGTGGATGAGCAGGTGACACGCCATATCACGACTACCCGCTGCGTCACGCAATAAGGTTGGCGATGACTCGGGTGCAGGAAGCCTGGAATCATGCACCGATCCTGTGGGAGCGGGCTTGCTCGCGAAGGCGTTGTGTCAGTCCGGATGCAGGTGACTGACACACCGTTCGCCAGCAAGCTCTCTTCCACAGAAGTTAAGCGTGTCTTGAAAAATCAGGACAGGAACCCGCCGTCCACATTCAGCGCAACACCGGTGGTGTAGCTCGACGCGTCGCTGGCTAGGTAGAGCACCGCTCCGGCCATTTCGCTCGGGTCGGCGACGCGTTTGAGCGGGATTTGCGTCAGTGCCTGTTTCAGGATCGCGTCGTTCTTCACCAGCGCCGAGGCAAATTTGGTGTCGGTCAGGCCTGGCAGCAGGGCATTGCAGCGGATGCCGAACTGCGCGCATTCCTTGGCGAAGACTTTGGTCATGTTGATCACCGCGGCCTTGGTCACCGAGTAGATCCCCTGGAAAATCCCCGGCGAGATGCCGTTGATCGAGGCGACGTTGATGATGCTGCCGCCACCGTTTTCGCGCATCAACTTGCCGGCTTCCACCGACATGAAGAAGTAACCGCGAATGTTCACGTCGACGGTTTTCTGAAAGGCACCCAGATCGGTGTCGAGCACGTTGCAGAACTGTGGGTTGGTGGCGGCGTTGTTGACCAGGATATCGAGGCGGCCGAACTGTTCCTTGATCCCGGCAAACACTTGGCTGATCTGCTCCATCTCACCGATGTGGCAGGCGACGGCGGTGGCTTTGCCGCCGGCGGCGATGATTGCGTCGGCGACGTGCTGGCAACCGTCGAGTTTGCGGCTCGAGACGATCACGTGGGCGCCTTGCTGGGCCAGCAGTTTGGCGATCGCTTCACCGATGCCACGGCTGGCGCCGGAGACGAACGCGATTTTGCCGTCGAGGTCGAACAACTGAGTCTTGGACATAGGGTTCCCTTGTGAAAAGTCTTGTTGGAGGCCTGGGTCAGAGGCTCGATTTCGAAATGACCTGCAAGCTCATCTGCTCGAGCAGTTTGTTCATGTGAATGAACTGCGCGAAGCGTTTGTCCTGGGTCTGGCCATGGTAGAAGCGGTAGTAGATCTGCTGCACGATGCCGGCCAGACGGAACAGGCCGTAGGTGTAGTAGAAGTCGAAATTGTCGATCTGGATGCCCGAGCGCTCGGCGTAGTAATCGACGAACTCACGGCGGGTCAGCATGCCCGGTGCGTGGCTCGGCTGGCGGCGCATCAGTTGCACCGGCGCCGGATCGTCGGCCTGGATCCAGTAGGCGAGGGTGTTGCCCAGGTCCATCAGCGGGTCGCCGAGGGTGGTCAGTTCCCAGTCGAGTACGCCGATGATTTGCATCGGGTTGTCCGGGTCGAGGATGACGTTATCGAAGCGGTAATCGTTGTGGACGATGCTTGAGGTCGGGTGGTCGGCCGGCATCTTGTCGTTGAGCCAGGTTTTGACTTTCTCCCAGTGCGGGGCGTCCGGGGTCAGGGCTTTTTCGTAGCGTTCGCTCCAGCCTTTGATCTGGCGGGCGACGTAGCCTTCAGGCTTGCCGAGGTCGCCGAGGCCGCAGGCGTTGTAGTCAACGCGGTGCAGTTCGACGAAACGGTCGATGAAGCTTTTGCACAGCGCTTCGGTTTTTGCCGAATCGAGGCCCAGTTCCGGTGGCAGTTCGGCGCGCAGGATAATGCCGTTGACGCGTTCCATCACGTAGAACTCGGCGCCAATCACGGCTTCGTCGGTGCAATGCACGTAGGCTTTCGGGCAGTACGGAAAGCCGTCACGCAATTGATTGAGGATGCGGAATTCACGGCCCATGTCGTGGGCCGATTTGGCCTTGTGGCCGAACGGTGGGCGGCGCAGGACAAACTCCTGCTGCGGGTATTCGAGCAGGTAGGTCAGGTTCGACGCACCGCCGGGAAACTGGCTGATTGCAGGTGTGCCGGTCAGGCCCGGAATGTGCGCCTTGAGGTACGGATCGATCAGGCTGGCATCGAGTTCTTCGCCGGAGCGGATACGGGTGGACTGGTCAGTAAGCGCCATGCTTATCCCTTCTGCTTATTTTGGAGGCCAGACATCATTGGCTAATCTAATGGCGCGCTCGGTCGCTCACAAGCGCGGGCAGGTCTTATAGGTTAGCGTGTTGCCGAATAATCACCTGTGGGAATGTGCACAACGGGGCGCAGCCGACTAAGGTTCAGCAGGTATGCCGTGTCCAACAAGGAGAGCGCAAATGGGCTGCCCGCAAGTCTGTGCCAGCGCCACCCTGCAATGCAGCTTCGGCGCCGCGCCGTCGATGCTCAACGTGTTGCCGGTCAATCGCACCCTGACGGGCGGGATGCCAGCGGCGAACATCATGGATCACATCCCGCTGGTCAACATCCTGCCGTTCGGCGTGTGCATGAGCATGGCCAATCCGATGGTGGCGGCCGCCACCGCGGCGGCGCTCGGCGTGCTGACGCCGATGCCGTGCATTCCGGCGACGGCGACGCCGTGGATCCCAGGGGGGGCGCCGACGCTGTTGCTCGGCGGGATGCCGGCGATCGATGCCAACAGCACATTGATGTGCAACTGGGCGGGGGTGATCAAGATCGTGATGCCGGGGCAGATGCAGATGCTCATTCCCTGAGATCCGAGTTGAGTGTGCCGGCCCCTTCGCGGGCAAGCCCGCTCCCACATTGGAATGCGATCAACTGTGGGAGCGGGCTTGCTCGCGAAGAGGCCGGTTCTGCCAACAGAGAGCTGTCAGGCCTGCTGTGGATCCGCCCACCGCCGATACCACCAGCGCACCCGCGAAATCGGCTTGCCGTCCGCCCCCAACGGCCGCCCATCTTCGGCAAAGCCCTATTCCTCGAAACACCGGCCGCCATGACGCAGCCTGAAGCGCCGGCAGCGGTGGCCCAGGCTTTGCGCGACCGGCCAGCCGTGACGAGGCGTATCGGCAGTTGCTGCTGATCGCCGAATACCTGGCCCGCACCGAACCCCACAGCCCGGTGCCGTACCTGATCCGGCGCGGGGTCGAGTGGGGCAATAAACCGTTGAGCGAGTTATTGGGGGAGTTGATCAGCGCCGATGCCGAATCGCGGCGGTTGTGGACCCTGCTCGGTGTACTTTAGTGCACACGCTGATCGTTGAGCCTGGGCGGCAGCGTGATGGGCGTCAGTACCGGCTCGCCGGAAAAGAACGCCATGAGATTTTTGCCCACCAGTTCCACCGTGCCCTGGGTGGCTTCCGGTGACAGGCCGGCGACGTGTGGCGTCAGCAGCACGTTGCTCAGGGCTTTCAGCGCATCCGCCACGTGCGGCTCGTGGTCGAACACATCCAGCGCGGCGCCGGCGATCCGCCGTTGCTCCAGAGCGCTGATCAGGTCCGCCGTGGCGATCACGCTGGCCCGGGCAATGTTGACGATAAAACCGTTCGGTCCGAGGGCGTCAAGCACCGTGCGGGTCACCAGATGCTGGGTGCCGAGTCCGCCGGGGGTGGCGACGATCAGGAAGTCTGCGGCCCGCGCCAGTTCGGTCGGGGTCGAGCAGAAGGCATAAGGCACATCGCTGCGCATCTGGCGGCTGTGATAGCAGATCTGCATGTCGAAGCCCAAGGCCGCGCGTTTGGCGATTGCCATGCCCACCGCACCCAATCCAAGAATGCCCAGACGTTTGCCGGCCAGCGACGGACGCATGATCTTCGGCCATTCACCGCGGCGAACGGCAGCGTCGCAACGCGCAATGTCACGCACCAGCGCCAACAGCATCGCCATTGCATGGTCGGCTACCGAGGAGGCGTTGACGCCGGCCCCGTTGGTGACGGTAATGCCGCGGTCGCTGGCCGCTTGCAGGTCGACTTGCTCGTAACCGGCGCCGATCACCGTGATGATTTTCAGCGCGGGCAGGGCGGCGATTTCATCGGCGTTCAGGCCCAGCGGGCCACGGGTCAGCACCGCATCGATGCGGCTGCCGTGGGTGACGATGGCTTGCGCACGCTCGGCCGGCGTAGGGGCGAGAATCAGGTGAAAGCCTTGACGTTCGAGAATCGGCAGATAGTCATTGATGGTTTCAACCAGTACCAGAACGGTTGCGGGCATTGCGCGGCTCCTGTGATCGGCGGCGGGGGATGGTCGCGAAAGTCATTCAGAGTGCTGAATCCGCAGCGGCTTGGCAATCGCTGTCATCCGCGCCGCAATGCTCTGATTCTGGACGGCATCGAGCAAGAAGCAAGGGCTGGCAGTGCACCGGTGGTCCGCTGCGCTGCCGCCATCCTGCCGATTGACGCAACTCTTTAGCGAAGGCGCCCATTCTGACGAGCGCCGACCTGGAACGTTATGTCGGCGCCATGGACTCGGGCTGTCAACCGGCGGATCAGGTGACGTACTGCGCCAGGCCGTTGCCGAATGACCAGTTCTCTTTTTTCACTTCTACCAGATTGATGAACACATCCTCCAGGCGCACCGCCAATTGTGCGTGAAGACTCTCGGCGATGGTTTTGAACAGCAACTGCTTTTTCTCCACCGTGCGACCTTCGCTGATGGTGATCTGGATGAACACCACGCCCTCGCTGCGCTGGATGCCGAGGTATTGCGGATCGTAGACAAAGTGCTGGCGGTCGTGTTCGGCGAGGATCTGAAAGTTATCGTGTTCCGGCACATCGATACAGCTGCGCAGGGCGGCGTAGATCTGTTCGCCGATACGTTTGGCGAAGGTGGGGTCGGGGTTTTGATGGATGTCGACGCGAACCAGTGGCATGGCAGACTCCTGGGGTGAGTGGCTTCTCTCAAGCTAGATCAAACACGGGATTCTGGCGGGCGATTGGTTTGGAATCGTTTGGATTTCTGTGTATGAGGGAGCTTACGAGACTCGCGGATTTTGCCTACGGGGATGGCAGATGTGTCTGCTAGCCAGCATTTGCTGAAACCGAAATGATGGATGCAAGAAGGCGACGCTGATCAAGTATGTGCTTGCCGCGGATGCCCATGACAAGCCAGGGAAGGCACATGTTTTTTGATGATCGCGAAAGTACTGAATTGAAAAGCTTCAGACGGAAGCTCAAAAACTCGGGGCGGAGAAGCGCAAGCTCTTGGCTGAGGAAGCAAAGCTGAAGCGCGAGACGTTCTTTTATCCGCTCGTGGCAGGCGCCGCAGTGTTAACTGCATTCGCGTCTGTGTTTGGACTATTCCTCAAATTGTAAAACCACCGGACAAGGAACTCGTCACAACCCTCCGCTTATTTCAAATAACGAGACGATTATGAATTCAGAACAACGCAGGGCCAGAATAGAAAGGCTGTATGAAGAAGAGCTTGATTTCAGGGAGGCCATGAGACCTTTCCACAAAGCCGAGATGCGTGAAGCGCTTATGCTTTTTGGTCTTGGTATGTTGTTGGCTGCCATCGGTATCGGACTCGCGTTCGTGTTGGCCCGAACCCTTTGATGTTGCGCATCGGCGTCCGCTTCGTTCCAGTAAACGACACGTATCATCTCGGATAACGACAGTTAATATCCTGAAAACGACTGCTCATCAATCTGCTCCGCACAACCATTCCTCAGCTAAGTCTTTGCTTCGCTTGATTTATCACGGAGAATCGCGCCCCTGTTTCGGCCGGAGCATGTCTGTCGGTTTTTTCCGACGCGTCCCGACCGAGTGGCAAGTGACCGGAATGCGGAGATCCGACCGGATGAATGATCAGGCCAATAGCCTCGAAAAGCGCTTTGACGCAGCAGCCCCCGCTGAACTTTCGAGCTGGAATCGCCAGGACACCACCTGGATGCTGGGACTGTTTGGGACGGCCATTGGCGCCGGTACCCTGTTTTTGCCGATCAATGCAGGGCTGGGTGGCTTCTGGCCGCTGGTGATCCTCGCGCTGCTGGCGTTCCCGATGACGTTCTACGCCCACCGTGGACTGACCCGTTTTGTATTGTCCGGTCGTGAAGGAGCCGACATCACCGAAGTGGTCGAGCAGCATTTCGGCATCAAGGCGGGTGCGTTGATCACGCTGCTGTATTTCTTCGCGATCTTTCCGATCCTGCTGATCTACAGCGTCGGCCTGACCAACACGGTCGCCAGTTTCCTTGAGCACCAACTGCACATCACGCCGCCGCCGCGTGTGCTGCTGTCGTTCGTGCTGATTCTCGGGCTGCTGGCCGTGGTGCGTTGCGGTGAGCAGGCCATCGTCAAGGCCATGAGCCTGATGGTTTACCCGTTCATCGTCGCGCTGCTGTTTCTCGCGGTGTACCTGATTCCGCACTGGAACGGCGGCATCCTCGCCACGGCATCGCAGGTGCCGGCGCCGTCGGCGCTGCTGCATACCCTGTGGCTGGCGATTCCGGTGATGGTGTTCTCGTTCAACCATTCACCCATCATCTCGGCGTTTGCGGTGGATCAGAAGCGCCGTTACGGCGTGCACGCCGAGGCGCGCAGTTCGCAGATCCTCTCCCGCGCCCATGCGTTGATGGTGCTGATGGTGCTGTTCTTTGTGTTCAGCTGCGTGCTGACCCTGTCGCCGGAACAACTGGCTGAGGCGAAAGCGCAGAACCTGTCGATCCTGTCGTACCTGGCCAACCACTTCAGCAACCCGACCATTGCCTTCGCCGCGCCGTTGATTGCGTTCGTGGCGATTTCCAAGTCATTCCTCGGTCACTACATCGGTGCCAGCGAAGGCCTCAAAGGCCTGATCGTCAAGAGTGGCAAGCGTCCGGGTGCCAAGGCGCTGGATCGCATCGTCGCGGCGTTTATGCTGGTGATCTGCTGGATCGTGGCGACGCTGAATCCGAGCATCCTGGGCATGATCGAAACCATCGGTGGCCCGGTGATTGCGGCGATCCTGTTCCTGATGCCGATGTACGCCATCCGTAAAGTGCCAGCGATGGCCCGTTATCGCGGCCAGGCCTCGAACGTGTTTGTCACGGCGGTGGGCCTGGTGGCGATTTCGGCGCTGGTTTACAAGCTGACGATGTAACGTCGCTTCAAGTGAACGACAGCCGCTGCACGCCCTGTGTGCAGCGGTTTTTTTACGTTCGCATGGCGACGATCCCTTGTAGGAGTGAGCCTGCTCGCGATAGCGGTGCGTCAGGTATACATACGTGTCTGAATAAGCGCTATCGCGAGCAGGCTCACTCCTACAGGGGATTTGCGGTGGTTCTGGATTGTTACAGGCAAAAAAAACGCCGCTCATCTGACGATGGGCGGCGTTTTTTATTGCGTTGCAGCGTTAGGCTTGAACGACCGGGATGTTGGCGTTCGCAGCAGCCTCACGGAACTCGGCAATCTGGTCGAAGGACAGGTAGCGGTAGATATCGGCCGCCATGCTGTCGATCTTGCCAGCGTATTCCATGTACTCCTCGACGGTCGGCAGGCGACCCAGGATCGACGCAACGGACGCCAGCTCAGCCGAAGCCAGGTAGACGTTCGCGCCGTCGCCCAGACGGTTCGGGAAGTTACGGGTCGACGTGGAGACCACGGTGCTGTTCGGCTCAACGCGTGCCTGGTTGCCCATGCACAGCGAGCAGCCTGGCATTTCCATGCGTGCGCCAGCCTTGCCGTAGATCCCGTAGTAGCCTTCTTCGGTCAGTTGGTGAGCGTCCATCTTGGTCGGCGGCGACAGCCACAGACGAGTTGGCAGCTGACCCTTGACCTGATCCAGCAGTTTACCGGCAGCGCGGAAGTGACCGATGTTGGTCATGCACGAACCGATGAACACTTCGTCGATCTTCTCGCCAGCAACGCTGGACAGCAGACGGGCGTCGTCCGGATCGTTCGGTGCGCAGAGCACAGGCTCGTTGATGTCGGCCAGATCGATTTCGATGACTTCGGCGTATTCGGCGTCGGCATCGGCTTCCATCAGTTCCGGATTGGCAACCCAGGCTTCCATCGCTTGCGCACGACGTTCCAGGGTACGTGCATCGCCGTAGCCTTCGCCGATCATCCAGCGCAGCAGGGTGATGTTGGAGTTCAGGTACTCGGTGATCGATTCTTTCGACAGCTTGATGGTGCAACCGGCAGCCGAACGTTCGGCCGAGGCGTCGGACAGTTCGAACGCCTGTTCCAGGGTCAGACCTTCCAGGCCTTCGATTTCCAGGATGCGGCCGGAGAAGGCGTTTTTCTTGCCTTTCTTCTCGACGGTCAGCAGACCGTTCTGGATGGCGAAGTACGGAATGGCATGAACCAGGTCACGCAGGGTGATGCCAGGTTTCATCTTGCCTTTGAAGCGCACCAGGATCGATTCCGGCATGTCCAGCGGCATGACGCCGGTGGCAGCGGCGAACGCAACCAGACCGGAACCGGCCGGGAACGAGATGCCCATCGGGAAACGGGTGTGCGAGTCACCACCGGTACCGACGGTGTCTGGCAGCAGCATGCGGTTCAGCCACGAGTGGATGATGCCGTCGCCCGGACGCAGGGAAACGCCGCCGCGGGTCATGATGAAGTCAGGCAGGGTGTGGTGGGTGGTCACGTCGATCGGCTTCGGATAAGCCGCGGTGTGGCAGAACGACTGCATCACCAGATCAGCGGAGAAGCCCAGGCACGCCAGGTCTTTCAGTTCGTCACGGGTCATGGGACCGGTGGTGTCCTGAGAACCTACGGTGGTCATTTTCGGTTCGCAGTAGGTGCCAGGACGGATGCCTTTGCCTTCTGCCAGACCGCAAGCCTTGCCGACCATTTTCTGCGCCAGGGTGTAACCCTTGGTGCTTTCAATCGGTGCATCAGGCTTCTTGAACAGGTCGAACGCTGGCAGACCCAGTTCGGCGCGAGCCTTCTCGGTCAGGCCACGGCCGATGATCAGCGGAATACGACCGCCGGCACGGACTTCGTCCAGCAGCACAGGGGTCTTCATTTCGAAGGTGGTGATGACTTCGTCGGTACCGTGCTTGCAGACTTTGCCAGCGTGCGGGTACAGGTCGATCACGTCGCCCATGTTCATGTTCGACACGTCGAACTCGATCGGCAGGGCGCCAGCATCTTCCATGGTGTTGTAGAAGATCGGTGCAATTTTGCTGCCGAAGCAGAAACCGCCGGCGCGCTTGTTCGGCACGTAAGGAATGTCGTCGCCGAAGAACCACAGCACCGAGTTGGTTGCCGATTTACGCGAGGAACCGGTACCAACCACGTCACCGACGTAGGCGATCGGGAAGCCCTGGCCGCGCATTTCTTCGATCTGCTTCATCGGGCCGGTCTTGCCTTGCTCGTCCGGAACGATGCCGTCACGGGCCATTTTCAGCATGGCCAGGGCGTGCAGCGGGATGTCCGGGCGGGACCAGGCGTCTGGCGCAGGCGACAGGTCGTCGGTGTTGGTTTCGCCGGTGACCTTGAACACGCGCAGGCTGATCTTGTCGGCCAGCACCGGGCGCTTCTTGAACCACTCGCCGTCAGCCCAGGATTGCAGCACGGCCTTGGCGTGAACGTTGCCGTTCTTGGCTTTTTCCGCGACGTCGTGGAAGGCGTCGAACATTAGCAGGGTGTGCTTGAGTTCTTCGGCGGCGACTGGCGCCAGCTCGGCGTCGTCCAGCAGCTCGACCAGAGTGACGATGTTGTAGCCGCCCTGCATGGTGCCGAGCAGTTCTACAGCGCGTTTCTTGTCCAGCAGAGGGGAGGTGGCTTCGCCCTTGGCCAGAGCAGACAGGAAGCCGGCCTTGACGTAGGCGGCTTCGTCCACTCCAGGTGGTACGCGATTGGTGATCAGGTCAACGAGGAAAGCTTCTTCGCCAGCCGGAGGGTTCTTCAGCAGCTCGACCAGGCCTGCTGTTTGTTCGGCGTTAAGCGGCTGGGGAACGATACCCAGGGCTGCACGCTCTTCGATATGTTTGCGGTAGGCTTCAAGCACAGTTATTACCCTCATCAGTGGTCCCAAATGGGTGTCCGGGACGCTCGTCGCGAAATGCTCGTACTCATGCGCTGCGTGGCGTTGTGGGCCGCTTAGCCAGAATTACCGACCATTCCTTACAGAAGCTGCTTTCAAAGTTTTACGCCTGCAGAACGGGGAGCTGATGAGGGTTGGCGTTGGGCTTTTCCCCGCTGGAAAAACCCTTCGCCAACACCGCTCTGAAGGAACGACTGTGCTCGTGACGCTTTGAAAACAGCTTCTAACGGACATTGGCGCCTTAAAAGGCTGGCTGATTCTACGGCAAAAAAAATTTAAAGGTAAGTCGCGCTCTATTGGACTTTCGTGGCAATGCGCGCCGGGGCGGCAAAGCCACGGCGCGCCTGAGACCTTGGTGTTTGAGGGGTGATCAATGCCCGACAAAGGGCTAACATGCCGGCCTGTTCCGCGTTTCAGTGTTTTGTCTACTTATGCCCAATCAGACCATCAAGACCCCTTGCGTCGGCCTCTGCTCCACGGTTTATGGAGATCTGGTGTGCCGTGGCTGCAAGCGATTCCACCACGAAGTGATCCATTGGAACGGTTACAACGAGGAGGAAAAGCGCGCGGTCTGGCTGCGTCTGGAGCAATTGCTGTCACAGGTGATGGCCAGCAAGGTCGAGATCTTCGACCCGGCGCGCCTGCGCGAGCAACTGGAACAGCGCAAGATCCGCTTTGTGCCGCATCAGTCGGAATATTGCTGGGCGTATCAACTGATTGCCCGGGGCGCACGGGTGATCATTAATTTGGAAGCGTACGGAATGGTGCTGCTGCCGGAGTTTCGCGAGTGGAACCTGCCGGAGTTGCGCGATGCCATTGATCGGGAATTTTTCCTGCTGTCGGAAGCGCATTATCAGCGCTATATCGCACCCGGGTTCCTCAAAGACGCTTTTCAACTGTAGGAGTGAGCCTGCTCGCGAGGCGGTGTGTCAGTCAACGCATCACTCTATGATCCGCCGCGATCGCGAGCAGGCTCACTCCTACAGGGGGTCGCATCCCAGGGAGTGACTTAATGTTTCACCGCCAGCTCCACCAGATGATCCTCAACTTCCTGCGGCTTGAGCACCAGCACATCGCTTTCCAGCGCATCCAGTACCGCTTCGGCGGTGTTGCCGATCAATGCGCCTGACAAGCCGCTGCGTGCCACTGTGCCTATCACCGTTACCGCCGCCTGCAGTTTGTGCGCCATGAACGGAATCAACACATCGGCCGGGCCTTCCTCGATGTGCAGGTGTTCGTCATCGACATCAAATTCTGCCTGGAACGCCCGGCATTGCTCGCGATAACGTGCCTGGATAGTTTCCTTGAGCTGAAACGTCGGGTCCGCTGCCGACAGCATCGGCGAGGGATGCGCGGTGATGACGTGCAAATGCGCCTTGGCCAGGCTCGCTATGTCGTAGCCATGATCGATGATGGTGGTGTGCAGATGCCGGTGCTCGCCGTCGGCATTGCCGACATCGACGGCGGCGAGGATCACCTTGTCTTTCCACGACCCCGAGGTTTTCACCAGCAGCACCGGAGTAGGGCAATGGCGCAGCAGTTTCCAGTCGGCCGGGGTCAGCAGGGCTTTTTTCAGCGAACTGTCGGGAAAGTGCTGTTTGATCACCAGCCCGCAACCTTCGGCCTGCTGCACGTCGATGATGGTTTCGTGGAGGCTGTCGTTCCACGCCTGTTCGGTGGTCACGCTGTAGCCCTCGGCAAGCAATGCGGCCTTGAGCACGCTAAGCAGGCCGGCGTGGTCGTGCTTTTTGTCGCACACCAACAGATGCAGATGGGCCTGGGTCACGCCCGCGATCAATTTGGCCCGTTTGAGCGCCAGGCTTTCCGAATGTTCAGGGTCGATGACCACCAGAATGCTGCGAATGGCTTGCATGAGCGGAGTCTCCAGCAAAGAAAAGGCACGGCGTTGCACAACTATAGTTGCTGCGCGATCAATCGTGACTTGATACATATCAACGCTCGCGACTGGTGGTCTGCGGGCAGGCCGGTATAATCGGCGCCCTTCGCTCGAACACCTTTACCGTGAGCCCCATGATCCTTCCCGAAATCCACGAATTCCTCGGCTGCCGCACGCCCGACGCCTGGGTCCAGGCGGCACTGGCCGATCAGGAAACCCTGCTGATCGACCACAAGAACTGCGAGTTCAAGGCCGCCAGCACCGCGCTGAGCCTGATTGCCAAGTACCATTCCCATGTCGACCTGATCAACATGATGTCGCGTCTGGCCCGGGAAGAACTGGTGCACCACGAGCAAGTCATGCGCATCATGAAACGCCGCAAGATCGAGCTGCGCCAGCTTCACGCGGGGCGTTATGCCTCGGGCCTGCGCAAGGTGGTGCGCAGCCATGAGCCGGTGAAACTGGTGGATACGCTGGTGGTCGGCGCGTTTATCGAAGCGCGCAGTTGCGAGCGCTTCGAAGCGCTGGTGCCGCACCTGGACGAAGAGTTGGGCAAGTTCTATTTCGGCCTGCTGAAAAGCGAGGCGCGGCACTTTCAGGGCTATCTGAAACTGGCTTATCAATATGGTGAGGCGAAGGATGTCGCTCAGGTGATCGAGCGCGTCCGCGCCGCCGAGCAGGCGCTGATCGAGTCGCCGGACGAGGAGTTCCGCTTCCACAGCGGTGTCCCGGCCGCCGCATGATCGGGTAGGCGCTGGATCGCCAATCCAGTCCCTCTTGTGTCTGATTGTTAAAAACCCTTGAGAGTATGAAAGTTCTCCGAAAACGGTCCGAGGGCAGGCTCGCCCCCGTGGTTTTTCGGACGAGGCCGTCCATCCGTCGACTGCGCTGAACCTCCTCGCGGCTGATTCTTTCTATCGGGTATGTCCTTCAGGAGATACCCCTATGTCCGATCAGCTAAAAGAGGCGTTACTGGCGGCCTGGCGCAAACGGGCAGGGCAAACCGAGGCCGACGTCGATCCGGAAGATCAATATGACGAACTGCTCAAGGCTGCCGACCAGATGGAAGAGCAGGGCCTGATCACCAGTGCCGAGTGGCGTCAATTGGTGCGCGAAGCCGGCAATCTGTTCACCCTGAACGAACAGCAGCCCCACCGCTGAACACTGCCTTCGGAGGAATAGCCCATGCTCAGTTATCTGTTTATCGGTGCCAACGACGTGGAGCGTTCGGCGGCTTTCTATCACGCAATCCTGACCCCGCTGGGTTATCAACACGACCGCGAAGAACACGATTGTTTCTATCTGCCCGGTACCGCAGACAAGTCCAACGGCCCCGGCAGCGTTCACATCGCCAAACCGTTCAATGGCCAGCCGGCAACCGCGGGCAACGGCATGATGCCGGCGTTTCGCGCCGAGTCCCGGCAGCAGGTCGATCAGGTGCACAAAGCCGGACTGGGCCATGGCGGCACCGACGAAGGCCCACCCGGTACCCGCGAGGCGTACACGCCAGACTTCTACGTGGCCTATCTGCGCGACCCCGAAGGCAACAAACTTGCGGTGTTCTTCAGCGGCTGAATGCCTGCATGGAGCCCGTCGATTCCGCCCTGATGGCGGCCCGCGCGCAGTTCGCGATCACGATCAGTTTTCATATCGTGCTGGCGGCGTTCAGCATCGGCCTGGCGAATTTCCTTATGGTGCTGGAAGCGTTGTGGTTGAAGAGCGGGAGACAGGTTTATCTGGATGTTTACCGCTACTGGCTGAAAGTGTTCGCGCTTAATGTGGCGGTGGGCACGGCCTCCGGGTTGATTCTGGAATACCAGTTCGGCCTGAACTGGTCGCGGCTGGCGGTGCAGGCCGGCGATATTCTCGGCCCGTTGATGTTCTACGAGGTGCTGGCGGCGTTTTTCATCGAAGCGGGGTTTCTCGGCATCATGCTGTTCGGGCAGAAAAAGGTCGGCCCGCGTTTGCATTTCTTCGCCACCTGCGCGGTGGCGGTGGGGTCGTTGATCAGTGCGTTCTGGATTCTCTCGGCCAACTCGTGGATGCACACGCCCGTCGGCTATTCGGTGAGCGCCGACGGGCGTTTTATCGCCGAGGATTGGTGGGCAATCATCTTCAATCCATCGTTTCCCTATCGCCTGGCGCACATGACGTTGGCGGTGTTGCTTGGCACTGCCAGTCTGGTCGCGGGCATCAGTGCCTGGCAGTTGCGCAAGGCCTCTGAAAATCCACGGGCGCGCCTGCAATTTTCCATGGCGCTGTGGGTGATTGTCGTGTTGGTGCCGCTGCAAATGCTGGTCGGCGATTTGCATGGTCGGCACACCCTGCACAGCCAGCCGGCGAAAGTCGCCGCCATCGAAGGTTCGTGGACGCGCCCTGCCGAGGGCTCGGGGGAGCCGTTGCGCCTGTTTGCCTGGCCGGACAACGAGGCGCGCGGCAATCATTGGGAAGTCGCGATTCCACGGCTCGGTTCGTTGTACCTGCATCACGACTTGACCAGCACTATCGCTGCACTCGATGAATTCCCCGCGCAGAACATTCCCCCGGTGGCGCCGGTGTTCTTCGCGTTTCGGCTGATGGTCGGGCTGGGGCTGCTGATGCTGGGGCAGGGCGTGCTCAGCCTGATCCTGCGACGGCGCCAACGCCTGTACAGCGCTCGCTGGTGGCTGGGCGGCTGCGTGCTGCTGGCCCCGGCGGGTTTTCTGGCGATGCTCAGCGGCTGGGTCGTCACTGAAGTGGGGCGCCAGCCTTTTACGGTTTATGGATTGATGCGCACAGCCGACAGTCTGTCGTCGGTTTCCAAGGCTCAAGTCGTCGGATCGACCTGGCTGATTTTGCTGTTTTATCTGCTGATTTTCGGGATCGGCCTGTGGGTGTTGCTGCGCCTCTTGCGTGAGCCGCCGCAGCGGGATCAAGCGGGGCCGCAGCCGACGCTGGCCGACGAGACCGGGCACTGAGCAATGGCCGGAATGGACACCGATTGGCTGACCCTGCTGTGCGCCGCTGCGCTGGCCTTCTCGGTGTTCAATTACGTGTTGCTCGACGGCACCGATCTGGGTGTGGGCATGCTTATGGGCCTGACGAACTGCAGCCAGCAGCGCCGGGCCATGGCGGTTACGATTTTGCCTGTCTGGGACGCCAACGAAACCTGGCTGGTGCTCGGCGGCGGTGGACTGCTTGCGATGTTTCCGCTGGCGTACGCAATCCTGCTGCCGGCACTGTATGTGCCGTTCATTGTGATGTTTCTGGCATTGATCGCACGCGCCATGGCCTTGGAGTTTCGCGATTACGCCGCGAACGAGCAGCGCAAGCGCGCCGTCGATAGCGTGTTGGCGCTTGCTTCGCTGGTCAGCGGATGTGTGCAAGGCATGGTACTCGGCACGCTGGTTCAGGGTGTTGCGCATCAGGGCGGTCAGTACCACGGCGAGGGTCGCGACTGGCTGAGCCCGTTCCCGTTGTTCTGCGGTCTGCTGCTGGTGCTCGGCTACGTTTGGCTGGGCACGTGCTGGCTGTATTGGCGCACCCTGGATGAGTTGCAGCGGCGCGCCGCCCGCCAGGCGCGTGGCTTGGCGCTGGTTATCGTGGTGTTGCTGCTGGTGCTGATTGCCTGGACGGCGACGTTGCAGCCGCAATACGCCCGGCGGCTTATGGATGTTCGGCTAGGATTGCCGGCGGGATTGTTGCTTGGCGTTTTAGCAGCGGTGTTCGCTAGAGGTTTTCGCAGCCGCTTCGACTGTGCGCCGCTGTTTGCCGCACTGGGCGTATTCGTGCTGGCGTTTGCCGTGATGCTGGTCGCCGTGTATCCCTACATCATCCCGCCGGACTTGACCTTGAGCGAAGCAGCCGCCAGCCCGAACAGTCAGGTCTTCATGCTGGTCGGTTTCGCGGTGTTGGTACCGATCACGCTGGCTTACAACACCTTCGGTTTCCGTGTCTTCAGCGGCAAGGTACGTGTGGGCAAACACACCTGAAAGTCATGTCACCCGACCCTTTTTGCCCGCCGCTGACAAGCGCGAAGCCCGCAACAAGTCGGCGAAGGCTGCCTTGTCGATCGGCCGGCTCATGAAGTAACCCTGCACCTCGTTGCATTGATCCTTGCCGAGAATTGCCAGTTGCTCTTCGGTCTCGACCCCTTCAGCGGTAACCGTCAGGCCCATGGCCTTGCCCAGACCGATGATCGCTTGCACCACGGCACGGTCATTGGTGCCGCTGCTGATCGAGGCGATGAAACGTTTGTCGATCTTGATCCCGTCGAACGGATAGGCGCGCAAATAGCCCAGGGACGAATAACCGGTGCCGAAGTCGTCCATGTTCAGGCGCACGCCGAGTTCTTTCAGCGAGTTCATGGTGGTCAGCGCACCGTCGGTGTCGTTGAGCATGACGTTTTCGGTGATTTCCAGTTCCAGTCGACTGGCCGGGAAACGCGTTTGCACCAGCACATCACGAACATCCTCGACCACGTCACTCAAGGCAAATTGCGCGGGGGAAAGATTGACCGAAAGCAGGACATCCTGCGGCCACTCCAGCGCGGTTTCGCAGGCCTCGCGCAGCACCCAGCGGCCGAGCGGGACGATCAGGTCGGTCTGCTCGGCCAGCGGAATAAACACGTCCGGCCCGAGCAAACCCTGGGTCGGGTGTTGCCAGCGCACCAGAGCCTCGACCGAAACGATCTGTTTGCCATCGACCTTGTAGCGCGGCTGATAGTGCAGGACGAACTCGTTGTGTTTGAGCGCACGGCGCAGATCATCCTCCATCTGCCGCCGGGTCTGGATCTGGTCGCTCATGTGCGCTTCGAAATAGCACCAGGTGTTCTTGCCGTCGGACTTGGCCTGATACAACGCGATGTCGGCGTAGCGGATCAGGTCGCTGGCGACAAAGCCGTGACGGCGGCTGAGGGCGATGCCGACACTGGCGCCGATGTGCAGCGGATGCTGTTCGTAGAGGACGGGCTGATGCAGGCTGTCGATCAGGCGGGTGCAGAACTTGTCGATCTCGTGGTGGCTGTCCATGCCGTTGAGCACCACGACGAATTCATCGCCACCGAGACGGGCGACGATGTCATGTTCACGGGTGCATTCGCGCAGGCGCGCGGCGACTTCTTGCAGCACGGCGTCGCCGGCCGGGTGCCCGAGGGAATCGTTGATCGGTTTGAAATTGTCGAGATCGATCATCAGCAGCGACAGCGCCGGTGCGTGTTCCTTGAGTTGCAATGCGTCGTCCAGGTAGCGCGCCAGCTTATTGCGATTGGGCAGGCCGGTCAGGGCATCGTGCATGGACAGGTGCTGAATCTGCGCGTGGGCGGCGACTTCATCGGTGATATCGCTGGCGGTGCCGCGATAGCCGATGACGCGATGCTTGTCGAAGATCGGCCTGGCAGAAAGCCGGCAGTGCCGGGGCTGCCCGGACTGGTCGCGATAGGTGCAGCGCAGATCGCTGCTATTGGCTTCTTCGGTAAGTTTCTTCAGCCACAGCTCAAGGGGCGTGGTGTCGCAGGACAGCAACGCACCGATCGCTCTGCCCAGCCACAGGGCTTGCGGGTAACCGGTGACCTCGCTGAAACGCGCCGACAGATAAGTCAGCGACAAGTCGCCATCGACTTCCCAGATCCAGTCCGAAGCCGCCTCGGCGACAGCCCGGAAGCGCTCCTCACTGGCCTCGAGCGCATGGTTGGCCGCCTCAAGCGCCAGATTCGACGCTTGCATCGCGTGGATGCTGTTGTCGACGTATTGCGAGGAGCGCAACGCGTGACGGAAAAAGTACGCGGTCAGCAGCATCAGCACGACCATCGTTGCGCCGAGTGGCGGAACCAGTGACCACAACAGTTGCTGGCCGGGCCGCTGCAGATCGGCGATCAGGCTGTAGCCGGTGCTGTCGAGCGGCACCCGTGGCTGCGCGGCGTCAATGGTGTCGTCCGGGGCCAGGGTCAGATTCGTCAGGCCATAACCGCTACCGATTTTGCGCAGTTTGGTCGGCGTCAGCTTGTCGACGAACACCAGCACCGAAGTGTTCTTCAGCTCATCCAGCGGGCGTTCGTCATTGGGAATGATCGCGGCGGCAGTGATCAGCGCCGGCCAGCCTTCGAACAGCGAATAAGTGGCGACAGGTTTGGTCAGGTCGGGCTGGCTGAGCACTGGGTCCAACAGCGCGGCGGCGGGCACCTGCAGCACCGCAGAGACATCGGTTTGCACCATTTGCCCGCGTATCACCGCGTATTTGGTGGCATTGCGGTCCAGCACAAACACGCCGTCGTAACCGTCGCTGGTGAACAAGGTCTTGCCCATGTTCTGCTCGGTGTAGGCCCAGTTGATGTCGACTGGCCCGCTCAGTGCCTCATAGGCGGTGGTCCAGTAGGCGTAACTGGTGATGTAGTTCTTCGAGGTGGTAATGCGATTTTCCAGGGCACGCGCCGAATAGAAGCGGTTTTGCTCGACATCCTGGCTGTCCAGCTGACTGGCGATGCTCAGCAGGGCGCTGATGGCGGCGATGACCCCGGCGACGAACAGTGCGCCGACTGCAATGGCCAGGCGTCGGGTGACTGCGCGTTGCGGGCTGGGCTGGGGTGGCGCGGAAACGGAATCGGCCATGTGCTCGTCCTTGATCCGGTGTCTACTGAATCTAGAACAATGGCGCGGGCACAATGTTCAGATTGATGTCGGGATCGCGTGGTCTGCAATTGATCGAAGTGTAGCGAATTTGCCGAAAATCCCAGCGGCACCGGCCGGCGGCCATTCCCGAAAGGGCGAGACTTCCCGCGCAAAAACCGGATAATGGCCGCCATTCGTTTAGCCGTATTCTGGTAATCCCGCATGGAAATCAAGGTCAACTTTCTCGACAACCTTCGACTTGAAGCCAAGTTCGACGACTTCACGGTGATCGCCGATCAGCCCATCCGTTACAAGGGCGATGGCTCGGCGCCGGGGCCGTTCGACTACTTCCTCGCGTCGTCGGCCTTGTGCGCGGCTTACTTCGTCAAGCTGTACTGCGACACGCGCAACATCCCGACAGAGAACATTCGTCTGTCGCAAAACAACATCGTCGACCCGGAAAACCGCTACAACCAGATTTTCAAGATCCAGGTCGAATTGCCCGCCGATATCTCCGACAAGGATCGCCAGGGCATCCTGCGTTCGATCGACCGTTGCACCGTGAAGAAGGTGGTGCAGACTGGCCCCGAGTTCATCATCGAAGAAGTCGACAACCTCGACGCCGACGCCCAGGCGCTGCTGATGCCGCACTCCGGTTCGGAGGGGGGCACCTTCATCGCCGGCAAGGACCTGCCGCTGGAGCAGACCATTGCCAACATGTCGGGGATTCTTGCCGACCTCGGGATGAAGATCGAAATCGCCTCGTGGCGCAACATCGTGCCTAACGTCTGGTCGTTGCATATTCGCGATGCGCATTCGCCGATGTGCTTCACCAACGGCAAGGGCGCCACGAAGGAAGGCGCGCTGGCCTCGGCACTGGGCGAGTTCATTGAGCGCCTGAACTGCAACTTCTTTTATAACGACCAGTTCTGGGGCGAGGAAATCGCCAACGCCGAGTTCGTCCATTACCCGGACGAAAAATGGTTCAAGCCGGGGCCGAAGGACGAATTGCCAAGCGAAATCCTCGACGACTACACCCTCGGCATTTACAACCGCGACGGCGAACTGCGTGGCTCGCACCTGTTCGACACCAACTCGGGCAACACCCAGCGCGGCATCTGCTCGCTGCCGTTCGTGCGCCAGTCGGACGGTGAAGTGGTGTACTTCCCGTCGAATCTGATCGAAAACCTCTACCTGAGCAACGGCATGAGCGCCGGCAACACTTTGGCCGAAGCGCAGGTGCAGTGTTTGTCGGAAATCTTCGAACGTGCGGTCAAGCGCGAAATCCTCGAAGGCGAAATGGCCCTGCCGGACGTACCGCAGGAAGTGCTGGAGAAATACCCGAGCATCCTCGCCGGCATCAAAGGCCTGGAAGAGCAGGGCTTCCCGGTGCTGGTCAAGGACGCCTCGCTGGGCGGTGAATTCCCGGTGATGTGCGTGACCCTGATGAACCCGCGCACCGGCGGCGTCTTCGCCTCGTTCGGCGCCCACCCGAGCCTGGAAGTCGCCCTGGAACGCAGCCTGACCGAACTGTTGCAGGGCCGCAGTTTCGAAGGTTTGAACGACTTGCCGCAGCCAACCTTCTCCGGTCAGGCCGTCACCGAGCCGAACAACTTCGTCGAGCACTTCATCGACTCCAGTGGGGTGGTGTCATGGCGCTTCTTCAGCGCCAAAGCGGACTTCGAATTCGTCGAGTGGGACTTCTCAGGCCAAGGCGAAAACTCCAATGCCGAAGAAGCCGCGACCCTGTTCGGCATCCTTGAAGACATGGGCAAAGAAGTCTACATGGCGGTCTACGAGCACATCGGCGCCAAGGCATGCCGCATTCTCGTGCCGGATTACTCGGAGATCTACCCGGTCGAAGACCTGATCTGGGACAACACCAACAAAGCCCTGCAATTTCGCGCCGACATCCTTAATCTGCACAACCTCAGCAAAGTCGGCCTGCGTAACCTCGTCCAGGGTCTGGAACGCAGCGAGCAGGACGATTACACCGACATCACCACGCTGATCGGCATCGAGTTCGACGACAACACGCCGTGGGGCAAGTTGACGATTCTGGAACTGCGTTTGCTGATCTACCTCGCCTTGCAGAAGTTTGACGAAGCCAAGGATCTGGTTGAGGCGTTCTTGCAGTACAACGACAACACGGTTGAGCGCGGCTTGTTTTATCAAGCCGTCAACGTCGTGCTGGAGATGGAACTGGACGAGGATCTGCAACTGGAAGATTACGAAGCCAACTTCCGCCGGATGTTCGGTGGCGAGCGTATGGATGCGGCGATTGGTTCGGTCAACGGTAGCGTGCGGTTCTACGGCTTGACCCCGACGAGCATGAAGCTGGAAGGGCTGGACCGGCATCTGCGCTTGATTGAGAGCTATAAGAAGCTGCATGCGGCGCGGGCGAATGTGACGGTCTGACCGTCAACTGTGGCGAGGGATTGCTCCCGCTGAGGTGCGCAGCAGGCCTGTTTTCGTGATGACGAAGAGAGGGCTGCTTCGCAGCCTGGCGGGAGCAAGCTTCCTCGCCACAGGGGTAGCGCCGTAGCCCGGCTAACGGCCGTGCGCCGCATCTGCCAATTGCCCCGTATCCACCCGCACAAACACCGAATCGCCCACCGCCGTCAGCACTTCCCCCGCATACACTTCGCAAATCACCCGCGTCTTGCGCCCGACATCGCCTTCGACACGCGCGCGCAGAATCAGCGGCACGCCCATCGGCGTCGGCTTGATGAACTTGATCCCAAGGTTGCCGGTGACGCAGTCGATGCGCGGCAGACTGCCGGCTTCGCGGTGTTCGGCGCGGTAGTGCCAGGCCATGGCTGTCCAGTTCGAATGACAGTCGACGAGCATGGCGATCAACCCGCCGTAGACCAGATCTGGCCAGCCGCAGTAACGGGCGTCGGGCAGGTGTTCGGCTATGACGTGCACGCCGTCGTCGTCCCAGCGGCTTTTGACGTGCAGGCCGTGCGGATTGCGGCCGCCGCAGCCGTAGCAAACGCCTTCGGGGGCGGCGAGGTCTTGCAGGGGAATGTCGAGGCTGGACATGAGCGTGGTCATCCTGAAGTAGAAGAGTGCGGTCAGGCGGGCGTCAGCCAGGTATCGACGACGCGGCGATCCAGCTCTTCCCAGTACGCCATGCCCAGCACGCGGGTGGTGTTCAGCCCGCGCAGGTAGCCGCGCAATTGATGGGCGGTGTCTTTGACGAGCTGCGGATCGCGGGTGTTTTTGTCCAGCAGGACGGTTTCGTACTGGACCAGGTACTCCGCCACGCGGTCGCGGAAGTCAGGCAGTACGGCGTCACGGATCAGGTCGAACGTTCTCAAGGCGAGATCCTCGGTTGATTTTTATGCTTGTTGTGAGTGTGCCTCAGTCTGTTCGGCAGGCAACTATTGCTAGAAGTAATAGTGACCATCAAGAAACGCAAGTTCTGCTTTGCCGGCAACAGGCGGAAAATCGCCTCCATCGAATACGCAGCTCAAGGAAATGCGCGATGAAGACGCTGACACGACTGGCTTTGATCGCCCTGCTGATGGGCGGGGTGGTTGCCACTGCACCGGCTTACGCAGACGCCGCCACGTCGTGCCACTTGCAGCCCATCGCCGCCAGTGCGTCGACGTTGCGGCACACGCAGACCGTGGGTGTGCTGTTGAGCGAGAACACTCTGCAGAATCTGCAATACCTGGAGCGTTACCACGACATGGCGCTGAACGGCGCGAAAGACGCACTGGATTCGCGGATTCGTGAGGCCTTTGTCGGCAGCTCCGACCCGGAGCTGGCCATGGATTGGTTGCTGAGTTCGTTGCAGCAGCAGTTTGTCTCGGTGACCGTCTACGACAATCTCGATGCATTGGTGCAGGCGCATCCGGACATCGTGGTCAAGCTTGATACGTTCAACCGTCTGCTGACGCAGCGCAACAGTCTCGTCGAGGCGCGGTTTTCCGCGCGGTTCTACGACGCTGACCTGCAATACATCGGCAAGGCTGAAGGGGCGATCGAGCAACAACTGCCCTCGGTCTGGGTGCATGACCAGGCGGCGCCGCAGATCGCTGCGCGGATCAATCAGCAACGTGACCTGCAACTTGACGCCTTGAAGCAATTCGATGTGTCGCTCAAAGCGCTGGTGGCGTCGAGCTGAACACTAAAACGTAGATGGCAACGGCGGCTCCGTGAGGCTGGACCGTTGCCGGTTGAACCGAACCTTTATTTTTCAGGATTACCCCGATGCGTCCTTTATTTGTGCCTGTGATGGCTTTTGCTTCGTTGCTGCTTGCTGGCTGCGCCTCTGCGCCGAACGATCCGACCCTGACGTTGCAAACCAGCAAGACGCCGGCGCAGTACGCCGATTGTGTCGTGCCGAAGTTGCAGGGCAGTGCGTTGAATCCAACGGTTTCGCAGAGTCAGCGTAGTTATCGGATTGTGGTGCCGAGCAAGGTCGCGGCGGATAACGTGCTCGAGGCTTATAAAGACGGGAAGGGCGGCAAGGTGTTTATTTATGAGCGGCATTTGCTGGCGTCGAATTTGTTGCCGTCGAGTTTTGAGCGGGCGGCTCAGGATTGCATTTGATCTGAGCGCCTGGATGGGTTTTTGACAGAGCTCCTTTGGTTGGCCGCAACCAACCAATTTTTTTGCCCCACACCGGTTGTTGGTTGTGGGGCTTTTTTTTTGGACTTGGCGGCCTTTGGGCCGACCAGGTTTTGGGTGGTTTGGGGGGTATATCCGTTGCTGCGGTAACGGCTGCTTAGGGTTCCGCCCTGACGGCGGGTGACTTTGGGGGCCCAAAGTAACCAAAGGCCTTTTGCCCTGACGTGCGGCCCCTCGCTGTGGCTCGGGGTGCCTTCGCTGCGGGATCGATCCGGGCGCAGCGTCTCCGGTTTGCTTCGCTGCACCTCCTCTCGCTGTGTACGACTTCGTCGTACGGTCGCTGCGCTCCCACGCCCGGATCAATCCCTCCACTCAGCCTTCCGACGGGCGCCGTGCATCAAGATCAAGAGCGTTACTCGAGCTAACGCTCATTGTGTTGAGTGGTTAGAAGCCAACGCGGTTTGCTTTGCTTTGCTTTTCTGTGGGAGCGAGCCTGCTCGCGAAGGCGGCCTGACAGCCGACCTTTTTTCACCGGATGCACCCAATCCTACAGGGGGATCTGAGTGCTGGTGAATTCCAGCAAGCCACGAAACCTGTGGGAGCTGGCTTGCCAGCGAAGGCGGCCTGCCAGCCGACCAATTTTCACCGGATGCACCCAATCCAAACTGTAGGAGTGAGCCTGCTCGCGAAGGCGGTGTGTGCCGCAATCGTGAACGGCGCTCCATTACGCATTCACCCCGTCACACACCCAACCGGCACTTTCCCCGCAAACGTATCTACCAGACTCGCCACCACCATTTCCCCCATGCGCGTGCGGGTCTGCAACGTGGCGCTTGCGCGGTGCGGTTGCAGCACCACCTGTTCGTTGCCAAACAACACTTGCGGCACGTTTGGTTCATCGACAAAAACATCCAGCGCGGCCCCGGCAATTTCGCCGGCAGAAAGCGCCGCAACCAGATCGGCTTCGTTCACCAGTTTGCCCCGCGCCACGTTGATCAGATAACCGTCCTTGCCCAACGCATGCAGCACTTGCGCATCAACGATCGCTTCACCCTTGTCAGCCGCAGCGGCGAGGATCAGCGCATCGCTGTCGCGCGCCAGTTGCTTGAGGTCGGCGACGAAGGTGTGCGGTACTTCGCTCATCGGTTGCAAGTCGGTGTAGCTGATCGGGCAACCGAAGGCAGCGGCGCGTACGGCGATGGCGCGGCCGACGCGGCCCATGCCGACGATGCCGATGCGCATGCCCGATACCTGGCGGGCCAGGGGCAGCGGGGCCAGCGGTGTCGGGCTGTGCGGCCATTGGCCGGAGCGCACGTAACGATCACTGGTGCACAGGCCGCGGCACACGGAGATCAGCAGGCCGATAGCGAGGTCGGCGACGTCTTCGGTGAGGGCGCCGATGGTGGCGGTGACGCGGATGCCGCGGTCGCGGGCGTAGGCCAGGTCAACGGCGTCGGTGCCGACGCCGTTGACCGCGACCACTTCCAGGTTCGGCAGTTGCGCCATCAGCGCCTGGCTGATGCCGGTGTGTCCGCCGGTGATGACGCCACGAATGTTGGCGCCGTGTTCTTCTATATACGCGGGCTTGTCCGTTTGCTGGAAGTAGCGACGCACGGTGAACAGTTCGTCCAGACGCGTATTGATTTCGGGGATCAGGATCGGGCTCAGTTGCAGGATTTCTGGCTTCATGGCTACCTCGTTACGCAATAAAAAGGCCGGCTCAACCGCGGCCGGCAAACGGCATGGCGCTGGCCATGACGGTCATGTTCAGAACGTTGGCCGACAGCGGCAGGCCGGCTATGTAGCGCACGGCGTCGGCGACGTGTTTGACCTCGACCATCGGCTCCACGGCGATGCTGCCGTTGGCCTGGCGCACGCCTTGGGTCATGCGTACCGACATTTCCGTCAGGGCATTGCCGATGTCGATCTGGCTGCAGGCGATGTTGAATTCGCGACCGTCGAGCGCCAGGGATTTGGTCAAGCCCAGCACGGCGTGTTTGCTGGCGGTATAGGCGCTGCTGAACGGGCGGGGGGTGTGCGCAGAAATCGAACCGTTATTGATGATCCGTCCGCCCTGTGGCTGCTGCTTGCGCATTATCCCGAAGGCGCCGCGAGCGCAGAGGAACACCCCGTTCAGGTTGGTATCGATCACGTTGCGCCACTGCTCGAACGTCAGTTCATCCAGCGGCACGGCGGGTGCGTTGACCCCCGCGTTGTTGAAGACCACGTCGAGGCGGCCATAGACCTCGGCAACGGTGGCGAACAGAACGTCGACACTGGCCGGGTCGCGCACGTCGGTGGGCACCGCCAGCGCCGAGTGTCCCTGGCTTTGCGCCAATTCGACCAGCGCATGCAAGGGCTCGGGCCGGCGTCCGGCGAGCACGAGAGTGAAGCCGTCGGCCATCAGGCCCAGCGCCACGGCGCGGCCAATGCCACTGCCGGCTCCGGTCACCAACGCGACTTTCAAAGGGGTGGTCATTTTATTGTTCTCCTGTTTTCAAAGGCCGACGGATCAGGTCCGTGGGCCGACGCGCATTTCCAGTTGGCCGATGCCGTCGATGCCGGCGTTGATCACATCGCCTGGTTGCAGCCCATCGACGCCCGCCGGGCTGCCGGTCATGATCAGGTCGCCGGCGCGCAGTGCCACGGATTGCGAGATGCGGCTGATCACTTCACTGACTGACCAGATCTGGCTGTCGAGGTTGTCGCGCTGGCGTTCTGCACCATTAACGTTCAGCCATAACTCACCCTCGGGATGGCCAGAGCGGCTTACCGGAACGACGGCGGTCATTGGCGCGGCACCGTCGAACACCTTGGCGCCTTCCCACGGCAAGCCGTTGCTTTTGGCGGCGCGCTGCACATCACGGCGGGTCAGGTCGAGGCCGGCGGCGTAGCCCCAGACGTAGGCCAGCGCCTGTTCCTCGGGAATGTTGGCGCCGCCTTCGCCGATGGCCACCACCAGTTCGATTTCGTGAACGAAGTCCTCGCACAGCGTGGGGAAGGCCACGTCGCCGACGGCATCGACTACACAGCTTGCCGGTTTCATGAAGAACACCGGTGGCTGGCGCGACTGGCCCTGGCTGTCGGGCCACGGGTAGTTGCGGCCGACGCAAAACACCCGGCCGACGGGGAAGCGTTGGTCAGTGCCGAGCACCGGCAAGGTCACGGGCAGATCCGGAGTAAAGACGTATTCGGTCATGTTCATCCTGCGGGGCATCCTGTTTGAAATAGCAGCGTACGGCGGCTGGCGTCGGCGAAGTTGGACGAAAGCCGCCTGCGTTTGGAGAAAACGGGTTTTTTCGCCTTAGCGCACTTTCAGCTCGATGCGGTACAAGCGTCCGAGCAGCAACGAGTAGGAGAGGGTGCCGATCAGCGCCACACCGCCGATGAACCAGAAGGCGTAAGCGAAGGTGCCGGTGGCATGGACGATGGCGCCGATCACGATCGGGGTGACGATGCCGCCGATGTTCGCGGCGAGGCTGGTGACGCCGCCGGTAAGACCGATCAGCTCTTTCGGCGCCACTTCCGACACTGCCGCCCACGACGAGGACGCGATGCCCTGGGCGAAGAAGGCGATGGTCAGCACGGCGATGCAGATCAGGTTCGAATCGGTGAAGTTCACCAGCACGATGGACATGCCCAGCATCGAACCGACCACCAGTGGCAGCTTGCGTGCGAAGGACATCGAATAGCCGCGACGGATCAGCAGATCCGAGACGATGCCGGCCAGCAAAATCCCCACCGTGGCGCCCACGAATGGCAGCACGGCGAAGATCCCGGCCTTGATCATGGTCAGCTTGCGTTCTTCGATCAGGTAGGTCGGGAACCAGGTCAGGAAAAAGTACAGCGCCGAGGTGCTGGCGAACTTGCCGATGCAGATCGCCCAGACCTGCCGATAGCTGAACAGTTCGGCAACCTGCCGCCAGTTGAAGCGGGTGCGTTCCTGGCTGCTCTTGACCAGACCGCCGCCGGTTTCGATGTACTGCAATTCTGCCTGGCTGACTTTTTTGCAGTTCAACGGATCGCGATACAGATACAGCCACAACACACCGAACACGATGCCGAGTGCGCCGGTGCTGTAGAACACGTGGCGCCAGTCGAAAGTGGTCGCCAGCCAGAGCAGCGCACCGGTGAACAGCGCCGTGCCCAGGTATTGGCCGCAGACGTAGATGCTGCTGGCCAGCCCGCGTTCTCGCGCCGGAAACCACACAGTGACCGCACGACTGTTGGCCGGAAATGCCGGAGCTTCCATGGCGCCGACGGCCAGGCGCAGGCCGAACAGCGAGGCAAACCCGGTGGCGAAACCCTGGCAGACGGTGACGGTCGACCAACTGATCAGCGAAACGCCGTAGGTAAAGCGCGAGCCAAAACGGTCGGCGATGAAACCGGCCGGCACCAGCGCCAGGGCGTAGGTCCAGGCGAAGGCGGAAAAGATCAGGCCCATCTGGATCTTGTCCAGGCCAAGATCCTTGGCCATGAAGGGCGCGGCAATCGAGATGTTCACACGGTCGATGTAATTGATGATCGTCGCAATCAGCAACAACGACAGCATGAACCAGCGCCGCCGGGTTGGCAGTCGCTGTGCCGAGACGGCATCGCGTGAACCGGCAATCACCGGCGGCACGGTGGCACTGGAGGAATGAGAGTTGGACATGCAAAGACCTCGTTATTGTTAGAAGAGTCGAGATTTTTCGAGCAGCCGACGCCGTTGCCCGTAGATGGCGGGCAGGGCAATCGAACGTGAAGCGGGCGTGGCTGAAGCGCAGGCTTCAGACGTTCAACAACGTCGGTCTGCGACTGTCATCAAAGTGAGGTCGAGAGGGGTGGCGAGGGGGAATAGCAGGATCATGACGTGCGCACCTTTGATTGTTTTTGAAAGAGGTTGGGCTGCGTTGGTCATTACAGTGGTCGTACAACATCGCTAAATCAACCGAGGTGTTAGAACGTTTTTTCTTGAGGGAAACAGCTTTGGCGAACCTGTCCAAAAACATAAAACTGAATATCCCTGGCGGTCCGACCTGCTAAGCATCGATAACTGTTTGATTAATAAGGACATGTCAGGAATAAAAAAGAATCTTGTTTTTGGACACGCGCATTGCCACTCAGCAGGGGAAATAGTTGCCGAGCGTTGATGTCATCGTATGACTTGTTGCCGCCCTCAGCCCAACCCTGCAAGATGGCAGACGCCACCTCACTGCCCGGAGGACTCCCCACCCATGTCGTCACTCAGCCGTATCCCGACCTACGTCATGCAGCAACGCAGCGAATTGACCGATTTCTATATTCGCGACAAAAAGGGCCGGCGCGCCGAGACCAGTCCTCATCGCCATGAGTATTTTCAGATTCAGATCAACCTCGGTGGCGACACCGTTCAGCACATCGGCAGCGTGCAACGGCCATTCCCGCGCAACACTCTGGCGTTCATCCTGCCCCATCGCGTACACGTCATTCCGCACCCGGCGGACAGCAATTTCATCGTGATCAACTTTTCCCAGACCTTTCTGTTGCCGCATTTGCAGTGCGACCCGATGGATCTGGAAGAGGTCTCGATCCTGCTGGCGCCGGAGCTGTCGCCGTTCCGCTTTCAGGAGCATCTGGACTTCATCCTCGGCGACGAAGATTTCGTTCAGGTCTGCGGCTTGATCGAGCAGATGCGCACCCTCGATGAAAATCGTCAGTTCGGCACACGGGAGATGCTCAAGGGCTTGTTGCTGCAACTGATTGGCAGTGTGTGTTTTCTCTACGCCGAACCACTCAAGCGTCTGGCGGAGGAGAATGCTGCGGAGAACAGCCGTCGTGACGCTCTGAGCCGGATGTTCGAATACTTGCGCAAGAACATCGCCGATCCCGATCTCAACCTGATCAAGGTCGCTGCCGCGACGTATCTGTCACCGACTTACCTGACGCACTGGCTGCGCAAGGAAATCGGCAAGACATTCACCGAACTGGTGCTGGAGCGGCGCATGCACGCCGCACGCAATTTTCTGCTCAACAGCACGCGCTCGGTGGGCGAGGTCGCGCGCTTGTGCGGGTTTGCCGACGAGGCGTATTTCTCGCGCCGTTTTCGCCAGATCCATGGCCAGCCGCCCGGGCAGTTTCGCCGCCGCCAGCTCAATCCGGATACGCCGCAAACGCCGCTCGACACTTGAAGCGAGTCTGCTCGCGAACGCGGTGTGTCATTCAACAGATGCGTTGTCTGATACTCCGCTTTCGCGAGGAAGCTCGCTCCCACAGGGTTATGCGGTTTTCGGTCTCAGTCCAGATCCTGCGCCTGATGCCGCTCCGGCACCTGACTCTCTTCATCGCCCCAGGTACGATTCACCCGCTGGCCGCGAATAACTGCCGGCCGGTGGGCGATTTCTTCCGCCCAGCGCTGCACGTGGGTGTATTCGTGAGCCGCGAGAAACTCCGCCGCCGAATACACGTTGTTGCGCACCAGTTGCCCGTACCACGGCCAGACCGCGATGTCGGCGATGGTGTAGCTGTCGCCGGCCAGAAACCGATTGTCGGCGAGGCGGCGATTCAGCACATCCAGTTGCCGCTTGGCTTCCATGGTGAAGCGGTTGATCGGGTATTCGAGCTTCTCCGGCGCGTAGGCATAGAAATGCCCGAAGCCACCGCCCAGATACGGCGCCGAACCCATTTGCCAGAACAGCCAATTGAGGGTTTCCGTGCGCCCGGCCGGATCCCCGGGCAGCAGGGCGCCGAATTTTTCCGCCAGATACAGCAGGATCGAACCGGACTCGAACACCCGAATCGGCGGTTCGACGCTGCGATCGAGCAGTGCGGGGATCTTTGAATTCGGATTGATCTCGACGAAGCCACTGGAGAACTGATCGCCTTCGCCAATGCGGATCAGCCACGCGTCGTACTCGGCCCCGCTGTGCCCGAGCGCGAGCAACTCTTCAAGCAGAATGGTGACTTTGACGCCGTTGGGTGTGGCCAGCGAATACAGTTGCAACGGGTGCTTGCCGACCGGCAATGGCTTGTCATGGGTCGGCCCGGCGACCGGGCGGTTGATGCTGGCGAAGTGGCCGCCGGAAGGGGCTTCGTGTTTCCAGACCTTGGGCGGAACGTAAGACGTTTTGCTCATGAAACGGACCTCGTCGATGCTGGGATGGCGTAGGTAGACACCGTAGGGAAAAATGCCCGCCCATGCCAGCCCCCAACCCAAATCCCCTGTAGGCCTTCGCCTGCTCGCGATAGCGGTGCATCAGTCAATACTTTATTTGCCTGACACTCCGCCATCGCGAGCAGGCGAAGGCCTACAGGGATTTGTGTTGAACCATCAGCCCCAGTGGTGCGCCAGAGCTCCACCAGCTCCCTGCACCGGGTCAGTCTCAGGAAATGCAAGCTTCGCAATATGCGCCAACTGCTCTTCACTCGGCGCATCCCGGCAAATATCCGCTTGCTGCCCCGGCGGATACGCCCCCACCACGAGGAAATCTTCACTCGACCACAGGTTGCAATGCCCGGTCCCGACCGGCAGTAACAGCGCATCCCCGGCATTGACCTCGACCGCGTGGCCATCGGGCCCGCCCAGCATCAACCGCGCTTTGCCTGCCGCCACGCCAAGCACTTCATGGCCTTCGGTGTGGTAGTGGTGATAATCATAAATCCCGTAGCGCCACTGCGGCGGCCAGCCATTGGCGCTGAAAACCTGCTCGAATCGCACCGCCGGATCGTCGCCCTCGATGGCAATCGCGTTGCGATAGATCAACACCGGCAGACGCGGATTGTTTGGCACCCAGTCGTTGCGTTCGAGCAACAAGGTTTGTACTTCAGTCATGACGAATCCTCCGTTCACTCATTAATCGACCGCAGGGCAGGGTGCTCGCCTCAATAAATTCGTCAATGGCTGCCCTGGCGCCGTGCGCAGTTCCGGTACGGGTGCAATCCATCGAAACTTCGTCGCGCACCTCACTGTCCAGACCCTTACACATCCATGCAGCGGTGAAAGGCGAGGATCGAGATGACGATGACGGTAGGGGATTTTCTGGTCGAGCGGCTCAGCGAATGGGGCGTGACGCGGATTTTTGGATACCCGGGCGACGGTATTAATGGCGTCTTCGGTGCCATGGCTCGGGCGAAAGGTAAGATCGAATTTGTACAGGCGCGACATGAGGAAATGGCCGCGTTCATGGCCTCGGCCCACGCCAAATTCACCGGTGAGCTGGGCGTGTGTATCGCCACCTCCGGCCCCGGCGCTTCACACCTGATCACTGGTCTTTACGATGCGCGGATGGATCACATGCCGGTGTTGGCCATTGTCGGTCAGCAGGCGCGCACGGCGCTGGGCAGTCATTACCAGCAGGAACTGGACCTGGTGTCGATGTTCAAGGACGTCGCCGGCGCGTTCGTGCAGCAGGCTTCGGCGCCGGCACAGGTGCGCCATCTGCTCGACCGCGCCGTGCGCACGGCTGTGGGCGAGCGCCGCGTCACTGCACTGATCCTGCCCAACGATTTGCAGGATCTGCCTTACGAACAACCACCCCGCGCTCACGGCACCGCGCACTCCGGCGTCGGCTACAGCAAGCCGAAAGTCGTGCCGTACGACGCCGATTTGCAGCGCGCCGCCGAGGTCCTCAATCGCGGCGAGAAAGTCGCCATTCTGGTCGGTGCCGGGGCGCTGGAAGCGACCGACCAGGTGATCGCCGTGGCGGAAAAACTCGGCGCCGGCGTCGCCAAGGCTTTGCTCGGCAAAGCGGCCTTGCCCGACGATCTGCCGTGGGTCACCGGCAGCATCGGCCTGCTCGGCACCGAACCCAGCTACAAGCTGATGAGCGAATGCGACACCTTGCTGATGGTCGGCTCGGGCTTTCCCTATTCCGAATTCCTGCCCAAGGAAGGCCAGGCGCGTGGGGTGCAGATCGATTTGCAACCGGACATGCTCAGCCTGCGTTATCCGATGGAGGTCAATCTGGTCGGCGACTCAGCCGAAACCCTCGCCGCGCTGTTGCCTTTGCTCGAGCAGAAAACCTCAAACAAGTGGCGCAAAAAAGTCGAAGGCTGGCGCAGCACCTGGGAGAAAACCCTGGAAAAGCGCGCCATGGTCAAGGCCAAGCCGATCAATCCGCAACGCGTGGTGTTCGAGCTGTCACCGCGCTTGCCCGATCAGGCGATCATCACCAGCGACTCCGGCTCCTGCGCCAACTGGTACGCCCGTGACTTGAAAATCCGCCGCGGGATGAAATGCTCGCTGTCCGGTGGCCTGGCCTCGATGGGCGCTGCGGTGCCCTATGCGATCGCGGCCAAATTCGCTTTTCCGGAACGCCCGGTGATTGCCCTGGTCGGCGACGGCGCGATGCAGATGAACAACATGGCCGAGCTGATCACCGTTGCCAAATACTGGCGGCAATGGGCGAGCCCGAAATGGATTTGCGCAGTGTTCAACAACGAGGACCTCAACCAGGTGACTTGGGAACAGCGGGTGATGGAGGGCGATCCGAAGTTCGAGGCGTCACAAAGCATCCCCGATGTGCCCTATCACCTGTTCGCCATTTCCATCGGCCTCAAGGGCATCTTTGTGGATCGCGAAGAAGACGTGGCGGGGGCCTGGGAGCAGGCACTGGCCTCGGATGTGCCCGTGCTGATCGAGTTCAAGACCGATCCGAACGTGCCGCCGTTGCCACCGCACATCAAGCTGGAGCAGGCAAAGGCATTCGCCACGACCCTGCTCAAAGGCGATCCGGACGAGGCGGGGGTGATCGTGCAAACGGCCAAGCAGGTGCTTGGCGCCGTGCTGCCGCGCAAGAAATGATGCCAGGCGCTTGAACGAACCAGCGATTTTCATCGGTTGCGCGGGCTCAAGCCTTGGCCGCGAGCACTGGCCGGCCTTCCCGGCGGAGGGCACGCATCTGCAACGCTATGCGGCGCGTTTCAACTGTGTGGAAATCAACAGTTCGTTCTATCGCCCACATCGGCGGCAGACCTATGAACGTTGGGCCGATTCGGTTCCGCCAGGCTTTCGCTTCGCAGTCAAAGTACCCAGGCTCATCAGCCATGAGCAGCGTCTGGCGGGCAGCGCGGCTGCGCTTGATGAGTTTCTCGGACAGTGCGAAGGTCTGGGTGAAAAACTGGGCTGTCTGCTGCTGCAATTGCCGCCGAAACTGGCGTTCGATGCGCCCGCTGCCGAGGCGTTTTTTCGCGTCTTGCGCGAACGTTTCCAGGGCGCCGTGGTGCTGGAGCCGCGACACGAATCGTGGACCGAGGCCGAGGCGCTGTTGCAGGATTTGCAGATTGCCCGGGCGGTAGTCGATCCGTCGCGGATCAGCACCGACGCGGCGCCGGGCGGCTGGCGAGGCCTGCAATATTGGCGCCTGCATGGTTCGCCGCGCATCTATCACAGCGCCTACGACTTGGCTTATCTCCAGCGCCTTGCTCAGGTCCTGCAAAGCGCGAGCGGCGTGGGCAAAGACACTTGGTGCATCTTCGATAACACCGCCAGCGGCGCTGCCACCGCCAATGCGTTGGCATTGAGCGCGCTGACCGAAGTCAGCGAGCGCTGATACGATGGCCTCAAGGCCGCTATCGCAACCCACACAAACCGTCCGGCTACAGGTAAACTCCGCGCACTTTTTCAAGGAGTTCACATGAGTTACTACCAGCCGGGCATCCTCGCCACCCCTGTTCCTGCGCAAGCACGTCATCTGTTTTTCGCCCTGGCGTCGGTTGAAGCCTTGCCGCAAGCGATCGACAACCTGCTGATGCTGGTGGATGGCAAGTCGGCGGTGGTTGGCTTTGGTGAGTCGTTGACCAAAGCGCTGAATGTGGAAATCGACGGCCTGCGCAGTTTCCCGGCAATGACCGGCGTCGGCGTGAACAACCCGTCGACCCAGCACGCGCTGTGGGTCTGGCTGCACGGCGTCGACCGCGGTGAACTGCTCAACCGTTGCGACGCCTTCGAAGCCGCGCTGGCGCCGGCCTTGCGCCTGGTGCAGGTGCAGGAAGCCTTCCGCCATATGGACGGCCACGATCTCACTGGCTACGAAGACGGCACGGAAAACCCGCACGATGACGCCGCCATTGCCGCCGCGCTGCAAAGCACTGGTGCTGATGGCTTGATCGGCGGCAGCTTCGCCGCCATCCAGCAGTGGCAGCACGACCTGAAGGGTTTTCAGCGTTTATCTGCCGAGGCCAAGGACGACATCATGGGCCGTCGTCTGAGCGATAACGAAGAAATCGACGACGCGCCGATTTCCGCTCATGTCAAACGTACCGCCCAGGAAAGCTTCGCGCCGGAGGCGTTTGTCGTGCGCCGTTCGATGCCATGGATCGAAGGTGATCGCGCGGGTTTGATGTTCCTGGCTTTCGGCTTCTCGCTGGATGCCTTCGAAGCACAACTGCGGCGCATGAGCGGTCTGGAAGACGGTATTGCCGATGGCTTGTACCAGATCAGCCGACCGATTACCGGCGGCTATTACTGGTGCCCGCCGCTCAAGGACGGTCACCTCGATCTGCGCGCTCTGCGCATCGGCTGAGGACTGGGGCATGAACGTGGTGCGCTGGGGCATGATCGGTTGTGGCAGCGTGGCGGAACGCAAGAGCGGGCCAGCCTTTTACAAGGCGCCCGGTTCGGCGCTGGTAGCGGTGATGGGCCGTCGCCTGGAAGCGGTGAGCGATTACGCCGCGCGTCACGGCATCGAACGGGTGTACACCGAGGTCGATGCGCTGATCAACGATCCGCAAGTGGACGCGGTGTACATCGCCACGCCACCCGACAGCCACCACGCCTACAGCCTGAAAGTCGCCGCCGCCGGCAAGCATTGCTGCGTGGAAAAACCCATGGCGCTCAACGCCGGGCAAAGCCGCGAGATGCAGCAGGCGTTTGCCGCTGCCGGTGTGCATTTATTTGTCAGCTATTACCGCCGCTCGCTACCGCGCTTCGCGCAAGTGCGCCAGTGGCTGGAGGAGGGGCGTATCGGCGAGGTCCGCCACCTGAGCTGGACCCTGACCAAAGCGCCGTCGCCGGTGGATCTGGAGGGCCGTGACAATTGGCGCACCGATCCGGCGGTGGCGGGCGGTGGTTATTTTGCCGATCTGGCCAGCCATGGTTTGGACTTGTTCCAGTATTTGCTCGGTGACATCGTTGAAGTCGCCGGTTTCACCGCACGGCAGGCGGGTCTGTATGCGGCGGAAGATGCGGTCAGTGCCAGTTGGCGGTTTGCTTCGGGAGCACTGGGCATGGGCTGCTGGAGCTTTGTCGCGGACCGGCGCGAAGACCGCGTCGAAATTATCGGCAGCCAGGGGCGGATCGGCTTTTCGGTGTTTGACGAGCATCCGCTGCACTTGTTTGCCGATGAGCAGATCAGTCTGGAGATTGCTCATCATGAGCATATTCAGTGGCATCACGTGCTCGGGATGAATGCGCACATTCGCGGCGAATCCCGCCATCCCGCCGTGGCCGAGCAAGCCGTCAAGACCGACTGGGTCATGGACCAGATCCTCAAACGCTGACCGCACAGATTCCCCCTGTAGGAGTGAGCCTGCTCGCGATAGCGGTCTGTCAGCCACATCAATTTCAACTGACACACCGCTATCGCGAGCAGGCTCACTCCTACAAAGGGCGATTCTGCGAAGCATCTAAGGTTATGCCCAAACAATATTTCTCAACTTTGTCATCCCAACCCTAAGATCACGTTATAACTCGTTATAACAAGTGATCCCGTGATGACCGATAACGTTCTCTCCCTCGGCAGCGTCCCGCTGCACACCCAACTGCGCGATGTGTTGCGTGCGCGCATTCTTGATGGTGAATACCCGCAAGACAGTCAGATGCCGTCCGAAAGCGAACTCGGCACGCTGTTCAAAGTCAGCCGCATCACCGTGCGCCAGGCGCTGGGCGATTTGCAGAAGGAAGGGCTGATCTTCAAGATCCACGGCAAAGGCACGTTCGTCGCCAAGCCGAAAACCTTTCAGAACGTTAGCAGCCTGCAAGGTCTCGCCGAGTCCATGACCGGGCGCGGCTACGAGGTGATCAACCGCCTGCGCAGCTTCAAATTCATTGCTGCCGACAAGCGTGTCGCCGAGCGTTTGCAGGTCGCCGAAGGCGAGATCGTCGCGCAGATCAAACGCGTGCGGCTGATCAACCGTGAGCCGATCTCGCTGGAAATCACCTACCTGCCCAAAGCCATCGGCGAGCGGCTGGAAAAGGCCGATCTGGTCACCCGCGACATCTTCCTGATCCTCGAAAACGACTGCGGCATCGCCCTCGGCCACGCCGATCTGGCGATCGACGCGGTGCTGGCGGACAGCGACCTGACCCAGGCACTCAACGTCGAGGCCGGCTCACCGATCATGCGCATCGAGCGCCTGACCCACGACGCCCGGGGCCAGCCGCTGGATTTCGAACATCTCTACTACCGTGGCGATGCGTTTCAGTACCGCCTGCGGATCGACCGGCAAAAAGGGGAGCAGGCATGACGCGCAACACGCTGGAACAGGAATACGACATCGTCGTTATTGGCGGCGGCACCGCAGGTCCCATGGCGGCGATCAAGGCCAAAGAGCAAAACCGCGACCTGCGCGTGCTGCTGGTCGACAAGGCCAACGTCAAACGCAGCGGCGCGATCAGCATGGGCATGGACGGCCTGAACAACGCGATCATCCCCGGCCATTCGACGCCGGAGCAGTACACCAAGGAAATTACCATCGCCAACGACGGCATCGTCAATCAAGCCGCCGTTTACGCCTATGCGACGCACAGTTTCGAAACCATCGAACAGCTCGACCGTTGGGGGGTGAAGTTCGAAAAGGACGAAACCGGCGATTACGCGGTGAAAAAAGTCCATCACATGGGCGCCTACGTGCTGCCGATGCCGGAAGGGCACGACATCAAGAAGGTCCTTTATCGCCAGTTGAAACGGGCGCGGGTGAGCATCACCAATCGGCTGGTCTGCACGCGTTTGCTGACCGACGAGGAGGGCGCGGTCAACGGTGTGATGGGCTTCGATTGCCGCACCGCCGATTTCCATGTGATCAAGGCCAAGGCTGTGATTCTGGCGTGTGGCGCTGCCGGTCGTCTCGGCCTGCCGTCGTCGGGTTATCTGATGGGCACTTACGAAAACCCGACCAATGCCGGCGACGGCTACGCGATGGCCTATCACGCCGGCGCCGAACTGGCCAATCTCGAGTGCTTCCAGATCAACCCGTTGATCAAGGATTACAACGGCCCGGCCTGCGCCTACGTGACTGGCCCGCTAGGGGGCTACACCGCCAACAACAAGGGTGAACGCTTCATCGAGTGCGACTACTGGAGCGGGCAGATGATGTGGGAGTTTCACCAGGAACTGGAAAGCGGCAACGGCCCGGTGTTCCTCAAACTCGACCACCTGGCCGAAGAAACCATCCAAAACATCGAGGAGATCCTGCACAGCAACGAGCGCCCGAGCCGGGGTCAGTTCCACGCCAATCGCGGCACCGACTACCGCACGCAGATGGTCGAAATGCACATCTCGGAAATCGGTTTCTGCAGTGGTCATTCGGCGTCTGGCGTGTGGGTCAACGAACGCGCCGAAACCTCGGTGAAAGGTTTGTACTCGGCGGGCGACATGGCCGCCGTGCCGCACAATTACATGCTCGGCGCGTTTACTTACGGCTGGTTTGCCGGGCACAACGCCGCGGAGTTTGTCGCCGGTCGCGAGTTTTCGGCGTTGGATGCCGAGCAGATTGCCAAGGAAAAAGCCCGGGTCTACGCACCGCTGGATCGCGAACACGGCCTGCCGCCGGCACAGGTCGAGTACAAGCTGCGACGCTTCGTCAACGACTACCTGCAACCGCCGAAAGTGACCAAAAAAATGCAGATCGGCCTGCAACGTTTCAGCGACATTGAGCGCGACCTGGAGCAGATGAAAGCCAACAACGCCCACGAACTGATGCGCGCCATGGAAACCAGCGTGATCCGCGACTGCGCCGAAATGGCCGCCCGCGCCTCGTTGTTCCGCGCCGAAAGCCGTTGGGGCCTGTATCACTATCGCGTCGATCATCCACAACGCAACGACGCCGAGTGGTTCTGCCATTGCCATCTGAAAAAGGGCGAGGACGGGCGCATGACCAGTTTCAAAAAAGCCGTCGAGCCTTACATCATCCCGCTCGACGCCGAAGAAATGCAGGCCTACGACCGACTGCGGGTCGGCTCTTTCGCCGCTTGATGCACGACTGAAAAGAGAGTCCGAACCATGGCTTACCAAGCTCAGGAAATCTTCTTTCGCTCCAACGCCCCGGTCACCGTCGATGAGGACAAATGCATCGCCGAAAAGGGCTGCACCGTGTGCGTCGACGTCTGCCCGATGGATTTGTTGGCGATCAACCCGGCCACGCAAAAGGCCTACATGGCATTCGATGAATGCTGGTACTGCATGCCGTGCGAAAAGGATTGCCCGACGGGTGCCGTCAAAGTCGAAATCCCGTATCTCCTGCGTTGAAACCCGATCCCTGTAGGAGTGAGCCTGCTCGCGATAGCGCTGGATCAGATGTAGATGTGTTGACTGACACACCGCTATCGCGAGCAGGCTCATTCCTACATTGGATGTGTGACAAACCAAAGCCATCCGGTGAACCCCGGACGCTGAATTGAAAAATACCCCTCGTTTCCCACCGCGCCCTGATCGCGGCGGAGACGAACTTCAATCAATGATTCGAGGGGACACACTCATGTTGCGTGCAGCACTCGCCGGTCTGGTACTGGCTTCATTTACCGTGTCGGCCTCGGCCGAAACCATCCGCATTGCCATCGGCACCCAGGACACCACCATCAACTGCGCCGCCGGTGGCCTGTTGATCCGGGAGCTCGGTCTGCTCGACAAATACCTGCCCCACGACGGCGCTTACAAGGACGCTACCTATGACGTGCAATGGAAAAACTTCACCAGCGGCGCGCCGCTGACCAACGAGATGGTCGCCGGCAAACTCGACTTCGGCGCCATGGCCGATTTCCCCGGTGCGTTCAATGGTGTGGCGTTCGAAACCGCCGGCAAGCACAGCCTGTTCATCAGCGTGTTGTCGGGCAGCATCAAGGGCAGTGGCAACGGCATTGTTGTGCCGAGCGCATCCAGCGTGCAGTCGTTGGCTGAGCTTAAAGGCAAGACCATTTCCGTGCCGTTCGCCTCCACGGCCCATGGCATGTTGCTGCGCGCCGTGGCAGAACAGGGCTGGGATCCGCTCAAGGATGTGAACATCATCGCCCAGCCGCCGGAGGTCGCAGGCTCGGCGTTGCAGGCCGGCAAGATCGACGCCCACGCCGACTTCGTGCCGTTCGCCGAACTGTTTCCCAGCCGTGGTTTCGCCCGCAAGATTTACGACGGCGCCCAGGCCAACGCACCGACCTTCCACGGTGCGCTGGTGGATCAGGCCTATGCGAAGAAATACCCGGAGATTGTCGTCGCCTATCTGCGCGCCAGCATCGAAGCCAATCAATTGCTCGCAGCCGAGCCGGAGAAGTACAGCGAGCTGATCGCCAAGGTCTCTGGCGTCGACGCCGAGGTCAACTACCTGTTCCATGGCCCGCTCGGCGTGCAGACCCGCGACCTGAGCTGGAAACCGGAGTACCGCCAGGCCGTCGGCACCGCCATCGATACGCTGAAGCTGCTGAAAAAGGCTGATCGCGGCCTCGACCTCAACACCTTTATTGACGACCAATACATCCGTGCGGCTTTCAAGGCGTCGAACCTCGATTACTCCGCGCAATTGGCTGACTACGCGCAGACGCCTTTACCCGGGGTGGATGCGGCGACGGGCCAAGCCATCACCGATGTCAGCCACGTTGCGGAAATCTGGGTACGCGGCGAGGCAAAAGTGCGCCGTTATGGTTCGGCTGAAGCGGCGTTCAGCGCGCTGGCTGCGTTGCAGCAGGAGGGCAGAAACATCCGGGCGGTGTATGCGCAGGCCAGCGACAGCGGCATCAAGTTGTTGGCCGAACAAGCCTGGTTTGCCAGCGATGCCAAGGGTCGCCTGAGTGCTTTCCTGCTCAAGGGCCAGGCCCAGCAATACGCCACGGCGCAGGGCGGCAAAGTCTTCGACTTCAGCGATGCCACCGCGCAAGTCGTCGCCGTGCGCTAACCCCACAAACACCGCGTTCCCCTGTAGGAGTGAGCCTGCTCGCGATAACGGTGTGTCAGATGTCGATGTGATGTCTGATACACCGCTATCGCGAGCAGGCTCACTCCTACAGGGATCTGGTTGAGAGGCATTATTGTGTATCGATCCTGTTTGCGTTGGGTGCCGAGAGGCGCCTCGCTGCTGCTCTGCCTGCTGTTCTGGCAACTCGCCGCCCGCCATCACTGGAACCTGGGCCTGGTGACCTTCGCCAACGTGCCAACCCCCGTGGCCGTGATAGAAGCCGCGCTGGGCCTGGGCGATTCCGGCAAACTCTGGCAGCACCTGAGCAGCAGCCTGGGCCGTGTCTTTGCCGGCTACCTCGCGGCACTGCTGATCGGCATCGCCCTTGGCCTGTCCATCGGCCGCTCGAAATGGGCTGAAGACCTGCTGCTGCCACCGCTGGAAGTGCTGCGCCCGATCCCCGCCGTGGCGTGGATTCCTCTGGCAATCCTCATGTTCCCGTCGTCGGAATTGTCGATGGTCTTCATCACCTTTACCGGCGCGCTGTTCCCGATCCTGCTCAACACCGTGCACGGCGTCGAGACCGTCGACCCACGTCTGATCGCCTCGGCAAAAAGCCTCGGGGCAGGGCGCCGGGCGATTCTGCAGGAAGTGATCCTGCCGGGCGCTGCGCCGAGCATCATCACCGGCCTGGCGATCGGCATGGGCACGTCGTGGTTCTGCCTGGTGACGGCGGAAATGATCTCCGGCCAGTTCGGTATCGGTTATTACACCTGGGAGTCCTACACCCTGCAGAACTATGCCGACATCGTCGTCGGCATGCTCCTGATCGGTGTGTTGGGCATGGGCAGCAGTTGGCTGATCAAACGCCTGGGCGGGTGGCTCACGCCCTGGCATCGACCGCGAGGAAAAGCCTGATGAGCGTGATGCAAACCCCGCAAGGGCGGATCGACATTCGCCAGTTGTCCATCGTCCTTGGCAGCGGTCGTGAAGCGTTCGAAGCCGTGCAGGGCCTCGATTGCCAGATCGAACCCGGCCAGTTCGTGTGCATCCTCGGCCCGTCCGGTTGCGGCAAATCGACCTTGCTCGGTGCCTTGGCCGGGCATCTGAATGCGCAGACCGGCAGCCTCAAGGTGGACGGCGCGGTGGTGTCCGGCCCGTCGCCACAACGCGGCATGGTCTTTCAGCATCACACATTGTTCCCGTGGCGAACGGTACGTGACAACGTCGCCTTCGGCCTGAAAATGCGTGGCATCAGCAAGACTGAACGCCATCGTGCCGCCGATGAAATCCTTAAGCTGGTCGGCCTCGACGGCTTTGCCGAACGCTGGCCCGATCAGCTCTCCGGCGGCATGCAGCAGCGTGTGGAGATCGCCCGTGTGCTGGTCAACCGTCCGCGGCTGTTGCTGATGGACGAACCGTTCGGCGCACTGGATGCGCTGACCCGGCTGAACATGCAGGAACTGCTGCTGGACATCTGGACGCGCATTCGCACCACCGTGGTGTTTGTCACCCATGACATCGATGAAGCGCTGTTCCTCGCCGACCGCCTGTTGGTCATGAGCGCACGCCCGGGGCGAATCATCGAAGACTTGCGCCTGGATTTCCCGCGTCCACGCACCACTGAGCTGGTCACCAGCCCCGAGTTCGCCCGCCTCAAACGTCACTGCCTCGACCTGCTGCGCCACGACAACGACAGATCGCTGCCACGCCTCAATCCGCTCGGTCTGCCACCAGAAAACCCTTTGCCGCGATTTGCCCTATGACTTCTATTTTTGCTGTAACCGACAACGATGAAATCCTCGCACTGCAACCGCGCCTGACGGCTGAAGATGCCGGCGTGCGACGTATTGCCCTGATTGAACTGGCGGATCTGGAAGAACCGGACGGTTTGCTCTGGCTGGTTGATCGCCTCAGGCAGGACCCCGCCGAGGAGGTGCGTGCCGAAGCCGCACGGCTGTTGGAGGCGTGGGAGGACGAGCCGGTCGTGCAAGCCTTGTGCGAAGCGCTGACGGATCCGTCGCCAGCCGTGCAAGCGGCCGCCGCGCAAAGCCTGAGCCTGCTCAAGTCGGCAGCGGCGGGGCGGGTGATTCTGCCGTGGACCGGGCACGCCGACGTCAGTGTGCGGATCGCCGCGTTTCGAGCGCTGCGTGAGTTGCGTTTTGCCGACGCCGCCACCGCGGCCATTACCGCGCTGAATGATGCTGACGCCCATGTGCGTCGCGAAGCGGTCGGGGTGCTCGGCTGGCTCAAACAGCTCGACGCGTTGCCGGCGCTGGCCCGTCTGGCCAGCGCTGATCCGGACACCGAAGTGCGCCGCGCGGCCACCGGAGCGCTGGGCCTGGCCTCTGGCACCGAAGTGCTTCCGGCCCTGCGCCAGGCCTTGCAGGACAGTGCCTGGCAAGTGCGCGAAGAAGCCGCGACCACCCTGGGCAAAGTCGGCCATCGCGATGCGGGGCCGGCCCTGGTCGAAGCCTTGAGCGACGACTATTGGCAAGTGCGCCTGCGCGCCACCCGCAGCCTTGGTCGCCTGCGTTTCGCCCCGGCGCTGGACGCGCTGGTCGACACCCTTGGCCATCGCATCAGCAACCTGCGCAAGGAAGCGGCGCTGGCCTTGGGCGAACTGAATGATCGCGGTGCCGTGGCGGCGTTGCAGGCTGCGCAGGATGACGGTGATCCGGAGGTGCGCAAAGCCGTGCGCATCGCCTTGAGCCAGTTGCAATGAACCCGCTGTCGGTCGGCAATTCGCAGAGCGAACGGACGCTGCGCCTGAGCTGGCCGGACGGCCGCGAGCAGCAACTCAATCACGCCGAACTGCGCCGCCAGTGCCCATGCTCGCAATGCCGCGCGTTACGCCTGCGCGGCCTGACGCCGCTGGTCGATGATCGGGTGCGTCTGATCGAACTCAACCCCCAGGGCTATGGCGTGCAACTGGTGTTCAGCGACGGCCACCAACGCGGTATCTATCCATGGACTTACCTGGCACAACTCAATGCCTGACCCCGCGAAAATCCATGTGGGAGCGCTGAACCCCGCATATCGAGCCGAATCATAAATCCCCTGTGGGAGCGAGCTTGCTCGCGAATACGCCGGTCCATCCAGCATCGTGATCGCCTGATACACCGCCTTCGTCGGAACGCCGCCCGGAGCAGGCTCGCTCCCACAGTTTTTTGCGGTGAACCCCGCATATCGAGCCGAATCATAAATCCCCTGTGGGAGCGGTTATCAGAAAGTTTTGCTGACGCTGGCGACAACGGTCGCGGCGCAGACGTCTTTGAAGCCCCAGTTGCTCAGGCATTGAGTTTGCGAGAGGTCAGTGTCGATATAGCTGAGGCCCAGCACCACGCCGCCCAGGTTGTGGGTGACTTTTACCTCCCACTCCCGATAACTGTCCTGCGCCTGCCCGGACGCCGAGTACAGGTACGGGTCCTTGAAATCCATACGGCCGTAACGCAGTGCCAACGCCGAATCGAAAGGCAATGGCGTTTCATAACTGACGTAGGTGTACAGCGAGTTCTGCTGACTATCGATGCCCGGCGCATCGCTGGAGTAGTACGCCGCCACGCTGACGCCGTACGCGCCGAAAATCGCGTAGACCTCGCTCTGGTTGAACTGGCTTTCCCTGGGGTAGGCATACTTGAGATAGCCCAGGTCCAGGCTGACATCCTCGCTCGCCTGCCATAGCCAACCGGCGTAGTAATCGACTTCCTGACGGGTCTTCAGGCCACCGCCGAAATCGACGTTGGAACTCCACGCGCCCAGATACAGACCGCTGCTGTGCGCCAGGGTCAGGCCGGCCTGTGCGGCAGGGTCATTTTGGGTTTGCGAAATGCCGCGCGTGCGGTAATCACTGGCAAGGGTCAGATCCACCAGCACGGCGAAGTCGTCGTTCAACGCGATCGCGTGGCTGCTCAACGGCAGCACACTGAAGAAACTCAGGGCAAACAGGGGCAAGGCTTTCATGTGAAGTCCCGGTGTTGTGATTATTGTTGGGCAGTACGAAAACTGGGGAGGGAATGCAATCTCAGCCACCCCAAAGACCCTGTAGGAGTGAGCCTGCTCGCGATAGCGGTGTGTCAGACAACACATCGACATCTGATACACCGCTATCGCGAGCAGGCTCACTCCTACAAAGGGCGATGGTGTTGTTATTGAGTGGCGGTGTAGACGTTGCGACCGGCAAACCAGGTCTGCAACACCTGGGTGTCGTGCAGGGCTTTGTCATCGACGCTGAACACATCGCGATCCAGAACAATGAAGTCCGCCTGCTTGCCCGGGGTCAGCGAGCCAATCTGCCGGTCCAGACCGATGGCTCGCGCGGCGTTGGCGGTGTAGGCATAGAACATGGTTTCGCGGTCCAGGCGCTCGTCGGCGTTGAGCACGCCCAACGGGCCGACACGAGTGATCGCCTGGGCCATGGCGTTGAACGGGTTCGGTGATGAGACCGGCCAGTCACTGGCGCCGGCAATCGTCGCGCCCTGCTTGAGCAGTGAGTGCGCCGGGTATTGATAGCGAAAGGCGAGGGCGCTGACGTAGGGCTTGATCATCTCGGTGGTGTAATCGTCGGCGCTGGCCCAGAGCAGTTGCATCGAGGCGATGACCCCAAGCGGCTTGAAGCGGGCGAATTCTTTCGGGTTGACCATCTGCAGGTGAGTGATCGAGTGGCTGACACCGCTCTGGCGATCCTCGCGCGCCTGAGCGATGCCGTTGAGCGCTTCGCGCACCGCACGGTCGCCGATGGCGTGGATGTGCACCCGCCAGCCGCGCTGGTCGATGGCGCTGACCAGTTCGCCGAAGTGCTGCGGATCGATGAGCAATTCGCCCTGTTTGTGCGAGTTGCTGTAGGGGTCAATCATCGCCGCGCTTTGCGCCGGAAATTCGATCACGCCGTCGGCGAAAATCTTCACCCCTGGCAAGGTCAGGTTGGGTATGCCTTGAAACTGCTGGCGCACCTTGTCCAGCGTATCAAGATCGGCCGGAACGCTTTTCGGATTGGCGACCAGCAGCGCGGCGACATGCACGCTCATCTCGCCACTTTCGGCCAGTGCCTTGTAGGCCGGCAGCACACCGACGGACTTCTCGGTGGGTTTGAGAGCGAACACTGCTTCACCCGGTGCGGCGTTGGCGGCCGGATCCATCCATGCCGTGATGCCCAGACTGTTGTTGTAGCGCACGGCTGATTTGGCGGCGCTGAGCATGTCGGCAGGGCTTGGCACCGGCATCTTCGAGGCGACCCGATCCCAGCCAGCGTCGACCACAAAGCCGTTGGGCTCGCCGTTGGCCAGTTTGCCAATGGTGTCCTTCTCGGCCTCTGGCAAGGATTGCAGCAGCGCGGCGTCGATGCCGGCGCGTTTGAGCATGACGTTGTTGGCCCACGCGGTGTGGTGATCGCTGCCGACGAACACCACTGGAATGTCGGCCCATTCGCCGCGGTTGAAGGTCTGGCCCAGGGCTTCGGCCTGCGCCCAGTACACCGAACTCATGCCGGCAATGCTCAGCACATCGCCGTGTTTTGCCTTGCCGTCTTCGCGCCAGCCACGCAGGCGTTTTTGCAGTTCGTCGAGGCCAACGACTTCGTCAGCCATGTTCGCCGAGACCATTTCCAGCCCGCCGAAAATGGCGTGGGAATGGCTGTCGACCAGTCCCGGCATCAGGGTTTTACCTTGCAGATCGATGACTTGGGTGGCGGTCTCGATCAGCGCCTTGATCTGTGCATCGGTGCCGACTTGCAGCACTTTGCCCTGTCCCACGGCAAGCGCCTGGACCTTCGGTTGCGTGCGGTCGGCAGTGAAAATCTTGCCATTGAGCAACACCAGATCGGCAGCGGCCATGGCTTCCATCGAGGCAAAACTTACAGCGGCAACCAGCAGCTTGGGAATGAATCTTTTCATTGAAGATTTCCTTGTTATTGCGTCTGATGGCCAGATTACTGGCTGCAATCGGCCGACAGAACGCTTCCCTCACGAAAAACGTTTTTGCCTGAATGGAAAAAGCATGGACAAGCTGGGTGCACTGAAAATGTTCGTGGTCACCGCGCAGCTCGGCAGTTTCAGCCGCGCCGCCGAGCAATTGGGCAAGACCCCGTCGGCCTTGACCAAAGCGGTCAACCACCTGGAGTCGGAGTTGGGTGCGCGGCTGTTCGAGCGCAGCACGCGGCGAATTCTGCTGACCGAGATCGGCCGGGTGTACCTGGAAACCGCGCGGCTGGTATTGCAGCGACTGGACGAGGCAGGGGAGGAAATCGAACAGTTGCAGCACGGCCTGCGCGGCAGTCTGAAAATCACCGCACCGCTGGCCTATGGTCGGGCTTTTCTCGATCAGGTGTGCGACGGCTTTTTGCAGCAGTACCCGCAGATCAGCCTGCAAGTGGACCTGTGCGACGCCTTCGTCAATTTGCTGGAAAGCGGCTATGACCTGGCGCTGCGTGAGGGGCATGACGATTTGCCGGGGTTGATCGCGCGGGTGGTCGGCAGCAATCGCCTGGCCTTGTGTGGCAGTCCGCAATACCTGGCGCGCGCAGGTTTGCCGGTCAATCCGCAAACCCTCGAACAGCATGAATGGCTGTGGTATCAGCATCCATTGCTCAGCCGCGAATTCTGGTGGGCCGAGCGCGATGGCCAGCGCCTGAGCCTGGCCCAACCGACGGCGCCGCGGTTGCGCAGCGACAATTACGATCTGCTGCTGGCCAGCGCTCTGGCCGGTCGCGGTTTATTGCATACGCCGTTGTGGAGCGCCGCGCCGTACCTTGCGGACAGGCGACTGGTGCGGGTCATGGCTGATTACGCGATCGACCCCGACACCTTCGGCCCGCACATTCTTGCGGTGTATCCGAGCCATCGGCGGGCGACGGCGAAAGTGGTGGCGTTTATCGATTACATCGCAGGGTTTCTCGCCGAACGTGGGCTGAACTGACGGACATTGATCGCTCCCACGCGCAGCAAAGGAACGCAGCCCGTGACGCTCCGCGCCACTGGACGCGGAGCGTCCCTTGGGGCATTCCTTTGCTGCGCGTGGGAACGATCAAATGTGTGTGTCGGCCTGGGCCGACTGGCGGTTATTGTCAGGAAAATCCTACAGGAGTACAAATGTACTCCATGACAAACCTGACTCCCCGCCGTACCGCCATCCTGACCTTTATCCGCGAACGCATCGCCGAACACGGTCAGCCCCCAAGCCTCGCTGAGATCAGCGAGGCTTTTGGTTTTGCCTCCCGCAGCGTGGCGCGCAAGCACGTGCTGGCACTCACCGAGGCCGGATTTATCGAGGTCAATGCGCATCAGGCCCGGGGCATTCGCCTGCTCGGACAGCCGGCGCGCCCCGAGCTGCTCGACATCCCCGTGCTCGGTCGCGTGGCCGCCGGCGCGCCGATTGGCGCCGATGCCGACATTCATAGTCGCTTGATGCTCGACCCGGCACTGTTCTCCCGCACCCCCGACTACCTGCTGCGGGTGCAGGGCGATTCGATGATCGAGGACGGCATTCTCGACGGCGATCTGGTCGGCGTGCGGCGCAATCCCGAGGCACTCAATGGGCAGATCGTGGTGGCACGGCTCGACGGCGAAGTCACCATCAAGCGCTTCGAACGTGTCGGCGCAGAGGTGCGGCTGTTACCGCGCAACCCGGCGTATCAGCCGATTGTCGTGCGCGATGATCAGGACCTGGCCATCGAAGGGGTGTTCTGCGGTCTGGTGAGGCAAGGCTGATGGGCGCCGTCGTTGCGTTGGATACCCTGTTCAATGGCGGCCAGGTCTGGAGAGGCCGGCCTGCGCCACCGGCCGCCAGCCCGCAGCCGACCGGCCACGCCGCGCTGGACGCGGCACTGCCCAGCGGTGGCTGGCCGGAGTCTGCGCTGAGTGAAATCCTTCTGGCCGGCCCCGGTGTCGGTGAGTTGCAACTGGTCTGGCCGACGCTGGCGCGATTGGCCGCGGCCGGCGAGCGCATCGTGCTGGTGGCGCCGCCGTTCTTGCCGTACCCGCAAGCGTGGGAAAACGCCGGGGTCGATCTGCGCCAGTTGTCGGTGATTCAGGCCAGCGAGCGCGATGCCTTGTGGGCGGCGGAGCAATGTTTGCGTTCGGGCAGTTGCGGCGCGGTGCTGTGCTGGCCAAACAAGGCCGATGACCGCGCATTGCGGCGTTTGCAAGTGGCGGCGGAAACCGGCCAGACCCTCGCGTTTGCCTGGCGACCGTTGAGCGAAGCCGTCAACCCGTCACCGGCAGCGCTGCGTATTGCCATCGACGCCAGGCCTGCACAACTGCGCGTACTCAAATGCCGTGGCGGGCTGGCGCGGACGACGCCGATTGCCTTTGCCGTGGGTCACTGAGGCCGCCATGCGCTGGGTGTGTATCGTGTTTCCGCAACTGGCCCTCGACGCCGTGCTGCGCCAGCGCCCCGATGCCGCTGAGCCGTTGGTCTTGCTCAGCGGTCCGGCCCAGCGCCGGGTGCTGCAAGCGGTGAATCCGGCGGCGCGCCAACTCGGCTTGCGTTCCGGCATGTCGATGACTGCCGCCCAGGCCATGAGCAAAGGCTTTGCCGCCGCCGATTATGAGGTGGCCGAGGTCGAACACTGGCAGCAGTTTCTCGCCGCTTGGGCCTACCGTTTCAGTGCGCAGGTCAGCGTGCATTACCCGCGTACCGTGGTGTTCGAGATCGAGTCAAGCCTGGGACTGTTCGGCACCTGGGCGCAGTTCGAGGCACGCCTGCGTCAGGAACTGACCGACCTGGGCTTTCGCCACCGCATCGTCGCGGCGCCGAACCCGGCAGCGGCGCGGGTGTTGGCCAATGCGTATGACGGTCTGGTGGTGCCGGACGGCGAGGCTTTGCAACATCACCTGGGGCGATTGCCTGTCGACCGCGTCGGGCTGGAGCCAAGCGTGGCCACGGCGTTGACGCGCATGGGCCTGCGCACGCTCAATCAAGTGCAGAGCCTGCCGCGTCAGGCCCTGGCCCGGCGGTTCGAAGCGCAGATGCTCAAGCACCTCGACACCTTGTTCGGCGCGCGCCCACTGGCGCTGGAGTTTTACCTGCCGCCGGACCGTTTCGACGTGCGCATCGAGCTGAATTTCGACGTGCAATCCCATCAGGCACTGCTGTTCCCGTTACGCCGTCTGACCGGCGATCTGTCGGCATTCCTTTGTGGACGCGACAGCGGCGTGCAGCGCTTCGACCTGTTGCTGGAACACGCCGGTCTGCCGGACACGGTGATCAAGGTCGGCCTGCTCAGTGCCGAGCGTGATCCGGCGATGCTCTTCGAGCTGGCCCGTGGACGTCTGGAGCAGGTGCAGGTCGAGGCACCGGTGCGCGGCTTTCGCCTGCGCGCCGAGGACCTGCCGAGTTTCGTCCCGCAGTTTCAGCAATTGTTCGATGAGCGTACGCAACAGACCTTGCCCTGGGAGCAATTGCGCGAGCGCCTGCGCGCCCGGCTGGGCGATGACGCGGTGCAAGGGCTGCGCTTTCAGGCCGACCACCGGCCCGAGCGTGCCTGGCAGCACGGCGTCGACAAACAGCGTTGCAGCGGTTTGCCCAACGTCCTGCGTCCGGGCTGGCTGCTCGACGAACCACAGAGCGTGCCGCACGGCTCGGCGCGAATTCTCATGGGGCCGGAGCGCATCGAATCCGGCTGGTGGGACGGTGAGGATGTGCGCCGCGATTACTACCTGATCCAGAATCGCGCCGGCCAGCAGGGCTGGGCCTGGCGTGCGGTGGGCGAGGACGGCCCCCTGTGGCTGCAGGGCTGGTTTGCATGAGCGCCGGTTATGCCGAACTGCACTGCCTGTCGAACTTCAGTTTCCAGCGCGGTGCCTCCAGTGCCCTGGAACTGTTTCAGCGCGCAAAAAAGCATGGCTATCACGCCTTGGCAATCACCGACGAATGTACCTTGGCCGGCATCGTTCGCGCCTGGCAAGCGGCGAAAGCCGTTGAACTGCCGCTGATCATCGGCAGCGAAATACGCGTCGACAACGGCCCGAAACTGGTGCTGCTGGTGGAGAACCTTGCCGGTTATCAGGCGTTGTGCGGCTTGATCACCCGCGCCCGGCGCCGCACGCAAAAAGGCCAGTATCAGGTGCTGCGCGAGGACTTCGACGAGCCGTTGCCGGGATTGCTGGTGTTGTGGGTGCCGGATTCGCCCGATCAAGGAGAAGAGGGCGCCTGGCTGAAACAGACGTTCGGCGCGCAACTGTGGCTGGCGGTGCAGTTGCATCGCGGGCAGGACGATCAGCAGCGGCTGGCAGCGTTATTGAGTCTGGCGGCGCAGTGGCAGATTCCGGCGGTCGCCAGCGGCGATGTGCACATGCACGCCCGTGGCCGCCGTGCCTTGCAGGACACCATGACGGCGATCCGGCACCACGTCCCGGTGGCCGAGGCAGGCTTGCGCCTGCATCCCAATGGCGAGCGGCACTTGCGCAGTGTCGAGATGCTGCAAGCGCTGTATCCGCCGGCCTTGCTGGACGAATCGGTAAAACTGGCCCGGCGCTGCACCTTCGATCTGGGCGAGTTGCGTTATCAGTATCCCAAAGAGCTGGTGCCCGAAGGCCACAGTGCCAGTTCGTGGTTGCGCCATCTGACAAAACAGGGCATTGCCTGGCGCTGGAAAAAAGGCGCGCCCTTCAAGGTGCTGAGGCAGATCAACAAGGAATTGAAACTGATCGCCGAGCTTGGCTACGAAAGCTATTTTCTCACCGTGCACGACGTGGTGAATTTTGCCCGCAAGCAGAAAATTCTCTGCCAGGGGCGTGGTTCGGCGGCCAACTCGGCGGTGTGCTTTGCCTTGGGCATCACCGAAATCGACCCGGACCGCACCACCTTGCTGTTCGAACGTTTCATGTCCAAAGAGCGCAACGAGCCGCCGGACATCGATGTCGACTTCGAACACGAGCGTCGCGAAGAAGTCCTGCAATACGTGTTCAATCGATACGGCCGGCGGCGCGCGGCACTGACCGCCGTGGTCAGCACCTATCACGCCACCGGCGCGGTGCGTGATGTGGCCAAGGCCCTGGGCCTGCCGCCGGACCAGATCAACGCATTGGCCGATTGTTGTGGTCGCTGGAGCGATGAAGTACCGCCGCTGGAAAGCTTGCGCGAAGGCGGCTTCGACCCCGACAGCCCGCTGCTGCGCCGCGTCTTGAGCCTGACCGGGCAACTGATCGGTTTCCCCCGGCACCTGTCGCAGCACCCCGGCGGTTTCGTGATTTCCGAGCAACCGCTGGACACTCTGGTGCCCGTTGAAAACGCAGCGATGGCCGATCGCACCATTATCCAGTGGGACAAGGACGACCTCGATGCAGTCGGTCTGCTCAAGGTGGATATTCTGGCGTTGGGCATGCTCAGTGCGATCCGCCGCTGCTTCGACCTGCTGCGCCGTCACCGCGATCTGAATTTGACTCTGGCGACGATCCCGGACGAAGACAAACCGACCTACGACATGATCAGCCGCGCCGATACCGTCGGCGTGTTCCAGATCGAATCGCGCGCGCAGATGTCGATGCTGCCGCGCTTGCGCCCGCAGACGTTCTACGATCTGGTCATTCAAGTGGCCATCGTCCGGCCGGGACCGATTCAGGGCGGGATGGTCCATCCGTACCTGCGCCGGCGTAATAAAGAAGAAAAAGACAGCTACCCGTCGCCGGAGCTGGAAGTGGTGCTCAAGCGCACCCTTGGCGTGCCGCTGTTTCAAGAGCAGGTCATGCAGATCGCCATTGTCGCCGCCGACTACAGCCCCGGCGAGGCCGATCAGTTGCGCCGCTCGATGGCTGCATGGAAACGTCACGGCGGACTGGAACCGCACAAGGAACGACTCGCTGCCGGCATGAAGAAGAACGGCTATACACCGGAGTTCGCCGCGCAGATTTTCGAGCAGATCAAGGGCTTTGGCAGTTACGGTTTCCCCGAATCCCACGCCGCCAGTTTTGCCTTGCTGACCTACGCCAGTTGCTGGCTCAAATGCCATGAGCCAGCGGCGTTCGCCTGTGCGCTGATCAACAGTTGGCCGATGGGCTTCTACAGCCCGGACCAGATTCTTCAGGACGCGCGCCGCCATCAATTGCAGATCCGTCCGGTGGACGTGCGCGCCAGCGATTGGGATTGCAGCCTGGAAACCACCACCGGGGCACAGCCGGCGATTCGCATGGGTTTGCGCATGATCAAGGGCTTTCGCGAGGACGACGCCCGGCGCATCGAAGCGGCGCGCCAGCGCGGGGCGTTTGCCGATGTCGCCGACCTGGGCGAGCGGGCGGCCCTCGACAGCCGGGCGCAAGCGCTGCTCGCCGATTCCGGAGCGCTACGCGGTCTGGCCGGGCACCGCCATCGGGCGCGCTGGGAAGTGGCGGGGGTGCAGAAACAACTTGGCCTGTTTGCCGGGCTGCCCAGCGAGGAAGAGGTGCAAATCGTGCTGCCCAAACCCAGTGTGGGTGAAGACCTGCACGCCGATTACGCCACGTTGGGTACCACGCTGGGGCCGCATCCACTGGCGCTGTTGCGCGGCGAATTGAAAGCGCGACGTTGCCGCAGTTCGCGGGAGTTGCAGGATATTGAACATGGCAGACCGGTGAGCATCGCCGGATTGGTCACCGTTCGGCAACGCCCCGGCACGGCCAGCGGCGTGACGTTCGTGACCCTGGAAGACGAGTTCGGCAACGTCAACGTGGTGGTCTGGCGCGACCTGGCCGAGCGTCAGCGGCAAGTGCTGGTCGGTGCACAATTGCTCCGGGTCGATGGCCGCTGGGAGCGCGAAGGCGACGTGCGCCACCTGATCGCCGGCCGCCTGAGCGACCTCAGCCCGCTGCTCAGCGGCATTCGTGTGCAAAGCCGGGATTTCCACTGATCACGCATCCCCCTGTAGGAGTGAGCCTGCTCGCGAAAGCGGTTTGTCAGTCATCATTTTCGTAGCAGATGCGCCACCATCGCGAGCAGGCTCACTCCTACAGGGAATTCGGGCTGTAGCCTCAATCTGCGCGATACCGCCGAGCCATGTCTCTGATCGTTCCCACGCTCTGCGTGGTAACGCCTCCCGTGACGCTCTGCGTCACAGTGGACGCGGAGCGTCCATGGCTGCATTCCCACGCAGAGCGTGGGAAGGATCAATGTACGGCTAGTCATTTCACTGACGTCAAAAAAATCTGTCATCAATGATGGCACTTTGTCATAATGCCGCGCCTTTCCGCTCCCGCCGCGCTGCCGCGTCGGGACACCGCCGTTTTTAAAAAGGAATACTCAGTGAGAATGATCTCTCGGATGTTGGTCTCTGGCGTGGCGATTGCCGTGCTCGGCACGCTGGCTGGCACACTCGCCGGTTGCGCCACCGAAAGCTCCCGTGCGTTGCCGGTGGCCAAGGTTGAAAGCGCCACGCAAGTCTGGACCGGCGTCCGCGTGCCGATGGCCGTGGGCAAGTTTGATAACCGCTCCAGCTACATGCGCGGGATCTTTTCCGACGGCGTCGACCGACTCGGCGGTCAGGCCAAGACCATCCTGATCACCCACTTGCAGCAGACCAACCGGTTCTCGGTGCTGGATCGCGACAACATGGGCGAAATCCAGCAGGAAGCGGCGATCAAAGGCCAGGCCCAGCGTCTCAAAGGTGCTGATTACGTGGTCACCGGTGACGTCACCGAATTCGGCCGCAAAGAAACGGGCGACCACCAGTTGTTCGGCATTCTCGGCCGCGGCAAGACCCAGGTCGCGTACGCCAAGGTCAACCTGAACATCGTCAACATCAGTACGTCGGAAGTGGTCTATTCGACCCAGGGCGCCGGCGAGTACGCCTTGTCCAACCGCGAAATCATCGGCTTCGGCGGCACCGCTGCCTACGACTCCACCCTCAACGGCAAAGTCCTCGATCTGGCCATGCGCGAGGCGATCAATCGCCTGGTCGATGGCATGAACGCCGGTGCCTGGAAACCGGGCAACTGATCGTCGCCCACTGCAAGGAGCAACACCCATGAATCTGACTCTGTCGCGCGCGCTGCTGGCGCTGACGCTGGCCGCCAGCACGTTGCTGGCCGGTTGTGCCGCCCCGAAAACCCTGTACCAGTGGGAAGGCTACGAACCGCAAGTCTACGAATACTTCAAAGGCGAAGAGCCGAAAGAAGCCCAGGCCGAAGCGCTGGAGCGCGACCTGCAAAAAATCCGCTCCACTGGCAAAGCCGTACCGCCGGGTTATCACGCGCACCTGGGCCTGCTCTATCTGAGCCTGGGCAAGGACGATCAGATGGTGCAGCAGTTCAACACCGAAAAGGCGCTGTTCCCCGAGTCCGGCACGTACATGGATTTCCTGCTTAAAAACGCCAAGAGCGGAGACGTCAAATGATCTCGCGTACTTTGAAAGTGCTCGTTGCCGGTCTCGCACTGACCGTGCTGGGTGGCTGTGTCGCGCCCAAGACCGTGGATTATTCAGCGTACAAGCAGGCGCGGCCGAAGACCATTCTGGTGCTGCCACCGCTGAACACCTCGCCGGACGTGAAAGCGTCGTACAGTCTGTTGTCGCAAGTGACCTTTCCACTGGCCGAGGCGGGCTATTACGTGCTGCCGATCACCCTGGTGGACGAGACGTTCCGCCAGAACGGCTTGACCACCCCGGACGATATTCATCAGGCCCCACCGGCCAAGCTCAAGGAAATCTTCGGCGCTGACGCGGCGCTGTACATCACCGTGACCGAATACGGTACGCGCTACATGGTGATCAGCAGCGAAACCGCAGTGACCGCAACGGCGAAACTGGTCGACCTCAAGAGCGGCACCACGCTGTGGACCGGCGCGGCGCGGGCGTCGAGTGAAGAGGGCGGCAACAACGGTGGCGGCGGCCTGATCGGCATGCTGATCACGGCGGCGGTGAAGCAGGTCATCAACAGCGCCACCGATGCCGGTTATCCGATTGCCGGCGTGGCGAGCAATCGCCTGCTGTCGGCCGGGCATCCGGCGGGCTTGCTGTATGGGCCGCGCTCGCCGAAGTACGGCACTGACTGAGTTATCGATTACCCCTGAAAACCCTGTAGGAGTGAGCCTGCTCGCGATAGCGGTGTGTCAGATACATTGAAGTGACTGACACACCGCTATCGCGAGCAGGCTCACTCCTACAAGGGGAATGCGTTTTCTGTTGGTTTATTTGGCGGCCGGCCAAAACCGCTCGCCGCCCCCCGGCGCTTCCGTCCACGCTTGCAACGAGCGGGTCGGCAAATCGAAGTAGTCGCGGGTTCGCGCATAGCCGTGGCCACCCATGCGTCCGATTGCATCCAGCGCCAATTGATCGATGTACAGCGTTCTCGGGTCGATCAACTCATCGCGCACATGCGCCATCAGCACTTCACCAAAAATGATTTCCCGCGACTGACCGATATTCAGCGCCATCATCCGTCGGCATTCCAGGGCCACCGGGGCCTCGCCGATGCGCGGGCATTTGACGGTGGTGCCGGCGACGGCGGTCAGGCCCGCAGCCGTCAATTCATCGAAACCCGGCGCGAACGGTACCGCGCAGACGTTCATCGCTTCCACCAGGGCATCGCTGACGATATTCACGGTGAACTCCTGATTCAGCTGGATATTGCGCGTGGTGTCCTTGGGGCTCTGGTCGCCATAGTTCTCGACGCCCAGCGCCAGGATCGGCGGATCGGCTGACAACGCATTGAAGAAACTGAAGGGCGCGGCATTGACCCGACCCTCGCCATCTATGGTGGTTACCAGCGCGATCGGGCGAGGCACGACGCTGCCGATCAGGATCTTGTATTTTTCCCGCGGGCTGAGTTGGCTGAAATCGAAACTGTGCATGGCAGGTCTCTCTAGGAAAGTGGGTCGATGGCGCTCAATGGCGCGGCGGCGCTGTAGTCGTCGGCGAAGGGAATGGCCGGCTGGAACAAGGTCTTCCAGTCCGGTCGGGCAAACGCGCGATCGCTGTGGCTGCGCATCAGTTTTTCGTATTGGCGTTGGGCCTGGCGTTGCAGGGCGGGGTAGTCGACGCCGTTGACCTGAGCGTCGTGCATCACACAACGGCCGTCGATGTAACTGGCGATGCAATCGTCGCCACGCCCGGCCAGCAGGAGGTTTTTCAGCGGATCGAACAACGGCCCCAGATGCAGGCCGCGCAGGCTGAACACGGTGATGTCGGCCTTGGCGCCACAGGCCAGACGTCCGAGATCGTCACGCCCCAGCGCCCGCGCCCCGCCGAGGGTGGCGGCGTTGTACAGGTCGAGGCTGCGGGTCAACGCCGTGCCGCCTTCCATCAGTCGGGCGATGTTCAAGCCGTGGCGCATGTTTTCCAGCAGATCCGCCGGCCAGGTGTCGGTGCCGAGGGCAAAGTTGACGCCCTGGGCGAGGTAGCGGCCGAATGAGTTCAATGCCTCGCCGTCACGGGCGAACACCAGCGGGCAGTGAACCAGGCTCGCGCCGCCATCGATCAGGCGGCGCAGGTCGTCATCGCCTGCGGTGTAGAGGCCGTGGGGCAGGACGCTGCGCGGAGTCAGCAGGTCCAGTTGTTGTAACCAGCCCAACGGCGAAGTGCCGCGCAGTTGCTCAACCATTGCCACTTCGCTGAGCGCCTGACAGCAATGCAGGCGCACCGGTGCGTCCAGTTCGCGGCTCAGTGCCGAGGTGCGTTGCAGCAGCGTTGGCGTACATGTCTGAATGCGATCGGGCAGCAGCGCGCCGCGAATCAAACCGCCGTGGCTACCATCGAAATCCTTGAAAAACCGTTCCGCCGCAGCCAGTCCGGCCAACCCTCGCGGCTCATCCCAGTGGTGAGCGAGGCTTCCATCGGCGCGCCAGTAGCTCATGCCGCTCATGTAACACGGGCCAAGATAGGTGCGCAGACCCAGTTCTGCCGCGACGCCCGCGACCGCTGCAAACTCGTCGTAGGTTTCCGCCCACTCGCGGTAGTACATCGACGTGATCGGCATGGCGGTGGTGATGCCATTACGGATCAACTGAGTGAAGGCGTAGCGGTATTTGAAAACTTCTTCTTCGGCGCTGTAAGTCTCGCGCGGGCCGGCCGCCAGATACTCCGCCGACCCCATGCGGCCCATGGCGCGCTCGTCGCCGTTATCGAGGGTCAACACCGTGGAATCGAGATCGCCGAGGGCGTCCAGGTCGATGAAGCCAGGGCCGATCAACGCGTTGCCGTAGTCGATCCATTGATCCACCGGGCCTGAATAACCGCGACCGACAAATTCGATGCGCGACCCTTCAAACACCACCTCGCCGTCACGCCACAGCACATGCTGCGTGCCGTCGAAACCGACCACGCAACTGGCCTTCAAGCCGATCCGTTTCACAAGCGGCTGCTCAGCAAGCGACCGCCGCTGGCAATCAATTCGCCGCCGCGATAGACCTCACGCAACGGGCGCGCCACCACGGCCTCGCCAAGGGTTTCCACGGGCATCAACAAAAAGTCTGCAGGGCGCCCGAGGCCCACGCCGTAGCCGTCGATACCCAGCGCCCGAGCGCCGTTGACCGTGGCCGCGTCAAACACCGCCGCCAGCTCATCGTCCTTGCCCAGGTCGAAACGAAACGCCAGCAGCATCGCCCGCTCGAGCATGTCGCCATTGCCCATCGGCGACCACGCATCGCGGATGCCGTCCGAGCCAAGGCACAGGTTGACGCCGGCTTCACGCAGGGCCAGAAACGGCGGCACTGCGCAGTCGGCCGGCGCCGAACTCATCAGCGAAATGCCCAGCGCGGCCAAATGCTCGGCCACCGGTTTGACCTGGCTCCACGGCAACATGCCAAGGCAATAGGCGTGGCTGATCATGACGCGATTGTGCAAAGCGAAACGCTCGGTGTAGTCGGCGATGAGCGCGATCTGCCACAGCCCCAGTTCACCTTTGTCATGCAGATGAATGTCCACGCCTCGGTCAAATTTCGCCGCCAGTTCGAAGACGAAATCAAGCTGGGCAATCGGGTCGTTGTCGATGCCGCACGGGTCGAGGCCACCGACGTTTTCCACCCCCAGCGCCATGGCTTCGCGCATCAGTTCGGCGGTACCGGGGCGGCTGATCAGCCCGGTTTGCGGGAACACCACCAGTTGCAGGTCAATCAGGTCCCGATAGCGTTCGCGCAATTGCTGCATGGCCTGGACGTGGCGCAGGCCGAACTCCGGGTCGATGTCGACGTGGCAGCGCATCGTCAGCGAGCCTCGGGCGATGCAGTTTTCCAGCAGCGCGCCGGCGCGTTCGCTGATAGGCGCCTGGACCTCACGCAAGACGCGGCGCTCGTTGCTGATGTAATCCTTGAGCGTCGGCCCGGCGCTGTTCGGGCGCCAGGGTTGGCCGTAGAGGGTTTTGTCGAGGTGGACGTGACTTTCCACCAGGGCGGCGGTGAGCAATTGGTTACGACCGTCGATGTCGCTGGCGGCCACGGGCGTGCCGCAGGCCGGGCGGCGCTGGGTGAACAGGCCGTTTTCGATCAGCAGATCTTCGGCGGGAGCGCCGTAGGGGCGAACGTTGCGGAGCCAGTGTGGCTGGGTCATACAAACCTCATTCAGGTTTTATTTTCGTGTTGGCTGTGCGGGCCTCTTCGCGAGCAGGCTCACTCCCACAGGGGAATGCACTCCAATGTGGGAGCGAGCCTGCTCGCGAAAGCCGCGCCTCGGTTTCAAGTCAGGCGATCAACCCTTGAGCTTCGACCAGATCCGGTCCTGCAGCTCGCGGGCCTTGTTGCTGCATTCTTTCTCGGGTCGCAGGCGCGAAGCGTATTCCTCGGGCATGTTGATCGCGTCCATGACTTTCCACTTCGGATCGAGCAAGGCGTCGCTCTGAATCCCGTTGGCGTAGGCGATCGCATTGGACACGGCTGCGGCGTTCTCGGGCTTCATCATCCAGTTGATGAAGATTTTCGCGTTGCCCGGGTGTGGCGCGCTTTTCGGCACGGCGAAGTTGTCCTGAAACATCGCCAGGCCTTCGCGCGGATAGACGTACTTGATCGTGCTCTTTTGCAAGGTGGCGCGGGCGGTCGAGCCGTTCCAGTTCTGCATCATGATCACCTCGCCCGAGGCCATACGGTCGACGGTGTTGTCGGAGCTGTACATCTTCAAAAACGGTTTTTGCTTTTGCAGCAGTTCAAGGATGCGTTTGGCGTCCTGCGGGTTTTCGCTGCATTCGTCGACATTGAGGTAATGGCTGGCGGCGTTGATCACGCTGCTCGACGTATCCAGCGCGGCGAGCTGGCCTTGCAGTTCCTTGCGCGGTTCGAAGAATTCTTTCCACGAATCATCCAGCTTGCCGCCCGGTACCCGCGCGCTGTCGTAGGAAAACCCGGTGGTGCCCCACAGATAGGGCGCGGAAAACTGGCGGCCCGGGTCGAAGACAGGGTCACGGAACGGCGCTTTGACGTACTGGAAGTTGCTCAGGCCCGGCGCGTCGATGGGCAGCAGCAGGTCCTGCTTGATCAGCGTTTGCATGATCGACTGCGAGGGCACGATCACGTCATACGCCGCGCCACCGGCCTGCAACTTGGCGAGCAGGGTTTCGTTGCTGTCATAGCCGTCCATCGTCACCTTGATGCCGGTTTCCTTTTCGAATTTGCTCAGCAGTTCGACCGGGTAGTAGTCGGTCCAGTTGTAGAAAAACAGTTCTTTCGGTTCGGCGGCGTGGGCGCTGAACGCGGTGAAACAACTCAGGGCCAGACCGGACATTGCCAGACGCATGCGTTTGCTTTTCATGAACAGAGCGCTCCAGGTTTATTGTTGTTTACCGCGTTGGCCCAGCCAGAAGGCCAGCACCACCAGGACAATCGAGATCACCAGCATCAGTGTCGAGATCGCATTGATCTCCGGGGTGACGCCGGCCTTGATCGCCGAGAAGATGTACACCGGCAACGTGGTCGATCCGGGGCCGGCGACGAAGAAGGTCATGATGAAATCGTCGAGACTGACTACGAACGCCAGCACCGCACCGGACAGCACCGCCGGCCACAGCAGCGGCAGGGTCACGCGGCGGAACACCTGCCACGGATTGGCGTAGAGGTCGTTCGCCGCTTCCAGCAGGCTCTTGTCCAGATCGTTGAGGCGCGCACGGATCGGCAGGTAAGCGAAAGGAATGCAGAAGCCGATGTGCGCGACGATCACCGTCAGCAAACCGAGCTTGATCCCCAGCGCCATGAACAGCAGCAACGTCGCCACTGCGGTGACGATTTCCGGCAGGATCAGCGGCAGGTTGATCCCGCCCTCGACCATTTTCTGTCCGTAGAACGGCCGGTAGGTTGCCAGCGCCGCCAGCAGGGCAATGGCCGTGGCGCACACCGTGGCGATCGTCGCGACGATGATCGAATTCAGCGCCGCGGTTTGAATCGACGGGTTGGCCAGGATCCGTCCGTACCAGGCGAACGAAAATTCGCTCCACACCGTTGCCGAACGGTTGGCGTTGAAGCTGTAGACGATCAGCACCAGGATCGGCAGGTACAGATAGGCGAGGACCAGCAGGCTGATTTCGCGGGTCGCCGGCAGTTTTTTCAGGTGCAGAGAGATCATGGCCGGGCTCCACGGTTAAGGGTTTTTGCCGCACGGCGGCTGTAGAGCGCGTAGAGCACCAGCGACACCAGCAGAATCGCCAACAGCAGGAACGACAGCGAACTGCCCAGCGGCCAGTTGCGCGCGGTACCGAACTGTTGCTGGATCAGGTTGCCGATCATCAGGGTCTTGCCGCCGCCGAGAATCGCCGGCGTGATAAAGGCACCGAGGCTCGGCACGAACACCAGCAGCGCGCCGGCAATCACGCCGGGCATCGACAGCGGCAAAATGATCCGCCGCAGCGCGTGCCAGCGGTTGGCGCCGAGGTCATACGCGGCTTCCACCAGACGCCAGTCGAGTTTTTCCAGGGTCGAATAGATCGGCAGGATCATGAACGGCAAAAAGCTGTAAACCAGACCGACACTCACCGCGAAGTCGTTGTAGAGCAGGGTGATGCCGCCGGCACTGGGGAACAGCGCGTTGAGGCTTTGGGCGACCCAGCCGTGTTCGCGCAGGATGATCAGCCACGCGTAGTTGCGGATCAGCAGGTTGGTCCAGAACGGGATGGTGATGAGCAGCACCATCAGGTTGCGCCGGCGCGGGGTCAGACTCGACATCCACAACGCCACCGGGAACCCGAACAGAAAGCACAACAGCGTGGTGCCGCCGGCCTGCAGCACCGAGCGCAACAGGGCTTGGGCGTAGACCCAGTTCAACTCCAGTTCGCCGTCGAAACCTTCCTGGAAAAACAGCTGCACATAGCTGTGCAGTTGCCATTCGGCCTGCCAGTCGACGCCGCCGTAAGTGTTGCGCGGCAGCAAGCTGATGTAGCCCATGATGCCCAACGGAATGGCGATCAGGGCAAGCAGGGTCAACACCACCGGGCTGAGTAACAGCGCGCGGTTGAGCGCGGGGGACGTGCTTCTGACGCTCATCTCAGGCCTCCATCAACAGGCAGGCGTGCGGCGGCAGGTGCACGGCGACGCCTTCGCCGACGGCACGGCCACGGCTCAGGCCTTCGTTGTTTTCGCGCAGCATGACTTTGATGTCGTTGTTCAGGCGGCACTGGTACAGCGTGGCAGTGCCGACATACAGCACCGCCTCGATCACCCCGCGCAGGTGATGCGGTTCACTGGCTTCGACCAGCCGCGAGCGCTCCGGACGGAACGCCAGTTGCACGTTGCTGCCAGCGAAGCCTTGCGGCTGGCAAGGGATCTCGACGGGCAGGCCGTTGGGCACAAACAGTTTTTCGTTGTGCGCGCCGTGCTTGAGCTGGCCGGGAATGAAGTTGATATCGCCGATGAACTGCGCGACAAAGCGGTGTTGCGGGTGCTCGTAGATCTCGGTCGGCGTGCCGATCTGGAGGATTCTGCCGGCGGCCATCACCGCGATCCGATCCGACAGGGTCAGCGCTTCTTCCTGATCGTGAGTGACGAAAATAAAGGTGATGCCGGCTTCTTTCTGCACGCGCTTGAGTTCGACCTGCATTTCCTTGCGCAACTTCAGGTCCAGCGCCGACAGCGGTTCATCAAGCAGCAGGACTTTTGGTTTCGGCGCCAAGGCCCGGGCCAGCGCCACGCGTTGCTGTTGACCGCCGGACAGTTGCGCCGGTTTACGCGCCGCCAGCGCTTGCATTTGCACCAGCGCGAGCATCTCGTCGACACGATCGGGGATCGACTTGCGATCAAGACCCTGCATCTCCAGGCCGAAGGCGATATTCTGCGCAACACTCATGTGCGGAAACAGCGCGTAGCTCTGGAACACCGTGTTGACCCGGCGCTTGAACGGTGGCAGATGATTGACCGCTTCGCCCGCCAGGCGAATCTCGCCTTCACTGACGTGTTCGAAACCGGCAATGGTGCGCAGCAGGGTGGTCTTGCCGCAGCCGGAAGGGCCGAGCAGGGTGAAAAATTCGTTATCGGCGATGTTTACCGAAACGTTGTCGAGGGCCGGTGCGAGGCCGGGATCATCGGAGTACCGTTTTGAAACATTGCGCACTTCAATTGCTTTTGGTTGACCCATAATGGTGCAATCCTCTAATTATTGTATGCAATATCTGAATGCAATTTAGAAATACCCGGATTAATCTGCGTGTGCAACCCCCTTTTTCCATGGCCAGGCATCGCCAGGGGCTGGTTGCCCGACGCTAAAGGAGTGTTGCAATGACCGAGAAGAAACTGGAAACCACGGTCGACCGCGTCTACCAAGGGGTTTACGAGGCGATCAGCAAACGTTCGTTGCGCCCGGGGATGAAACTGGGCGAGGCCTCGCTGGCCGAATTATTTAATGTCAGCCGCACGTCGGTGCGAGCGGCCTTGAAGCAATTGGAGGCCGACGGACTGGTCACCACCGAGCCCAATAAGGGTGCGTCGGTGTCGCTGCCGAGCAACGAAGAGATCCGTTCGCTGTTCGAAACCCGCCGCCTGATCGAGATCGGCATCGTTACCGAGCTGTGCCGACGCAAGGACAGTGCCGCCATGCAGGACCTGCGCGAGCACCTGTTGCTCGAAGACGAGGCGCATGCCGCTGGCGATCACGAGCGACTGATTCACCTGCTCGGCGAGTTCCACATCAAACTCGCCCGCAGCCTGAACAATCCGGTGTTGCTCGACTGGTTCCAGAAGCTGATTTCCCGTGCGTCGCTGTACGCCGCCGCACTGGACGACGACAGTCACGAAGTCTGTCGTGACGACGAGCATTTGCGCCTGATCGAATACATCGAGGCCGGCAATCAGAGCGCTGCCATCGAGCTGACCTGCATGCACTTGAACGGCATCGAGAAGGCCATTCTTGACGTCGCCGCCAAAATGAAAACCGGCTACCACCCCCTGAAACACCTGATTGGGGTCTAGTCGTCGCGCGCAGTTGAAATCAGCTATACCTCGTATGAAACCAATACGAATGCAGACGCTCGAAACAGACGGGCGTCGCGTCGTGCCGGCGTCGCGATTTGTCAGCCAACCACCACAGGACACCGAGTCAATCGATGCAGTTTTTATCCGATAGCTACGGGTGTGACGGCTGGAAAGGCGAAATGGCCGCACGGATCCGTACGTTCGACTGGAGCCGCACCGAACTGGGCCCGCTGGATACCTGGCCTGCCAGCCTGTGCAGCACGGTGCAACTGATGCTCGCCTCGCAAATGCCGATGGTGATGCTCTGGGGGCGCGCCGGGTACATGATCTACAACGACGCCTATTCGCAGTTCGCCGGTGGCCGCCACCCCTCGCTGCTGGGGTCGCCAGTGGAACTGGGCTGGCCGGAAGTCGCCGATTTCAACCGCAACGTGGTCGACACCTGCCTGGCGGGCGGCACCTTGTCGTATCGCAACAAAGTCCTGGTGCTATGGCGCGACGGCGTTCCTGAAGACGTCTGGCTTGACCTTTATTACAGCCCCGTGGCCAATGACGAGGGCGTCCCTGCCGGCGTCATGGCGATGGTGGTGGAAACCACCGAGTTCGTACTCTCCGAACGCCTGCGCCAGGAAGCGGAAAACGCTTACCGGGCCGATAACGAACGGGTGCGGCTGGCGCTGAATGCCGGGGCCTTGCTTGGCTCCTTTGTCTGGGACATCAAGCACGACACGCTGTCGGCCGATGAACGCTTTGCCCGTACCTTCTCCTACCCGCCGGATCAGGACCTGAGCAACCTGGCGCAGGACGTTGCCGAGTCGCGCATCCATGCCGATGACCGCGCCTGGGTGAAGGAACGTATTGCCAGGGCTGTGCAGACCGGCGAGCCCTATAACGCCGAATACCGCGTGCTGCGCAGTGATGGCAGTTATCTGTGGGTACTTGCCAGCGGTGCGTGCGAGTTTGACGAACACGGCGAGCCGTTGCGTTTCCCCGGGGTGTTGCTCGACATCCATGAGCGCAAAAACGCCGAAGAATCCCTGCTCAAGTTCACCCGCAACCTTGAACAGCGTGTCGCTGAAGAGGTCGACGCGCGGCTGGCGGCGGAAGAGCAGTTGCGCCAGTCGCAGAAGCTCGAAGCCATCGGCGGCCTGACTGGCGGCGTCGCTCACGACTTCAACAATCTGCTGCAAGTGATCGCCGGCAACCTGCACTTGCTGGCCCGGCATGAACCGGATAACGCCAACGTGCAACGCCGGGTCGGTGCGTCGCTGGCGGCGGTCGAGCGAGGCGCCAAGTTGTCCTCGCAGCTGCTCGCGTTTGCCCGCCGACAACCATTGTCACCGGCGGTGTGCAATCCGCGGCAAATCTTCGAAGGTGTCGGTGAGCTGCTGCAACGCGCACTGGGCGAAACCATTCAGATCGACGTGCAACTGCCTTCGCAGCCGTGGCACGTCTACGTCGACCGCAACCAACTGGAAAACGCCATCCTCAATCTGGCGATCAACGCCCGCGACGCCATGAAAGGTGAGGGCACCATTGGCCTGAGCGCTGCCAACGTTCGCCTCGACCACCAGTTCTGTCACGGTAAAGGTATCGCCGCCGGCGACTTCGTGCGGGTCGCGGTCAGTGACACCGGCGTCGGCATCGCGCCGCAGATGCTTGAGCAAGTGTTCGAACCGTTTTTCACCACCAAGGCCGATGGCCAGGGCACCGGCCTGGGGTTGAGCATGGTGTTCGGTTTCGTCAAACAGAGCGGCGGTCACGTCGAGATCGACAGCGCGGTGGGCGAGGGCACACGGGTGCAACTGTACTTCCCGCGCAGCTTGCGCCCGATCCTCGATGACGCGCCCAACCTGCAACGCCAGCAGAGCGGCGGTCACGAGACGCTGCTGGTGGTCGAGGACAACGACGCGGTGCGGGCTTCGGCGGTCGAACTGCTGCGCGAAGAGGGGTATCGCGTACTGACTGCCGCCAACGGCGACGCGGCGATGCAGATGTTGCTGGAAGGTGTCGAAGTGGACTTGATTTTCACCGACGTGGTCATGCCGGGGCTGATCAAAAGTTCCGACCTGGCCGGCTGGGCCAAGGTCCAGGCGCCACCGGTGCCGGTGCTGTTCACTTCCGGCCACACCCGCGACATCATCTCGCGCAATCACCAGTTGAGTCCCGACACGCACCTGCTCGGCAAACCGTATAGCCCGCAAGCGATGTTGCAGATGATCCGCGCGGTCCTCAGTGCCTGATGCATGGCCCTTGGCGGTGGCGAGCTCATCGCCACCGGTTTCGCGCGTGATCCCTTTTTTCCGATCAAGGCCGGCCCATGACTTCCAAGCGTAATTCCACAGCACCCAGCGGCATGGTTCGAGTGCGCGGTGCCCGTGAGCATAATCTGAAAAACGTCGACGTCGACATTCCCCGCGATGCGCTGGTGGTGTTCACCGGAGTGTCCGGTTCGGGCAAATCATCCCTGGCGTTTTCCACCCTGTATGCCGAAGCCCAGCGCCGCTACTTCGAGTCCGTGGCGCCCTATGCCCGGCGTCTGATCGATCAGGTCGGCGTGCCGGATGTCGACTCCATCGAAGGTTTGCCGCCTGCCGTCGCCCTGCAACAACAGCGCGGCACGCCGAGTACGCGTTCGTCGGTGGGCAGCGTGACCACGTTGTCGAGTCTGATCCGCATGCTCTATTCACGTGCCGGCAGTTATCCGCCGGGGCAGCCGATGCTGTACGCCGAGGATTTTTCGCCAAACACGCCGCAGGGCGCGTGCCCTGAATGTCACGGGCTTGGACGCGTCTATGAGGTGACCGAGGCGCTGATGGTGCCGGATCCGAACCTGACCATCCGGCAACGCGCCGTGGCTTCCTGGCCGCTGGCGTGGCAGGGCCAGAACCTGCGCGACATCCTCGTGACCCTGGGCATCGATGTCGACATTCCCTGGAAGAAGCTGCCGAAAAAACAGCGCGACTGGATTCTCTTCACCGAAGAAACGCCGACGGTGCCGGTGTACGCCGGGCTGACCCCGGAAGAAACCCGCGTGGCGCTCAAGCGCAAGCTGGAACCCAGCTATCAGGGCACCTTTACCGGCGCCCGACGCTACATCCTGCATACCTTCACCCACTCGCAAAGTGCGCTGATGAAAAAGCGTGTTTCGCAGTTCATGCTCGGCAGTCCTTGTCCGCTGTGTGACGGCAAGCGCCTGAAACGCGAGGCGCTGTCAGTGACCTTCGCCGGCTACGACATCGGTGAGTTGTCGCGGATGCCGTTGCTGCAAGTGGCCGAAGTATTGAGGCCCGTCGCCACGGCGAGTTACCTGGAACTGGCCGAAGAACCTACGCAAACCCTGAGCCCGGCGCAGACGCGCGAAGCCCGCCAGCAACGCGCAGCCCATGGCGCCAGCGCCCACGCCAATGCACCGGATGTGCGTCACACGCCAAACCTGTCGCTGGAAAAACGCCTGGCGGCGCAGCGTATCGCCGAGGATTTGCTCGAGCGTGTCAGTACCCTCACCGATCTGGGCCTGGGGTATCTGGCGCTGGAGCGCAGCACGCCGACCCTGTCTTCGGGCGAGTTGCAGCGCTTGCGCCTGGCGACGCAATTGGGTTCGCAACTGTTCGGCGTGATCTATGTGCTCGATGAGCCGTCCGCCGGGCTGCATCCGGCCGATGGCGAAGCGCTGTTCGAGGCGCTGCAACGCTTGAAGGCTGACGGCAACACACTGTTTGTGGTCGAGCATGACGTGGAAACCATGCGCCGCGCCGACTGGCTGATCGATGTCGGTCCGGCGGCGGGCGAGCAGGGCGGGCAGGTGTTGTACAGCGGTCCGCCCGCCGGCCTGGCCGAGATTGAGCTGTCGCAGACGCGGGCGTATCTGTTTGCCGAATCGCCGCGCCAGGCCCGCACGGTGCGCAAACCGACGGCCTGGCTGAAGCTGGAGGGCATTACCCGCAACAACCTGGACAACCTCAGCGCCGAGTTTCCCCTGGGCTGCTTTACTTCAGTGACCGGCGTGTCCGGGTCCGGCAAATCGAGTCTGGTCAGTCAGGCCTTGCTGGAGCTGGTCGGCGCACAACTGGGGCGGCCGACGGTGGAGGCCGAGCCTGACGAACTCAGCCTTGAAGACGAAGCACCGAAGGTCAGCACGGGGCAGGTCACGTCCGGGCTGGAGTCGATCAAACGCCTGGTACAGGTCGATCAGAAACCCATCGGCCGTACACCGCGCTCCAACCTGGCGACCTACACCGGGTTGTTCGACAACGTACGCAAGCTGTTCGCCGCCACCGAGCAGGCGCGAGCTGCCGGCTACGATGCTGGGCAGTTTTCCTTCAATGTCGCCAAGGGCCGTTGCGCCACCTGCGAGGGCGAAGGTTTCGTCAGTGTCGAGCTGCTGTTCATGCCCAGCGTGTATGCACCATGCCCGACTTGCCATGGTGCGCGGTATAACCCGCCGACACTGGCGATCATGTGGAATGGCCTGAGCATCGCCCAAGTGCTGCAACTGACCGTCGATCAAGCGTTGCCGGTGTTCGCCGAGCAACCGGCGATCCGCCGCGCGCTGGAGGTGCTGCGCGACATCGGCCTCGGCTACCTGCGGCTGGGACAACCCGCCACGGAGTTGTCCGGCGGCGAAGCGCAGCGCATCAAACTCGCCACCGAACTGCAGCGCAACCAGCGGGGTGCAACCTTGTACGTGCTGGATGAACCGACGACGGGCCTGCACCCGCGCGATGTCGATCGTTTGCTGGAGCAACTGGATACCTTGGTGACGGCGGGGCATACGGTGATCGTCGTCGAGCATGAAATGCGCGTGGTGGCGCAAAGTGACTGGGTCATCGATATCGGCCCGGGGGCGGGCGATCAGGGTGGCAGGATAGTCGTGGCCGGCACACCGCAGACAGTCGCGGCGAAAAAGCACAGCAAGACGGCGCCGTTTTTGGCACGCGCCTTGAGCCGATGACAGGCGAGGCGGCGACCACACATACACAACCCATTGTGGGAGCGAGCTTGCTCGCGAAAGCGGACTGTCAGCCACAGCCGAGCTGACTGACCCGACGCCTTCGCTGGCAAGCCAGCTCCCACAGGTTTTGATGCGTCCCCGAGATAGCGGCCCCACACAAGTCCACTGTGGGAGCGAGCTTGCTCGCGAAAGCGGCCTGTCAGCCACAACTGCACTGACTGACCCGACGCCTTCGCTGGCAAGCCAGCTCCCACAGGGTTTGGCGGTGCATGGGCAATTGCGGGCCGAACACAAATTCACTGTAGGAGCGAGCCTGCTCGCGAAAGCGGACTATCAGCCACAACTGCACTGACTGACCCGACGCCTTCGCTGGCAAGCCAGCTCCCACAGGTTTTGATGCTGCCCTTGAGATAGCGGCCCCACACAAGTCCACTGTGGGAGCGGGCTTGCTCGCGAAAGCGGCCTGTCAGCCACCGCTGAGCTGACTGACCCGACGCCTTAGCTGGCAAGCCAGCTCCCACAGGTTTTGGCGCTGTTCCCAAGACAGCGGTCGCAAAAACCGATGTGGCAACAGGCTTGGAAAAATCCGGCGGAATGATCAGCGCTCCGAGCGGTCAACCGGCAATAACGTCACGAGATCACGCCATGTCCGTAGCCGAAGATACTGTTGAATACCTGCGTCAGCACTCCCTGATCATCACTACCGCCGAATCCTGCACCGCCGGGCAGATCGTCATGCTCTTGTCGCAGGTGCCCGGCAGCGGTGAACGCATTGAATGCGGCTACGTGGTCTATTCACCGCAGGCCAAACAGCGCTTGCTGCGGGTCAGCCCGTATACGCTTGAAACCTTCAATCTGACCAGTGTCGAGGTCGCCCGTGACATGGCACTTGGGGCCTTGCGTGACAGCACCGCCAACGTGGCGGTGGCGACCACGGGCATCCTTGGCCCTGACGACATGGACGGCATCAAGGCCGGCACGGTGTGCTTCGCCTGGGCGTTTCAATTCGATGGGCAGCACTTCGTGTTTACCCGTCAGCAGTGGTTCCCCGGGGCGCGCAGCGAGGTTCAGCTCCATGCTTCGGAGTTTGCCTTGCAGCAACTGGCGCAGTTTCACCGGCGTGCCTTGCGCGGTGAAGGAGGCTGGAGCCGATGAGCCGCGACGCCGATCATCCGGACCTGCACAGCCGGCAGATCCCGATACGCGAGGACATGGCTTATCAGCGCAAGGTCTGGCGCTTCGAGCGCTGCGGTTGGTATGCGCTGGTGCTGTGCATGGTGCTCGGGCTGCTGGGGTTGTTTTCCCGCGGGCCGATCAGTTCGCAGGATGTGCGCAGCGCTGACGGCGCGGTCCGCGTGGAGTACGACAGGTTTCACCGCAACGGCTCGACCAACCCGATGAAAGTCAGCGTGCGCGGCGCGCCCGAAGCCACGGTGGAAGTGGAGTTGAACGGCGAGTTGCTGGAGGGCTTCAGCGTCGAAACGATGCAGCCGCCACCCTTGCGCGCGCGCAGTGCGGCGCAAGGTCTGCACCTCTGGCTGCAAGCCGATACGCAGGGCCAGGCCACGCTTTACCTGACGTTGCGCGGCGACGGCCTGGGTCTGTATCGCAGCACGGTCAAAGCGGCTGGCGCGGAGTCGGTCACCCTCACTCAATTCATTTTTCCATAGGTGCCCCATGGACTCGGTCTTGCGTGCAGTCGCGATGTATCTGGCACTGATGGTGCTGTTCAAAATCGCCGGACGGCGGTCGCTGGCGGAGCTGACGACGTTTGACTTCGTCTTGCTGATGATAATCGGTGAAGCCACGCAACAGGCACTGCTGGGCGATGATTTTTCCCTGACCAATTCGATTCTGGTGATCGTCACGCTGATTGCCATCGACGTCGGCTTTTCTCTGCTCAAGCAACGTTCGCGCTGGGTCTCGCGTTTGATCGACGGCGAACCGACGATCATCGTCGAAAACGGCAAGCTGCTGCACCGCCGCCTGCGCCACGCACGGTTGGTGGAGGCCGATGTCATGGAGGCTGCGCGTTCCAGCCAGGGCATCGAGCGGATCGAGCAGATCAAGTTTGCGATCATCGAGCGCAACGGCAAGATATCGGTGATACCGCGAGACGATGAAAACGGCTGAGCAATGTGCGCAATAGCTCATTGGGCACCGACCGTTGGTCCGTCGCGGGCGTTTCCCATGAAACCTTGCGGCGCTCACGCCTCTCCATTTAGCAGGTTCTGTGGATCACCGTGTGTCGACACAACGTTAGTCAGGAGACCGTCATGAAACGATTCTGTGTATGCCTGGGGCTCTGCTCGATGTTTTTGCTGCAGGGCTGTTTTGACTCCAACGACGCCCCCAACCAAGAGGGCGACAAGAGCAAGGCCTCGCTGCAAATCCAGAAGGACAAGGCAGCGGAAAGCCAATAAGCAAACCGGCCGTTCGGCCCGTGTCAGTCGCCCGTCAGCGCCTGCATCAGCCAATACAACAGGGCGACGGCGCTGATGGCCGCACCCAGCACGCAGACGGCTGACCAGCCGAAATGTGCGTAGGTGTACGTCGCCGCGACGGCTCCGAGGCCGCTGCCCACCGAATAAAAGCACATGTAGGCGCCGACGAGACGGCTTTGCGCATCCGGCCGGGCGGCGAAGATCAGGCTCTGATTGGTGACATGCACCGCCTGCACGGCGAAATCGAGCAGGATCACGCCGATGATCATCGCCAGCAACGAATGCTCGACCCAGGCGATGGGCAGCCAGGACAGCGTCAACAGTGTCAGCGCCATGCCCGTGGTGCGATTGCCATGCCCACGATCAGCCAGACGCCCGGCCCGTGCGGCAGCCAGCGCACCGGCGACGCCGGCGAGTCCGAACAGACCGATCTGGGTGTGCGACAGTGACAATGGCGGCGCACTGAGCGGCAACACCATTGAGGTCCACAACACGCTGAATGCGGCAAAAATCAGCAGCGCGAAAATACCTCGGACCCGCAAGATGCGCTCACTCAGAAACAACTGCAGCACCGATCGCAGCAACTGCCAATAACTGCCGTGGGCGGGCGGTCTGGCGGAGGCGGGCAGGGTGCGCCATAGCACCAGCGCCATGCCGACCATCAAGGCCGCCGAGACAAAGTAAACACCGCGCCACCCCGCCAGGTCCGCCACAACGCCCGACACGAAACGCGCCAGAAGAATGCCCAGCACCACGCCACTGGTCACCGTGCCCACGGTTGCGCCGCGCTGCTCGGGACTCGCCAGCGCCGCGGCATAGGCGACTACCACTTGCACCAGAACCGCCATCAGCCCCACCAGTGCCATCGCGCCGAGCAGCGTGACCCAATCCTGCGCCGTGGCCACAGCGCACAACGCCGCAGCCGACAGAAACAACTGGCTGAGGATGAGTGTTTTGCGATTGAGCAAATCCCCCAGCGGAACAATCAGCAGCAAGCCCAGCGCATAGCCGGCCTGGGTCGCGGTGACGACCACACCAATCGTGCCGGACGAAACCCCGAGGCTGGCCGCCATCGACTCTAGCAACGGCTGGGCGAAATAGACGTTGGCCACCGCCATGGCACAGGTAATAGCGAAGAGGAAAGTCTGATAACGGCTCAGGGCCGACGCGGCTGAACCTTGAGGAGCGCGCGAATAGCCAGCGCTCGCCTGTTCAGCGTCGGCGTCCTGTTTTACCGGGTGATGAGGCGGATAAGGCATCGTTCCATCCTTGGCTATATTGGTTTTGAAAAGAAACCGATGCGTTGATTTTTATCCACTCAGGTTGTTAAATGCAACCGGATTTTCCTGCCGATCGTTCGGCGTTCTTTTCATTGATCTGCACCTGGAGCGACATGGCCAAGCAGAAACTACTGGCCCAAAGCGAATGCCCGGTGGCCCGCGCACTGGAGGCCATCGGCGATCGTTGGGCGTTGATGATCATTCGTGATGCGTTCGACGACGTGCGCCGCTTCAGTGAGTTCCAGAAGCGTCTTGGCCTCGCCAGGAACATCCTCACGGTCAAATTGAAAATGCTCGTCGAGTTGGGAGTGTTTGAGATTCAGCCAGCGTCCGACGGCAGTGCCTACAAGGAATACGCGCTGACCGAGCGGGGCCGTGCACTGTTCCCCATCATTGTCAGCCTGCGCCAGTGGGGCGAGCGCTATCTGTTTGACAGCGGCGAGCAGTGCTCGATATTGCTCGACAACGAACGCTCCGAACCCGTCGAAACCCTCGCTGTGCGCTCGCGTGGTGGCGAGTTGCTGAGCCCGGCGGATTGTCACCGCCGGGTTGTTACGCGGTAGGGCGATCAGTCATTGGCAGGCGCGCGATGCCAGGCAAGACGATCACAGCCGCTGACCCACATAAGGTTGCGCCGTGTCAGCTCGGCGTCAGCCATTGAAAGCGCTTTTCACCTCAGCACTGATCAAGTCCGCAAGCATCCGTACCGGCTCGGACAATGACTGCCGCGAGCGGTGCACCAGACCGATGTCGCGGTGAAAGGTGTGATCGCCGAGGTCGACTGCCCGCACTCCGGCCGGCCATTGCGGTTCTCGCGCGGTTTGCGGCACCAGCGCCACGCCGACGTTTTTTTCGACCAGTTTGATGATGGCTTCCAGTTCGTCCAGCTCGCACACCTCGCGCGGGGTGAAATGCATCTGCCGTAGAAACCGATCGACTTGTCGACCGCCGAACGAAGAGCGGTCATAGCGGATGAACGGCTGGCTGGAAAGCAATCCCGCCCAGTCGTCGCCTTGCGTGTCGCGCGGCACGATCAGCCGATAAGGCTCAAGCGCCAGGGTCGTCCAGCGCAGATCACTTTGCAGCGAGAAGGGCGGGCGGATGATCACCGCCATATCGATCTCGCCAGCGTCCACCAGATTGACCATTTCCATCGACAAACCGGGAACCACCCGCGTCCTGCAGTGCGGGCATTGCTGATGGAATCTGGCCAGGGCATCGGGCAGATAGGAACGTTGTACCGAGGCGATGGCGCCAAGGGTCACTCGAACGTTCGCCGGGGTTCCTGTGGTGGTTGAGCCCAGATTGTCGTAAAGCCGCAGCAGGTCGTGCGCTTGCATCAGGACCTGCTGACCCATTTTGTTCAGGTGTGCCGTGCGGCCCTTGCGGTCGAATATTTCAAGTCCCAGCTCCGCTTCCAGGCGCTGAATCTGTGCGCTGACAGCGGCCTGAGTCAGGCCGATTTTATGTCCCGCGGCAGCGAAAGTGCCTTCCCGGGCCACGGCGATAAGGGTTTTCAGTTCTTTGATCATTCACAAAGATTAGTTGTGTTTCTAAGAAATATATATTGATTTTTCTGTTCGGTGATTCCGCCTAGGATGTCTTCTGTCCCCGGCCAGCAGCCTTGCGCCGCAGCCGTTTTCTTGAAGACAAAGCCATGGAGTCGCTGATGAGCCTTTCGCCTTTCCACCTCGCTATCCCGGTTTACGACCTCGCGTCCTGCCGTCGCTTCTACGGCGAAGTGTTCGGTCTGGAAGAAGGTCGTTCCTGCGCGCAATGGGTCGACTTCAACTTTTATGGCCACCAGTTGGTGATTCACCAACAGCCGCAGACGGCAGCTCAAGAAAGTGTTCACAGCAACCCCGTCGACGGTCACGACGTCCCGGTCCCGCACTTCGGGATCGTTCTGCAATGGGAACAATGGGAAGCACTGGCCGAGCGTTTGAAGTCCTTCGCTACGCCGTTTGTGATCGAACCTTACATTCGATTCAAAGGGCAGGTGGGCGAACAAGCCACGATGTTTCTCTTGGACCCCTGTGGCAATGCGCTGGAGTTCAAAGCGTTCAAGGACATGAGCCAGCTGTTTGCCAAATAACCCAATCCCCCATGCCCGCCGATCTGCGGCGGGTCATTTGCTCCATTCAGGAAAACTCATGACTTCACCTACTTACGTTCAGGAATACAGCGCCATCGTTGGCGTGCTCAATCACTACATCAAAGGTTGTACACAGGCGAACAGCGCGTTGATGAAACCTGCTTTCCACGAGCAGGCCACGATGTTTGGCGTTAACGGCGACGCGCTGGCGGGTGGCTCGATTGAGAATTTGTTTGAGGTGATCGACAAGGACTTCCGCCCATCTCCTGAAGCCAGCGCAGTGATCGGGCGTATCGACATCGTCGGTACCGCCGCCAGTGCCCGGGTCGATACCGACGACGTGTCCGGGTTCTGCTTCACCGACTTCTTCCACCTGCTGAAAGTGGCTGGCCAATGGACCATTGTCAGCAAGATTTATCACACCCACTCGGCGGCCTGAGTTGAAGCAGTGACCCGCCGCCATACGGCTTGATTGTTCCCGCGCGCTCGCGTGGGAACAATCTGCGCAATGCTCCATCCCTGACTAAGCATCCGTCCACTCAAGCGCCGCCGTCTCGCGCCACTTCACGCCCGTGATGCCGTAGCGCTCGGCCTGGGGTTTCGAGACCACTTTCAACGGCGGTTTACCCGGCTTCGGAATGGGCGCAATCCCCGCATCGCAGCTTGCCCAATGCCAGGCATCGGCGTTGCGCATGCTCTTGGCGCGAATAACGAATGATTTGGGCTGGTCGTGCAGTTTGTACTCGATGACAAAAAGATCAGTGTTACGCATGAGTTCCTCCTTACGCTCATACGCAAAGGAGTTTGTCCGACAAAAAAAATTCAAAGCTTTTGCGCCAGGACCGATCAGCGCCGCAAACGCTGATTTTTTCTGAAACCGCGAAGGTTCATCAGGAACAGGCAAATCTGCAAAACGATCAACGCATAGGCGCCGGAATAAGCCCCCCAGATCACCCACAGCAGATTGCTCAAACTGAAACACACGAAGCCGCTCATGCGCCGTTGCGGTTGCTGCGAACCGATCAGCCAGGCGGCCAGTACGGTGACCAGCATCGCCGGCCATTGCACCCAATCCAGATACGCCAACGTTCTGTCCTCTGCACAGATTTTCTCAGTGCATGAGTCTTACACAGCAACCGGTGGCCGGTCACTGCTCAGGCGTTTCAAGCTTGTTCTCTAGAAAAAGATATTCATCCCCATTCTGCCTATCAGAAACACCAGCAGGACCAGGAAAAAAATTCTGATAAAACCACTGCCATAACGTAATGCCAAAAAAACTCCCGTCAGCGAACCGGCCATGTTGCACAACGCAACCACACCGCCAATCGCCCACAAGACATTACCTGAGGGAATAAAGAACAAAAGCGCAGCGCTGAACGTCCCCAGATTGACCAATTTGGCCGAAGCTGAGGCATTTAAGAAATCAAAGCCAAAGACCTTAACAAAAATGAACAACAGCAGGCTGCCACTGCCCGGACCGAACACACCGTCGTAAAAACCGATGACGCCACCAAAGAACACCCCCAAGGCAATATCTTTCGTCCCGAAGTGTCTGTCTCGTCCCGCCAGCCCCAGGTTTTTCTCGATAAAGGTATAGATGGCCATGGCTATCAGTACGAAGAACACTACGACTTCCATCAGTCTCTTCGGGACAACCGAGACTGAGAGGGCGCCCAAAAACGAAAATACAAACGCAGCGAGCAGGGTGGGAAGTATTAGCTTCCAATGAATTTTTATTCGCTTCAGATAACCCGATATGGAGGAAAGGTTGCCCGCCAGAACCGCGAGTTTATTGGTTCCGAAAACAGCGGCGAGGCTGTGCTGGGGCAGGGCGTGGAGAAGCGCTGGCACTTGTACCAGACCGCCGCCGCCGACCGCCGCATCTATCAAACCGCCGCAAAATGCGAAAAAGCCTAATGCAACAACGGCGTGCTCAACATCCATGCAGTGGGGCCGTGCGGGGCTTCAATTTTCCAAGGTGGGTCATGGCAGGCTCATGGATTGGGTTAAATGTTGGCAGAATATGCCGATCGTTCTATCGCGTATGCGTGAATGTCTGATCGGCGTGTCCCGTTATTCTAGCGATGTCAGGCCGTCAGAGCCCGGTGCATGGCGGAGAATGCATTGCCTACTCTCTCGTTGTAATTGAGCATTATGCCCTTCAGTCGCGCAGGCTTGAATTCTATCGCTACCGTTTGACCGTACGCTTGCGCCGCCGCCACGGCATGCAAACCGTGCTTGTTTTCCACTTCGCCGGAATGCCCCATTACATAGCCCTTCGCATTACGCATGTTTTGCGTATTTGTTCTCAAGAATGGATTGGTTGCGAGTAGCTTTGCTTCTATGTATTGAGCGACGAAATTATATTCTCGCCCATTCCAGAGTTCTGATGCGATAGACACCATCATCGCATCCATAATCGAAGATTTATGTTCCAGGGAATTCAAGGCCGTTTTATGTTTCGCTATTCCGGTGTTGTACAGGAAATCCGAAAATTCATTACATTGAGCAATTTTGTATTGATCTTCAACCCAGGCTGTCGCACCAAAAGCTGCGGTCATGTAGTTGTACATGCCGTCATGGCCTTGATGTCCAAGACCGAAATCATCTTTCGCCACTTCATGCATATGTGCCATGACGTTGTGATAACCCTCACGCTTTTCGGCGGGAACCGATATCGCATCCGCTGATAGCCGCATGATGATTTTAGCCGAGACCAGGCTGGTGGTTTTATGGGTTTCATTCCAGCCATTGAAAAAGCTCAGAACGGACGAATCTATACTCTTTTTTTTCAGGAATGCCATGAATGTACTTTCAGTGGAAAGTTGCGCCTCTTGCGTGATCGGATGATGAAGTACCTCAAGCATGGCGTCCTGAAGCTCAGTGATATTTCCTATATAGGCCAGGACGGGCTGCCGGCGCTGATTTTCTTCAATTGCGCGTCCGGGTATTTTCAGATTACGTATGTGTTTGGGCAGAGCCTGAATAAATGTTTCGCCAAATGCTTGCATGGATTGATGTTCTAACGTATCCAAACGACCCTGCGGCGATGCTGAGTTCATGGTGTGTCCTTCTCCCTAAAGACCGATGAAATGTTTGGTTTTAAGCACTTGTTCCAGTCACAACGTGGAAACTAACTCGAGTTGTCGACATGCGACAAGTGACTTATACTGATCAGATCATTCATTTTTAATGAGCATTGACATGGAGTTATCGCAACTGGTCATGTTTAAGGCGGTGGCTGATCAAGGCAGTATTGTTCGTGCCTCTGAACGGTTGCACTGCGTGCCGTCCAACATTACCAATCGGATCAAATTGCTGGAGCAAGAACTTGGAGTCCTGTTATTTATAAGGAAAGGCAGAGGGTTGGTGATCAGCCCCTCCGGAAGACTATTTCTCGGCTACGTCAACAAGATCCTGTCTTTGTGCGAAGAGTCACAGAGAGCGCTTGATCCGCTGTCAGCGCCATCGGGGGATTTCAGGATCGGCGCTATAGAATCGTCCGCGACAGGCAGATTACCCAAAGTATTATCCAGGTATCATCAACTTTATCCTGCGGTACAAATGCAGTTCAGTACCGGTGACTGGTCGCAATTATCTGCTGATGTCGTCAGCCACAAGCTGGATGGGGCAATCATCGCGGTCAGCCCGGAACATGCAGATATTGAAAGTATGGAAATCTACCAAGAGGATCTGGTGTTGATTGCCTCGCCGTCTGCAGGGCCAATAAACCAGCCTGAGGATCTGCAGGGCGTGGATTTATTCATGTGGCCCGAGGGATGCCCGTACAGGAAGGCTTTAGTAAACTGGCTGGAGCGGCACGAAATATCCAGCCCGATAACAAGCATAGCCAGTTATGGAACCATCCTTGGGTGCGTAAGTTCGGGCGCAGGGGTGTCGTTGGTCCCGAGAGGTATATTTGAGCAATTCAGGCAGGTCGGCGGAATCCAAGGCTATTTTTTTAAAGATTTAACGCCAGTACAGAATTATTTTATATGGAACAAACAAGTAGAGTTTCATCGTGCAAAAGACAAGTTTGCCGATTTGCTAAAGGAAGAATTTAAATGTTGATAACAGTTCTAAAGCAATAATCTATGATTGTGCGTCCTCTGCAAGCATAAACATGCCCGGCAATATCAATTGCGCTGGTCATTCAGGATCAGGGACCGGTCCGGATAGCGAGCGCAGATGAACTCGACGAACGCGCGTACTTTGGGCGCAGCGAGGCGCCGAGACGTGTGCAGTACCCAAAGCTGCGGTTCCACACCCGACACCGTGCCCCACTGCACCAGTTCACCTCGAGCCAGCGAATCGCGTGCGATCGAAAGCGGCAGCAGCGCCGCACCGGCACTGGCGATTGCCGCGTCGCGAATCATCAGGAACGAAGAAAACCGCAGCTTGGGGATCGGCTCAAGAATCAGTTGCCCTTCATCGAGACGCCAGTGGGTCGGCTCGAAACTCGGCATGACGATGGCCGGTACCGGACTGATCGCGCCCGGCACCGGTCTCGCCACGCCCGGCGCAGCGACGACCACTAGCCGGTCCCTGGCGAAGCAGCGGCCCACCAGGCTGCTGTCCGGGTTCGGGTTGATCCGGATGGCGACGTCGAATTGTTCTTCGATGAGGTCGACAAGGCGATCTTCGGCGACGACCTCGATCTCGATTTGCGGGTGGACCGCGCAGAACTCGGCACCAATGCGGCCCATTGCCAACTGCGAAAACAAAACGGGGGCGGCGATACGCAGGCGTCCACATGGCGTCGTCAGACCTTCACGCGCCGCCGTCATCGCTTCGGCGACTTCACTCAACGGCCCCTCTGTTCGCGACATCAGCAACTCGCCCGCCTCGGTGAGCTTTAAACCGCGCGCGCTACGCTCAATCAGTCGCACGCCCAGCTGTTCCTCCAGGTCGGCGATCCGCCGCGACAGTGTGGCTTTGGAAATACCACTGGCGCGACTGGCTTTGCCTAGCCCCTCATGGGTAGCGACGAGGGTGAAATCGAGCAGAGCATTGACGTTCATGGCTGTTCCGGATTTGAAACGAAGTGTCTGTATTCTGGTGTCTCTGCTTTATCTCTGCAACAACCTATCTTCGCTTCAACGGGCCTCATTGCGAGGTCCCACGACTGCAGGAGATTCACCATGAGCATTCTCGTCATCGGCGCTACTGGCACCGTCGGTTCACTCGTCACCCAAGGCCTCGCCAAGGCGGGCGCCGAGGTCAAAGCCCTCGTACGCCAAACCGGCAAACGCGGTTTCCCGGTCGGCGTCACCGAAGTGGTCGCTGACCTCGGCGACGTCCCGTCCATGCGCCAGGCGCTGGCGTCGGTGCGCACGCTGTTTCTGCTCAATGCCGTTACGCCCGACGAAGTCACGCAAGCGCTGATCACGCTGAACCTGGCACGAGAGGCGGGAATTGAACGCATCGTCTACCTGTCGGTAATCCATGCCGACCTCTTCACCAACGTTCCGCACTTCACTGGCAAATACACGGTAGAACGCATGGTCGAAAGCCTCGATTTGCCGGCAACCATCCTGCGCCCGGCGTACTTCATGCAGAACGAACTTATGGTCCGGAAAACGATTGAGGATTACGGGGTCTATCCAATGCCGATCGGCTCGGCAGGTGTTTCGATGATCGATGCGCGGGACATCGCGGACGTGGCGGTTGCCGAGTTGCTGCGCCGCGACCGGGCACCTGGCAAGCTACCGCGTATAACCCTTGAATTGGTCGGGCCACAGGTATTGACCGGTGACGCCGTGTCGACAATCTGGAGCGCTGCGCTGAATCGTGACATTGCTTACGGGGGGGACGATGTCGCGGCATTCGAGGGCCAGTTGGCGGCGTACGCTCCAGCCTGGCTCGCGTATGACATGCGCTTGATGATGGCGGGCATCCAGACGTTCGGCATGCGCGCGACCGAGGGATTGGTTGCGCAACTCGAGACCTTGATCGGGCAGCCGCTGCGCCGGTATGAAGATTTTGTTCGTGAGGTTACAGCGCAAGGCTGATCATCGAAAACGGCGCGGCGGGCCAGTGGGCTGCTTAGCAATCCCATCCGTGCTGAAGGGTGATAGAAGCTGGCATTGACCCGCTTCTATCACTCGCGATCAAACCGGCTGCGTCGCCTCCTCAGCGGCAATCGCGGCCTGCACGCTTGGACGCGCTTCTACGCGCGCCATGATTGCGTCCAGCGCTGGCCAGTTCTTGATATCGATGTTGAAGAACGGCAACCACTTCAGGACAGTGAACAGGTAAGCGTCGGCCAGGCCGAAGGTGCCCAGCAGATAGTCTTGGTGCACCAGATCGTTCAGGTAATCCAGGCGCTTGAACAGTTTCTGGCGGAAGATTTCTTTTACCGGCTCAGGGATGTCCGGATTAAACAGCGGTGCGCTGCCACCGTGGATTTCCGAGGTGATGAAGTTGAGCAATTCCTGCAGCCGCGCACGTTCCCAGGTGCCGTTTGCCGGGGCCAGTGAGTTGCCCGGTACCTGATCGGCGAGGTATTGAACGATGGCCGGCCCTTCGGTCAGTACCTGGCCGTTGTCCAGCACCAGTGCGGCGACGTAGCCCTTGGGGTTGATGTCGCGAAAGTCCCGGTTGTCTGCCGTGGCTTTGGTCTTGTTGTTGACCCGGATCAATTCGAAAGGCAGACCGAGTTCGCGCAGCACGATGTGCGGCGACAGCGAGCAGGTCATGGGGGCGAAGTACAGCTTCATGTGCATCTCCTTTTTTAGTGGGCAACGCGTACCCGAACGTGGGGCCATTCCTGGCTTGAAACGGCTGTGGATGTTGTTTTTCGAAGTCTATCCATGGCGGTCGTTTCCTTATAACCCATTGAGGGCCCTTGCTGGCGCATCGATAAATCAGTGTCGGTCGCGGTCCGGATTCTGAAACGTGGCGTATTGACATATCTAAGAATCTCGATATCCTCGGCGCATGGAACTGATCGAAATATTCAAAGCCCTCTCGAACCCGACACGCCTGAAGATTCTCGAAGGCTTGAAGGATCCCGTGAAAAATTTCCCCCCGCAGGACGAGGGCGATGTTTTCATCGAGGGCGTCTGCGTCAGCAGCATTCAGGAAGGTATCGGCCTGTCACAGTCTACGGTGTCGAGTTATCTCGCCACGTTGCAACGCGTAGGGCTGGTTGAAGTGCGGCGCATCGGTCAATGGACCTACTACAAACGCAATGAGGCAGCCATCAGCGCGCTTGCAGAGATCATAGGGAAAGAGCTGTAGATTTTTTTACTACAGGATATCGAAATATCTCGATATCCCTCTTTATCGATACGAGGTTTTGCCATGAAAGCGATGATTCTCAAAGCATTCGGCGGTCCTGAATCTTTTGAACTCAGCGACGTGCCCAAGCCAGTGCCGCAAGCGGGGCAAGTCCTCGTCCGGGTGCACGCCACCTCCATTAATCCGCTGGATTATCAAGTGCGGCGTGGTGACTATCCCGAGCTGGTGCCACTGCCTGCCATCACCGGCCACGATGTCTCCGGCGTTGTCGAAGCTGTCGGGCCGGGTGTCACAGCTTTCACGCCGGGCGACGAGGTCTGGTACACCCCGCAGATATTCGACGGGCAGGGCAGTTATGCCCAATACCACGTGGCGGCTGAAAGCATCATCGCTCGCAAGCCTGCCTCACTGAGCCACCTTGAGGCGGCGAGTCTGAGCCTGGTGGGTGGCACGGTCTGGGAGGCTTTGACCGTGCGCGCGGCGCTGCGAGTAGGCGAAAGCATTCTGATCCACGGCGGTGCGGGCGGTGTCGGTCATGTGGCGATCCAGTTGGCGAAAGCCATCGGCGCCAGAGTGTTCACGACCGTGCGCGAGGCCAACGCCGACTTCGCGCGAAGCATGGGCGCCGACGTGGTCATCGACTACACCCAAGAGGATTACGTCGAAGCAATCATGCGTGAGACCGCTGGCCATGGCGTTGATGTGGTATTCGACACCATCGGCGGCGATACCCTGACGCGCAGCCCCGACGCGCTCGCTCAGTTGGGCCGCATCGTTTCCATCGTAGACATCACGCAGCCACAAAACCTCGTTCAAGCCTGGGGCAAGAATGCCAGCTATCACTTCGTGTTCACTCGCCAGAACCGCGGCAAGCTCGATGAATTGAGTGCACTGGTCGATCGCGGCCAGCTTCGGCCACACGTTGGCGCCGTCTATTCGCTGGCCGACATCCCACTCGCCCACGCCCGCCTGGAGAGCCCCAACAACGGTTTGCTGGGCAAAATCGCCATTGCCGTCGAGCCTTCGCTCATCGCTTGAATGCGCTCTGCATTCACAGTCATTTGGAGAAACGTCATGGTTTATGAAATCGCTGTGCTGCCCGTGCACCTGGAACGCACCGAAGCCTTCAAACGCGCATTTAGCCAGGTCGAGCCGTTGCTCACCCGCGCCGAGGGGTATGGCGGCCACTTACTGGCGCAAGGCATTGAAAGCCCCGAACAATTCAACCTGATCGTGCGATGGCGATCACTGAAGGACCACTCGCCGGGGTTCGAGCAGAGTGACGACCATCAGCGGTTCATGCAGGGGCTGGAGGCCTATTTTTCAGCGGCACCGAACGTCTACCACGTTGAGGGTGGTGCTTTTCCTGGCTTCTGAGCGTGATCAACCCTGCAGCCGATACGCATACGGCGTTGGATCGGGCAGGCCATGGCTCGAGCAGTTGAGTCGCCGGCCGCTTGTGACGGGTGCTTTGGTGGTAGGCTGCGAGGCGCCGGCCCTGCTGGCGTCTACACAGCCCCCTTCAGGATCACCCGATATGCGCCTGCCAGATTTCATTCTTGAGAACCTTGAGCCGATTCTGCAGGCCTGGGAAGACTTCGCCAGAACCATCGAGACGCCGGGGGCGGAGCTCGACAGTGCGGCATTACGCGATCATGCCGAGCAGATGTTGCAGGCCATTGCCCTGGATCTGCGGACCCGGCAGACGGTGCGCGAACAAGTGGCCAAAGCCCAGGGGCTGGCACCGCGAGACGAACGCGAGACCGCCGCCGAGACCCATGCGGTGACGCGCCTGATGGCCGGTTTCACCATCGATCAGATGGTCTCGGAATACCGCGCCTTGCGCACCAGTGTGCTGAATCAGTGGATGAGTCAAGTCAAGCAAGGCAAGTCGATCGATATCGACGACATGACTCGCTTCCATGAAGCCATCGATCAGGCGCTGGCGGAGTCGATTGCCAGTTATTCCCGAGCGGTTGAAGCCTCCCGCAACGTGTTTTTGGGCATCCTGGGGCATGACCTGCGCACACCGCTGGGCGCGATCCTGTTGGGTGCCGATCTGCTGAGGCGTTCCAAGACCGGCGACGCCCGGTCGAGCAAGGTTGCCAACCAGATATATTCCAGCGTGCAGCGAGCGAGCCAGATCGTCGGCGATCTGCTGGACTTGACGCGCTGCCAGATGGGCCCTGGCATTCCGGTGAAAAAGACACGTATCGATCTCACGCCGCTGTGCGAGCGCGTTGTCGAGGAAATCCGCGCCTTTCATCCTCAAGCCAACGTGGTGTTTGAAGCGAAGGCTGCGGTGGCGGGCGAGTTTGATGGCGCCAGGATGGAACAGGTGTTTTCCAACATCGTCAGCAATGCGGTGACGCACGGCGACAATCGAATCCCGGTCACCGTCGAGCTGGACCTGTCCGAGCACTGCGCGGTGTTCAAGGTGCACAACGGCGGTGAGCCGATACCTGAGGACGTCCTGCCGTTTATTTTCAATCCGATGGGGCGGTTTTCGCAGCGTTCGGCGATTGATCACGGGCCGGTCGAGGGACTGGGGCTGGGCCTGTTCATCGCGTCGGAAATTGTCGCCTCACACGCCGGCTCGATCGATGTCAGCTCTGATCTGGCGGGCGGGACGATTTTTCTCGTGCGGCTGCCGATCGCTCCTGCCGATTCGTAGCCGATGCGCGGCGCCGACGCACGTCAGGGTGTGTCGGTGACCGGCAATCAAGTTGAAACCGTTCGTCGCCGAGCTTTTGCTGACGCTGCTCGCTCATCAACCTCTTTGAACTCTCCAGCACCCAGCCTCGTCCCTTTTTATGTGGGGGCTCAGGGCAACGTTGCCGTGTAGTCCCGTTTTCAATGAGAAGGCGAGGGACCACATGAATACTTCAGACAGCAGGTCAGGGTTTGAATCAGGCGATCCGAAGGGCCAGCCTGAGCAGGGTTTTCAGCATTTGAAGGATGACGTCAGCGAAGCGCTGGGCGGGGCGCGGCAGCAGGCCGATGCGCAATTCGGTCAGTATCGCGACACCGCCGCCGAGCAAATCGAAGCGCTGGCGCAGGGTGCGAAAAGTTTCGTCTCCGAGCTGCCGGACAGCGACACGCTGGGCATGTCCGATTACCTCAACGACATGGCCGAGTCGATGACCGGGCTGGCCGATAACCTGCGCGGCAAGAGTGCCGAGCAGCTGTTGCACGATGCGGCCAGTCTGGCCCGCAGCAATCCCGCGCTGTTCATTGCCGGCAGCGTCGCCATCGGTTTCGGTCTGTCGCGGTTTCTCAAGGCGGGCACCGCGGCGGCGGCCACGGTCAGTGCCGAGCAAGATCCAGCGGCCGGCACCTCGACGCCACCGGCCGGCGGCTTTGGCGCCCAGCGACCTTATGAGTCCTCCATGGCGTCTGCGACCGATCCCGGCCCGGGACTCGCCACCGGCATCACGCCGACCTCTCCCAACGAACACGATCATCCGTCTGACGCCGCGGGCGCTTTCGTGGCGCCTGCAACCGACCGCAAAGGAGAACTGTGATGAACAGAGACGAATCCGATCTGACCGGAGCACGCTCCACTGGCCAACCGGACGATGCATCGGTGGTAGGCCTGTTACGGCAACTGTCCCGGGAAGTGCCGGCATTGTTCACCAAGGAACTCGCGCTGGCCAAAGCCGAACTGCAGGCCAGCCTCACCACCCTCAAGGCCGGGATGGCCGCGGTCGCCGGTGGCGCGATCGTTTTTCTGGCCGGCTTCATCATCCTGCTGTTGGCGGCGGTCTATGGCTTGAGCCTGTTCATGGCGCCCTGGCTGGCCGCGCTGATCGTCGGCGTGGTGGTGATGATCATCGGCTTCGCCATGTTGCAGTCGGGGAAAAAACAATTCGAGCCGTCCCATTTCAAACCTGATCGCACCCTGGATGCGTTGAACAAAGATCAAGAAGCGTTGCGGAGGAAAGCCTCATGAAAAGCGAACTGGATACCGAAGCGCAAAAGCGCCCTGAGCAGATCGAGCGGGAAATCGATGCTCAACGCGCGAGCATCGGCAACATCGTCGATCAACTGGAAAGCAAATTCACCCCCGGCCAGATGATCGATCAGGCGTGGGGCATGATGCAGAACAACGGGTCGATGTTCTTTACCAACCTGGGCACCAGCGTACGCAACAATCCAGTGCCTGCGGTGCTGACATCGGTGGGCCTGCTCTGGCTGATGATGAGCCAGAATCGCCCTCCGGCCCCGCAACCGACGTACCGCACCGGGCCGGATCAGGACCAGGCCGGCGAGTGGGCGGATGGTCTGGCGGACGGTATCGACAGCGCCCGCGAGCACTTGCATCACACCGGCGATTCTCTGAAGCAGGGCTACCAGTCGTTCAGAGGCAAAGCCGGGCACTTGGGGGAAAACGTCGGCGCTGCCAAGGAACATCTTAGCCATGCGATGCATGGTGCCAGCGATCGGCTTTCGCACAGTTCTCAGGCCTTGGGGCAACAGTTCAATCAAATGCTCAAGGAGCAACCGCTAATGGTCGCTGCCGCGGGTGTCGCCTTGGGTGCCTTGCTCGGCGCGGCCTTGCCGACGACTTCGACCGAACAGCGCTACATGGGCCGGGCCAGCGCCGGGATGGTCGACAAAGCAAAACAGAAGGCCCAGGAGGGTTACGACGCGGTGCGCGATACGGTGACGCGAACCACTGAACACAAGGAGCCGGCAACGCCAGCGGAACCGCCGAAAAACTCGTCTTCGGACCTTTCCGAAGGCTTGGGTACCTCCTGAGCTGAGTGAAAAGGGCGGACCTGTAAAAAGGGCTTGCTCGCGAAAGTGGTGTGTCATTCGACCTGGGTATACCTGACACGGCCCCTTCGTGAGCAAGCTCACTCCCACACTGTTTTGTGGCGGTCGGCAAATTGAGTGCCCAACGCTAATCCCTGTGGGAGCGAGGCTGCTCGCGAAAGCGGTGTGCCAGTCAAGGTGATGTGCCTGACCTGACGCCTTCGCGAGCAAGCCCGCTCCCACACTGTTTTGTGGCGGTCCGCAAATTGAGTGCCCAACGCTAATCCCTGTGGGAGCGAGCCTGCTCGCGAAAGCGGTATTCAACTTGGATGAACTCTTGGCCCGACCCCTTCACGAGCAAGCTCACTCCACAGCGATTTGAGGGGGCTGACGTCACGGCAGACAGCCTGATGACGCAGCTCGCTCGCTCAGCTATCCGTATTGTTGGCAGTCGCTTGCACGGCGGCTTCGGCTTCCAGTTTCAAGCGATCCGCCTTGCAAATGTACTTGGGCTTTTTCGGCGCGAGTTTGGCGTTGGCCTTTTTGGCTTTTTCCTTGAACAACTGCTGCAGCTTTTTCTGACGATTCATGGCCGTTTCAACCGGGGTGGGGAAGGGGGCGAATCCTGACGCAAGCCGATGTCCCCAGCAAGAAAAAATGCGTCAGGCTGGACACAAACGCCTATGCTTTAAAGCACCCCCGAACTGAAGGAGCCGCACATGAGAAAAGCTCGCAGACTGGTTACAGCGCTGTCCTGCCTTGCGCTGGTAGTTGGCAGTGTCACGGCGCTGGCGGACCCTGGTAACGGAAAAGGCCAGGGCGGGCAGGGCAATCAGGGCGGCCAGGGTAATGGCAAGGGCAAGCCGCAGAACATGCAGGACTACGGCAATCAAGGGTCTGGCAACAAAGGGCAAAAATCCTCCGGTAACCACGGCGGCGGACCGAGTGTCGATCGTGGCAACATCCTCGGCGTCATCGGCGGCTATCGCGGCGAATACTGGAATCCCGGAAAGCCCTTGCCGCCGGGCATTCAAAAGAATCTGGCGCGCGGCAAACCGCTGCCACCGGGTATCGCGAAAAAACTCGACGGGCGTTTGCTCGGCCACTTGCCGCACTATGACGGCTATGAATGGCAGCAAGTGGGCACGGACCTGATCCTCGTCGCGCTGGCCACCGGGTTGATCTACGAAGTGCTCAACGGCGCTTTTGATTAAACCTGCCTCATGAGGCGGCAGCCGTTTTGTCTGCCGCCCAGTCAGCCATTTTCCCTTTCACTCTGATTGTTTGCACTGGCGGTGCTGCGTCGCTATAGCTGCAACTGGTGCAGCAATGAACTGCAAATAGCGTGGCTTGTTCGTCCAGGCTTGAGCTTTCACACTGGGTTCAACGGTTAATGACTGAACGGAGATAAGCATGGCGAGCGCAATCCGCTTTACCGAAACGGGCAACCCCGAGGTCCTGCACCTGCACACCGTGAGCGTGCAAACGCCAGGGCAGGGTGAAGTCTGGCTTGAACAAGAGGCGGTGGGCGTCAACTTTCTCGACGTCAGCCAGCGCAAAGGCGCGGTGCCGGTGGCGTTGCCTTCGGGCCTTGGCCTGGAAGGCGCGGGCCGTGTCGCCGCGGTCGGTGACGGTGTCAGCCACGTGCGCGTCGGGGATCGCGTTGCCTACGCCACCGGGCCTTTGGGCGGTTATGCGTCGGCGCGGTTGTTTCCGGCGGATCGATTGGTGAAGATTCCTGATGAACTGTCCTTCGATGAGGCTGCGGCAGTGCTGTTCAAAGGCATTACTGCGCAGTATCTGTTGAAGTCGACGTATCCGGTGGGGCCGGGGACGACGATGCTGCTCTATGGCGTCGCGGGTGGTCTGGGGGAAATCATGGTGCCGTGGGCCAGACACTTGGGCGCCACGGTGATTGGCGTGGTATCGAAACCGGCCAGTGTCGACAAGGCGCGGTCGATCGGCTGCGATGAGGTGCTGGTATTTGATGCTGAAACCCTGGCCGCCGAGGTGGCGCGAATCACCGACGGGCGCAAGGTTGACGTGGTGTACGACCCGATTGGCCGGGTGTCTTTCCAGGCTTCGCTGGACAGCTTGCGTCCCCGCGGTTTGATGGTCTCGTTCGGCGCGCAGAGCGGTGCGCCGTCAGCGGTGGAACTGGCGACACTCAATGCCAAGGGTTCGCTGTTTCTCACGCGTCCGTCACTGGCGGCACACACTGCAAGCGCTGCTGAGTATCAGGAGCGTGCACAAGATGTGCTGGCCGCCGTCGCCGCCGGTATCATCACGCCACGGATCTGGGCGCGCTATCCACTGGCCGACGCCGCAGCCGCGCACGCCGAGCTGGAGTCGGGTCGATCATCGGGAGCGATCATTCTAAAACCATGAATCTTGATGTTCTGAGCAATCAACACAGCGATGAGATCGCTGCCTTTCTGGCCGTCGCCGCGCAAGGGTCGTTTGTCGCGGCCGGTCGCTTGTTGCAGCGTCATCCCACGATCGTTTCGAAACGCTTGGCGGCGATGGAAAAACGCCTGGGGGTTCGCCTGGTGGAGCGCTCGACGCGCCAGGTGCGTATCACCGAGGCCGGTGCTCAACTGGAACGGCGCCTGCGTGCAGCCGTTGCGCTGATGAACGAGGCGCAGCAGCAAGCGGTGCAGGGTGCCAACGAAGTGCGCGGCACCTTGCGCCTCGCCTTGCCGGCCGCGATGGGCCGGTTGTGGCTCGGGCCGCTGTTGCCGGAGTTTCTCAAGGCTTATCCGCAGGTCTCGATTGTTGCCGACTACAGCGAGGGCCTGGTCGACATCATCGAGCAGGGTTTTGATGCGGCGATCCGTATCGGCGAGCTGGACGACAACCGCCTGACCGCGAAAAAACTCAGCGATCATCGACGGATTTTGTGCGCATCGCCGGCGTACCTCGATGCTCACGGAACACCGCAAACACCGCAGGATTTGCTCCAGCACAATTGCCTGCGCTTCAGCGGGCTGGCGTCATTCCCGTTGTGGCGACTGCATCGCGGCGACGAGCTGCAAACCCTCACGCCCAAGGGCAACCTGACCGCCAGCGACAGCGAATCGCTGCTCGCCGCCGCCCGCGCCGGAGCCGGTATTCTCGGTGCCGGCGACTGGCTGATGAGCCGCGACCTTGCCGCCGGAACGCTGACTCAGGTGCTGCCGGACTGGCAACTGGATACGGCCGGCGGCGTCTACCTGGTCCGGCCCTCGGCGAGGTTTCCGGCAGCGGCGGTGGTGGCCTTCAAACAGTGGATCGAAGCGAAGTTTGACCCCGCGCCACCGTGGGCGGTTTGATCGCGACAAACTGATAACCCGATTCCCTGTGGGAGCGAGCCTGCTCGCGAAAGCGCCGGATCAGCCAACACTGTTCTGGCTGACAGATTGCCTTCGCGAGCAAGCTCGCTCCCACATGGATATTTGTTGGTGCCGAAAAGTCTGCTGACACCCAAACAAACCTGTGGGAGCGAGCTTGCTCGCGAAAGCGCCGGATCAGCCAACACTGTTCTGGCTGACAGATTGCCTTCGCGAGCAGGCTCGCTCCCACATGGTTATTTGCAGGGCCGCAAAGTCTGCTGACAACCAAAGACACTGTGGGAGCGGGCTTGCCCGCGAAAGCGCCGGGTCAGTCAACACTGCTCTGGCTGACAGATTGCCTTCGCGAGCAAGCTCGCTCCCACATGGGTATTTGTTGGTGCCGAAAAGTCTGCTGACAACCAAAGACACAAGCGGGCTTGCCCGCGAAAGCGGTCCTCCAGATACAAATGAATCGCCTGACCCGACGCCTTCGTGAGCAAGCCCACTCTCACAGGGTTTCAGGATGTACTCGCCATTCAAGGCAACCCACAAAATCCACACAAAAAAAGGCCCGGCAACGCTGCCGGGCCTCGGTGTTCCAGTACTTTCACGCGGCCAGGTTGCCTGCCGCCATTTCCTTCTTGTAGCTCGCCTTCATGGCCTCCATCTGCGCACCCAGTTCGTCGAGCTTCGCCTTGCCCAACAGTTTTTTCGCCTGAGGAAACATTTCTTTTTCTTCCTCCTCGATGTGGTGCTCCAGCAGCTCCTTGACCACCTTCACGCGACCGGCAAATTCCGGCGTGCCCGGATCGGTCAATTTCAGGTCAGGCAGCACCAGCGAATCCACGGTGCGGTGTTCTTCCTTGGCTTCGTAGTACATGACGTCCTCCTCCTTGCTGCCGGCCTCTTTGAAGGCGGGATAAAGAATTTCTTCTTCAAGGCGGGTATGGATGGTGATTTCCATTTCCAGTTTGCCCAGCAACTCGACGCGCTTTTTCAGCGCCCGGTCGGTTGACTCGCTCAACTGGCTGAGAATGGCTTTTACTTTTTCATGGTCGGCTTTGAGAAGGTCGATGGCATTCATTATTTTAGGCCTCTGCTTTTCACGGATAGAACACAGCGTCTGATTGGCGCTGCTGTGTATTCCCTGAAGCTTTCGCAGGAGTCGTGCCAACGTTTCGTTTAGCGCCAACCCCGGTATTACAAGGCTTTGGCGCGGTTAAGCTCTTGCGCTTTCGTGCAGCCTGCATGAATGCCCCCGATCAGGCATTGCAGATAACAAGCCCGGCGAGTGCCGGGCTGGTTTTGTTGCAACGAATGGACCGGGCATGCACCCGCTGCCTCATCGGTTCGCTTGGGAAGACGAAACGTGGCCGACATGCTTGGGCCCCGCCAACGCCCAGGCGATCAAGCCGAACAACGGCACGAACACGATCAACACAATCCACACGCCCTTGTTACTCGATTTCCCCTCGCTTTTACGCACCCGGTTGATGGCCCAAAGCTCGATCAGCACGAGAATGACCGCCAATACGATCCACACGGTTTCGATTTGCATAGGCTACCTCCTGATGGTCTATGGGTTAGGTGGTGCAAGCGGCGTCGGGTTCATTCTTTTTGGACGGCAGCGGCTGTTGCCATATCCGGTTTCAAATTTCATTTCTGATCGCCGCTGTGCCCTATATCCTCCAAACCACGATAGATAGAACAGGGACAGTGAGATGGCGTTCAGGGTCATGGTCGTCGGTGGTTACGGTAATTTCGGCAGCATCGTTTGTCGGCATCTGGCGGTGATGCCGCAGGTTGAGCTGGTGCTGTCGGGGCGCGATGCGCGCAAGTTGCAACTCAAGATTGATGAGCTGCACGCGCGGTCGGGCCGTGCCTGCGAAGGCTGGTGCGGTGATGCGATGGGCGCTGGATTTCAAGCCGCGTTGAGTACACTAAACATTCAACTGGTGGTGCATACCGGCGGGCCGTTTCAAGGGCAGTCCTACGCGGTCGCCGAAAGTTGCATCGGTGCCGGCGTGAACTACTGCGACCTGTCCGATTGCCGCACCTTCGTCAACGGCATCGGTGCGCTCGATGCCAGCGCCAGACAGGCGGGCGTGGCGATCCTCAGCGGTTGCAGTTCGGTGCCGACGCTGTCGTCAGCCATCATCGACGAGCAGCGCCATCGTTTCTCATGCATCGATTCGATCGAGCATGGCATTTCTTCCTCGGCGAAGATGCCGGGGCTGTCCACGGTGGAAGGCGTGCTGGCCTACGCCGGCAAACCGATCAGGCAACTCAGGCATGGCCAGGTGCATGAAGTGCTGGGCTGGCTCGACCTTTCCCTGCGCAAGATGCCGCAGTTGGGCACGCGACTACTCGCCAATGTCGATGTGCCGGATATGGATATTTTCGCCCGTCGCTACGGCGCGCAGACCCTGAGTTTCAAGGCGGGCGCCGGCCTGAAGCTCGGCGGCGTGGCCAACGCGTTGCTGGCGCAAGCCCTGCGGTTCGGCCTGGTGCGTGATCATGCCCGCTGGGCAGCAAGGCTGCATCGTCTGGGCATGCGGTTCGAACGTTTCGGCGATGGCAAGAGCGCGATGTACATCGATGTCCGTGGCATTGGCATTGATGGCAAGCCGCTGACCATGACCGCTCAACTCACCGCGCTGAATGACAAAGGCCCGGAAATTCCCAGCTGCGCGGCCGTGGCTCTGGCCGTGAAAATGGCCTCGGGCTATGTGCCGCAATCCGGCGCACGGCCTTGCGTGGGTGAAATCAGCGTTGCCGAATACCTGGCGGCAATCAACGATCCGGCCAATCTGAGCCTGTCGGTGCAGTTCTCGCAAGGGCAGCGTTGAGATGTTGTATCTGTGCATCAAATATCTGCATGTGATTGCCGCAGTTTTCCTGTTCGGATTCGGCATGGGCTCGTATCTTTACCTGATCGCCGCCAGCCGCACGGGCAACCCGCAAGTGATTGCGCATGTGGCGCGGATGGTCGTGCGCTTTGATGCATGGATCACCACGCCCGCAGGCTTCGTGCAGATCATCACTGGCTATCTGCTGATGCGCCTTTCAGGATTGCCCATGAGTACCGGTTGGCTGCTGACCTCGCTGGTCATCTTCGTTTGCGTGGGCGCACTGTGGCTGCCGGTGCTGTTGTTGCAAAAACGCCTGCATGCAATGGCTGTGGGCGCCGAGGCGAGCGGCCAGCCCTTGGAGAGTCGCTACGCCAGCGTGTATCGATGGTGGTTCTGGATGGGCGTTTGCGGGTTCGCCGGGATGTTTGCCATCGTGTTGATGATGGTGACGAAGATAACGCCGCTGCAACTGATCGGCTTAACCCTGGGCCTTTAGAAAACGCTTTTCATGATCTGCTGTTGGCAGCAGGCAAGTGTCGTATTTGCCGAACAGCCGGTAGCGATTCAGCGCAATGCGGTCGTACGCCCAGTCGCGCAGGCGACGCGGAAAAACGCGCAGCAGCTTCAGCGGCTGCCAGCGTCCAGGCAGTTGCCCGACCACTTCCAGAAACGCATCCGAACGCTCCCAGTACTGCCGGTCACGAATCACTGCCATCGTGTCGAACTCATCCAACGGCAAACCGGCCCACGCCAGCAACGCTTGGCCCTCGGGCGACTGCACTGCTGCCAGGCGCACACGGCGCTGGCGATCATGCCGAATCAGAAACCGTGCCCAGCCGTTGCACAGTTTGCACACGCCATCAAACAACACCACGGTTTCGCCGGGCTGCAGCAGCGGTGCGGGGGTGGGGCGGGTTTTCGTGGAGAGCATGGGCGGATGTCCTTGGCAGCAGTCGTCACGATGATAACCTCGATCAACAGGCGCAGGTTCGACAGTGAGAGGCTGCCGCGCCGCTGTAATCAATTCGAACCCGGACAAAACAAGCCGCCCGGCTCATCACGTTTGTGCACCGCTGTCCCGCTTCACCCCTAGACAAAACATCTTTCGGTAGTCCGACGGCGACGTCCCCAAGTGAGCCGCAAACTGCTGCCGTAACGACAAAGGTGTGCCAAACCCGGCTTCTTCTGCAATGCATTCAACCGGCAAATCGGTGGTTTCCAGTAACGCCTGCGCTCTGATCACGCGCTCAGCGTTGAGCCATTTGGACACCGTCGTGCCGGTGGTTTCCTTGAATCGACGGGTGAAGGTGCGTCGACTCATCCTGGCTTTTTCCGCCAACAGGTCCAGCGACAGGTTCTCCCCCAAGTTCATGCGGGCCCAGGCCAGAACTTCAGAAAAATGCGTTTCGCTCGACAGCTGTGGCACCGGGTGCTCGACATATTGCGCCTGGCCGCCTTGGCGGTGCGGTGGCGTGACCAGCATTTTCGCCGTGTGATTGGCTACATCCGCACCGAAGCGCTGGCGTATCAGGTGCAAACAGCAGTCGATGGCCGCCACGGTACCCGCCGAGGTCATCAGGTTGTCGTCGGTGACATACAGCACCTCGGGGCGAAACCGAACCTTGGGGAAACGTTGCGCGAACTCGTCGCGTGCCGCCCAGTGTGTTGTCGCCTCCTTGCCATCGAGCAAGCCAGCATCGCCCAGCACGAAGGCGCCGAGGCATAAACCGACGATCAACTTGCCTTCGGCATGGGCCAGTTGCAGGGCCTGCACGAGCGCTGCCGAAGGCGTCATCGATTGATCGCCCCATGCCGGAATGATGATGACGTCGGACACCGCCATCAATTCCAGCCCATGACCGATCGCCAGGCCAATGCCTTGGTCACTGCTGATCATGCCCGGGACTTCCGCGCAGTAGCTGATCTCGTAACGGGGCTCGGTGGACGCCGGATTGGCCGTCGCCAGGACAATGCCCGGCACCGACAGGTGGAAAAGGCTGACGCCGTCGAACGCCAGTACGGCAACACGGATGGAGGGCATAAGGAAGTCTCGGTTTCACTGTGTCGAGTTGGCCCGATTATATCGATAAATGTCATCCAGGCCACTGTTGGCTACGGCAGATTTCAGCAAAAATGGACGCATTCATTAACGAACAGGATGATTTTCATGACACTCAAAACGCTTCCAATTGCCCTGAGCATTGCTTGCGCCACGGTGACTGCACCAGCGTTCGCAGAGACCGAAACGCGGTCGAAGCCTGAAGCCGCACACAAGCTGAATCTGCAACAAGTACGTAACGCCACGGTGAAAATCACCTACGGCGACACGACTTTTCTGATCGATCCCATGCTCGCCAAAAAGGGCACGTATCCAGGGTTCGAAAACACCTACCGCAGCAACCTGCGTAACCCGCTGGTTGACCTGACCGAGTCCCCTGAGCAAGTGATTGCCGGCGTCGATGCCGTCATCGTTACGCACACGCACCTTGATCATTGGGATGACGCCGCGCAAAAAGTGCTGCCAAAAGACATCCCTCTGTTCGCCCAGCATGAAGAAGATGCGCAGTTGATTCGTTCGCAAGGCTTCAAGAATGTACATGTGCTGACCAATGAGGCCGAGTTCGGTGGCGTTAAAATCACCAAGACCGGCGGACAGCACGGCACCGACGAAATGTACGCCGTGCCGGCCCTGGCCAAACCGTTGGGGGAGGCCATGGGCGTGGTGTTCCAGGCCCCGGGTTATAAAACGCTTTACCTCGCCGGCGATACCGTCTGGCGCAAGGAAGTCGATCAGGCCATTGAGAAGTTTCACCCGCAAGTGATCGTTCTCAACGCTGGCAAAGCGAAAATGAGCGGTTACGAAGGCTCGATCATCATGGGCGAGGAAGACGTCCTGCGAGCGACGCAGGTAGCGAAAGACGCGAAAATCGTTGCCGTGCACATGGACGCGATCAACCACATGTCCCTGACCCGCGACGAATTGCGCAGCTATGTGCAAAAGCACGGCATTGAGAGCCGCGTGGACATCCCGGCGGACGGTACGTCGCAGCAGTTCTGATTGATTCACCTCTGCCCGGGCGTGTCGCCGACGCGCCCGGGCTTACGCGGACGATTGGCACATCACTCGCCCAGTTTCGCCCAGAACTCTTCGGCTGAAGGACTGATCGGCGCGGTCGGGCGCGTCAGGTGAATCTCCAGGGGAATGTCCCAGCTTTCATCAAGTGCCCTGACCAGACGACCGTCAGCCATTTCCTGTTCCGTCAGGCTTTTCGGTAGCCACGCCACACCCTTGCTTTCCAGTGCCATGGACATCAGCACCGCGGCCAGGTGGCTGCTGAACAGCGGCTTGAGGTGCAGATAATCGGCCTTGCCGTGAAGCCTGTGCGCAACGATTCGGCCCAGACCGGATTCGTGGGTATAAGCCAGATAGGGCAGGGTTTCAGGGGCGGTTCCACACTGCGCGGAAGGACTTGCCAGCGGCACGAGTACATCTTCGCCGACCTTTTTTCCAATGAACTGATCAGGTGCCAGCAACGGCGGAACGTCGGGGTGACGATGGCACAACAGAAACTGCACCTGGCCATGAATCAGCATCTGCTCGCACACGGCCATGCTGTCGGAATGCAGCTGTACCGCATCGATCGGCGCGCCATTCTCTGCACTTCGCAACCAGCGCGGAAAGAACGTGAACGACAGCGAGTGAGTGGCCGCAAATTGCAGCTGCTTGGCCGCCATGCCGGCGACTTCCTGCGCCTCAGAGCGCAGTCGATATAGACGCCGGGCCGCTTCCTGGGCGCTGGGCAAAATCTGTCTGCCGGCCTCAGTCAACGTCGCGCCCTGCGGGGTGCGCACAAACAGGTCGACGCCCATCCAATTCTCCAGCGAACGCACGCGGCGACTGAACGCCGGCTGCGTAACGTGCCGCGCTTCAGCGGCCCGGACAAAGCTGCCGTACTCGGCCAGCGCGGAAAAATCCTCAAGCCAAACCAGTTCCAAGGGCAATGCCTCCTGTGCATAGGGCGCGGCATTAATAGCATTGGGCGGGTGTCATCGCAAAGCATAACGTGGGGCCACCACAACAAGAGGAACCCGTCATGCGTATCGTCGATATCCGTGAAAAAACCGTCTCTATTGCGTCGCCCATCGCCAATGCCTACATCGATTTTTCGAAGATGACCTGCTCGGTCGTCGCGGTTGTCACGGACGTGATTCGCGACGGTAAACCGGTCATCGGTTACGGCTTCAACTCCAACGGTCGCTACGGGCAGGGCGCGTTGATGCGCGATCGCTTTCTGGCGCGGGTCACAGAAGCCGATCCGGAAACGCTGATCGATCACGAGAACAATAACCTCGATCCGTTCGCCATCTGGAAAGCCCTGATGACTAACGAAAAGCCGGGTGGCCACGGCGAACGCTCGGTGGCGGTCGGCACCCTCGATATGGCGGTGTGGGATGCGGTCGCGAAAATCGAAGGCAAACCGCTGTACCGCCTGCTCGCCGACCGTTACCGCAACGGCGTGGCCGATGACAAAGTCTGGGTCTACGCGGCGGGTGGTTATTACTACCCGGGCAAGGATCAGACCAAGCTCAAGGCGGAAATGCAGAGCTACCTGGATCGTGGCTACGACGTGGTCAAGATGAAGATTGGCGCGGTGCCGCTGGACGAAGACATCCGTCGCATCGAAGCGGTGCTGGAAGTGGTCGGTGACGGCCAACGCCTGGCGGTCGACGCCAACGGCCGCTTCGATCTGCAGACCGGTATCGCGTACGCCGAAGCGATCAAGAAGTACAACCTGTTCTGGTACGAAGAAGTCGGCGATCCGCTGGATTATGCGCTTCAGGCCGAACTGGCCAATCACTACGAACTGCCGATGGCCACCGGCGAAAACCTGTTCTCCCATCAGGACGCGCGCAACCTGTTGCGCCACGGCGGCATGCGCCCTGATCGCGACTATTTGCAGTTCGATTGCGCGCTGTCCTACGGCCTCGTCGAATACATGCGCACCCTGAAAGTGATGGAAGAAATGGGCTGGTCTTCGCGCCGCGTTGTGCCCCATGGCGGCCACCAGATGTCGCTGAACATCGCCGCCGGCCTGCACCTGGGCGGCAACGAATCGTACCCGGACGTGTTCCAGCCTTTCGGCGGCTTCGCCGACGGCATCCGTGTCGAAAACGGCTATGTCGGCCTGCCGGATATCCCGGGGGTCGGCTTCGAAGCCAAGTCCGCGCTGTACGCCGTCATGCGTGAACTGGGCGAGGGCTGATTCCGTTTCATCTGCGGCCTCGATGAGTGAGGCCGCCACTTCAGGTGTCATCCTCGACGCCAACGCCACACGCCCATCACAACAATAAAATGAGGTGCTCTCGTGGAAACTTCAAAATCGCGCTGGTACAGCCAGCTCTATGTGCAGGTGCTGATCGGTATCGTGATCGGTGCCGCCATCGGTTACTTCGTACCGGATATCGGTGCCAAGCTGCAGCCGTTTGCCGACGGTTTCATCAAGCTGATCAAAATGCTTCTGGCGCCGATTATTTTCGGCACGGTGGTAGTCGGTATCGCGAAGATGGGCAGCATCAAGGAGGTCGGTCGGATCGGTGTGAAAGCGCTGATTTACTTCGAGATTCTTTCCACCATCGCCCTGGTGGTCGGCCTGATTGTGGTGAACGTGGTCAAGCCCGGCGCCGGCATGAACATCAACGCCGGCACCCTCGATGGCAGTGCTGTCAACAAATACAGTCAGGCGGCGAGCGAGCAGGGCGGTCTCGTCGAGTTCTTCCTCAATATCATTCCGCATACCTTTCTCGGTGCGTTCTCCAATGGCGTCATGCTGCAGGTGATTCTGCTGTCTGTGTTGATGGGGGTTGCTCTGGTGCAAATGGGCGAAACCAGCAAGCCGCTGATCAACACCATCGACCTGTTCCTGCAAGGCCTGTTCAAGATCGTCGCGATGGTCATGCGTCTGGCGCCGCTGGGTGCCGGTGCCGGCATGGCGTTCACCATTGGCAAATATGGCATCGGCACCTTGCTGTCGCTGGGGCAGTTACTGGTGGCGCTGTACATCACGACGCTGATTTTCATTGTCGTGGTGCTGGGCGCGGTGGCGCGATGGTCGGGCATGCCGCTGATGCAGTTCTTGCGTTACTTCAAGGATGAAATCCTCATCACCCTGGGCACCTGTTCGACCGAAGCGGTGCTGCCGCGAATGATGATCAAACTGGAAAAGCTCGGCTGCAAGAAATCCGTGGTCGGCATGGTCTTGCCCACCGGCTACACGTTCAATGCGGACGGCACCTGCATCTATCTGACCATGGCCGCGATCTTTATCGCCCAGGCGACCAACACGCCTCTGACGTTCATGGATCAGATGATTCTGCTCGGCGTGTTCCTGTTGACGTCCAAAGGCTCGGCCGGTGTAGCGGGGGCGGGGTTTGTGACGCTGGCGGCAACACTGACCACCATCCATTCGATTCCCCTGGTCGGACTGGTGTTGTTGCTGGGCATCGACCGCTTCCTCAACGAGGCGCGAGCGGTGACCAACCTGATCGGCAACGGCATCGGCACCATCGCCATTGCCAAGTGGGACAACTCGTTTGACGTCGAGGCGTGCGAACGTGAGATTGCGGCGATGAAGCATGACAAGGCGGCGAGAAAAGCCCTGTTGGCGCAGAAGTAATCGGCGAATGCAGGGGGAACGAAAAATGATTGAGCGATCCCACCATGACTTGCGCAAGGCGTTCGCCGAGTTGCTTCACGGCTCCGTCTGCAAGTTTGCCGCTTCGGTGTTCGATCCCATTTCGGCGCGAATGGCCGCCGACCTGGGGTTTGAGGTTGCCATACAGGGCGGCTCCGTTGCGTCGCTGCAAGTGCTCGGCGCGCCGGACATTGCTTTGCTCACTCTGGATGAGTATGTCGAACAGGTTGGCCGGGTAGGGCGGGTCAGCCAGATTCCGGTGATTGCCGATGCCGATCACGGCTATGGCAATGCACTGAATGTGATGCGTACCGTGACAGAGTTGCAGAAAGCCGGAGTCGCCGCACTGACGCTGGAGGATACCCACCTGCCGGCGCCTTACGGCGCGCCGGCGCAGGGTCTGATCGCGACGCAAGAGGCCGCCAGCAAGATTTACGCTGCGCGCTTCGCCCGTTCGGATCAGGCGCTCAGCATCATTGCCCGCACGAACGCAGCCGTGACCAGCATTGAAGACTCCGTCGCGCGCACCCGCGCTTATGAACAGGCAGGCGCCGATGCGATCGGCCTTGTCGGCGTAGAGGACTTCGAGCACCTGCACGCGCTGACGGCGCATCTGTCGGTGCCCATCATGCTGATCAACTACGCCAACCCTGCACTGCGCGATATCGAGCGGCTCAGCGCCGCCAATGTGCGGATCGTGGTAAACGGCCATGCGCCTTATCTGTCGGCGATCGAAGCGACATATGCGACGCTGCGCGAGCAAAGTGGTGTGCAGGGGCGCGAACTTTCCCTGCCCGAGCTGCTCGAGAGATATACGCGCTCGGACGATTACCGCGAGTGGGCAATGAACTGGTTGAAGTCAGCACAGGCTTCGAATTGATGCAGGAGACTATTGAAATGAACATCGGCATTATCGGCGCTGGCAACATCGGCGCGACGCTGGCGCGCAAGCTGGCTGCGTGCGGCCATCACATCAAACTGGCGAATTCGAAAGACCCGCACAGTATTCAGGATCTTGCTGACGCCATCGGCGCACACGCGGTGAGCAAAGAGCAGGCGGTGATCGGGGTGGACGTCATCATTCTCTCGATCCCCTTCGCAAAATACCCGGATCTCAAGCAGACACTGAGTCAGGTGCCTGCATCGGTCGTTGTCATCGACACCTCCAATTACTATCCGCAGCGTGACGGGGCGATCAAGGATGTCGATGACGGCAAGCCCGAGAGCGTCTGGGTCAGCGAGCAGATCGGCCGCCCGGTCATCAAGGCCTGGAACGCCGTGCTCGCCGCCACGCTGGCTGAAAAGGGCCAACCTGACGGCGCTGCGGTGCGTATTGCCTTACCGGTCGCCGGGGATGATCCCGGTGCTCTGGCCCTCGTGCAGAGTCTTGTGGCGGATACGGGCTTTACCGCGTTGGTTGCGGGGACTCTCCACGACTCGTGGCGTCAGCAACCCGGCACCCCGGCGTACTGCACCGAGCTGACGTTGCCGACCCTGAAGCTGGCGCTCGATGCGGCGGACAAGGCTCGATCGCCGCTGAACCGCGATGCGTTGATGACTCGTTTCATGGCGCCCGGCAGCGAGTTCACCCATGAGCAGATTGTCGCCACCAATCGGCAAATGACGGCGTGATCGCAAGGGCTGGCGGGGACGGCGACTGGGCACTTAAGCAGAAGTCGCCAGAGGCCAGCCGAGGCGCGCGGCACGACGCAGGCTGGCCCTGACAACCAAGCGGTGAAACGGGGCAATAACGAAAATGTAGGCCCGGCCCAGACGGTTGTGGCACTGGACCACCGTTGAAAAAACCAGTCGGCGACTGCCGTCAGGCTCTGCCTCTGCAGAACACAGGATGGATATCCGGAAATCGAGGTGCTTGTCGTCCTCTCCCAATACGATCTCAGTCTGGTTGGTGCTGTATACCTTGAAGATAGCCACCCGATCAGCCAGCGCTGCCAATTGCCTGGCTGTCTTGAGACCGAAACAGCGCACGAGGGTGTCTCGCACTTGCATGAGCCATCCGACCCAGGATGGCTGGTTGGAAAGAATGAATCGGGCCAGTAAATCCGCATCGTCGCAGGTGCCCGCAGGGAGCCGAATCGCGAAAGCGTCCGCCAGATTCATTGACGTGTAAAAGTGGGCGATGCTGGACCCCGAGGGGACTGGCACAGCCATAACGGGCTCAAATTCCTGGGGCATCGGGTATCTCTCCTGAGTTTCTACCGGCTAATGAAAAGGCATGCGATGTGGCGGTCGTGCGCATATGAATGCCCACGCATCGATGAGGTCCATAGCCTCGCTGAGCGGGGAGGGATCAGCTGGAGGCTGCCGAAACACCAATTTCTGCCTGGCGGATACTGAGCCCGATCAGTGCATCATAGAGCTCTTGCTGCCCGGCTGGCAGAACAGGAAGCAATGTTGCGCGGCGCTTGTCGACACCGAACCAGGATTGCACCAGCCATCCCACCAGATAGAGTGCCGCAAGACAGCCGCCGGCGGTCGCAACGTTCCCCTGAGAGACAAGCGGCTGATCCAGACACTCAAGTCCCAGCGCTTGCAAACCCGATCGTGCCTGCGGGTGAGTCGTCGCTTGTCCGCTGAGCAGCCCAAGCCGCTCGAGAATGAAAGCTCCGGCGCAGACGGCGCCGATGCGCTGGCGGCTGGGGTCAAGCGCAAAGGCGGGGAGGAAATCTGCGGCGACCAGGGCCGCGGGTATGCCTTCCTTGCCGCTGACGAACAACACCGCATCGGCACTGTTGGCCTCGCAAAGCGGACCGTGCACTGAAACCTGCAGGCCGTGCGCCGATCGCACGGTCGCGCTGGCCGCTAATATCCGCACGTGCCAGTCTTGCGTGTTGCGGCCTAAGATGTCCCACATCAGGAACAGGTCGATATCGGTGAATTGGTCGAAAGCAACCAGAACGATGTTCTTCAAGGCGAACTCCATGAAACGTGCTGGCGTGCACAACGCAACGGCCATTTCTGTAGGTGTTCGCAGCGTATCAATCGGTTGTCCGCCATACACAGCCTGTATGGCGCTAAACATGGAGCGCACTGACTGATGGAAAAACTGACGCGCAGTCATTGGATCGCGGCGGGTTTCGAGGCCCTCGACCACGCAGGGCACATGGGCGTTTCTGCCGAAAGTCTGGCGCGCCGATTGAGTGTCACCCGCGGGTCGTTCTATCACCATTTCCGCAATCGCGAAGACTTTGTCCGCAGTTTGCTGACCGCCTGGGAAGAAGACTACACGCAGCGCATGCTCACTTATGCGGCCCACGGCCGTAGCGCGGGCGAGACCCTGAAACGCTACTTGAGTATCGCCGCCGAGAAACAACCCGGGCGGGAAATTTCCATCCGCGCCTGGTCGCTGCACGATCCGTTGGTCAGCGAGTTTCAGCAGCGCGTCGACGCAAGGCGATTGGACTTCGCCATTCAGACGTGCCGTTGCTTCGTCCATCTGCCAGGTGAAGCAGAATTGGTCGGGCAGATGGCTCATCTGTGCCTGATTGGGGGTCAACAGACAGGGCTGCGGCGTGATGCTGCGCGCTTCAACGGTTTTTTGAGTCGAGCCTTTTCACTGTTCGAAGCGGCGCGTTCAGGGTGGCGGATTTGAATCATGTCCCACGTTCCATAGATTGCCACGACTCCATGCGATAACGGCTCACTGATCAAAATGCCTCTACGCTTTGCATTGCGTGCCTGCGCTAACACCTATGGTTGATTGCCGCGCATCGGTTTTACTGCAAGGATTCTCAGTCGATTTTCTTCTTTGTGTTTCTCTCGACTACGTTTAGCAATGTCGGCGAGTGGCAGGCACTTGTCGGGGCCTGATGATCAAACGTTTACCAATGGCTGCGAACGCTATGAACGAAGGCATGCAGATTCTATGGGACGACGCCGAGCGGGTACTCTGCCGTGGCAGACGTGCGGCGGGGAATGGTTCTGTTGCGGTTCTCGTGGCGTCAACCGCGGCAGAACAGCCTGGTCGCTCAAGCCTGGACCGTCTGGCTCATGAGTATTCATTGAAAGATGAACTCGATAGTCAATGGGCGATCCGTCCTGTGGAATTGCTGCACGACAATGGCCGGGTGCATCTGGTGTTCGAAGATCCCGGCGGCGTGTTGCTCGCCGAATTGCTCAGCGCCCCGATGGATGTCGAGACGTTTCTGCGCGCCTCGATCAGCATTGCCGAGGCGCTGGCCAGGATGCACGGCTGCGGCCTGATCCACAAAGACATCAAACCTGCGCATATTCTCGTCGATTGCGTCGATGGCCACGCGCGTCTGACCGGCTTCGGCCTGGCCTCGCGCTTGCCACGCGAACGGCAGGTCGCGCAATCGCCTGAAACCCTGGCCGGGACTCTGGCGTACATGGCGCCGGAGCAGACGGGGCGGATGAATCGCTCGGTCGATTCGCGCAGTGACCTCTATGCCTTTGGGGTCACGCTCTACCAAATGCTCACCGGATCCCTGCCGTTCAGCGCCGCTGATCCCATGGAATGGGTGCATTGCCATATCGCCCGGACACCCCTGTCGCCGAGCGCGCGGGTCGCCACCGTGCCGCAAGTGCTTTCGCAGATCGTGATGAAGTTGCTGGCCAAGACCGCGGAAGAACGTTACCAGTCCGCGATGGGGGTCGAACAGGATCTGCGCCGCTGCTTGACGCACTGGCAACGGCAACAGCACATCGAAGCATTTCCCCTGGATGAACGAGGCACATTCGGCCGTTTGTTGATTCCCGAGAAACTCTACGGACGCGAGTCAGAGGTCGAGAGTCTCGTCAATGCGTTCGCACGCATGGCCGGCAATGGACGGCCCGAACTGGCGTTGGTCTGCGGATATTCAGGGATCGGCAAATCCTCTGTGGTCAACGAATTGCATCGCGCGCTGGTGCCGGCAAGGGGGCTGTTTGCCAGCGGCAAGTTCGATCAGTACAAACGCGACGTGCCTTACGCAACATTGGTACAAGCCTTCCAGAGCCTGGTGCGCACCTTGCTGAGCAAGAGCGATGCGCAAATGGTGGGTTGGCGCGATGCTTTGCGGGCGGCGCTCGGTGCCGATGCGCGGCTGATGTCGGACCTGATTCCGGAGTTGAAATTGATCATTGGTGAGCCCCCGGCGCTGGCCGATCTGGAGCCCGCCCTGGCGCAACGACGGTTTCTGAAAGTGTTCAGCAGATTTATCGGTGTGTTTGCCCGAGCGGAACATCCGCTGGCACTGTTTCTCGACGATCTGCAGTGGCTGGATGCCGCAACGCTCAATCTGCTCGAGGAAATGTTGATTCGTTCGAAGATGAATCATCTTTTGCTGATCGGTGCCTATCGCAGCAATGAAGTCGACGCCTCGCACCCCTTGATATCCAGGCTGCAGTCGATCAAATCCGCGGGCGGCACAGTGCATGAAATTTGTCTGGCACCGCTGGCCATTGCACACGTCGAGACGTTGCTCGTCGATGCGATGCAAGCGGACCGGGCGTATGTCTCGGCACTTGCACAGCTGATTCTGGACAGAACCGCCGGCAATCCGTTTTTCGTCATCCGCTTTCTCAAGACCCTCGTTGATGAAAGTCTGCTCACGTTCGACCAGGAGAGCAGACGCTGGCGCTGGGATGCCGATCTTATTCACGCTCAAGGCTACACCGACAACATTGTCGACCTGATGGTGGGCAAGTTGGTGCAACTGCCACTGCGCACGCAGCAAGCGTTGCAGCAATTGGCATGTCTGGGCGACGCTGCGGACGTCGACACCTTGTCGTGCGTGCTTGCGATGCCTGCGCCGCAGGTTCACCTGGTACTTTGGCCCGCTATCCGTGACGAATTGATCACGCGCCAGGATCACTCCTACGGTTTTGCCCACGACCGTATCCAGGAGGCGGCTTATCTGTTGATCGCGCCGGACGCGCGAGCGCAAAAGCATTTGCGGATCGGCCGTTTACTCCTTGATCAGGCGCCAAAGGATGAATGCATCGACACGATTTTCGAGATTGTCGGGCAGCTCAATCGCGGTGCGCCGCTGATGGCTCGCCAGTCGGAGCGCGAGCAACTGGCGCAATTGAACCTGCTGGCGGGCCAGCGCGCCAGAGCCTCGACGGCGTATGCCTCGGCGCTCAGGTACTTTACCCAGGGTGCTGATCTGCTCGACGAAACCTGTTGGGGCCGGCATCGGGGGCTGATCTTCGCCCTTGAGTTTGGTCGGGCCTGGTGCGAATTCCTGACCCGGCAACTGCTGGCCGCCGAAGCCCGTCTGCAGCGTCTGTGCGAACGCGTCGTGACAGTGGAGGAACGAACACAGGTGGCATGCCTGCAAGTCGATCTCTACCTGATTATGGATCAGAGCCAGAACGCGGTGACGGTGTGTCTGGCGTTTCTGCGCCATCTGGGCATCGAATGGTCGCCCCATCCCTCGGACGAGGAGGTGCGCGACGAATTCCTGCGAATAAGCCGACAACTGGGTAGCCGCAGCATCGAATCTTTGATCGACCTGCCACCCATGCAGGACGCCATTGCCCTGGCGGCGCTGGAAGCCTTGACCAAACTGATCGTGGCGGCGTTGCATATGGACGGCAACCTGCCGGGGTTGGCGATGTGCAGGGCGATCAACCTGAGCATCGAGTTCGGTAATAGTGATGCGTCGTGTGTGGCCTATGCCAACGTGTCACGAATTGCCGGTCGACGTTTTGCCGACTATCCGGCCGGGCAGGCATTTGCCGAGCTGGGTTGTCGACTGGTGGAGCGGCGCGGACTCGAGCGCTATCAGGCGCGCACTCAACTGGCTTTCCTGTTGTTTGCCCAGCGCTGGATGCAGCCGGTGCGTACCTGTGTTGAGCCGCTACGTCAGGTGTTCGAGGTTGCCACCCGGACCGGTGATCTACCGGTAGGCGCCTTTGCCGGCAACAGTCTGGTATCCAATATGCTGGCCACTGGCGAGCCCTTGGCCGATGTGCAGGCAGAGGCCGAAAAGGCCTTGGTTTACGCCCGCAAAATCGGCTTCGCCGTAGGTGTCGACTTCATCGAAACGCAGTTGGCGTTTATTCAGATGCTGCGTGGCCAGACGCGACTTTTCGGCAGCCTGGAACCTGGACGATCGACGGCGCCCAGCAAACGGCATCGCCGCACCGCGACGTCGCTGGTCTCGGCCTGCTGGCGCTCGATTCGCACGTTGCAGGCGCGTTATCTTGCTGGCGACTACGAAGCCGCGGCGCGGGCAGGGCAAGCCGCGCAGCAACTGTTGCATGCCTCGCACCTGTTTATGGAAGAGGCTGAATACGCGTTCTACAGCGCCCTGACCCTGGCCGCTCAGTGCAACAGCGCGCCTGCCGGCGAGCCGAGAGCCGAACTTGAACGGGTGGCGGCTCATTATCGGCAACTGCGAACATGGGCCGATCTGTGCGAGCAGAACTACGCCAGCCACGCCACACTCCTGGAGGGAGAAATGGCTCGCCTCGAAGGGCGCGCGCTGGAGGCCGAACAGCATTATGAACAGGCCATCCATCTGGCGCAGGCCAGCGGTTTTGTGCACATCGAAGCGTTGGCCAACGAACTGGCGTCACGCTTTTATACGGAGCGTGGCCTGACCAGGATCGCCCGGATGTACCTGCAAGACGCTCGTTATGCCTATCAGCGCTGGGGCGCCGACGGCAAGGTTGAGCAGTTGGAGGCCAGCCATGCGTTTCTGCGTGCGGAAAAAACGTTGCCCGGTCCTACCAGTACGATTGCCACACCCGTCGAACGTCTTGATCTGGCCACGGTGCTGAAGGTATCGCAAGCGGCGTCCAGTGAAATCGTGCTGGAGAAATTGATCGAAATGGTCATGCGCACCGCGCTCGAACAGGCCGGCGCGGAGCGCGGTTTACTGATTCTGCTGGAGGCAGGCGAGCAACGTATCACGGCCGAGGCAATGGTCCATGATGACACTACACAAGTGTCCCTGCGCAAGGGGCCGGTCAGCGCCGCCATGGTGCCTCAGTCAATCCTCTTTCATGTGCTGCGGACCCGGGAAAACCTGTTCCTCGATGATGCTTTGAGCGAACCGCCGTTCGCCGACGACCCTTACGTTCGCGAACATCGCGCACGGTCGGTGCTGTGCCTGCCGTTGCTGCATCAGGCGCAGTTGATGGGGGCGCTGTACCTGGAAAACAACCTGAGCACGCGGGTGTTCAGCACCTCGCGAATCGCCGCGCTCAAGCTGGTCGCTTCCCAGGCTGCGATTTCGTTGGTCAACGCGCGTCTGTACCGCGATGTCCAGCTGCGTGAGGCCAAGATCCGTCGGCTCGTCGACGCCGATATCATCGGTATTCTGTTCTGGTCGGCTCAGGGTGAGGTGGTGGAAGCCAATGATGCGTTTCTGCGCATGGTTGGCTACGAGCGCGAGGATTTGCTGTGCGGTCGGGTGCGCTGGCGGGATATGACCCCGCCGGAATTTTTGCCTGTCAGTGAGCGCGCGCTCGCGCAAGCGTTTGCCACGGGCCGCGCGGCGCCGTTCGAAAAGCAATATTTGCGTAAGGATGGCAGTCGCTTGCCGGTGCTTGTCGGCCTTGCTTTGCTTGAAAGCGATCAACTAAAAGGCGTGGCGTTCGTCCTCGACCTGACCGAGCGCAAGCAGGCTGAAGCACAACACCACGACAGCGAGCAGCGTTATCGCGAGATTCAGGCAGAACTGGCGCATGCCTGTCGCGTAGCCACAATGGGTCAGCTCGCCGCGTCGATCGCCCATGAAGTCAGCCAGCCGCTGGCCTCGACGTTGGCCAGTGCACAGGCGGCCGTGCGCTGGTTGACGGCGCAGCCGGCGAATGTCGAGGAGGTACGCCTGTGTCTGGAGCGCATCGTCAAAGATGCCAATCGAGGCAGCGAAGTGCTGGCGCGCATCCGCGGACTCATTCGCAAGGCGCCACAGCCCAGGGAGTCGGTGAACCTCAATGAAGTGATTGGTGAAGTCATCGAAATCATTCGCGGTCAGGCCGAAAAGGCCGCGGTCGCGATCCGCGTCGACATGTTAGCCGAACTGCCGGCGGTCAATGGCGACCGGGTCGAACTGCAGCAAGTCGTGCTCAACCTCATAATGAACGCACTGGAAGCCATGAGCGCTACGGTGGGCGGCCCTCGCGAGTTACTCATCTGCACGCAACGCGACGAGGCGGGGCAGGTGTGGGTGAGTGTCAGCGACTCCGGACCGGGTTTCGGCTCACAGTCCAGCGAGCACCTGTTTACGCCGTTCTACACCACCAAACCCAGTGGGCTGGGCATGGGCCTGGCGATTTGCCGTTCGACCATCGAGGTGCATGGCGGCCAGCTCTGGGCTTGCGCTAACCGGCCTTGCGGCGCCGTGGTGCAGTTCGTGCTGCCCGCTGAAGAGCCACTCTGACAGGCAAAAAAAACGCCCGCCAAAAACATCAATGGCGGGCGTCTGGGAAGTGCCGGCACAACAAGGAGAGCGCTGTACCGGTCAGGGACGAAACTTTCGGATCAGGCAGCGGAGCCGGTTGCCAGGCGCAGCCGATTACAGCTCAACAAGCGCATGACGTAGCCGATTTTGATTGCCGTCGGCCCGAGGATCGTCAGTGCATGCGCGCCCACCAATTGCGCAAGGCGCAGATGCGCGTCGAGCCAATAGGCGAAGACAATCCCGACGATCAGCATGACCAGCCCGCCGATCAACAACACATGCGACAGCTTCAACACCCGCTGCGCATTGTCGAAAAAGCCGTACACGTCGATCATTGCCAACGGCTCATGCCACGGGAATCGATGGGTCGGCGGCAGCCAGCGCGGCAGCGCGATCAGCGGCGGGCGGGTAGATCCACACCGTATTGATCTGGGTCTTGAGCTCCTTCGCTTCTGGCCCGATCAGTTTCAACTGGCGATCCCAACCCTCGGTGTACACAGCGCCCCATGCCCCCAAGTCAAGGCAGGTCACGTACTTGGGTTGGCTGTAGGTCATCGGTTCGACACCCAGCAAGTCGGCCGCGACGTTGTTGCCGGCATAACGGCCCAGGCTGATCGCGTGCTGACAGGACATCGCCGCGTAATTGCCGAGGGTGTCGGTCGCGGCGTAGGCGGTATCGCCCGCTGCGAAGACATGGTCATGTCCCCGCACTCTCAGGTTGCCGTCAACATGCAGCCGGCCTTGCAGGTCGCGCGTTCCGGCCACTTGTTCAGTGAGCGGGCTGGCACGGAAACCGACGGTCCAGATCACTGTGCTGGCCTCGATGCGCTGACCATCGGCGAGGGTCACGCCACCGGCATCGACCGACGCGACCGATGCGTTGACGATCCATTCCACGCCCAGTGCTTTCGACGCTTCGACAATAGCAGGGCGGATGCCATCGCCCAGGGATGCAGCGATCTGCGGTGCGCGATCCACCACGATCACCCGAATATCGGCGTCGGCGCCCAATGCAGCGCGCAAGCGGGCCGGCATTTCAGTCGCGGTTTCGATCCCGGTAAACCCGCCGCCGGCGACCACGACGGTGTTGCGCGCTGCACTCGGTGGCACATTCTTCAACGACTTGATATGGGCTTCCAGTCGCGCGGCTTCTTCAATCTGATCGACATCGAAAGCGTGTTCGATCACGCCTTCCAGCGCTGGCCGGATAACGCGGCTGCCGGCAGCCAGCACCAGACGGTCGTAATTCAGCGTACCCTGCGAACCGAAGGTGTCGCTGTAGGTGACGCGCTTGTTCTCGGTGTCGATGCTGTCCGCAACGCCTTTGACGAATTTCACCCCGACTGCCTCGAACAGATCACCCAGCGGCGCCGTCATGGTGTGCACATCCGGCTCGTAGAAACGCGGACGGATGCGCAGTTCTGCCTGGGGGGCGAGGACGCTGATCTGCACGTCGTTACGGTCATGCTGGTCCAACAGACGGGCGGCGCCCAGGGCGCTCCAGACGCCACCAAACCCTGCGCCAATAACCAGAATGTGCTGTTTCATCGGATGACTCCTGAACAAAAAATGAATCGTTTATGGGGGCTGTCGGTTCGCGCCGGACCGTCGTGCGGCCCCGTGTGATGTCCTGGCTGCAATCAACCATGGCGGTTCGATTCGCTGCAGATGATGCTATCGGGGAAGGACGCGAGCGACACTTCTACATAGGGTCAGCGGCGACATGCCTAAGTGTGAGGCGGGTATACGTGGGTATAGGCGCAACCCTTGGCGCGAGTCAGTCGGGCCGGTTGACGATGGCGTCGATGCACTTCAGCAGTTCGCCGCAGGGGAAGGGCTTGGGAAAGTAGGCCACCGGTGCAGTTGATTGCGCGCTGACCTGGGGAGGAGATCCTTGGTAGCCGGTAATGAATATGATCGGAATGCGCGCTCCTTGAGCGCAGAGCAGGTCATGCATTTCTATCCCGGACAGACCCGGCATCTGGATGTCCGAGATCAGGCAGCGGGTGTTGTGCGCGGCGGGGCACGCCAGAAACGCTTCGGCTGTGGCGAACAGTTGCACGGTGTAGCCGTTGGACCGCAGCAGACTGTCTAGTGCCAGGCGCACGGACTCGTCGTCATCGACAACCGAAACAACAGCAGTGTGGGCCATTTCTTTCCCTGGGCTCTTGCGGGTAGCCCAGCAAGGACGCCCGCCATGTCGGCAAGATACGCCGCTCACGCGGGCGGCGTACTTATACGTGTGTATAGAAATTCGTTTGAGCTTTAACCAATTACCCGTGGCGGGCGGCAAGTCGTCAGCGTGAGAATCGACTGCGGTATTCGCGCGGCGTGATCGAGAGGTGACGCTGGAAGGCATAGCGCATGCGGTCTTCATCCCCGAAGCCGCACAGCTGCGCGATCTGATCGATGTTGCGCTGCGAGTCTTCGAGCAAGCGTCGCGCCGCTTCAAGGCGAAACAGTTCCAGGGCTTTCGCGGGTGTCCGACCGACCTTGTGCTTGTAGACGCGGGCGAAGTTGCGGGTGCTCATTTGCGCCTGGCGGGCCATCGCTTCGACTGTCAGGCGGCTGTCGCCGAGGTTGTCGCTCAGCCACAGGTGCAAGTCGTCGAAGCCGCCACGGTCGTCGGTCTGCGATTGCAGCAACTGGCTGAATTGCGCCTGACCGCCGGGCCGTTTGAGAAATACCACCAGCTCACGCGCAACTTCCAGGGCAATGTCGCGGCCGCAATCGGCTTCGACCAGCGCCAGTGCCATGTCGATGCCGGTGGTCACGCCTGCCGATGTCCACAGCGTGCCTTGCTGGATGAAGATCGCGTCGAGGTCGACATTGACCGTCGGGAAACCGCTCTTGAGCGTGTCGCACATTGCCCAGTGTGTGGTCGCCCGCAAACCGTTGAGCAAGCCGGCCTCAGCCAGCAGAAACGTACCGCTGCAAACCGAGGCGACGCGCTTGGCCTTGGGCGCTGCCTGACGCAACCAGCCAACCAGCGCGCGATTGTCTATCAACGCCTGACGAATATCCGGCGCGCCGGGCACGAGCAACGTATCAATGCTCACATCGTTGAGCTGGCTCAATGAGGTGGTCTGGACCGACAGGCCTTCGGCGGTGGCGATCAATCCGCCCTGCACACTGGCCGTGTGCATGCTGTATCCCGGCAGACCGCGCAGCGCCAGGGCTTTGGAGGCAGACCAGAACACAGTCTGTGCACCGGTCAGGTCCAGCAGACCCATTCGCGGATACGCCAGAAACAACAAGGTGCGCGGTTGCGTGCGCAGAGCGTTGAGCGAGGGAGTGTCGGGCAGCATCGAATTCATGGCGGCGTCAGGGCTCTGTTGTCGTCACGGCTGGCGAACAAGGGCACGGGTGCGTGGGTTTGCCGGATTGACGGTTATAAGTCATAAGTTCCCTGTGCGCCAGCCGCAGCCGCGGCGGTAAGAGCGCCCTCATCCTGACGATGCAAATACGCAGCGAGCGTCAGGGAGAGGGCGGGCCTTCAACGACAGGCCATGCAGAAACCAGGCACGGCCCGATAGGCAGTGCTGTTGCCGTTGTCCGCTACACGTCTTTCCAGCAAGCGATCCGAGCCCCCTTCAGCAATCCGGTTCTGCTTGAGATGATCCGCACCGTCGGCGGCCAGTTGGCGTTCGTGCAGGCGATCGGCACCCCCTTCGGCGACCCGGTTCTGCGGGGTTCGATCAGACCCGTCGGCGGCGATGCTCTGTTCTCGGGCCTTGTGAAGCGTGTTTTGAAGCAATGGCGCCGACGCGTCTCGGTCGCCTTCTGCGCGACCGCCGCTGCGCACTTCGGCGGCGTAGGTGAACGATGGCTGAGCACCGATGGCGGTCATTAAGGCGCAACTGAACAGTAAGTTTGCAAGTTTCATTGATTTACCCATCCTGTGAAATGGTGATGTTCAACAGCACTTGCAATTTTATAGTGCTGACAACTTCAGGCGCTTATGCAATGGGGTGGGCAGGGCGTTCATAGGTGTTAAGGACCTATGCTCAAGTATAAAGTCACAGTAACGGTCTGATGTAGCGGCCAGGTTCCTCACTGCGGTGAGTGCAGGGGGTGGCACTTATACATTGGTATGGTTCGCCGCCGCCTCGATATCGGTTCAATCCACTAAACAGGCTTTATTCTTATACCCGCGTATGATTTTTGCTGGTGTGGTCGCGGCGCACACTCTTCGGCAAGGAGCGTTGATAAACGCTCTCTCCAGACAGGCATTGGCCCGATGGTTTTCCGTATCAGTACAAAGGAGTGCGACCATGTCAACGTATCTGAACCATTCCGTTGCCTATCAGCAAGGCAGTGAGCAACAGGCCGCGTCTCGCCAGCCAACGGCATCTACCTTCGGCGGTGTGCAGGAACTGGTGCCTTCACGCTATGCACTGCGGGTGGGCGACATCGACGTGGTGGTGATCAGCGACGGCGTGCTGCCGCTGCCCACGTCGACCATGTCCACCAACGCCGACCCGGCGGCCCGCGCCGCCTGGTTCAAGGATATGTACCTGGGCCCCGACGCATTCGACTGGGCCCTGAATGTCCTGGTGGTGCGCAGTGGCGAGCAGATCATCCTCGTCGACGCCGGTCTGGGCGGGCAGTTCCCAGGCTTTCCCCGGGCCGGGCAATTGCCCAAGCGCCTGGAAGCGGCCGGCATTGATCTTGGATCGGTGACGGACGTGGTGGTCACTCACATGCACATGGATCATGTCGGCGGATTGCTCGTCGATGAAGTAAAAAACCGCCTGCGTGCAGACGTGCGCATTCACGTTTCAGCCACTGAAGTGGCGTTTTGGGAGACGCCGGATTTCACCCAGACAGTCATGCCATCGCCCGTGCCTGACGTATTGCGCGCCACCGCCAGGCAGTTCATCGATACCTACCGCAGCAAGGTGCGCACATTTGACGACGAGTATCAGGTGGCACCGGGCGTGGTGGTGAAACTCACCGGTGGCCATACACCCGGGCATAGTGTGGTCTACGTGAACTCTGGTGGCGAGCGTTTGACCTTCGCCGGCGATGCGCTGTTTCCAGTGGCCTTCGAACATCCCGACTGGCACAACGGCTTTGAGCATGATCCTGAGGAATCGGTCCGTGTCCGCATGCGCCTGATGCGCGAGGCGGCCGCCAGCGGCGAATGGTTTGTCGCCACCCACCTGCCGTTCCCCTCGGTGGGCCGCGTGGCCGTCGATGGCGAGGCGTTCCGCTGGATCGCGGCGTTCTGGGATTACTGATTTGCCCCTGCACATGCTGTAGCGGCTGCGGCACACTGCAAAATTTTGATCGTTGCTCAAGGCAAGTCAAATGCATGCAGTGTGTCGCAGCTGTCGGGCAAAGAACGGGTCTGCGCGGTCAGCGCCGACGCTGCAACGCTCGTTCGATACACGTCAGAAGTGCCTGGGTATCGAACGGTTTGGAAAAATACCCTTCCGGCTTTCTGACCTTGACACTGAACTGTGGTGGCAGCCCGGGTTTGCCCGTGATGAACAGCGTAGGGATATGGATATTCCTGGCCGCCAGTGCCTCGTATAACTCCACTCCGCACATGCCGGGCATTTGAATATCCGATACCAGGAAATCGCTGTTCTGCGGATCATCGGACCGCAAAAACGCCAGCGCGCTGTTATAGGTTTCCACCGTATAACCACAAGAACGCAATAAGCTTTTCAGTGATACAAGAATAAGCTCGTCGTCATCAACGACAGAAATAATGGCCGAATCAAACATGGGAAACCTGGCGTTTTTACCCTGATTATTCATGGGGCAAGTTATTGTTGATCTGCCAGAGCAGTTGCGCATTGCGCCGCAAGCACTCTTCAAAGAACCGTTTACTGGCAGAGTCTTTGTTGGCGTCCGCACTTTCTTGATATTCACGTAAAACGGCATCGGCTGTCCGTAGCCGACGCATGCCGTCATGAATGCCAATCAGGCAATCGGCAAACCCCAGGCTCTGTGCGACATCGTTGAGGCGGTAGAGGCTTGCGGGTTCAGCGTAGCCGCCCAAGTCAGCGATGCCGGTGGCGAGGAACCCCGCGTAGTCAGCCGTGGTGCGGGCCAGCCGGCGAAACAGCTGCCGTATTGGCAGGAAACTGACGTTGCGAAGTGTTTGCTCCAGGTAATCGAGCTGCGCCTGGATGCTCAGCGTCGTACCGAGCATTTGCATGAGCGCATCAATGGCCTCAATGCGCTCGACAGTGGATAAGGAGGTATGCGCACCGTAGCGGCTGATGCGTAACGGATGACTGACTTTATAGAGCGTTTGAGTAGCGTTCATGGCAACCGTCTCAGGCTGGCGCGCAGGCGCGATACGTGGCTTCGTAAGAGATGACCAGCTTAAGTCGAGGCACCGTCGATGACATTCGTACCTGAAGACGGTGGGGTAGCACATGGGGTCAGGCCCGTCATACCCGAGTATGGGCGCGCAGTTATTGTGTCCCATACTGCGATTGCAACAACGGGCTCCATTGCTCCTGATTGTCCGGGCGTCGGTAGTACACCACCATGCGCCGCGCCACCTGCATGGCCACCTCGCGGCCGTTGTCCGCCTCGACCAAGGCCAGGGACAGATCGATTCCCGCGCTGACGCCAGCCGAAGTCCATAGCGGGTCCTGCTCGACGAAGATGGCTTCGCGATCCAGCTCGACGCGCGGGAACAGGCGCTCGAACTGATCTGCCATGGCCCAGTGAGTCGCTGCGCGCAGGCCGTCCAGCAAACCGGCCCGGGCAAGGAAAAACGCACCGCTGCAGACGGAGGTGGTGCGACTGGCGAGAGAAGAAGCCTTGCGCAGCCATTCCACCAGCGGCGAACTGTCGACCAATGCCTGGCGAATGTGCGGCGAGCCAGGAACGATCAGCGTATGCATCGGCCCCCGCGCCAGATCATCCAGGCGCACCGTTTGCACCACCAGACCTTCCGCGGTGCGTACCGGCCCCCCTTGCAGGCTGGCGGTATGCAAGGTGTAACCGGGCAGGCCGAGGTCAGCCAGGCTGCGGGTTGCGGCCCAGAAAACGGTCTGGGCGCCGGTCAGGTCAAGCAGGCCCATCTGCGCATAGGCGACAAAAATGACGCTGCGCGGTTTGCCCGGTACTGCCTGTGATGGGTTGTATGAGGTAGTCACAGCTCGAAGCCCTCGTATTCGCCTGGCGAAGTAGAAATATTCATTGCTCGTGTCGCAGGCCATGCGTGGGTATCGCGAAGCGAAACTGCGTGCCGACCCCTTCGGTGCTCTCCACCCAGATACGCCCACCGTGGAACTCGATGATTGAACGACAGATCGACAAGCCCATGCCCAGGCCCTTGGGTTTGGTGGTGAAGAAGGGGTCGAACAACGAAGGAAGAATATCTTCGGCGATGCCGCTGCCGGAGTCGGCAATTTCGAGCACGGTTTCGTTGTGTTGCAGCGAGGTGCTGATGCGCAACATACGCGGTCGGTCGTGCACATTGGCCATGGCCTGGCAGGCATTGATGATCAGATTGATGATCACTTGTTGCAGCTGTACCCGATCGCCTTTTATCAATGCGCCGGGTGCTTCGAGTTGTGCGTGTGGGCGCACCTCGTGCAGGGCGATGTCATGCTGCATGAGCGTCAACGAGTCTTTGACGATGTCGTCGAAGCGTTCGACATTGCGTTGTACTTCGCTGTGCCGCGACAAGGCGCGGATGCAAGTGATCACGTCGGACACGCGCGCAGAGTTCTGGATGACCCGGTCCAGCGAGCGCCGCGCTTCTTCCAGGTTAGGCTCGGGCCGGTTGATCCAGCGTTTGCACGACTCGCCGCTGGTGATCACGGCGGCCAGCGGCTGATTGATTTCATGAGCGATCGAGGCGGCCAACTCGCCCATGGAACTCAACCGTGTGACATGGGCCAGGGTTGCCTGGGAATGGAACAGCGCTTCTTCGGCTTGCCTGGCGGCCGTGACATCCATCAAGGCGCCGACGTATTCGCTACGGCCACCCTGTTTGATCAACGGACTGGCAATCATTTGTACGTGCTTGATCCGGCCGTCGGGCATCACCAGTCGATGCTCGAGCTCGATCAGCTCCCGGTGTTCCGCCGCCTGCCGCAGGACACCGTCGATGAGCGCCAGGTCATCGGGGTGAGTCCTGGCCTTGATCAACGCAAGCGTGGGCGTAAGCAGGGGCGGGTATTCGAAGATGCGAGACGATTCGTCCGACCACGACACGTTGAATTTGCGCTCGGCGCCGACGGTGAAAACCACGCTGCCGGTATGACTGAGCTTCTGTGCACCCATGAAAAATGCCTCTTTGCGGCGTAGCGTTTCAGTGGCCCGTTTGCTGCGCAGCGCCAGCAGACTAATGGTGGTCAGGGCGATCAGGCACCGGACAAAAGCGGCGATCAAGCGGTGGTCGCGGTAGCCTGCGTCAGCAATGAAACTGGCGGTCAGAATGATGACGCACCCTACGGCCACAGCGATAAACAACGGCACCGGAAAGAAATTCGCCGACATGAAGACCAGGGTGATGTAGAACAGCGTCGGCGCGACATCGAGGTCGAGGTATGAGTTGGTGGTGAAAATCATGCTGCCCACGGCAATGGCCGCCAGCCAGGCAACGGCGTCTGAACAAAAAAACTGTGCGCGACGTTTGAAGATAGACATTTGTTATTCCGGTTTTTTGCTATCGGACGGCATCGCGCAACCTGTGGCGGATGCCGGGCAAACTTGGGTGACGGGCAGAATGACGCAGAAGTAAATGTGTAGCGCTGCTCTCGGGAGGCGGCTGTATTGCCACTTGCGTAATGATGCATAAGCCCCACCTGGGCCGCTTTTGTTATGGGTAATGATGGTAGGGCAACGCCTTGAAGTCGGGCACCGCTACATTGGGTCAACGCGCGTATGACTAGGTATAACGGGGCTATACCCAGGTATTAGCCGCGGGCGGTGCGACCTCGCCACACCGCCCGGGCCGGCGCGGTCAGCGATTGGCCGACTGCGCGGCGATGGCCTCCGCCATGCGCACCAGATCGGCAAAGGAGCGCGCGCCCATCTTGCGCATGGCCTGGCCGCGGTGGATTTTCACCGTGATCTCACTGAGGCCGATCTCCCCGGCGATCTGCTTGTTCATCAAGCCCGAAGCCGCCAGCGCCATGACCGTCTGCTCGCGGGGCGTCAACGTGGCATGGCGCGCACGTAGCTCCTCGGCATGTCGCCCGGACTCGCGCCGTTGCTTGTCCCGGGTATGCGCGGCGCACACGGCGTCGATCAGATCTTGCTCGCGAAACGGTTTGGTCAGAAAGTCCACGGCACCGGCCTTCATCGCGCGCACCGTCATGGCTATATCGCCATGTCCGGTGATGAACACAATCGGTACATTGATGCCGGCGGCCGCCAGCTCACTCTGGAAATCCAGGCCACTGCTGCCTTGCAGGCGCACATCGAGCACCAGGCAACTGACGGTATCGGGGCGCGGGTGATTCATGAATTCAGCGACTGAAGCGAAGAGCTCGACCCGCAGGCCGATCGAGCGCAACAGGCTGCCAAGGGATTCGCGCAGCCCGGCATCGTCGTCGACAATGAAAACCACGGGCTCGCCTGGATTGCTGTTATGCACGGGATGATTGTTCATTGCTGTTGTTCCCAAGGTTTTGACTGACCGGGCCTGGCAATACCGAATCGACAGCAAAAATCGCCAGCTCGATTCTAGCGCTGATCCCGCAACGGGCCAGTTGGCGCCTGACCAAAGGCGCTGGCGCGCGCCCTGTCGACCGCCAGCGAACGGGCAGGGCAGAGCAAGCGATCGTCGGGGTGCAATCATGCGGGCGGATGGGTGTTGTTCGTTCGGGAGCCAATAATCGGTTCAGCATCCTAGTTGCCCGACGAGGTCATCGGCTAGGACAAAAAACCCGGAAAAACCGCCATTGACGCATGCCGATACAACGCATGAACGAGTTCGCTAGCGGGTCCACACGCGTTTTTTTCGACTTCATACTCACGTATAGAAGCCTTCACCTAACGCATGATCGCCCTGTCCCGATGTACCAAAGACGCTTGGCAACCGGGGCCGTAATCTAGGTGCTGCTGTCTGTTGAACTCAAAGGCTGCGTGCCGGGTGGTGAAGTCCATGAACAGAAATGATCTGCGTCGCGTCGACATTCATCTGCTGGTGGTATTTGAAACGATGATGCACGAGCGTCATGTTGGCCGCGTCGGCGAAAAGCTGTTCCTTGGCCAACCGGCGATCAGCGCCGCGCTGGGACGCTTGCGCCAGTTGTTCGATGATCCGTTGTTCATTCGTGCCGGCAGAGTCATGGAGCCGACGGCGCGGGCGGAGGAAATATTCATCAATCTGACCCCGGCGCTGGACGGCATTGCCGCGGCAGTGAGCCGTTGCCAATCATTTGAACCGGGCGCCAGCGAGGCGACGTTTCAGGTGGGGCTGTCTGATGATGTCGAATACGCGTTGTTGCCGCGCTTGCTCCGGCACCTGCGGGAAGAGGCGCCGAACATCTCACTGGTGGTGCTGCGCGTCGATCAGCAGCAAATGTCGCAACGCCTGTTCAATGGGGAAATTTCCCTCGGCATCAGTCATATGCTCGACCTGCCGGCGAGTGCGCGGCGCAAGAGTCTGCGTGTCGTCCGGCCGATGCTTTTGCGTGCCGATAATTGCGCCGGCTCGGTAACGTTGGAGGAGTTCTGTACACGTCCGCATATCGTTGTGTCCCCGATGGGCAATGCCGCTGACGATACCGATCAGGCGTTAAGTCTGTTGGGGCGGCGGCGCAAAGTGGTGTTGGCGGTACCGCAGTTCAGCGCGCTGCCGAGGCTCTTGGCGCAGAGCGAAATGCTCGCCATCGTTCCCGACTATGTTGCCAGAGCGATGGCGTTGGCCCAGGGCATCCGGGCCGAGGCCGTCCCCTTGCCGCTGCCGACGCAGAACCTGTCCATGGCCTGGCGCGGGACGGCACACAACGATGCCGGCCAGCGCTGGTTGCGTTCGCGTTGTCAGGCGTTTCTCGGTCCGCCGATCGAGCTACAGGTGGTGCCGAAATCGTCACCGGCACTGCACGGCACTCAATCGTTGTGGGCAGCGCGGTAGGTTGCCGGACTAGTTTTTTCGTTGCTGAGCGAGATCATCAGCCTTGATCGCCGATTTGCGATACGTCAGCAAAACTATCCCGGTAACCACAATCAGCCCGCCGAGAATCTGCACCGTGCCAAGCATTTGATCCAGCACGATCCAGCCCATCACCAACGTCGCCAGCGGCTCGATGTTCATGACCGGTGCGTTGCGGGGCATGTCCAGTCGCGGCACTGAAATGAACAGCACGATAAAACCGGTGCCGTACAGCACCACCAGCGTGGCGAGGGCCAGCCATCCGGTTGAGGTGGCAGGCAGGTTCAGTCCGCCGGGGAGGGCGCCGGTCAGTCCCGCCAGATTGACGCTGGTGAAGACGATAAAAATCGTCAGCAGACTGCGCGCCGAGCCGCGCACCTGAGACAACTTGTGATCGGTGATCCACAGCGCGCAAGCGAACACGCTGGCGGCGCAGAAGGCAAGTGCGACGCCCAGCCACCACTGCGGGCCGACGTGGGTTGTGGTCGCAAGGCGCCCGGGGACATCGAGCACAAACACCAGCCCGACCAGAATCAGCCCCATCAACATGGCGGTGCGTGCGGTCGGCCGCGGTCCACCCAGCGCCCAGGTCAGCAATGCCAGCAGGATAGGAAACACATTGGCAACCAGCAGCGCCAGCGCCACGGGGACCCGTGCGACGGCCGAGTACAGGCACAGGCTCTGCGCGGTAATCAACAGGCCCAGCAGTAGCTGCCAGCGCCAGGCTCCGGCAGGCAGACGCAGACTTTGTCTTTGCCACAGCACCAGGCCGGCGAGCACCAGCAACGTTCCGCCAGAGCGCATCAGAATCGCCAGCAACACGCCGGCGCCATCATCGAAAGCGACCCGGGCCGCCACATGGTTGCCGGCGAACGCACAGCCCATGCACAACAGAATGATCACGGCGAGATGGCGGGGGAAGGGCGGCGCTAGGGTGTGAGCAGGGGCAGGGCTGGACATGGCAGGTCTCGAACAGTGCTACGCCGTTCTGGCGGCGCAGGAATTTTTATTATGTCATCGTACAACTAGGTCGTTTTGTACCGTATACGGTTACATCGGGCAAGAGCGCTCGCAGAGGCGCATGCGTTAGCTGGGCTTCAGGGGCAGTTATTCATACCTGGGTTTAAAGCTAGAGATCGTATGACTGCCTCCGGGAAGCCAAAATTGACCGGATGGCGTATGCACACGCAAACGTTGACTTTCTGGGGCAGCAAACCGAGTGCGCGAGAGCGGAGCCGTCGGGCGTAGGCTGTCTTCTGCGGTATGACTCCTTTATGATTGCGGCCTGCCAACCTCTGGATGCTGTTTCATGAGTACACGTTCCGACCTTCTCTCCAGCGCGGAAATCCTGCTGCGTACCAAAGGTTATGCAGCGTTCAGCTATGCTGACCTCGCGACGGAAATCGGCATCAAGAAGGCGAGTATTCATCACCACTTTCCTACCAAGGAAGGCATGGCAATTGCCATCGTCGAGAGCTATTTGTTCCGTTTCAGAAATCAACTGGAGCAGATCAATGCCGACAATGCCGGCGTGATTGAACGTCTGAAGGCGTTTGCGCACATGTTCGCCCAGAGCAGCACCAGCGGCATGCTGCCGTTGTGCGGAGCCTTGGCCGCCGAGTTGCTGGCATTACCCGACAGTCTGCAGGCACTGACCCGAGACTTTTTCCAGATTCACCTCGAGTGGCTGCAGGCCAATATCGCCTTAGGTCAATCCCTCGGCGAACTCAAGGCCGAACACAGCGCGTTACTTATCGCCCGGCTGATTCTCAATACGCTGGAAGGGAACAGCTTCGTTTCCTGGGCGCTGAGCGATGCTTATGCGCAGTCGTCCGGGTTCGATCTCCTTCTGGATGGACTGCGTGTGGTGCCCCAGCGTCACTAGGACTTGCCACGCTACAACGCACTCTACTTCATTGAACGCCTCGTATTGACGAGGCGTTTTTTTTTGCGTCAGAAACCTCTTGATTGAAAGGAAAACTTATTCGTTGAACAGCTACCTACTACTTGGTAGAGTTGTTTCTCTTTCCGGAAGCGTCCGGTCCATCCTAAGAGGAACCCGCAAGTGAACAACAACCTGAACGGTATCGACGTCGCCGCGCTCCAGCAGTTCGCGCAAGGTATTGCCGAGGATTCGACCAAGCGCCACGCCAGTTTTAATGTCAGGACCGAGTGGCAAGGTCAGACTCGCACAGTGGCGAAAGTCAATCGGTACAGCCTGGCCGGTGAAACGTACTCGCGTGATTTTGAAATTGCCGCCGATGAGCCAAATGAATTGCTGGGCGAGAACTCTGCGCCAAACCCTCAAGAACTGCTGATGGCTGCGCTTAATGCATGCATGTCCGTCGGTTACGCCGCCAATGCCGCGATGATGGGGATTACGATTCACAGCCTGGAAATCGAGACCAACGGCACTCTCGATCTGCGCGGCTTTCTGGGCATCGACGAGAACGTCAATCCGGGTTACGACGAAGTGAGCGTGGCGATTCGCTTACACACCGACGCCCCTCGCGCGCGCGTTGAAGAACTGCACAGCGCCGTGCTCAAAACGTCGGTCAATTACGCCAACTTCTCCCGGGCAGTCCGTATGGTGCCGACCCTGGAGGTGCGTGAAAGCTGATTGGCCTGTTTGCAAATTCTGCGTGCATCAGTCGTCATTGATCCGCTGGAAACGCGAAACGCCCTGTTCGATCGGTATTGAAATGCCTATCGAACAGGGCGTTTTTTTTAACTGAGCTACCGGGCCGTCAGGTGTTGGTCGCGAGGAATGCCGGATAGTCGGTGTAGCCCTCGGCGATACGGTCACCCACGCCGTAATAGGTCGCGCGATCGCTTGCTGCCAACGGCCAGCCGTTCTGCATACGCTCGACCAGATCAGGGTTGGCGATATAGGCCGTGCCGAAGGCGATCAGGTCAAGTTCGCCCTTGGCCAGTTCCGCTTCAGCGAGGGCCTGGGTAAAACCGCCGGCGGCCATCAGGGTACCTTTGTAGGCTGCACGCAAAGCCGCGCCAAAACCGGGTGGGGTCTGAGCGGCGAGAAGGGTCGGTTGGTAGTTGAGGTGAACATAGGCCAGTTCACGCTCGTTGAGCGCCGCCGCCATGCTCATCCAGGTTTCTGCTTCGCCCTCATACACGCCAAAGTCATAGAGGCGGCCAAATGGCGAGAACCGCACGCCGATCCGGGCGCCACCGATTTCATCGGCGATGGCGTCAAGGGTTTCAAGCAGAAAACGCTGGCGATTGGCGATAGAGCCTCCGTACTGATCGGTGCGAGTGTTCAAAGCGCTGCTGAGGAACTGATCAAACAGAAAACCGTTGGCCGCCATGATCTCGATACCGTCAAATCCGGCATCCATCGCCATGCGTGCGGACTTCACGAAGTCAGCGATAACGCGTTTGATCTCTTCCGTGCGCAATGCTCGAGGGACGCTGGGTTGCACGGGGCCGGCCTCGTTCGGCGAAACCCACGCGTAAACGGTAGTGTCGACAGCCGGTTGCGTGCCGGAAGAAACCGGCACCAAACCATGCACCGACACGTGTGACATACGGCCAACGTGCCACAACTGCGCGAAGATCTTTCCGCCTTTGGCATGCACCGCGTCGGTGACCTGACGCCAGCCATTGAGGTGTTCATCAGTGTAAATGCCAGGGGTGTAAAGGTAGCCACGGGCCTCATCGGAAACCGGCAAGCCTTCGGTGATCAGAAGGCCAGCGGAAGCCCGTTGTGCGTAGTACTCGGCGGTGAACTCGTTTGCGACGTTGGTCAGTGTGCGGGTGCGTGTCATGGGCGCCATGACCACACGATTTTTCAACTTGATGCCGGACAGATCGTAAGGGGTAAACAGCTTGTTCATGGTTAATCTCGAACTGGAGGAGGGGGAGCAGATTTACGATTTATCGAACGCGTCCAGCACATGGGTGCTGTACACCAGTGCGGCTCCGGCATTCATGTTGATCGCCACGCCCAAGGCTTCAGCCACTTCCTCGCTGGTGACGCCGATCTTCCTGGCTTCGGCGGCATGAAAGGCGATGCAGCCATCGCAGCGGGTGGTGACTGCGACCGCCAGGGAAATCAGTTCGCGCGTCTTCGCATCCAGATGGTTGGTCTTGACACCGGCGGCACCCAGAGCGGCCATGCCTTTCAGGGTGTCAGGGGACAAGCCGTTAAGTTCCATGAGGCGAGCATTGATATCTTTGCGGGTTTGTTTCCAGTCTTGCATAAGGTTCTCACTGTAGCGGTTAGGGTCAAAACAGGAAACAACGCTACCATCCAGTTGGTAGGCGTTCAATGTTGTTTTGTCGATATTAACTATCAGTGAGATTTTTCAAAGCTGTCTGATGGCGATCCGGATTGTGCTGGACGAGTTGCTTTGGCGCGTTAATGCCAGGCTGCAGGCGCATACTGGTGACCGTGGCTACCGAAAGAGGGGGACCCGAAAAAGGGTTATCAGCCTCTACACATTCGCTTGACTTAGAGTGCACTCAAACATTTACGGTGATCCCCATGAATCCAAATCTGACCATTTCACAATTGTCCAGGCGCCTTGATTTAAGCCCGCACACGATCAGGTACTACGAACGGATCGGGCTGTTCGACGCGGTTGTTCGCGCAGGGAATGGCCATAGGGTCTATGCCGAGAAGGACGTGCTTTGGGCCGAGTTTCTGCTGCGGCTGAAAGCCACGGGAATGCCGATCCAGCAAATGCTCTGTTACGCCGAGCTGCGCCGGTTGGGCGACGCGACCCTGGCACAACGACGAGCGCTGCTGGAACGGCATCGCCAGGACGTCGAAGCGCAGATCCGCGAGTTGAGCCAGTCCCTCGACGTTTTGGATAACAAGATTCAGATCTACCACCAACTCGAGCAAAAGGGGCACCACCATGATCCGTAAGCTTCCGCGTTTCCTCCAATTTCTGTCCGCCACTCTGATTGGCGCAAGCGTTACCAGCGTCGCGGCGCCCATCGAGACAACTGATCGTCGAGCGCGCGGAGAGGCCGCGTTGATGCAGATTACCGGCGGACCCGGTCAGGCCGTGGTGGACTCGTTGAAGGACACAGCGCCCGAGCTGGCCGACTGGATACTGAGCTTTGCCTATGGCGATGTGTTCGCCCGTCCCGGACTCGACTACTGCACTCGCGAGCTGGCGACCGTCGCGGCATTGACCGCGCTGGGCAATGCACAGCCACAACTGAAAGTGCATATTGGCGGCGCGCTCAATGTCGGGTGCAAACCCGAGGCAGTGATTGATGTGATCTTGCAAATGACGGTCTATGCGGGATTTCCCAGCGCCTTGAACGGCATCGCCGCTGCCCGTGAGGTCTTCGCGGCTCGAGGGATCAGCGTCAAGCCGTAAGCGTGCAGGTCATGGTGCAAAGCCTGATCTAAACCACCACCCACGCGGCGTATAACTGCGCAAATCGCACCTGCAGCCATTCGATAAACACTTGCACCTGCGCAGGCAAGTGAGCGCGGCTGGGGTACAGCAGCGATACCGGGCGCGGTGCCGGCCGCAAGGCCTGGAGAATTTCCACCAGGGCGCCGCTGGCCAGATGCTCGGCAACTGCGATACCCGGGGCCTGGATAATGCCAAAGCCCGACACGCCGCACTGAACGTAGGCGTTCGACTCGGTGACAGTGATTGCAGTGTGACTGACGAATGTTCGTTGCCGGCCCTCAACCGAGAACTGCCAGGGCAATGTGCGGTTGCTTTGGCCAGACAGAAAATTAACACCGCGATGGCTGGCGAGATCATCGAGGGTCTCTGGCGTGCCGTGCTCGCGCAGATATTCGGGCGCTGCGCAGGTCACCATGGTGGCCATGGCGATCGGGCGGGCGATCAGGGTCGAGTCCGGTAGCTCACCGATGCGCAGCGCACAGTCGACGCCTTCGCCGACCAGATCAACCGTCCGGTCTGTCACGCCTAACACCAGGCTGACGCCCGGGTAGCTGTCGGTAAATGTTCGCAGGCTACTGATGAAATCCATCTGGGCGAACGCCGTGGGGATATCGATGCGAAGACGCCCCGTCAGCGTTGCCCCGGTGCGATCGAACATGGACGTCGCCGCCGTGATGTCCGCGAGAATCTCTTGTACCCGTTGGTAGAACTGTTCGCCTTCAGCGGTGAGGGCGACTTTCCTCGTGGTGCGCTGAAATAGCCGCACGCCCAGAGACGTTTCCAGCTCCTTGATGTAGCGGGTGACTTGCGGGCGGCCGATGTCCAGCGACTCGGCGGCTTTGGTAAAGCTGCCCAGCTCAGCCAGCCTGGCGAACAGGCGCATTGACTGGAGTAATTCCATGAGGTGATCCGGTGTGCAGGTTTGTTGCCTCAGGATAGAACAATCCTGTCTTTTTCTCGGCATTTATTGCCAGCCTGCAAAAGCGAACCATGTGCCTCAAGGCAAACCCGCTGTGGTTTGCGGCCATTGACGTGCATTTGGAGATTCGCCATGAAAGCGTGGTTACTGAAAGATTTCGGACTCGACAATCTGCAACTGGGAGAAGCAGCGACCCCGCAGCCCAAGGCTGGCGAGTTGCTGGTGAAGGTGGGCGCTGTCTCGCTGAATTTTCGCGACAAGGCCATCGTCGATGGCATTTATGAACCGCACATGGTTCCCAAACCGCTGATTCCGGTGAGCGACGCTGCCGGCACGGTGGTTGCGATCGGCGAGGGCGTCAGCCGTTTCAAGATCGGCGATCGCGTCAATTCGCATTTGTACTCGCGCTGGCTGGATGGCGAGCCGGGGCCGAACGAGCCGGATTACTGCTTCGGCTCGCCACTGCCCGGCGGCCTGGCCGAGTACATGATCATTCATGAGGACAGCGCCGTCGGCGCGCCGGCCAACATGAGCGATGAAGAGGCGGCCACGCTGCCGATCGCCGCGCTCACCGCGTGGTACTCGCTGGTCGATTTCGGCGCGGTGCAACCGGGCCAGACCGTGCTGGTTCAGGGCACCGGCGGCGTATCGATTTTTGCCGTGCAGATCGCTACGGCGCTGGGGGCAAAAGTCATCGCAACGTCGAGCAGCGATGACAATCTGCGCGCCGTAAAACAGTTGGGGGCGGTCGCCGGGATTAACTACAGGACCACGCCAAACTGGGCGGACGAGGTGCTGAAACTCACTGAGGGCAAGGGTGTGGATCTGCTGCTCGATGTGGCCGGGGGCAACGGCATCAATCAGTCCGTGGCGGCGACCAAAGCGTCCGGACGCATCGCGCAGATCGGTTTTCTGACCGGGCAGACGGTTGAGCTCAACCTGATGCCGCTGATCTTCCGCCAGACCACGATACGCGGCATCGCCGTCGCGCCGCGCTCCTCGTTCGACCGGATGAACCGCTTCCTTGCCGAACACAACATCAGTCCTGTTATTGATCGGGTCTATCCGTTCGAGCAGGCTCGGGAAGCCTATGAGCATCTGGCCAAAGGCGCGTTTGGCAAGATTGTGATCAAGGTGGGCTAACCACGAAAAAGGCGCCGATGAAGGCGCCTTTCTTGTTTCTCAGTTTTGCGGCTCGCCGCGCTCTACCATCGCCCGCCATTGCTGCACACTCGGCCGCTCTTGCATGCGCGCATGCCACTCGCGCAGGGCCGAGCATTCTTCAGGCACGGGTAATTCCACCAACGCCGAAAAAATCATCCCGCCCAACACGGCAATGTCCGCCATCGAGAAGCTGTCGCCGGCCACGAAGGGCTGGCGTCGCAACACCTCGTCGAAATAGCGCATGCCCCGCACAGCCTTGTCGCGCATGCGATTACCCCATTCGGCGTTCTGGTACAGCTCGACCTCTGGGCCGAGCCCTGGCGTTGCGTGATGGAAATACACACTCACTGCATCAAGAAACTCAATTTCCGCACGCTTGGTCATCATCTGGATCAGACCCTTCTCCACGGGCGTGCGGCCAGTGAGGGTCGGGCTGCCATCGAGTGCGTCCAGGTATTGGGTGATGGCGGTGCATTCGGCAATCAGCGTGCCGTCCTGCAGCTCCAGCACTGGCAGCGTACCGGAGTAATTCAAGCGCAAGAATTCCGGCTTTTTGTGCTCACCCCGCCACAGATTCACCGAAACGAATTCGGTGCGCGGCAACAGCGATTTTTCTGCCAGAGCGATCCGCACGCGGGCCGGGTAGGGGCCGTTGTACCAATCGTAGATTTTCAACATCGAAGTGGATTGAACACTGTTTTGCGAAGCAGTAGCGGTCATTTCGGTTCACCTGCCTGTCATTTGGTAGGCGAAGATTGCGACCGGATTCGCATCGTGTCAAGCCCCTGCCTGTCAATTGGCAGGTTTGCGTTTGCAAGGTACACTTCGCCCATTGATTGAGGATCACCAAGGACAAAGACATGAGCCAGAACGCTCGGGAAGCGATTCTCGATGCCGCGAAAACAGCGGCGCAGACTCACGGTTACAACGGCATCAACTTTCGCAGTATCGGCGCAGTGGTCGGTATCAAGAACGCCAGCATCTACTACCATTTTCGCAGCAAAGCCGACCTCGGCGCGGCGGTTGCCGAACGTTACTGGCAGGACGCGGCCAAGGTTTTGCACGACATTCGAGAGGCCAATCCCGAGCCGCAACGCTGCCTGACGATGTACCCGTCAATCTTTCGCACCTCGCTGGAGAACGGTAATCGGCTGTGCCTCGTCAGCTTCATGGCCGCCGAGTACGAAGATCTGCCGGAGCCTGTCAAAGACCAGGTGAAAAAGTTCGCAGAAATCAACATCGAATGGCTGACGCAGGTGCTGGCCGCGGCCGGGTCGGCCAGTGAAGAACGCTGCAAGGCGCGCGCCCGGGCGATTTACGCCGCGGTGGCCGGCGCGCAGTTGGTCGCCCGGAGCCGAGGCGATATTGCGCTGTTCGATGAATTGATCGGCAGCTATGCGGCGGCGGGGCTGATTTCAATGGACCTGTCTGCATGACAGACCCGCAAGCCTGATCAGCGCTGTCAGCCATCAAAGCCGCGGCCTCGGAATCTGGCCCCGCGCCGCGCCTCTCGCTTTGCTTGCGCTTAACGCGGGGGCTCAACTCAAGCGTTCAATTGCCAGGGCAACACCGGCGCCATAGGCCGAATCGGCCTGCGTACAGTGTTCGATATGGCGCTGTATCGACTGCGCCGACGCGCCCTTGATCGCACGTGCGGTGTTGTCGAATAGCGCGTTTTGCTGCTCGGAACTCATCAGGCGGAACAGTGCCCCCGGTTGCGAAAAGTAGTCGGTGTCTTCGCGATGGTTCCAATGCCCGGCGCTGCCGTGCAGGGCCAGCGGTGGCTCGCGAAAGTCAGGTTGCTCGACCCATTCGCCATAGCTGTTGGGCTCATAGCCGAGGGTACTGGCAGCGTTGGCGTCGGTGCGCATCTGGCCGTCGCGGTGAAAACTGTTGACCGGGCAGCGGGGCGCATTCACCGCAATCTGGTGGTGATTGACGCCGACGCGATAGCGCTGTGCATCACCGTAGGAAAACAAACGCGCCTGGAGCATTTTATCCGGCGAAAAACTGATGCCGGGCACGACGTTGGCCGGGTTGAACGCCGCCTGTTCAACATCGGCAAAGTAATTGTCCGGGTTGCGGTTGAGTTCAAGCAGGCCGACTTCGAGCAACGGGTAATCCTGGTGCGGCCAGACTTTGGTCAAATCGAATGGATTGATTGGATAGGTGGCAGCATCGGCCTCCGGCATGACCTGTATAAATAGCTTCCATTGTGGAAACTGGCCTTGCTCGATGCTGGTGTACAAGTCCCGCTGGGCGCTTTCGCGATCAGTGCCCACGAGGGTCGCGGCTTGTTGATCGGTCAGGTTCGCGATTCCCTGCTGAGTCTTCCAGGTGAACTTGACCCAGAAGCGTTCGTTGACCGGGGAAATGAAGCTGTAGGTGTGGCTGCCGAACCCGTGCATGTGGCGGTAGGACTGCGGCAGGCCACGATCACTCATGACGATCGTGACTTGATGCAGCGCCTCGGGCAGTAGCGTCCAGAAATCCCAGTTGTTCCTGGCGCTGCGCAGGTTGGTGCGAGGGTCGCGTTTGACCGCGTGATTGAGGTCAGGAAACTTCAACGGGTCGCGCAAGAAGAATACCGGAGTGTTGTTGCCCACCAGATCCCAATTGCCTTGCTCGGTATAGAACTTGATGGCAAAGCCGCGAATGTCGCGCTCGGCATCAGCGGCGCCACGCTCGCCGGCGACGGTCGAGAAGCGTACAAAAATGTCGGTGCGTTTACCCACGCCGGAAAACACCTTGGCCTTGGTGTAACGGCTGATATCGTGGGTGACGGTAAACGTGCCAAAAGCGCCTGAGCCCTTGGCATGCATGCGCCGCTCTGGAATAACCTCCCGATCGAAATGCGCAAGCTTTTCCAGCAGCCAGACATCTTGCAGCAGTGCCGGGCCGCCTGGGCCGGCAGTTTGCGTATTGTTGTTGTCGACCACTGGCGCGCCAGCGGCGGTCGTTAACTTGTTCATGGGCGACTCCCGGCATTTTTCGGTGTTATGACTGATGCGTCTGTGTCTGAGAAGGACGCGCAATCAGAGCAAATGCCACGCCGGCGAGCTATTACACGATGGTGTCACTGGGCAATGCGAAGGTATAGGCAGGCTGTGAGGCAGTCGTGAGGCGAGCCGAAATCCACTCCCGGCTATAAGCCAGCACGTGCTGTGCAGTGGCGGTCGGGAAATGGATAAACCCGTGCGGACACTCCGGCAGCATCTGCAATTCGACCGGCGCCGACTGACGCCAGCGCTCGGCAGTCAGCACGGTGTCATCACGCAGCGGATCGAGTTCGCCGGCAAACAGCAGCGCTGGCGGCAGACCGCTGAAGTCGCCATACAGCGGCGATAATGGTGGCTGGCGTCGCTGCTCGTCCGTCATGTCCGGGGTGAGCAGGCGCAACGCCGCGACCATCCCGGGGCCGTCGAGCACCAGCGTGTCCGCTGGCGCCGTGCACACGCTGGGCGTTCCGGTCAGGTCGTAGACGCCGTAATACAACAGCGCGCCGCTGATTCGTCGCAGCAGCGGTGGCGAAGCTTTCAGGGCGAGCAGGGTGGCTGCGGCCAAGTGTGCGCCCGCCGATTCGCCGACGACAACGACGGGCAATCCGCTCAATTCGTCGTCGCTCAAAATCCCGCGAGTGGCGCGCAGACAGTCTTCCAGCAATCCTTCGATCGGCGTCGACACGGCCAGCCGATAGTCCACTGATACCACCACGACGTCGCAGGCATTGACGATGGCGATGTTGAAGTTGTCATTCATCTGCGCATTGCCGATCACCCAGCCGCCGCCATGAAAATCCACGACCACGCCTTTAGCCTGGCCCTTGGGGCGAATAATCCGCACGGGGACTGAATCAAACGTCCTGCGTTCAGCCGTCAGTCCATGCTGACGCAACTGGCCTGCGCGGCCGACCTGACTCACCCGCAGCAACGCCTGAATCAACCGTGGCGTGAGGCGATTGCGGATCTTGAAGCGCGGCAGCCAGGCGAGTTTTTTATTGAAGGCGCGCACTTGCGCCAATTCGCGCGCGCCGTGTGGCCAGGGGAAATCGCTCATGTGCGATTCTTCATCAGGATCGAGAAGTTCAGCGCCGCTGCGACGCACAGCCACGCCAGATAAGGAAACAGAATCAGCCCGGTGACCACGTCCAGTTGCAGCGCCAACACCACCATCGCCGCGACCACCAGCCACAGCACCAGCAGAATCATCAACGCCGCCAGCACTTGATGCGCGCCGAAAAACACCGGCGTCCACAACGTGTTCAGCGCAATCTGCGCTGCCCACAAGGCCAGCACGGTTTGACTGCCGGGTATCAAGCTCAAGCGATAACCGGCCCAGGCCAGCAACAGGTAGATAATTGTCCAGGCCACGGGAAATGCCCAGTTGGGCGGGGTGAAGGAGGGTTTGTTCAGCGATTCGTACCACGCGCCGGGTTTGAACATCACACCGGTAGTTGCCGCCGCCGCGCAGGCCAGAAGGAAAACGAAAAAGGTCATTGCCAGTCCTTAGCTGTGATCAGCTGTAATGGAGAGTTAAGAAGAGGACGCCCCGCTGCGCAAAAAGTTTGCCTGGAAAAGCAAAATCGCCGTTTGTTTGAACTAAAACCTGACCGGCTCATCAGGATAATCAGCTGCCCACTTTCACTGACGCGGATACCAGCATGCACACCTACCACATCGAATACCGATTCAACGGCGAACCCCGTACTTATCTGCTCGAACTCAACGATGCGCAACTGCCCGCGCACGCTGCAGCGATGCATCTGCTGGAACTGCATTTGGGCGATGCGGAAAACAGCCTGGTCATGCCCACGGCGGATTCGACGCCGGAGCAGATTCTCGAGCAGGCTCAGCGGGTCGGTTTGACGGATATTGAGGTGGCTGTTCGGACGGACTGACTCTCACTGTCAATCGCATTGCTGGCCAGTCACGGATTGGCCGCTGCGCTCCCCGCCACTGCAATAGCGATCCCTGCCTTTCTGCTTCGCGGCATAGAGCATCTTGTCAGCGGAATCGATCAGGCTGGCGGGGGTGACGTCATGTTCGGCAGGCCTGCCAACAGCGATACCTGCGCTGGCCGTGACGTGACCTTGCGGATGGGCAGTGTGTTCGATTCGTAATGAGCGAATAGACTCAAGTATTTCCTGAGCAACGAGCGCCGCGCCCCGAATATCGGTATTGGGCAGCAACACGGAGAACTCCTCCCCGCCATACCTGACCGCCAGATCACCCGGTCGCTTTACCGCTTGTGAGATCGCCATCCCCACCGCGCTCAGACAGTCGTCACCCGCTGCATGCCCATAGGTGTCGTTGTAAAGCTTGAAGTGATCAACGTCGATCATGATCAGCGAAATGGACGAACCTTGCCGTCTGGCCAAACGAATCTCGTCAACCAGAGCAGTGTCCAGACGCCGCCGGTTGGCCAGGCCGGTGAGGCTGTCGGTCAATGCCATGTCTTTCATGGCCTGGTGTGCACGACGCAAATCCTTTTCCATCACCATTCTTTGGCGCAACTGCCGCAGGACGATCAGTCCGAATACGCTGAACGCAGAAATCACCGACAACAACACAAACCCGGTTTTGATCAGATCCCAGCGCCAGGGCGCAATGATGGATTCGCGCGACAGCCCTGTTTCAACCACCAACGGGTATGTGGTCAATGCTCTGTAACCATACAAACGCTCCGTGCCGTCGACGATGGCTCTGACTTCGGCGATGCCTTCATTGGCAACGGGCAGGTAATTCTTGAAAACTTCACTGTCGGCGAGGCTCTGGCCGATGACCGAGGCGATAAAGGGACGGCGTACCAGGATTGTTCCACTGCGCAGCGCCAGAACCAGTGCGCCCTTGTCGTCGATCTTGAAATCACCGTAGTAGTCGACGAAATAACTGACTTTGATGGTCCCCAGCAACACGCCGGCGAAGGAGCCATCCGGGTTATTCAAGCGGCGCGAGATCGGGATGATCAGGTCGTCGGTGGACTTGCTTTTGACGACCTCGCCAATACGCACATTTCGGTCGGTGTGGGTACGGTGATACTGGAAGTAATCGCGGTCGGCGTTGTTTGCCGGATCCGGGATGATTTCCTTGTCGGTGACTATCCATTGCCCGTCCGGGCCGTAAATAAACAGTCCATGCAACTGCGGCATCAATTTGGCCTGCTGGACCAGCAGCTTGTGGATGCGGGGCGAATTGATGTTTTGCAATCCATCGCCTTCTACGCGCTCGCCTAAAGCGGCGGTCAATACGTCCACCTGGCGAATGGCGTCCTCGGCATGCTGCGCTGTGGCCCGCGCGAGGTTCGTGACCGAATCGCGCGCCGACGAGAAGGCCGCATGATAGTCACGCCACGTCCGCCATCCCTCCACACCCAGAAAGGCCAAAATGACCGTCAGCATGAAGATGACCGTGAGGCGAAAGGCGGCTATATCGCTTGCCGCTTTGATCGGGGCCGTTTCTGCGGCGTCATGCCCCTTCTTTTCGGGCGATGTGCGACCGAGCATATGAGGGTCCTTATGCGTGTCCGCTTTCATCCTGAGATGATGACCGCGGTTTTCCACTGGGGATTCAATTTATCGCTCGAGGCATGCGGGGATCCGCCGGCGGATCGTTCGTAGTCTTGCCGTGTCAACATGGGTAATCGGGTCTGCTTGAAGGAAACCTTGTGAGCGAAATCATCACTGCACGTGACTTGAACATTGACCTTCTGGGGGCCAGCGAAACCGGCCTCTTCAAATGGCTGCTCGCCAGTTTTCTGATGGGTAAAAGAATTCAGGGCGCGATTGCCGCCAGGGCGTATCAGGTCATAGTAGAGCAGCATCAGAAAGATACGCCGCAAAAGCTTGCGCACTGCACGCACCGTCATTTGGTCTCGATGCTGGGTCAGGCGCATTACGTGCGTTACGACGAGAGCACGGCGTCGCGATTGCTCGCGTTGGCAAACAAGCTCAACACCGAGTATGCCGGCAAAGTGAGCAACATCGTGGCTGCGAGCGCTGACCGTCGGGCGCTGGAAAAACGTCTGGCCGAGTTTGAGGGGGTAGGGCCAAAGACCATTGAAATATTTATGAGAGAAGCAGCCTCCGTGCTGTTCTGAATGTCCGGTGAGGGTTCATCTCTATCAGGCGCAGACGCAAGGCTCACATCGAAGCAAATCTTCCCGTTGGTTTGCTGACGGTGTCCTCATCGGCAAAATTATTCGGCAACAGAGTGCCCATTCCGAAAACTTTCACCGCCATGCTGACCCTCAGTCCGCGACAAGCCTGTTTGCAGTCAAGCTCAAAACCGGCGGACGCTTGCTCCATCAGGTGTTGAAAATAATCTGAAGTCAGCGCCGAGACTTTGCTGTTTTTCATGTTGATCACCTCGAGCAGGTGGCGACCCCGAAAGGGGGCCGCCTGACAGGATTCAAATATCTTTGCCTTGCACATAACCTGACCCAAGGTCGGCACCGGTAACGGGCTCGCTAAGCGGATCAGAGGCCGTGCGAAGCTTCATGGCTTCCAGGACGTCTGCGTCTTCTGCAGGGAGACTGACAGTCGCCAGCCCATCGCCGCCATCGACCGCTGGCTCCGGATTTTCCACATACTCCCAAGCGTCACCCTTGTTCCATGGCCCGCGTACGTTTGGCTCGCCCGACATGTTGAAATACTTGTGAGTGAACTCAGGCATCCCGGCAAGTTTGCCCTGCGGGAAGTTGGGCTGGATCGCATGCAGCGCTTTCTCGAACGACTGTTGATGCGCAATTTCGCGCGTCATCAAAAAGCCCAGCGCCTCTTTCACGCCCGGGTCATCGGTGATGTTGATCAAACGCTCGTAGAGAATTTTTGCCCGTGCTTCCGCTGCGATGTTCGAACGGAAGTCGGCGGTAGGTTCAGTGATTGAATCAACGTACGCCGCTGTCCACGGCATGCCTGCAGAATTGATTAGCGGTGCGCCGGCACCGTAAAGCAGACTGGTGATGTGCGAGTCGTTACCGGCTCCGTTGAGCGCACGGTAAAGCTCGCCTTCTTCCTGAACGCCCTCGGCGATCTGACCTTTGGCACCCTTGTTGAGCATCACGATGATCGAGCCGACCACTTCCAGGTGACTCAACTCCTCGGTGGCTATGTCCAGCAGAAGATCTTTTCGTCCCGGGTCTTCCTCGGCCAGGGCTTGTATGAAGTAACGGGCCGCTGCCGCCAATTCGCCATTGGCACCGCCGAATTGTTCAAGCAGTAAATTCGCCAGGCCCGGGTTGGGCTCGGCCACGCGTACGGTGTACTGAAGTCGCTTGTTATGTATGAACATGCAGATTTTCCTCAGACCAGGCTATCGCGCATTAACCCTTGCGGGTGTCAGCGCATGCATAGCTTGTGAGGTGCGGGCGAAGCAGAAATTTCCTTTATTGCGGGTGGGTCTGGACGGACGGCAGAGGGCTGTAAGTTCAAGAAAAAAGACTATTGGCGCAGCTCTGCTCAAGAGCCACTGTGGGAGCGAGCTTGCTCGCGAATGCTGTTCGTCAGTCAGCGGATTCAGCGCCTGATCCAGCGCTTTCGCGAGCAGGCTCGCTCCCACATCAAGTTGCCGGTTACCTGGCAATCACGCGATTTTCAGCGCCTTGAGCACCACCAGCGATTGCTCGGCAAACGCCTGCGCCTGTGCGGTCAGTTCGGCGATATTTTCTTGCGCAGTGAGTAATGGCTGGCCGTTGCTGAGGAGTACTTCACCCTGTTCGCTGATCACACTCCACGCCAGTTGCGCCCACTCGGCCGGCTGCTGTTTGCCTTGCTTGATCGAGATCAGAAACAGTTGCTGGAAGCGGCTCACGGTCACGCCCCCGCCCGTGACCGGGCTGGCCAGCGTCTGGATGTTGGCGGCATAGAGTGAGCGTTTGCACAGTTGCAGATTGAGCGCGGCGCAGCGTCCGCTGACCTGCGCCTCGGCGGCCTCGCTCTGGCACGGCGCCACAGCGCCCATGCCGATCAGTACGGCGAGTGCTTGTTCGAGGTCGTCGTAAGTCAGCGGAGCCGCTTCGGTGAGCAATTGGCGCATCGATTTGGCGGTATAAGCCTGTGCCGCCAGCGCATCGAGTACCGGGCCGTAGATCTCTGGTTGCAGCGTCGCTTCGCCGGCAGGGCCGGTGACCGAACCCGCTACGGTCTCCCAGGGTTGCAGCAGCACAAAACGCGTGTGGAGCATCTTCGCGCGGCGTTCGGCAGCGGACAGCCGGGTCGCGCCACGCACGTACAGATCGCGGCGGAAGTGCTGATTGACGAAATAGTCACGCGCCTGTTCGCGCATGATCGGGTGTTCAATGGTTTCCAGGAAATCCATGCCTTCGGCGCTCAGGTTCAGCGGGTCGACTGAGTCCAGCGGCACGGCCGTGGTGGCGTAATCGAGCTTGGCCGGAGCCAGCGCGTCGACCATGTCGGCGAAATACATGCAGTTCCAGTCGCGATTGAAATATTCGTGGGCGACGTAGTGACGGTCCTGACCTTTGATGCTCTGCAAGCGCGCGCCGAGACTCGGCGCCGCGGCGGCGTATTTGGGATTGGCCGCCAGCATCGCTTCGGAAAATTGCAGCGCGGCGTCGATGCGCTGACCGGAGCGCGACGAGGCGTTGGCGAACCGGTCGTGCAGGCTGAACAGATTGCGCAGCGGCGCCGAGGGCGACCAGCCCGGGAAGCAGTTATAGCTGACGTAGAGCATGCCGCCCGGCTTGAGGTGGCGGCGGGCGAATTCGACAATCAGTTTCTGGTTGTCGCGGCTGACCCAGGTCCAGATGCCGTGCAGGCTGATGCTGTCAAACTGTGGCAAATCGGTACGCGCCAATAGCTGCTCGAAGCTGTCGTCATAGAGACGGGCGCCATTATTCGCAGCGGCCGCGAGGTCGATGGCATGGGCGGCCATGCCCGGGTGGAAATCCGTGCCGACAAACCCACCCGGATTGGCCGTGGCGTGGATGTTGACCGACACGCCCTGACCAAAGCCCAGCTCGCAGTGAACGCCATCGGTGTTGTCCAGCGTGGCAAAACCGCGCAACAACAGGCAGTAACGCAGGAACACCGGATTGATCTCCCGGCTATAGCTGTAGGTGTAGCCTTCGTCGGTGAAATAACCTTCGTTCCAGGCGTTGCTCATGGGTACAGCCTCTTGTTATCGGAAGTAATGGCAGTCTTATAAGGGGTTGTGATTGTGCGCGACAAGTAGAAAAACCGGTTTCGCGGACTCTTCAGCTCAAGCATGTTGCGCACGCGAAGATTGCTGTATACGTGCCGGCAGCGCGGCGGACTCGGGCAACGAGGCGACATGCACCGTGCGCGCCGGGAAGGCAAACGCCGCGTCGAGCTCGGCCACCGCTTCCATGATTGCCAGATTGATGCGTTGCTGCACGTCCATATAAACGTTGTAGCTGGCGTCCAGAACGATATAGACGGTTTCGAATTCCAGCGCGCTTTCACCAAAACTGCGGAAATGGCAGCGGTCGAATCGAGCCTGTTTTTCCTGCTTGATGATCGCTTCAACCCGCTGCGTGAGCTGCCGAATCTGTTCGCTGGTGCATTCGTAAGTCAGACGAAATTCGAACACAATCCGGCGCTCCTGCAAGCGCTTGTAGTTCTGGATGGTGCTGCCGATCATGTCGGCGTTGGCCATGACGATCTGCTCGCCGCCCAGACTGCGGATGCGCGTGGTCTTCAGGCCAACGTGCTCGACCGTACCGGCCAGCGTGCCGACCACGATGAAATCGCCCACCTCAAACGGCTTGTCGACGGCAATCGACAGCGAGGCAAACACATCGCCCAAAATATTCTGCACCGCCAGCGCCACCGCGATACCGCCGACACCGAGGCTGGCGACAAACGCGGTAATGTTGACGCCCAGATTCGACAGCATCGCCAGCAGCACCACCGCCCACAACAGCACCCTGACACCCCACAGACTCAAGGTCGCCAGGGCGCTCGCCTGAAACGTGCCGGTCGCGCTATGTCGCGAGAAATAACGATGCAGCCCGAGCGCCAGTGCGCGGTTGGTCCAAAGGCCGACCTGCAACGCCGCGACCACGAACCACAGACTGCTAACGCGCCCGAGCCAGCGCTCCGGCAAATCCAGCAAACTGATCCCGACCAGAATCGACGCCAACAACAGCAACGTGGTGCTGGTCGCCGACAACACTTCGCTGGCCATGTACGTCAGATGACCGTTGCCGGCGCTGGCCCGGGCCTGGACCTTGCGAAAAGCGAAACGAATGGCCGTCGTGGTCAGCAGGTAACTGAGCGTCGCGGCGAAAAACGCCACAAGCCAGTTAGCCAACGAAATCCCTAAAATCATGTGTGCCGTGAAAAAGCCTATGAAATCCTCAGTCATTGAAACCCCCTTGCGAAGCCTGCGACGACGCCAGCGCCGAAGCGCACCGCCGACCGCAGCCAGGTAAGCGCCGCTTGTGCGGGCGGTGCCGCCAAGTGGCCTGTCTGGGGTTAGTTACCCTGAGATTCGGGCTGTTCAATCAAATGCAGATTCGCCGGATCGAATGGTCAACGCCTGGAACAGCGAATGACAGAAGATGCCGGCGCTTAATCGTAGGCGAACTGGTCGATCAGTCCGAGACGAGGAACACGCGTGTTTCGCTGCAATAAAGCGCCCGGAGCGATCACTGCGTTAGCGCCGATCTTGCAGCCGTCACCCACTAGCGCTCCGAATTTATTAACGCCTGTTTCTATCGCACGGCCTTCGTGGCGGATTTTTATATCAGCCCCGTCCAGTTCGTTACGATAGTTCGCGATGATCGCGCCGGCTTCAATATTGACCGCTTCGCCAATCAATGAATCGCCGACGAAATTGAAGTGGGCAAGCTTACTGCCATCCAGCATGAAGGTGCTTTTCAGTTCACAGCTGGGGCCGACAATGCAGTTTTTCCCAAGATACACACCGCCACGAAGGTAAGCGCCCGCCGCAACGAAACAGCCCGCGCCGATGATCATCGCGCCCTTGAGAACAGCACCTTGCTCGATGATGGCGGTTTCGTGAACCGCACAATTGCCTTGACGCCGGTATCCGGCGCCGAGCGTTTCAAGCAATGCCAGGACCCGGTTTTCGCAATCCTGGACCAACGCCCAAGGGGCAGTCGCGTCCAGGCCCAGCAGTGCCCAGCCAGCGAGGTAATCATCGATTTTGGGTAATGTCATGAAAGCCTTCCGAATAAACTAAAGTGGATGTCCTCAAGCGTGCTCTTCAAGCCTGCGCACATCGCCCATGGAGTCACGCTGCATCGACTGCAGGTTCTTCTCGATGGTTTCGCACAGCGCTTCCATCTGAATTTGATGTTCACTGTGGCGAAACGGGCTCTGCAGATCGGTGCCGATGCGCTCGATGGCCAGCAGCATAAACCCCACCACGGTCGACGCCAGCGGCGTGAACCAGCCCAGGGATTCCACCAGTCCCACCGGCACAATCAGGCAGAACAGCGAAATGAACAGCCGTGGAAAATACACGTAAGGGTAGGGCAGCGGCGTGTTCGCGATCCGCTCCATGCCGCCCTGACTGTTGGACAGATCCACCAGCGTCGACTCAAGCCGCGCCAGGCGAATACTGTCCAGGCGTCCGGCCTTGTATTCCCGAGCAAGCAAAGTCGCCGAGCCGGTGAGGATATCGTTGGCGAAATTATTGGTCGTGCCACTGCGGGCGAACTCTTCGGCGGGAATGAACGCGCGCACCTCTTCGGGACAAGGCTGGCCTTGCAGATGTGCGGCGAGGCAATTCACGTAGGCGACGTGGCGGCGCAACAGGGTCGACTTGACCGGATTCACCTCGCTACCGGCATCGTCCAGCAGCGTCAGCACCTGACGGGCGAAGCTGCGCGAATTGTTGATCATCGACCCCCACAGCGTCCGCGCTTCCCACCAGCGGTTATAGGCGCTGCTGTTGCGAAAGCTGATCAGCACGATCAACGCCGAGCCGAGCAAGGTCAGCGGCATCAGCGGCAGGTTCAGCTTGGTGTTGAGAAACAGCATGAAGTCCACGGTGACGGCAATGTCCCAGAGCAGCAGCCAGAACAAGGCCCAGCCCACATAGCCCAAGGTTTTGATGATCAGACGGTATTTTTTGACGATGGCAGCTTTCAAACGGAAACCTCGTGGCGAGCAGTTTGCTTAAACGCTTAAGCTCGGACGATGCTTGCGACCGGCAGTTCCGTAGTGAGGCAGTCAACCGTCAGAACGACTGAGCCAAAAGTTATTCGTCCGCTCTCTCAATGCCCCTTGAGCGCCAGGCGGGGGTTTGCCGCGCTGCCGACACACTGGATCGTCGGTCCGCCCGTTCGCCGAGCCGCCATCCCAGCAGACCCCATAGCAGTGCACACAACGCGCCGACCAATGCGGCCATGCCTGCACCCTGGCCGAGGGCGTCCAGCGCGCTTTTCGCCCAGGCGCTGATGGCGTCGCCGGCGCGGTAGACCACGGTGTCGATGACGTTCTTTGCCTTGTACTTGCTTTCGGCATCGAGCGGGGCAAACAGCATCTCCCGGCCTGGGCGCACGAAGGCGTACTCACCGATGCGGCGCACGATCATCAGCGCGGCGATAAGGCCAAAGCTGGGGGCGAAGATCAGCCCGATAAACCCCGCGCACATGATTAGCGGCACCATGGCCAACAGCACGCCGACGCCAAGCCTTTGGGCGAGGCGCCCAGTGATGAACAGCTGACAGAGCAGGGCGCCCGCCTGCACGACAAAGTCGATGATGCCGAACACGCGCACCTGCGCCTCGCGGTCCGGGAAGTGTTCGGCGACGACACGTGCCTGCTCGAAATAAAGGAAGGTGGAGACTGTCGCTAACAGCACTACAAAGCTGCAAATGCCGAGCAGATAGGGTGATTTCAAAACGGCCGTCATACCGCTGAAGGGATTGCCCGGCAACGGTCTGCGGGGGCTCTCGCTCGGCGCGGCATCGGGGCGTCCTGCGCCACCCCGTTCACGCCAGTGCATCAACTGGCGCTTGAACAACATCGCAGCGCCCAGCAGAACAGCAGCCAGCAGCATCAGGCCGGACTCGCCCAGCGGACCGATCAGCAAGGCGCTCAGCGCAGGGCCACTCAAGCCGCCGACGCTGGCGCCCGCCGCGATGAAAGCGAACAGGCGTTTGGCCTGGGCACTGTCGAATACATCGGCCATCAGGCTCCAGGCGACCGATACGACAAACAGGTTGTAGACCGATATCCACACATAAAACACTCGCGCCAGCCACGGGCTTTCCTCGCCCAGGAACAAGGCGGCGAACACCAGCAGGTTGGCGCAGAAAAATCCGTACACCCAGTCCACGAAATGCAGGCGCGGCACGCGTGCGCTGAGCCAGGCGAACAGCGGAACGGCCGCCAGCATGATGAAGAAGGTCGCGGTGAACAGCCACTGCAGGTTCTCGACGCCGGCAGTGATGCCCATCGATTCGCGGATCGGACGGAGCATGAAGTAGCCGGCGAACAGGCAAACGAACAGCAGAAAGCCATTGAGCGCGGGGCGCAGCTCGTGAGCCTCGGCATTGATGATGGCGCTCGTGCGGTGGGCGAGAAGAGACATATCCATGGTGCGCTCCTGTGGGCGTGGCGAGGCAATGGAACGGAGCCTGCCCGTTCCAGTGGGGTCAGCGGTAGGTGACGCCGGTCAGTCGCTCAGAAAGTTGCCACAGCGCGTCGGAGTTCGAGCGATCGGCAGCGGCCGCAGGCATCTTGGCGAAGCCCAGCGGCCCGCGCTTCTCGTCATCTCCGGTGGGCCCATAGTAGGCACCGCCAACAGCCTCCAGCGCCGTCGCTGCATACAGCGTGGGCAGCGCGCCCTGCGCTGCGGAATGATACATGTCCCGCTCTACGGCCCATTGTTTGCCGAATTTACTGTCCAGGCCAGGCCCACGGGCGATCAGCTCGGTCACGGCAACGCCGGGGTGAGCGGCGATGCTGCGTATCCCCCAACCGGCGGCATCGCTGCGCTGCTGCAGCTCGATACTCCACTTGAGTATCGCCAGTTTCGATTGGCTGTAGGTGGCAAAAGGGTCGTAATTGCGCTCAGCCTGCAGGTCATCGAAGTTCAGTACTGCGCGCCCTGCGGCAATGCTCGACAGGCTGACCACCCGACCATCGTCGCTTTTGCGTAGCAGGGGCATCAGCAGGCCGGTCAGGGCGAAATGCCCCAGGTAATTGGTCGCCAGTTGCATCTCGTAGCCATCGGCCGAAACGCCTCGAACAGGCGGCGACATGATTGCAGCATTGTTAATCAGCACGTCCAGCCTCGGCAGGCGCCCTTGCAGACGGTTGGCGAGGTCACGCACCGATTGCAGATTGGCAAGATCCAGCGTTTCGAATTGCACGCGCGCCTTGGGCACGGCTTGCTTGATGTTTGCGATCGCTTCGCGGCCGCGCTCGGCGTTGCGTGCGGCGATGATCACCTCGGCACCGGCTCGCGTCAGCGCCAGCGCGTCTTCATAGCCCATGCCGCTGGTCCCTCCGGTCACCAGCACGATGCGGCCTTCCTGGCTGGGCATGTCATGGGTTGACCAGTCCGGCTTCGGCTCCGTTCGAGTAGTAGCCTGCGCAGCCAGTGTGCCGGCCATCGCGGTAATTGCGAACAGCGTCCGGGCGGCCTTGAGGATGCGTTGGGTTGCGGTATTGCTGGGCGTAGCGGGTGAATGAATCATCGGGGAATTCTCGTTCGCGTAATAGGGTTCCCCGGTTGGCGGGGCGAGCGAGCAGTATCGGTGTACGAATGTGCGAGGATAAGTCGGGCATTGGTGGATGGCCCGTACGGCATGGCGTACAGTCAGCCGCCTGCGGAGGAAGCATCCATGCGTAAACCAAACCTTACCGATGTGTCGATATTTGCCGCGGTGGTCGAGGCGGGGGGATTTCGTGCGGCCGCGCAGAAGCGGGGCTTGTCCGCCTCGTCGCTAAGCGACTGCATGCGTCGGCTGGAAAGCGACCTGGGCGTGCGCCTGCTCAATCGAACCACGCGCAGCGTCACGCCGACGGCGGCCGGCGAGCGATTGCTCGAGCGCCTGCGCCCGGCCTTGCAAGAAATCGACGCCGCATTCAACGATCTTGACGACGACGCTCAGCGCCCGGTCGGCACGCTCAAGCTCAATGTGCCAGTGCCGGTGGCACGCTTTCTGTTGCCCGACCTGCTGGCGCGTTTTCTCCGCCTTTATCCAGGGATCAGTGTCGAAGTCGTCATGGATAACACCTTTGTCGACGTCAACGCTGGCGGGTATGACGCCGGCGTGCGCTATGAAGAGAGCCTGGCCAAGGACATGATCGCCGTGCCCATCGGCCCGCGTCGCCAGCGCTTCGTTGCGGCGGCCGCCCCGCGCTATCTGGCTGAACGCGGTACGCCCACCCACCCCGAAGAACTGCCGGGCCATGACCTGCTTGGCCATCGATTCGAGAGTGGCAAAGTGGGCGTGTTCGAGTTCCATCGAGACGGCCGCGTTGTGCGTATCCCGCCTCAGGGGCAACTGCTGACATCGTCGCACGATTTGAAAATTCGCTCGGCCATCAACGGGCTGGGCATCGTCTATACCTTCGAGGATTTTCTGCGCGAGCCGCTGTCCGATGGCCGACTGGTGCCGATTCTCGAGGACTGGTGGCAGGCCTTCGACGGTCCGTTTCTTTACTATCACGGGCGCCGTCACATGCCTTCGCCGCTCAGGGCGTTTGTGGATTTTTTGCGGGCCGAAGGGCAGATTGCGGAGAGTTCAGGTGTCTTCGGCGCCGTTTCGTAAGGCCAATACATGGTCTGCCAGCAGGGCGCCCATGGCGACGGGAAGCAATCGGCCAGTAGCTGTCAGTAAAAGAAGGATGCTATCGAGCCAAAGCGGACGTTCGGCAGCACATCTGGCAATATATTTTTCTGACAAGCCTGTCCTGAACCCTTGGCAGAACTGAATGGTGAGTACTTTTATTCCATGACCAAAGGTCTGAGTGATGCCAACCTTGATTACGTGCTCGCAGTCATTGAAAAGGCACCAAACACGGAATTAAGTGCAATGTGTGAGCATTTGCAGATCGACAGTCGCGACCTTTTGAATCGATTGTCGATCTCAGTAGCAAGACTGTTTATCACGGGCACCCGCGATTTTCATTACTGCGATGAGGTGATGAACATTGTAATCAGCGATATCGTCGATTTGTCCATGCACGCGGAGATGCCCCAGCCGGCATTTTCTATCTACCAGGCATTTGATGCGGGCGAGTATTGGCACAGCGACGATGAACGGGATGTTTTTCCTTGGGAGAAGTGGACGCGGCCTGAGCTCGAGAGAATTTTGTGTGAGGTCGACGACAGCACGAACGAGCTTTCAAAGTAGGTTCGACTTGGGCCCCCAAAGGACTGCTTTGGGTCGAAAACAGTCACTCCTACCCGAAACGTCCACGGAGAATTGGCCCATGAAAACCGCCGTGATATCCGACACTCACAATCTCCTCCGCTCCGAAGCCATCGGCGCGCTCCAAGGCTGTGACTTGATCATCCACGCCGGCGACATCGGCAACCCGGACATCCTCGCCCAATTGTCCAAAATTGCTCCCGTCCACGCCGTGCGCGGCAACAATGATCTCAGCAGCCCATGGGCCAAAGACCTCCCCGACGTTCTGACCTGCACTCTCAACGGCTGGCACACTCTCCTTATCCATGACATCGCCGACGTCCCCGCCGATCTAGATCCAGACATAAAGCTCATCATCACCGGCCATTCCCACAAACCGCGCATAGAATGGCGCGGCGATCGTCTATACGTGAACCCTGGTAGCGCCGGCCCTCGGCGTTTCAAATTGCCGGTCACGCTGGCAATTCTCGAGATACAACCCGACAGCATCGAGCCGCGCCTGATTTCCCTGCTGGATCCCCCCGCCTGAAATCGCTACGGTTACCGCGATCCAAAACAGGGAACCCACCCATGATCTGCAGCGCCAACAGTTGCCGCAGCGTTTTGTAGGAGGCGGTGTTCAACCACCTGCCGCCACCCGGTTTCGAAGCGGTCAGGGCACAAAAGGGAAGTCATTTATTTCACAGAGGAAATGAGCGTTGGCCGAAGCTGCTGGATGACTGGCAGCTATCGGCCAGAAGCAGACCCTCACCTTGAAACGAGTAGAAGCAAGAAGATTCGGAGTAGGAAAATGCAATGTACCTGCAACGCTAAGGGCGACCTGGTAGAGATTGGTCAGAGGTACACGGCGTTTGTCGCAGGAATGCGCTGCCTTGCAACGGCGGACTGGGTCAAACTATTGCAATGTGCCGGGTGTGGGCAGCTTTGGCGAACGGATGAGTGGGATAAATATCTAACCCTGTACGCCCGCAAACTGGACTCGCCCGAGGGCTGGGAATCAGCCGAAATGGAAACTTTGATAAAGCTGCGCATGGTCGAGAATCATGGCGGCCTGGATACTTCTGCTTGTCTGGCGAAGGACTGCAAGCAACGTGTACTTAAGGGAAGAGCCTATTGCGTTGACCATTTTTATGAAACCGGAACAAGAGCCTGAACCGCTGAAACTGGCCAGTAGAGCGGGGTTAAAGAACAGATCACGCTTTCTGAATGTGGTCTGTTTCTGAGATGATGCTTGATCGGAACAAGGGAGTTGTGACCAGGAAACCAACGAGCGAATTGGTCGTGGTGTGTATGCGGGATTTCAGGTACAGACCATATTTAAAAAAGCACTGCATCCAGACCGACAAATATGGTCTGTCCCTGAAATCCCGCGGCCATCAACGGGCTGGGCATCGTCTATACCTTCGAGGATTTTCTGCGCGAGCCGCTGTCCGAGGGTCGACTGGTGCCGATTCTCGAGGACTGGTGGCAGGCCTTCGACGGTCCGTTTCTTTACTATCACGGGCGCCGTCACCAGCCTTCGCCGCTCAGGGCGTTTGTGGATTTTTTGCGGGCCGAAGGGCAGGTTGCAGAGAGCTCAGCCGTCGTCAGCAGCGCTCTCTGAATTCCCGATGACTCCTATCGGAGGTTGTAAACCAATCACAAGGCTGGGAGGCTAGCGCGACGCTTACTATAAGGACATGCTGAAATGAGCTCAGGAAAAATCCTCGTCACAGGCGCAGCAGGAAAGATCGGCAAGGCTTTTTGGGAAGCGCGCGACGATAAATCCGATTTGCGTTTAGCCGATTTAGACGTCACACAATTTCCGGACTCCGCGCAGCATTTCGCTCTCGACGTCAGGGATCAAGCCAGTTGCCTTCGAGCTTGCGAGGGTATACATACCGTCATCCATCTTGCTGCTGACCCTGACCCAGACGCGGATTTCATGTCCTCACTGCTTCCAGTGAACATCGTGGGCACTTACAACATGCTTTTCGCCGCGAAGGCACAAGGCTGCAAGCGCTTCATATTTGCGAGCAGCGCCCAAGTGATCGAAGGCTATCCAGCGGATGTTCAGATACAGGAATGCATGGCACCCAAACCAGGCAATCTTTACGGCGTCAGCAAGGCGTTTGGAGAAGCCCTGGCTTCGATGTATGCAAACGATGGTCAGATGACGACCATCGCAGTCCGTATTGCCAACGTAGCCAAATTTCAACAAGGGGAAACCCACAGTCCCAGAGACGTCGCCGCCTTCATCAGTTTTAGAGATGTTGTCGCACTTCTCAATAATTGCGTTGACGCCGAGCTGAAGGGTTTTCACGTCATCCATGGGGTCTCGGATAATCGATATAAGCGTCTCTCTATTGATCAGAGCAGAAAAGTTGTCGGGTATGCTCCCATAGATGACGGGTTTGAGATTTTGGAAGGAGGCGCTCAATTTTCACCATCGCCTGCTTCAAGCTGAATTCGCCTGAGAACATCGTCGTAAGGCACCAGGTCAAGAAAAGCAATGACTTCCACTGCCCGCAAATTGTGCATGCGCATAATCCATACGTAGCTGTTGCGATAAGGCGCGCCATCGGCTGCGGTGGCGATGCCGTCCCAGTGCACAACCACGTCATCGCCTTCAGCCCAGATATCCGCCACCGTCGGGCGCACGGGTGAAGCAAGACGTTTTGCGAAGGGCTGGACTGCCCGTTTCAGGAAGTCGTCTCGGCCCCGATATGTACCCGCCGAAGGACTCGTCCCCTTGATGGTCCAGATCACCTCGGGCGCCAGCACATCTGTGAAGAACGTCCGGCCGCCCTGAGCCCACTGGTTGAACGCTTGCGCAATGAATTGGCGGTTGCGTTCCGTAGTCGGTTCGCTGGCCACGGCGGGTGCCAGTCCGCCAATTAATGTCGTGAGTACCAGTGTTAGCGCTGTGAAGATGCGTCGAACAAAAGTCACTTCCTATGCTCCTGTATCTGTCGGAAGAACTGGCCCATTTTTATGGGCCGTTGTGGCTAACCTGAACGAGCCGGTAGTTGCGTTCCCTCACGCCGTTGTTCTATATGGGGCATTGGCGAAGAAACGTTCGCCGGGACATGAAGTGGCCGGCAAGTACCTGCCGACCTCATCTGAAGTGTGACCTGTGAGCGGAGGAGGGCTGTTACAGGATCGTCCTGATTTCTTGCTTGATCATCCGAGGCGATATCTTCATTTCAACGATTTGGAGTTGTTCTTGAATTCACTGGTAGAACTTGTCGATATCATCGGACGTCACGCCCAAAGTGACGGCATTCACAGCACCACGATTGCGGGTGTCAGCCTGATTCGCTCGGCTACGCCCACGATGCCTATGCCGGTGGTGTACGAGCCAACACTCTGCCTGGTCGCTCAGGGACGAAAACAGGCGATGTTGGGTACTACCGCTTATGTTTACGATCCAGCCAAATACCTGATTGCATCGATAGACCTTCCGGTGATGGGCTCGGTCATCGAGGCGAGTGAAACCGCTCCTTATCTGTGCCTGGCGCTCGATCTTGATACGACTTCGTTGAGTGAACTTGCGCTGCGTCATCCGCTAAGAGAAGAGCGCGTCAGTGCGCCGCCGGCAGGCATTGCGCTCAACGATACGACTCCAGAACTGCTGGATGCAGCGGTTCGCCTCGCCGGTCTGCTCGACAGGCCACGCGACATCGAAGCGCTCGCTCCGCTGGTGATTCGCGAGATTCTTTATCGCCTTCTTACCGAGAACGGCAACGGCATTATCAGGCAGTTGGCGCAGACAGACAGCCGCTTGAACCAGATCGCCAAGGCCATTGCCTGGCTACGCAGCCATTACAACGAAGCGTGCCGGATAGAGGACCTCGTCGATATCGCCGGGATGAGCCGTTCCTCGTTTCACACCCATTTCAAGGCGATCACTTCGATGAGCCCGCTGAAGTTTCGTAACCAGTTGAGACTTCAGGAAGCACGTCGGCTGATGGTCACCGAAGCGGTCGATGCCGCAGAGGCTGGCTATCGGGTCGGTTACGAAAGTCCTTCGCAGTTCAGTCGAGACTACGCCGGCCTGTTCGGAATGCCACCGGCAAAGGACGCCTGGCGGCTGCGCACGGACATTTGCGGGATTTGGCACTGACAACGAATAGGTATGCCCGGCCCAGGCCACAAACAGGGCGAGTGCCAGCGCGATTACCACTGTCGTTGTCAGTGTTTTGCTGAACATGGCGTTAGGGTTTCAACTCGTTTTTAGAGGGCTTCAAGTGATTTGACCGGATCCCCCCTGGGGGGATAGGATGCCAGCGTAATCCATTGACGCCTGGGGCTCAAGTCATGAGTGAGCACGACCACGAACACAGCCACGCCCATCCCCACACCCACCAAAGCCACGAGGCGATCATCAAGCGCCTCAAGCGAGCGGATGGCCATTTGCGCGGCATCATCACCATGATCGAAGAGGGTCGCGAGTGCGTAGACATCGCCCAGCAACTGCATGCCGTTGAGAAAGCGATCTGCCAAGCCAAGCGCACGCTTATCCAGGACCACATTGATCACTGCCTCGAAGACACCGTTTCGGCGCTAGGCAATGGCGAGCGCGCACCGCTGGAAGCATTCAAACAAATCACCAAGTACCTCTAGGTCCGACATGCCCGATTTCGCTCAACTGCTGCAACAAGGCGGGGCTAACGCCTGGCTGTATTTCCCCAGCGCTATCTTGCTGGGTGCTTTGCATGGCCTGGAACCGGGACATTCGAAAACCATGATGGCGGCGTTCATCGTGGCCATCCGTGGCTCGGTCAAACAGGCTATTTTGTTGGGGCTGGCCGCGACACTGTCGCACACTGCGGTGGTCTGGTTGGTCGCCATTGGCGGCATGTACCTGGGCCAAGGGCTGGATGCGCAAACCACCGAGCCTTACTTCCAGCTCGCGTCTGCCGCCTTGATCATCATGATTGCACTGTGGATGCTGTGGCGGACCTGGCGCGGTGAGCAGATGTTCAAGTTCGAGCAGGGTGATCACCACCACGGTGAGCATGATCATGGTCATCACGAAGAGACTCACCGGATCGATACAGGCCACGGCCGTGTTGAACTGTCGATCTTCGAAGAAGGCATGCCACCGCACTGGCGCATGAAAACGTTGAGCGGGCACGCCTGGGCAGCCTCGGATGTGCACGTAATCACGACGCGGCCGGACGGTAGCAGTCAATCGTTCGCTTTTGTCGAGCGAGAGGGTTTTCTACAGTCGACGCTCGATATTCCGGAGCCGCATGAGTTCAGCGCTCGGTTGAGTCTTGGACATGCCGGGCATTCCCATGATTACGACCTGACGTTCCAGGAGCATGATCACGGGCATGCACATTCCGAACTGGAAGGTCTGGAGCTGTCGAGTGATGGCTATCAGGATGCGCACGAGCGTGCTCATGCCAACGATATCCGTAAACGGTTTACCAACCGCGAAGTCACCACAGGCCAGATCGTCATGTTCGGGCTGACGGGCGGCCTGATTCCTTGTCCGGCGGCCATCACCGTTCTGTTGCTGTGTCTGCAGGTCAAAGAGGTCGCGCTCGGCGGCATGCTCGTCTTGTGTTTCAGCATCGGCCTGGCGCTTACTTTGGTCACTGTCGGCGCTGCCGCCGCCATTGGTGCCAAACAGGCTTCCAGTCGCTGGCCTTGGCTGGGCACCATGGCGCGCCGCGCTCCGTACCTGTCCAGCGTGCTGATTATTGGCGTTGGGCTGTATGTCGGCTTTCATGGCTGGGTCGGCCTGAATGCATAGCCAGGATTTCAGAACCAACGACTACCACTGCCACTAAACGGCAAAAGCCCAGCGTCAGGCTGGGCTTTTGTGCGAGCGGGTCCCTTTAGTCTTAAGGGATCCAGTGCAGTGTTCCGACGGGTCGGATGCCCGACGGAGGTTCTTTAATCTGCGCGTCAAAGCTAGCGCAGCAGATGCACTGCCAAACCGGCAAGCGCGCAGGCAAACAGCACTTGAATGACGCCGCGCTTGAAGCGGAACAAAGCTATCGCCGCTGCAATGGCAATCAGTGCAGAGGGCCAGTCGAGGTTACCGCTAAAGCCTGTCGGCCAAAGCACGTGATAGCCGAAGAAGCACGCCAGATTGAGAATCACCCCAACGACAGCGGCTGTGATCGCGGTAAGCGGTGCGGTGAACTTGAGTTCATTGTGAGTTGACTCCACCAGCGGGCCGCCTGCCAGGATGAACAGAAACGAAGGCAAGAAGGTGAACCACGTCACGAGGGCCGCAGCCACAGCGCCCGCAAGAAATACGTGATCGGCGCCGAACACTTGCAAGACATACGCACCGACGAAACCAACGAAAGCCACCACCATGATCAGCGGCCCGGGCGTGGTTTCACCCAGTGCAAGCCCGTCGATCATCTGCGTAGGAGTGAGCCAGCCATAGTGACCGACGGCGCCTTGGTAGACATAGGGCAGCACGGCGTAAGCCCCGCCGAAAGTCAGCAGTGCCGCCTTGGTGAAGAACCAGCTCATCTGGGTCAAGGTGCCTTCCCAGCCAAAGAGTGCGGTCAGAACGCCCATCGGCAACGCCCACAACACAGCGCCGATCACGGCCAGTGATGCCAGTCTCAACCCGCTGAAGCGGGCATGTTCCGGGGTGGGGGTGTCGTCATCGATCAAAGCGGGGCCGAAGGATTTTTTGGAGGCGCCATGGCCCCCGGCCGTGAATTTTTCAGGCGCCAGCCGCCCGCCGACATAGCCAATCAGCGCGGCCCCCAAAACAATCAGAGGGAACGGGACATTGAAGGCAAATATCGCCGTAAATGAGGCCGCCGCTATCGCCCACAGCCAATTGTTTTTTAGTGCCCGAGAGCCGATCCTGTGCGCGGCCTGCACAACAATGGCCGTTACGGCAGGCTTGATGCCATAAAACAGCCCGGCCACCACAGGCACGTCGCCGAACGCGATGTACATCCACGAAAGCGCGATCAAGATGAACAAGGATGGCAGCACAAACAGCGCTCCGGCGATCACGCCTCCCCAAGTTCGATGCATCAGCCAACCAATGTAAGTCGCCAGCTGCTGAGCCTCAGGTCCGGGCAACAGCATGCAGTAATTCAGCGCATGCAAAAATCGGCGCTCCGAAATCCAGCGCCGCCGCTCAACCAGCTCCTGGTGCATGATCGAGATCTGGCCCGCTGGCCCGCCAAAACTGATAAAGCCGAGCTTCAACCAGAACCAGAATGCCTCCCGCAGGCTGATCTGCTCAGGCCTCGACATATCTGCTTCCGCCGCCGGTGGCGAGACCTTATCCATTGTGTTGCTCCTCTTTCGCAAACCCGGCGAGCAGCCCGTCGAAGAGGGCGCTCGCGGCAGCCAGTAGTTGATCGTCGTCGGTAATGGTTTCTCGCAGCCCGGACAGCACCCGTTCGACACCGGCAGCTTCCAGCGGCTGAATACCCCCGACATCAAGGTAATGCACCAATGCGGCAATTCGGCTTAAGCCTGGTTGTTGAAGTGCAAAACTGGCTTGAAGGGTTTCGAAGGTGACACGGTTACCGACATGACTGAAGGCCGCATCATCGAAGTCAAAACCCAGCGCATCGACCGGACACTCCTGTGGCGTGTTCAGCCAGAGGATCCGCGCGTGGGCATCGATAAAGCGCTGAATTAACCAGGCACAGGCCAACCGGTCGACCCAAGGACGTTTACGGGTTGCCCAGATACGACCTTGATAGTCGGCGAGATCAAGTGCGGTTATTGGCTGGTCGCTGCTGTGTGGCTCATCCGGCGACAGGGCTCTACTGAGCGCCGTCTCCAGCGCCTGCAATGCCGAGTCAATCTGCTGCCTGGGCTTGCCTGGGAAGTAATCGATGCTGACCAGTTGATCGTAGGCTTTGCGCAGCTTGCGAATGTGTTTGCTGGTTGCCAGCGCATTTTCAGCATTCAGTTGTCCGCGGCATTCTTCGATCTGCGCACTGAGCTTTGCGTAGTCATCGCTGCGGTCGAATAACTTGACGAAGCGTTCACCGGCGGGGTCGACGACCGGCAGAATGTGAGCCGTGCCATTGATGGCGAGGATATCGCGCTCGACTGACGTCAGGGCTTCACGGCAGGGACCAGTGTCTGGCAATAGATACGCGCCATCTCGCAGCACCGCGGCCCCGGAAGCTTTCAATGCGCGCCAGGCTCGCATGCGTTCGGTGGCATTGGCGGTGGGTAAGCCGAGGATCAGAGCTAGCCAATTATTCATGTAGAGACAGATAAATTATTTGTAGTGCGAATTACATTACATTGTGGTTCGTCGATTGGGAAGGTCGCGCCTCGAAACAGATTTTGAACTTTGCGTTACACGCCATTTCCATTGTTTGAAGTGACAACCTCCCAGCTCCGCCCCCCGAAGCTGACGACTACACCTGAATCAAGGAATGACCGTGGCTGCTTCCACCCATAAAACCGCTCTGCGCCGGGCAATCACCTTCCCGATGCTGTTTCTGTTTATTCTTGGCGATGTTCTGGGCGCGGGCGTGTACGCACTTGCCGGAACGATTGCCGGGGAGGTGGGAGGCGCCATATGGGTGCCGCTGCTGATTGCACTTGTTTTCGCCATGTTGACGGCGGGCTCCTACGCAGAGCTGGTGACCAAATATCCCCACGCCGGCGCTGCTTCGGTCTTCGCTGAAAAGGCTTTCAGGTCACCGCTCATTTCTTTCCTCGTCGGTTTTTGCATGCTGTCTGCTGCGGTCACCAGTGCGGCGGGTTTATCGCTTGCGTTTGCCGGTGATTACCTCAACGCCTTCGTTGACGTATCGCCGCAGATCGCAGCGCTGGTTTTCCTTTTGGCTATTGGCCTGCTCAACGCGCGAGGCATCAAGGAGTCGCTCGGGGCGAACCTGGTGATGACCGTGATTGAACTGTCAGGGTTGATTCTGGTTATCGTGGCCGCTGTCTGGTATTTCCGCACAGGCGAGGCGGATCTGGGACGAACACTCACGTTCAAGCCTGGCGTGAGCCCGATGCTGGCCGTGCTGGGTGCGGCTTTGCTTGCCTTCTATTCCTTCGTAGGCTTTGAAACTTCTGCAAATCTGGCAGAGGAAATCAAAGACGTTCGCAAGGTGTACCCTCGTGCCTTGTTCGCGGCTCTGCTGACCGCTGGCGTGGTTTACATGGCTGTGGGCGTGGCAGCCTCTTCGGTGTTGTCTACCGAAAAACTGGTGTCCACGTCAGCTCCTTTGCTCGAAGTTGTCCGAGCATCGACGCTCGAAATCCCGCCAGCGCTGTTCTCCTTCATTGCCCTGATAGCTGTCGCCAACGGTGCGCTGTTAACCATGATCATGGCCAGTCGATTGACTTACGGGATGGCGAACCTGGGGCTGTTGCCAGGCGGTTTGGGCGCGGTTCTGCCTAAACGAAAAACCCCATGGGCTGCAATCGTCGCAACCACCGTGGTGGCTATTGCCCTGACGCTTACAGGTACCTTGGCAACGCTGGCGCAAACCGTAGTGTTGCTGTTGCTGTTCGTTTTTCTGAGTACCAATGTGGCGGTGCTCGTCCTTCGCCGCGACAGGGTTGAGGAGGATCATTTTCGCGTTCCGACCTTTGTTCCAGTGCTCGCGATCGTGTCGTGTCTGGTGTTGCTCAGTCAGCAGGGTTGGGAGACCTGGTTGCGGGCAGGGGCGCTGATCGTCGTGGGGATGTTGCTGCACGGCTGCTCTCGTATCAGTTTGTCTGCGATTGGTAAGGCTGGCTAATGCAAGCGTTCTTGGTGGGGGATTGGTGTTGTTTGGGCGGGCGTCATCGCGAGCAGGCTCACTCCTACAGTTGGTGATATTCAAAATGAGTCCACACGTTGTCAGTCTGCGGTCGGGTGAGTAAGCTGCCCAGATGAATCAGACCTCCGCTTCCTCATCCTTTCCCGGCCCGCGTGGCCCCGTCGATCACGACATTCGTGATCAGATTGTCGCGGCGGCCAACGAGCATTTCAGCCAGTACGGCTACGCCAAAACCACGGTTTCCGACCTGGCCAAGGCCATCGGTTTTTCCAAGGCGTACATCTACAAATTCTTCGATTCCAAACAGGCGATCGGCGAAGCCATCTGCGCGAACTGTCTGGCGCAAATCGTCGCGGCGGTCGAGCAGGCGATCAACGAGGAAAACCTGACGCCCACCGAGCGTTTCCGCCGACTGGTGAAGACCGTGATCGCCACGGGTGTTGACCTGTTTTTCAACGACCGCAAGCTCTACGACATCGCGGCGTTTGCCGCCGGCGAGAATTGGCCCAGCGCTCAACGTTACGATGCCCAGATCAAGCGCTTCATTACTGAGATCCTGCGGGAAGGGCGTGAGGCTGGTGAGTTCGAGCGCAAGACGCCGCTGGACGAAACCGTTGAGTCGATCCACCTGGCGCTGCGCCCCTTCGTCAACCCGCTGCTGCTGCAACACAACCTGGACTTCATCGAGGTGGCACCGACGCTGACCTCAAATCTCATCTTGCGCAGCTTGATGCCTTGATCCTCCGCTGATCCGGATCCCGGATCAGCCGTCCCCCGCCATTTTCTGTTCTCGACGCACCCGCACCGTGGAAGCATTCGACTGCACGTAATGTGACTGTTGACTGAGATGGTCACTCGGATAACATGAGCCGCTGCAGTGCTCGATGTTCCCTTTCAGAGACACCCATAGAGTCCACACAATGAAAAAAACAATGCTCAAGCGCCCCGTTGGGCTGGCTGTCGTGCTTGCTTCGTCGAATGTCCTGGCGGGCGGTTTTGCACTCAATGAGCAAAGCGTCAGCGGGATGGGATCAGGTTTTGCCGGTCGGTCTTCTTCGGCCGAAGACGCCAGTACCGTTTTCGGCAACCCGGCGGGCATGGCACGGCTTAAAACAGAGCAGGTGAGCGTGGGGCAGGCCACGCTGTTCGCGAAGTCCGACATCAGCCACACCCGCAGTACGTTCGGCGGGAAAGAAGACGGTGACATGGTGCCGACGACCACCGTACCGATGGGCTATTACGTCAAACCCATCGATGAGCATTGGGCCTTCGGTGTCGGCTTTTATGTGCCGTTTGGTTTGATCACTGACTACGGCAGCGGTTTCGCCGGCCGTTACTACGCCAATAAAAGCGAAGTCACCACGCTGACGTTCCAGCCGACCATCAGCTATGCCTTCAACGATAAAGTGTCGATCGGCTTCGGCCCGACCATCAACCGCATCAGCGGTGAGCTGTCGGGGATGGTCGCCAATCCGCTGAGTCCGGGGCGCAATGACGGCAAAGTCAAAAGTACCGGGGACGACACTGCGCTGGGCTTTAACGCCGGGATCATGCTGCAGGCCACCGAGCAGACGCGTTTGGGCCTGACCTATCACTCCAAGGTCAGTTACCACCTCGATGCGAAAACCAAACTCACCGATGGCATCTTCAACGTGCTGGGCGTCAGTGGCCGCAGCTATGATGCATCGCTGGACGTGGACACGCCTGAGTCGGTGGACTTCTCGGTCACCCATCAACTGAACAACGACTGGACGCTGTATGCCGGCAGTACCTGGACGCGCTGGAGTCGCTTCAAAGAGCTGACGATTGAAAACAGCGGCTTGCCGCCATTGCTCAGCGGCCAATTGGGCACGATCAGCGAAGAGCAGAACTGGCATGACACCTGGGCTCACGCCATCGGCGCGGCGTATCAATTGAACAACCAATGGGTCCTGCGTGCCGGGTTCTCGGTTGATCAATCGCCTGCCAACAACAGCAATCGTGGGCCGCGTATTCCCACCGGCGATCGCAAGGTGTTCAGCCTGGGCGCCGGCTGGACGCCTGCGCAGAACGTCACCCTCGACGTCGCGTATTCCTATCTCTGGGAGGAGAGCGTCGACATCAACCACACCTCGGCAGGTAAAGGTTCGTACAGCGCCCAATACAAAAACAGCGCCAGCGGACTCGGCACCTCTGTCAGTTACCGCTTTTGATTCAGCGTTAAAAAGCGGGCCGGGTGATTTCCGGCCCGCTCACGCTCTCCAGTCGTCGCAGCGACTTACCGCGCCGCTACAGACTGCGCCTCGTCGGGTTGCCAGCCACCCCCGAGCGACTTGAATAACGCCACCGCCGCGCGGCTCGTTTCGGTTTGCGCTTGCGCTCTGGCATCCGAGGTTTGCAGCAACGTCTGATCCGCGCGCAGTACATCAATCAAGCTGGCCGAGCCTTTCTCATAGGCGCTGAACGCTGACTGCCGAGCCTGTGTCAGCGCCACTTCACCGTTGCCAAGCGTGATGGCCTGGGCTTGCCGATTGACCTGTGCGGACAACGCGTTTTCCACGTCTTCCGTTGCGCGCAATACGGACTGGCGGTACGCGGCCAGGGCTTCGGCTTCCTGACCTTTGGCCTGATCGATCTGCGCGTTGATCCGCGCAAAATCGAAGAGCCGCCAGCGTAAGCCGAAAACACCCGCCGCCTGGCTGGCGCCATTGGAAAACAGGTTGCCGCTGGAGACGGAAGTCGCGCTGCCGACCAAGGCACCGAGCGAAAATTTCGGGTAGTACTCGGCGACGGCTGAGCCGATGCGCGCATTGGAGGCCGCCAGTCGGCGCTCGGCGACGATCAGGTCCGGCCGGCGCCGCAGTAAGTCGGCCGGCGTTCCCAGCGCTTGCAATTGCGGCGCAACCGGAATGCTTCCCGCGCCTGCCAGTTGTGTTCGATGGGTGCCGGGCGGCGTGCCGAGCAGCACATCCATTGCATTCATGGCCGCATCCACACCGGTTTGCAGCACCGGCACAGTCGCCTCGACCTGAGACAGTTCACCTTCAATCTGCCGAACCTGATAGCTCGCCGCCAGGCCCTTGCTGTAAAGCAACTGGACCTTTTCCAGCAGTGCGCGCTGGGTTTTGACTTGTTGGTTGGCAATCTCCAATCGTGTCTGTAATCCGCGAAGGGTGACGTAGATATCCGCGGTTTGCGCGGCGATCGCCAAGCGTGTGGCGGTGAATCCCGCTGCGGATGCCTGGTACTCGGCCAGGGCCGCCTCGCGCTCTCGGCGCAATCCGCCAAATACGTCCAGCTCCCAGCCGGCCTCAAGATTGGCCTCGTAGGTATTGCCGTATCGGTCGTAGCCGGGTGTTGAATTCAACACTTGGCCCAGTGGCGTTTCGACGGATTGGTAGGCGCGCGCCGCCTGTCCGCTGACAGCCGCCGAGGGCAGTAGCGCGGCATTGGCAGTGCCCAGTCCGGCGCGAGCCTGGGTGACTCGCGCCGAAGCCTGCGCCAGGTCGAGATTCTGCGCCAGGGCCTGGGTGATGAAGTGGGTCAACACCGGGTCATTGAAGCTTTCCCACCAAGCGACAAGGCTGCTCGGCGTGGCTTCAGACCCCGCCATGGACGACTGCCGCTGGAAGTAATCCGGCAGCGGGGCGGGCGGGCGCTGGTAGTCCGGGCCAACCGTGCAGCCCGCCATCAAGCCGACGCTGAGCAAAAGGGTGATGGGGCGGAGGAGGTGCATGGAGATTCCTGTGTAGGTTACGTGACTCTCAAGCGAGGGATGGAAAATTACGCTGTTGGTGACTGTTGACGATAATGGTCACAGGATTGAGAATATGATGATCATCCTATTTTAGTAAAGGAAATCCATGCGCCGGCTCCGACCTTTCCCCCTCGCGGTATGTTTATTGCCCCTGGCCCTGACGGCATGTGGGGATTCTTCCACCGCACAAGATCCGCGTACCCAGGCGCCCGTTGTCAGGTCGGCGGCCGTGCAGCTCGCCAATGAGGCTTCACGCGCCTTCACCGGTGTCGTGGCCGCGCGCGTTCAAGGCGACTTGGGTTTTCGCGTCTCGGGCAAGGTGCTTGAACGTCTGGTTGATACCGGTCAGACGGTCAAGCGCGGTCAGCCACTGATGCGTCTCGACCCGATCGACCTCGGGCTTCAGGCGCGAGCGCAGCAAGAGGCGGTCACCGCCGCTCGCGCCCGGGCCAAACAGACAGCCGATGACGAGGCGCGCAATCGTGACCTCGTTGCCGCCGGCGCGATCTCGGCATCGGCCTACGACCAGATCAAGGCCGATGCCGACACCGCCAAGGCACAACTCAGCGCCGCCGTCGCGCAAGCCGATGTGGCGCGTAACGCTTCCGGTTATGCGGTTCTGGTGGCGGACGCTGACGGCGTGGTGGTGGAAACCCTCGCTGAGCCTGGGCAAGTCGTCAGCCCGGGGCAACCGGTGGTTCGACTGGCGCGCGCGGGCCAGCGTGAAGCCATCGTCCATCTGCCGGAGACGCTACGTCCTGCGCCAGGCTCCACCGCCCAAGCAAAACTGTATGGCGACACAGCGGGGGCCGTGACCGCAAAACTGCGCCTGCTTTCCGACTCGGCCGACCGCACGACACGTACTTTCGAGGCGCGCTATGTGCTCGAAGGTAAATTGGCCAATGCACCGATTGGCTCGACGGTCACGGTTGAGATTGCGCAAGGCTCTGCACCAAAACAGGCATTGCAGGTGCCCATCGCTGCCGTCTACAACCCCGGCAAAGGCCCCGGCGTGTGGACCATCGCTGGGACCCCCGCGAAAGTCACCTGGCGCCCGGTCCAGGTGTTGGGCTTGAGCGACGATGCGGCCCGCGTCGCTGGCGAGCTCAACGTTGGCGAACACATTGTTGCGCTGGGTGCCCATCTGCTACGCGAAGGCGAGGAAGTGCGCGTGCTTACGCGTGACGACGCTGAGATGGCCGGGGGTCGTCCATGAGCGAGGGCCGGTTCAACCTCTCTGCCATCGCTGTTCGCCAACGGGCGATTACGGTGTTCCTGATTTTTCTGATTGCCGTTGCAGGTGTTTTGGCGTTCTTCAAATTGGGGCGCGCGGAGGACCCGCCGTTTACGGTCAAGCAACTGACGGTCATCACCGCGTGGCCCGGAGCGACTGCGCAGGAGATGCAGGATCAGGTCGCCGAACCCCTTGAAAAACGTCTGCAGGAACTCAAGTGGTACGACCGCTCGGAAACCTACACCCGTCCGGGACTGGCGTTCACCATGCTCTCGTTGCTCGACAGCACACCGCCTGCGCAAGTGCAGGAAGAGTTTTATCAGGCGCGTAAAAAGCTCGACGATGAAGCGATCAAGCTGCCAGCGGGTGTCATCGGGCCGATGGTCAACGATGAGTTTTCCGACGTGACGTTCGCGCTGTTCGCCTTGAAAGCCAAGGGCGAGCCGCAGCGAAGGCTGGTAAGGGATGCGGAGACGTTACGCCAGCGCCTGTTGCACGTGCCAGGGGTGAAAAAGGTCAACATCATCGGCGAGCAAGCCGAACGGATATTCGTCTCGTTTTCCCATGACCGATTGGCGACGCTGGGCTTGTCCCCGCAGGACATCTTCGCCGCATTGAATAGTCAGAACGTGCTGACGCCCGCCGGATCGGTCGAAACCAAGGGACCGGAAGTTTTTCTGCGGGTCGACGGTGCATTCGACACGTTGCAGAAAATTCGTGACACGCCGGTCGTTGCGCAAGGGCGGACACTCAAGCTCTCTGACGTGGCCACGGTCGAGCGTGGCTACGAAGACCCGGCGACCTTTCTGGTGCGCAACAACGGCGAGGAAGCGTTATTGCTCGGCGTGGTGATGCGCGAGGGCTGGAACGGTCTGGATCTGGGCAAGGCGCTGGATGCCGAGACTGCCAGGATCAATGAAGAAATGCCCCTGGGCATGACCCTGGCGAAAGTCACCGATCAGGCGGTGAATATCGACTCGGCTGTCGGCGAGTTCATGGTCAAGTTTTTTGTCGCGCTGTTGGTTGTGATGCTCGTGTGTTTCCTGAGCATGGGCTGGCGTGTCGGCGTGGTGGTCGCCGCGGCAGTGCCGTTGACGCTGGCGATCGTGTTTGTGGTGATGGCGGCCACCGGCAAGAATTTCGACCGGATTACGTTGGGCTCGCTGATTTTGGCGCTCGGGCTGCTGGTCGATGACGCCATCATCGCTATCGAAATGATGGTGGTGAAAATGGAGGAGGGCTACGACCGTATCAAGGCGTCGGCCTATGCCTGGAGCCACACGGCGGCGCCGATGCTGGCCGGCACGCTGGTGACGGCGATAGGCTTTTTGCCGAACGGTTTCGCTCAGTCAACCGCCGGCGAATACACCAGCAACATGTTCTGGATTGTCGGCATCGCGCTGATTGCTTCTTGGGTCGTCGCGGTGGCTTTCACGCCTTATCTGGGCGTGAAGCTGTTGCCAGACATCAAAAAAGTCGAAGGCGGGCATGCGGCGATCTACGACACGCCGCGCTACAACCGTTTTCGCCGGATTCTGGCGTGGGTGATTACGCGAAAATGGCTGGTGGCCGGCACGGTTGTCGCGCTGTTCGTCGTGGCGATTCCAGGCATGGGGCTGGTGAAGAAACAGTTCTTCCCGACCTCCGACCGTCCCGAAGTGATGATCGAAGTACAGATGCCTTACGGAACTTCGATCGAGCAGACCAGCGCCACTGCGGCCAAAGTCGAGGCCTGGCTGCAAAAGCAGGACGAGGCCAAGATAGTCACTGCCTATATCGGGCAGGGTGCGCCGCGTTTTTTCCTGGCGATGGCACCCGAGCTGCCGGATCCTTCGTTCGCAAAAATCGTTGTGCTGACGGAAAGCCAGGAGGCCCGTGAAACCCTCAAGTTTCGTTTGCGCGAAGCGGTGGCCGAAGGGCTTGCCCCGGAGGCGCGAGTTCGGGCCACGCAAATTGTTTTCGGCCCGTATTCACCCTTCCCGGTGGCGTATCGGGTCATGGGGCCTGATCCGGCGAAATTGCGAGACATCGCCGAGCAGGTCAGGGGCGTGATGCAGGACAGCCCGATGATGAGAACCGTCAATACCGATTGGGGACCGCTCACGCCGACGTTGCATTTCAATCTGGATCAGGACCGTTTGCAGGCGGTGGGGCTGACTTCGAATGCGGTAGCCCAGCAGTTGCAGTTCTTGCTGACTGGCGTCCCTGTCACGGCGGTTCGTGAGGATATTCGTTCAGTGCAGGTTGTTGGCCGTGCAGCGGGTAATATTCGCCTGGACCCGGCGCAGATCGAGGGCTTCACATTAGTCGGTGCGGCGGGCCAGCGAATCCCGTTATCGCAGATCGGGCAGGTCGAGGTGCGCATGGAAGATCCGATCCTGCGCCGCCGTGATCGCACGCCCACCATCACCGTGCGTGGCGACATTGCCGAAGGCTTGCAACCGCCGGACGTCTCGGGCGTGATCATCCAGCAGTTGCAGCCGATCATTGAGGCACTGCCTTCCGGTTACCGGATTGAACAGGCGGGCGCCATTGAAGAATCCGGCAAGGCGGGCAAAGCGATTTTGCCGTTGCTGCCGATCATGATCGCCATGACGCTGCTCATCATCATCGTGCAGGTGCGCTCAATCTCGGCCATGATCATGGTCTTCCTGACCTCGCCGTTGGGTTTGATTGGTGTGGTGCCGACTCTGCTGATCTTCAACCAGCCGTTTGGCATCAATGCGCTGGTCGGGTTGATTGCGCTGTCGGGGATTTTGATGCGCAACACGCTGATCCTGATCGGACAGATTCACCACAACGAGCAAGAAGGGCTGGAGCCGTTTCATGCTGTGGTCGAAGCGACCGTGCAACGGGCGCGCCCGGTGTTGTTGACTGCACTGGCGGCGATTCTGGCGTTCATCCCGCTGACGCATTCGGTGTTCTGGGGGACGTTGGCGTATACGCTGATCGGCGGGACGTTTGTTGGCACCATTATTACGCTGGTGTTTCTGCCGGCGATGTATGCGATCTGGTTCAAGATCCGTCCTCAGAGCGAAGGATCTAGTGAAACAGTAAAAACGCTTTAAACAGTGGGTTGTGGTGTCTGGGCGGGCGCCTTCGCGAGCAAGCTCGCTCCCACAGGTTTTCGGGTGAGACTCAGGTTCCGGGCAGCCCACAGAACCCCTTGTAGGAGTGAGCTTGCTCGCGAAAGCGGTGTGTCAGCCACAGGTGAATCGCCTGACCTGACGCCTTCGCGGGCAAGCCCGCTCCCACAGGGTTTCCGGTGAGACTCAAGTTCCGGGCAGCCCACAGAACCCCTTGTAGGAGTGAGCCTGCTCGCGAAAGCGGTGTGTCAGCCACAGGCGAATCGCCTGACCTGACGCCTTCGCGAGCAAGCCCGCTCCCACAGGATTTCGGGTGAGACTCAGATTCGGGGCAGCCCCACAAAGTCCCTTGTGGTGTCTGAACCACCGCGTGCGCAAACAGAAGAGCCCTGCAGATTCAAACTCTGCAGGGCTCTTTTTCTTTCAGTATCACGAATCTATACCGCGCGTTGACCCAGTGTGCGATCCGCTCCATCCGCGGCGAGCGCCTGACCCAGCGGGGTACGATCTGAACCGTCGGCAGCCAGTGCCTGCCCTTGCGGCGTGCGGTCGGAGCCGTCCTCTGCCAAGCCGTTTTCGTCGAGACGGTTGCGACCATTTTCTGCGAGGCTTTGGCCCTGTGGCGTGCGCTCTGAACCATCGGCGGCGAGGGTCTGCTGTGGTTCGCTGACTTGGGTGAAAAAGCGATCTTCCTGATTGGTCGGTACGGCAAAGGCGCTGGCGCTCAGAGCGAAAGTGGCGACGGCGATCAGTTGGCTTACAGTTTTCATGGCGGTGACTCCGGTCAAAGTTGATTGAGGTCCGGGTCGTTCAGATCAGCATCTGGTTAACCCGTTGCAGTGGTGTGTTCTGCATGGGTTCAGATTAGGGGTGAGGACGGTGGCGAGGTTAGGCCAATACTGTCCTCGATTTGCCTGATTCTGCTTGGTTGCAAGTCTGCCTTGAGCGTACCTGCTCAGCCAACTGGCCCTATACGGGCCAGGATACCTTCCATCAGCTATCAACGGTTGACGTCGAGCACGATCTTTCCGCGAGTGTGCCCGGCCCAGCTCTGTCTTACCGCATCGACAACTTCCGTAAGCGGTACCACTTGAGCTTCAAGTCTCAGCTTGCCGGTTGAGAAGAGCGCGGCGATCTCTGCCAGTTGGCTGCCATCGGAGCGGGTAGCGAAATTTTTGCCGCTGACGCCGTGTTCGCGTGCTGTTTGTGCTGCGGGTGCGCTGACGGGTGAAACCAGAACGCCCCCGCGTTTAATCACGCTCCAGGAGCGAGTCTGAGTTTCTCCGCCGACCAGATCAATGACGGCATCGACATTCGCAACGCTGTCTTCGAATTTTACCGAGGTGTAGTCAATGACCTCGTCAGCGCCGAGCGAGCGAAGATAGTCGTGATTTTTCGCAGAGCTGGTTGCGATTACGTATGCACCGGCAAGGTGGGCGAGCTGGATGGCGAAGCTGCCAACGCCACCTGCGCCGCCGTGGATAAGGACCTTTTGGCCGGTCTGGATGGCGGCGTGTTCATGCAAGGCTTGCCAGGCTGTCAGTGCCGCAGCAGGTACGCCGCCTGCCTCTTGCAACGATAACGTTGGCGGAGTGTGAGCAAGTCGATCGGGCGTTGAAAGGACTTGGGTCGCATAACCGCCGACAATGCCGATAAAGCCGAACACCTTGTCGCCCACCGCGAAGTTTGTGACGTTGTTGCCGACCGCGGCGATTGTCCCTGCGACTTCTACGCCAGGCGTGTAAGGCAGTGGAAGGGGAATGAATTGCTGCATGGCACCGGACAGGATTTTCCAGTCGATGGGATTGACCCCACTGCCGGCAACGTTGATCAACACTTGATCCTCGTTGGGTACCAAGTCTGGAAGTTCCTTGAGTTCCAACGCTTCTGCCTGGCCGTATTGCGCTACTTGGACACCTTTCATGTTCTCTCTCCGTTGAAGGTCAAGGCGCTTCACCATGAAGCGCCGTGGTGGGAAAGATGATGTCACTGCTCAACTTTGCTTAATAGCCGATAAGTTTCGATGATCAGGTTCGAGAAAATAGAAATATAGATCAAATAAGAGAACATCCTTCGCGCCGGCAAAAGAGGCTTTCTATCGGGTTGCAACACGCTGTTCGCCGAAGCGCTCAATCAGCCACCGCCCAGCCGGACCGGGTGGCGAGTCGGTTCGATAAATCGCGTCGAAGGTGTAGGTGCCACCTTTACAGTCGGGCATATCAAGTTCCACCAGGCGCCCTTCTGCAAGATCAGACTGAACCATGGGAACGGGCATGTTCCCCCACCCGATCCCTTCTTTGAGCAGCATGTGTTTGGCGCCCAGATCTGCCAGCCGCCAAGTGCGCGTGCTGACGACGGCAAAGTCTTTATCGCCTGTAAGCGTTGAGCGATCCGATAACACCAATTGCACAAACTCTCGGGCAGCGCCGGGCAACTTGCGGCATTCGGCTGCAAGCGGATGTCCAGGCGCGGCAACCGGTATCAACTGAACGCTGCCTACGCTGATGCGTTCAATGCCGTCGAGACTAATATCCAGCGGACCGCTGATGCCGACTCCCGCTTTCTTGTCCATAACCAGCTGAGTCACGGCCCCCAAGGCTTCCATATGCAAGTGCAGGGTGACCGTAGGGAATACTTCCCTGAAGGTTTTTAGTGCATCGACTACTCGCTCGGCAGGGAGCATCACATCGAGCGCGAGGTGAACTTCTGCTTCAAGTCCATGCAGCAAACCGGAGACTTTTGCGCGAAGCCCGTTTACGCCGTTGCTAATAGTGCGTGCTTCAGCAAGAACGGTTCGACCTGCCTCCGTCAGCTGCGGTTTGCGCGTTGTTTTTCGATCAAACAGCGAAACCCCAAGCTGCATCTCCAGATTGGAAATCGAGTAGCTCACCACCGAGGTGGCGCGATGCAGTTTTCTGGCCGCCGCGGCAAAACTGCCCACTTCCACAACCGTCAGGAATACTTTGAGTTGATCAAGCGTTGGTGTTCCGGGATCGGAGATCATTTTCGACTGTCTCGAACGTTTGAGGACTATTTATTCTGTTTTCGCAGACAGCAGCCTATACGCAGGACTGAACGCCAGATCGGTTCTAACGTTCAATCGACGTATTTGTTTGTGCAGCAAGCCATTCGCTGCGAGTGATTTCCCACACTTGCACCGGCATCAGCCCCGACACAAAGTGTCCGTCCTGTGTGCCGGTCAGGCGCATGCCTTCATCTTCGGAAATCTTGCGCGAGGCGTGGTTGGCGGCGGCCTTGGGCACCTGCATGACCGGGCGCGCCAATGTTTCGAACCAATAGGTGTTGATGACCTTGCAAGCCTCGCGCATGTAGCCGTTGCCCTGAAACTGAGGGGCGAGCCAGAAGCCTCGATGGTTACCCGGCTGGTCGAACAGGCTGATACTGCCGATGCAGTTCTCAGGCTCTGCGCGCGTGCGGATCATCCAGTGCCATTCCTTTCCGGCAGCCATCGCGGGCAACGCGACATCGCGGACGTAAACAAGCCCGCCATCGTCCGGGTACGGCCAAGGGACACGGCTGTCCAGATAACGTACGATCTCCCATTGTGGAAACAGTCGTTGCACCGCTGCTGCGTCGCTCACTTGCAGCGGCGTCAGTATCAAGCGGCGGGTATAAAGCGTGGGAATGCAATCCATGGCCATAAATCCTTGCGAGCTGTAGCGGGCAGGATCGGTACTTTCTCAGACGATCAGATGACGTGTCGAGCAGTCGCTGCGAGGTGGCCCTGCGGGAGGCGGATGTCATGCACAAAAAAGGCGCCCAACCGAGGTCAGGCGCCTGTAGGCTCAGCCCAGATGATGCCGCTCTGCAAGGCGATAAACGTCAGTGTCGAGCCCTTCGAGACGGGCTTTCAACTGCAACGCCAGATAAAGCGAATAGTGCCGTGACTGATGCAGATTGCCGCCGTGGAACCACAGGTTTTGCTGTTGGGTCGGCTTCCACATATTGCGCAGTTCGCCCTCGTAAGGACCCGGGTCGTTGGTGGTGCCGGAACCCAGGCCCCAGCAGCGACCGACCTTGTCGGCGACTTCCTGGGAGATCAGTTTCGCCGCCCAGCCGTTCATTGAGCCGTAACCCGTGGCATAGACGATCAGGTCAGCCGGCAACCGGCTGCCATCGGTAAGCAACACGGCGTCTGCCTCAATACGCTCGACGCCCAGGCCGGGGGCGCTTTTGAGCTTGATCGTGCCATTGGCGATCAGTTCCGAGGCGCCGACGTCGATGTAATAACCCGAGCCACGGCGCACGTATTTCATAAACAGGCCCGATTCGTCGTCGCCAAAGTCGAGCATGAAACCAGCCCGGCTCAGGCGTTCGTAGAATTCCTTGTCGCGCTCTTTGATAGCGTCAAAGATCGGCCGATGGAACTGCGGCATGACCTTGTACGGAATCGAGGCGAACAGCAGGTCGGCCTTGTCCGTGGTCAAGCCTGACTCCAGCGCGTCTTCGGAATAGAGTCCGCCGAAGACCAGTTCCATCAAGCTGTCCGAGCGTACGATGTGCGTGCTGGAGCGTTGCACCATGGTGACTTCGGTGCCGTTTTCCACCAGGTCGGCGCAGATGTCATGGGCCGAATTGTTCGCGCCGATGACGACCGCGCGCTTGCCTTTCCAGGCGTCGCCGCCGGGATGGCGGCTGGAGTGATGCTGCTGGCCCTTGAAGTCTTCGGCGCCCGGATACACGGGCACGTTGGGTACGCCCGACATACCGGTGGCGAGGATCAGCTGCGTCGGTTGCAGGGTGATCCGCTCGCCATTGCGCAGCACGTCGACCCTCCAGCGAGCGCTTTGCTCATCGAACCGGGCACCGAGGCATTCAGTGCGCGGCCAGTAATTGAGTTCCATGACTTTGCAGTACATCTCCAGCCAGTCGCCGATCTGGTCTTTCGGTGTGAACACCGGCCAGTGGTCGGGAAAGGGCAGGTAAGGCATGTGGTCGTACCAGACCGGATCGTGCAGGCACAGCGATTTGTAGCGACCACGCCACTGATCGCCGGGACGCTCGGCCTTGTCGATGATCAGCGTCGGCACGCCCAGGCGCTTGAGCCGTGCACCGAGGCCGAGGCCGCCCTGGCCGCCGCCGACGATCAGGCAGTACGGCTGCGTGGTGAGGCCCAGCGCTGCCTCTTCATCGCGACGGCGTTCCAGCCAGTTGCGTTTGTCGGCGTGGGCCTGGCCGTGGCTGGCGCCCATCGGCCGGCGGCGCCCGCTGGGTTCTTCGAAGCCCTTGAGTTCGCGCATGGTCGTCAGCAGCGTCCAGCACAAACCGTCCTTCAGGCGCACGTAGCCTTTGCCGCGGGCCGCGTCGGTTTCCAGGCTCATCCAGCCTTCGAGCACACCGTCGGTGAGCGTGGCTTCACCTCCGAGTTTCCAGCGCTCGGGCCGGGTCTGCTCGAGGCGTGTTTCGAGCAGGTCGCGGATCGCGGATTTTCCTTCCAGGGTGACGAGGTTCCAGCTGAACAGCAGCAAGTCACGCCAGTGACATTCCTCGGCGAACAACTCTAGCGTGCCGTCCACATCTCGTTGCGCGAGCCGCTCGCCGAGGCGTTCGACCCAGGCGGCGAGTTGCGCCGTTGGCGATTGCAAAGGTGTATCGATAGCGATGTTCATGGGGCCACTCCCGATCTTGTTTTTGTGGGTAAGCCCTGACACCAGAGCAAGGCTTGGGCCATCTCGCTGAAAGCCACGATGCAGACGGGCTGATGCGCTATTTGGCAAGGCCGCAAAAGGCGCCATGTCACGAATTTGGGAATGGCGCATGACACTGTGTCACGCGGCGCAAAGTTCCCTCCCGGCAGGCTTTTCATCTAAGCTGCGGTCACACCCGTGTCTTCACCGAAGCGGAGTACAACAATAATGAAACCGGCCTCGATCAATGCCCATGCGCGCCAGGTGATGCAAGCCGTGCAGGGCAGCGTTGCCAGTCACAGTGCGGCGGCAGACAGGGCGATCACCCGCTCATGGCGGCGTTGCCTCGATCAATATCAGCTCGATCCCGCCAGCCCCCGCGCACCGGATGTGCTGGAACAGGCGCGCTTGCGCGAACACCGCGCGCCGCTGGAACACATCATTGCCGTGGCGCATTGGCAGATGAACAGCCTGCACCAGCAACTGGGGCGCGACGGCCATGTCGTGCTGCTCACCGATGCCCGGGGTGTGGCGATCGACAGTGTGTTCAACGAGTCCGAGCGCGTCGAATTCCAGCGCTCCGGGCTGTGGCTGGGCTCGGTCTGGAGCGAGGAGCATGAGGGCACCAACGGTGTCGGCACCTGCCTGGTCGAGCGCCAGCATGTGACCATCCGCCGTGATGAGCATTTTCGCGGCAAGCACGTTGGTCTGACCTGTTCGGCCAGCCCGATATTCGACGCAAGCGGTGAGTTGCTCGCGGTCCTCAACCTGTCTTCCGTACGCGAGGAAAACAGCCTTGAGCAACGCTTCAAAGCCATGGCGCTGACCAACCTGTCGGCCAAGCTGATCGAGAGCTGCTATTTCCTCGGGCACGAGCCGCAGCGCTATTTGCTGCGTTTTCATCCGGACGCCGGGTTTGTCGGGCTGTTGGGTGAAGGCCTTATCAGTTTCGATGAAAGCGCGCGCATCTGTTCGGTCAACGAGGCGGCGCTGGATCTGTTGGGCCTGGCCCGGGAGCAAATGGTCGGGCAGTCACTGACGATGCTCCTGGAAACCCCGATGGAGCAGCTCATGAGTCAGGCCAGCTTGCAGCCGAACGTCTGCTGGCCGATGCGGCTGGTCGACGGGCGCCTGTTCTACGGCCAGTTGCGCGAGCCGATTCGCCCGGCGCCGCTGACCCTGGCGCCTGCCCCCAATCACCACGACGAGCGCGTCTGTCTCGAAGACCCGCGTCTGCAACGCGGATTCGCTCGGGCGCTGCGTGTGCTGGAGCGCGATGTGCCGGTGTTTCTGCAGGGCGAAACCGGCACTGGCAAAGAGGCGTTCGCGGCGGCGCTGCACCGCGCCAGTTCCAGAGCTGGCCAGCCGTTTGTTGCGATCAACTGCGCGGCCATTCCCGAGACGCTGATCGAAAGCGAGTTGTTTGGCTATCGCGGTGGCAGTTTCACCGGTGCACGCAAGGACGGCATGGTCGGCAAACTGGAGCAGGCCCACGGCGGCATTCTGTTCCTCGATGAAATCGGTGATATGCCACTGGCGTTGCAGACGCGCCTGTTGCGCGTGCTCGAGGAGCGTCAGGTGGTGCCGCTCGGCAGTGCCACTGCGCGTGCGCTCGACGTCCGTCTGATCAGTGCCAGTCACCAGGATCTGCAGGCCTGCGTGGCCGAGGGGCGCTTGCGCGAAGACCTGTTTTATCGCATCGCCGGTTTCACCGTTGAGCTGCCGCCATTGCGTGAGCGCTCCGACAAGGGCCGTCTGCTCGACCTGCTGCTGCGTGAGGAAGCGGCAGGCGCCAAGGTGCGACTGGAGGCGGGTGTCAGGGCGCGTTTGCTGGCCCAGCCTTGGCCGGGCAACGTCCGGCAGTTGCGCACGTGTTTGCGCACCCTGGTGGCGCTGGCGGTGGAGGGGCGCGTCACGCTGCGCGACCTGGAAGAGCTGTTACCGGCGTCCGCGCCCGCCGAGCCGGCCGAAGACCCGCTGGGCATCAGCGAACGGCAGACATTGTTGCGCTTGATGGAGGCGCAACACTGGCATGTCGCCCGCGTTGCCGCGCGCCTGGGCATCAGTCGCAATACGCTCTATCGCAAACTGCGACAGCACGGGATTTCGCGACCGGGATGAGGGGCGCTGGGTGAACGCGCATCGACCCAAGACCCGCGCCGCCCCCTTCAGGAAAATGCCGCTGCCACGAACGCCTCCAGCGTCTTGTGTTCAAGGATTTCGATCGAGAAGTGCCCGAAGCGCTTGGGCAACCAGATAATGCGTGTGCCAGACGGAGATTGCAGATCTGCGCGGGCCAGTGGCTTGCCGTTTTCGTCTTCTGGCTGAACACCGGCGGCGATCAGTTCGTCGTAGGCTTTCTCGATGTCCGGCGTCGAGTAGCAATGGCGATAAATCATCCCTTCGCCCGAGGCGTCCAACAAGGTCTTCAGATTGCCCGCCAGCGGCTGTACCAACATGAAACGCTCCTCACCGATCAGCGCAATGGCGTAGCGCACGTGCAGACCGCCTCGCTCCCAAACGAGGGTTTTCGAGATCCTGGCATTCAGTATCTGTGCGTAGTAAGCACAGGCTTCTTCCAAGTCATTAACCAGTACGTCCACGTGACTGAACTTCAGATCCATTGCAGCTCTCCCTGTTGAGCGATCGCTTTGTTATACCCGCCACGCTCAGAAATAGGTGGGTTCGTGACGCGATAGCCCGGCTGCGGATTATTTTGAACGAATCCGTGGCGTCGGGCTTCGAATCTGCATGGCCGGTGTGTTCCCGCTGGCCACAAGAGAAGGACGCAGGACTATCAATGAGGTGGATATGAACGAGCCAGTGCTGCAAACGCAAAATCAGTCCCCTGAATCGGTCAACCGCAACGATCCGGCCATCGACCCGAACGCACCCGGGCAAAATACCCCTGCGCCCGCTGAAAAAGGCCAGGCGGACAGTGCGTCCAGCGAGGTGGATCAGAAGCAGCACCACAGCGATAACAGCAACGAATTCAGCCCCGGCTTCAAGCCTGAACCGGAGCGGCCCGCACCGGGTGAGGATACGGATGCCGATATCGATACCGACGGCGGTTGATCGACACGCAACGCAAAAAGGCCGCATCGAAGGATGCGGCCTTTTTAGTGCCCGGCGGTTACTTGCTCGGGTGTTTAGCTTGCAGTTCTTTGGCGTGACTGAGGTGTTTTTCCAGCGCCGGCAGCATTTTCTGCGCAAATGCTTTCAGTTCCGTAGCGCCTTTGGCCTTGTCATCGGTCACGGTATTGGCTTGTTCCTTGAACAGCTTGATGGTTTCTTCGTGGGCCATGACCTGGTTGTTGGCGTAGGCCGCATCGAACGATTCGTCGCGCATGTCGAGAATCTTGGCCTTGGCCTGCTTGGTCAACGTGGTGGTGTCCGGCACTTCGATGTCGTTGGCCTTGGCAATCGCCGCCAGCTCATCGTTGGCCTTGCCGTGATCGGTGATCATCTGGTTGGCGAATGCCTTGATGTCGGCCGACTGGCTTTTTTCCAGGGCCAGGCGACTGGTCTCGATTTCAGCGATGCCGCTGGCGGCAGCGTTATCGACAAAGTCGTTGGAAGTGGCAGCAAAGGCCGAGCCCATGCCAGCACTCAGTGCAACAGCCAGAGCGAGATGACGCAAATTGAATCCGTCCATTGGGTATCTCCACGCAGGTTTTTGTGAGCGGTATCCAATGGAGCGAGCGCAAGTGGCAAAGGTTTTATCGCATTTGCGACAGGGCGACGAACGGACACCGCTGGTCTGACAGGGAGTCGACAGATGCGTCCGACCAAGGCCATGCTGGTAAAGAACCAGCGCATCGGTCGCGTTGGTTATCGATCAACTGATGGAGGTGTTTCATGCCGGTTTCACATGATCTGTATCAGGACCTGGGCTGCAAAAAGGAAGAGATCGAGCAAAAACGCTCCGAGGATCCGAAACTGGATTCGTTGCTCAACAAGTATTTTGACGCAGATAAAGAAGTGGTCGAGGCCGAGGATGCAGAGTCGCTCGGCGATGACGCGTTGAAAAAACTCAAAGAGAAGCGCGTGATCGTCAAGGAGCAGATTGTCGCCCGGTTGGCCGGCCAGCCTCTGAACGGCCAGTAAACGCCCGCCCCGTGGCGGCCATCTGAGGGAACGGCGACAGCAAACGGCACCTCCAATGTGCAGAGTCTGTACATCATGGACTCGTTGCGAGGTGCCTCATGAATGATCCCAGGTTTCCCAGCGAAGAGCAGGGCGGTTTCGACCCGATTCCCACCCGGCCCGAACCGAACAGCCCGGCGCATACCACCACCCAACCCGAAGAGCCTGTCGAGGAACTCCCACCGGACGATGATCCCGACAAGTTTGATAGGTCCAGTAACTGACAGACCGCTATCGCGAGCAGGCTCACTCCCACAAGGAAATGCATTCTCCCTGTGGGAGCGAGCCTGTTCGCGAAGGCGTCAGTTCGTTCTGTACAAAGCCCTCACTTCAACGCCGCGTCCAGCGCCAACCGCCCCATGTGTGTCGCCTTCAGCGAACCGAAATACAACCACTGCCCATACTCGCGCACCGTGGTGATCGGCGAGTAATTTCCGCTGCTGGCGTCCTGCAGATTGGCAATCACCTTGCCGTCCACATCCAGCCCCAGCACAAACCCGCGCTTCTCCACCGGTTTTGGCAGCACCGTGAGCGACCGGACAATCATCTTGCGCACAAACGGGTGCCCGGCGGTGCCGTCGAGCAGGGCGTTGCGTGGCGCATACAAGGCCACCCAGAACCGGTCGCTGCCATTGAACGACAGGTTATCCGGCAGTCCCGGCAGGTTCTCGATGAACAAGTCGTGCGTGCCGGCCTTGGGGCCCTTCAGCCAGTAGCGGCTGATGCGGTAAGCCCCGGTTTCATTGACCAGCACGTAGGCCTCGTCCGGGCCGAGGGTCACGCCGTTGGCGAACTCCAGTTTGTCCAGCAACAGGCTGGTTTTACCGGTCTGAAAGTCGTAGCGCAGCAGGCGTCCGTCACCGCCATGCTCGATGATCGCCTCACCGTCATGGCCATAGCCCCAGCGACTCGAGGCGTCGCTGAAGTAGGCGTAATGCCCTGACTTGTCGATCACTACATCATCGGTAAAACCGAACGCCAAGCCATTGGCCTCGGTGGTCAAGGCAATCACCCGTCCCTGGGCGTCGAGGGACAGCAAGCCCTTGACCGCGTCGGCAATCACCAGCAAACCGCTGGGATGGCGGGCCAGCCCCAGAGGCCTGCCGCCGGTGTCGGCCAGCACCTTGCGCTGGCTGCCATCGAGGCTGCTGCGGATCAGCCGGCCGTCATGCAGGCCAGTGATCAGATAGTCGTCCTCCAGCAACAACGCCTCGGGGCCGTCGATGTCGCTCGGCCCGATTTTCGCCACACCTTTGAGGCGCTGGTTCTCGGCGTAAAGCCCGGCTGTCAGCGAAGGCGCCGGTGGCGGTGTCCAGGCCACCGGTTCGACGCGGGTGGGCATCAACAATAAAAATCCGCCGACCAGGACGAGCAGCAACCACAGCCCATGACGTAGTCTCACGCGCTGGCCCTCGCCGACGCGATGTCCTGCGCAGCCCTGTCGCGCAACGCCAGCAGCGAGGCGGCAGACTCACGTTCGATGCGCCGTTTGAGCAGCAGGCGATTGGCGATGCGCATGATGAGGCCGTCAAAGCGATACTCCAGCGTGCGCACAAAACGCGTGCCGTCACCTTCAGCCGAACACTCGTAAGTCAGCCGCAACGACAGCCCCTGATCGCCTTGCGCAAGCGCACACCAGCGTCGGCCCGGCAAATATTCCGTGACTTCCCAGCGCAAATGCCCGGCACGTCCGCCGGCATGGATGTCCTCTTCAAAACATGCGCCGGCATGCAGCGGACCCTGCGGGCCGGAGATCTTCAACGACGACGGATGCCACTGCGGCCAACGGCTGGCGCTGGCGGCATAGGCGAGTACGGCAACGGGTTCGCCAGTGATATCGATCGAGTGCTGCAGGCGGGTCATGGGCATTGTCGAAGCGCTCAAAGGGGCGGGTTCCGGCTCCCGGTAAAGGGTGCCGAACAGGGTGTCCATCAACGGCAGGACAATATTGAAATTGCGCACCTGCATGCACTCGCGGCGGTGGTGCAGTGCGTGCAAGTGGCGCATCTGGCGGATCCACGGCAAACGCGCCAGCGGATGGCCCGCCGGCAGGTGTTCACAGGCGTGAAACACCTCGTACGTCAGATAGCCGAGCACCATGCAGCCGCCGAACAGCCCGGCAACGTTGGCGTTGATCTGTGCGAGCAACCACCACAGCGGCAGCGTGATGAGCAACGTATGCAGCACGATAAGCCACGCCGGAAACAGGATCACCCGCCAGTCACGGGCGCTGTCGTAGGCCATGTGGCCGGGGGTGAAAAAGCTGTGATGATCGCCGGCATGCCGGGCATAGAACATCCTGGCAAAGGGCTTTTTATGGTGGCCGAGATGACGATGAACCATGTACACGCCGAAATTGAACAACAGCAACGTCAGCGGGACGGTCAGCCATTGCTGCCAACTGACCTGTTGCACGGTACTCCAGAAAGCGCCGATGGCCAGCACGCCGAACAGCAGCACAAAAGCACCGTGCAGCCACGGGTTATACAGCGGATGAATGGCGGCCCGGTAACGGCTGCGGAATGCCTCGGTGGTTTGCCTCACTGCGCTCACCTGCGGGTATTGTTGTTATACCGGGCAGATTAGCCGATCCATGGCCGCGTGCCGGGCCAACCTTGAGGCCACATGCGCCATGCACTGGAGTGAAGCCGCCGTCTCAGCTCAACGGGTTCCAGCGCTGCGACCAGTCGTCATCGGTGCGAATCACTTCGCGCAGCAGATCGAACGCGTGTTGCAGGGTCGTCGAGTCGCGATCGCGGGAGTACACGAGATAGGTCGGATAGCCGAACTCCGGCGCCTTGGTCACGATCTCCAGCGCACCGTTTTCCAGATAAGTGCGCACCACACGGGTACGAAAGTAGCCGCTGCCGCCGTGTTCGAGGATGTATTGCAGGGCCAGCGGGCCGAGGTTGAAACTCAGCGCAGCCTTGGCTTTTTCTGGCAGGGCGGCATCGTGCTGACGGCGGAAATCAGGGCCCCAATCGATATAGACATAGGGATCGGGCCGCTCGGGCGCGCGCACCAGAATCAGTTTTTCCTCCAGCACCTGCTCGACCTGCAGGCCCGGCCAATACTCCGGCTGATAGACCAGCGCGGCGTCGAGCACGCCCAGCTCCAGTTGGCGCAGCAGGTTCTCGCCGTCGCGGATTTCCATGCGCAGGGCATGGCTGGGAATGTGCTCGCGCAGTTCGGCGGCCCAACTGAGCATCAGTGGATTGCACAAGCTGACCTCGCCGCCGATGTGCAGCACGTTGTGATAGCCCTCCGGCAGCGGCAGATCGCGGCGAGCGGCCTCCCAGGTCTGCACCAGTTGATTGGCGTAGACCACGAAGGCTTCGCCGTTGGGCGTCAGCCTGGCCCCGGCGCGGTTACGCACGAACAGCGTGCTGCCCAACTGGCTTTCGAGTTTCTGCACCCGGGCGGTGATCGCCGTTTGCGTGACGAACAGCTTCTGCGCCGCCGCGGCGAGGCTGCCGTGACGAACGATTTCCAGAAAAGTGCGGGCGAGATCGATGTCCATGGGCGGGCCGGTGTTGGAGAGTGGGCGCATTGTAAGTGGCCACGGCAGCCCCGTCATCGTTCAACCGCCAGCAGGCTCACGCCTGCACGGGAGACTCGGTCACTTCCACTTCACCCGACTGCGCCCATGCTTCGACCAACCGCGCCGGTGTGCCGCAAGCTTTGCGCTTGTACACGAAGTGGCGGCACTTTTCGGCGAACCCGTGGCGGTTAAAGCACATGTCCTGCTGCATCTGCCGCAACTCGGCCTCGCGGCATTGGCGGATCAGCGCGTGATCAACCTGCGACTTGCGCTCACGCACCGCCGCGTACGTCGGGTCGCTCAGCACGCTGTTGGCCCGCTGCAGCAACCACAGTGCAAATTCGTCCGGGCAGCGCGGGCCGATTTCCTGAACCATGCCCAATTGCCAGGCCTCGCTGGCGCTCACCGGCAGACAGGCCTGGGTCAGTTGTTCGGCCATCGCCGGGCCGACCGCACGGGGCAGGCTGTAGGTCCAGAATTCCGAGCCGTACAGACCCATGCTCTTGTAGTGCGGGTTAAGCACGATCCCGGCGCGGGCAAACACGATGTCGGCGGCCAGCGCAAGCATCACGCCACCGGCGCCGGCATTGCCCGTCACGCCGCTGACCACCAGTTGCCGGGCACTGAGCAGCTCCTCGCAGACATCGTCGATGGCCTGAATGTTCGCCCAGGCTTCAGCGCCCGGATCCTGTGCGGCCTGAATCACATTCAGGTGCACGCCGTTGGAAAAACTGCCACGGCCACCCTTGATCAGCAGCACTTGGGTGTCGCGGGCCTTGGCCCAACGCAGCGCAGCGACCATGCGCTGGCACTGCTCGGTGCTCATGGCGCCGTTATAGAACTCGAACGTCAGCTCGCCGACGTGTCCGCACTCGCGATACCGCAGCGGTTGATAGGCTTCGGTGCTGAACGCCTGAGTGGCAAACGCCGCGTCCAGCACCGGGACATCCGCCAACTGCCCGGCGAGCACATGCCGCGCCGGTTGCTTGAAGGTTTCTTCGCCGGGTTGCGGTTTGCGCCGCAGCGAGCCGATCCACAGGCTCTGATCGCCGGTCGCCACCAGCACCGCATCGTCACGCAACGCGAGCAGTTCGCCCGGCACGCCGCTGCGCGCGTCAAGGTGCGCATCAAACAGGTAATACTGACCGCCCGCCAGGCTGGCCAGCACGCCGGGCTGTCCGTCCGCCGCGTCGATGCAGCGTTTGATAAAGGTCGCGCAATCGTGCCAGCTGAAGCTGCGATCGGCCTGTTTCATGTTCGCCTGCAAACGGCCGCGGACGTTCGGATCGGCATAGTCCAGTTCAACCGGCACATAGCCTTCGACGAATTTTTCAACCACTTCGCGAACGCACACCATCGCCGCGTCGCTGACCCGGCCGTTGTACAGCTCGGATTTGCGCAGGCCCGTCGGCAGATTGAACTCACAGGTGGCCCACACCGGGCCGGCATCCATCTCTTCCACGGCTTGCAGAGCGGTAACGCCCCAGCGCGACAACTCGTGGGTAATCGCCCAGTCCAGCGCGCTGGCGCCACGGTCGCCGACGATGCCCGGGTGAATGATCACCACCGGCCGCTGGCGGTTGCGCCACAGTGCTTGCGGCACGCGGTCCTTGAGAAACGGGCAAATCACCAGATCGGCGCCGCTGTGTTCGATCTGTTCGCACACGGCGTCTTCGTCGGTAAACACCACGACGCTGGGGGAGTGCCCGGCCTGACGCAGCTCCAGCCAGGCACGCTGGGTCAAGCCGTTGAACGCAGAGGACAGCAGAATGATATTGAGTGCTCGCATGAGGCTTTCTTCCTTGAACGGGATCGGCCGCAGGCTCCCGGTGAGCCGTCCTTGGCCTTAGATGAGCGGGGAGAATAATCAGTGATTGCATGGCCACAGGTGACCGGGGTCAACGTTGTGTCAGACGAAGGCTTCAGTTCAGTCGCTGAATTTCCGTTTAAGTCCTACGCAAGCGTGACCGTTTCGATCAGATGAAGGGATATTTCTGACGACTCTTTCAGGTTGGTCGTCGGACGCTGGATCTATAGCATCAGCTCCAGACATTGAAGTCAGCGAGCGTACTGATCGCTCGGAGCCCGGACAAAGGATGGAATATGCGAATCCCACTGATTGAAAGCCATACCCCTGCTTACTCCCCACGCCATTACTGGCGCGACGATCGCGCCAGATGCCCCTCGGAGGCCGTCGCCATGCCCACCGCCAAAGCGCCCCGGCTAACGGGATTGAAGAGGCTCGAAGGCAAGCCTCTGGAGTTGTTACTGCGCGGGCAGGACACGGGCGATGACCCGATGCTCATTCTCCGCTGCACGAGCGAAGGGTTTGAGCTGCACGACGTCGTCAACATGCTCGCCACCTGCGAACTCTATCAGCAAGGCGATCTGGTCAAGCGTATCACCGGCAAGTCTGTCAGAACGGTGCGGCGCCTGCTCAAGGAAGCCATACCGGTGCGTCTGGACACGCAGCAAAGCATCATCGCCTACCAATACGCCTCGGCTCTGGAACTGGCCAATGAAGTGTTTGGACGTCAGGCGAAGGCCGAATCCTGGCTACAACAACGCTCGACCTACTTCTATGATCACGTGCCGCTCGATCTGGTTGGACATGCATTGGGATTCAGGATGGTGGAGGAGTATCTGAACCAGATCAAATACGGGGTTTATCAATGAATCCCTTGCCGTGGGATGATCGCTGGTACGCCTGGCGACTGGATCGCGAGGTGTACAGCGATACCTGGAGCAGCGGCCTGGGTTCGAAACGGGACGGCGGCCGATGGAATACACCCGGACGCAGAGTCGTTTACGCGTCAGTCGATCCATCCACGGCCATTTTGGAGGTGGCCGCCCATGGCAGTTTCGATGCGCTCGATCAGGAACCCTATGTGTTGACCTGTTTTGAAATCATCCATGAAGCCAGCGTCAGAATTGTCCAACCGGAAGACGTGCCCAATCCGCATTGGCTCAACCCGATAAGAGCGTCACCCAACCAGCGAAAGTTTGCCGACGCGTTGTTGGCTGAGCACCCATTCATACTGGTGCCCTCGGTGGCAACCAGACACTCCTGGAATCTGCTGGTGAGTTGCGACCTGGCGGAAGGTCAGTTCCGAATGGTTTCGCAAGAACGATTTGGACTGGACACGCGGTTATTGCAAGAGGTCTGAGCGTGCTTGAGCAAGCGGAGGGTGAAGCCGACTCTTCACTTTTTCGGCTGCTTAAATGACAAATCCCGCCAATTGACGGGATTTGTTTGACCAAGCGGCTTCTTACGAAGGGAACAGCTCAGACAGTTTCATCGACAGCATCATGTCGCCTTCAACGCGCAGTTTGCCGCCCATGAAAGCCTGCATGCCGTCGGTTTCGCCGCTGACGATGTCTTTCAAGGTCTGGCTATCCAGCACCAGCGTGCAGTTGGCGTCCGGGTTTTCGCCTTCCTGGATGTCGCAGGTGCCATCCTTGACGATCAGCGCGTACTGCTTGTCTTCGTCGGTGATGTTGAAACCGAAGACCAGATCCAGACCGGCAGCGGCGGCTGGGTTGAACTTGGCTTGCATTGCTTTTACGGCATCAGCTACGGAGGTCATGGTTCGATCCTTTCTTGGTAATAGGAGCTGGGTGAATACAGCTAGGGTCACAGTAAGCCGGACTCAGCGGAAAGTGATGAGTTCCGGGGCCTTCAGCAGTTGCAGGTGTGCGTGACTGTTGAAGGAAGCCAGAGCCACCTCGCGACCACGAAATTTCAGTTGGTTGAGCGAGGTGTTGACGATCTGCCAGTTCAGTTCAAAGGCCTGTCGGGCAGGCATTTGGGTAATGAGGTGGAGCAGGGCGGTGATGGTGCCGCCAGAGGTGAATACCGCGATGGTCTGGTTTTTTTGCGCCAGATCGAGGATGCGGTGCAGGCCGGCCTGAACCCGTTCGACGAACCCCAGCCAGCTCTCCAGGCCAGGCGTGTCGTAGGTGCCAGCCAGCCAGCGTTCGACGATCAAGGCGAAGATGCGCTGGAACTCGCCACGGTTCTGGGCGGCGTTGCGCAGGATGTCGAGGGCTTCGGGCTCATCCGGCAGCATGGCCGGGAGCAGGGCGCGAATCACCGCGTCGGCATCGAATTCGTTGAACGCGGAGTCGGTTTCCAGGACCGGCACCGGCAGGCCTTTGGCGCTGAACTGTTCCAGAGCGCTGGTGGCGGTGTGTTGCTGACGGCGCAGGTCGCCAGCGAGGCAGCGATCGAAGCGGATCCCCAGCTCGGCAAGGTGCTGGCCGAGGATTTCTGCCTGCCGTACGCCGGTCGCCGACAGGACGTCATAATCGTCTGCACCGAAGGAGGCCTGGCCATGTCGAATCAAGTAAATGCTGCCCACGTCCGCGTCATCCCGGTACGTTGAAGGTTTGGCGAGGTTATGAGGATGGCGGTGAGCTGTCAATGAAAAAACATACGCTTGTTTGAAATGCCCGTTACAGGCCTGTTGCCAGAGGTTTCACGGCTGGCCGACCGGTCAGCGCATGGGTATGCTTGGACCATCCCGCGTGTGTTTCACTTTCACGCATTGCTTTGAGGAGTCTCTGTGGATTTTTTCACCGAATACGCCAGTTTCCTGGCCAAGACCGTCACCTTGGTGATTGCCATCCTGGTGGTGCTCGCCAGTTTTGCCGCGTTGCGCAGCAAGGGCCGGCGCAAGTCGGCGGGGCAGTTGCAGGTCAGCAAGCTCAACGATTTCTACAAAGGCTTGCGCGAGCGCCTGGAGCAGACGTTGCTCGACAAGGACCAGCTCAAGGCCTTGCGCAAGGGCGAAGCGAAAACCGAGAAAAGCGAGAAGAAGCAGAAGAACAAACCTCAAACCCGGCCACGGGTCTTTGTGCTCGACTTCGATGGCGACATCAAAGCCTCGGCCACTGAAAGCCTGCGTCACGAAATCACCGCATTGCTGACCCTGGCGACGCCGAAAGACGAAGTGGTCCTGCGCCTGGAAAGCGGCGGCGGAATGGTGCACAGCTATGGCCTGGCCTCCTCGCAACTGGCGCGGATCCGCGAGGCCGGCGTGCCGTTGACCGTGTGCATCGACAAAGTCGCAGCCAGCGGCGGCTACATGATGGCGTGCATCGGCGAGAAGATCATCAGCGCGCCGTTCGCCATCCTCGGTTCCATCGGCGTGGTTGCTCAGTTGCCCAACGTCAACCGCCTGCTGAAGAAACACGATATTGATTTCGAAGTGCTGACCGCCGGTGAATACAAACGCACCCTGACCGTGTTTGGCGAAAACACCGAAAAAGGCCGGGAGAAGTTTCAGGAAGACCTGGACATCACCCATCAGTTGTTCAAGAACTTCGTTGCCCGTTACCGTCCGCAACTGGCGATCGACGAAGTCGCCACGGGCGAAGTCTGGCTAGGCATTGCGGCGCTCGACAAGCAATTGGTGGACGAGCTCAAGACCAGTGATGAATATCTGGCCGACCGGGCGAAGAAAGCCGAGGTTTACCATCTGCATTACGCCGAGCGCAAAAGCCTGCAAGAACGTATCGGCATGGCTGCCAGCGGTTCGGTCGACCGCGTACTGCTGAACTGGTGGAGTCGCCTGACTCAACAACGCTTCTGGTAAATCTCCAGACATAAAAAACGCCGGTCACATGACCGGCGTTTTTATGTCTGCAGCTTTAGCCGAAGGCCTAGCGGCGGCGGAACAGCGGCAATGGCTCGTCAGTGGCGGCCTGATAAGTCACCGAAAAGTCCTTGAGGCCTTCGAGGGCTTCGTAAGGGTCTTTGTCGGGACGCACGGCAAACGCATCGAAACCGCAGCGGCGCATGTAGAACAACTGATCACGCAGCACATCGCCGATTGCCCGCAGCTCGCCCTTGAACCCGTAACGATCACGCAGCAGACGCGCGTTGGAGTAGTTGCGACCGTCGGTGAACGCCGGGAAGTTCAGAGCGATGACTTGAAAGCAATTGACGTCTTCACCGATTTCCTCGGCTTCCTCGTCCGCATCCAACCACACGCCCAGACCGCCGTCACGGGCTTTCAGGGCATGGCCATGATCGCGCCACAGCGACAGCGGCACGATCAGGTCGTCGCAGTTGGAGATGCCGTCGAAGCTCGCGTCCTTTGGCAGCAGGTGCCAGGTTTCGTCGACGACTTCGTTGTTCTTAATGATTCGCTGCATAGACGCGTTCCTTGAAGAGGTCGATGCCAATACGCTGATAGGTGTCAATGAAGCGCTCGTCTTCGGTACGTTGTTCGACGTAGACGTCAATCAGCTTCGAAATGACATCCGGCATGGCTTCCTGAGCGAAGGACGGACCGAGGATCTTGCCCAGGCTGGCATCGCGGCTGGCGCTGCCACCGAGGGACACCTGATAGAACTCCTCACCTTTCTTGTCCACCCCGAGGATACCGATGTGGCCGACATGGTGGTGGCCGCAGGCGTTCATGCAGCCAGAAATGTTCAGGTCCAGCTCGCCGATGTCGAACAGGTAGTCCAGATCGTCGAAGCGGCGCTGGATCGATTCGGCAATCGGGATCGACTTGGCGTTGGCCAGCGAGCAGAAGTCACCGCCCGGGCAGCAGATGATGTCGGTCAGCAGGCCGATGTTCGGGGTCGCAAAACCTTGCTCGCGCAGCTCGCCCCACAGGGTGAACAACTGGCTCTGCTCGACGTCGGCCAGAATGATGTTCTGCTCGTGGGAGGTGCGCAGTTGCCCGAAGCTGTAGCGGTCGGCCAGATCGGCGACGGCATCAAGCTGTTTGTCGGTGATGTCGCCCGGCGCAACGCCGGTCGGTTTCAGCGACAGGGTCACGGCGACATAGCCCGGCTTCTTGTGCGCCAGGGTGTTGCGCGTACGCCAGCGGGCGAAGCCCGGGTGTTCTTTGTCGAGCTCGGCCAGTTGCGCGGTCTGGTTGTCGAGGACCTTGTAATCGGGGTCGACGAAGTGCTTGGCGACACGCTGCAGTTCGGCTTCGGTCAGCGTGGTCTGGCCACCGCGCAGGTGCTCCATTTCCGCTTCGACTTTTTGCGCGAACACTTCCGGCGTGAGGGCTTTGACGAGGATCTTGATCCGCGCCTTGTATTTGTTGTCACGACGGCCGTAGCGGTTGTACACACGCAGAATGGCGTCGAGGTAGCTCAACAGGTCCTGCCACGGCAGAAACTCGTTGATGAACGCGCCCACGACCGGCGTACGTCCGAGGCCACCGCCGACCAGCACGCGGAAGCCCAACTCGCCAGCGGCGTTATAGACCGGTTCCAGACCGATGTCGTGGACTTCGATGGCGGCGCGGTCAGCGGTCGAACCGTTGACGGCGATCTTGAATTTACGCGGCAGGTAGGCGAATTCCGGGTGGAACGTCGTCCACTGGCGGACGATCTCGCACCATGGGCGCGGATCGATCACTTCGTCGGCGGCGACACCGGCGAACTGGTCGGTGGTGACGTTACGCAGGCAGTTGCCGCTGGTCTGGATCGCGTGCATCTGCACAGTCGCCAGCTCAGCCAGAATGTCCGGGATGTCTTCGACCGCCGGCCAGTTGAACTGCACGTTTTGCCGCGTACTGATGTGGGCGTAGCCCTTGTCGTAGTCGCGGGCAATCTTGGCCATCATGCGCACCTGACGCGAGGTCAGTTGGCCGTAAGGCACGGCCACGCGCAGCATCGGCGCAAAGCGCTGGATGTACAGGCCATTTTGCAGGCGCAGGGGGCGGAATTCTTCTTCGCTCAGTTCACCTGCCAGATAGCGTCGGGTCTGATCACGGAACTGCTTGACGCGGTCCTCGATGATCCGCTGATCGTACTCGTCGTATACGTACATATAAGTCCTGTTCTCAGGCTTGGGCTACTCGGAAAACGCTGCGTTTTCGCTTGCTGGAGTCCGATTGTGCCTCTGCAATTCTGCGCGCACGGCCGCGCACTCCCTGACGGAGCCGGGGCAATATACCCGTTTGCAGTTATGCGCAAAAGTGATGTTTGAGTATATGTAAAGAACCAAATCGCCTAACCAGGAGGGTTATTCGCTAATCCACATTTGTCGTGCGGACAATCATCGTCTTAACTGTGGACGAGTCTTTGTGCAATCACCGATAAAACCGATAAGAGGCGATGCAATGAGCAACCCGACCAAAGCAAGGAAAAGTGATAGCAGCGTTGATGCATGGGCCATTTTGTTCCTGATCATTCTGGTGGTGGGAACCGCGGTGTTCTGGGTCAGCCATCAATAAACGACCCATCCGGGTCTGCGCGCGACGATTGTCGGACAAAAACGGAATCAGGCGTCAATAGCCCTTGGTTCGATGGCTATAATGCGCGGCCATTTTTTCCGGGGCCCGGATGCTTCATGTTCAAGTTTCTCCACATCTGCCTGCTGCTGTCGGGCGTGCTGCTGCACACCTGCGCGCGGGCCGAATCGGTGCTGTTTCTCAATCCGGGTTCGACCACGGAAGCTTTCTGGCTCAGCTATTCGCAATTCATGCAGGCCGCTGCCCGGGACCTGGGGATCGATCTGCAGATTCTCTATGCCCAGCGCCAGCCCGAACTGACCGTGGCGCAGGCGCGCATCGCCTTGCAGGGGCCGCAGCGTCCCGACTACCTGGTGTTCGTCAACGAACAATACGTCGCTCCGCAGATTCTGCGCCTGGCGCATGGCAGCGGCGTCAAGCTGTTCATGGTCAATGCCGCGCTCACGGCGGATCAGCAAGCCCTGTCGGGCTCGCACCCGGACCGGATCGGCAGCCTGGTGCCGAACGACGAGGAGGGCGGTTATCTGATGATGAAGGAATTGATCCGCCGACATCCGCCCGTGGCCCGCGGCGAACAGATCGAGCTGCTGGCGTTCTCCGGCCTGAAAATCACTCCATCGGCGCAACTGCGTGAAAGTGGCATGCAGCGAGCGTTGGCCGAACACCCGCAGGTGCGCCTGCGGCAATTGGTCAACAGCGGCTGGAATCGCCAGCGCGCTTATGAACAGGCAAAACTGTTGCTGGGCCGTTATCCGAACGTTTCGCTGGTCTGGTCGGCCAATGACGAAATGGCCTTCGGCGCCATGCAGGCTTTTGCCGAACAGGGCAAAGTCGCCGGCAAAGATGTGTTGTTCAGTGCGGTAAACACCTCACCGGCGGCGTTGCAGGCGCTGATCGACGGGCGCCTCAGCGCGCTGGTCGGCGGCCATTTCACCTTGGGCGGCTGGGCACTGGTTGCGATACACGACCATGATCAAGGCGTCGACCTCAACCAGTACGGCGGGCGCGATCGACAGGTTCCTCTGTTGCAACTGATCGACAAGGCGCACGCAGAGCGGATGCTGGCACAGGGCGCAACGCCCGATTATGGCGTGCGTTTCCGCACACTGTCGGCCAAGGGGCGCCCGCCGGCGTACCGCTATCCGTTTTCGCTGCAAACGCTGATGCGCTGAACCCGGTCAGACTCCGGCGAAATGCAGCACCAGCTTGACCACCGCAAACAGCACCAGCGCAAACACCGCGGTGAACAGAATACCCAGCAGCACAAAATGGCTGGGTTTGCCGTGGGTAAAGTCCCGCGCCCGATTCTTGCCGCTTTGCACCCCGAATGCCGCTGCCATGACGCTGTGCAGCATCTGCCAGAAGGTCGGCGGTTTGTTATCGACTGGATCGTCCATATATCCCTCTTCGAAAGTCGTGCAAGACAAGCATAGTCAAGCCGCCAGCGAATGCCTGCCCCGGCTGACAAGGGCATATCGTTACAACTTCCCCTCGGGCCTATAACTATGTATCGCTGCGCAGGACCAGCGCGATGGTGTGCTGTAGCTCCATTTACAGGAGCGATGTATGTCCCTCAATTCCGTCATCCCGACCGACCCACCGCTCACGGCCATCCCCCACGCCACAGACAGTCTTCACGCGCCATACCTTGAGGCGGCGGTGCCAGAATGGCTCATCGACGCTTCTGCGCAGCGAAAGCAGGCGCTCCGGCAGGCCGGGACAAGCCCGCCAGAGTGGTACACGCGAGCCTCACCGCAACACCGCAAGGCAGTGGATGCTGCTTTCAAGGACAGCATGGCGGCGCAGGTGCGACTGGACAAAACCCTGTCCGGGTTAAAGGACATCGACGCGTTCGCCCGGCCAATACTGACCAGAGCGCTGAGGAAGCATCACAACGTTCACGCTGATGTCGACACCACGCTGCTATGCCTCGTGCGTCCGTTAACTTTGGGCATTTTCAATATCGAGATTGATTCGTTCGAGGTCCTGAAACTGCCGCTGCTGCAGGCGGCGCTGCACAATTTCGAGGCCCGTGAATGCGTGCCCGGCGCCTATCACAGGTCTTCCGGGTTTATCCACGAAACAGCCACGCCCGGTGCTTACAAGCCGGTGAAAAAGAACCTGAAAGCTCACGATTTTATGCGGCTATGTCGCAAACTGAATATCGGCGGCAAGTACCAGACCTATCTCAACAGATTTTTCTACCCCACGGATCCCGCAGCGCAAACGACCCTGCGCGAGCATTTCATCGCCGCGCAAAAGACCGCGCTACGGGCAGCGGCCGAACGAGCGTTGCTGGAGAACGATATCGGGCCGCAGGATCACGCGATGATTCTTTCGGTCGTCAACGGCGAAGTAAACCCTCGGGTGGGCGGTAAACAGGTCTGGTTTCACGACTTGGGCCTGATGCGCGAAAGGCTGGTGGGCTGTGTGCTTTTCACGATCTGCGAAAAAAACCAGCCGATCGACGCCTCGATTCTTTATGTGCCCAATGACCCCGAACATCCGCTGAAACGCTACACCGGCACGCAAATGAGCGACACGCTCAAGCGCCTGCTGAGCGCGCGTGACCCACGTCAGCCGCAGAGCGCCGATCCGACGCCGTATCAGCGCTTTTTCAGCCAGTTCATGCCTTATGAAAAACAGCCTTACTATTTCAGCCAGTTCGTTCGGCCGCGTGACGACGCTCCGTCCGGGTTGCTGACTACGCCATGGCTGAAGCTCGTCGAAATCACCAATCCTTTCGGTCCTTTGTTCAAGATTAATGAACGGCCACCTGAGCGTACGGAATACGAGCCCGAGCCGGAACCTTACGCCGCTGTCTCGCTCCTGCCACGTGAAGACAAGAGCCTATGGGATGAAAACACCGACCTGTGGGCTTATCTCTATGATCAGCATCGGAACAAGGCACTGGCCGATGCCCGCAGTCATGCGGTTCCCACCCGCGATGTCGATATAAAGGCACGCGATGCCAAGCTCTCGGCGCTATGGGAACTCGGCATGCTGGGAGTGAATGTCCTGGCTGCCTTTGTCCCGGGGCTGGGGGAAGTCATGATGGGGATCATGGTCGCGCAACTGCTGTCCGAAACCGTTGAGGGCGTGATGGAGTGGAGCGACGGTGACAAGCACGCCGCCAAGGCGCATCTGGTGGATGTCGCCGAGAACCTCGCGCTGATAGCACTGATGGCCGGCGCAGGTGCCGGATTTAAAAAAATCACCGCTGTCGCGCCCGAACCGGTGATCGAAGGGCTAAGTCCGGTGACCTTGCCCAACGGCGAAACACGTTTGTGGAAACCCGACCTGAGTGGCTATGAGTCCGATGTCTCGTTCGGCGATGAGGTCAGGCCAAATGAGCAGGGACAATACAAGATTGGTGACAAAACTTACCTGCGCCAGGGCGGCCATTTTTACCAGCAGATCGTTGATGAATCGACGGGGCAGTGGCGGATCAGGCACCCCAGCGAACCCAACGCTTACCGGCCTGTGATCGAGCATAATGGCCGCGGCGCCTGGCGCCAGAGCCTGGAGCACCCGATGACCTGGGACCGCCTGACACTGCTGCGGCGCATGGGGCATGTCACTGATGGTGTTCCCGCAAGCAAGCTGTTGATGCTGGCCGACATCAGCGGGGTCAGCGAAAGCACCCTGCGCAAGATGCACCTGGACCACGCGCCGCCGCCTCCCGAGTTGCTTGATGCTTTGCGTCTGTTCAAGGCGGAGGCCGGGGCCCGCCAAATGATCGAGCAATTACGTGGCGCCGCACCGATTGACCATCATTATCAGTATGGCTTGCCGTTGGTCACCGAGATGCCGCGCTGGCCGACCGGGCGGGCGCTGGAGGTTTTTAAAAGCGCGCAGTCGTCCGCACCGTCCATCCGGTACGGCGAGCACAAGCAACTGCCCCCACACCTCGCCAAGCCTGCAATCCGGCTCAGTCGGGCGCAAGTGCTAAACGGTGAAATGCCCGCGCGAATTCTCGAGTCGTTGGAGGAAAGCGAAATTCGCCAACTGCTCGGCGATGAGGTTTCACCGAGGGGCACCGCCAGGGCAGAGGCCTTCCGCCAGCAACTCGCTGATTTTGCCTACTCGCGACAATCAGCTGTTTTCGACAGCCTTTACAAGGGCACCGAAGCGGTGAGTGCGCGCCCCCGTGTGGTTCAGCGTGAGTGCCCGGGCCTCAGTGACACGGCAGCGCAGGAGGTACTTGATCACGCCTCAGCGGCAGAATTGGCTCGCCTGGATGCGACGGGGCGAACGCCCTTGAACATACTTGAAGAGGCTCGCTGGCACGCGCGTCAGGGGCGCCAGATGCGCGCATTTGCCGGACTGCGCAGCGAGCAACTGGCCTCGGCGGACAGCCGGCGCCTGGCCCTGCATGCATTGGAGCGCTTGCCGGGCTGGCCACCGACGTTGCGTCTGGAGGTGCGCGAGGGCAGTCCGAATGGCGCGTTGCTTGACCATATCGGGCAACCAAACGCGCCGATCAAACGCTATCTGGTGAAAAACGGGCCTGTCTTTCAGGTCTTCGATGACGGCGGGCAAGCACTCGGCAGCGTCCCCGGCGAGGGCGACAATTTCTACAGCGCGATCATGCACGCGCTGCCCGATGATGCGCGTACCGCCCTCGGCGTGCCAGAGGTCAGTGCCAGCCATGTACTGCAACGGAACATCATCGACGCTGCGCAGATTTATCGGCGTGACGCCGCGTCACTGCTGGCACCGCAGGCCAAATGGTTCAAGCCGCCGATGCGGCTGAACGCGAAACTCACCGGCTACTACGCGAGTGGCCGTGGTCCGGGGCTGAATCCTCATCTGGCCAGGCGCGTACTGGCACTTTATCCGGGACCTGGACAAGCACAGGCGTTCCTTATCGAACAAGCTGGTCTCAGCGAAAGGGACGTTCTCGGTGTGCTGACTGAACGCCGCAGTGAGTGGCATGCGCTTAATAACACGCTTGAACACTGGCAGGCTGAGCCGATGGGGCAGCGGGCGGAACAGCAGCGCGTGCAGTTTTCCCGGCAAATCAGGGCTGCCTGGCGCAATGCTCCGTTGGCCGCACAAAGTGCACAAGCCGCCGAAGCGACACGCCTGTCGCTGGTGTGTGATACGCCGCTGCCGCGGCTGACCCAGTCCTTTGCCCATGTGCGTGAACTCTCGGTGCGCGGCTCCGGCATGACAGACGCCAATGCAGATGGGTTTCTAACGCAGTTTCCCGGCGTCACGGATCTATCGATTGGCGATCTTGAGCACGGCGCAGGCCAGCCGATCGTCAACCACACGCCGCTCACCACCTTGCCCGAAGCAGTCACCCGCTTATCCGGGCTCACCCGTCTGCGCTTCACCAGCCACGCGCCCTCACTGTCTGCGGATTTTGCACCCAGACTGCGCGCACTCACGACGCTGGAAGAGCTGCACATCGACTATTCAGGCTTGGATTCAACCCGCTTGCAGTCACTGGACCTGACGCCACTGACCGGGTTGCGACGGTTGCGAATCGACGCCCCCAATGCCTTATGGCAATGGCCAGGTTACGTTGAGCAGCTCGAACAACTTGAACGGCTGGACCTCTCGCGCACCGCAATCAGTTCAATACCGGAGTCGATGTACAGTGGGCATGAGCGGCTTTGGGCCGGGCTGTCGCTGGACTGGTCACACATCTCCCCGGCAGCATTCATGCGCGCGTACGAGTATGTGAGCAGCTACTCCGGTCCCTTGGGGCATCTGGTCGATGTGGACCAGATGGTCAGCCAGTATTGCCTTGCAGAACTGGACGCCATGGCCCTTGAGCCGGAGTCGGTGGCGGCATTGCCCGAAGCACTCAATGCCGCTTGGCCATCTGCGCAAGCGCGACTCGCGGCGATCAGACAGCTCAGAACGGAGCATGAGGGTATTTTTGCCCCGTTTTACCCACCCGTCCAGGCAGATGGCTGGCGCACCACAACGCCGCGGGTGCTAGCGGTCAGAGGCGGCAACGCCGAAATGTTACGTGCCCTTAACAACAGCTGGCTGGGCGCGGTTCGTCAACGTTATGGCCTGGCCGCCGATGTTGCTACGTTTGAGTGGCCTGAGAGGGGAATCAATCTCACATCGGGCGCAGGTGTCGAACCCATCAGGGCGCTGGCGTCGCTGCCAGCCGGCAGTTTTCCCCACGTGCGCACGTTGCGCCTTGGGGGGCTGGACGTTCCTGCGGCCCAGGCGCGCCGTTTTATCCGTGCGTTCAGCGCTACTGAAACCCTTGAAATCAGCGGCAACGGCTTCACTGAGCTGCCGTTTGCCGGCGATGACCTGCCTGCGTTGACGCGGCTGGATGCCTCGCGCAATCGCCTCGGCCCGGAAGTGCAAGCGCAAATCGACCGATTGCAACACATCAGATACCTGAATCTGAGCAATAACCGTCTGCACACGCTTGACGTGAGTGGCTTGCCCGAACTGCAAGCGCTGAGCCTGAGGGCAACGTCGTTGCATACCTGGCCCACAGGCGCCGAGAACCTGCCGCGGCTGGCCTGGCTCGACCTGCGCGACAACCAGATTGCCGAGTTACCGCAGCACGTACTGAGTGACCCGGATCTTCTGCTCAGGAGCCATTTCAGCGGTAACCCTTTCAACGCAGCGGGTCAGGCAGCCTTCGCAGCGGCGATGCAGCGCATCGAGCAGGCACAGGGGCTGCGCCGTGGCACGTTGGCGCGTTTCGCGGCAGAACCGTTGCCGGCGCAATTTCCGCCGGGGGAAACAGGCGCCTCCCTGGCTGAACGGCTGTTGCCGCTTCCCGAACCAGGCCCCATCGCTGTGGGCGAGGCTGGATTTGTCACGCGCTTGAAGCGTCTGGACCCGCTCGTGACGCAAGCGCTGGCTGAGCGCAATGTGCGAGAGTGGCGAGCGGCGGGGATGAGCATTGAACAAATCGATGCGCACATCAGCGAGTGGCAGCACAATTTCGAGGCGCTGACACGCCAGTTGAACGACTGGCTGTATACCCGTGAGAGGGGCATCGGCACACGCCGCGTCACGGCGCAAGGTCGGCAGATTGCAGCGCAGCGCATCAGGGAAGCCTGGCTCACCGGGCTGACGATCCCTCCCGGCAGATCCTATGTGGAGTTGCAGCTGGAAAATTTGCCAATCGGCGATCTGCCCGTGCTGGTAACGCCGCTACCCAGAGTCGTGACGTTGAATCTGAGGGGCGTGGGGATGACCGGGCAGGGCGCCAACGGGTTTCTCGCTGCATTCGCCAACCTTGAAGTGCTGAACCTCAGCGACAATGAGCTGGCGCTGATACCTGATGCGGTGCTGCAGATGGATCAGTTGGTCGCACTGCACATGCAGCGCTGCAACCTTGCCAGCGCGACGCGTCTTTATCCTCTGCTGAGCAACCGCCTGCACAGACTTTATCTGGGCAATAACCAGTTAACCGCGTTTACCGCGCCTGACTTGGGCGTCCTTGATACCCTCGATTTAAGCGATAACCGCTTGAGCGAATGGCCCACGGGGGCCTTGCAAGCACCGCGCTTGCACACGTTGATTCTGAGTGGCAATCGCATCGCGGAAATTCCCCCAAATCTCTTTCGTGGCCAATACCCGAACCTGGTTGTCGGTACTGACCTGTCCGGGAACCCCAACTTGTCACTGACCGCACTGCAGCGCCTTCGGCACCACACCCGAATGAATCAGGTGAACTATGCGCTGGGCGTTTCTCGCACCGAAATTGACGCGATGGTCGATGAGCGCATCTATGGCAGCGGCGAGAGTTCTCCAGAACCCGACAACGTTGACATTGGCGCAATCGTCTTGCCTGCCGAAGACGTTTTGTCACCCGTCTACGATGTCTCGCCCAGGGCACTTGAGCCATGGCTGGCTGACACACCTGCCCACTTGATTGCGACGCGCCGCGCGATTTGGACGCAGTTGGCGCAAGAGCCGGGCCATGAGCGTTTTTTTCAGTTGATCCGGTTCCTGCGGTTAACCGAGGAGTTCCGGCAGATACCGGCCGACCTCACACATCGACTATGGGATGTCATGCAAGCGGCGACTGAAAACACCGAGCTGCGAGAGCTGCTGTTCCAGGGTGCCGAGACCCATGGCACCTGCATCGACGGGCGGATACTCGCGTTCAGTGAAATGGAAGTGCGGGTGTCTGTCTATCGCGTCTTGCTCGACATTCCGCTGAACCAACCCGTGCGCCGAGGGCAGGCGCTGTTAAGGACCTCGCGGCAGTTGTTTCGCCTGGAAAGGGTTGAGGCACTGGCCGAGGCGCAAGCCGCGAAGCCGGGCAGTGATCCTGCGGAAGTGCGCCTGAGTTATCGCATCGGGATGACCCGTGGCTGGGAGGATGGCATCGAGTTGCCGGGACAACCCTCGCATATGGCTTACGACCGTCCGATCAGTGGCGAGCTTCAGGCGACAACCCGGGCTTCGATCATGGCAGCGGAGCAAACCGATGCACTGTTGGAGAGCATGCTGTCGCGCGATTACTGGCTCACCTATCTGCAAGAAAACTATCAGCCGGAAATGGACGCAATCGATGCCGCCGTCGCTGAGCAGCGCCATCAGCTCTCAAGCGAGATAAACGATCGGCTGGAAAGAGGGGAGATCGATAATGATCTATATGACCGGCAGATGGTTGAGGCGGGCTTTACCACTGAGTCCCTGCGGGTACAGAGCCTTATAGAATTGACCCGTCGAGTGGTCAACGATCTGCAGGGTCTCGTCGCGGAGCATCCGGGTCGTGATTCACCGCAGCCGGGCCCTTCATGGCGGCCGTAAAGCTCTGACACGAGGGGAATCTGCGGCGAGGCGGCTTTCCTCCTCGCCGCGGTGCGGGCACACACCGCGTTACGTACTCCCGATCATGCGATAGCCGGATACCGCAGTCGCCGTGTCCTGAAATGGTCTGCTGGTCGCTCCATTGAAAAAGGAGTGATCATGGACGCTATCCCACCCAACCCGCCATTGACGCCGCCTGCGTCGCCCGCTCAGCCCGCCAGCCCGGTAAAGCCGATTGCAACGAAAAGCCTGCACGGCGCATTCCTCGAAAAAGCCATTCCTGAATGGCTGACCCAAGCGTCGACCTCGCGGCGTCAGGTCCTGAAAGATACCCACACGGAACTGCCAGCCTGGTATCGCAGCGCATCGACCGCCCAGCGCCAGGCCTTGCACGACAGTACGCGGGCGAGCATGGTCGCGCAGAACCGGCTGGATAAAACCATGGCCTCGTTTCAGGACATCGAAACATTTGCCCGGCCCTTGCTGCTCGAGGCGCTGAACGACCAGTTTCAACTGAAAGTCGACGTCGACAAAACCTTGCTGTGTCTAAAGCGCCCGCTGGAAGCGGGCATTCTTGCCATTGAGTTGTCTTCCTTCGAGGTCCTCAAGCTCTCGATGCTGGACGCGGCGCTGCATAACTTTGAAGCCTACGAATGCGAGGCCGGGGCCTACCATACGACCTCCGGTTTCGTCGCCACCGGCACTGCGCCGCACGAATACGAGGCGGTGACGCTTGCGCTGACGGTCAGCCAGTTCCTGACGCTGTGTCGCAGTCTCGACATCGGCAAGCAGTACCAGACTTACCTGCAGAAATTCTTTCACCCGACCGACGCCGTGGCCGAGACGGCGTTGCGCGAACAGTTCATCGGCTGTCAGAAAGCCGCGATGCGTGCCGCTGCCGAGCTGGCCTTGCTGAAAAAAGACATTGGGCCTGCGCACTACACCATGATCCTGTCGGTCATCAACGGCGAGTTGAACCCGCGGGTCGGCAACAAACCGGTCTGGTTCAGGGACTTGTCGGTGATGAATAAACGCATGACCGGCTGCGTGGTGTTCGCCGTCAGCGACAAGTACCGCTACGCCGATGAATGGATCATTTATATCCCCCATGACCCCGAGCATCCCTTCAAGTGCTACCGCGGCTCGGAGGATCAGCAGGAGTTCAAACGGCTGCTCACCGCACGCACTGGCGAGCAGGCCAAGAGCGCCGAGCCGACCGCATATGAGCGTTTCCTCAGCCAGTTTCTGGCTTACGACCAGCGCCCCTATTTCTTCAGCCAATTCACCCGCAAGGCCGCCGACTCGCCGAGCGATCACTGGCGAACGCCCTGGCGGACCATCATCGATCTGGTGAGCCCCGGCGCGGTCTTTACCCGGATCAGGGAATTACCACCGCCGCCAGCGGCGAAACTGGAACCGGAGCCTGACCCTTACATTGCGCCGAACGCTTTTCTGCACCGGGGCCGAGGCCTCTGGGCGAGCAATCAGGACCTCTGGGAGTACCTCTACAAGGAGAGCCGCGCCAAGGTGCTGGCCGACGCTCGCAGCCATGCGGTACCCAGCGCTGATGTCGATGTGAAGGCGCGCGAAGCCAAGCTTGCGCATTTGCTTCAGATCGGCCTGCTGGGGCTGAACATGGTGTCGATGTTCGTGCCCGTGCTGGGTGAAGTGATGATGGTGGTGATGGCCGGTCAGTTGTTGTACGAGACCCTTGAAGGCGCGATCGAGTGGGGCGAGGGCGACCGTCGGGCGGCCAAGGATCATCTGCTCGATGTCGCCGAGAATCTGGCACAGATTGCGCTGATGGCGGGCGTCGGTCTCGCGGTGCGCAAGTTCAGCGCCGCCCGGCCTGAACCGGTGCTTGAAAAGCTCGAGCCGGTGACGCTGCCCAATGGCCAGACGCGCTTGTGGCGGCCCGACTTGAGCGCTTATGAATCCTCGGTTTCATTGGCCAACAGCGCCGGTCCAAACCAGATGGGACAGCATCTGATCGATGGCAAAACCTATATTCGCCAGGGCAGCAAAGTCTACGAACAAGTGTTCGATGAGTCGCTGGGCAAATGGCGAATCAAGCACCCGAGCGATTCCGGCGCCTGGCAGCCGGTACTCGACAGCAACGGCCGCGGCGCCTGGCGGCATAACCTGGAGCGCCCGCTGCAATGGGATCGGTTGACGTTGTTGCGGCGCGTGGGCCACGCCACGGAGGCGTTTTCTGACAGCGAGCTGATCCGGCTTGGCGAGGTCAGCGGCGTCAGTGACGACGCCTTGCGCAAAATGCACGTCGATCACGCGCCGCCACCGCCAGAACTGTCTGAGGCCATGCGGCTGTTCAAGGCCGATAGGGAGACGGCGAGCGTTATCGAACAATTGCGCGGGACGACGCCCGTTGACGCGCTGTCGTTGTATGCGTTGCCGCTGGTCACCGAAATGCCGCGCTGGCCGGCCAAACGGGCGCTAGAGGTGTTTGACGGGCCGCAGTTGTCTGGCAAGTCCATCCGCTATGGCGCCGAGCGCCGCGTGCGCGGCGTGGGCGTGAAGTCGCCGATCCAGGTATCGCGCGCTGACATCCTCCACGGCGAGCTGCCGGCGCGCATTCTGGCTGGACTCGACGAACCAGAAATCACCCGCCTGCTCGGTGCAGAAGGCGCGCGCGTACGCGCCGCCCGAGCCGACGAGTTCGGCAAGCAGATTGCCGATTTCGCCCAGGTCCGCCAGCCGGCGATTTTTGCCAGCCTCTACAAGGGCACCGAAGTCATGGCTCCTGAGGTCAAGCGTTTACAGAGCGCCTGTCCAGGACTCAGCGAATCGGCGGCAGATGAGGTGCTGGCGCAGGCCCATCCTGATGATCTGGCACAGTTCAGTTCAACCCGGCGCGTCCCGCTGCGCATGCTCGAGAAGGCGCGCTGGTATACCGACCAAGGCCGACAAGTGCGGGCTTACGCCGGTCTGCGCAGCGAAAATATCGCCTCGGCGGACAGCCGCCGTCTGGCGTTGCAAACGCTGCAAAACCTGCCGGGCTGGCCGAATAACCTGCGCCTGGAAGTTCGCGAGGGCAGTCGCCACGGGGCGCTGCTCGATAGCGTCGGCAGCGAGACGGCGGTGGAGAAAAAATACCTGATCAAACAAGGCCCGCAATTTCAGGCGTTCGATGAGCGTGGCGAAACGCTCAACAGCCTGCCGACAGCGGGCGACAACTTTTATGCCTCAGTCATGCACGCGTTGCCCGATGGCGCACGGCGCAGCCTGGGCGTACCAGAGGTGAATCAATCGGCTGAGCTGCAACGCCGGATCATCGCTTACGCCGGTCAGCATCGTGGCGACGCGCAGGCGCTTCTGAAACCGCAGGCGAAATGGCTCAAGCCGCCTGCCCGGGTTAATAAATCCTTGATCGGCTATCCCGCCAGCGGGCGAGGCCCGAGCCTGGACCCGATCCTCAACGCACGGGTGCGCGATCTCTATCCGGACATGAGCGAACAACAAGCCAACGGCTTCATTCTGGAGCAGTGGCAGGCGGGCAAGGACAGCAGAGCAATTGCCGAACTGTTGCAGGTCCGCCGGCAGGAATGGGTGCAACTCAACGCCGCACTGGACACCTGGGCGGGGCCGGCTGTAGCACCTTGGGAACGATCCGGCACTGATCACAAGCTGCGCACCGCACAAGCCCTCAAGGATTGCTGGCGCAATGCGCCGATCGCCACGCAGACGGCCGGCGCCGATCGGCTTTCCATTATCAGTTACGACCCTTTGCCAGCGCTGGACGCGGATTTTTCACACGTACGTGACTTGACTGTTGGCGGGGGCGGGATGACCGATGCCAATGCCGATGCTTTTCTGAGCCGTTTCCCCAATCTGGAAAGACTGGTGCTGGGTGAGCGCGGGAGTCTGCTTGTTTCCCATATGATGTACGAACAGGCACTGACGAACCTGCCGTCGACAGTGACCCGCATGACCGCGCTGAGAAGCCTCAAGTTCAGGACCTCTGCCCCCGCGATAGCCAATGAATTTTCCCGTCGGCTAGGCGCGCTGACTGCGCTTGAAACGCTTCATTTCAATTACGCGGGAACCGGTCCGCTTACTTCGGCGAACCTCGATCTTGCGCCATTGACGCACCTGCGAAAACTCACGATCGACGCGCCAGGCCTGGCGCAGTGGCCGGACTCGTTGCAAGCGCTTCCCGAGCTACAACGACTTGACCTTTCGCAGACCTCGATTGCCTCGATTCCGGATGCGCTCTATATCGGTCGAGAAAGACTCTGGGCGGGCCTGTCGCTGGACTGGTCGAGGTTTTCCTATGAGACGTTCCGGCCGGCCTATGAGTATGTCACCCGATATATGGGCTCATGGGGGCACCTGGTGGATGTCGACTTGATGGTTCGCCAATATTGCGCCGGCGAGCTTGAGTTTCTGACGGGCGAGTCCGGACATATCAACCCGTTGCCGCAAAGCATCATGAGTGCATGGGACACACCCGCGACCCGGCTCAAGGCGGTTATCGCCTTGCGTGCGGAACATACCGGGATTTTCCGCCAGTTTTATCAACCCACAACCTCCGGCGGCTTGCGTACGGCGTTACCGATACCGCGCTGGCAGGCGCAACCTAACGCCAGGGTGGTGCGTGCACTGGAGCGAAGCTGGCGCGCGGCCGTACGCAAACGCTACAGCCTGGAACCGGCTGCCCAGCCCGCCAATTCGATGGAGTGGAATGCTGCCATCAACCGTGATGATCCCACCGTATTCGAACTTCGCGACACCGCGTGGGTGCAGGGCGAGCCGTCCATCAGTGAGCTGCCACGATTGCCGGCGGGCACCTTTTCCAAGGTACAGACCGTGCGCCTGGACCGCCTGACAGTACCCGTCGAGCAGATTCGCGATTTCCTTCAGGCATTCAGCGGCACGCAGCACTTGGAGATCACCGCCAGCGGGCTGACGGAAGTTCCGATCCGTGCGGGTGACCTGGCGCAACTGACGCGCCTGGATCTGTCGTTCAACCGGATCATCGCCACGCCTGCGGTTCAGGCCCAGTTCAATGGCTTGAAGGGCCTTGAATATCTCAATGCGCGCCTGAATCAACTGACGGCCCTCGACGTCACGGCGATGCCCCGCCTCAAGGCTCTGAATCTAAGCTCCAACGGCCTCATGGCCTGGCCGGCGGGCGCCGAAGGCCTGGCGCAATTGCAGTCGCTTGACCTGCGTTACAACAGCATCGCGGCGCTGCCGGAATCGGTGCTCGCCGACGATGAGCTGCTGCTCAAGACCAGCCTGAGCGGCAACGTCTTCAACCCTGATGGCGAGGCGGCTCTGACGGCGGCACGGCAGCGTATCGAAACCACCAAAGGTTTGCCCGAGGGGGCCTTGAAACGCTTTGAATTGGAATCCGTATCGCTGCAGATGCCTGCCAACGACCCGCCATCGGACACTGCGCTGTCTCTCCTCAGGCATTTATTACCATTGCCTCGCCAGACTGGTGCGGCGCTCGGAGCCGAGAGTTTCGTCGATCGACTGCTGGATCTGCATCCGGTAATTGCCAGGGATCAGGCACTGCAATGGCTGGCGCAGCTACGCAACGAGGGGCTGACGGATGTGCAGATCGACGCCCGCTTAACGCAATGGGCACAGTCCGCTGAGTCACTGACGCGGCGGTTGAACGGCTGGATTTTTACCCGGATTCCGGTGACGGGCGCGACCGTCGTGTCGGCGCAGAGTCGTCAGCTCGCCGCGCTGAAAATTCGCGAGTGCTGGCAGGAAGGGCTGATCGGCGACAGCCAAGAGGCGGGGCGCACGCTGGATCTCACGGGGCTGTACACCGGGGATTTGCCGTCGTTGTCGAGCGCTTTTGCCCGCGTGCGCACTTTGAATCTCACCGGCTGCGGATTCTCCGTAGAGAGTTTCAACGCGTTCTGCAGTGATTTTCCTGAGGTGACCCGCCTGGTTCTCAACGGTAACGTCCTGCGCGTGCTGCCGGACGCCATCCATAACCTGGCCGGGCTCGAGCGCCTGGAGCTGAGCGGCAACAGTTTTGCGGACGCGCGAAGCGTTTACGCCAGTCCAGGTGCCGAGCGCCTGCGCTGGCTGGATCTGAGCCACAATCAATTGGATGAGTTCGAAGCAGGCGGGTTGCGCAGGCTCGAAACCTTGAAGCTTGACCACAATGGTCTGAATGACTGGCCAGACGGCGTACTCGAGCTTCAGCATCTGCGCGCCCTGGACCTGACGGGCAACGACATCCGACAGTTCCCGGACCGCTTGTTGGGCGGCAGCCATGAAGGGCTGGTTGCAGGCACGGACTTGTCGGAAAACCCGCTGACGCTCAACAGCCTGGAGCAGCTCAGGGATTACAGCGCGGCGAACGCAGATCGTGACGTAATGGGCTACTCGAGAACGCAGCTGGACCGTGAAATAGAGCGATCGCAAGAAACGGACAGCACCTCCGATTCCGATTCTGACTCGGACTTCGACAGCGATAGCGATGGCGACCAAGCGGGCGGCGCCAGGCGCGCTGACCCGCATGCCGGCGTCGAGGCGGGCGAGATCATCGAAAACCCGCAGCAAGAGGTTGGCACTGCGGCGATGGACATCTGGCTCACCCACGCCCCTGACGATGTGCGAATGGTGCGGCAAACGCTGTGGCGTCAACTGGCCCGGGAGGCCAACCATGAAGCATTTTTTCATTTGCTCTCGAGATTGCCGGATACGCTCGAGTTCAAGCGGGCGGGCGCCGATCTGACTCAACGGGTGTGGCAGGTCATGCAGGCCGCTGCGGAAAATACCGAGTTGCGCGAGCTGTTGTTTATCGACGCCCAGACCCATCACACCTGCAGCGATGGACGAATCCTCTTGTTCAGTGAGTTGGAAACACGGGCTTACGAGTACACCGCGCTGCGCGATATTCCGCGCAATCGCCCGGAACAGCGAGGCCGGGCCCTGGTCGATCTGACGCGACGTCTGTTTCGCCTGGACAGGGTCGACAAGCTGGCGGAAGCCGCCGCGAAAAACAAAGACCGCGCGGAAGTTCGCCTGCAATACCGAATCGCATTGGCTCGCGGCTGGCCGGACGGCCTGGAATTGCCAGCGCAACCGGAGCATATGCTGTATGGCACACCGATTCACGGACCGAGACTGGACACGGCCCGCGCCGCTGTTCTGGCAGACGAGGCGTCGGGTCTGTTTCTGGAGGACCTGATCTCCCGTGACTACTGGATTCGCTATCTGGAGGAGCGCTACGGCGAAACGTTCGATGAGCTTGAACGCGATGCCACCCGGCGTCAGGGAGAAATTGAAGATGCGCATCTGGACTGGAACGACAACGAGGAGGCGAATAGCCGTTACCTGGAAGCGCTGACGCGGTTGCAGATCGAACGAGCAGAAGCGCGTACGCAGGCGCTCATGACGTTGTCCCGCGCAGAGTTGCAAGCACCGGCAACCCCGGCGTCACCGCAACCCGGCCCGTCATGGCGCCCGTGAGCGCGACGTTGAACACGCCCGGGAGCACGCCGCTCCCGGGCCTGGCACACCTCAGTTGTCGTAACCCAGGTTCGGCGCCAGCCAGCGTTCGGTCACGCTCAGCTCCTGACCTTTGCGCGAGGTGTAGCTCTGCACCTGATCCTTGTCGATCTTGCCGACCGCAAAATACTGCGCCTGCGGATGGGCGAAGTACCAGCCACTGACCGCGGCAGCAGGGAACATCGCGTAGTGTTCGGTGAGGAACACGCCGCTGCGGCCCGCGCGCATCTCGGCCGCTTCCGGGTCGAGCAGGGTGAACAGCGCGGCCTTCTCGGTGTGATCCGGGCAGGCCGGGTAGCCAGGAGCGGGGCGGATGCCACGGTATTGCTCTTTGATCAGTGCATCGTTGTCCAGCGTTTCATCCTTGGCGTAACCCCAGTGCTCTTTGCGCACTTGCTGGTGCAGCCATTCGGCACAGGCCTCGGCCAAACGGTCGGCGAGGGCCTTGACCATGATCGAGTTGTAGTCGTCGCCAGCTTCCTGATAAGCCTTGGCGACTTCTTCGGCACCGATGCCGGCGGTGGTGATAAAGCCGCCGACGTAGTCGGTGATTTCGCTGTCCTTCGGCGCGACGAAGTCGGCGAGGCAGAAGTTCGGTTTGCCGTCGGTCTTGATGATCTGCTGACGCAGGTGATGCAGTTTGGCCATTGGCTTGCCGTCATCGTCGTACAGCTCGATGTCGTCTTCGTTCACCTGGTTGGCCGGCCAGAAACCGAACACGGCGCGGGCGCTGATCAGTTTTTCGTCGATCAGCTTGGCGAGCATCTCCTGGGCGTCCTTGTACAGCGCAGTGGCGGCTTCACCGACCACTTCGTCTTCGAGGATGCGCGGGAACTTGCCAGCCAGATCCCAGGAAATGAAGAACGGCGTCCAGTCGATGTATTCGGCCAGGACCTTGAGGTCGATGTTGTCCAGCACTTTGCTGCCGGTAAAGCTCGGTTTGACCGGCTGGTAGCTGGCCCAGTCGAACTGCGGTTTCTTGGCGATGGCGGCGGCGTAGCTCAGGCGCTCGGTGCGCGCGCTGCGGTTGGAGGTGCGCTCGCGAACATCAATATATTCCAGGCGGGTTTTCTCGACGAAACCGGCCTTCAATTCCTTGGAAAGCAACTGCGTTGCCACACCCACGGCGCGTGAGGCGTCAGTCACGTAAATCACCGCGTCGTTGCTGTACTTCGGCTCGATCTTCACGGCGGTGTGCGCTTTGGAAGTCGTTGCACCACCAATCATCAGCGGCAGGTGGAAATCCTGGCGCTGCATCTCGCGAGCGACGTGGACCATCTCGTCCAGCGATGGCGTGATCAGGCCGGAGAGGCCGATGATGTCGCATTTCTCCTCTTTGGCGACCTGCAGAATCTTCTCGGCCGGCACCATTACCCCAAGGTCGACGATGTCGTAGCCGTTGCAACCGAGTACCACGCCGACGATGTTCTTGCCGATGTCGTGCACGTCACCCTTGACGGTCGCCATGAGAATCTTGCCCTTGGCCTCCGGCTTGTCGCCTTTTTCCAGTTCGATGAACGGGATCAGGTGAGCCACGGCCTGCTTCATCACCCGGGCGGATTTGACCACCTGCGGCAGGAACATTTTGCCGGCGCCGAACAGGTCACCGACGATGTTCATGCCGGACATCAGCGGGCCTTCGATGACTTCGATCGGACGGGCGAACGACTGGCGCGATTCTTCGGTGTCCTCGACGATGTGCGTGGTGATGCCTTTGACCAGCGCATGCTCCAGACGCTTGTTGACGTCCCAGTTGCGCCACTCTTCAGTCTCGGCTTCCTTGACGCTGCCGTCGCCCTTGTACTTGTCGGCGATGGCGAGGAGGGCGTCGGTGCCTTCCGGCGTGCGGTTGAGGATCACGTCTTCAACGGCGTCGCGCAGCTCGACCGGGATCTGATCGTAGATCTCCAACTGGCCGGCGTTGACGATGCCCATGGTCAGGCCCGCGCGGATGGCGTGCAGCAGGAACACCGAATGGATCGCCTCGCGCACCGGGTTGTTGCCACGGAACGAGAACGACACGTTGGACACACCGCCGGAGGTCAGCGCATACGGCAGTTCATCGCGGATGTAGGCGCAGGCGTTAATGAAGTCCACGGCGTAGTTGTTGTGCTCTTCGATGCCGGTGGCGACGGCGAAGATGTTCGGGTCGAATATGATGTCTTCCGGCGGGAAGCCGACTTCGTTGACCAGAATGTCGTATGAGCGTTTGCAGATTTCCTTTTTGCGCGCCTCGGTGTCGGCCTGACCGGCTTCATCGAACGCCATCACCACCACGGCGGCGCCATAGCGCTTGCACAGTCTGGCGTGATGGATGAATTGCTCGACGCCTTCTTTCATGCTGATCGAGTTGACGATGCCTTTGCCCTGAATGCACTTGAGGCCGGCTTCGATCACTTCCCATTTCGACGAGTCGATCATGATCGGCACGCGCGAGATGTCCGGCTCGCCGGCAATCAGATTGAGGAAGGTCACCATGGCCTTCTTCGAATCGAGCATGCCCTCGTCCATGTTGATGTCGATCACCTGCGCGCCGGCCTCGACCTGCTGCAGGGCGACTTCCAGGGCTTCGGTGTAGTTGTCTTCACGGATCAGACGGGCGAATTTTGCCGAACCGGTGATGTTGGTGCGCTCGCCGACGTTGACGAACAGCGAGTTGCGATCGATGGTGAACGGCTCCAGGCCCGACAGGCGGCAGGCCTTGGGAATGTCCGGAATTTGCCGCGGCGCATAACCGGCGACCGCGTTGGCGATGGCTTCGATGTGGCCCGGCGTGGTGCCGCAGCAGCCACCGACAATGTTGAGGAAGCCGCTCTGGGCGAACTCTTCGATGACTTTGGCGGTTTGCGCCGGCAGTTCGTCGTACTCGCCGAACTCGTTCGGCAGGCCGGCGTTCGGGTGTGCGGAAACGTGGGTGCTGGCCTTGTTCGACAACTCTTCGAGGTACGGGCGCAACTCGCTGGCGCCGAGGGCGCAGTTCAGACCGACCGAAATTGGCTTGGCGTGGGCCACCGAGTTCCAGAACGCTTCGGTGGTCTGGCCGGACAAGGTACGGCCCGACGCATCGGTGATGGTCCCGGAAATCATGATCGGCAGTTCGATGTGCAGCTCTTCGAAAACGCCTTGTACGGCGAAGATCGCGGCCTTGGCGTTGAGGGTGTCGAAGATGGTTTCGATCAGGATCAGGTCGGCGCCGCCCTCGATCAGGCCTTTGGTGGCTTCGGTGTAGTTCTCCACCAGCTCATCGAAGGTCACGTTGCGGTAGCCGGGGTTGTTGACGTCAGGCGACAGCGAGCAGGTGCGACTGGTAGGCCCAAGCACGCCGGCGACGAAACGCGGCTTGGCCGGATTTTCGGCAGTCTTGGCGTCGGCGATCTTGCGTGCCAGCCGTGCGCCTTCTACGTTTAGCTCATACGCCAGCTCTTCCATGCCGTAGTCGGCCATGGAAATGCGCGTGGCGTTGAAGGTGTTGGTTTCGAGAATGTCGGCGCCGGCGTCCAGATAGGCTTTTTCGATGCCGCCGATCACGTCGGGACGGGTGATCACCAGGAGGTCGTTGTTACCCTTGACGTCGCTTGGCCAGTCCGCGAAGCGTTTGCCGCGGTAATCCTGCTCCTCGAGCTTGTAGCTCTGGATCATCGTGCCCATCCCGCCGTCGAGAATCAGGATGCGCTCTTTGAGGGCTTGCTTGAGAGCTTGAAGGCGGACGCTGCGATCGGACATGTGGACTACTCGGAAAGACCATTACGAAGGAACGGGATCATAACAAACCTGTGCGCTTTTAGAGCATGTTCGGCTTTTGCATGAATATCGCTCATGTTGGTACGGTCGTCATAACGGTAGAATCGCCGCCTTTTTTCACAATCGGGATCAGCAGCATGCCGTACCGCGTCATCAGTTTTCTGTTGCTGGTCCTGAGCGGGGGCGCTGCGGCGCAAGATCCTGCGACCTCGTCCTCCATTTCCTACAGCCGTGATATCCAACCGATCTTTACCGAGAAGTGCGTCGCGTGCCACGCCTGCTACGACTCGGCCTGCCAGCTCAACCTGGGCAGTGGCGAAGGCGCCGCCCGTGGCGCGAGCAAGATGCCGGTGTATGACGGCGAACGCACCCAGGCCGCGCCGACCACGCGACTGTTCTACGACGCGTTTGGCAAACGCGCCTGGCAGCAGAAAGACTTCTATTCGGTGCTCGATGCCCAAGGCAGCCAGGCCGCACTGATGGCGCGCATGCTGGAGCTGGGTCACAAGACGCCGCTGACGCCGAATGCCAAGTTGCCGCAAGACATTGTTCTGGGGCTCAACCGCAATAATCTGTGCGCGATGCCCGGCGAGTTTGACGCGTATGCCAGTGCGCACCCGAAGGAAGGCATGCCGCTGGCCGTCACCGGGTTGACCGATCAGCAATATCAGACTTTGCAGCGCTGGCTGGCGTCCGGTGCGCCGATTGACGAGCAAAACCTGGCGCCGAGCGCGCAAGAGGCGATGCAGATCGTGCAGTGGGAAAATCTGCTCAACGCCCCCGGCGCACGGCAAAGTCTGGTGGGCCGCTGGCTCTACGAGCACTGGTATCTGGCGCACATCTATTTCAAGGACGGCGCGCCCGGGCGGTATTTCCAGTGGGTGCGTTCGCGCACGCCGACCGGCCAGCCGATCGACCTGATCGCCACCCGTCGTCCCAACGACGACCCGGGCACTCAGGTGTATTACCGCTTGTGGCCGGTGCAAGGGGTGATCGTGCACAAGACGCACATCACTTATCCGCTGAGCGCGGCGAAAATGGCGCGGATCAAAAGCCTGTTCTACAGCGGCAACTGGCAAGTCAGCGCGCTGCCGGGTTATGGCCCGCAGAGCCGGGCCAATCCGTTTGCCACATTCGAGGCGATCCCGGCGCAGGCGCGCTATCAGTTCATGCTCGATAACGCCGAGTACTTTGTGCGTACCTTTATTCGCGGGCCGGTGTGTCGTGGGCAGATTGCGACCGATGTGATCCGCGACAATTTCTGGGCGCTGTTCCAGGCCCCGGAACATGACTTGTACATCACCGACCCCAACTACCGCGGCCAGGCCACGCCGTTACTGGCCATGCCCGGGCAGAACGACGACGTTGGCAGCATCTTGAGCCTGTGGCGCAATTACCGCGACAAGCGCAACGAATACGAAGCCCTGCGCCGCGACAGCTACGCCGACCTGCCGGCGCCGAGTTGGTCGACCCTGTGGGCCGGCAACGACAATGCGCTGCTGAGCATTTTCCGCCACTTCGACAGTGCGTCGGTGACCAAAGGCCTGATCGGTGACGTGCCGCAAACGATGTGGCTGTTCGACTATCCGCTGCTGGAACGCACCTATTATCAGTTGGCGGTCAACTTCGATGTGTTCGGAAACGTCTCCCATCAGGCGCAGACGCGGTTGTATTTCGACCTGATCCGCAACGGCGCCGAGCAGAATTTTCTGCGCCTGATGCCGGCCGATTCCCGTGAGGACTACCTCAACGACTGGTATCAGAACAGCGGGCAATTGAAGATGTGGCTCGATTACGAAGCCATCGACGACGATAAGCCGACCGGGCTGAAACTCGACGATAAAAATCCGAAACGCGATTTTGCCCGGCAGTTGCTGGCGCGCTATGGCGATCTCAATGCCCGGCCGGACCCGATCAACCGCTGCGACGGCGCCTATTGCTCACGACCGAATATCGACCCGGCATTGCAGAACGCCGAGCAGGCCTTGAGTCGTCTGGCCTCGCGTCCGGCCGCTGGCTTGCGGGTCATCGACCAGATGCCGGAAGCAACGATGCTGCGCGTCGAAACCGCCAGCGGCAAACGCGAGGTCTACAGCCTGGTGCGCAATCGTGCCCACAGCAACGTGGCGTTCCTGCTCGGCGAATCATTGCGCTATCAGCCGGGACTGGACACGTTGACGATCTATCCCGGCGTACTCAGCAGTTACCCGAACTTCATGTTCAACGTCCCGGCCGAGCAAGTGCCGGCCTTCGTCGATGCCATGGAAAACGCCAGAGACGCCAACCGTTTCGAGAACATCGTCGAGCGTTGGGGGATTCGTCGCAGTCATCCGCAATTCTGGTTCTACTTCCACGACTTGAGCCAGTACATCCACGAGACCGATCCCGTGGAGGAGGGCGTGCTGGATATGAATCGGTACGAGAACCTATGAGTCATCGCTACCGCTGAATGGGATATTCGGAACAGAACCTGTGGGAGCGGGCTTGCTCGCGAAGGCGCGCTATCAGGCAGCATCATCCTTGTATGCGCCACCGCTTTCGCGAGCAAGCCCGCTCCCACAGGGGATGCAGGGTGAACTATCGAGAATCTTTCCCGACAAAAATACTAGGACTTTGTCCGGCGCAATGATTGGCGTAAACTGCGCCCAAGCCTGCGAGGAGTTTCCATGACCGCTATTACCATTACTGACGCCGCCCACGATTACCTGGCCGATCTGCTCTCCAAGCAGAACACCCCGGGTATCGGCATCCGCGTCTTCATCACCCAGCCTGGCACCCAGTACGCCGAAACCTGCATTGCCTACTGCAAGCCGGGCGAAGAGAAACCCGAAGACACCGCGCTGGGGCTGAAAAGCTTCACCGCGTACATCGACTCGTTCAGCGAAGCGTTTCTCGATGACGCCGTCGTCGACTACGCCACCGACCGCATGGGCGGCCAGCTGACCATCAAGGCGCCTAACGCCAAAGTCCCGATGGTCAACGCCGACAGCCCGGTCAACGAGCGCATCAACTATTACCTGCAAACCGAAATCAACCCGGGGCTGGCCAGCCACGGCGGTCAGGTCAGCCTGATCGATGTGGTTGAAGACGGCATCGCTGTTCTGCAGTTCGGTGGCGGTTGCCAGGGCTGCGGCCAGGCCGATGTCACCCTGAAGGAAGGCATCGAGCGCACCTTGCTTGAGCGTATCCCCGAACTCAAGGGCGTGCGCGACGTGACTGACCACACGCAAAAAGAAAACGCCTACTACTAAGTAAGGCGTTCCTGTGGCGAGGGAGCTTGCTCCCGCTGGATCGCGCAGCGATCCCAAACCGGACAAACCTTTCACCGTGGAAAGGTGTCGACCGGATTGTGACTGCCTTGCAGTCAGGCGGGAGCAAGCTCCCTCGCCACAAACGTTCTTCAATGATGCCTTCGCGAGCAAGCTCGCTCCCACATTTGGAATGCGGTCAAATGTGGGAGCGAGCTTGCTCGCGAAGGGGTCCTCATGGGCGATAGAGGTGAGCATGCCCGGCGCGATACAGCGATGACTCGCTGAATACTTCACTGCCTAGCACTCGTCCGACCAGAATCAGCGCCGTGCGTCGAAAACCCTTGGCCTCGACTTTTCCGGCGATATCCGCCAGCGTCCCCACCACCCAATCCTGATCCGGCCACGTCGCCCGGTGAACCACCGCAATCGGGCAGTCTGCGCCGTAATGCGGCAGCAGTTCTTCGAGGATTTTCTCCAGATGCTTGACCCCCAGATGAATCGCCATGGTCGCCCCATGCTGCGCGAGGCTGCCGAGTGCTTCGCCCTCCGGCATGGTGGTCTTGTCGGCATAGCGGGTCAGAATCACGCTTTGCGAAACGTCCGGCAGGGTCAGTTCGGCACCGAGCAAGGCCGCACACGCAGCCGTGGCGGTGACACCAGGGATAATTTCAAAGGGAATACCAAGTTCGCGCAAGCAGCGAATCTGCTCACCGATCGCGCCATAAAGGCTCGGATCACCGGAGTGCACCCTTGCCACGTCCTGGCCTCGGTCATGGGCAGACTTGATCAGGTCGATGATTTGTTCCAGGTGCAGTTCAGCGCTGTTGACCACGGTTTCGGCGCGATGGCCTTCAAGCACCGCCGCCGGCACCAGCGAACCTGCATAAATGATCACCGGGCAGTCGCGGATCAGCCGTTGGCCTTTGACGGTGATCAGTTCCGGGTCGCCGGGGCCGGCGCCGATGAAGTAGACGGTCATGATTGATCCTGTGAAAAACGCAGTGATGAGCACGCAGATGAACAATGCTCATGATCGAAAGCGGGGATTATCGAGGTTTTAGGCAGCGCCGGCCAACGCCAGGGTGGCCTGAGCGTATTTTTGCCGGGCAATCAGCAGTTTCGCCGGGCCCTGAATCAGCCGTTCGGCAAGCGCCAGTGCGGCGCTTTCCGCGACCCCGTAACAGCCGGTTCGCTCGTAGGCGATCTGAGAGTGATGGCTGAGGCGCGGCTGGTAAGCGGCCAGTTCGGCGCTGCTGAAATATTGCAGGGGCAATTCCAGTTGCCTGGCAAGTTCCAGCAGACCCGGTTCGTCGCGCTTCAAATCGATACTGGCCAGCGCCTTGACGGCTCGCAGTTCGATGCGATGCGCCTGCAATGCTTGATCAAGTAGCGCGCGCAGCGTGGCGGCCGTGCAGCCACGCTGGCAGCCCAGGCCGACCACCAGGGTCGGCGCCGTGCTGGCGTCATTCATGCCGGATTTTGCGGCGGAACAACCAGGCGCTGATCAGGCCCAGGGCCAGCCAGAACGCGACGTTGGTCAACTGCGAGGCAATCTTGAACTGAGTTTCCAATGCTTGTGGGGCAAGCATCGAATGCACCTGCGGCTGCGGCGCGCCGATTACGTGGGGCACCAGCAGGATGGCGACGCCGAAGATCTTCATCAGCCAGTTGTGGCTGAACGCAAGCAAGGCCAGGCCGACAGCGGTGGAGGCGGCCGTACCGATCCACCAGAGCTGCCGTGAAGCCAGGTCCGCCGCGGCAGTGCCCGGCAATTCCGGCGGCAGGCCCAGGGTCGGTGCCAGCACGAACGTCGCGTAACCGGCCAGGCCCCAGAGCAGGCCCTGCGAGGTTTTCTTCGGCGCACGCAGCGTGTACAGGCCGGCAAGCATCAGGGCGAAACCGACGGCGACGACCAGATTGCCGCCCGTGGTCGACACCACACGTTGCCAGCCGTTTTCCGGCTCCCAGGCTTCGCTGTCATGGCTATGAGCAGCAGCCCCGGCGGCGTGTTCGTGAGCTTCGGCCACAGGCTCTGCTTGCTCGTAGGTTTCCGCCTGCAAAATCAGCGGCGACACCCAGAAGCTTTGCAGCAGGGCGGCCAGCAGGCCGCTGAAGCCTGCGGTTTGGGCAATGCGCTTGATCATCTCGGCAGGTCTCAGTGGCACGGGAACGCGGCGCTGTGGCGGGTATCGTGGGCGGCGTTGTGCACCGCTTCGATGTGCGAGAAACCGGCGAAATAGACGAGGCCGGCGCCGAGGATCGACGCCAGCAGCGCGGCGATCAGGCGTTGCGACAGGGTGCTGGTGCTGGAGATGGTGTCCGTGGTGTTGCCGGTGCTGCTGATAATCGACATGGCGCTTCCCTCTGAAGTGTCAGCGGGTGAACAGAGCGCATGCAGACTCCCCGCGAGTCAGGCCCGCAGAGGTTCGAACAGCGCCCGCCCACCGCGGGTTTGTCTGGTGCAGTGACGCCGAGGCGCACTGTGTGTTGCGGGCCGGTCTCCGGGCTCACGAGGGGCTGGCATTGAAGCCGACCTGCAAGCATCACCTTCCCATGCCGGGGCACAGTGGATCTGACGCTTCGCTCGCTTACCGTTGCGGGGGCAGCACCGGACTGACATGGCTTGAGAGTAAAGCACATGATTCACCGGTTTCCCGTTTCACCCTGTGAAGGGCACCCGTAACAAGTTGTGTAGGAGAGCATGGGCGGGGATCGCCGTCAATCGACGACTAGCGCAGGGCGAGCAGCACGTACACCGCCAAAGCAATCAGAAACGCATAGTAAGACTTCAGTCGCGTCAGGCTCAGCAGCCAGGCCAGCGCCACCGGCACAATCCACGGCATGGCCGCCGCCTGTTGTGTCGCCAGCGGATACAGCGCCCCGGCCAGCAGGCTGACCAGCATCGCCACCGAGGTGTATTTGCCAAGCCGGTCGATGAAGGTGCGGGCACCGCCGGACAGCCGTTCGACATTGACCGCCAGCGGCAACAAGCGGCACACCGCCGACACCAGCGCGCAGATCGCAACGTACAGCCAGAAGGTACTAGGGTCGGTCATAGGCGTAACTCGTCAGGACCGTGACCGCCAACACCAACAGCAGGCTGATTTCGCCCAGCCAGAGCAAACTCGCGGCAGCGGCCAGACCGGCAATCCATTGTCCATGGAAGCTGTGACGGTCGCGCGCCATTTTGCCCAGCGATGCGCTGAGAAAGATCGCAATCACTACGCTGGCATGGTCCATCAAGGCGTCGTCGGCCAGGCGGGCGAAGCAGTAACCGACCACGGTGCCGAGCAGGGCGGCGGCGTACAACAACAAGCACACGGTGTTGGCGTACGGGCGGCTGATCGGCTGCTGTTCCTTGCGGATCGACATCAGCGTGAAGGCCGCGTTAGCCATCACCGCCAAGGCCGGGACGAACGTTTTGATCGGGCCGTCGAGGCTCGATTTCAGGCTCAGCGTGAACACCAGAAAACGCAGGTTGATGCTCAGTGCCGACACCAGCACGCCGAAAGCATTGAGCAGATGCGCCGGGGTTTCCAGCAGGGTCAGTTGCAACGGCGAGGCCATCACCGTGCCGCTGAACACCACCATGGCCGGCAAGTCCAGGCCATGGCGGCGCCCGAGCATGCCGATCAGGCTGAAGGTCAGCAGCAGCGAAAAGACGAGCGGCAGCGCATCGCGAATGCCGGTCGCAATCTCGTTGTGCGCCGCCGGTTTTGCCAGTGCGGACTCAGCCGGCATGGGTGCTGCGGCGCGCGTCGGCGAGCAGCTTCTCCACGCCGTTTTTATAGGCCAGGGCTTTTTCCAGGTAGTACTCGGTGGAAAAGCGCGGAATGAATTCTTCGACCACCGCCACCCCGCGATAGCCATTGACTGCAAAGCGATTGAGCACATCGCTCAGGCGCAGGTTGCCTTCGCCGATCGGCAGGTGCTGGTGGTGGGTGTCGTTGAGGTCGGCGATGTGCAAATGGCGGGTCACCGGCGCGAGAGCGGCGATGGCGGCGAACAGCTCGTCGCCATACGGCAGCAGTGAGCACAGGTGCGTCACATCGATGGTCACGAAGCAGCCGGTTTGCTGGTGGAAACGCAGGTGTTCCTCGACCGTGAAAACCGGGAATTTCGGCCGCTGACCGCCCATGTTTTCCAGGCACAGGGCGATGCCCGTCGTATTGCAACGTGCCTTGACTTGATTGATGGCGGCGATCAGGTTGTCGAGCAGCTCGCGGTTTTCCAGTTGATCCTTGTAGCCGGGGTGGAAGGTGACGCTGGTGGCGCCGGCCTGACAGGAAAAGTCCACGGCAGCAGTCAGGCAGTCCACGGCTTGTCCACGTTCGGCCAGATCAGGGGAACACAGGTTGTACTCGCGGCCCCACCAGCCGGCATGCACCGTCAACGTGATGCCGTTTTGCTCGGTGAAGCTGCGGATCTGTCGGGCGAGGTTCGCACGTTGTTCGATGCTGAGCGACCAGAACACCTTTTCGGCGTCTTCGCCGATTTCGAATTCCACGGCCTTGAAGTAGCGGGCCAGATCGGTGATCGAACCGAAAATGTCCGCCGGATTGTCGTAGACGTTGGTGGAAAAAGAGATCAGCGGGAAATCAGCGCTGATCGGCCCATCGATGCGGTACAGCGTCTCTTGTGTGGTCATTGCGCCTGTCCTTGCGTAGTGAAAGGTGGGTGGGAAATCGCGGCGTTGAACAGCACCGGGTCGTCCGCCTCGCGACAGGCCAGCAACACGTAGCCGTGACGGTCGGCGGAGCGGCGGATCGGGCGGCCGAACTTGTCGTGGTTGAGGCTCGCGCGCAGGGCGAAGGGTTGCTCCAGCAGACGTGCCTGTAGCGGTTGCGGGTCAGTGGCGGGGTCCGCTTCGATGTAGCGGATCGCCATTTTCACGTAGTGCTTTTCCGGCGCCGGCAGCGCGATGCCGGTCATGGCGGCGAGGGTGCTGGCGGCCAGGTGCACGCCGGTGGTTTTCCAGACCATTTCCCAGATCTGGTCGCCGCCGAAGCGGGTCTGGGTTTCGATGAACTGCAGGCGTGAACCGTCGAGCTTGACCTCGGTATGCGCCGGTCCCCAGCGGTTGCCCATGCGTTCGAGCAGCCACAGCACGGCTTCTTCGATTTGTACACGCGTGGCGTTGTCGAGCCCGGCCGGAAAGTCATGCCCGGTTTCGACGTAACCCGGCGCGCCGCTGGTGTGCTTGCGCGTGATACCAAGGATTTGATGGCGGCCGTCCAGGCTCAGCGACTCGACGCTGTATTCATCGCCACCGGCGAACGCCTCGATCAGATTGTCGCCTTGAAGCTGTAGATGCTCGGCGTCCTCCGGTTGGTTGATGGCATAAACGCCCTGGCTGCCCGAGCCGTTGACGGGTTTGACGATGGCCGGACCATGACGCAGAACGAAGGCGCGAACCTCCTCGACACGGGTCACCGCCGCCGCCGGCAGCTCGTAGCGGCTGCCCTGAAGCAACTGGCGAAAGCGCAGCTTGTCGCGGCTGACTTCGACGCTGCGCAGGCTGTTGTGCGTGATGCCCAGCCGTTCGCCGAGCTGTGAGGCGGGCAACAGGCCCAGCTCCGAGAACGACACCACGGCAGCGAATGGCCGCTGCCGGTGCAAGCGCTCAAGCGTTTCGCTATAGGCCGAGAGGTCGGCGATGTCTGGTGTCAGCACCAGCGTTGCATGCTCGCGCTGGTACTCAGAGACCTCGCCGGGTGGTTGAACGAGGGTAAAACGCAGTTGCCGCGCAGTGTCCCAATCCAGCCCCGAATCGCGCCCGCCGATGAGCAAGACGTGCTTGCCACTCGCCGCCGTCGAGGTTTCGCCGTAGACATCGAGGTCAGCGACGGCCAGCAAGGATTCACGCAGGCTCGCGGTGTCGGGCTGCTTGAACTCGATGTACAGATAGTTCTGAAAACCGTGGCTGACCGGGCCGATGCTGTCGCCCGGATCGACGTAGGCGTACCAGCGCTGGAAGCCCGGCAGGCGGGTGATGCGGTCGGCGTTGTGCAGGCCGTCATAGAAGCGGTCTGCACGGGCGAAGGGGGTGGCGATGCCGAACGGCGCGGGCGTCTGGCGGGGCTGGGGCAGCGTTTGCGCGCTGAGTGCCCGGTGATAACAGACGTCCAGCGACAACCCCCACGCCTGGCGAATGACATGAATCCGGCTGCCGCCCGGGCGCGCGCCAACCTCAAGAACTCGCGGCCCGTTGGCGGTGAGAATGAATTCGACGTGGGCAAACGTACCCGCCAGTTCCAGCGCTTTCACCGCGTCATGGGCCAGGCGCTGGCAGCGCGCTTGCAACGCGGTATCGGCGGCCAGCGTCGACGGGGTGTAGCGGGCGAAGTGGTGAAAATCAGCGCGACCGATATCGACACCGGCGATCACGTCGACAATCGGAAAACTGTGAATCGTGCCGTCCGCCGCGATAGCGCAATCAATGGAGTGATTGGAGCCCTGAAGGAATTCCTCCAGCAGCAACTGATCGGTTTCACGCTGTTTGCCCGCCACGTAACGTTGCAGCGCGGGCCATTCATGGCGGGCGTAGTCGAGCAGTTCCTGTGGATTGTGGAGGCAGCGCACAAACAGGCTGCTGTAGAGGTTCGCCGGTTTCAGAATGAACGGGTAGGGCAGTTCCGTCGGGCGCGCGAGCAGCTCGTCGATGCGGACCTCGCGCGACAGCACGTGCAGATCGGGATTGCCCGACTGCTGGAAGCGTTGGCGTTGCAGCACCTTGTCCAAGGTGTTTTCCACGTTCCGATGCAAATGCGCCAGGGCCGGCAGCGCCGCGCACAGTCGGGCGGTGATGGCGACATAGCCTTCGCGGAAATTCAGCACGCTGGTGAACCGGTGCTCGTCGAGCAGGCGCTGCGTCAGGGCGATCAGTTCCGCGCTCAGCCCTTTGGAAAAATCGTACCGGGCCACGGGCGAAATCCGGCTCGCGTCGGCGATCTTGCTGGTCTTGCGGCTGTCGGCGATCAACAGCGGCGTAATGCCTTCGGCGAGCAAGCCTTCGTATTCGCCGTCGCGGATGTTGCCGATGATCAGGCAGGCTGGCGCGCTCATTGGCAAGTCTCCTGGTCGAAGCTGTAGTGGATCCGGTTCAGGCGTTGACAGATGTGGTTCAGGCGGACGCGGTCCACGCCGTTCGCGCCACCGCTGAGGACGTTGCGGATGATGTGCGCCAAGGCATCCAGGTCCTCGCCGGTGATACCGAGTCGGGTAATTTCCTGCAGGCCGAAGCGCAGGCAGTCGCGGCCGTTGACCTGTTTGTTGTTGACCCGAATGCCCAGTTCGTTGAGCCGTTGCGCCGCTTGCCGGGCCTGTTCACCTTCGAGCAACAGCAGGTGCGTGTCGGTGGGGTGCAGCGTCCAGCCGGGAATGCCGACCAGTGCGTCGTGCAACTGGCGGGTGTTGGCGCACATGCGCTGGGCGTAGGCCTGGCCGTACTGGCGGGTTTCCACAAGGGTGACGAATAATTGCAGCAGGCCGGGCAGGTTGGGCGAGGACACCAGCCCGCCGCTGAGGGTCTGCTCGATCCGCCGGGCGAGGTCGGCACGCCGCGACACGATCAGCGCCCGGTGCGGACCGGCGAGGGATTTGTGCGTGTTGCCCTGAAGAATGTCGGCCCCGTCGTCCAGCGGATTGGGGAAGGCCTGACCGGCGATCAGCCCCAGAGTGTGCGAGGCGTCGTAGATAATCAGCGTGCGCTGCAGGCCGCAGCGATCGAGCAAGGCGCGCAACGGCTGAAGGGCGATCGCCCGGGTGGTCAGGCCGTGGTCGAGCAGTACAGCAGCGGGGGGCGCCGCGAGGGTTTGAAGCTGTTGCTGGAAATCCTCGAGATCGATTTGCCCGCCAGCGGTCAGTCTGCAAAACACGCTGTGCCTGCCGATTTTTTGCACCAGTGGGCCAGTAGCAAAATGTCCGCCGCTGGCGGGTGCCAGCGACACAATGGCGTCGCCCGGTTCGCTCAGGGCGGCCAGCACGCTCAGTGTGCAGTGCACGCCGGACAACACGCGATACTCGACGAAAGGGGCGTTGAACATCGCCTGCACGGCCTGGGTCGCCAATGCCTTCAATGTTTCGACTTCGGGAAAGTGCTCGATCTGCATGCCGTTGAATTCAGCGGCATAGCGTTGGCCTTCGATGGCTTGAGCGTTGAACAAGTAACGCTCGTAATGCCGGTTCTGGCCGAGTGTGCGCGCAGTGTCGGACAAAATATTTTCATTGGCCGTCAGCGACAAGGTACAAGTTCGTCGCGCTCCGGCCTGTTGGAACTGTTCAATAATAAAATCATGTGCGCCGGGTGTGCCGACTGAAAGTGCATGGCTTGAATGATTCATTAATAGTCCGCCAGGTCGAAGTCGATAATCAACATGTCGCGGCTGCCGCGATCCGAATGCATGCCTGATGTTTGCAGCGGTGAAACTTCGTGCAGAAGTATTCGGTCATTCAAAACAACGGTTTCCATGTAGTCCGTCAAAGTTGCACTGAATACACAGTCGCCTTCTTCCGCAAATATCCGGCTTTCTCCCCCCGTGACTTGCTGGCGTTGGATCAGGTGTTGAAAGACAAAATCGTGCCCGTCGCGATGCCGGCCTTCGGGGGTGGCGTGGCCGGCATTGCGTTCATCGCAGAGGATGCGGAATTGATGGCAGGTCACCAGCCAGTCACGCGGGCCGACGGTCAACTCCATCAGTGCCAGGTCGGCGGCGAGCAAAGTTCGCAGGACCGCAGAGTCGATGAATGCCGCTTCGCTGCGCGTATAAGTGCGCTGTACCCCGCCCAGCAGCGGGTTGTGGGCCTGGGCCTGAAAAAAATGGCAGTCGGGCAGCGGCGTCCATTGGTGTGCCCGATGACGATATTCGAACTTGCAGATGCGCCGCTCGCGGACACCGTTTTGCGCGTGCAAATATCCGTCGCGAGGCAAACGCTCCCAAGTCGCATTGAATGCCCGGCAATCTCCGCGCCCCAGCCTCGCAACCTGCGCCGCCGGATACTGATCACTGTGCACGTAATGGCGATGACGCAGTTGTTCGGCAAGTTCCTTCAATACAGCATCGCCTGAATGCCGTAACGCATGGCCGGCACTCATGCTGTTGCTACACAAGTTTGGGGGACAGGAATAAACAGAATGGAACACTGATAGTAATCAGGCATGCAAGAATTCCTTTCTTGTGGGGGCGCAGTCCATGTGAGGCCCATGGTTCATATCCTGTATTAATTTATCAATTGTGTTTTTGTAAAGAAATGTAATTAAGGTGTTCAGGCGCTCTATTTCAAGTGTGTCCGCCGAATTGCACTTAGTTGGTGGCCGATTGATATGTCAGAGATAACTTACAGATTTTGTGTTAGTTGAGATCTGTTCTCGATACATATATGAAAGATTAATGTCCATATAGCGATAATATTGCAAAGATTGACCCGCCTGCCGCGCATGCGTAGCCTTGCGCTTTCGAGGTTCTTCGGCGCGTGCCGAAGCTAAGAAGGGAACGCGGTCAAAGCCGCGGCTGCCCCCGCAACTGTGAACGGTGCTGTTCGCTGCCACGCCACTGCCGGCTCCTTGCAAGGAGCCAGCGGGAAGGCGCAGCGAATACCAGGCCCAAGGCCTGAACACCGTCAGCCAGGAGACCTGCCTCGTCACAGATTTCTGACTTTCAACCGGGCGGGGTGATCCGGTGGCGAATTCTCCAGGCGCGCGCGTGCGTTGCCGGTTCTCGTCCCGTATGCCCGCCGCTTGCCAAAGGGCATATCGATGAAAACACTGGCCAAACTCCCCGTCACCATCGTCACCGGCTTCCTCGGTTCGGGCAAAACCACCTTGCTGCGGCACATGCTCGACAACGCTCAGGGCCGTCGTATCGCGGTGATCGTCAATGAGTTCGGCGAGTTGGGCATCGACGGTGAAATCCTCAAGCAATGCACCATCGGCTGCACCGAAGAAGAGGCCAGCGGCCGCGTCTACGAACTGGCCAACGGCTGCTTGTGCTGCACCGTTCAGGAAGAATTCTTCCCGGTGATGCGCGAACTGGTGGCGCGCCGTGGCGACCTCGATCACATCCTCATCGAAACGTCCGGCCTGGCCCTGCCAAAACCCTTGGTGCAAGCGTTCCAGTGGCCGGAAATCCGCAGTGCCTGCACCGTTGACGCGGTGATTACCGTGGTCGACAGCCCGGCCGTGGCCGCCGGCACCTTCGCCGCGTTCCCGGATCAGGTCGACGCCCAGCGCAAACTTGACCCGAACCTGGACCACGAATCGCCGCTGCACGAATTGTTCGCCGATCAACTGGCCAGCGCCGACCTCGTCATCCTCAACAAAGCCGACCAGACCAGCCCGGCAGACCTTGCGCGTGTACGTCTGGAAGTCGCCGAAGAGTTGCCGCCTGCGGTAAAAATCGTCGAAGCGAGCAACGGACGTCTGCCACTGGACGTGCTGATCGGCCTCGGCGCCGGTTCCGAAGAACACATCGACAGCCGCCACAGCCATCACGATCACCACCACGACGGCGATGACGATCACGACGACCACGATCACGACGCCTTCGACTCGATCTCCATCGAACTGCCGCAAGCTGACGAAAGCTTGCTGCTCGACGCGCTGACCCAATTGGTGGTGCAGCACGGCATCCTGCGCGTGAAGGGCTTTGCGGCGATCCCGAACAAGCCGATGCGCCTGCTGATTCAAGGCGTCGGGACGCGTTTCGACAAGCACTTCGATCGCCAGTGGGGCGCCGAGGAAGCCCGGGCCACGCGTCTGGTGTTGATCGGTCAGCAACTCGACGCCGTGCAACTCGAAGCGCAACTGCGCGCCGCGCTCAGCGTTTAATCCATGCACCTGCTCAGGACCCAGCCCGGCGGTTTCGTTTCGGAAGACAACATCGCCGACCTTGGACAAACCCCCGCCGACCTGGTGATCCTGTGCAGCGGCGATTCGAGCCTGGCCCTGCTCGCCGAAGCGGCCCGGCAACTGCCCGATGACTACCCGAGCCTGCGCCTGGCCAACCCGATGCAGGTGCAGAACCATGCGTCGGTCGACCTGTACGTCGACGAAGTGCTGCGCCACGCCAAGGTGATTGTGATTTCGCTGCACGGTGGCATCGCCTATTGGCGCTATGGTGTCGAGCGTCTGGTTGAACTGTCCGAGCGGGGCGTGCAGGTGATCCTGGTGCCGGGCGACGACCGGCCCGACCCTGAGTTCAGCGACCTGAGTACCGTCGACGCAGTGGATCGTGATCGCCTCTGGCAGTTCTTGCGTCAGGGCGGCATGGGTAATGCGCTGGATTTCTTCCGTTGTCTGGCCAGCCGTTGGCTCGCCCGCGATTACCCTTGGGCTGAACCGCAAGCGTTGCCGCGCACGGCGATTTACCACCCCGACAAAACGTCCGCCGCGCTGAGCGACTGGCAAGCCGAATGGCTGCCTGAAAAACCGGTCGCGGCGGTGCTGTTCTACCGCTCGCACCTGCAAGCGGCCAACACGGCGTTTATCGATGTTTTCTGCCAGCGCTTGCAGGCCGCCGGGCTCAATCCGCTGCCGATCGCCGTCGCCAGTCTGAAAGAGCCGGGCTGCCTGGCAGTGGTCGAAGACTGGCTGGACGACGTCGAGGCGCGGCTGATCCTCAACACCACCGGTTTCGCCCAGTCCAGCCCGGAGGCGCCGCACCTGCGGCCGTTTCGCCGCAACATCCCGGTGATTCAGGCGATCTGCGCGCAGGACAACGAGCCGGGCTGGCGCGACAGCGAGCAGGGCCTGGGGCCGCGCGATCTGGCCATGCACATTGCCTTGCCGGAACTGGACGGGCGCATCATCAGCCGGCCGATCAGCTTCAAGGACCTGGCCTGGCGCAGCGAGCGCAGTCAGTCGGATGTGGTCTGCTATCGCGCGCAGCCGGAGCGCATGGATTTTGTTGCCGAACTGGCGCGGCGCTGGATCGATCTGGCACAAGTGCCGAACGGCGAAAAACGCGTCGCGCTGATCCTCGCCAATTACCCGACTCGCGACGGCCGCATCGGCAACGGCGTCGGCCTCGATACGCCGGCGGCGGCGCTGAATATACTGCGTGCGTTGCGGGACGAGGGCTACCCGATCACCGCTGAATTGCCCGATAGCGGCACCGCGTTGATTCAGCAGTTGCTCGGTGGTGTCAGCAACGACCTCGACAGCCTCGACCTGCGTCCGTGCCAGCAAAGCCTGGCGATGGACGCGTACCAGACGATGTTCAACGCACTGCCACCGGCCAATCGCGCTGCGGTGGTCGAGCGCTGGGGCGCGCCGCAAGACGATCCGATGTGTCGTGACGGACGCATGATGATTGCCGGTTTGCGCTTGGGCCTGACCTTTGTCGGCATTCAACCGGCGCGCGGTTATCAGGTCGATCCGAGCGCCGTGTATCACGACCCGGATCTGGTGCCGCCCCACGGTTATCTGGCGTTCTATTTCTGGTTACGCAGCGCCTATAACGCGCATGCGCTGATCCATGTCGGCAAGCATGGCAACCTCGAATGGCTGCCGGGCAAAGGCGTCGGCCTCTCGGAACAGTGCTGGCCGGATGCGCTGCTGGGGCCGTTGCCCAACATCTATCCGTTTATCGTCAATGACCCGGGCGAGGGCGCCCAGGCCAAGCGGCGTACGCAGGCGGTGATCATCGACCACCTGATGCCGCCGCTGACTCGCGCCGAAACCTATGGGCCGTTGCGCAATCTGGAATTGCTCGCCGACGAATATTATGAAGCGCAGTTGCTTGATCCGCGCCGCGCCCGAGAGCTGCAACGCGACATTCTGCAACTGGTGCGTGACACGCAAATCGACCGTGAGCTGCAACTGGATGCAGCACTGGACAGCGACGCTGACGCGGCGATCTGGTTGCCCCGTCTGGACACCTATTTGTGCGACTTGAAGGAATCGCAGATCCGCGATGGTCTGCACATTTTCGGCGAATCGCCGAGCGGACGGTTGCGCATCGACACCTTGCTCGCGCTGCTGCGCATACCACGTGGCGACGGCAAGGGCGCGCAGTCGAGTTTGTTGCGGGCACTGGCCAAGGCGTTTGCACTGGGTTTTGATCCGCTCGACTGCGCATTGGCCGATCCGTGGACCGGTCCGCGCCCCATTGAGTTGCAAACCCTCAGCGATGAAGTCTGGCGTAGCGCCGGCGACACTCGCGAACGGCTTGAATTGTTCGCCACCCAGCTTATCGCCCAGGCACTGCACGACCCGTGTGGGAGCGGGCTTGCTCGCGAAAGCGGTGTATCAGTTGACTCAATATTGGCTGACACTCCGCTATCGCGAGCAGGCTCACTCCTACAGGGACCGGGTTGGGCTGAGGTTAATGCAATCCTCGACCACCTGCGTGACATCGTCGCCCCACGCCTGGACGCTTGCGGCCCCGCCGAAATGCGCGGTCTGCTTGACGCCCTGAGCGGTCGTTTCGTCCCGGCCGGCCCCAGCGGCGCCCCCAGTCGCGGTCGTCTCGACGTGCTGCCCACCGGGCGCAATTTTTATTCGGTCGACGTGCGCAACCTGCCGACCACCACCGCGTGGCGCATCGGTTTTCAGTCCGCCACGCTGATTCTTGAGCGGCACTTGCAGGACCACGGCGACCACTTGCGCCAGATCGGGCTGTCAGTCTGGGGCACCGCCACCATGCGTACCGGCGGCGATGACATCGCCCAGGCCATGGCGTTGATGGGCGTGCGTCCGGTCTGGGCCACGGGCAGTCAGCGCGTGGATGATTTCGAGATTCTGCCGCTGAGCCTGCTCGATCGCCCACGGGTTGACGTCACGCTGCGCGTCTCCGGGTTTTTCCGCGATGCGTTTGCCAATTTGATCCGCCTGTTCGACGCCGCTGTGCAAGCGGTTGCCGCACTCGATGAGCCGGACGACTTGAACCCGCTGGCCGCCAGGGTGCGCGCTGAACGTGAAGCCTTATTGCAATCGGGCGTCGACGAGGACACCGCACGGCGTCAGGCCGGCTGGCGAATTTTCGGCGCCAAACCCGGTGCCTACGGCGCGGGCGTGCAGGGCGCCATCGACGGCCGTTTGTGGCAGACCCGCGAGGACCTTGCCGAGGTCTATCTGAACTGGGGCGCTTACGCCTACGGCGGCTCCGACGAAGGCACCGCCGCCCGCGAGCAGTTCAGCCAGCGCCTGAGCCAGGTACAAGCGGTGCTGCACAATCAGGACAATCGCGAGCACGACCTGCTCGATTCCAACGACTATTACCAGTTTCAGGGTGGCATGCTCGCGGCGGTGGAAACCCTGCGCGGTGAGGCGGCGAGCAGTTATCACGGCGATCACAGTCAGCCGGATCTGCCAAAAATCCGCACCTTGAAGGAGGAACTGAACCGGGTGATTCGCTCGCGGGCGGCGAACCCGAAATGGATCGACGGGGTCAAGCGTCACGGCTATAAAGGCGCGTTCGAACTGGCCGCGACTGTCGACAACCTGTTTGCATTTGATGCGACCACGCAACTGATCGACGATCATCAGTACGCGTTGCTGGCGGATGCGTATTTGCTCGACCCGGCCACCCGGGATTTTGTTCGTGAACACAATCCGCATGCGCTGCGGGATATGACTGAGCGCATGCTCGAAGCACAGCAACGCGGGATGTGGCAGGCGCCGGGGGCTTACAAAGAAGCGCTGGAAAACCTCCTGCTGGACATAGAAGAAGACACCTGACCCACTGCGATCCCCTGTAGGAGTGAGCCTGCTCGCGATAGCGTCACATCAGCTTACAACGAGTTAACTGACACACCGCCATCGCGAGCAGGCTCGCTCCTACAGTTGAAGCAATTCACCGACCATGACCGAGTAATGACAATGACCGACACCCCGCATTTCCCCCTGTCCGCCGTGGTCGGTGCCGATGAGCTGAAACTCGCCCTGTGCCTGACCGCCATCGATCCAAAAATCGGCGGCGTGTTGATCGAGGGACCGCGTGGCATGGCCAAGTCGACGCTGGCCCGGGGCTTGGCCGATCTGCTGGCCAGCGGGCAGTTCGTCACCTTGCCGCTGGGCGCAACCGAAGAGCGCCTGGTCGGCACCCTCGACCTCGACGCCGCTTTGAGCGAGGGCCGAGCGCAGTTTTCCCCCGGCGTGCTGGCGAAGGCCGACGGGGGCGTGTTGTACGTTGATGAGGTCAACCTGCTGCCCGATCACCTGGTCGACCTGCTGCTCGACGTCGCCGCCAGCGGCACCAACCTGATCGAGCGTGACGGCATCTCCCATCGGCATTCGGCGAAGTTCATGCTGATCGGCACGATGAACCCGGAAGAGGGTGAATTGCGCCCGCAACTGCTGGACCGTTTCGGCTTGAACGTTGCGCTCAGTGGCCACACGGCGCCCACCGAGCGTGGCCAGATCATCCGCCGCCGGCTGGATTTCGATCACGATCCGCAAGCGTTCTGCGCGCAGTGGGAAAGCCAGCAACAAGCCTTGCGCACGCGCTGCGAAACCGCTCGCAAGCGGTTGACAGAAATACCTCTGGACGATGCGGCATTGGCGCTGATTACCGAGCGCTGTTTCGCCGCTGGCGTCGATGGCTTGCGCGCCGATCTGGTGTGGTTGCGCGCTGCTCGCGCGCACGCAGCATGGCGCGGGGCTGACGGCATAGGCGCGGACGATATCGACGCCGTCGCCGAGTTCGCCCTGCGCCATCGGCGTCGCGAGCAAGCGGCGTCGAGTCCTCAGCCACCGGCACCGTCACCGGCCGAAACGCCCGCCGCGCCGAGCGAAGGGCAGGGGCTATGGGGCGACATGCCGGCGCCCGCGCTGGCCACCGGAGCGCGCCGCGAAGTGCCGAGCTGGCCACCGGCAAAAAAGCCCTAGGCATTCGCCCCCGATCCGACGCGGGGGCGGATGCCAGACCCCGCGCCGGTCGGCTGAGCAACGGCCGCCAGGGTAAACGTCACGCTGCTGTGAGCGGCCGGGTCAACTGGCCGGGCACACTGCTCAACGGGCGACCGCAGACGCGCGACGATCTGCTGCTGCACATGCGGACCCGTTCGGCGCAGGAGCTGTGGCTGGTGATTGTCGACGCCTCGGCTTCGACCCGTCGCCATCAGGCCTTGAGCGACGCCAAAGGCGTGCTCACGCAATTGTTCGACGATGCCTATCGGCAGCGGGCGCGGCTGGCCTTGTTGACGGCCAGTGGTGCGACACCGAAATGGCAAGTGCAAGGCCTGAAAGCCTCCAGTGGCCTGCGCGTCTGGCTCGACGGCCTGGGCGCCGGCGGCGGCACGCCGTTGCTCGCGGCGTTGGGGCAGGCGCAGCAATGGCTGGCGATGCGGCGCAAGCGCTTTCCCGCCGAACTGCAGCGTTGCCTGATCGTGACCGATGGCCGCTTGAAAGCGCTGTCGGGATTGCCTGTACTGGCGTGCCCGGGATTGCTGATCGACATCGAACGTGGGCCGATTCGCCTGGGCCGGGCGCAGGATCTCGCGACCGCGCTGCAAGCGCAATATCAGCATATCGATCAGCTGGGTTTACGCTGATAACCCGCGCCGCTTAAACCCCGTGGGAGCGAGCCTGCTCACTGAACATTCTCGACTTCCACTGCTTATACAGATTTTGAAATGATTTGCCGCTGGGGAAACTGTGCCTTGAGCTTGTACGCTCCAAGGCCATTTTTCATTCAGGATTTGCATGAACACCCTCTCGGAGCCTCCCAGTCAGCACTCTCCAGCGCGCCTTCGCGCGGTCTTGATCCATTCGCAGCACCCCGTTTTCCGACTCCCGACTATGGTTGATAACGCGGCTCTTGAGCCTTCGCGTTGCGCTTTGCCGTGTCTGGCATTCTGAATTCACTGAAGAGAGATCGAGACGTTTTATGGAATGGTTAGCGGATCCCACGGCCTGGCTGGGCTTGTTGACTCTGATCGTGCTGGAACTGGTGCTGGGTATCGACAACCTGGTGTTTATCGCGATTCTGGCAGACAAACTGCCGCCGCATCAGCGTGACCGCGCGCGCATTATCGGCCTGTCACTGGCGCTGATCATGCGCCTGGGCCTGCTGGCGAGCATTTCCTGGCTGGTCACGCTCACGCAGCCGTTGTTCGAGGTGTTCGACAAGAGCTTCTCCGGCCGCGACCTGATCATGCTGTTCGGCGGTGTGTTTCTGTTGTTCAAGGCCACCATGGAATTGCACGAACGCCTTGAAGGTCATGTCGGCGAGCGTTCGAGCAACACCGCTTATGCGCTGTTCTGGCCGATCGTGGCGCAGATCGTGGTGCTCGACGCCGTGTTCTCGCTCGACGCGGTGATCACCGCGGTGGGCATGGTCGACGAGCTGGCGGTGATGATGATCGCAGTGATCGTCTCCATTGGCCTGATGATCGTGGCCAGCAAGCCGCTGACCCGTTTCGTCAATGCGCACCCGACGGTGATCATGCTGTGCCTGGGCTTTTTGATGATGATCGGTTTTGCCCTGACGGCCGAAGGCCTGGGCTTCCACATCCCGAAAGGCTATCTGTACGCGGCCATCGGATTTTCGATTCTGATCGAAGTGTTCAACCAGATCGCCCGGGCGCGCCGCAAGCGTTCGATGCAGGGCATGCGTCCGCTGCGTGAGCGTACCGCCCACGCGGTGATGCGCTTGCTCGGTGGCCGCAAGCTGGCGGTGGAGGAGGTCGGCGAGGAAATCTCCGACCTGCTCGACAACGGTGAGGCGCCGGTGGCCGAGCTGTTCGACCGCCGCGAACGGGTGATGATCAGCGGCGTGTTGCAACTGGCCGAACGGCCGATTCGCAACCTGATGACCGTGCGCGCCGACGTCGATGCGATTGATCTGGCTGCTGATGCCGAGGCGATTCGCACGAAACTGATGCATTCGTCCTACTCGCGGCTGCCGTTGATTCGTGACGGCGCCGTGGACGAGCCGTTGGGTTTTGTGCACAAGAAGGAACTGCTCAAGGAATACCTGGCCGGTAACGAGCCGAACCTTGAGCACTTGGCGCGCAAGACCATCAACCTGCTTGACAGCTACTCGATTCTCAACGCTCTGGAGCAGATGCGCGCGGCCTCGACGCACATCGCTTTCGTGGTCAACGAGTTCGGTGATTTTGTCGGCGTGCTGACCATGACCGATATCCTCGAATCGATTGCCGGCGAATTACCCGATGCCAGCGAAATCGAAGGCCCGGACGTGGTCGAAGAGCGCGGCGGGTTCCTCGTCAGCGGCGCGCTGCCCTTGGCCCGCGTGCGCCAACGCACCGGCTTCGGCGCCGAGCCGACCGAGGACTATCAAACCATGGCCGGGTTGGTGATGAGTCTGCTGGATCGTTTGCCCATGACCGGCGACAGACTCGAGTACGAAGGCTGGCAACTGACCGTCAAAGCGGTTGAAGAACGGCGGGTGACGCGAGTATTGCTGGAGCGTGACGCTGCTTGAGGACTGAGTGGGTTTGTCCCATGACCCAGCGCTTCGCGAGCAGGCTCGCTCCCACAATGGGTTTTGTGGGTTGCCTTGAGTCCTGGTCATGCCGCGAAACCCTGTGGGAGTGGGCTTGCTCACGAAGGCGGCGGGTCAGGCTGTTCATTTATATCTGACAGAACGCTTTCGCGAGCAGGCTCGCTCCTACATTGGGTTTTGTGGGTTGTCGCGAATCTGAGTGCCACCCGGAATCCTGTGGGAGTGAGCCTGCTCACGAAGGCGTCAGGTCAGGTAGTTCATCGGTGACTGACCCTCCGCTTTCGCGAGCAGGCTCGCTCCTACATTGGTTTTGTGGGCTGTCGCGAATCTGAGTGCCACCCGGAATCCTGTGGGAGTGAGCTTGCTCACGAAGGCGTCAGATCAGGCAGTTCATCGGTGACTGACACTCCGCTTTCGCGAGCAAGCTCGCTCCCACAATGGGTTTTGTGGGCTGTCGCGAATCTGAGTGCCACCCGGAATCCTGTGGGAGTGAGCTTGCTCACGAAGGCGTCAGGTCAGGCAGTTCATTTGTATCTTACAGAACGCTTTCGCGAGCAGGCTCACTCCTACATTGGGTTTTGTGGGTTGTCGCGAATCTGAGTGCCACCCGGAATCCTGTGGGAGTGAGCTTGCTCACGAAGGCGTCAGGTCAGGCGGTGAATCCGTTCGAACACTGCGTTTGCTACTGGAATGTAAACCGATCCTTCCCCGTATGCTTTGACTCATACAGCGCTGCATCCGCCTTGACCAAGGCCTGATTCAACGAGTCACCATCGTTCACCCGGGCAATGCCGATGCTGATCGTAACGGGATGCCGGGCGGGCTGTTCGCGCACCAGTCGGCACAGTTCGGTGGCAAGCCTTTCCACATCCTCGCGCCGTACGCCGGCCAGATAAATCGCAAACTCTTCGCCGCCCAGGCGCGCATAGACGAACGTCACCATCACAGCCTTGATATCGGCAGCGACACGAATGAGTACCTCGTCACCGATGTCATGCCCGTAGGTGTCGTTCACTTTCTTGAAATTGTCGATGTCGATCATCATCAGGTAGTGGTCCTGCTCACGCGGACTCGCTTGCAAACGCTGGTGCGCGTGGGTCATGAACGAGCGGCGGTTGGGAATCTGCGTCAGCGGGTCGTTGTAGGCCTGATCGAGCAATAGCCTGGACATTAGGTAGTTGTTGAGCTTGGCCTCGCGAAATTTGACAAACGTATACACGGTCAGCGCACAGAGAAACACGCTGTAGCAGGCGGTCAGAACGCCGCGCAGTTCGGTGATTTGAGTGGTGGTGTCGAGGAACGGGTTAAGGATCACCCAGATGACAACTTGCACCGCAAAGAACGCCCAGCGCCTGAGCGGCAGTACCGACACGCTGTACAGCATGCTGGCCGCCGCAAGCACCAGCCATAAACTGTGCGATGCAGGCGCAAGACCGTCGACGACCATTCGCACGCCGACTGTCAGGCCAAGGACCAGCAGCAGGGTCAGGACATCGAAATGGCTGACCTTGCGCGTAAACGCGAGAATCACCGTCAGCAGCGCAAAACTGGCGAGAAACACCACCGAGCGCCACGTGAAGCCCTGGCCGCCAAGAAAGCTCACGATCAGGTCGAACAGCAGCCACATGAAAATGCTGACCGCGTAAATCAACAGGCTGAACGGTTTGAGTCGCTCGAACTCACGTTGAAGAAACTCCGCTCTCAACTCGGTCGAGGCGGTTTGCTTCAACGCTTGCGCTTCAATGGTCTCGAACATGCTCTTCCTGCTGTCTGCGCCAATCCTGGCAACCACCCGAACGTGAGGGCGGGAGCACAACGTATTCGCTCAACAGCAAAGCAGTCAGATAACGGGTTGTCCAATCCCGCTCCGGTGGAGTTGCGGCGTGGAGGTCAGCGCAAAACCCGGTGGCGCGAGCGCGAGACGGTGCGCAAGGCACGAAGCGTCTGACGCAACCAAACCAGGTCATGCCTGCGTTTGCGTGGCGCCGCCGGGGCCCTGGTCTTGCCGACGTGCCGGGCGAAATCCTTGGCGAGGGTTTCCTCGCTGCCGATGCCTTTTAGCTTTTTTACCAACCTGCCGTTTCGGTAGAACAGCACCGTGGGAGTGCCTGTCACGCGCGGGTGCCTGGGTGACTGGCTGGTGTTGAGCATGTAGATATTGGCGCGCAGTCGGTAAGGCTCGGCAATCTGCCGAAAGATCGGCCCGGCCCATTCGCAGGCGGGGCAGTGTTCGTTGGCGAAATAGAAGATGACCGGGCGCCAGGTTTTCAGGGCTTTGCGATAAATCGGTGCCAGGCTGGGATCAGCGGGGGAAATGCTCATTGAAGACTCCTTTTCAATGCCCGGAAGGTTTGATGACATTAAGGGCGTAAGCGTGCTGCGGTCTACTGTCAGAAATTACAGGTAGGCTGCACAAATCTCCGATTCGCGGCCCAAAGCGCGAGATTGCGCTGACAGTTGTCGCCCCCAAACGCTGAAGGCTCTATTTGATTCACCGTCAGGCTGAATGCACCGAAACCGCACAGCCCGACCCTCGTTGGGAACCTGCTACCCGCGTCAGTAGCGATAGGTAGCGCGTCATCCGTTCAGCGCAGGGAGTGATCGCCCATCTCGACTGACCGTATCTCTTTGATTCCTCGAACATTTGATATCGCTGCGGATTTCCCGCGAATCCTATGGCACACTTTCTGCTGTCTATTCCGTAGTAACAAACCGTGTTCCGGTATAGCGGAATAAACACCACCTGGAGTGCTCGCCATGCATCATCGTCCTTCGTTGTTCAAAGCGTGTGTTTTCGTACTTGCTGCTGCTTCCTCGGTCACGGGCCTGGCCCAGGCCGCCGACAGCAAGCTCGACAGTGTTCTGGCCCGTGGCAAATTGATTGTCGGCACTGGCAGCACCAATGCGCCGTGGCACTTTCAGGGCACGGACGGCAAGTTGCAGGGTTTTGATATCGACATCGCCAGGATGGTGGCAAAAGGGTTGTTCAACGACCCGAGCAAAGTCGAGTTCGTGGTGCAGTCGTCCGATGCACGCATTCCCAATCTGCTGACCGACAAGGTCGACATGAGTTGCCAGTTCATCACCGTCACTGCCAGCCGCGCACAGCAAGTCGCCTTCACGCTGCCGTACTACCGCGAAGGTGTTGGTCTGCTGTTGCCGAACAACAGCAAGTACAAGGAAATCGAAGACCTGCAAGCGGCGGGCGATGACGTTACCGTTGCGGTGCTGCAGAACGTATACGCCGAAGAACTGGTGCACCAGGCACTGCCCAAAGCCAAGGTCGATCAGTACGACAGCGTCGATCTGATGTACCAGGCCGTGAACTCTGGGCGCGCCGATGCCGCCGCCACCGATCAGTCGTCGGTCAAATACCTGATGGTGCAGAACCCTGGCCGCTACCGTAGCCCGACTTACGCGTGGAGTCCGCAGACCTACGCCTGCGCCGTCAAACGAGGCGATCAGGATTGGCTGAACTTCGTCAACACCGCGCTGCATGAGGCCATGACCGGCGTTGAGTTCCCGGCTTACGCGGCGTCCTTCAAGCAATGGTTTGGCGTCGATCTGCCGTCGCCTGCCATCGGTTTCCCTGTCGAATTCAAATGATCCCGTGAGAGTGGGGCGAGTCACATCGCCCTGCTCAAGGTACTGCTGACCATGAATTATCAGTTGAACTTTGCCGCCGTGTGGCGCGATTTCGACACCTTGCTGGCGGGGCTCGGTCTGGGCCTGCAACTGGCACTGTTGTCGATCGCCATCGGTTGCGTGATCGGCCTGCTGATGGCGTTTGCCTTGCTGTCGAAGCATCGCGCCTTGCGGGTGCTGGCCTCGGTGTACGTCACGGTGATTCGTAACACACCGATTCTGGTGTTGATTCTGTTGATCTACTTCGCCTTGCCAGGTCTGGGCATCCGGCTGGACAAGATTCCTTCGTTCATCATCACGCTGTCGTTATACGCCGGGGCGTACCTGACCGAAGTGTTCCGTGGCGGCTTGCTGAGCATTCCCAAGGGACAGCGCGAAGCGGGGCTGGCCATCGGACTCGGTGAATGGCAGGTCAAGGCCTACATCACCGTGCCGGTGATGTTGCGCAATGTTCTGCCGGCGCTGTCGAACAACTTCATCTCGCTGTTCAAGGACACCTCGCTGGCCGCCGCGATTGCGGTGCCGGAGCTGACCTATTACGCGCGCAAGATCAACGTCGAGAGCTACCGGGTGATCGAAACCTGGCTGGTGACCACGGCGTTGTATGTCGCGGCCTGTTACCTCATTGCCATGGCGCTGCGTTTTCTCGAGCAGCGTCTGGCGATCCGCCGATAGGAGGCTGCGATGTACGAATCTCCCAGTTGGTTGCATGAATTATGGGTGGCGCGCGAGCCGCTGTGGCAGGGCTTTTTGACCAGTGTGCAGGTCTCGGCGCTGGCCATCGTGCTCGGCACGATGCTCGGTGTGGTCGCCGGCCTGGTGCTGACTTACGGCAAGTTCTGGATGCGCGCGCCGTTTCGCGTTTACGTTGATCTGATTCGCGGCACACCGGTGTTTGTGCTGGTGCTGGCTTGCTTCTATATGGCCCCGGCGCTGGGCTGGCAGATCGGCGCATTTCAGGCCGGTGCGCTGGGCTTGACGCTGTTCTGCGGTTCGCACGTCGCGGAAATTGTTCGTGGCGCGTTGCAAGCCTTGCCGCGCGGGCAGATGGAAGCGAGCCAGGCCATCGGTCTGACCTTCTACCAGTCCCTCGGCTACGTTCTGTTGCCCCAGGCATTGCGGCAAATCCTGCCGACCTGGGTCAACTCATCCACCGAAATCGTCAAGGCCTCGACCTTGCTCTCGGTGATCGGTGTCGCTGAGTTGTTGCTCAGCAGCCAACAGGTCATCGCACGGAACTTCATGACCCTGGAGTTCTACCTGTTCGCCGGATTTCTGTTCTTCGTCATCAACTACGGCATCGAATTACTCGGCCGGCACATTGAAAAGCGGGTGGCCCTGCCATGACTCAAGCTCAAGTTTCCCCACAGCATCAGGCGTTGCTGGATATCCGCGGCCTGCACAAACAGTACGGCGCGGTGGAAGTGCTCAAGGGCGTCGACCTGAGTATGCAGCGCGGCAACGTCGTCACGCTGATCGGCTCCAGCGGTTCGGGCAAGACCACGCTGCTGCGCTGCGTGAACATGCTCGAAGAATTCCAGGGCGGGCAGATCCTGCTCGACGGCGAGTCCATCGGCTATGACGAAATCAACGGCAAACGCGTGCGCCATGGCGAAAAAGTCATCGCTCGCCATCGTGCGATGACCGGCATGGCGTTCCAGCAATTCAACCTGTTTCCGCACCTGACCGCATTGCAGAACGTCACCCTGGGCTTGCTCAAGGTGAAGAAAATGCACAAGGACGAGGCCGTAGTGCTCGCCGAAAAATGGCTGGAGCGCGTCGGCCTGCTGGAACGGCGCAATCACTTTCCCGGTCAGTTGTCCGGCGGTCAGCAACAGCGCGTGGCGATTGCCCGGGCGATCGCGATGAACCCGAGCCTGATGCTGTTCGACGAAGTCACCTCAGCCCTCGACCCGGAACTGGTCGGCGAAGTACTCAACGTCATCAAGGGTCTGGCTGAAGACGGCATGACCATGTTGCTGGTGACCCACGAGATGCGTTTTGCGTTCGAGGTCTCGGACAAGATCGTTTTCATGAATCAGGGGCGAATCGAAGAGCAGGGGCCTCCCAAGGAACTGTTCGAACGCCCGCAATCGCCGCGTCTGGCTGAGTTTCTCAAAAGCACGCGGTTTTGAATCTGCACTTTTGCAATCAGGAGAAATACCCATGAGCATTACGCGTTACGGCACCGGCAGCACTGCCGCCGGCGGCCAGCCTCGTCCATTTGCCCGCGCTGTTGAAGCGGATGGCTGGCTGCACGTGTCCGGTCAGGTGCCCGCAGTGGATGGCGAGATCATCGTTGGCGGTATCGTCGAGCAGACCCACCAGACCATGAAGAACCTGATCGCGATTCTCGAAGAGGCCGGTTATGGCCTTGAAGACGTCGTGCGTGCCGGAGTTTGGCTGGACGATCCACGGGATTTTTCCAGCTTCAACAAGGTGTTCGCCGAGTATTTCAAACCCGAACACGCCCCGGCGCGGGCCTGTGTGCAGGCGAGCATGATGGTCGATTGCAAGGTTGAGATCGACTGCATTGCCTACAAAAAGAAGATGTGAACGGAGGTGACGCTATCGCGAGCAGGCTCACTCCTACAGGAGAACGCATTTCAACTGTAGGAGTGAGCCTGCTCGCGATGGCGGTCTAACTGTCGACACGGGACTCTCGGTAAACTCCCGGCACTTTTATTGGGAACTGAAGAAATGACCGAAGACACCATCAAGCGCCGGGCACGCGGTCTGGACCGGGCGTTCGATATCCTCGATTTTCTCAAGGAAATCGGCCAGCCCTTGCGCCCCAACGACATCGCCAACGGCATCGGCAGCCCGAAATCCACGGTCTACGAACTGGTCGCCTCGTTGCTGGAGCGGCGGATTCTCGAGCCGGTGGGCAAGGACGGCCATGTCTATCTGGGCCGGCAGTTGTACTTCCTGGGGCAGGCGCATTTGCGTCATTTCGACCTTAGCCGTGAGGCCGATCATGCCTTGCAGGAGATCGTCAGCCAGACCCGCGAAACCGCGCAGATGTGCCTGCTCAACGGTCGCAAATACACGGTGGCGTTGATGAAGGAGGGCGAGCGGCATTTTCGCATCTCTTCCGACATTGGCGAAAACGCGCCGATTCCGTGGACGGCGTCGGGCCGTTTGCTGCTGGCGCATTTGAGCGATCAGCAGATCATCGACCTGATCGATGAGGACGATTACATCCTGCCCGACGGCGAGCGCTTGCCGCTGGAACGTTTTCTGGCGGAGATCCGTCAGGCCGGCAGCGATGGCTTTTTCTCCTTCGACAGTGTTGCCGACACCTTCACCCATTGCTTCGCCGCGCCCGTCAAAGATGCGCAGGGCGTGGCCATTTGTACCCTGTGCATCGTCGCCCCGCGGGCCGATGCGAAGAACAATTACAACGACTATCGCCGGGTGCTGATCGACAGCGCCAATAGCCTCGCCCGGCGTATCAACGAATAACCGCGGCTGCCTGCGGCCGCGACTGTGAGGATTCGACCATGACCACTGCCATCAACTCTGCAGTAGAAAAAGGTGACGCGGCCATCGGCGCCCAGTTGACGCGTGACGTCAGCTTGCCCGCGCTGGTGCTGCACCGCGATGCGCTGGAACACAATATTCGCTGGATGCAGACGTTTGTCAGTGACAGCGGCGCGCAACTGGCGCCCCACGGCAAAACCAGCATGACGCCGGCGCTGTTCAAGCGTCAGCTCGACGCCGGCGCGTGGGGCATTACCCTCGCCAGCGCCACGCAGACCCGCGCCGCTTACGCCCACGGCGTGCGTCGCGTGTTGATGGCCAATCAGCTGGTCGGCACACCAAACATGGCGTTGATTGCCGACCTGCTGGCCGATGCGGATTTCGATTTTTATTGCATGGTCGATCACCCGGACAACGTCGCCGACCTTGGCGCTTATTTCGCTACGCGTGGGGTCAGGCTCAACGTGATGATCGAGTACGGCGTGGTCGGCGGGCGTTGCGGTTGCCGCAGCGAGCAGGAAGTCATTGAGCTGGCAAAAGCCATCGACGTGCAACCGGCGCTGGCCCTGACTGGCATTGAAGGTTACGAAGGGGTGATCCATGGCGATCAGGCGGTCAGCGGGATCCGAGCGTTTGCCGCCTCGCTGGTGCGTCTTGCCGTGCAGTTGCAGGACAGCGGCGCTTTCGCCATCGCCAAACCGATCATCACCGCGTCGGGCTCGGCGTGGTACGACTTGATCGCTGAGTCCTTCGAGGAGCAAAACGCCGCCGGACGCTTCCTCAGCGTGTTGCGCCCGGGCAGTTACGTGGCACACGACCACGGCATCTACAAAGAAGCGCAGTGCTGCGTGCTGGATCGGCGTAGCGATCTGCACGAGGGTTTGCGCCCGGCGCTGGAGGTCTGGGCTCACGTGCAATCGTTGCCGGAGCCGGGCTTTGCGGTGATTGCCCTGGGCAAGCGTGACGTGGCATTCGATGCCGGTTTGCCGGTGCCGTTGCTGCGCTACAAGGCGGGTGTTGTACCTGCAATGGGCGATGACATCGGTGCGTGCAAGGTCACGGCAGTGATGGACCAGCACGCGTTCATGACGATCGCGCCGGGGGTGGAATTGCGCGTGGGTGACATCATCTCCTTCGGGACGTCCCATCCGTGCCTGACCTTCGACAAATGGCGGGTGGGGTTGTTGGTGGATGAGCAGTTGTCGGTGGTCGAGCGCATGGAGACTTGTTTCTAAAGCCTGAGATTGCGTCGCGGCGGCTATTCGCGAGCAGGCTCGCTCCCACAGAAAACGCATTTCAAATGTAGGAGCGAGCCTGCTCGCGAAGGCGTCCGCCCTGACACCATTGAATCAACAGAGACACCACCAAGAATGAACACCTTAAGCCCCCTGGGCCCGAACACCCCACGCATCGCCCTGATCGGCGAATGCATGATCGAGTTGCAGCAGCGCGCCGACGGCAGCCTGCAGCAAAGCTTCGGTGGCGACACCTTGAACACGGCGGTCTACCTGTCCCGCGCCATGGGCGACAAGGCGCAGGTCGACTACGTGACTGCGCTGGGCGACGACAGCTTCAGCGACGCCATGTGCCGGCAGTGGGTCGAGGAAGGCATCGGCCTCCAACAAGTGCAGCGCCTGCCGGGTCGTTTGCCCGGCCTGTACTGCATCCAGACTGACGCCAGCGGCGAGCGCCGCTTCCTCTATTGGCGCAATGAAGCGGCGGTACGCGATTGCTTCACCACGCCTGCCGCCGAACCGATTCTGGCCGCGTTGCCGGATTACGACGTGCTGTATTTCAGCGGCATTACCTTGGCCGTGCTTGGCGCCCAGGGCCGGGAGCGGCTGATCCAGGTGCTGATCGAAGCCCGGCAGCGCGATGCGCGGATCGTCTTCGACAACAACTATCGGCCACGTTTGTGGGCCTCGCCTGAAGAAGCGCGCGCGGCCTATCGCAGCGTCTTGCCTCATATCGATCTTGCGTTGTTGACCGTGGACGACGAGCAGGAGCTGTTCGGGTTCAGCGATTGCGCGGCGCTGTTCGAGGCTTACGCGCAGATCGGCACACCGGAGGTGGTCCTCAAGCGTGGCGCCGAGGCGTGCTTGATTCAATGTGAGGGCGAAGCGTTTGAAGTGCCGGCGCAAAAAGTTGCCAAAGTGGTCGACACCACGGCAGCGGGGGATTCGTTCAGTGCGGCGTATCTGGCCAGTCGTTTGCTCGGCGGCAGCCCGGCGGAGGCGGCGCAAGCAGGACATGAACTGGCCAGTCGGGTGATTCAAGTACCTGGCGCGCTGATTCCCCAGTAAACAGTGCATGGCCGCTTGCTGCGCAATCGGTTCGCGGGCAAGCCCACTCCCACAGGGTTCCGGGTGCTACTCAGATTCCAGGCAACCCACAGGATTTCCGGTGCTACACGAATTCCAGCAACCCACATACCCCCTTGTGGGAGCGGGCTTGCTCGCGAAAGCGGAGTGTCAGATTCAGATAATTGCCTGACCTGACGCCTTCGTGAGCAAGCCCACTCCCACAAGATTTCCGGTGGTACTCAGATTAGCGGCAACCCACAAGATTTCGGGTCTACTCAGACTCCAGGCAACCCACAAAACCCATTGTGGGAGCGAGCCTGCTCGCGAAGAGGCCCGAAAGCCAACCAGTCAATCGCGGTAAAACACCTGCACCAGGTGATAACCAAACTTGCTCTTGATCGGTCCATGCACCGTGCGCAGCGGTTTTTTGAAGATCACCGCGTCGATCGCGCCCACCATCTGTCCCGGGCGTACCTCGCCCAGATCGCCGCCGCGTTTGCCGGACGGGCAGGTGGAAAACTTCTTCGCCAGCACGTCGAACGCTTCGCCCTTGGCAATGCGTTGCTTGAGTTGTTCGGCCTCTTCGGCGGTTTTCACCAGAATGTGGCGGGCTTGAGCTTTCATCGTGGCAGTACCTGATAACGGGGTGTCGGCGGGGCGCGGAATTATGCCTCAAGTCACGCCGTCGGGTTGATCATCGTGCGGATCTTGCTCGCCAGGCGTTCCAGCGCAAAGGGTTTGGCGACCATGTCCATGCCCTCTTCGAGAAAGCCCTGGCGTTCCGCGGCGATCTGCGCATAACCGGTCATGAACAATACTTTCAGACCAGGGCGCTGCTGCCGCGCGATTTCCGCCAGCTGTCGGCCGTTCATGCCCGGCAAACCTACATCGGTGACCAGCAGATCCACTTCGGCAACGGTGTCCAGCAGCGCCAGCGCAGCGGTGGCGTCGACCGCTTCGTACGCCCGGTAACCCAGTTGCTTGAGCAAATCCAGGACCAACATGCGCACGGCCGGATCGTCTTCGACCACCACGACGGTTTCCCCGGACGTTGCCGTGCAGGGCGCACTGATCGTCTCGACCGGCGCCTGCTCCGGCATTTGCAGATACAGGCGCGGCAAGTACAGGCGCACACAGGTGCCTTGGTCGGGCAAGCTGTCGAGGCTGACATGGCCGCCCGATTGCTGGGCAAAACCGTAGATCATCGACAGCCCGAGTCCGGTGCCCTGGCCGATGGGCTTGGTGGTGAAGAACGGGTCGAAGGCCTTGGCGCGCACGGAGGGGGTCATCCCGGTGCCGTTGTCGCTGACCGCCAGCATCAGATAGTCGCCGGCCTTGACCGGCTCGAGCGTGGTGATGTCGTTGCCATCGAGGTAGACGTTGGCGGTCTCGATCAGCAGCTCGCCCCCGTTGGGCATCGCATCCCGCGCGTTGATCACCAGATTCAGCAGAGCGTTTTCCAGTTGACTGACGTCGGTGCTGACCGGCCATACACTGTCGGCCAGGCGCAATTTAAGCTCGATCGGATCGCCCTTGGTCCGGCGGATAAGATCTTCCAGCGAGTGAATCAGTTCGTTGACGTCCAGGGTCTTGCGATCCAGCGACTGGCGACGGGAAAAGGCCAGCAGACGATGGGTCAGGGCGGCGGCACGGTTGGCGGAGGACACGGCGGCTTCGGTGAACCGTCCGATCTCATTGGCGCGACCGTCGGCAATGTAGCGCTGCATCAGGTCGAGGCTGCCGATGATTCCCGTGAGCATGTTGTTGAAGTCATGGGCGATGCCGCCGGTGAGCTGGCCTACCGCTTCCATTTTTTGCGCGTGGCGCAAGGCGTCCTCGGCGCGCTCACGCTCGAACATCTCGTTCTGCAGACGCTGGTTGGCCTGGGCCAATTGTTCGGTGCGGGCGCTGACGCGCTCTTCCAGGGTTTCGTTGAGGTTGCGCAGGGCTTCTTCGGTTTTCTTGCGTTCGGTTTCATCGATCACAAAGATGTAGAACCCATTGACCGCACCATCGGCGCCATGGCGCGGCAGGTAGTTCATCAGGGCATGGCGGTTGCTGCCGTCACGGTGCGTTGTGTAGAGGCTGAATGAACAGGACCGGCCGGCGAGGGCCTCGGCGATGTACGGCGCGCGCAGAAAGTAGGCCTCTTCGCCGATCACCTCGCGGATCGTACGGCCATAGAGTTCTTGCGGTGTAAAACCGTACCAGTCCAGATAGGCGGCATTGTTGAGGCGAAAACGTTCTTCGCGGTCGACGTAACTGATCAGGATCGGCATGGCGTTGATGATCAGTTGCAGCTCGGTCTGGCTCTGGCGCAAGGCCTGCTCGGTGTGTTTGCGCTCGGTCAGGTCCAGCGCCGCGCCGAGAAAACGGGTCGGCCGGCCATGCTGATCCTTGTAGCAGCGGCCGCGGGCAAACGCCCAGCGCAACTCGCCATCAGGTTGCAGCAGGCGATACTCCTCGGCGTATTCGGTGCCGTGGGTGATGCAGTGCTTGATGCCGCGCGCGACCATCGCCCGGTCTTCCGGATGGACGCCTTGCAGGTAATCGCTGATCGGCAACTGGCTGGCCAGGGCCGGATCGACACCGTGCAACTGGGCGAAATGCGCGTCGGCGATAAACCGGTCTTCAGCAATGTTCCAGTCCCAGGTGCCGACTGCGTCGGTGGCGGCCAGCGCCAGTTGCAGGCGCTCTTCGGACTCGTGCTGAGCCTTGAGGCTTTCTTCGGAGCGCTGCTGCAACTCCAGGGCAATGCGTCGGCGTTCATTGGTTTCAATGGTGGTGACGAGGATGCCCGCCACTTGCGCGGTTTCATCCCGGATCGGGCTGTAGGTCAGATCCAGCCAGACGTCGGATTCTTGGCCATCGCGCTGCAGGGTGAAGCGGCGTTCGCTGTAGGTACGCACCTGACCTTGCAGGACGGCGCTGTAGACCGGGTCGGTAAAGGCTCTGAGTTCCGGCCACATCTGGTGTGCCGGTTGTCCGAAAGCATGCGGGTGCTTGCTGCCGGCCAGCATGGCGAAGCCGTCGTTGTAGATCTGCGTGAGTTGCGGCCCCCACAACAACAGCATCGGCATTGGCGAGTGAATCACGATGTCCACCGCGGTGCGCAGGCTTTGCGGCCATTGGCTGGCGGCACCCAGTGCGGTGTTGCTCCAGTCGGTGCGCGCGATCAGAGTCTGGGCGTCGTCGTTGCCGGGTACAGCGTTCATTGCGTCGATCCTGAGCGTCGTTCGGTGAGGCGGCGTCTACTATTCTTCGAGAGGGTAGACGCTCAATGTACCGCTGCGCCACAGCAGCGGGCCATGTCTGAATATTCAAGCCGGTGGGTGAATTTGACCATGGAAATCGATGTGCTGTTAACACGGCTGGCCAACCAGCATGGCTCGGACCTGTTCCTGTCCACGGGAGCGCCACCCAGTGCGCGGTTTCAAGGCGTATTGACAGCGTTGAGCGAGCAGCCGTTCAAACCCGGTGAAGTGGCCGCCATTGCCAACGCCCTGATGGACGCCGAGCAGCGCCAGGTGTTCGACCGTGAGCTGGAAATGAACCTGGCCATTTCGCTGGCCGGTATTGGCCGCTTTCGAGTCAACGTGTTCAAGCAACGCAACGACGTATCCATCGTGATTCGCAACGTGAAGCTTGATATTCCACGTTTCGAAGACCTCAAGTTGCCCCCGGTACTGCGTGAAACCGTCATGCTCAAGCAGGGCCTGATCCTGTTCGTCGGCGCCACCGATTCGGGCAAATCGACCTCGCTGGCGGCATTGATCGATCACCGTAACCGTCACAGCGCCGGGCACATTGTGACGATTGAAGATCCGATCGAGTACATCCATCGGCATCAACTCTCGATCGTCAATCAGCGTGAGGTCGGCGTCGATACTCGCAGTTTTCACGCCGCGTTGAAAAACACCCTGCGCCAAGCGCCGGACGTAGTCCTGATCGGCGAGATCCGTGACCGCGAAACCATGGAACATGCCTTGGCCTTCGCGGAAACCGGCCACCTGGTGTTATCGACGCTGCACGCCAACAACGCCAATCAGGCGCTGGACCGGATCATCAATCTGTTCCCCGAAGAGCGTCGTCCGCAGCTGTTGCATGCGCTGGGTAACAATCTGAAAGCCTTTATTTCGCAGCGATTGGTGCGCACCGTTAATGGTCAGCGAAGGGCTGCGGTCGAGGTGCTGCTGGGTACGCCGACCATCGCCGATCTGGTTCGACGAGGTGAGTTCGGAGAGCTCAAATCGATGATGGAAAAGTCCGCGGAGCTTGGTATGCAAACCTTTGATGGCGCTTTGTTCGCCTTGGTGTCGCAGGGTGACATCAGTGAAGAGGAAGCGTTGAAACATGCCGACTCGGTGAATAATCTAAAGTTGCGCATAAAGTTCGCCACGGAAATAAAAAACCCCGATGAGCCGAAGGTGGGGGAGTGGGGTTTGATGGATTGAAAATCAATCATTAGTTTGCTGGTAGTAATAGCATTTAATATTTTAAGTGTGGAGTATAAAGTATTGCGGTCGTACAACGTCATCAAGCTGAATGGTCAGCGTAACCGATTGATGAGGTTGTTTAATGAGTTTTGCAGAAAGAAAATAAAGTGATCTGGTCGGACCATGTCGTAGTTGCCAGTTTTAAACTAAGAACTGCAGCCGATGCCGCTGAGCGGCAGCTGATGATTGCGCAGTTGGAGCAGGCTGTGAGTCAGTATTCTGCTGATGAAGTCGTCAACTGGTATGCCCACGAACTGGAGTTGCAGGAAGGTTCGTCGCTGTACGAAATTTATAACCCCGGCCTGCACCTGCTCAATCAATTACTTGAAAGCAGTCCGGTCAACAGCGCACTTTCCCAGGAGCGCGCCAGTCAGCATAACGGCCTTGTGCGGGTGTCCGCTGACGGCAAGATGGAAGTGTATGGCACCGCCGGCTGGGTTGATCTAGTCGCTGCGGGTCATTTTAAATACAGTCGCTCGACGCTGGATGATCTGAAGCTGATCGCTGATTTCGCCGAGGCGGCGCGCGGGTATATATGGGCTGATCTGGACATTACGATGGATCAGTGGTTCAAGTTTCACGAGATAGATATCCCTGACACACAAGCAAAAATCAGCAACTTGCTCGAGTTGCTAAAGTTTGATCCTGCGGTCAAGGAACCGGCCAATTATTGGGAACATTTTGCAGCGAGCGGTCAAAAGCTGGCCACGCTGTCCGAGGAACAGTTTTCAGCCATTGGCCAAGCGACCGCCAAACTTCTTCCGGGGAAAAGTCTCCTGACGGCGCTGTATAACGTTACGGGTAATGCGCCGGTATCGCATGAGAACGCAGCCCAGCGAATCAACGAATATGTCAACTACCCGGTTGCCTGCATACTGGCTGAAAAGTATTTGAAAGAACTGGGTTGGCTCGGTGCTCAAGCGGGCGAACCTATTGGCGAACAGGTTCTTCCACAGCTATTGTTGACGGCAATGTTGCTCGATCTGGATCCGGCCATCGACAATTTTTGTCAACGCAGGAAGATCGCTGGGTTCGAGTTGTATGCAGCCACTTATGTTGACCGGCATCCTTCGGTTGTACTCGAAGACCTGACGACGTTTCTACGAACCCGACTGAAGGTGGATGCCCGTTTAGTTCCTTTGGCCACCCACCTGTTGCTGGCGCGCACGGCGCCAGAGTTTATCGTCAGGGACATCCCGGCGTCCGTTCTCATGGGATCGATCGCATGGATCAACTTCTGTCGCGCCGTGGTGCTGGTCGAGGCGGTGAAAACCGGCGCAGCGCGCGTCTTGACCTACTCGCAAATAATGGCTTATGCCGATCTGCAGCCGATCAGTGACACGCAAAAGCATTTGCGCGATCTGGCAATGATTGACCCGATTGTCGATTGGGCGCTGCTTAATCAGGTCGTCACCCCGGGTGAGCTTGATCAGGCAGAGGAATCGACCACACGACGGGCAATTGAGGTCTTCGAACAGCACACCGAAAAATTCACCCAGATCGCCCGGGCCTTTTCGACCGCGCTGCCCAGCCGTGCAGGCATCGCCCGCGCAGCGTTGAAAGTCGCCGCGCCAGGCTGCGATACGCTGGACGAAAAAGCATTGTCCGAGATCGGCGGGCAGCAGGTCATGTCCATGGTGGACCTGCATCAATCAGGTGACCTCGTCACCGGCAAGTGGGACAGGCGCACGGTTCGCCTGGTCACCAACGGCATACCCAGTCCGGCCATCAATTACAACCCGTCGGGCATCAGCCTTTACACACGTTATCCAGCGCTACTGAAACTCAAATCCTGTGACGACGAAATGGATCGGCAGTTGGCGGTGCATTTCAAGGATCTCAACAGTGCCATGTCGTCGACGGTGAAACTCGCGCTGGCCCAAATGCCCTCAGCGGATTTACAAGCCTTCATAAATGGCCGGATCGACTTTTTCACCGTGCGTGAGTCGGCGATTTACACCACCACGCATCGCATTGGCGGCCCGGTCACTACTCAATTGCCCAAGGAAACACAACAGAGCCGGGATGCTGCCACCGGGCGGTTTGGCTTGGTGATGTGTACGTCTCACAACAATGCCTTTATCTGTTATGAGCTGTTCACATCCCGGGGGGAGTTGCGCAAGAACGATGCCTTGGGTGAGTTGATCATCCGCGAGCGCAAACTCGAACAACGTTCGAGAATGAGCCGTGCTGCCAGTCTGACCACTCAATTTGAAGTGACTTATCCGAAAGAGCTGCCACTGAATGTGAAGTGCCATACTCATGCGGTTGCTCAGGATTCTGCGGTTTCCAGCAGTATGGCGATCATCGACTATTTTGGCGCACTGGAAGAGCCCGCTGCTGCGATGGCGCTCAAGCAAGGGTTTTATGCACGGTTCAACGCTCCGGAGGTTGCCCGAATCGCCGATTTCATTGTCAGTTATCGACCGTTTCTCAATGCTCAGGAGCTGCGTGAGCTGGTCCGTATCCCGACGCCGCTTGAGGAGTCTCAGGAGGAAGGCGAGCGATTGCTCACCTATTTCATCGACTTGGTGGTGCCGTTCAAAAAGTGCATCGAGGACATTGCGTCCGGTGAGCATGACAAGGTGGTCGATGGGATCTACGGCTGTCTGATGGATGGTATCGGGCTGGTAGGAACGGTGGCTGGGGCCAGTTCGAAGGCGTTGAGTATTTCGGCCAAGGCCATATCCACGACATCGAAAGCTGCGCGATTCACCAAACTGGCCTTTACGTCGGCAATTTCTTTGTTCAATCCGCTCGACGGCGTACCTTCGGGTCTACAATCCGGCGCAAAACTGGCGCACAAGGGCCTGCTGCGGTTCAATAAAAACACCCACGACATTATCGCCAAGGCGAAGAGACAAATGCACACGCTCAGTGGGCGCCGGCAGTCCTATGATTTGATCGATAGCGTCGGCGGCGCGCAAGTGGGGCTCGGTAGCTGGCGCCCACGCGGCTCGGCGAGCGACGCCGTTGCTGTGCTGGCCGCTCGCCGAGACAACAAATGGTACGCCTTGAATCGTCGTGGCAACCCGTGGGGCAAACCGCTGGATGGCTTTTCCTATAACGCTCCGCTGCGTTTGCCTAACATGCCAAAGACCTTGCCAGAGAGCTATACGCGCAAGTTCATCGAGCAGAGTCTGCCTCGTGCCCGAGTGAAAATCGATAACGCGATCGAGGCCATCGCTCGGCATGACATCAAGCGCGATTGCGATCTGTTGATGAAAACGTTGTTCGGCGATACCTCATCGGTCGCCATTGATCGACTGGTGAACTACCTACGCTTGATCCGTTTCGATTTCGCAGGTTTTTCCTCGAGTAACATTGTGCTCGATACCCTCAAGGAAAACAGCACGATCGCAGCATTTGACGTGGACGGTTATGCGCGCTGGAAAAGCGCGCGGGCCAGCGAAGGGGCTGATATAGCCTTCGTCGAAGTCTATACAAAAAACCTTAACAGACACTTTGTCAGCCTGGGCTTCAACCATGACGTGGTCGCCGATGACCTGATCCATGAGCTGTTTCATGCCAGCGCGCAAACCGATGATATCGGCTATGCCACCGATGCGCTGAGCGATGCTGAAACCGGGCAGCGGCTGGATGTCGCTGCGCTGCTCAATATTGCCGCGGGCTGCCTGCCGGTCGCGCAGGACAGCACGGTCTGTCACGCGCCGTCCAAAGCGTTTGCCAATGCCGATTCCCTGGCGGTGGCGACCTCGTTGCTGAGCCAGCTTTGCACTGACAAAGCCGGCTTTGACCGCAACATGGCAGTCATTACCAGTGCCCTGGGTGCCAGTGGTGGCAAGGCCATTGTCGAGCCAGTGCTCATCACGCTGAACAAACCGGTGTGATGACTCCGGTGTTGAGTTGACGCCTGCCCCTTGACCGGTCAAACCGCCAACTCCGGCCGATCCTGAAACTGCTCGAGCGCTTCGGGATTGGCCAGGGCGTCGGTATTTTTTACCGGCTCCCCATGCACTATATTCCTCACGGCCAGCTCGACGATTTTGCCGCTGAGGGTGCGCGGTATATCCGTGACCTCGACGATTTTCGCCGGCACATGCCTTGGGGTGGTGTTGGCGCGAATCATCTGGCAGATCCGCTGTTGCAGCGTTTCATCCAGTGCCACACCGTCCTTGAGGCGCACAAACAACACCACCCGAACGTCATCCTGCCATTGCTGACCGATAGCCACACAGTCCAGCACCTCGCTGATTTTTTCCACCTGTCGATAGATCTCCGCCGTGCCGATGCGCACGCCACCGGGATTGAGCACCGCGTCGGAGCGGCCGTGAATCATCATCGCGCCGTCGGACAATTGCTCGGCGTAATCGCCTTGCGCCCAGATACCGGGAAACAGACTGAAATAGGATTTGCGCAGTTTTTCTCCATCAGCATCATTCCACAGGCCGATCGGCATCGCCGGGAAATGCCGGGTACACACCAGCTCGCCTTTTTCGCCGATCACCGGCTGACCGGCGTCGTTCCATACTTCAACCGCCATTCCCAGGCTTTTGCCCATGATCGCGCCGCGCCTTACCGGCGACAGCGGGTTGCCATTGACGAAGCAGGAAACGATGTCGGTACCGCCGGACATCGAGGCCAGGCAGACGTCGGCCTTGACGTCGCGATAGACGAAGTCATAGCTCTGTGGCGACAACGCCGAGCCGGTGCAGAGCAGGGTTTTCAGGCTGCTCAGGTCATGGCTTTGTCGCGGTTTGACGCCGCTGCTTTCCAGCGTCGCGAGGTATTTCGGACTGGTGCCGAATACGCTGATGCGCTCATCTTCGAGCAGTTCAAGCAAACGTTCCGGCCCTGGGTGAAACGGCGAACCGTCATACAGCACCACGGCGCTGCCGACCGCGAGGGCCGAGACCAGCCAGTTCCACATCATCCAGCCGCAGGTGGTGTAGTAGAACAAGCGGTCACCGGCACTGAGATCGACGTGCAAACCGTGTTCCTTGACGTGCTGCAACAACACGCCGCCGGTACTGTGGACGATGCATTTGGGCACGCCCGTGGTGCCGCTGGAGTACAGCACGTAAAGCGGATGCGCGAACGGCACCGGGACGAAGTGGGGGATTGCGCCGGGCTGATAAAAATCGTCCCACAACGTGACGTTGGCCGACGTGCGATAGTCGTCGCTGCGGGCCTGCGGCCGCGCATAAGGCACGACGATCAATTGTTGCAGCGACGGCAGTCGCGCGAGGATTTCATTGAGCTTGCTCGTCTGGTCGATGTCCTTGCCGGCGTAGCGAACCCCTGCGCAGGTGATCAGCACCTTGGGCTCGATCTGGCCGAAGCGATCAATTACCCCTTGGGTACCGAAGTCCGGCGACGAACACGACCAGATCGCGCCGAGGCTGGTGGTCGCCAGCATTGCCACCAGCGTCTGCCAAGTGTTGGGCATGCACGCCGCCACCCGGTCGCCGAGACCGACGCCGGCCGCTTGCAGACTGGCCTGGAAACCGCCGACCTGGCGGGCCAGTTCATCCCACGTCAACTGTTCGCGTTGACCGTTTTCCGCGATCGCGACCACGGCGACGGCATCGTCGCGACGACGCAGCAAATGCTCGGCAAAATTCAGTGTTGCGCCGGGAAACCATTCGGCGCTGGGCATCTGGGCGCCTTCGCGCAGCACGGCGTCGGCTTGCGTATGAAAGCGGATAGAAAAGAAATCGACGATCGCCTGCCAGAACGCTTCGCGCTGCTCGATGCTCCACTGGTGTAGGGCAGGGTAGTCGGCAAGGTGCAACGAATGACGCTGATTGATCTCGCGCCGGAAGGCATCCATGCGCGAGCGGGCGATACGGTTGGCGTCGGGTTGCCAGAGGATGTCGGACATGGGTTGCCTCTTTTTATCAGATTACGCATTGCTCTTTGTGGAAGTGAGCCTGTTCCGGGCGGCGTTCCGACGATAGCGCACTGACCGTCACTGATGCGTTGACTGGTAAATCGCTATCGTCGGAACGCCGCCCGGAACAGGCTCACTCCTACAGGGGGGGCGCGGTTACTGCGCGAGCCACCCACCGTCAATATTCCACGCCGCCCCGCGCACCTGGCTGCCAGCCTCGCTGCACAGGAACAACACCAGCTCGCCCAGATGATCAGGCGTGACGAACTCCAGCGACGGCTGCTTCTCGGCCAGCAGATCATGCTGCGCCTGCTGCGGATCGACCCCTTTGGCCGCGCGATCATCGATCTGTTTTTGCACCAGCGGCGTCAGCACCCAGCCCGGGCAAATGGCATTGCAGGTGACATTGCTGGTCGCCGTTTCCAGGCCAACCACTTTGGTCAGGCCGATTACTCCGTGTTTGGCGGCCACGTAGGCGGCTTTGCCGGTCGAACCGACCTGACCGTGCACGGAGGCGATGTTGATGACCCGGCCCCAGCCTTTCGCACGCATCCCCGGCAGGCTCAGCCGGGTGCTGTGAAACACCGAAGACAGGTTGATCGCGATGATCGAATCCCAGCGCTCGACCGGGAACTCTTCCACCGGCGCGACATGTTGAATGCCGGCGTTGTTGACCAGAATATCGACGCCGCCAAATTCGCGTTCAGCGTAGGCAACCATGTCGGCGATCTGCGCCGGATCACTCACATCGGCCGGATGATGACCGACCTTGCCGCCGTACTGGCCGACCTCGGCGATCACCTTCGACGCATCGCCAAAACCATTGAGGATCAGGTTGGCGCCAGCCTTGGCCAGGCTCAGGGCGATGCCCAGGCCGATGCCGCTGGTGGATCCGGTAACCAATGCGGTCTTGCCCGAAAGAAGGGTCATGAATACCTCACACAATGCCAGTGGCGTAGAAGGTGCCGATCACAACGAAAACCGCGAGGGTCTTGATCAGCGTAATACAGAAAATGTCTTTATAGGCTTCGCGGTGTGTCAGGCCGGTCACCGCCAGCAGGGTAATCACCGCGCCGTTGTGCGGCAGGGTGTCCATGCCGCCACTGGCCATCGCGGCCACGCGGTGCAACACTTCCAGCGGAATATTGGCTGCGTGGGCCGCGCTGATGAACTGCTCGGACATCGCTGCCAGCGCAATGCTCATGCCGCCCGACGCCGAGCCGGTGATGCCGGCCAGCAGCGTCACAGTAATCGCCTCGTTGACCAGCGGATCGGGAATTTGCTTGAGCCAGTCGGCCAACACCAGAAAGCCTGGAAGCGAGGCGATCACCGCGCCGAAACCGTATTCGGACGCGGTGTTCATCGCCGCCAGCAATGCGCCGCTGACCGCACTTTTGCTGCCCTCGGCGAGTTTGGCGCGAATCGCCTTGAAGCCGAACGCGAGCACCATGAGGATGCCGACCAGCAATGCGGCCTGCACGGCCCAGATGGCGGTGAGCTTGGCGATTTCCGTGGTCACCGGTGCGCTCATGCCCGGCAGCGCGAGGCTGTGGGTCTTGCCGTACCACTGCGGAATCCACTGGGTGAACAGCAGATTCATGATGCCCACCGCCAGCAACGGCGAGAGGGCGACCCACGGATTTGGCAGTTGCAGGTCTTCAGCGGTTTCCGGTTCGTTGCGCAGCTCGGTGCCGTAACCTTCGCCCGCACGTTGCGCCTTGTTGCGCTGACGTTGAAGAAACAGCATGCCGGCGCAGAACACGAAAATCGTGCCGATCACGCCCAGCCACGGTGCCGCCCAGGCGGTGGTGTTGAAGAACGTGCTGGGGATGATGTTCTGGATCTGCGGCGTACCGGGCAAGGCGTCCATGGTGAAGGAAAATGCGCCGAGGGCGATGGTCGCCGGGATCAGGCGCTTGGGGATATTGCTCTGGCGGAACATCTCGGCGGCAAACGGGTACACCGCAAACACCACCACAAACAGCGAGACGCCACCGTAGGTGAGCACGGCGCAGACCAGCACAATCACCAGCATCGCTTGGCTGGTGCCGAGCACGCGAATGGCGGCGGCGACGATCGAGCGCGAGAAGCCAGACAGTTCGATCAGCTTGCCGAACACCGCACCGAGCAGGAACACCGGAAAGTACAGCTTGATGAAGCCGACCATTTTTTCCATGAACACCCCGGTGAAGGCGGGCGCCACGGCGGACGGGTCGGTGAGCAGGACCGCGCCGAGGGCGGCAATCGGGGCGAAGAGGATAACGCTGTAGCCACGGTAGGCGGCCAGCATCAGCAGCGCCAGGGCTGCCAAGGCAATGATCACACTCATGGTGTGTCTCTCCAGAATTGTTATTTTTGTGGGTGGAACGGGTGTGGAGAGGGCTTAGCGAGAACTGTGCCATATCGCTAAGTTATTGAATATAAAGGCGTTGTTTGTTTTGTGAAGCTGGATTTTTGCTTTTTGTCTCTTCCTTGAGACTTGTGCTGTCTGGAACGGCGCCTTCGCGAGCAAGCCCGCTCCCACATTTGGAGTGCATTTCCCCTGGGGAGCGGGCTTGCTCGCGAAGCTTTTGCTCTTGTCTTCATAAGGAGATGTAATATCTCGATATGGAGACTAAGCCAGCCCCAGCGCCACCATTTTTTTGTACAGCGTCGAGCGTCCAAGTCCCAGCCGAACCGCAGCCTCCGGGACTTTCCCCGCGCATTGCGCCACGGTCGACTCAATCAGTTGCCGCTCGAATCGTGCCCGCGCCTGAGCAAATGTTTCCCCGGTCAGCGCTGGCACCGGCGGCGCAGCGCTACGCTCGACCGGCGTTAAAGTGCCAATGGCCGCGCGCAGATCACTTTCCGTCAGGATCAGGTCATCACTGAGCAGTGCCGCCCGTTCCAGCACATTACGCAATTCGCGGATGTTCCCCGGCCAGGCATGCTCCCCGAGCAACGCCAGCGCATCACGGTGCAATTCATGCTGTCTGCGCAGTTCTTCAAGGATCGCTTCGCTGAGCGCCGGCAAATCATCAAGGCGCTCGCGCAGCGGCGGTACGTGAATTGGCAGGACATTGAGGCGATAGTACAAATCGGCGCGAAATTCGCCGCGCTTGATCGCCGCCTGTAGGTCCGTCGAAGTAGCCGCGATCACCCGAACGTCGCTCTGGATCACCTCATTGGAACCGACCGGTTCGAACTCTTTCTCCTGCAATACGCGTAGCAATTTGCTTTGCAGCGGTAGCGGCATGTCGCCGATCTCGTCGAGAAACAACGTCCCGCCCTGAGCGATCTGCAGTTTGCCGGTGCGGCCCTTGCGGTCGGCGCCAGTGAAAGCACCGGGTGCCGTGCCGAAAAATTCGGCTTCCAGCAACGCCTCGGGAATGGCCGCACTGTTGATGCTGACGAAGGCTTTGTGGGCGCGGGGCGAAGCGCTGTGGATCGCCTGCGCGAGCAGTTCCTTGCCGGTTCCGGTTTCCCCCAGCAACAGCACCGGCGAGTCGGCACTGGCACTGCGCCGCGCCCGGCGTTTGACTTCGAGGCTGGCCGCGCTGGTGCCGATGAAATGGGCGAAGTTGTATTTGGTCTGGCGAGCGCGCAGCAGGGAGCGGGTCGAGGCGAGTTCTTCCTGCATGCTCAGGTAGCGCTTGAGCATTGGCGACAGGGTGCGCAGCTCGTCGAACAGCGCGAAACCGATCGCGCCTATCACCGTGCCGGCGTCGTCGTGAATCGGCAAGCGCATCACTACCAACGGTTCCTTCGGCGTGTCCTGCATGTCCAGCAAAATCGGGCGCCCGGTGCGCACCACTTCACGCAACAGACTGCCAGGAATCACGCTTTCACAGGCTTTGCCGATCGCGCCTGCCGCCGAATCGAGGCCGAACCGCCGGGCGTAGCGCTCGTTCATCCAGACGATATTGGCGTCGCGGTCGACAATCACCGTGCCTTCGCTCGACTGCTCGATGATTTCGAACAGTGAGCGGATCGCCAGGGTGCGCACCCGTTGATAGTCCTTGAGGCTTTCGGTGGTGTTCATGAAGGCTGATCCTGATTGTGTGTTGCCAGCGCCGGCCTTTCGCGAGCAGGCTCGCTGCCCCAATTACCCTGTGGGAGCGAGCCTGCTCGCAAAGGCCGCGACGCGGTTTCAAGCCGAGCGCCGATTATGCCTACCCCGGATGCGCCGCCGCCAACAGCTCTTTGGTATACGGGTGCTGCGGGTTGTCGAACACGTCATGACTGGCGCCGCGCTCGACCACCTGGCCGTCCTTGATCACGATCATGTCGTGCGCCAGCGCGCGCACCACTGCCAGATCATGACTGATGAACAAATAGGTCAGGCCATGTTTTTCCTGAAGCTGGCAGAGCAGGGCGACCACCTGTTTCTGCACGGTGCGATCGAGCGCCGAGGTAGGTTCGTCGAGCAGGATCAGCGCCGGTTTGAGCACCAGTGCCCGTGCAATGGCGATACGCTGACGTTGCCCGCCCGAGAACTCATGGGGATAGCGATGGCGACTTTGTGGATCAAGTCCGACCTCCTCAAGCACGCGGATCACTTGCGCGTCGCATTCATCGGCGCTCGATGCGCAGTGCACTTCCAGGCCTTCGCTGATGATTTGCGCCACCGACATGCGCGGGCTGAGGCTGCCGAACGGATCCTGAAACACCACTTGCATCTGCCGGCGCCACGGGCGCAGTTGTTTCTGATTGAGGCCGTCGAGCGCTTCACCCTGAAAGCGAATGCTGCCCTCGGAGTCGAGCAGGCGCAGGATCGCCTGACCCAGCGTGGACTTGCCGGAGCCGGACTCGCCGACAATGCCCAAGGTCTTGCCGCGCTGGATGCTCAGGCTGATGCCGTCCACGGCGCGCAGGTATTGCTTGCGCTGAAACAGCCCGCCTCCGACGACAAACTCGACCTTGAGGTCGTCGACTTCCAGCACGTTTTCGCGTTCGTCCCGAGGCAATGCCTCGCCCTCGGGTTCGGCGTTGAGCAGCACGCAGCTGTAGGGGTGTTTGGGTTCAGTGAACAGGGTTTCGCACGGCGCCTGCTCGACAATCTCGCCGGCTTTCATCACGCAGACCCGCTGGGCGATGCTGCGTACCAGATTAAGGTCGTGACTGATCAGCAGCAGCGACATGCCCAACCGTTTCTGTAGCGATTTGAGCAGCAGCAGGATTTTGCGCTGCACGGTGACATCCAGTGCCGTGGTCGGTTCGTCGGCAATCAGCAGCTCCGGTTCGCAAGCCAGGGCCATCGCGATCATCACCCGTTGGCGTTGGCCGCCGGAGAGTTGATGCGGGTAAGCCTTGAGCCGCTCGGCAGGTTTCTGAATGCCGACCAGCCCGAGCAGTTCCAGGATGCGTTGCTGCGCTTGCTTGCCACCGAGGCCACGATGAAGCAGCAGGGTTTCGCCGATCTGCTTTTCAATGGTGTGCAGTGGATTGAGCGAGGTCATCGGCTCCTGAAAAATCATCGCGATGCGATTGCCGCGCAGTTCCCGCAACACTTTGGAGTCGGCCCCAAGCAGCTCCTGATCGCGATAGCGAATGCTGCCAGTGGAGTGCGCCTCGGCTTCGGGAAGCAGTTGCAGGATTGAGTGCGCGGTCACCGATTTGCCCGAGCCCGACTCGCCAACCAGGGCCAGGCATTCGCCGGGACGAATATCCAGGCACAGGTCACGCACCACTGGCTGGCCATGGAAGGCGACGGTGAGATGACGAATTTCAATCAGGTTATCGGTCATGGCCACGCTTCAGGATCGAGGGTCGAAAGCGTCACGTAACGCTTCGCCGATGAAAACCAACAGGGAAAGAATCAGTGCCAGGGTGAAAAACGCAGTCAGCCCGAGCCATGGCGCTTGCAGATTCTGTTTGCCTTGGGCGATGAGTTCACCCAGCGAGGCGCTGCCGGCGGGCATGCCGAAGCCGAGGAAGTCCAGTGCAGTCAGGGTCGAGATCGCCCCGGTCAGAATGAACGGCAGATAGCTCAGCGTCGCGTTCATGGCATTGGGCAGGATGTGCCGAAAAATGACCTTGCGGTCCGTCAGGCCTAATGCGCGCGCCGCTTTGACATATTCCAGGTTGCGCCCGCGCAGGAATTCGGCGCGCACCACATCCACCAGGGCCAACCATGAAAACAGCGCCATGATCCCGAGCAGCCACCAGAAATTGGGTTCGACAAAACCCGAGAGGATGATCAGCAGATACAGCACCGGCAGTCCCGACCAGACCTCAAGCACACGCTGGCCGAGCAGGTCGACCCAACCGCCGTAATAGCCTTGCAGCGCCCCGGCGCCGATACCGATCAGCGCGCTGACCAACGTCAGCAACAAGGCAAACAGGATCGAAACCCGCGCGCCGAAGATCACCCGTGCCAACACGTCGCGCGCCTGGTCGTCGGTCCCCAGCCAGTTGACCGATGTCGGAGGACTCGGCGCCGGTTTGTTCAAGTCGTAATTGGGGGTGTCGTCACTGAACGGAATCGGTGGAAACAGCAGCCAGCCACCGTCCTTGCGGATCAGGTTCTGCACATAGTCGCTGCGGTAATCGGCCTGGAACGGCAGTTGCCCGCCGAACGCCTGCTCGGTGTGGCGTTTGAACACCGGGAAATACCACTGGCCCTGATAGCTGACCATCAGCGGCTTGTCGTTGGCGATCAACTCACCGCCCAGCGTCATGACAAACAGTCCGATAAACAGCCACAGCGACCACCATCCGCGGCGGTTTTTCTTGAAACGCTCAAAGCGTCGACGGCCCAGCGGGGAAAGCTTGAACATCAGGCGTTCCTCGCAGCGAAGTCGATACGCGGGTCCACCAGTGTGTAGCAGAGGTCGCCGATCAGTTTTATCAAAAGGCCGAACAAGGTGAAGATGAACAGTGAGCCGAACACCACGGGATAATCGCGCGACACCGCCGCTTCGTAGCTCATGCGTCCGAGACCGTCGAGGGAGAAAATCACTTCGATCAGCAATGAGCCGGCAAAGAACACGCTGATAAAAGCCTGGGGCAGGCCTGATATCACCAGCAGCATTGCATTGCGAAACACATGCCCGTACAGAACGCGACGCTCGCTCAGGCCTTTGGCTCTTGCGGTCACCACATACTGGCGAGTGATTTCATTCAGAAACGAGTTCTTCGTCAGGATCGTCAGCGTGGCAAATCCGCCGATCACCAACGCCGTCACTGGCAACACCAGATGCCAGAAGTAGTCGGCGATCTTGCCCAGCGTCGACAGTGACTCGAAGTTGTCCGAGACCAGGCCGCGCACCGGAAACCAGTTCAGCGAGGTGCCACCGGCGAACACCACAATCAGGAACATCGCAAACAGGAAAGCCGGCATCGCATAACCGATGATGATCGCCGTGCTGCTCCAGATATCGAAATGACTGCCATGGTGCACGGCCTTGCGGATGCCCAGCGGAATCGACACCAGATAGGTGATCAGGGTCGCCCAAAGGCCGAGGGAAATCGTCACCGGCATCTTTTCCAGGATCAGATCGGTCACCGTGGCACCACGAAAGAAGCTTTTGCCGAAGTCCAGTTGCGCATAGTTTTTCAGCATCAGCCACAGGCGTTCGTGGGCCGGTTTATCGAAGCCGTACTGTTTTTCAATGTCCTTGATCAGTTGCGGGTCCAGGCCTCGACTGGCGCGGGACGTGCCGCTGAGGGTTTCGCTCGCGCCACCGCCGACACTGGTCCCGGCCCCGCCGATGCCTTGCAGGTGGGCGATGGCCTGCTCGACCGGGCCGCCGGGCGCGGCTTGAATAATCACAAAATTGACCAGCAGGATGATCACCAGTGTCGGGATGATCAGCAGCAGACGCCGCAGAATGTAAGCCCACATCAGCGCGGCCCTCCGGGTCTGCCGCGAGCGATTTTCTCGGCGGTCATCTGCTGGTTAGTCAGCGCTGTGGTGCTGATTTCCCACCAGCTCTCGATGGCTTCGTCATTGCTGGCCTGAACCGACGGGATGCCGAAGCGGTTCCACCAGACCGTCGAGGAACCGGGCGGGTAGTAGTTGGGAATCCAGTAGTAATTCCACTGCAGGACCCGGTCCAGCGCATGGGCATAGTGAAGCATGCCGGATTGGGTCGATGCGCGTATCAGGCCGTTGATCAGGGTATCGACGGCGGGGTTTTTCAGCACCATGTAGTTGTTGGCCCCCGGATCGTTCGCCGACACCGAGCCGAAGTAGTTGAGCAACTCGCCGCCCGGTGACGTCGACACGGGATAGCCCGTGACGATCATGTCGTAATCGCGGCTCATCAGTCGGTTGACGTATTGCGAGGAGTCGATCCGGCGGATGTTGAGGTCAATTCCGATCTGTTTCAGCGTGCGCTTGTAGGGTAGCAACAGGCGGTCCATGCCGTTCTGGCTGACCAGAAAAGTGAAGCTCAGCGGCTCGCCGTCGGCATTGACCAGTTGATCGCCGTCGGGCTTCCAGCCGGCCTGCTCAAGCAGCTCGAGGGCTTGCAGTTGTTTGTCACGGATGATGCCGCTGCCATCGGTCTTCGCGGCTTCGAAGACCTTGCTGAAGACTTCGTCAGGCACCTGGCCGCGCAGCGGTTCGAGGATTTTCAGTTCCGCTGCGTCGGGCAGTTCCCGGGCGGCGAGGGCGGTGTTGGAAAAATAGCTCTGCTGGCGAATGTACAGATTGCGCATCATCTGCCGGTTGCTCCATTCGAAATCCCACAGCATTGCCAGCGCCTGACGCACGCGGCGATCCTGGAACATCGGTTTTTGCAGATTGAACACAAAACCCTGCGCCGACTGTGGTGCCTCGGTGGCCAGATGCGCCTTTTGCAAGCGACCGTCACTCAAGGCCGGGCTGTCATAGCCGATCGAGTAACCGGTGGCGGAGAATTCGCGGTTGTAGTCGTACGCGCCACCACGCAAAACCTGGCGGGCGACGTCGGTATCGCCGAAGTACTCGATGCTGAAGTGGTCGAAGTTGTACAAACCGCGACTGACCGGCAGGTCTTTGCCCCACCAGTCGGGGTTGCGCTCGAAGGTGATACTGCGCCCGGAATCGACTTTGCCCACCCGATATGGCCCGCTGCCCAACGGGGGTTCATAACCTCCGCCGCCGGCGAAGTCGCGGTGCTTCCACCAATGCTCCGGGAGTACCGGCAGGGTTGCTATATCGAGCGGCAGGGTGCGGTTTTCGTTGCTTTTGAAGTCGAAGCGCACAATCAGCGGCGCCTCGATTTCGACGCCATTGACGTCGGCAAACTGGGTGCGATAACGCAAGCTGCCCTGGGTAATCAGCAGGTCATAGGTATAGCGCACGTCCTCGGCGGTGATCGGCTTGCCGTCGGCAAAACGCGCCTTGGGGTTGATGAAGAAGCGCAGCGACAGGCCATCGTCTGAACGCTCCATCTTCTGCGCCACCAGACCGTAGACGGTGTACGGCTCGTCCAGCGAGCGCTGGGCGAGTGGCGAATACAGCAGACCGTCGATCTGGGTAACGCCGATGCCTTTGTCTATATAGGGCAGCAGATGGTCGAAGTGGCCGATCTCCAGTGCCGAGCGGCGCATCGTGCCGCCTTTCGGCGCTTGCGGATTGGTGTAGTCGAAGTGGCTGAACCCGGCAGGATATTTGGCGGGCTCGCCGTATACGGTCAACGCGTGTTGTGGGGCAGCGTTCACGCTGGCGACACTCGAAAAGAGTGCGAGGGCGGTGAGCATCAATGTCGGGAAAACCAGTCGCATCGTCAGCCTTGGAACCGGGAAATCGATAAGCGCAAGTTGTACGCGAGAGGCGCGCCAGTCGCCAGTCGCATGTGTAACTGAAACACAACGGCCCACCAAGGGGCGGGCCGTTGCGCGCAATCAGTTCAACATCAGTCCTGACGGCTGGTCACTTCCAGCAGGTGATAACCGAACTGGGTTTTCACCGGGCCTTGTACGACATTGATCGGTGCGCTGAACACCACGGTGTCGAACTCCTTGACCATCTGGCCAGGACCGAACGAACCCAGGTCGCCGCCCTGACGGCTGGACGGGCAGCTGGAGTTGGTTTTGGCGACTTCGGCGAAGTCGGCACCGCCTTCAATCTGGGCCTTGAGTTCGTTGCACTTGTCTTCGCTGGAAACCAGGATGTGGCGGGCAGTGGCTTTAGCCATGGGAAAACTCTCCAATCATTTATCAGTAAAGTGCGGAGCCTACCGCAATCAGGGGACGAATTCTTGGCAAAGTTCCGTCCGCGTCTCGTTCACAGGCCGGCAGTCCGCAAGCGCTCGGCATGCTCGACGTACAGCTCGATCGGGTCGGGCGAGGAGCCCGTGGCGGTGTCGGGACGACGCAGGCTGGCCAAGTGATCCAGTGAATAGTCGGAACGAATCACCTGTCCCAGATGAGAGCTGAAGCGACCGACGAAGCCGTCATTCTGTTGCGGCTCGGTGGTGAAGTAGTGCGCCAGTACCTGGCACATGCCTTGAACCGGATCCAGTGTCGGCATCTGCTGGCTGGGTAGCACGCCGCTCCAGGAGTAATAGTGCACACCGTTGACCTTGGCCGGGCCATGTCCTCCCCACGTGTCGGGCAATCCTTGCGGGTATTTGTCATTAAATGCGCCGACACCTTCCGTGGTCAGCGCATTGAGTGCCGCCACCGCGCTCTGCGGCAACGCCGTGGTCCCACTGAGCAGCGACAGGAAGTCGGCGAACTGTGTCGCCACATTCTGGGCCACCGCTTCCGGCAATTTGCCGGGAATCAGCGCCTTGCGCAGAAAATCCGCCAGCTCCGAGCCGTGGTTCGGGCCGCTCACCGACGTCACTGATGCGACGCTGTCTGGGGTAACCGCCGCAGCGTAGCGAGCCGCCAACGCGCCCTGACTGTGCCCAATGAGATTGACTTTTTCTGCGCCTGTGCCTCGCAGCACACAGGCGATCTGAGTCAGCAGCTGTTCGCCTCGCGTTTCGTTGTTGTGGGTGGCGGACAGGTGCGGAACAAACACTCGGTTGCCGACTGCTTTCAAGGCGTCCTTGACGTCATGAAACAGCTCGAAATGGCCTATCCGTTCGAACCCGAACAGACCGTGTACCAGCAGGATGGGGTAACGAGTCGGAGCATTCCGTTGCATGTTCTTACCTTTTTCGAAGTGGTTCATCGGGGAAATCTGCTGGCCACTCTAAAACACCCTTTGGATTGAAGAAGTACGAAGAGGCTTCATGTTTATGTTGAAACTGGACTAGGGCACGTAAGACGTTTCGGATCTCCATGAAATCCAAGTCGGAATATCTGGACGTCTTAAACCTCAATGAGACCCATTTTGGCTTGCTTGCCTACTCGGCTCGTAGCCTTTGCGCTGGACTCGCGACGTATCGCGCTGACATTAAAAACCACGTGCAAAGCGTTCAATGCATAGTGTCGATATCGCCCATGAGGGCGCTACGTTATCCAGGGAATGGAGCCGAGAATGACTCATCACGAAGTTGGCTTTTGCTATTACACATGCCACTCGAACAATGTCCGCCCAGCGCCGGAGGCGTTGCCGGCACCGGTGATTGCCGGACTGCAAGGCGATGTGCTCGATCCCGCCTTGGCCAGGGTCGTGGTCCGTGTCGCCGCCTATGCCGGCATGGCTTGTGGAGATCAGGTGCGTCTTTATTGGGAGGGCCTGGACATCGAAGGCTTTGCCTACCAGCACGAGAGGGTCCGGTTTGTCAGCGAAGCCTTGGTGGGCCAGGACCTCGTGTTCGTTATCAAGGGCATGCACGTGGCCGCGCTCGATGGCGGGTCGCTGCAGGTTTTCTGGACACTGCTGAGCGCCGACCTGCCAGCACCGCTTGAATCCGGGCGCCTGCAATTGTCTGTCGGCGACGTCCGGACGCGGCTGTTGGCACCGCATATTGAAAACATGGTGGGCGGAACGCTGGATCCCTCACGCGTCGAGGAGGGTGTGCTGGTCACATTGCAACCTTATGCGCGAATGTCCGCGGGCGACCGGGTACTGATGGCGTGGCGTGGCACCCAGTCATCAGAAGCGTTCACCGATGCGCTGTCCGTGGAGGCATTTGCTGTCGGCGACATGTTGTCGTTCTGGATTCCGGCTCGGTACATCGAGGCGCACCGTGGCGATCACGTCAGCGTGGATTATCGTGTCGAATCAGCGTGCGGCGCGGTTCGATTGTCAGACCCTGCCAGTGTCTTCATCGGTCCGCTTTTGCGCGGCGAGCTGGAGGCTCCGGAGGTGCTTGAAGCCGTCGACGATGTGCTCTCGGTAGCGGATTCGACGGATGGCATTACTGTCGAAATCGCCAATGCGCAAGCGCAGGAAGATGAGCTGGTTTATCTCAAGTGCGACGGCGATCTCTTCAATCATCGCGATGATCGGGAAATTACCCGGGATTCGGCCGGTCAGCCGCTGATATTCATCGTGCCCCACCGGTTCTGGCGCGAGCACCAGGGGACCACCGTGCGGATTGCCTACACAGTCGAGCGTCTGGATGATGTCAGTCAGCGCTCGGCGGTGAGACACCTGAGGGTAGAGGCGTAGCCTGGGCGCAACGCCCGCCGGTTTCATTTGAAAGCGGCGGGCGATAGGACTGCTGCGTCAGCGGTGCGAAGCGAGGCGCCGGGCGGCATCAAGCAACAAGCGCTCGGTTGCCTCGAAGCCAAGGCAGCCATCGGTAATCGAAACCCCGTAGCGCAGCGATGCGCTCAGTGGCTGGCAACCTTCGAACAGATGAGATTCGAGCATCATGCCGATAAGCGAATGATCGCCGCGCAGCCGCTGTTCAAGCACATCGTTGAATACCGCCGGTTGACGTAACGGGTCCTTGCCGCTGTTGGCATGGCTGCAATCGACCATCATTCGGCTGGGGATCTTCACGCGTTTCAGCTCGGCGTTGATGCTGGCGACGCTCGTTTCATCGTAGTTGGGGCCGTGATGGCCTCCGCGCAAGACCAGATGCGTGTCGGGGTTGCCGGGGGTTTGAATAATCGCCGGGTGGCCCTGGCTGTCGACGCCGAAGTGCCGATGCGCATGGGCGGCAGAACGCATTGCATCGACGGCTACCGCTGCGCCGCCATCGGTACCGTTTTTGAAACCCACCGGCAGGTTCAGGCCGCTGGCCATTTCTCGGTGTATCTGCGATTCGGTCGTGCGCGCGCCAATCGCAACCCAGCTCAGCAGGTCGTCGAAGTAGTGGGCGGCCATTGGTTGCAACAGTTCCGTGGCGATCGGCAAGCCGAGACGGATCATTTCCAGCATCAGTTCGCGCGACAGGTTCAAGCCAGCGGCCATGTCGTCACTGCCGTCCAGATGCGGATCGTAGGCCAGGCCCTTCCAGCCGACGGTCGTGCGTGGCTTTTCAATGTAGGCACGCATCACCAACAGCATTTCGCTGCTGACGTCATTGGCGAGGCCGGCGAGCTGGCTGGCGTATTCAAGCGCGGACTGAGGATCGTGGATGGAGCAGGGGCCTACGACAACCAACAGGCGCTGATCTTCGCCGTTGAGGATCGCGCGAACGGCCTGGCGATGAGCAGTGACTTGCTGGCTCAAGGCGGTGCTCAACGGCAATTGCTGCTTGAGTTGCAACGAGCTGGGCAGCCGCACGGTCAGTGCTTCGTTGGCGCAATTGAGGGAGGACAGCGGCAAAGCGGAAACGGACGAGTTCATATTCGGTCTTCCTGGGCCAGTGGCGGGGGCTTCCCGCGCACTCGACCCTACTGGGGTGTTCGACAATTGGCCGTACTGGCCACGACTGCGTGTTTGCCACCTGTGGGTGACCGATCGGAGGCGGCAGGCTGTCCCGAGCGGAGGCTGGTAAATCGCCAGGCGCTAAAGCTGTCGTAACGGTAATAAGTGGCGTAGTTCATGGTTTGATCCTCAAGGTGTCTGGTGTGCTGCTGAAAAACGGGTTCTGAAAAAAACAAAACCCCCGGTCGGGAGGCCGACCGGGGGTTGAGAAAATCTCTGGTTGGCGACCCGTTGTCTTGGGCGCCGTGTGGGTATCAGGCGCGCCAGTGGCTAAACCAATACCCAAAATAAAAGCTCACGGGAGCGCAGGCGTCATTCACCCGGACAGCCGCAACCGAGCGCGGTGCGCTGGCGATCGATAGCTGTGAAGGGGCGTTGAACATGGTCTGTCTCCAATGAATGCGCCGAGCTTACTAGAGGCCTGTACGCATCAGCAATCAGAAAATGCTATCGCCCGCCGAGTAAAACGCCTATCACTCGAGCGCGCAAAGGTTGTGACACACTCCGCGTTTATCCAGGCAGGAGGGGTGAATGAGCTTCCAGATACGTCGCGCCACTGAAGATGACCTTGGTTTTGCGCGCGACCTGACGTGCGCGAACATGCTGCGCTATTACATTGACTACGATTTGTTGTGGCAGGACGCGGCGTTCGATGCCGGGTGGAGCGGTCGCGAAAACTGGCTGATCCTCTTGGCGGGTATGCCGATCGGTTTTTTCAGCCTCAGCCAGGATGCGCGGGCGCTGTACATTCGCGAGTTGCAGATTGCCGAGGATTATCAAGGGCGCGGTGCCGGTTCCTGGGCGATTGATCAGGTTATCGACATGGCACGTCAGGCAAGACGCCCGGCCGTGCGTCTCACCGTGTTCGAGACTAATCCGGCGCAACGGTTGTATTGGCGCAAGGGACTGCGGGTGCAGGGCAGGGACGAGTGTTTTCTGAGGATGCAGCTGGATTTAAGTACACCTGTGCGCTGAAACCCGCGCCGGGCAAGCTCCGGATGATGAATTGAAACTTTTTAAATGCAGCTTGATGCTAGGTCTGTCAGGCACTTTTTGCTAAGGTGTCCGGCAACCCAATAAGACCATATCGCGAGGTGTCTGCTTGATTAGGGTGCTAGTGGTCGATGACCATGATCTCGTTCGTACAGGCATTACACGAATGCTGGCCGATATCGATGGCCTGCAGGTGGTGGGTCAGGCTGAATCAGGTGAAGAGTCCCTGATCAAGGCGCGAGAATTAAAGCCTGACGTGGTGCTGATGGACGTCAAGATGCCCGGCATCGGCGGACTGGAAGCCACGCGTAAGCTATTGCGCAGCCATCCGGATATCAAAGTGGTTGCCGTGACGGTGTGCGAAGAAGACCCGTTTCCCACGCGATTGCTCCAGGCCGGGGCCGCTGGCTATCTGACCAAAGGGGCAGGTTTGCCGGAAATGGTGCAGGCTATTCGCCTGGTCTTCGCCGGCCAGCGCTACATCAGCCCGCAGATCGCCCAGCAGTTGGCGATCAAATCCTTTCAGCCGACCAATGATTCACCGTTCGACGCCTTGTCCGAGCGTGAGATTCAGATCGCGCTGATGATCGTCGGTTGCCAAAAGGTGCAGATCATCTCCGACAAGTTGTGTCTGTCGCCAAAAACCGTGAACACCTACCGTTATCGTATTTTCGAGAAGCTCTCGATCAGCAGCGACGTCGAGTTGACACTCCTCGCGGTTCGTCACGGCATGGTGGATGCCAGCGCCTGACCATGACTGAAGCATTCGATTCCGGCGCTTTTCTATCGACCGTCAGCGGACGCCCTGGCGTTTACCGCATGTTCGACAGCGAGGCGCGCCTGCTGTACGTGGGCAAGGCGAAAAACCTCAAGAAGCGGCTGGCCAGTTATTTCCGCAAGACCGGGCTGGCGCCGAAAACTGCCGCGCTGGTCGGCCGTATCGCCCAGGTCGAAACGACCATCACCGCCAACGAGACTGAAGCGCTGCTGCTTGAGCAGACGCTGATCAAGGAATGGCGACCGCCGTACAACATTCTGTTGCGCGACGATAAGTCCTACCCCTACGTGTTTCTGTCCGACGGCCAGTTTCCGCGGCTGAGCATTCATCGCGGGGCCAAAAAAGCCAAGGGCAAGTACTTCGGGCCTTATCCCAGCGCCGGCGCCATTCGCGAAAGTCTCAGCCTCTTGCAAAAAACCTTTTTCGTGCGCCAATGCGAAGACAGTTATTACAAAAACCGTACTCGCCCGTGCCTGCAGTTTCAGATCAAGCGCTGCAAGGCGCCTTGTGTGGGGCTGGTCGAACCTGAAGTTTATGCCGAAGACGTGCGCCACTCGGTGATGTTCCTTGAAGGACGCAGCCATGCGCTGACCAATGAGCTGTCTACCGCGATGGAGGAGGCTGCGGTCAATCTCGAATTTGAGCGGGCAGCCGAACTGCGCGACCAGATCGCGTTGCTGCGGCGCGTACAGGATCAACAAAGCATGGAGGGCGGCACGGGCGAGATCGATGTCATCGCAGCGTTCGTCAACCCGGGCGGCGCCTGTGTGCATTTGATCAGCGTGCGCGGTGGCCGGGTGCTGGGCAGCAAGAACTTCTTCCCGCAGGTCGGGATTGAAGAAGACGTCTCTGAAGTGATGGCAGCCTTCCTCGGCCAGTACTACATCAGCAGTCCCGAGCGCGATCTGCCGAGCGAATTGATTGTCAATGTGGTGCACGAAGATTTCCCGACGCTGATCGAAGCGATCCACGAGTTGCGGGGGCGCGAGCTGGCCATCAGTCACCGGGTGCGTGGCACGCGGGCGCGCTGGCAGCAATTGGCCGTGACCAACGCTGAACAGGCGCTGGGCGCGCGCCTGGCGAACCGACAGCACACCGCCGCACGTTTCGAAGCGCTGGCCGAGGTACTCAATCTGGACGAGCCGCCGCAACGCCTGGAATGCTATGACATCAGTCACTCCAGCGGCGAGGCCACCGTCGCGTCCTGCGTGGTGTTCGGGCCTGAAGGCGCGATCAAGTCGGATTACCGCCGCTATAACATCGAAGGTGTAACGGCGGGTGACGATTATGCGGCCATGCACCAGGCGCTGACTCGGCGCTTCAGCAAGCTAAAGGACGGCGAGGGCAAGTTGCCCGACATCCTGCTGGTCGATGGTGGCAAGGGCCAGTTGTCAATGGCCCGTGACGTGCTCAACGAACTGGCCGTGCCGGATCTGATCCTGTTGGGCGTGGCCAAGGGCGCAACGCGCAAGGCCGGCTTCGAAACGTTGTATCTGAATGATGCAGCGCACGAGTTCACCCTGCGCGGCGACTCACCGGCCCTGCACCTGATCCAGCAGATCCGTGACGAGGCCCACCGCTTCGCTATTACCGGGCACCGCGCCCGCCGCGGCAAGACCCGCCGCACGTCAACGCTGGAAGGGGTGGCGGGGGTCGGTCCAACCCGCCGCCGTGACCTGTTGAAACATTTTGGTGGATTGCAGGAGCTGTCTCGTGCAAGCATCGAAGAGATCGCCAAAGCCCCGGGGATCAGTAAAAAGCTCGCAGAGTCGATTTATGCGAACCTGCATAGCGAGTAGAATGCCCCTTCACCTCGTAGCCAGTTGTGCCGATGAATATCCCTAATCTGATTACCGTTCTACGCGTCCTGCTTATCCCGATCTTCATTTTGCTGTTTTACCTGCCGTACCAATGGAGTTACATGGCCTCCGCTTCGGTGTTTGCCTTCGCGGCGGCAACCGACTGGCTGGACGGTTATCTGGCCCGTCGTCTTGAGCAAAGCACACCGTTTGGTGCGTTTCTCGATCCGGTCGCCGACAAATTGATGGTCGCCGTTGCACTGGTGTTGCTGGTGCAGGAGCACGGCAATCTGTGGCTCACATTGCCAGCGGCAGTCATCATCGGTCGCGAGATTGTGGTGTCGGCACTGCGTGAATGGATGGCCGAACTCGGCGCCCGTGCACATGTAGCCGTCTCGAACCTGGGCAAGTGGAAAACTGCCGCGCAGATGCTCGCGCTGGTGATCCTGCTGGCCAATCCGAAGGATTTCAGCTTCTGGGTTATTCTGGGTTACGCACTGTTGATGGTGTCCGCCGGCCTGACCTTGTGGTCGATGGTGCAATACCTTCGCGCGGCCTGGCCGCATCTGAAGACTGATGTTGAAAAGAAATAAAACTTTTTCGAATCAAGGGGTTGACGGGGCTTCTTAATTCTATAGAATGCGCCACACCAAGCGGGAATAGCTCAGTTGGTAGAGCACGACCTTGCCAAGGTCGGGGTCGCGAGTTCGAGTCTCGTTTCCCGCTCCAATTTGTACGTGTCTGTTGTTGCGCTACTGACAGCAGATGCTTTGAGGCCGAGTAGCAAAATGGTTATGCAGTGGATTGCAAATCCACCTACGCCGGTTCGATTCCGACCTCGGCCTCCACTTTAAACAAGCTCCGTAGATCCATGATTTACGGAGCTTTTTTATTTGCGGTGCGTTGCAAGACCTTGTCTTGAAATACAGCCATTGCGAACTTGCTTCACCGGGGAGTGATGTATATATTTCCCGCACTGCTGTCCGGCAGGATCCTGTCAGGATCGCTACCGACCGTGAAGCAAAGCAGTACCGCGCTACCGCCCGAATGGCGAAACTGGTAGACGCATGGGACTTAAAATCCCCCGCTCGTAAGGGCGTGCCGGTTCGATTCCGGCTTCGGGCACCATCTTTGAAACAAGGGTTTGCAGGCGAAAGCCGATGCAAACCCTTTTTTCGTTTCTGGGCTGAGTGTTCATCGCTTTACGGCCACCAATCACCTGTCCAGTGTTCTGGATCCAATTAGCTCACTTTATCGTCTGTCGACAAGCGGTAGGCTTAGTCTATTGCTTTAGGTGATGGCGCAATGACATATTGCAGCTCCTTTCCCCACTTTACGATGTACCAGACATGCGCCCCCTCAAGTCAGTTGTTGCAGCGTCGTTGCTGCTCAGCGGGTGCAATGGAATGCCAGTCGCTTTCGTTCAGGATCCTGTTTTAGACCAAGCCTTTGTCGTTCACTCCGGCGCGCCTTTGCCTTACGTGCTGATGGGTTCGGCTGTGCAATGGAATGAAGATTTTGCCGTCACGGTGAAGCACATTCCTTATTTGTCGGGCGCGGTGTTCAAGGGGCAGGCGGACGTGCAGTTCTTCCGCCACAAGGCCAGCAGTGTGCCGGCATGGCGCGGTTACAAGCCTGGCGAAGAGCTGACCTCGGTGGGGTTCAATTCGTTGTACATGTCGGTCAAGGGCAGCGGCCAGGCTTTGCCGGCCATGGTTCGCCTCGACGTCAAAGAGGGCAACGTGCTTTACGGCACCCACAATGGCGCGTTGGCGAAAGGCATGTCTGGCGGCCCGGTGTTTTCCGCTGATGGCAAAGTCGTAGGCATCAACGTCGCGTTTCTGACCCGTGACGATGTCAGCCGGCTTAAGCGCCAGGATTTGCTGGATCAGCCGCGCGTAAGCATTTTTCTGCCCTACGCGGAGATCAATCGCGAATGGTCGCGCTACTTGGCCAGCATCACCCCGACGGTGCCGCCGGCCACCAAGTTCGCCAGCCGCTGATCAGCGTTCGCGCAACGCTTCGCGCGCGCGGTTGAGCGGTTTGATCAGGTAGTCGAGTACGGTTTTTTCGCCGGTGCGAATGTCAACCGTGGCGATCATCCCGGGCACGATGGCGAAGCGTTTGCCGGCCTTGTTGCGCAGTTCGTCCGACGCGGTGCGGATGAACACGCGGTAGTAGAAGATTTCCGGTTTGGCTTCGTCCTGGAGGGTGTCCGGCGAGATCGTCACTACTTCGCCGTCGAGGCTGCCGTAGATCGAATAGTCATAGGCGGTGATTTTGACTTTCGCCGCCTGTCCGGGGTGAATAAAGGCGATGTCACGTGGCGAGATGCGCGTCTCGATCAGCAGTTGTTCATCGAGCGGCACGATCTGCATGACTTGACCATTGGGCGCGATCACGCCGCCAATCGTGCTGACCTCGATGTCCTTGACGATGCCACGCACCGGCGAGCGCAGGGTCAGGCGCGACAGCGAATCGGTGCGACCACGGATCACCGCTTCGAGCATCTGCGCTTCGGCGTTGGCTTTGGCCAGATCTTCACGGGCGCGGACCATGTAATCGGAACGCGCTTCGGTGGCCTTCAGTTCCAGCTCAGAACGCTGGCGGGTCAGGCGCAACACTTCGACCCGACTTGAGGCGCCGATCTTCGCCAGATTCTCGGTGATTGCCAGTTCGCTGCGCACCAATTTCAATGAGCTTTGAATACCGTCGAGGGTTTCCGCCAGGCCTTTGCGACGGGTCTGGTAGAGCTCGGTTTCGGCGCGGATCAGCTCGGGGAACGCTTGCAACGATGGATCGAACGCCAGCGGCTTTTCACTGACCTCGGCTTGCAAGCGATTGACGCTCGCCAGTGCCGCGCGGTACTTGGCCGCGCTTTCGCCGACGTTGGACTGGTTCTTCACCGGGTCGAGCTGGGCGAGGATCTGGCCGCGCTCGACCAAAGCGCCTTCGCTGACGTTGAGCTGCTCAAGGATGCCGCCCTCCATCGACTGAATCACCTGTTCGCGCGAGCTCGGCACCACTTTGCCGGTGCCGGTCGAGACCTCGACGATCTCAAACCACGCCGCCCAGGCAATGAAACAGGCGAGCATCAGCGCACACCCCCAAATCACCTTTGCGCCACCGGCAATCGCACGCTCATCGCGGCCGTCAAGGTAGGACATCGGGTCCGGTACGTCGGTCATGGTCGATTTCATACCGCTACTCCCTTGCCCGGTGCACGCAACCGCGCGAGTGCTGCGTCGCGATGGTCGTCAATGACGATGCGCCCGTTGTCGAGGACGATGATCCGCTCGACCAGTTGCAGCACACTGACCCGGTGCGTGGCGACCACCAGTGTCCGGCCCTGGGTCCAGGTCGCGAGTTTTTCCAGCAGCAGACGCTCGGTCACGTCGTCGAGCGCGGCCGTCGGTTCGTCCAGCAACAACACTTGTGGCTGACGGATCAACAACCGCGACAGCAACAGGCTCTGACGCTGACCGCCAGACAGGCCCAGGCCACCCTCAAGCACCAGATGGTCCATGCCTTTGGGCAACTGGCGAACGAAGTCGAGGGCGCCGGTTACGCTCAGCGCGGCGATGATCTCCTGATCGCTGGCCTGACCGGCGCCAAGGGTGATGTTGTCGCGCAGGGTGCCGTGAAACAGTCGCGCCTGTTGCGACAGCAGGCCGACATCGCGGCGCAGGTCGGCCGGATCGAGATGCGCGAGGGCGATGCCATCCAGCGTGGTTTCACCGCTGCTCAAATCCATTGCGCCGCCCAGCGCCTGCAGTAACGTCGACTTGCCGGCGCCGTTGCGGCCGAGCAGGGCGATGCGCTCGCCGGGCCGAATGCTCAGGTCGATGGCGTTCAGCGCTGGCGTCGATTCCTCGCTGTAGCGAAAACTGGCCTGACGCAAGCGGTAGTCACCGCGAATCGCCGGCAGGTGTACGCGCTGACTGCCTTCGGGATGATCCACCGGCATTTGCATGATCCGGTTCAAGCCCTCCAGCGCGACCTTGGCTTGCTGCCAGCGGGTGAGGACGTGGGTCAGTTGCGCCATCGGCCCCATCATCCGCGACGACAGAATCGACGCCGCGACCAGGCTGCCGGTGGTCAGATCGCCGGCAATCACCATCGGCGCGCCGAACACGATCACCACCGCAAACACCCCGCCTTGCACGTTCTGCGTCCAGGCCACCAGGCTGTTGGTCAAGGTGCGCAAACGCAGGCTGCTGTCCGCCGAGGCCGCGTTGTATTGGTTCCACTGTTGCTGGAAACGCTGCTCGGCTTGCAGCGCCTTGATGTCGTCGAGGCCCTGGATGCTTTCCACAAGCATGGCGTTGCGCAGCGCCGCTTCGCGCATCGAGGCATTGGCCAGTCGGGCCAGCCGCGGTTGCGCGACGATGCCCGGCAACAACATGAACACCAGTGCCACCAGCGGAATCAGCACCAGCGGCCCGCCGATCAAATAAAACACCAGCAGGAACAACAGAAAGAACGGCATGTCGGCCAGCGCCGTTGCGGTGCTGGAGGTGATCAGGTCGCGGATCTGCTCCAGTTCGCGCAGTTGCGAAATGAACGAGCCGGTGGATTTTGGCCGGGCGGAGTTGCGCAGGCGCAAGGCGTGGCCGAACACCAGATCGGAGACGCGCAGGTCGGCGCGCTTGCCCAGCACATCGGTGATGCGCAGACGCAGAATGCGCATGACGAAATCGAACAGCAGGGCGAGCATCACCCCGCCGAATAACACGTACAAAGTTGGCAGCGATTCGGCCGGAATCACCCGGTCGTACACCTGCATTGAAAACAGTACCCCGGCCATGCCCAGCAGGTTCGCCACCAGCGAGGCGATCATCACTTGGCTGTAGGGCCGCAGGTCGCTGAGGACGATGCGGCGGAACCAGTGTTCGTCGTAGGGTTTGATGTAGTCATTGGTGCGCACGTCGGCCACCGGTTGCGTCGGTCGCAAAATCACCGTGCGCAATGCCTGCTCAGCGAGCGCTGCCGTGTCCATGCGGCTCTGCAAGCCCTGATCGCCACTGAAGCAAATCCCCAGCTCGCCGGTTTCGCCGATGCTTTCGAGCACACCGACCTGACCGTCGCGCAGTTGCACCACCAGCGGCGTGCGCCAGCGGCTCAGGCTCTTGTTGTCGAATACCGCGAATTTCACGCTCAAACCGGCCTGACGCGCCATATGTCGGACCACTTCTTCGACGCGGCCTTCGCTGTGCACCGAAGCCAGACGCACGCTTTCCGGCGAGACGTCGAGCCGATAGTGCCGAGCAACTTTGAGCACCGCTTCCAGCCACGGCGAATAATCTTCTCGTGCCTCGGCAGCGGCGGGTTCAGGAACAGTGATGCTGGCATCGGTCATGGCAGTATCTCGACATTCTGGATGGCGCTGTGGTCGATGCCGAAGACCCGGCGAATCGCACCGCTGTTATAGAAGCAGTCGATCTGCAGGCGTTGCAGATCGGCCTGGGTGTTGACCAGATCGAAGCGCGACTGGTGGATTTCCTGCTCGGCGTTAAGCAAATCCAGCAGCGGGCGCGTGCCCAGTTCCAGGTATTGGCGGCCATACAACATGCGCGCCTCGGTGATGCTGGTCTGACGAAATTCCAGCGAGCGCAGCCGGCGGTTCAGGCCCGACGTCTGCGCCTGGGCTTCCGCCAGACCCTGACGCGCTTGCAGTCGGGCGAAATCTTCCGCCGAATCCGCGGCGGTCAGCGCATGGCCGGCGGCGCGGCTGCGGGCACTGATGGCGCCGCCCTGATAAATCGGCACTTCGAGGTTGAGAAAGATCCCGACCTGAGTGCGATCGGCTCGCGAGTTCTGGTCGTCGTAATTGTCATCCAGGTATTGGTTGACCGAGGGTTGCAACGACAGGGTCGGGTAGGCTTCGGCTTTTGCCTGCGCCAGTTCGGCCTGGGCCTGGGTGCGTTGTGCGGCGGCTTGCAGGACGGCGGGCAGGGCATCGGAAATTTGCGAAGCATCGCAGGCCTGACTCAGCGTCGACGCGGCGGCGTCGCTCACTGCCGGCGGCGTGCGCCGTCCGAGCAGGCTGGTCAGGGTTGCTTGCCAGCGCGCATATTGCGCTTTGAACTCCTGCAACGTGGCCGTCGCGCCTTCGGCCCGGGACTGCGCCTGGACCACATCGGAACGGGTGCTGGCGCCCATGTCGTTACGCTGTCTGGCGAGGTCGACAATGCCGCCGATGCCCTGAATCTGCTCGCGGGCAACGTCGAGCAGACGCTGATAACGCTGCACTTCGATGTAGGCCTTGGCGGTGTCGCGGGCAATGTCGTCGATCGCCAGCAGAATCCCGGCCTGACTGCGCGCCACCCGGGCGCGGGCAGCGTCGACCGAGCTGGACACCTTGCCGAAGTCATACAGCATCTGCTTGAGGGAAATATTCACCGACTGGCTGCCGGCATCGCTGCCGTAACCGCTGGTGTAACCACCTTTGATGCCGCCGGTGACCTGTGGGTAATAACCGGATTCGGCGACATTCACGCCTTCGCCTTGCTGGAACAGGGTGCCGATGGCCTCGCCGATACGCGGGTGCCAGTCCACGGCCAGCCTGACCGCTTGTTCCAGTCCCAGCGCCTGCTCATCGGCGGACGCCCTGGAAGCAGGGGCAGGGCGCTGACGACTGTCGTTGCCTGCTGGTTGTTGCAGTTGCGACGGGCTGATGCTGCGCAAGCTGCTGTCGAGGTTGTCGTCGGCGCGAACGCCGACGGTGAAAGCGGGGTAGAGGCCGATGGTCAACACGACCACCGGCCATTGCTTGCGAAAAACTGACTCCACAGACTTCCCTTACTGTTGAGAGACGGACATTGCCAATGTTGCGTTTTCAGACGACTTGAATGCCGTTCTGCACCCATAGGTGGTGGCTCGGATCCTCCTGTGCCGTGTATTGGACATAGTCGATGCCGTCGGCCTGCTGCGTACCCTCTGCGGTCCAGCCATCGGTCATGTGTACGCTGTCCTTTTCGTCACCCTTGATTAGCAGCGTGTTGTTGTCAGCAGATGTGATCGCCAGCAGATCGCTGAGGTTCAACGTCAGCGCAACCGCGCTGGAATGGTTGAGGTCGAGGATTTCAACGTTGTGGATCTTGCTCTGCAAATCGCCGAGGTTGATCGCCACGTCGCCGCCAGCCCAGAGCAGGGTGTCGGTGCCGCTGCCGCCATCGACCGACGTGAACTGTTGGTCGGCGATGATCAGCGTGTCGTCGCCGGCGCCGCCTTGCAGCGAGATGGCGCCACCGTGCGAACCGTCGAGGGTGTCGTTGCCGTCGGTGCCCTGGATCAGCTCACTGCCAGTGGCGTGCGCCAGACCGAGGTCATCGCTGGCCAGTGCCGAGAACGCGGTGGTAGCGAAAGCACCGGCCCTGTTCAGGTCGATGGTCAGGGTGGCGGTATCGACGCTGCCGTTGGGGTGGGTCAGTTGGTAGGTGAAGGTGTCTTCCTGACCAATGACCGCATCGGTCAGCCCGGCCTTGAGCGTGTAGGTGTAGTTGCCGTTAGCCTGGACCAGCAAGGTGCCGTAGTTGCCGACCAGCGAGACGCCGTTGTAACCGGGCGCCACGTAACTGCCGGCGACCAGCACGCTGAGCAAGGTGTAGACCGAGCCCAACACATCGGCGCCGCCGCCCGCGGTGTCGGTGAGCAGGTTGCCCGACACGGGCGTGTAGCTGCCCACCACAAATTGATTGGTGTAGGTCGCCACGTTGATCAGGCTGGTGTTGACGCTGGTGAGCAGGCCGAGGCCGCCCACCGCTACCCGCACCTGATAACTGCCAGCGGTCTGGTCGTCGAACTTGATCCCGTAGTTGCCGCCGCCCAGATTGAGCAGCGCATTGCCGCCGTAGCTCTTGACCAGCACGTACTGGTTAGTGGCGGTGTTGAGTTTGTACAGGCCCACCGTCATCGAACCCAACAGCGCCAGCAGGTTGCTCGAATTGACCACCACGGTGAGATCGCTGACCGTGTCCGCCGCCACCACGGTGTTGTAGTTACCGCTGCCGCCGCCCAGCAGCACGTTGAACGTACCGAGGTTGGAGTTGGTGGTGACTTCACGGTTGACCAGAGTGACGTCGGTTGCAGCGACATCCGCGGTGGCGTCAAGCACCAGCGCGGGGCTGCCGAGGTTGGCGTCATTCCACACTTCGGTGGCTTGTGGGCTGTCGATACGCACGTACAGATTGGCGGTGTCGCTCAAGCCGTTCGGGTGCACCAGTTGATAGCTGAACACATCGACCTTGCCGACACTGCTGACGCTGCCGTTGGGCGTGTAACTGTAGTTGCCGCTGGCATCGATGGTCAGCGTGCCGTACAGCCCTTGCACCGTGGTGCCGGCGCCGGCACTGACGTAGGCGCCGTTTTTGAAGATCTGCAGTTGCGCGCCGTTGTCCGGGCCGGTCTGGTCCGCCGTGCCATCGACGCCGACGTTGGTGATGACGTTGCCGGTCACGGCTGGCCCGGCAATGCCGTTGAACTGGGTCAGGCTGCTGACGTCCAGTTGCAGTTGCGTATTGACCGTGGTCAGCACGCCGATGCCGGTGCTCGACACCGTCAGTCGGTAGTCGCCCGCCAACAGGTTAGCGATGTCGACCCGCACGCCCTGGCCGGCCAGGGCAATCAGGTCGAGCAGGCCAGCGCTGCCGTTGGCGTCGAGTGTGACCCAGACGCCGCTGGCGTTTTTCACTTGCAGCGTATAGACCACGCCATCGATCAGCGAAATCAGGCTGCTGGTGGTCAGCGTCAGGGTGGGGTCAAGGCGCGTGCCGCTGGACACCGTGAACGTAAAGGTTTTCGAGAAACCCGACAGCAGCGTGGTGAACGAGTCATTGAACGTCTGCGTCGCAGTGGCCGGCGTGAGGGTGACGGTGCCAACGGCGAGGTTGTCGCTGGCCACCACCGGCGCGTTGACGTCGATGTCCGGCGCCGTGACGTTGGCGGCCACCGAGACGTTGCCGCGAGCGTCGCTCAGGTTAACGGTGAGTTTCTCGCCGTTGATCTGCGCGCTGTTCAGGGCGATGGTAAATACCCCGAGGTTACTCACCGTGCCGGTGCCCAGGACCGTGCCGGTGGCCGACTTGATGGTGACCGTCGCTCCGGCCTCACCGGTGCCCGTGACGGTCAGACCGTCGGCGCCGACCAGCAGCGCCGTAGCGGCCGCGGGCGGAGTCAGGTCTGGCGCCGTCGCGGTGGCCGGCGCCGAAACGTTACCGCTCGGATCCGCCTGGGTCACGCTGAGAACCTGGCTGTTGATTTGTGCCGAGGCGAGCACCACGGAGAAACTGCCGTTGGCGGCGACGGTGGCGGTGCCCAGCACCACACCGCCAGCGCCGCGCACGCTGATCGTCGAGCCGGGCACACCGATGCCAGTGAGCAAAGTGCCGCTGCCATTGACAGTGACGCCGGTCGGGATGCCGGGCGCGGTGACGTCCGGCGCCGTCAGGCTGGCGTTGGGCGACAGGTTGCCAGCCGGATCGACCAGGCGCACGGTCAACAACTGTCCATCCAGTTGCGCGCTGTTGAGGTTGAAGCTGAACGTGCCGCCACTGCCTACCGTAGTGGTGCCGATCAATGCGCCACCCGGGCCATAGACATTGACCGTTGCACCGGCTTCACCGGTACCGCTCAAGGTCAGACCGTTCGCGGCAAGCGCCAGGCCGCTGGCCGCGACCGGCGCCTGCACATCGCTCGCCGTCAGGTTGAATACCGGCGAGAGATTGCCCGCCGGGTCTGCCTGTTGCACGTTGAGCTGCTGGCCGTTGAGCTGGGCGCTGGACAGTTGCACGGTGAAGGTGCCGCCGGCATTGACCACGGCGGTGCCCAACACGGTGCCGGCCGCATTGGTCACGCTGACCGTGGCGCCGGCTTCACCCGTACCGCTGACTGCCAGCCCGGTACCGTTCAGGGTCACGTTGCTCAGCGGCGCCGGCAACGTGGTATCGGCGACGCTGAGGTTAGTGGGTGGTGAAACATTTCCCGCCGCGTCACTTTGCGTGACGCTCAGTTGCTGGCCATTGAGCTGTGCGGACGACAAGGTCACCGAGAACGTGCCGTTGCCAGCCACCGTCGCGGTGCCCAGCAACGCACCACCGGCACCGCGTACGGTGACGGTGGCCCCGGCTTCACCGAGCCCGCCCAGTACAAGGCCGGCGCCGCTCAGCACCAGTGCCGTCGGTGCCGCCGGGGCGGTGATGTCTGGCGCCGTTACGGCAAGACCGGAAGAGGTGTTGTTGGCCGCATCGGTCTGTACAGCATCGAGTACCTGACCGTTGACCTGTGGCGCATTGAGTTGTGCGCTGAAGGTGCCATTGGCGCCAACCACCGCGTTGCCCAAGACCACGCCGCCAGCGCCGGTAATGATGACCGACGCGCCGACTTCGCCGCGCCCGGTGACCAGCGTGCCGCTGGCATTGACTGCCAGATCGCTGAGCGGCGCCGGTGCCGAGGTGTCGGCCGCGGTAATTTCGCTTGGCAGCGAGGCGCCGCCCAGCGGGGTGTTGGCGGTGACTTCGAGACTTTCGCCGTTGGTTTGCGCAGGCGTCAGCACGACGCTGAACGTGCCATCCGGGCCGGTGATCCCCGTACCTATCAGGCTGTTGTCAGCTCCGTAAACGTTGATCGTCGTGCCGATCGCCGCCGTGCCGGAAAGCGTCACGCCATCGGCCGAGAGGGCCAGGTTATCCGGCGCATTCGGTACCGGAACCAACGGAACGGTAAGGAGGGTGTCCTCGGACACGTTGGTGGCGACGTCCGTCTGGTTCACCGTCAGCACTTGGCCGGCAGTGATGCCCGGATCGAGATCGATCAGGAATGTACCGTTGGCCGCGACGGTGCCGCTGCCGACGACATTGCCGAGCGCGTCGGTGACCTCGACGCTGGCGCCGGCTTCGCCGCGACCGGCGAGTTGGCTCAAGTCGCCGCTGATGGTGAGGCCGGTGACGGCATCCGGTGCAGTAATGTCATCCACGGGGTAGAGCAGCGTTGGCGATGCGTTAAGCGCCTCATCCGTCGCGATGACGGACAACAACTCACCGTTGGCCTGGGCCGGATTGAGTGTGACCGTGTAGGTGCCATTGCCCAAGGCCACCGTCGTGCCCAGCACGGTGCCGGTGGACGACAACACCGTTACGGTGCTGCCCGCTTCGGCAGTTCCCGCGAGCAAGGTGCCCGCGCCGGTCAACGAGGTGACCGTTGGCGCGACCGGTGCGGTGGCGTCCGGTGAGTCGACCAATGCTGGCTCGGACAGGTTGTTTTGCGCGTCCGCCTGGATTACCGACAGTGTCCGGCCATCGAGTTGCGCAGCCGCGAGCGTGACGCTGAAACTGCCGTCTGCGCCGACTGTTGCCGTGCCGAGCACGACCGCGCCGTCACGCACGGTGACGATCGCGCCGGGCTCGCCGGTACCGGTCACGGTCAGGCCGTCCTGGCTGACGTTGAGGTCGGCGACTTCCAGCGGATCGGTGCTGTCGCCCGCTTGCACGGGCGCGGCTGGCGAAGTGTTTGAGGCCAGGTCGGTCTGATTGACGCTCAACACCTCACCGTTCACCTGCGCCGGATTGAGGGTCACGCTGAACGTGCCATTGGCGGCCACTGTCGCAGAGCCGAGCAAGGTGCCGGCGGCGCTGGTCACGCGCACGGTGGCGCCGGCTTCACCGGTGCCGGTCAGCGTCAGCCCATCGGGACTGAGGTCGAGGCCGGCGGGAGCGGCGGGCGGCGTGATATCCGGCGCGGTGACAGGCGTGACGGGCGAAGGGTTGCCCGCGGCATCGCGCTGGATCACCGACAAGGCTTCACCGTTGAGCAACGGCTGATCGAGGGTCACGCTGAAATTGCCATCGGCCGCGACGGTGCCAGTACCGATGATGGTGCCAACGGCGTTGGTCACCACCACCTGCGAACCGGCCACACCGGACCCGGTGATGAGGCTGCCGCTGGCGTCGATATCGACCTCGGTCAACGCAGCAGGCGGCGTGCTGTCAGGCGCTGCCAGCGTGCCGGCAGGCGAGGCATTGCCCGCGGCATCGGCGAGGACCACGAAAACCGCCTGGCCGTTGGTCTGTGCCGGCGTCAGAGTGATCTGGAAGCGACCGTCGCTGCCCACCGTGCCGGTGCCCAGTTCCGTGCCGTCGGCCAAGGTGACACGGACGCTGGCACCGACTTCGCCGCTGCCGGTGAGCGAGTTGCCGTCGGCATTGACCTGCAGATCAACCGGGGTCGCCGGAGGAGTCAAATCCGGTGCGGTGACCGTTACCGGCGCACTGACGTTACCGGGTGGGTCGGCCTGCTGAACGCTGAGGACTTGTTCATTGATCTGCGGCGGGCTCAGGGTGACGCTGAAGGAGCCGTCGGCAAGGACCACGCTGGTGCCGAGCAAGACGCCATTGGCATCTTGCACCGTCACGGTCGCGCCAGGTTCGCCGGTCCCTGTGACCAGCGCGCCCGCGCTGTTGATCTCGACATTGGCCAGCGGGTCGGGCGGGGTGAAGTCCGGCGTGGTCAGGCTCACCGCCGGGGAGTCATTGCCCGCGGCGTCAGCCTGGACAACAGTGATGACTTCGGCGTTGCTCAGCGCTGGCGTCAATGCCAGCGTGAACGTACCGGTCGGGCTGACGACAGCAGTGCCGAGCACGTTGCCGTCACTGTCGATGACCCTGACCTGGGCGCCGGGTTCGCCGCGACCGGTCACGGTTGCACCGTCGCCGCCGATGCTCAGTTGTGAAACCGCCGTTGGCGGTGTGCTGTCGACCGACGTGAACGGTGTGGCTGCCGAGGTGTTGCCCGCCGCGTCGGTCAGCGATACGGTCAGGGCCTGGCCGTTGGCTTGCGGTGTGGTCAGGGTGATCGCAAACGTGCCATCGATGCTCACGGTGCCGGTGCCGACCAGTGTACCGGCGGCGTTGTACACGTTGATCGTGGTGCCGGCCTCACCGGTACCGGACAACACGCTGCCGTCATTGCTGACCGCCAGCGCTGCCGGTGGGTTGGGGGCAATCAGGTCGGGCGCGATCAGGCTGACGCTGTTGGATTCATTGCCGGCGGCGTCGGCCTGACTCAGGCTCAGCGTCTGGCCCGAGGTTTGCGCCGGGCTGAGGGTGACGCTGAAGGTGCCGTTGGCGGCCACCACTGCGCTGCCGAGAATAGCGCCACCAGTGCCGAGCACGGTCACGGTGGCGCCGGCCTCACCGCGTCCGGTCAGGGCGGTGCCATTGGGTGCCAGACTCAGTTCACTGAGCGGCGCCGGTGCTGCGATGTCAGCAGCGGTGTAGTCGGTCGGGGACGAGTTGATGCCCGTGCTCGACGTCGCCACGGCAGACAGTTGCTCGCCGTTCAGCTGCGCGGCATTGAGCGTGACACTGAAGGTGCCGTTGGCCGCCACCAGCGCGCTGCCGAGCAATGTCCCCGAGGCATTGCGAATGCTTACGGTACTGCCAGCCGTGGCGGTGCCGGTCAGGGTCAAGCCGTCGGCGCTGAGCGCCAGATTGGTCGGCGCACTTTCCGCCAGGTTGCCCGGGGCGGTTACCGGTGTCGCCGGCCCGGTGTTGCCCGTGGCATCGATCTGCAGGACCGAAAGGGTCGAACCGGCCACAGCGGCGGGGGACAGCGTCAGGCTGAAGCTGCCGTTGTTGCCGACGGTGGCGCTTCCCAACAGGGTTGCGCCGGCGTTGCGAACTTCAACGGTGGCGCCGGCTTCGCCGGTACCCGTCAACGTCGCGCCGTTGGCGCTGACCGCCAGATTGTTGGCCGCCAGGGGCGCCGTGGTGTCGGCGGCATTGATCAGTGCCGGGGCGGATGGATTGCCCGCCGCGTCACGGGCCGTCACGTTCAGCACCTGGCCGTTGGCTTGCGGGCTATTGAGGGTCACTTGGAACGTGCCATTGGCGGCCGCGGTCGTGGTGCCGAGGATATTGCCTTGGCTGTCGCGCACGGTCACCGTGCTGCCAGCCTCGGCGTTACCGGCCAGTTGCACGCCGGCTGCGTTCAGGGTCAATGCGCTCGGAATGGCCGGCGCCGTCAAGTCCACCGACACCACTTCGATGGCAGTGGAAACGTTGCCCGGCGGATCTTCCTGAGTGACCGTCAGCACTTCGGCATTGAGCTGTGGCGTGTTCAAGGTGACGCTGAACGTGCCACCGTTGCCGACCTGCGCCGTGCCCAGCAATGTGCCGTCGGCGCTGCGTACCGACACCGTGGCGCCGGGTTCGCCGTGACCGGTGACCGTCACGCCATCGGCATTCACCGCGACTTGCGTCAGGGCGGCCGGTGGGCTGATGTCGGGCGCGTTGACACTGGTCGACGGCGAAACGTTGCCGGTCGGGTCGGTCTGGCTGATCGCCAAGGCCTCGCCATTGGTCGGCGCGGGCGCCAGCGTCACGCTGAACGAACCGTCTGCGGCAACGACGGCGCTGCCCAGCAAGACCCCGCTTGCGTTACTGACGTTCACGGTCGCACCGGCTTCCCCGGTCCCGCTGAGGGTGCTGCCATCGGCGCTGATCAGCGGGTTTTGCACGGCGGCGGGCGCGGTGCCGTCGACAGTGGCGACGCCGGTTGAGGTCGATGTATTGCCGTTCGCGTCCGTCAGCGTGACCTGCAAGGTTTCACCCGAGTTCTGCGCGTTGGGCAGGGTGACCTGGAAGTTGCCGCTTTGATCGACCAGACCGGTCGCCAGGACATTGCCGGCGGCGTCACGAATCGTCACGGTGCTGCCGGCTTCGCCCTGGCCTTTGACCACGGTGCCGACGTCATTGATGCTGACACCGGTCGCGGCGGCAGGTGGCTGCAGATCCGGGGCGATAATGCTGGCGGGCGGCGACGGGTTGCCGGCGGCATCGCTTTGCGTCGCGGTGAGCGTCTGGCCATTGAGCTGCGCCGGCGTCAGCGTCAGGCTGAACGTACCGTTGCTGGCAACCAGTGCCGTGCCCAGCACGGCGCCATTGCTGTCGGTCACGGTCACCGTAGCACCGGCTTCGCCTCGGCCGGTGAGTGCGCTGCCATTGGCATTGAGCAGCAGATTCGACACAGCGTCCGGCGCCGTGCCATCGCCCGCCGTAACGGTGCCTGGCACCGACACGTCACCGTCAGGGCTGGTCGCGGTGACTTGCAGCACTTGCGCGTTGATCTGTTTGGCATTCAGCACCAGTGTGAACCGACCGAAGCTGTTGATCAGCCCCGATCCGAGCACATCGCCATTGCTGTTGGTCACGGTCACCGTGCTGCCAGGCGTGCCCGCGCCCGTCAGGGTGAAACCGTCGGCGCTCAATGCCAGTTCGCTTGGGGTCGCGACCTGCGAGCCATCAGGGCCTGCGAGCGGCACCGCCGACGAGTCGTTGCCACCGCCGTCAGTGCTGATCACTTCGAGGCTACTGCCCGTGCCTGCCGCAGGGTCGAGCGGGACCACGAAGCGGCCGTCTGCCCCAGCGGTGGCGGTGCCCAGCACGCTGCCGCCGGCAATGCTGACGGTGACGACCGTGCCGGGCTCGGCAAGCCCCGACACCTGATCACCCGCCGGGTTGATCGCCAGATCGCTGACCGGCGCAGGCGGCGTGCTGTCCGGTGCGGTGACATTGCCCGACAGCGAGCTGTTAGTACCGTCGGAGGCTACCACCTGCAAGGCTTCGCCGTTGTTCTGCGCGGTATCGAGATTGACCGTGAAGGCGCCACTGCCGTCAGCGGTCGCGCTACCAATGACGTTGCCGTTGGCATCCAGCACCTGCACCGTGTTACCAGGCTGCGTCGTGCCGCTCACTGTCGCGCCTGCCGGATCGATGATCAGACCGGTCGGCGCGGGTGGGGCGGTGATGTCCGGCGCGGTGACCGGGGTGACCGGTGAGGGCAGGGCGCTCGCATCGGTCTGGATGACACTCAATACCTGGCCGTCAAGTTGTGCCGGACTCAGGTTGACGGTGAAGCTGCCGTCGTTCGCAACGACCGTGGTACCCAGCACTGTGCCGTCCGGCGCGCTGACCGTGACCGTGCTCCCAGCTTGCCCGGTCCCGGTCAATGTCACGCCATTGCTGCCAAGCACGACGTTGTCAGGTGCCAGCGGCGCCGTGGTGTCCGCCGCGGTCAGCGGTGTCTCGGGCGAGACGTTCACGCCATCCGATTGGCTCACTTGCAGCGCTTGACCATCAGTCTGCGGGCTGTTCAGCGTTACCGAAAATGCACCGCTGCCGTCGACGATCGCGGTGCCCAACGTATTGCCGGCCAGATCCTTGACCGACACGGTGGCGCCAGGCTCACCGCGGCCGGTGAGTGTTGTACCGGCCGCATCCAGCGCCAGATCCGCAGGGGCGGCGGGGGCCTGAATATCAGGTGCCTGGACCGGCACCGCCGGAGCAGCGGAGGGCGAGCCGTCTGTCTGCACGACGCTCAGATTCTGGCCGTTGGTCTGTGGCGACGACAGATTGATTTCGAAGCGGCCGTTGCTGCCGACGATGGCCGTTCCCAACACGACGCCAGCTGCGTCGGTCACGGTAACGGTCGCGCCGATCTGGCCCGCACCGGTGACGATTGCGCCGTTCGCCGAAATGGACACATCAGAGACTGCAACCGGTATCGTCAAGTCCGGTGCGATTACATTGACTGGCGCCGACGGGTTGCCCTCAGCGTCGGTCTGGATCACTTGCAGTTGTTGCGCATCGGTCTGCGCCGTCGCGAGGTTGACGGTGAAGTTGCCATCGGCGCCCACCGTGCCAGTGCCGATAATATTCCCGTCCGGGTCACGGACGGTAATCGAGGCGCCCACTTCGCCCTTGCCGGTCAGCGTCTGGCCCTGGGCATCGAGTGTGAGGCCCGTGAGCGGCGCAGGACCTTGGGTATCAGGCGTCACATAAGTCAACGGGGCAGAGGTGTTGCCGGCACTGTCGCTGGCACTGACCAGCAGCGTTTCGCCATTGTTCTGCGGGCTGCTCAGCTGCACGACGAACGTGCCGTCTGCTGCGACCACGGCCGAGCCGAGTACGTTGCCGTTGGCATCGCGTACCGTAACGGTTGATCCGGCCTGTCCGCGCCCCCTCATTTGAGCGCCATCGACGCTCAGGACGAGGTCGCTTGGCTGAGTCAGGCCGTCGAGGTCAACCGTTATGAGGGTCACCACCGGCGACGGATTGGCCGCCGCGTCAGTGAGCTGCACGTTGAGTGTTTCCCCGTTGATCTGCGCAACGTTGAGTTGCACCGTGAACGAGCCATCAGCTGCGACGAGCGCTGTGCCGAGCACCGTCCCTTGAGCATTGGTGACGCTGACGGTGCTGCCCGGTTCGCCACGACCTGTGATCGAAACACCATCGCTGCTGATCGCCAGATCAGTCGCGGCGCCTGGGCCGGTGATGTCCGGCGCATTGAGCGTGACCGCTGGCGATTGCGCGCCAACGCTGTTGATTGCCAGGACACTGAGGACTTCGCCGTTGGCCTGCGCACGAATGAGCGTCAGGACGAAGGTGCCGTCGGCGCCCACCACCGCGCGCCCGAGTAGCTCGCCGTTGGCCGAGCGAACTTCAATGGTTGTTCCCGCTCTGGCGGTGCCGGTCAGTTGGCTGCCGTCACTGCTCAAACCGAGATTGGCCGGGGTTTGCGGTTCGACGATTTCCGGTGCGCTGACCGTGGCACCAGAGGATGTATTGCCGGCCGCATCGGTGGCACTGACGATCAGTGGCTGTCCGCCGGTCTGCGCCGGGCTGAGTGTGACATTGAAAGTGCCATCCGCCGCCACGACGGCGCTGCCGAGCAGGGTGCCATCGGCGGCACGCACCTCGATGGTGGCGCCGGCTTCCGCGGTCCCGCCCAGTTGCGTGCCATCGGCGCTTACGCTCAGATTGGCGGGCGGCGTGGGCGCGGTGGCATCCGGCGCAGTGACGGAGCCGGGTGTGGAAACATTGCCCGCAGCGTCGGTGAGCGTGACGTCGAGCGGCTGGCCATTGGTCTGCGGCGTACCCAGTTCGACCTGGAAGCGCCCATCGGCGCCTACGGTTCCCGTGCCTAGAATATTGCCCGCCGCGTCACGTATCTGCACCAGACTGCCGGCTTCGCCAAAACCACTCAGCACTCGGCCATCGGCCGATAAGGTCAACCCGGTCGCAGGCGCGGGAGGCGTCGCATCACCGCTGCTTGCGCCGCCACCACCACCTCCACCACCTCCACCCGCGGCCGCCGCGGCGCCGCCCGCACCCAGCAGGCCAAGCCCGGCGATCGCCCAGGCGGGCGTCGCGCCTTCGACCACGCCGACGCCGGCGATCAGTTCGTCCAGCGAACCGATTTCGTCGAAGGTAAAGCCATTGAACGGCTCGGCGTTGTAGCGCGCCTGCCAGAGCGTCGCGTCTTCGCCTTGAAAGACGATGTCGTTGGCAACACCGTCAGGGCTGGCGACGAAAAAATTGGAGATTCTGATCTGCTCGCCGCTTTTCAGATTGACGATCAAATCCTGACCGCTCCGGCTGGTTGAAGCCAACTGGTCGGGGCTGACGGGCATTTGTACAACTGAAGGCTGATTGAGCTGAACATTGCCCCAGTTTTGGGCAGTGAGCTGAGAACTGGATTTGTCGGCGATGACGATGTTGTCCATTACTTCTCCCTGAGAGTGCATGGGTGGACGTCCACGGGTATGTCCAGAACCATAGATAACGCACGTCAGTTGGGGGCGTCTGATATCTGGCGATAAACCAAAGGTCTTCAGGCGGATCAAATATCTTATTGATTAAAAAAGAGAAACAAGGACTTATCCGTTGATCGGAATGTTGGATCCAACCAAGTTTTGAATGAAACAAAATGTGTCGCCTTCACCGTTTGCCCAAGGCGTGGGCGATTCTCCTGTCACCGGCGTCGGCGATCACGCCTACGCAATATCCAACCTCGTGATTCACCTTCAGCGGGTGTGCCTACCAAGGAATTAATGCCTTAGGAAGGACAGCGAGACAGGCTTGTACAAGAAAACCGGGCCATCGGTTTTCTATGCCTGCGTACCTTCTTTTTGCTGATCTACAAGTTGATGCGCTAGCTATCTAACCTCGAAATGATCGAGCGTAACGATAGCTAGCGGCCCCTGTCAGGCGTGGGTGATAGACAGGTCGGTGATAATGCACACCGAGCCGTCGTTCGGGTCGGTGGTGGCGGAGTAATCGATCTGGTTGTACACCCCGCCGTGGAAAGCCAGGGTCTGGGTGCTCCAGGTGTCGTCGAAGCGCAGGATGGCGGAGGTGGACTTAACCCCGTTGCAACTGGCCGACACAGACACGGCACCGTTTGCGTTGGCGTGGATGTTGAGTTGGAACAATGCGCCGAGCGGCACATTTTCCAGCACCGTCGTGTTGACCGGATCCGCTTGCAGAAAGCTCGCGCGGAATCCCAGGGTTATCTTGCCCTTGTTCCAGAACACCTTGACCGGAGGCTGTTGGGAACCCTTCACGTGTATCTGGCCGATGACCACTTTCTGCAAGGCGTTGACTTTGACCAGGCGCATTTGCTGACGGCACCAGTGGTCAGGCGCGCTGGACAACAGCCAGTACCCCGGCTCTTTCCATTCACAGCGGGTGCGCTTGGTGCTCTTGCTGGAGGCACCCAGGGTGGGCGCCGTCATCTGCAACGAGCCGTCCGGCAGCATTGCGATGACTTCAGGGCACTCGAGCAGTGCTCGCGAACCGATCAGTTCCAGCGCAATCGGGTTGGTCGGCGAAATGGGCAGGGGGGTGGTGATGGTGAAATTGCTGATGTCCACAGTCATTGTCGAGCCCTCACTTCATTGGAAGTCACCTGTCGGCTCTGTCGAGCCGTGATTGATTCGGCCGCAAAAAAATGGCGCAGCAAGCGGCCACTGCACACGCCATCAAAGCAGTGAAAACCCCGGTCGCCTCCAGCAGGGTGCCAAAAAGCGGTGTGCCGGCGGTCTGGCCGAGCGCCAGAACGAGGAAGGGAATACCGAGGCCTAGGTCCGGGCGATCCGGGAATAGACCGATGCCCTGAATCAGGTAGGCACCAGACGAAACAATGTAAGCCGCGCCGAACAGGCACAGGGCTGCGAAGCCGTACAGCGGCGCGACTGCGGCCGCCGCCAGGGCAAGCGTGCCAAGGGCAATGCCGAGCAGGGCGAGTCCATGGATCCTGGCGATGCCGAATCGACGGGTCAGCACGCCCGTGAAGCCGCCACCGAGACCGGCCACGCCGAGCACTATCCAGGCCCAGGCAATCGCCGCTTCGGTGAAGCCGGATTGACGACGCAGAATGTCGGCGCCGAATGTCCAGACCGCCGTGCTCGCCAGCCCCATCAGAAAAGCGCTGCCACTGAGGGCAAGCAAACCGGGCCGTGCCAGCATGGACCAAGAGACGCTCGGTGCAGCGTCACTCGCAGCGTCTGGCGCTACGGCGAACCACAGCCAGAGCGTTATCGCGACGCCGATCATCGCGAACAGCGCATACAGTTCACGCCATTGCCCGGCGGCCAACATCGCCGCCACGCCGGAGAATACGATGCCGGCCGCCGTTCCGGCGTTGATAACACCATTGGCCCGAGGACGCTGATCGTCGGCGAACTGCGCAGCGACGGCGCTGGCCAGCGGTGGTGACGTCAGGCCGGTGCTCAAGCCGGCGAGCGCGACGCCACAGCCCAGCATCCAACCGTTCGAGGCCTGGACCATCACGGCCATCCCCAGCGACGCCATGGCGCCGGCAATCACCGCCAGCGCACGCGCGCTCAGTCGGCTGTTGCCCAAAAACGTCGCGACGATGCCGACACAGTAAGCGGCGAAGGCACTGCCGCCGATCCATCCAGCGGCCGATACGCTGAGTCCCAGATCCGCACGAATTCGTGGCAGCAGCAGTCCGTAGGCAAAGCGCGCCAGGCCATACGACAGGGCGGTGAGGGCGAACGCGGCCGCAACCAGATTAATGCCGCGTTTCATCCGTTCGCCGCCCGGTCGTGCGCAACGGGGTCATTTCTTCGCCGAAGACGTTTTGGTGCGAGGCTTTTTCTCCGCTGACGCAGGCGCGTCTCTGGATTTTTTCTGTGGCGCAGGCGGCGCTACGCTGCTGGCGATAGAGCCTGGCAAGCCGTCCGAATCAAACGCATCCAGTTCCGCTTGTGCCTGGAACCAGTGCTCGAAATCCTGACCGTGGGGACGGCCTTGTTCTTCCCAGATGCGGTAGGCGGTTTTTCTGAGGGTTTCTTCGTCCATTTCAGTTCTCCTGCGGATGGAATCGTTGCATGCGCTGACCGCGCGTCACCCCAGCGTCATGGCGAGGTTAAGCCCGAGCACCACCATGATCGACACTGCGAAAATCTTCCGCGCCCAGGCTTTTTGCTCGGTTGCCGGGGGGCTGTGCAGCGCGAGCCAGAGCCAGTAGCCGCCGAGGCTCGCCACGAGCAAAAAATACGCCACGCCGAGTCGGCTGATCAGGCCCAGCAAGAGGCTGGCGGCAAGGAACGCAATCATGTAACCGAGGATCTGCTTGCGCGCCTCGGCGAGCGTCAAGGTCGGTAATCCGGCGGCCTTGAAATCGTCGCGGCGCATCAACGTGATGGCGTGAGAGTGCGGCATTTGCCAGCAACAGAACACCACGATCAGCATCCACGCCGTCGCATCCAGGCGTGCCGTCACGGCGCAATAACCGATCACCGGCGGCATCGCACCGGACAGACTGCCGACCAGCGTGCCCCAGTGCGAGCGGCGCTTCATCAGGCACGTGTAAACCCCCGCGTAAATCAGCAGACCGACCGCCGCCGCTGCGCACGCGACGGCATTGGTGCGTGTCCACAACAGGCCAAAACCGATCATGCCGAGCGCCAGGGCATAGCACAGCGCGGTCGGGACCGAGACGGCGCGAATTGCCAGCGCACGGTGGCAGGTGCGTACCATGCGCCGGTCGATGTCGCGGTCGACGCAATTGTTGATGACGCAGCCACAACCGATGACCAGCGCCGTTCCCAGTAACGTCGCGAGCAGATGCCCTGGCGCAATCGGCTGCCCGGCGCCGGCCAGGCAATACGCGCCGAACACCGACGCAAGATTGCCGAAGATGATCCCGGGCTTGGTCAGTTCGATACCGACGTTGAGCGGCAGCAGCCATTGCTTCAGTGCGCCAGCATGTTGTGATGAATGCTGTCCATGATCCATAACGAGAGCCCCACGAGCAGCACAATGATGACAACTGAAAAGATCAGCGCGATCAGGTTCCAGCGCTGCTCTGCGGCGGTGTCCAGGTGCAGGAAATATTTCAGATGGACGAAAATCTGCACCACACCCAGCGCGACGACCACCCACGCGGTGAGGTGTCGCGGCAGCGTGGGATACATCACCAGCGCAAACGGGATCGCGGTCAGGACTACCGAAATGATGAACCCGATCAGGTACGAACGGGCGGTGCCATGGCTGGTGCCGGCACTGCTATGAATCGGACTTTGGTTATACATGTCAGACCACCCCCAGCAGATAAACCACGGTAAATACGCAGATCCACACCACGTCGAGGAAGTGCCAGAACAGGCTCAGGCAACTCAGGCGCGTGGTGTTGGTATTGGTCAGGCCGCGGCTGCGGATCTGCGCCATTAGCACCGCCATCCATACCAGCCCGCTAAGCACGTGGGCCCCGTGGGTGCCGACCAGAGTGAAGAACGCGGTGAGGAAACCGCTGCGGTCCGGCCCGTAGCCTTCGGCGATCAGGTGATGGAATTCGTTGATTTCCATCGCGATAAAGCCGCAACCCAGAACGAACGTAACCCCCAGCCAGCGCAGCACATGGCCGGTGTGATTGCGGTTCATCGCCAGCATTGCGTAGCCGTAGGTGATGCTGCTCAACAGCAGCAGCGCGGTTTCGACCAGCACATACGGCAGCTCGAAAATGTCCACCGTCGAGGGACCGCCCGCCACACTGTCGCGCAACACCGCATAGCCGGCGAACAGCGTGGCGAACAGGATGCAGTCGGTCATCAGGTAGATCCAGAAACCGAACACGCGCATCGAACCCGCATCTTCGTGGCCCTGCTCATGGCTATGGGCGATGTCTTTATCCAGCACGATATTGGACATGATCAGGCCTCCGCCAAGTCTTTGAGACGCGCTTTTTCAATCCGCGCGACTTCTTCAGCCGGCACGAAATAGTCAATGTCTTCGTCGTAGCTGCGCACGATCATCGCCGCCACCGAAGCGACCAGCCCGAAGATCGCCAGCCACCAGATGTGCCACACCAGGGCGAAGCTGCAGATCAGCGCGAACACGCTGATCACCAGACCGGCCGAGGTGTTGCGCGGCATATGTATGGCGCGGTAGTCAGTGTGATTGAGCGTACTGACGCCGCGCTCCTTCATGCCCCAGTAGGCGTCGAGGTCACTGACTTTCGGTTGCTCGGCGAAGTTGTAGAACGGCGGCGGCGAGGCCGTGGCCCATTCCAGCGTGCGCCCGTCCCACGGATCGCCGGTGAGGTCGCGGTATTTGGCGCGGTTGCGAATGCTGACGAACAGTTGCAGCGCTTGCGCGGTGACGCCGCAGAGAATGATGCCCACCCCCAGCAATTCCAGGAGCAGCCAAGGCTGCCAGTCGGGATTGTCGAAGTGATTGAGGCGCCGGGTCATGCCCATGAAACCGAGAACGTAGGAGGGCATGAAAGCGAAGTAAAAGCCGATCAGCCAGCACCAGAACGCGATGCGCCCGAGCTTGTCGTTGAGACGGAAGCCGAAGGCTTTGGGGAACCAGTACGTCAGCCCGGCCATGTAGCCAAACACCGCGCCACCGATGATGACGTTATGGAAGTGGGCGATCAGGAACAGGCTGTTATGCAGCAGGAAGTCGGCACCGGGCACGGCCAGCAGCACACCGGTCATGCCGCCGATGCTGAACGTGACGATAAACCCCAGCGTCCACAACATCGGCGTTTCAAAACGCACCCGGCCACGGTACATGGTGAACAGCCAAGTGAAGATTTTCACCCCGGTCGGCACCGCGATGATCATCGTCATGATCCCGAAGAACGCGTTGACGTTGGCCCCGGCGCCCATGGTGAAGAAGTGGTGCAGCCAGACGACGAACGAGAGAATCGTGATCGCGATCGTCGCCCACACCAGTGAAACGTAACCGAACAGGCGCTTGCTGCTGAAGGTCGCGGCGATCTCGGAAAAGACCCCGAACGCCGGCAGGATCAGGATGTATACCTCCGGATGGCCCCAGGCCCAGATGAGGTTGACGTACATCATCGGGTTGCCGCCGGCCTCGTTGGTGAAGAAGTGCATGCCCAGATAACGGTCGAGCGTGAGCATCAGCAGCGTTGCGGTGAGGATCGGGAACGCCGCAAGAATCAGCACCGAGGTGCACAACGCGTTCCAGGTGAACACCGGCATTTTGAACAGGGTCATGCCCTCGGTGCGCATCTTCAGGATGGTCACAAAGAAATTGACCCCGGTCAGTAGCGTGCCGATCCCGGATATCTGTAATGACCAGATGTAGTAGTCGACGCCGACCCCGGGGCTATAGCCCAGTTCGGACAAGGGCGGGTAGGCGACCCAGCCGGTGCGGGCAAATTCGCCGACGCCCAGGGAGATGTTCACCAACGCCGCGCCGACCACGAACAGCCAGAAACTCAGTGCGTTGAGAAACGGGTAAGCCACATCGCGCGCACCAATCTGCAAGGGCACGACGATGTTCATCAGGCCGACCACAAACGGCATGGCCATGAAGAAAATCATGATCACGCCGTGGGCGGTGAAGATCTGGTCGTAGTGTTCCGGTGGCAGATACCCCGGCCCGCCACTGGAGGCCATCGCTTGCTGAGTGCGCATCATGATCGCGTCGGAGAAGCCACGCAGCAGCATGACCAGCGCGACGATGATGTACATGCAGCCGATCTTTTTGTGGTCGACAGAGGTGAACCACTCACGCCAGAGGTAACCCCACTTGCGCTTCCAGGTGACGGTGCCGATCAGGGCAAAACCCATCAGGCCAACGATGGCCAGGGTGTACATGACAATCGGCTCGTGCAATGGAACGGCGTCCCACGAAAGTTTCCCGAACATTATTAACGCTCCTCGGCCAGCAGACTCGGTTGTTGATCGGCGCGCGTGTCATCGCTGTTACGTTGCACCTGAGTGTCTTTGGCACGGGGTGCCTTGTTCATGCCTTCATACTTGTCGACGATGTCCAGAAACAGCCGCTCCTGAACGGCCGAGTAATAAGTAATCCGGTGGGCGACGGAAGGTTTGGCCAACTGCGCATAACTGGCGTGATCAAGTTTTTGTGGCGCGCTTTTGACTTTGTTGACCCACGCTTCGTAATCCGCGCCAGTGAGCGACAACGTACTGAAGTGCATGTCGGAAAAACCATGGCCGTTATAGTTGGCGGCAATTCCGCGAAACTGGCCGGTTTCGTTGGCAATCAAATGCAACTTGGTCTGCATGCCCGCCATCGCATAGATCTGGCCACCCAGCGCCGGGATGAAAAACGAAGTCATCGCCGCATCTGACGTCACGGTAAAACTCACCGGTGTATTGACCGGCAGCGCCAGTTCATTGACCGAAGCGATGCCCAGGTCGGGGTAGATGAACAACCATTTCCAGTCAGTCGCCACGACCTGCACGTTGAGCGGTGGCGTGTCCGAATCCAGCGGTCGATAAGGGTCCAGCGAGTGGGTGGTTTCCCACGTCACCCAGCCCAGCACGCAAATGATCAGGAACGGCACGCCCCAGACCACTGCCTCGATCTTGTGCGAGCTGGCCCAGCGCGGCGAGTACTTGGCCTTCTTGTTGGTGGCGCGGTAACGGTAGGCAAACACGAACATCATGACAATCACCGGTATCACTACCAGCAGCATGAGGCCCGTTGCGAGAATGATGAGGTCGCGCTCGTCCCGGGCAACCTGGCCCTTGGGATTGAACACGATCAGATTGCAACCGGCGAGCAGAACGCTGGTAGCGAGATAGACCAGGCAATAGCTGATTGTTCGCTTCATATAGGCTCCTGTTCTAAGTATCGATCCTTTTAACGTCGTAACGGCGACGCGCGTTTATTACTTGGGTAATAGCGCTTCGCTTGTTTGGTAAACGAAGCGAAGTGGGCCCGCTCTATTCTTTCGGCAACAGTTTCCCGTGGACAGAAAACACTGTTTCTGTACCGGTTTATTACCGTGGGGCTGACTAACGAGTAGTAGTTGAGCTCGCCTGGGCCTCGAAATTTTTGAATAAGCGCTCAGGCATTGGTTTGACAAAATGTTTCGCAAACTGACGAACGGTTGAACTAGCGAAACGGCGGAGAGGAACTAGCGAGTTATGCTGAAAATGCCTCTCGGCAAACCGGGAATCATCCAGCGAGAGGGTGGGTCTTTGAAGAGAGCGGATTCACTTCAGGAGTACGACATGTTCATACGCGGCGAAACCTACAGGAAATGGAAGGCGACGGAAAAGGACGAAAAGTGCCATACGCAAGAAGTCGAAAACGGCTGTCACATCGAAGTGCGGACACGGGAGGCGGACGATGGCGACATTGAAATGTTCATCAGCGTCTACACCGCGACCGGTGAATGCGCCCACGAGCGAATCAAAAAACTGCCGGGCATCGAATGGACCGTTGAAGACGCGCTCAAGCGCGGTACCGACCAGGCGGAGCGAATTGCCGGTGGCGAGTCAGGCCGGTTGCCGTGCGCCGATGCGCATAATCACGCGGACGACTAGGTTGGCAACGCCACTGCTGCCGGCAACGCCTGCCGGCGTCAGTGGCGCTGTACTCATCACGGTTTGAATACGGCCCGCAGGCACTGGTCGGTCTTGTCCTTGAACATTTGATAGCCCTGCGCGCCATCCTCCAGGCTCATGGGGTGGGTAAGCAACCACGAGGGGTCGAGTTCGCCTTTCTGGATGTGTTCGAACAAGGTCGGCGCGTAGCGTTGCCCTGGCTGCTGCCCGGACTTGAGCGTCAGGGCCTTGTTGACAATCGCGCCCATCGGGAATTTGTCGAGCAGGCCGCCGTACACACCGACCACCGACACCGTGCCGCCCTTGCGACAGGCGCGAATGGCCTGACGCAGCACCGTGCCGCGCTCGGTGTGCAGGCGCAGCATCTGCTTGGTTTTGTCGTAGGCGTAATCGATCTCGGTGCCGTGGGCCTCCATGCCGACGCAATCGATGCAACGATCCGGCCCGCGTCCGCCGGTCAGTTCCAACAGGGCTTCGTGGACGTTGGTGCGTTCGTAGTTGATGGTGATCGCCTTGCCGCGTTCTTCAGCCAGACGCAGGCGGTCCGGGTAGCGATCGATCGCAATCACCCGTTCTGCACCGAGCAGATAGGCGCTGCAGATCGCCATCAGCCCGACCCCGCCGCAGCCCCACACCGCCACCGTGTCGCCCGGCTGGATCCCGGCGTTGTCGGCGGCGAAATAGCCGGTTGGCGCGGCGTCGGAAACGAACAGCGCCTGTTCGTCGCGTACGCCTTCAGGCACTTTGAACAGGTTGGTGTCGGCGTACGGCACGCGCACGTAGGTGGCATGGCTGCCCGGATAACCGCCGAAGGCATGGCTGTAGCCGATGATGCCGCAGCACGGTTGGCCGTAGGCGAGGTCGGTGGCCGAGGGGTTGGGATTGGAGTTGTCGCAGCAGGAAAAATCGCTGCGCTGGCAGTGTTCGCAATGCCCGCAGCCGATGATCGAAATGGTGATGACCTTGTCACCCTTGCGCAGGCCGTTGACGCCGGGCCCGACTTCGACGATCTCGCCCATGAACTCATGACCGATGATATCGCCCGGCTTCATCGCCGGAACGTAACCGCCGAGCAAGTGCAGATCGGAACCGCACACCGACGACAGTGTCACGCGGATGATTGCATCGCGCGGGTTGAGGATCGCCGGATCGGCCACGTTGTCGACTTGCAAACGGTTGGGGGCTTGCCAGGTAAGTGCGCGCATCAGTGAATCCCTCCTTCAATCACCACGCCGGTCTTGACCGATTGCTGGCCGGCGGTGTCCGTGCTTTCGCCGTGGACATAAAAGAAATCATCGTCGCCTTCGGGGCGCAGTCGGTTGTTGCTGACTTCGCCGGTTTCCATTTGCTGTTTTATCGCTTGCAGGCCGTTGAGCAAGGCCTTGTCGCTGAACAGGCTGATGGCCCGGGCGAGACCGTAGCCGAGTTTGCCCATCGCCGGTTTGCAGGCGATCACGGCTTTGACTTCGGTGCCGCGACCGGCCGGCGCAGGCGTGAGCGATACCGAGATATCGTGCTGCCAGCGCGACTCGGCCGAGGTCTGCCAATGCAGTGAGTTTTCGTTTTCGGCAGGCTGACGGACCAGCGTCCAGTGCAGGCGTCGCCCGGCGGGCGCGCGGACCGTCCAGCGCGTGGTGTCGGGCGTCAGTTGCTCGACGCTGTCGACCCAGCGCAGCAGCGGGCCGATATTGTCGACACGGGCGATAAAGTCCCAGACTTCGTCCAGCGGTCGCATGATGGTCACGCTGCGGGTGACGGCTTCGCTGATCGGCCAGTGGCGCTCGCGGCTGAACTGCTGCTCGAACGGCGTGGGCGTCAGCGCCTGTTTCAAGCGGCAATGGCCGGCAACGCCGCGCCACACGCCATACGCCCCGGCCACGATCTCCAGAGCACCGGCCAGGCCACCCTTGCGCCAGCCATGCGTCAACAACGCGGCCCCGGCCGTCAGCGACAACGCACGCTCGGCGCCGGTCATCGCCCCGCGCTGCTGGCTGTCGTTTCGGGAGTGAGTCGCTATCAGCGGATGGTCAGTCATGTTGCAATCTCCATCGGTGTGTTAGCGATAGAAAAAACGCCGCCGTTTGAGGTTCAACTGTATTCGTGCGCGACGGGATGAGAGGTCGTTTGCCAGTGGCTGGATCCAGAAACTCCGTGAGAGTCAGCAGATCCTGTGAACAGCGAAAAACCATGTGGGAGCGAGCTTGCTCGCGAAGGCAATCTTTCAGTTGGAGAAGTGTTGACTGACCCGGCGCTTTCGCGAGCAAGCTCACTCCTACAGTTTTTTATAGTGTCAGGAGGTTGTGTGTGCGGCGGGAGTCCATGTGGGAGCGGGCTTGCTCGCGAATGCAATCTGGCAGTTGGAGAAGTGCTGACAGACCCGGCGCTTTCGCGAGCAGGCTCACTCCTACAGGTGCTTTTGTGGTGTCAGCAGGTTGTGTGTGCGGCGAAAATCCATGTGGGAGCGAGCTTGCTCGCGAAGGCGATCTGTCAGTTGGAGAAGTGGCGACTGACCCGGCGCTTTCGCGAGCAAGCCCGCTCCCACAGGTGTTTTTGTGGTGTCAGCAGGGTGTGTGTACGGCGGCAATCCATGTGGGTGCGGGCTTGCTCGCGAAGGCGTTCTGTCAGTTGGAGCAGTGTTGACTGACCCGGCGCTTTCGCGAGCAAGCCCGCTCCCACAGGTGTTTTTGTGGTGTCAGCAGGTTGTGTGTGTAGCAGGAATCCATGTGGGAAGCGGGCTTGCTCGCGAAGGCGATCTGTCAGTGGGTGAAGTGTTGACTGACCCGGCGCTTTCGCGAGCAGGCTCACTCCCACAGGTGTTTTTGTGGTGCAGGTTGTGTGTGCGGCGGCAATCCATGTGGGAGCGGGCTTGCTCGCGAAGGTAATCTGGCAGTTGGTGAAGTGCTGACTGACCCGGCGCTTTCGCGAGCAGGCTCACTCCTACAGGTGTTTTTGTGGTGTCAGCAGGTTGCGTGTACGGCGGCAATCCATGTGGGAGCGGGCTTGCTCGCGAAGGCAATCTGTCAGTGGGTGAAGTGTTGACTGACCCGGCGCTTTCGCGAGCAGGCTCACTCCTACAGGTGTATTTGTGGTGTCAGGAGGTTGTGTGTGCAGCGGCAATCCATGTAGGAGCGGGCTTGCTCGCGAAGGCGATCTGTCAGTTGGAGAAGTGCTGACTGACCCGGCGCTTTCGCGAGCAGGCTCACTCCTACAGGTGTTTTTGTGGTGTCAGCAGGTTGTGTGTGCGGCGAAAATCCATGTGGGAGCGGGCTTGCTCGCGAAGGCGATCTGGCAGTTGGTGAAGTGTTGACTGACCCGGCGCTTTCGCGAGCGAGCCCGTTCCCGCAGGTGGGATCGGCTGCGGTCGAAACTAAATGAACGCACCGGCTCGCAGCGCAATCCACATAGGGACAAAGCACTGATAACAGCACAACGGGGGTGTTCATATGTCTCGTCTGCCCATCATCGGGGTCACGGCCTGTTCCTCGCAGATCGGTCCGCACGCCGTGCAAATGAATGACGACAAGAATTCGCAGGCGGTGGCCACGGCGGCGAAGGGGTTGCCGCTGATTCTGCCGATGTTTCCTGACTTGCTCGACCCGGCGCAGATCATCGCCAGCCTCGACGGTCTGCTGTTCACCGGCGCGCCGTCGAACATCGAACCGCATCACTATGGTGGCCGCCCGAACCCGCCGGGTACCGAGCACGATCCGGCGCGCGATCAATTGGCGCTGCCGTTATGGCGCGCCGCCGTTGACGCCGGTTTGCCGGTGCTCGGCCTGTGCCGGGGGTTGCAGGAACTGAACGTGGCGTTCGGCGGAACGCTTGATCAGCAACTCGACGAACCGGGGCCGGAACACGAACCGCCCAGCGACGAATCAATCGAGGAACAATACGCTCGCACTCACGACGTGACCGTGCAGCCGGGCGGTGTGCTGTCGCGGCTGGGCCTGAACGGGGTGATCAAAGTCAATTCAGTGCACGGACAAGGCATCGGGCAAGTCGCCGAAGGCCTGCGTATCGAGGCGATCGCCGAGGACGGCTTGATTGAAGCGCTGTCGGTGGACGGCAGCAAGGGCTTCGCCCTGGCGGTGCAATGGCACCCGGAATGGCACGTGATGGACAATGCCGATTACCGGGTGATTTTCCATGCCTTCGGCGAGGCCTGCCGCCAGCGCGCGCAGTCACGCTAGCGGGCGGCGCGGCAACGCTCAGCGGCGGGCGGTGCGGGTGCTGACATCCACCCACACGGCGAGCACCAGGATGCTGCCCTTGACGATCATCTGCCAGTAACTGTCGACATCGAGCATCGACATACCGTTGTCGAGGCTAGTGATCACCAGTGCCCCGAGCAGGGCGCCGTACACCGTGCCCGATCCGCCGCGCATCGAGGTGCCGCCGATAAAGCACGCGGCAATGGCGTCGAGTTCGCCCATGCTGCCCGCCGACGGCGAGCCCGCCGCAAGGCGCGCGGTATTGACCATCCCGGCCAACGCACACATCACCCCCATGATGCCGAAAATCCATAATTTCACTGCCTGCACATTGATGCCCGACAGGCGCGTCGCCTCCATATTGCTACCCACCGAATACACCCGACGGCCGAACACGGTCTGGCTGGTGACGTAGCTGAACACACCGAGCAGCACCAACAGCAGCAACACCGGCACCGGAATCCCGTCGTAGCTGTTGAGGGTCACGACGAACCCGGTGATTACCGCGCCGATCAGCACCACCCGCAGTCCATCCCGCACCCGTGAATGCGCGGCCAATCCATGCAGCGCGCGGTTGCGGCGTTGCTTCCAGGTCAGGAACAGCGTCAGTGCGAACAGCACAATGCCCAATCCGCTGCCCACCGCGTGCGGCAGATAACCCTGGCCGACATACACCAGTTCCGGCGACACCGGGGCGATGGTCGTGCCGCCGGTAATCCCCAGCAAGATGCCGCGAAACGCCAGCATGCCACCCAGGCCGACGATGAACGAAGGGATGCGCAGATAGGCGGTCATGTAGCCGTTGGCCAGGCCGATCATCAAGCCACACAGCGCGACCAGACTGAGGTTGGCCAGCAACGGAATGTGGTAGACAACGTCCAGAATCGCCGCCAGCCCGCCGAGCAAACCCAGCAGCGAGCCGACCGACAAATCGATCTCGCCGCTGATGATCACCAGCACCATGCCGCAGGCGAGAATCCCGGTGATCGACATTTGCCGCAGCAGGTTGGAGAGGTTGCGCGGGGTGAGGAAACCACCCTCGGTCTGCCAACTGAAGAACAGCCAGATCAGCGCCACGGCGATGACCAGCGCGAGCATTTTGTAGCGGGTGAACAGTTGTTTGACCTGATTCATCTACGCGGACTTCCGATCATTATGGTGATGCCCATCGGGTTGGCTGAGCGCGGCGGCGAGCACCTGTTCCTGGGTCAATTGCTGGTTGATGAAGTCGCCGCGCAGGCGGCCATCGCCGATCACCAGCACGCGGTCGGACACCCCGAGCACTTCGGCCAGTTCCGACGACACCATGATGATCGCCACCCCTTCGGCAGCCAGCGCGCCCATGAGCTTGTAGATTTCGTACTTGGCGCCGACGTCGACGCCACGGGTCGGCTCGTCGAGAATCAGCACCTTCGGTTTGGTCAGCAGCATCTTCGCCAGCACGGCTTTTTGCTGGTTGCCGCCCGAGAGGCTGGTGATCGGCAGAAACGGGCTGGCGGTTTTCAAGTGCAGGCGCGAGATTTCCCGCTCGATGCTGCCCAGTTCGGCTTCGGCGTCGATGCGTGTCAGTTTCGAATAGCTGTCGAGAACCGCCAGGGTGATGTTCTGCCCGACGCCCAGATCCGGAATGATGCCTTGGCGCTTGCGGTCCTCGGGGACCATGCACAGGCCGGCGCGGATCGCTTTGAGCGGCGTGCGCGTGTCGATGCACTGGCCGTCCAGCCACACCTGCGCTTCGTAGCGCCCCGGATAGGCGCCGAACAGCGCGGACACCAGCTCTGTACGCCCGGCACCGACCAGGCCGGCAATGCCGAGTATTTCGCCACGCCTGAGAACGAACGACACGTCGTCGACGCGTTTGCGCTTCGGGCTGTCGACGTCATAGCAGGTGACGTGGCGTGCCTCGAAAATGACCTCGCCGACCTCGTGCGGTTCGGTGGGGTAGAGGTTGGCCATTTCGCGTCCGACCATTTGCGTGATGATCTGCGCAATGTCCATGTCGGCCATGGCCGTCGTCGCAATGTGCCGACCGTCGCGAATCACCGCAATGGTGTCGCACACCGCAGCCACTTCATCGAGCTTGTGCGAGATGTAAACACAGGCGACGCCCTTGGCCTTGAGGTCACGGATGATGTCGAGCAGCACCTCGATTTCCGAGCGGGTCAGGGCAGAGGAGGGCTCGTCGAGAATCAACAGGCGCGCCTGTTTGTTCAAGGCCTTGGCGATTTCCACCAGTTGCTGGTAACCCCCGCCGTACTGCGAAACCGGCAGCGAGACGTTCATGTCCGGCACTTTCAGCTCGCGCATCAGGGCTTCGGCGCGGTGGATCATCGCCGGGTAATTCATGCGCCCGCCGGGCAAGGTCAGTTCATGGCCCATGAAAATGTTTTCGGCCACGGACAGGTCGGGCACCAGGGTCAGTTCCTGATGGATGATGACGATGCCGGCCGCTTCCGTTTCGCCGATCGACTGCGCGCGCAGCGGCTGGCCATCCCAGAGGATTTCACCGTCCCAGGTGCCGTAGGGATAGACCGCCGACAGCACCTTCATCAACGTTGACTTGCCGGCGCCATTCTCGCCGCACAGGCCCACGCATTCACCGGGCCTGACCTTGATATCAATGCCATTGAGGGCTTTGACACCGCCGAAGGATTTGACGATGCCGTTCATTTGCAGCAGATAGTCGGACATGGGAGAGGCTCACAGACCAAGACTCGGACACTGGACCTGTGGGAGCGAGCCTGCTCGCGATAACGTCAGTCCAGACACTGCTTTGCTGACTGACACGCCGCCTTCGCGAGCAAGCCCGCTCCCACCAGGTTGTGCATGATCAGAACGTTAAGGTCTGATCACTTCCCGGCGATCTGTGCCTTGGTGTAGAAGCCGTCCTGTTCGAGCAGGTCGATGTTGTCCTTGGTCAGCGCGGTGGGCGTGAGCAGGATGGTGTCGACTTTTTTGCTGCCATTGTCGTACTGCGAGCTATAGGTCGGTTTTTCGTTGCGCGCCAGTTGCACCGACAGTTTGGCGGCTTCGGAGGCGATCAGTTTCAGTGGCTTGTAGACGGTCATGGTCTGCGTGCCGTCGATGACTCGCTTGACGGCGGCAAGGTCGGCGTCCTGGCCGGAGATCGGCACCTTGCCGGCCAGCTTCTGCGCGGCCAGGGCCTGGATGGCGCCGCCGGCGGTGGCGTCGTTGGAGGCGACGATGCCATCGATCTTGTTGTTGTTACGGGTCAGTGCGTTTTCGACGATGCTCAGCGCCTCGGTCGGGTTCCATTCCTTGACCCACTGCTGGCCGACGATCTTGATGTCGCCCTTGTCGATCGCCGGTTGCAGCACTTTCATCTGGCCTTCACGCAGGATTTTCGCGTTGTTGTCGGTCGGTGCGCCACCCAGCAGGAAGTAATTGCCCTTCGGCGCAGCCTTGAGCACACCGCCGGCCTGCATCTCGCCGACTTTTTCGTTATCGAATGAAATGTAGGCGTCGACATCGGCGTTAAGAATCAAGCGGTCATACGACACCACTTTGATCCCGGCCTTCTTCGCCTCGGCGACCGCATTGGTCAGCACGGTGGCATTGAATGGAACGATGACGATCACGTCGACGCCACGGGAAATCAGGTTTTCGATTTGTGAAATCTGCTTCTGCTCGTTGGCATCGGCCGATTGCACAAAGACCTTGGCGTTCATTTTTTCCGCCGCCGCGACGAAATAATCGCGGTCGCGCGACCAGCGTTCGAGGCGCAGGTCATCGATGGAAAAACCGATTTTCGGGTTGGCCGAGTCGGCCATGACGGGTAACGAGAGCAGGGCGAGGGCGCCGGCGAGCAAGGTACGTTTGGCTTTGTTCATGGTGGTGCGTCCTTTTATTGTTGTTGGAAGACACTGCCTGACGAGGCGCATGGTGCGCCAGAAACTGTAGAACGTTGATCGAGGTTCGCGGCGACAGAATTGTCATGGAAATGTCACCGCGACCCGCGTCGTGCTCAGGAATAAATGAACCGGTTGACGACGTTCTCGAGCATCTCCTGGCGGCCGCTGACGGCGTGTGGGTTGAGCTCGTTGCTGAAGGCGTGTTCGGCCAGTGATTCAAGACTGAATTCACCGGCCAGCACCGCCTGCCCTAACGGTTGTTGCCAGCCGGCGTAGCGCTGATCCTTGAATTTTTGCAGGCGGTCGTCCTGGACCATCGCAGCGGCGCGTTCCAGCGCCAGGGCGAGCACGTCCATGGCGGCAACGTGGCCGTGGAACAGGTCGATGTCGTCGAGACTCTGGCGGCGCACCTTGGAATCGAAGTTGAAGCCGCCATGGGTGAAACCTCCGGCCTTGAGGATTTCATAGGTGGCCAAGGTCATTTCCTCGACGCTGTTGGGGAACTGGTCGGTGTCCCAGCCGTTCTGTGGGTCGCCGCGGTTGGCGTCGATGCTGCCGAAGATGCCCAGTGAGGTCGCCGTGGCGATTTCGTGGTGGAAGCTGTGCCCGGCGAGCGTTGCGTGGTTGGCTTCGATGTTGACCTTGATTTCGTTTTCCAGACCGAACTGCTGGAGAAAGCCGAACACCGTGGCGGTGTCGTAATCGTACTGATGCTTGGTTGGCTCCTGCGGTTTCGGTTCGATCAGCAGGTCGCCCTTGAAGCCGATCTTGTGCTTGTGCTCGACCACCATGCGCATGAAGCGCCCGAGTTGTTCGCGCTCGCGTTTGAGGTCGGTATTGAGCAACGTTTCATAGCCTTCGCGACCGCCCCAGAGCACGTAGTTCGAACCCTTGAGGCGCTGTGTCGCGTTCATTGCGCTGAACACCTGGGCGGCGGCGCAGGCGAAAATCTGCGGGTCGGGATTGCTCGCGGCGCCAGCGGCGAAGCGCGGATTGCTGAAGCAGTTGGCGGTGCCCCACAGCAGGTTGATACCCGACTGCTCTTGATGACGCTCAAGGTGATCGACCATCTGCGCGAAGTTATGGCGGTACTCGCGCAGGGAGTTGCCTTCGGGGGCGACGTCGGTGTCGTGGAAGCAGTAATAATCGATGCCCAGTTTGCTGAAGAATTCGAACGCCGCCTCGGCCTTGCCGATCGCCAATTCCATGGGATCACCACTGCGCTGCCAGGGACGCTTGAACGTACCGGCGCCGAATACGTCGGAGCCCGGCCAGACGAACGTGTGCCAGTAGCAGACCGCCATGCGCAGGTGCTCGCGCATCGGTTTGCCGAGGACGATTTTATCGGCGTCATAGTGGCGGAAGGCGAGGGCGGATTCGCTGGCGGGGCCCTCGTAGCGGATCTTGTCGACATCGGGGAAAAACGACATGGGGCGGTCCTTTGTTGTTCTTGGTGTGCCTCGATACTAGCAACGGCGCAGGGCGTGCTGATTATGAAAATCACCAACCGGGTGTGCGATTTTGACTATTGAGCTTCGCCGCGCGCGGGCCTAGTCTGTGTCGATCGCCTCGGCATCGAACGCCCGGATCCGACCCATGAAAACCGTCCCGCCCGTGCACCGCATCGCCCTGTTGTTCAACGGCAGCAAGATCTACGACCGGGGCATCATCAGCGGCATCGGCAACTACCTGAGCAGCACGCGCGCGTCCTGGGATCTGTTTCTCGAGGAGGATTTTCTTTGTCGCCTCAAAGGCATCGAGCGCTGGCAGGGCGACGGGATCATTGCCGACTTCGACGATCCGCTGATCGGCGAAGCACTGGCTGGTATCAACAGGCCGGTGGTCGCAGTGGGCGGCTCTTATCAGGATGCGCGGGCGTACCCCAAGGGCATTCCCTACGTTGCGACCGACAACGATGCCTTGATGAAAATGGCCTACGAGCATTTGATCGAGGCAGGGCTGACGCGATTTGCCTGCTTCAGCCTGCCCGAGGCGCAAGCCAACCGCTGGGCGCAGGAGCGCGAAAAAGCCTTTCGCCGCTTGATGCAGCGCGACGGCCTGGAGGTTGAGATCTATCGCGGCATGGGCACCAGCGCGCCGCTGTGGGACAGCGCCGTCGAACAACAGATCGCCTGGCTGCAAAGCCTGCCCAAGCCGGTGGGGATTATCGCCGTCAGTGACGCCCGGGCGCGGCAGTTGCTCCAGGCTTGCCTGACCGCCGGCATCGCAGTGCCCGAGCAAGTCGCGTTGATCGGCATCGATAACGATCCGCTGACCCGCAGTTTGACCCGGGTACCGTTGAGTTCAGTGATTCAGGGCACCGAGACCATGGGCCGCACCGCTGCGCATCTGCTCCATCAGATGCTGCACGGTATGCCGTCCACGGGGACACAGATCCTCATCCCGCCGGACGCGATCAATGTGCAGACGTCGAGCCTGCATCAGCCGTTGGGCAATCCGTATGTGATGCAAGCGCTGCTGTTCATTCGTCAGTACGCGTGTCAGGGCATCAAGACGGCGCAAGTGGCCGGGTATGTCGGCATTTCGCGCTCATCCCTGGAAGCGCATTTTCGCAAGGTCCGTGGTTGCAGCGTGCACGACGAGATCCTGCGCTTCAAACTGGCAGCCGCGGCCACTGGCCTGAACCATACCGGCGCGGCCATTGCCGACATCGCGCGCAGTTGCGGCTTCAAATCCGCGCAATACCTGCATACTGTGTTTCGCCGCGAATTTGGCTGCACGCCGCGTGAATACCAGCAGGGCGAGCGGCCTATCTGAAACGTGGCAGCGGCCGGTCGACGGGCTTGAGCGACGACAGCGTGTTGCGGATCAGCGGCGTGTCTTTTTCGATATCGTTCAGGCGGTCGCGGATGCGCAGGGCGGTGGGGTGGCCGCCTTGGTGATCGACCCAGTCGGCGATCTCCTTGCAAGCGGCGGCGAGGCGCGCCTGGCGGGCGTCAAGCAGGGTGAGGAGGGTGGTGATGGACTCTTTTTCGGACATGGAACACCTCCATTCAAGAACAGCAGTGAGTGATAGCCAAAGGCCGGCGAGTCACAGCTGATTTCAGTATAGACCCGCTAATCGCCGGCCTCCGCCCGGTGACGGTGGGCCGCTGACACAGAACTGGCTGCGTTGAGTCGCTGGCATTCGCGTTGCGCATCGAGCTGATCGTCGTAGCCGTCACCGATGAAACCGTTGGTACGCGCATCGCAGATACGGAACCAGGCCGTGGCTTCGGCCGGTGGCTGCGGGCGCTCCCCGGCGCGGCGTCCATGAATGACGATCTTGTTGCAACGCTTCACGATGAAGGGGTCTTCCATGGCGTCACCGCAGTTGATTCGTGTCACATCAACTATAGAAGCCTATGGCGATTGTGCAAAAAATAGACAACTTGCGCGTATGCCTTCTCAGGAGGCTTGCGCCATCTCGCTCATTCGCTCCAGAAACATCGCCAGCGCCACTTCCTCTTCACGCAGGCCTTTGCGCGTACGTGGCCGTGGCAGTTCAGCGAGGGCGCCGCGCATGAAATGCTCGACCACGGCCGGATGGATGTAGCATTTGCGGCACACCGCCGGCGTGTTTCCCAGTTGTTTGGCGACACTCTTCACCATGTCTACCACGTGGCGCTTGGCTTCGCTGTCCGATTCGTGGCGGATCTCGCGCAATGTCGCCAATGCCAACGCACTGCCTGCCCAGGTGCGGTAATCCTTGGCGGTGAAATCGGCACCGGTGAGGGTTTTCAGGTAGGCGTTGACGTCGGACGAGGTCACGGTGTGGCGCTCGCCGTTTTCATCCAGATACTGAAACAGGTTCTGCCCTGGAATCTCAAGGCACCGCTTGATCACCCGCGCCAGGCGCCGGTCCTTGACGGTGATCTGATGTTCGATGCCGCTTTTGCCGCGAAACTGGAACAGGATCGCGCTGCCGTTGACCTCGACGTGGCGGCTGCGCAGGGTGGTCAGGCCGTAGGAGCGGTTGTCGCGCGCGTATTGCGTGTTGCCGACGCGGATCAATGTCGCATCGAGCAGCAGAATCACCGTGGCCATGACTTTGTCGCGGCTGAAACCGGGCGCGGCGAGCAAGGTTTCCAGCTGTTTGCGCAGTTTCGGCAAAGCCATGCCGAACTCGCGCAGGCGCGAATATTTGTCGGCATCGCGCACTTCGCGCCAACGCGGGTGATAGCGGTACTGTTTGCGCCCGCGGGCATCGCGGCCGGTGGCTTGCAAATGCCCGCACGGATCGGCGCAGATCCACACGTCGGTGTACGCCGGCGGCACGGCGAGGGCGTTGATGCGTTTGATTTCCTCGGGATCGCTGATGCGTTGACCGGACGGGTCGAAATAACAGAATTTGCCTCGCAGCTTCTTACGCGTGATGCCGGGCTGGGTGTCGTCGACGTAATGCAGGTCGGCTGGCAGTGCAACGGTCAGCTCGGTATCGGACATGGCAGGTTTCCTTGGCGGCAGATCAATAAAGCGATTGACCGCACGCCATGGCCGTCGTGCCAACGGATTCAGGCCAGCACCGCAACCGCCTTGATTTGCGCCCAAAGCGCCTGCCCCGGGTGCACGCCCAAGTGGTCCCGGGAAAAACGCGTGATGCGCGCCAGCAGCGGCGTGCCGCCGGCGTCCAGTCGAATCAGCACGTGCGCGCTGTTGTCCGCCGCCTGTTCACTGACCACCGTGACTGGCAGCCGATTGAGAATGCTGCTCGACTCAGCGTTGTCCAGGGACAGGCTGACGTCCCGCGCATGCACCTTGCAGCGCAAGGCCTGGCCCAGCGCCAGCGGTGCGTGGGTGACGCGGATGTGCATCGCGGTGGCGGGCAATTGCAGGCTCAGCAGTTGGTAGTCGGCGTCATAGGCGCTGACCTGGCCTTCAATAATGACGCCGGCGTCATCGCCCATCGCCATGGGCAAATCCAGCCGCGCCAGCGTTTCACCGATCGGGCCACTGGCCAGAGCCTTGCCGGCGCTGAGCAGCACCAGATGATCGGCCAGTCGCGCGACTTCATCCTGAGCATGGCTGACGTACAGCACCGGAATGTCCAATTCATCGTGCAGGCGTTGCAGGTACGGCAGGATTTCCCGTTTGCGCTGGCTGTCGAGTGCGGCCAGCGGCTCGTCCATCAACAGCAATTCGGGACTGGTCAGCAGCGCGCGAGCGATGCCCACGCGCTGGCGTTCGCCGCCGGACAAATGCTGCGGATGACGCTCCAGCAAATGGCCGATGCCCAGCAGTTCGCTGGCTTGCGCCAGGTCGACGCGGCGTTCCGCAGGGGCGATACGCTTGAGGCCGAATTGCAGATTGGCCCGCACTGACAGATGCGCAAACAGACTGGCTTCCTGAAAGACGTAGCCAAGCGCACGCTTGTGCGGCGCGACGAAAATACCCTTGGCGCTGTCCTGCCAGACTTGGTCATTGACCCGGATCAGTCCGTGGGCGGCGCGTTCAAGCCCGGCAATGCAGCGCAGGCAGGTGGTTTTGCCGGAACCCGAGTGACCGTACAAGGCCGTCACCCCCCGTCCCGGCAAATGCAGATCGACGTCCAGATTGAAATCCGGCCAGACCAGGTTCAGACGTACATCGATCATCAATCAGCTCCAGCCCATGCGGGTTTTGCGGCTGGAGTACAGCGCCAGCAACACCACAAACGAAAACACCAGCATCGCGCCTGCCAGCCAATGGGCCTGAGCGTATTCCATCGCTTCGACGTGGTCGTAGATTTGCACCGAGACCACGCGGGTCTTGTCGGGGATGTTGCCGCCGATCATCAGCACTACACCAAACTCTCCGACGGTGTGAGCAAAACCGAGGATCGCCGCGGTGATAAACCCCGGGCGTGCCAGCGGCAGGATCACGCTGAAAAAAGTGTCCCAAGGCCCGGCCCGTAAAGTGGCAGCCACTTCCAGCGGGCGATCGCCGATTGCTGAAAACGCGTTCTGCAAGGGCTGCACCACGAACGGCATGGAATAGATCACCGAACCGATCACCAGCCCGGTGAAGCTGAACGTCAGGGTGCCAAGGCCGAGCCACTGGGTGAACTGGCCGAGCGCGCCATGGGGGCCCATCAGCACCAGCAGATAGAAACCGATGACCGTCGGCGGCAGCACCAGCGGCAGCGCGACGATTGCGCCGACCGGGCCGCGCAACCATGAGCGGGTCCGCGCCAGCCACAGCGCAATCGGCGTGCCGATCAGCAGCAGGATGACCGTGGTCAGCGATGCCAGCTTCAGGGTCAGCCAGATTGCGGCGAAATCCGCGCTCGTCAGCGACATCAGCGCTGGTAGCCGAAGGACTGAATCAGTGCCGTGGCTTTTGCGCCTTTGAGGTAATCAACCAGCGCCTTGGCGGCGGGATTGTCCTTGCCTTTGTTGAGTATCACGGCGTCTTGCCGGATTGGCTGGTGGAGGTCGGCAGGGACGATCCAGGCCGAGCCGCTGCTGACTTTGCCGTCCTTGTAGATCTGCGAGAGGGCGACGAAGCCCAGTTCGGCATTGCCCGTCGAAACGAACTGGTAGGCCTGGGTGATGTTCTGGCCTTCAACGATTTTCGCGCGGGTTGCCTCAGTCAGCTTCAGCTTGTCCAGAACCTGGGTGGCGGCGAGGCCGTAGGGCGCGGTTTTCGGGTTGGCGATGGCCAGGTGCTGAAACTGGTTCTTCGCCAGCACTTCGCCCTTGGCGTCGACATAGCCTGCTTTGGCCGACCACAGGGCGAGGGTTCCGATGGCGTAGGTGAAACGCGAGCCTTTGACGGTTTCGCCTTCTGCCTCAAGCTTCTGCGGGGTGCTGTCGTCGGCCGCCAGAAACACTTCAAACGGCGCGCCGTTTTTGATCTGCGTATAGAACTGCCCGGTCGCGCCGTAGGCGGCGATCAGTCTGTGTCCGGTGTCTTTTTCAAAATCGGCGGCGATGGCCTGAATCGGCGCGGTGAAATTAGCGGCGACCGCCACTTGCACTTCGTCAGCCTGGACGGCAGCGACGGTAAACATCGAAAGCAAAGAAGCGAGGCAGGCACGCAGAATCATTGAACAGCTCCGTGTTGGCATATGCCGGGCCGGTGTCCAAAAGAACAGCCGTGTCGACAACATTGGCGAAAGCGCTATGTAGTGAAATATATAGCGGAACGCCGGGCAACAGGAAGTGCTGATATTCAACCGGACAATAACGCTCTGCTCTCGCCCGGTTGCTGCTCAATGCCGTTGCAGCCTGACGAGGCCTTCTTCAGCGAGTTGTCGCGTCAGTTCCGCGCAACCCAGCTCTTTGCCCAGCGTGAACGCCTGGCCCGCCCAGAGATTGGCGAACTGCTCTTCGTTTTTTGCCCGCAGCGGCATCAGTGCGCCACCGGCCAGGGGGAATGCCGGCGCCTTGTCCGACATCGGCCCGAGTTCCCGCATGACGCGATTGAGAATGCCCCGCGCCGGTCGTCCGGTGAAAAGATTGGTGATTGCCGTCTCGCTCTCTTTGGCGGTGCGCAACGCGCGGTGATGGGCGGCGCTGACTTTCGCTTCGGGCGTAAACAGATACGCGGTGCCAACTTGCACCCCGGCCGCGCCGAGCATGAATGCCGCCGCGACACCGCGCGGGTCGGCGATCGCGCCAGCAGCGATGACCGGCACGCGCACAGCGTCGACCACTTGTGGCACCAGGGCAAACGTACCGACCTGGCTGCTCAAATCCTCGCTGAGGAACATCCCGCGGTGACCGCCCGCCTCATAGCCCATGGCGATGATCGCGTCGCAGCCGTTCTGCTCCAGCCACACGGCTTCATCCACCGTGGTGGCGGACGAGAGAATTTTTGCGCCGGTGGCTTTGACCCGATCCAGTAACGACTTTTCAGGCAAGCCGAAGTGGAAACTCACCACTTCAGGCCGAAACGCTTCCAGCACTTCGCAGGCGGCAGCATCGAACGGCGCGCGGTTGGACACCGGGGTGGGCGCGTCGAAGTCGACGCCCAGTTCGCGGTAATAAGGCTCCAGCAGGTTTTTCCAGTCGCGGGCGCGTTGCTCGTCGGCCGCCGGAGGCTGGTGGCAAAAAAAGTTGACGTTGAACGGTTTGCTTGTGTGCTGACGAATAGTTTTCAGTTCGTCGCGCAATTGCTCGATGCTCAGCATCGCTGCCGGCATTGAACCGAGTCCACCGGCATTGCACACGGCAATCACCATGGATGAGTTCGTCGCCCCGGCCATCGGGCCTTGAATGATTGGCAACTCAATGCCGAGCAGATCAATAAGACGGGTGTCTGGCCATTGGCTCATGGGGGTTCTCCGAACGACGGAACGGGCAGGAACGGCTGAGCCGGTTTTTTAACAGCAAAACCCGATGTTCAGCCAGTTCGAAATTAAGAACATCTTGTGCAGCTTTTCAGCGCCGGTGTGCTCCGCCGCCGCCGAAAGAGCGATTCATGACTTGCGAAGAGCGATGGACATTCTGGGTGCGCTGGTTGCCCAAATGGCGTGCGGCGGATTCCCGGTTGAGGTTTTGCAATTGCGCGTTGTTATTGATTGGCGCCGGCCGTGCGGCACCGCCCTTGGGCATCGCTTGCCAGCCATTGTCGGTCTTCTTGTACACGTTGCCGTCGTGCCCCGCATACACATTGTCGTTGACCCGTGCGGCGCCGCTGTTGCGTCCGCGTACGCCGGCATATTGCGTGCTGTTGCCGGTATTGGGGTTGTACACCGCGCCGCGGTTGGCCGTGACCTGGGTGCCGTTGCGCACGTTGCCGACGGTGACACGCTCGCCGGCAATCGCCGCGCCTTTCGGTCCGACGGCGACGCCGCTGCGACCCGCCGCGTAATTGCCGGTATAGACATTGTGCACGGCGGCGCGTTGACCGGCCGCCGCGACACCGGTGCGCGAGTTGTAGGAAGACCCCACTTGCCCGGCCCAGCGATTCCCCGTCCAGGCGTTGTAACCGGCGCCATAGCGACTGACCGTCGCCCGATCACCCCATTGATGATAGAGATTGCCGGTAGTACCCGCCCAGCCGCCGGGGCCCCAGGCGATGGCGCCGCCGCGATAACCATAGGCCGCGCCGCCCCAGGCCAGCGGCGCCGGATACAAGCGTGGCCCCCAGGCGTAGCCCCAACCGTAATTGCCCCACCATGGATAAGCGCCCCAGCCCCAGCCCATCGCCACGGTGCTGCCGCCCCAGCTCCAGCCGAAGCCGAAACCGAACGTCCATCCGGTCCAGGGGGTGTAGCGAATCGCGACGCCAAAACCGTAAGTCACCGGTGGCCCGTACCAGACGCTTCCGACCCAAGGTGTGTAGGGATAACCGGTGCCATACACCACTACACCTGTGGTTGGGTCAACGTTCGAACCCTGGTAACCCGGTGTATAGCCGACCACCACCGTATCGCCGCTCGATTGGTAGACCTTGACGTAGGTGAGGTAATGCATCGGCGAGCTGGGGGGAATCGAATAGATCACCGCCGGTATCGACCCTGCGACCGCCCACGGTCCGTTGAGTGTCGTGGCGGTGAACCAGATGCCGTTTTCCACGGCGTACCAGCTGTTGTTGTCGACCCTGATGATTGGTGTCGCACTGTTGATCACGTATTGCAGCGATGTAGGGCTGATGGCTTTGAGCTGCGGTTCGCCATCGAACTGCGGCGCGGTCATGTTCACCGCGCTTTTTTTGATGACTGAGGTTTGCGCAATCGTCGCCGCGATGGCCGCTTCTTGCGCCTGCGGTGTGCCCGCGACCGAGGCCTTGACGTTTTCTTTTGCGCTGTCGTCGGGAATGGCGGCGAAGTCGGCGGGTAATTTGTCGGCCGGGACAAACGTCCACGGGCCGTTCATGTCACTGGCGCGAAACCAGCGCCCGGAGATCAGCACGTAGCTGTTCTGATCGCCGATTTCCTTGAAGATGTGGCCAGTGGTGTTGCTGACGTAGAGCAGGCTTGTGCCTTGAATCGGCAACCACTGCGCGGCGCCGTCCATAACGATCAGTTCGGTGGGCGTGGTGGCGATGAAAATCTTTGGCTGCGGCGGTTTGGCCAGGCTCGGCACTGTGTCCTGCGGGTCGCTCTGCCCGGTCAACAGGTCGACCTGGCGGCTCTTGATCGCCGCTTGCCTGGCCTTTTCAAGCTCCGCAGGCGGTGCCGCGAGGCGCTGATAATCGCCATCGAATCGCTCGGCCACCATCCAGCCATCGAAGACATGCAGATAGTGTCGACCCTGCGCGTCTTTGAGTAACAGCGGGCGGGTATTGATGACCCGTTGCAGCGCGGTGCCGTCGACCGCTCGATACGCCGGATCGCCATCGATGTAGACGAGCAGGGCGGGCACCTCGGAGGTGAGAATGCTCGGTGGCGTGTTTTCCAGCGGCGCGCTGTCTGCCCGGTGTTCCGCTGAGAGCACGCTGACGGCCGCTTCGAGCTGGTCGAGAGAAATGGTTTTTTTGCGGTTGCTGGCATCTTTTTGCAGGGCCGCTATCCAGATATCTGCCTGCGCGGCGTCGGCGGGAAAGTCGGCCTTGGTGACCTGGTATTGATCCAGCGCGACCCAGCGGGTGGCCTTGTCGACCAGGGTGTGTGCGCTGAACTGCACGATGCCATAGGTAGATTGGCCGTCGGCGCTCGTCGCTTCCACCGCTGCGCGTCCGTTGAGTGTGTAGCCATCCCAGCTGTCCAGTTGAGGTTGGTAAACGGTGAGTTTGGCCGTGCCGCTGGTGATGACTTGCGGCCATGTCGGCTCGTCCGCCACGGCGGTTTTTTTGCTGGCTGCGGGCGCCGCCCAAGCGTTGCCGAACACCAGTGTGCAGAGCATCAACAGCATCAGTAACACGCGCGGGCAAGACATTGTCAGCTCCATCGACAGGGCTGTTTTTGAAGGGATGACAGCCGTCGAAAAAGCATAGTCGCCCGCGATGGAAACGCCCGGCGGATACCCCGATTGGCGCAAAGTCGAGTGTGGCAACGTGTTGCGATGTGGTATTTGAAGGCACGCTATCTTCACAACAGCAACGAGAGGCCGTCATGTTCAACGCCATAGTGATCGATAAAGACGACAGCGGTTATCGCGCCAGCCTGCAGCAACTCAATGACGCGCAATTGCCCGAGGGCGATGTGACCGTGCAGGTTGCGTACAGCACGCTGAACTTCAAGGATGGCCTGGCAATCACCGGCAGCAGCCCGGTGGTGCGCAAGTTTCCGATGGTGCCGGGGATCGACCTTGCAGGCACCGTCGAAGCCAGTTCGCACCCGGACTACAAACCGGGCGATCAAGTGTTGCTCAACGGCTGGGGCGTCGGCGAACAACATTGGGGCGGTCTGGCGCAGAAGGCACGGCTCAACGGCGACTGGCTGATTGCGTTGCCCGAGGCGTTTACCCCGGCACAAGCCATGGCCATCGGCACCGCGGGATACACGGCCATGCTGTGTATTCTGGCGCTGGAGCGCAATGGCGTGACGCCGGACCGGGGGGAGGTGCTGGTGACCGGCGCCAACGGCGGTGTCGGCAGTTTTGCCATCGCGCTGTTGAGCAAGCTGGGTTATCGGGTCGTGGCGTCTACCGGTCGTGTGTCGGAGCATGAATACCTCAAGCAACTGGGCGCCGCTGAAATTATTGATCGTGCCACTCTGTCCGCGCCGGGCAAGCCGCTGGCCAAGGAGCGCTGGGCCGGGGTCATCGATTCGGTCGGCAGTCACACGTTGGCCAATGCCTGCGCCAGCACGCGTTCGGAGGGCACCGTGGCGGCGTGCGGTCTGGCCCAGGGCATGGACTTTCCCGCCTCAGTGGCGCCGTTCATTTTGCGCGGGGTGACGCTGGCTGGCATCAACAGCGTCACTCAGCCCAAGGCGCGTCGCCTACAAGCGTGGGATCGCCTGGCGACAGACCTCGACGTTGCTCTGTTGGCGCTGATCAGCCGCGAGATCAGCTTGAGCGAAGCCCTCGACGCCGCACCGCAGTTGCTGGCCGGCCAGCTTCGCGGACGCGTGGTGGTCGACGTCAATCGCTGAGTTCACGGTCGAGTAACTGGCGTTTGCGCTCGACGCCCCAGCGATAGCCGGACAGGTTGCCATCGCTGCGCACCACGCGGTGGCAGGGAATCGCCACCGCGAGCTTGTTGGCGCCGCAGGCCTGCGCCACGGCGCGCATTGATGTCGGTGCGCCGATGCGTTGGGCAATTTCGGCGTAACTGGCGGTGCTGCCGCTCGGAATCTCCCGCAGCGCCTGCCATACGCGTTCCTGAAACGCAGTGCCTCTGACGTCCAGCGGCAGATCGAGGCCAATCGCCGGCGCTTCGACAAACCCGACGACCTTGGCGATCAGCTGTTCGAAGTCGGTGTCGGCGCCGATCAGGTTGGCCTGGCGAAACTGATCCTGCAGATCGCACACCAGCTGATGCGGGTCGTCGCCCAGCAGAATCGCACAAATGCCGCGCGCGCTTTGCGCCACCAACAGCGCGCCGAGTGAGCATTGGCCGACAGCGAAACGAATGTCATTGTTGTGCCCGGCCGAGCGGTACTCAGCCGGCTTCATCCCCAGCAACCGATCGGCCGATTCATAGAAGCGACTATTGGAATTGAAGCCCGCCTCATAAAGAGCATCGGTAATCGAACCACCGCCCGCCAGACGCTCACGCACCCGGCGCGAGCGATGGGCAGCAAAGTAGCCTCTGGGCGTCAGCCCTGTAGCCGCCTTGAACACCCGGTGAAAATGAAACGGGCTCAACCCGGCTGCCGCGGCCAGTTCATTGAGCGACGGCAACGTCTCGGCGGACTCGATACGACGACAGGCGATCGCCACGGTGGCGGCACGTTGCGCGGCGACTTCACTGTGGTCCTTGCTGGCGCGCCTGCTCGGACGATAACCGGCGGCTTCTGCCTGTTCGGCCGTGTCGAAAAATTCGACATTCTTTGGCTTCGGCAGCCGTGCAAGGCTGCTCGGGCGGCAGTAGATGCCGGTGGTTTTCACGGCGTAGACAAATTGCCCGTCCGCCTGCGGGTCCCGCGCCACCACAGCGGCCCAGCGTGGATCAGCTTCGGTGTCGAGAGTGTAGGACTGCGTTTTCATGAGAGGACATCCGTTGGCCTGTTTGACTCAGGTTAACCAGCCTTGATGATCGCAACACTCCGGGCCTTGCGCTCAAATTCTTGCGCTTATCCGGCAAGGCGGAACGTCAGATTGATTCGTTGTTCGCCAAGTTGCGGGTGCCGGCCGTGTCTGATCGGCAGCACCCCATGAAAACGCAGGCGATCGACGCCGCCCCAGACCACCATATCGCCGTGCAGCAGGGGGATGCGCTGGCTCTTGTCACTGCGTGCGAAACCGCCGAACAGGAACATCGCCGGCAATCCCAGCGACAGCGAAACGATCGGCGCGGCGTAGGCCTTTTCGTCTTTGTCCTGATGCAACGACATCTTGGCACCGGGGACATAGCGATTGATCAGGCAGGAATCAGCGTGGAAATCAGCAAAACCGGCCCGCTCGGCGGCGGCATGCGCCAATTCGGCAAACACCGTCGGCATCGGCGGCCAGGGTAACCCGCTGAGAGGATCGACACGGGTGTAGCGATAGCCGCTGCGATCGGTTATCCAGCCCAGCGCGCCGCAACTGCTGGTGCCGACCGACATGCTGAAGCCCCCCGGCGTAACCATGTGCCGCAACGGGGCTGCGGCGAGAATAGCCGCCAGCTGCGTCAGCAACGATTCGATGCGGGGCAAGGCGAAACCGCGCAGCACCCACGATTGCTCGCCGATCTGCTCGTTACGCGGTTGCTGTACGGGTTCGTGATCGCTGAACAGATCAAAAGGATTCGGTTGCATGGCGCTCATGACGCATCGTGGAAAATGATGCCTAGAGTATGCCGATTGCCACTGTGCAGGCGACTGACGCCGTGACGCATGGTCACCCGATAGTCGCCCCGCACACCTTTGACCGGCCGTTGATTGACGGCAAAAATCACCGCGTCACCTTTCTGTAAATCCAGCACCTGCGGGCGCGATTGCATGCGCGGGCGCTGTTCGGTCAACACGAACTCGCCGCCCGTGAAGTCCCGCCCCGGTTGCGACAGAAGCAGCGCCACTTGCAGCGGGAACACCTGCTCGCCGTAGAGATCCTGGTGCAGGCAATTGTAATCCTGCGGGCCATATTGCAATAACAATGGGGTAGGGCGCTGTTGGCCGGCAGCATGGCAGCGCTGGATAAATTCGGCATGAGTCGCTGGGAAACGCTGCGCCAGACCCATCCGCTCGTACCAACGGTTAGCCAGCGGCACCAGTCGCGGGTACAGCGCTGTGCGCAGACGTTCGACCGGGGCAGGAAGGGGATAGCTGAAATATTTGTATTCGCCGCGACCGAATCCGTGGCGCGCCATGATGACCTGCGAACGAAACGGCTCGGTCTGCGGATACAGAGCACTCAAGCGCTCGCAGGTTTCGGTCCGTAGCAATGAGCGGATGATCGCGCAGCCGTGCTGATCCAGTTGCTGCTCCAGGCTTGCCCAGTCGAGTGCATCCAGCCGGGAAGGTGACAGTGTCATGCCGACTCCTTGATGATCATCGAGGGAGCAGTCTAGGCAGGCCTTGGCGGCGGAACACTCCGCCACTTGCGGTCGAACTCTATGACAAGACGACTTACAGCGCTTTGCTGACTTTGATGTCAGTGACTTCTTCGTCGGTGTGCAGCTTTTTCAGCGCCGCTTTCGCTTCCTCATCGGTGCCGGTCTCAAGCTCGGCGAACTCGAAACGCCGTTCACCGTCGAGCTTGTACTTGATGACGTATTTGGTTTTTTGCGCCACGGTCATGGTTTCCTTTCAGAATAGGCTACGTGTTTCAGCTCAGTTTAGTGCTGGAGCGACGGATGATCTTGATCGAGTGAGTCAGCGTCGGCTTGCGCGTCACGCTGATTGCGCGGCGATTGACGGTGTCGATCGTGATGTTCCAGAAGCCGGTGCTGGGCGCAGTGATGCGCGCCGGAAACGTGTCGAAGGCGCCACCGTGGTAAGTGTGACGGCCGCCATTCTTGAAGCTGCGGAAGTTGGCGTCGTTCATCAGACGGATGTTGCACATTTGCGAGCATTGGATGACGACGATGTCGTCTTCGTTAAGGTGTTCGCGCTGGTGAATAAATTTCATGGGCGCCTCCAGAAGGGCTTTTTCTACAAAATCAAAACGATAGCTTGTCAATGAGCGCAGTTTATCAGCCCGCACGGGTTATTATCTGGCCGTCGGGCGTCGCTTTGACAATTTTGAACAGATATTCGCGATTGGATGCGGGTTAAATGCAAAAGGCTCCGGATAAAAACGGCATTTGTGCTGTCGGACGGTCTTTAACGGAGGTTAGGTATGAAGTGGGGTGTGGTGTGTGTGCCGTGGATTCTGGCTCTGGCCGGTTGTGCGAATGTTGCCGAAATCAATGAAACACTGCCGACCATGAGCGTGATCTCCGGAAAGAAGCCCCTTGAATACGCGCAGTGCCTGTCCGATAAGCTCGCCGACAGCCGCGGCGCGCTGCAGTTGCAGCCGCACAAGGAAGGCGTGCGTGTGATCGTCCCCGGCAAGCTGTCTTCAGGCCCGGCGGCTGTGTTTGATATCGAGGACCGCTCCGGCGGCAGCAGTATCAAGCTGCATGAGCGCATGTCCAACGTGCCGGTTCGCCCGCATGATGTGCAGAAAGCCGCAAACGCCTGCATTTCCGGCTGATAGACTATCAGTCATCAGTATCGAATGCCGTCACAGTCACGCTGTGACGGCATTTTCATTCCGGGAGTCGCGATGAAGCGAGAGCACGTGCGGGAGCGCCACGCAGAAGGCCTTATTTCTGCCACCCATGTCATCCAGAACCCGGCGAATCCTGGGGAGTGGATCGTGTTTTTCAAGAAGAGCGCCGGGCGCAGTTACTTTCTGGTCGACGAGAACGACGAAGTCGAATCTTTCAACCGGCTCGACGATCTTATCGACGTCGTGCGCGGTCTGGGCATCAAGTTCGCCGAAATTCACATGTAAGCCGTTATTTGCAGACCACGACGACCGAACGATTCTTGTAATTGCCGACATCGACGCCGAGGGTCTTGTCGCTTTCCGCTGGCGCAGGCGTGCCATCGGTGCCGACGATGCGATAGCCGGTGCCGGCGCAAGAAGCATCGGCTTTTTCGTAGCACATCGCCCAGGAGTTGGCTTCGCCGGAGCAATCGATGCTCAGGCCCTGTTCGCCGTTTTTAAGGTAGGTGGGTTGCGAGGTGGCACAACCGCCGACCAGCAGAAGTGCAAAAAGGGGCAGCAACGTTTTCTTGGTCATATCAGGTCTTCAGCGAGGGGGACTAGACGCTCTGACAGCGCCGCGGTGAAAAGGTTATAGCGTTTTGCCACTTGTTTGTATGCAGGCACAAAAAAGCCCTGCGCATGGCAGGGCTCTGCGTTTCCTGGCGCCGATCAGTCTTGATCCTTGCCACGGCGTTTTGACGATGCCGGAGTGTCTGTGAACACCGATGCCACGTCTGTCGCCATCTGTTCGCTGTCGAACGGCCCGGCGATGTGTTCGCCGTTGGTGGTGGTCAGCGTCCATTTGCCGTCTTTCTTGTCGATCACATACCCGTTGATGATTTTTACCGCGGCCATCTAGTCTGTCTCGTTCGCTGGTTCAAAAGCCGCCATGATACCGGCAATTGCTCGCATCCGGGTCTGAAAAGCGTATGGTAGTGCCGTTTGCCGGCGTCTTGCGCTACGCTGACTGCGCCGCCCGAAACACCGATGGAACTATCGGCAAGAATATTTCTCTATGATGGCATCGGTTAGCCAGTGCGGGGCATTGTAAGGTGCACGCCGCCTGATTAGACTGCGCCGAAACTCGTACACACAGCCTTTTCAAGGACTTATATGATCAAGAAATGCTTGTTCCCAGCAGCCGGTTACGGTACTCGCTTCCTGCCAGCGACTAAAGCCATGCCTAAAGAAATGCTGCCGGTGGTAAACAAGCCACTGATCCAGTACGGCGTTGAAGAAGCGCTGGACGCCGGCCTGACGGAAATCTCCATCGTTACCGGTCGTGGCAAGCGCGCTCTGGAAGACCACTTCGACATCAGCTACGAGCTGGAAAACCAGATCAAGGGCACCGACAAAGAGAAATACCTGGTCGGCATCCGCAAGCTGCTCGATGAGTGCTCGTTCTCCTACACCCGTCAGACCGAAATGAAAGGCCTCGGCCACGCGATCCTGACCGGTCGCCCGTTGATCGGTGACGAACCGTTCGCCGTGGTCCTGGCGGACGACCTGTGCGTCAATCTCGAAGGCGACGGTGTCCTGACCCAAATGGTCAAGCTGTACAAGCAGTTCCGCTGCTCGATCATCGCCATCCAGGAAGTCGACCCGCAGGAAACCAGCAAATACGGTGTGATCGCCGGCGAGATGATCCGCGACGACATCTATCGCGTGCACAGCATGGTTGAGAAGCCAAAGCCGGAAGACGCACCGTCGAACCTGGCGATCATTGGTCGTTACATCCTGACTCCGGACATCTTCGACCTGATCGAACAGACCGAGCCAGGCAAGGGCGGCGAAATCCAGATCACCGACGCCCTGATGAAGCAAGCCCAGAACGGCTGCGTCATGGCCTACAAGTTCAAAGGCAAGCGTTTCGACTGCGGTGGTGCTGAAGGTTACATCGAGGCGACCAACTTCTGCTTCGAGAACTTCTACAAGACGGGCAAGGCTTACTAAGCCCGTTTGAGCTGTCTGCAAGATAAAGCCACCTTCGGGTGGCTTTTTCGTTTTCCGCCCTTATATGGATCGCAGCGCTTGCCCAATGGATGGCTGCGGGTATGCTGATCGCCTGCCGAGGAGATAGAAATGGCCTACGATTTTGACCTTTATGTGATTGGCGCCGGTTCCGGCGGTGTGCGGGCGGCGCGGTTTGCGGCCGGTTTTGGTGCGAGGGTGGCGGTGGCTGAAAGCCGTTATCTGGGCGGCACCTGCGTCAACGTCGGCTGCGTGCCGAAAAAGCTGTTGGTGTACGGAGCGCACTTTGCCGAAGATTTCGAGCAGTCGTCCGGTTTTGGCTGGAGCCTGGGCGAGGCGAATTTCGATTGGGCGACGCTGATTGCCAACAAGGATCGCGAGATCAATCGCCTCAACGGTATCTACCGCAACCTGTTGGTCAACAGTGGCGTGACGCTGCATGAGGCGCACGCGAAGATCGTCGGGCCGCACGAGGTTGAGGTCGATGGCCAGCGTTACACTGCCGAGAATATTCTGATTGCGACCGGCGGCTGGCCGCAGATTCCGCAGATTCCAGGCCACGAACATGCCATTGGCTCGAACGAAGCATTCTTTCTCAAAGAGCTGCCCAAGCGTGTGCTGGTGGTCGGCGGCGGTTACATCGCCGTCGAGTTCGCCGGGATTTTCCATGGCCTTGGCGCCAACACTACACTGCTGTACCGCGGCGATCTGTTCCTGCGGGGCTTTGATGGTGCGGTGCGCAAGCATTTGCAGGAAGAACTGACCAAGCGCGGCATGGATTTGCAGTTCAACGCTGACATCGCGCGGATCGACAAGCAGGCCGACGGCAGCCTGAAAGCGACCCTCAAGGATGGCCGTGTTCTGGACGCGGATTGCGTTTTCTACGCCACAGGTCGGCGTCCGATGCTGGACAACCTGGGGTTGGAAAACACCGATGTGCAACTCGACGACAAGGGCTTCATCAAGGTCGACGACCAATATCAAACCACCGAGCCATCGATCCTCGCGCTGGGCGACGTCATCGGTCGTGTGCAGCTGACGCCTGTAGCGCTGGCCGAAGGCATGGCCGTGGCGCGGCGTTTGTTCAAACCTGAGCAATACCGTCCGGTGGATTACAAAATGATCCCTACCGCCGTGTTCAGCCTGCCGAACATTGGCACCGTCGGTTTGAGCGAAGAAGAAGCGCGCGAATGCGGCCATGAGGTGGTGATTTTCGAGAGCCGCTTCCGGCCGATGAAGCTCACCCTGACTGAATGTCAGGAAAAAACCCTGATGAAACTGGTGGTCGATGCCAAGACCGACAAAGTGCTTGGCTGCCACATGGTCGGACCGGATGCCGGTGAGATCGTGCAGGGCTTGGCAATTGCCTTGAAGGCTGGCGCAACCAAGCGCGACTTCGACGACACGATCGGGGTCCACCCGACGGCCGCCGAAGAGTTCGTCACCATGCGTACGCCGGTCGGCGCTTAAGCGTCCTTCGGTTTGGCCACGTCTGGCGCCGCCGCAACGGTGGCTGCCAGACGCTGGCTTTCTTCAAGATTTGCCTGCGCTTTGCTTAATTCCTTTTCCAGCGTCTGATTGAGTTGCGTCTGCTCCTCGACGTTCTGTTTGAGCACCTGGCTTTCCAGTGAGGCCGCGCGCAGGCGTTCCTGGAGGAGAGTGCGCTCGCTGTCGACGCGAGTGGCTTGCTCCAGCAACTGATCCTGACGCAGATTGCTCTGCTTGAGCTGGTCCTGCATCAGGCTCAGTTCGCGCTGGGTGCCGCGGTTTTCAGTGAGCAGGCGCTCGTTGTCGCGGTGCAGCTGGGTGATTTCGTCCTGACGTACGAGGGCGCTTTGCTGGGCCTGGCGCAATTCGGCTTGCAATTGCTGAACCTGGGCTTCGTGGCGACTCTGCTCCTGTTCGCGTTGTTCTCGGGCAGCGTTGCGGTAGTGCTCCAGCGCATCGCGGGCGTGCAGGTGCTTTTCTTCCAGTGAGCGAATCTGCTCATCCTTGTCCTGCAGGCGCAATTCAAAGTCCGCCAGCGCCTGATTCAGCCCGGCGTTGCGGGTCTGTTCGGTTTGCAGCATCGAGCGCGTATTGCTCAGGGCTTCGGACTCGCGCGCCAAGGCGGCGCCCTGAATATCGTGCTCGTGTTCGAGTTTCTCCAGGGCCAGACGTGTCTGCTTCAGCTCGGATTCCAGCGCCTCGCGCTGCTCCTCGAATTGTTCACGCGCCTGTTCGATGGGCTCCTGCGCCTGTTCTTTCAGGCGTTGCGCGAGGCGCGAGACCAGTGCGGCCAACTCGTCGTCGATCGGTTCCGCCGAGGCTTCGACGGGCTGTGCGCCGTCATCCAGTTCCTTTAGATAGCGGTGGATCGTGGTTTTCGAGCCGGTGTTGCCCATTTCAATGCGTACCGCATCGATGCTCGGGTGTTCGCCGCGAGCCAGAATCGCGGTGCGCGCAATCTGCACCAGGGCTTTGGTAATGCCGCCACGGGCCATGTAAACTCCTACGGTTACGTACTGTGGTACATGACACTAAAGTACGCAGTGTACCACGCTGAAAATAAAGTTAAATCTTTGATATAGAAGAGGCGGGATATACTGGTATTACCCAGTGTCAGGCGGCAAAATGCCGATTTGCATCCCTGAATCAGTACGCCGAGAGAAAACCGCCCATGAGCGATATGGATCGCTATCTGCAAGCAGCGACCCGTGACAACACGCGCCGCAGCTATCGCGCCGCCATCGAGCATTTTGAAGTGGTCTGGGGCGGCTTCTTGCCTGCAACAGCCGACAGCGTTGCGCGCTATCTGGTGGAGCATGCAGGGGTGCTGTCGATCAATACGCTGAAGCTGCGTCTGTCGGCGCTGGCGCAGTGGCACAACAGTCAGGGGTTTGCCGACCCGACCAAGGCGCCGGTGGTGCGCAAGGTGTTCAAAGGTATTCGCGCATTGCACCCGGCTCAGGAAAAGCAGGCCGAGCCGTTGCAATTGCAGGATTTGCAGCGTGTGATCGATTGGCTGGAACACGAAGCTCAGACCGCCCGACAACAGCAGGATCGCCCTGCGTTGCTCAAGGCTTATCGAGATCGCGCACTGATTCTGCTGGGTTTCTGGCGCGGCTTTCGCAGCGACGAGCTGTGCCGCTTGCAGGTCGAACATGTGCAGGCTCACGCTGGCCGCGGCATCACCTTGTACCTGCCGCGCAGCAAGGGCGATCGCGAGAATCTGGGGCAGACCTATCAGGCGCCGGCGCTGTTGAAGCTTTGTCCGGTCCAGGCTTACATCGACTGGGTCACCGAAGCGGCGCTGGTCCGTGGCGCGGTTTTTCGCAGCATCGACCGCTGGGGCAATCTGAACGAGGAGGGCCTGCACGCCAACAGCATTATCCCGCTACTACGCCAGGCCTTGCAGCGCGCGGGGATCGCCGCTGAGAACTACACCAGCCACTCATTGCGTCGCGGCTTCGCCACTTGGGCTCATCAAAGCGGCTGGGATTTGAAGTCGCTGATGAGTTACGTCGGCTGGAAGGACATGAAATCCGCAATGCGTTATGTTGAGGTCAGCCCATTCCTGGGAATGGCTCGGATCATGGATAAGCCGGATCAAGCGTAGAGATCGTTTTCTTCTATTAATACAGTCACGTAATAGCGAAAACAAATCAGCAGTATCAGGTTTGCCAATGAGCCTTCCGTCCAGCGAATGGGTAGGATTCACCCATCAACTTCATAACCCCTGACGGAGAGTCATCGATGCCTATCATCAACAGCCAAGTAAAACCGTTCAAAGCTACCGCGTTCAAAAACGGCGATTTCGTTGAAGTTTCGGACGCTGACCTGAAGGGCAAGTGGTCGGTCGTGTTCTTCTACCCAGCCGACTTCACCTTCGTCTGCCCAACCGAGCTGGAAGACCTGGCCGACAACTACGCTGAGTTCAAGAAGCTGGGCGTAGAAATCTACAGCGTCTCCACCGACACGCATTTTGCCCACGCTGCCTGGCACAACACTTCGCCAGCCATCGGCAAAATCGAATACACCATGATCGGCGACCCGACCCACGTCATCTCCCGCAACTTCGACGTGCTGATCGAAGAAGCCGGTCTGGCGGATCGTGGCACCTTCGTGATCAACCCTGAAGGTCAGATCAAAATCGTTGAGCTGAACGATGGCGGCGTTGGCCGTGACGCTTCCGAGCTGCTGCGCAAGATCAAGGCTGCTCAGTACGTTGCTGCACACCCAGGCGAAGTTTGCCCAGCCAAGTGGAAAGAAGGCGAGGCCACTCTGGCTCCGTCCCTGGACCTGGTCGGCAAGATCTAAGTCTGTGACACGCAACGCAGGGCGGTACGCCGCACCTTCTTAAGTTAGCTGCACCGCCCAATAAAAATGCCCGGGCGAGATTCGCTCGGGCTTTTTTTTGCCTCAAATATAGGAAATCGCCCGTATGTTGGACGCCAATCTTAAAGCCCAGTTGAAATCGTACCTGGAACGGGTCACCCAACCGATCGAGATCGTTGCATCCCTCGACGACGGTGCGAAATCCCGTGAAATGCTCGACCTGCTCAAAGACGTTGCGAGTCTTTCGAGCCAGATTACTCTGATCGACAGCGGTGACGACGCACGCAAGCCATCGTTCTCGATCAACCGCCCGGGCGCTGACATCAGTCTGCGTTTCGCCGGTATTCCGATGGGCCACGAATTCACTTCGCTGGTACTGGCGCTGCTGCAAGTCGGCGGCCACCCATCCAAAGCCAGTGCTGAAGTCATCGAGCAGATTCGCTCGCTCAAAGGCGAGTTCAGCTTCGAGACCTACTTCTCGCTGTCTTGCCAGAACTGCCCGGACGTCGTTCAGGCGCTGAACCTGATGGCTGTGCTCAACCCGAACATTCGCCACGTCGCCATCGACGGCGCGCTGTTCCAGGATGAAGTCAATGATCGCAAGATCATGGCCGTGCCGAGCATTTACCTGAACGGCGAAAACTTCGGCCAGGGCCGCATGGGCCTGGAAGAAATCCTCGCCAAGCTCGACACCGGTGCCATTGAGCGTCAGGCCGAGAAGATCAGCGCCAAGGAAGCCTTTGACGTGCTGGTCGTCGGCGGTGGCCCAGCCGGCGCTTCGGCCGCCATTTATGCAGCGCGTAAAGGCATTCGCACCGGCGTTGCCGCTGAGCGCTTCGGTGGTCAGGTGCTGGACACCATGGCCATTGAGAACTTCATTTCCGTACAGGAAACCGAAGGCCCGAAACTGGCCACGGCGCTGGAAGAACACGTCAAGCAGTACGACGTCGACATCATGAATCTGCAACGCGCCGACAAGCTGATCCCTGGCAAGAATGGCGAACTGCACGAAGTCCGCTTCGCCAGTGGCGCGTCCCTTAAAGCCAAAAGCGTGATTCTCGCGACCGGCGCACGCTGGCGTGAAATGAACGTGCCGGGCGAGCAGGAATACCGCAATAAAGGCGTGGCGTACTGCCCGCACTGCGACGGTCCGTTGTTCAAGGGCAAGCGCGTGGCAGTGATCGGTGGCGGCAACTCCGGCGTTGAAGCGGCCATCGATTTGGCCGGTATCGTGTCGCACGTAACGCTGCTGGAGTTCGACGTGCAACTGCGTGCCGACGCCGTGCTGCAACGCAAGTTGCACAGCCTGCCGAACGTGACAGTCATCACCAGTGCGCAAACCACTGAAGTGACTGGCAATGGAGAGAAGGTCAACGGCCTGCGCTACAAGGATCGCAACACCGATGAATTGCGCACGGTCGAGTTGGAAGGGATCTTTGTGCAGATCGGCCTGCTGCCTAACACCGATTGGCTCAAAGGCACCATCGAGCTGTCGCCGCGCGGGGAGATCATCGTCGATAACCGTGGCGAGACCTCGATCCCGGGCATCTTCGCCGCCGGTGACGTCACGACTGTGCCGTACAAGCAGATCGTTATTGCCGTGGGCGAGGGCGCCAAGGCATCGTTGAGTGCTTTCGATCACTTGATCCGGACTTCGGCACCGGCGTAATTGCCAAGTCGGAAATGAAAAAACCCATGAGCGATCATGGGTTTTTTTATGCCTGACTCAAATCCAATTGTTGGCCTTCGCCTGCTCGCGATGACGGTAGCGAATTCAATACTTTATTGACTGACAGACCGCTTTCGCGAGCAGGCTCGCTCCCACAAGTAAACCGGTCAGTCAGTTACAGCGGCGCAGGCTGGATGATCTCGACCCAGTAACCGTCCGGATCCTTGATGAACGCCAGGCTTTTCATGCGGCCATCGCTCAGGCGCTTCTGGAAATCACAGCCCAGTTCTTCAAAACGTGCGCATGCGGCAACGATATCCGGCACCGAAATGCAGATGTGGCCGAAACCACGCGGGTCAGTGTTGCCGTTGTGGTAGGCGAAGTCGGCATCGTTTTCGGTGCCGTGGTTATGGGTCAATTCGAGAATGCCGGGGATCGACTTCATCCATTGCGTGCGGGCAGCGGCATCGGCGGGGATCTGCGCTTTATCCACCAGGGCGAGGAAGTACAGGCTGAACTCGGCTTCCGGAAAATCGCGCTTCTCGACCAGCGAAAACCCCAGCACGCGGGTATAGAAATCCAGCGACCGGGTGATGTCCTTCACGCGCAGCATGGTGTGGTTGAACACGAAGTTACGGGTTGCGCTGTCTGGCGTGGCGGTAACGCCGGGGAAAGTGTTCAGTTCGTTGAGGCTCATGAGCCCTCCAATAACTATGGGCGAGTGGATGGACGCAATGATACGCAAGCCTGCCAGCATCACCAAATGAAAGGGCAAGCTTGCTCTGCGCACGGGCGAGGCTCAGACTTTGCAGCTCATCTCTGCGAGTGCGTGCGCTAATGATCCGAGTGTTCAAGTCTGGGTTGGTTCTATTGGCCGTGGTTGCGGTCGGCACTTCGGTGTTCGCCGCCGAACCGCAAATTACCTGGCCAGCGGGCTGGGTAGTCGCGAAGCTTGCCGACGCGACGCCGTCGGTTTCCCGTCAGCGAGCCGTGAAAAATGATGCCGATGGCAATCAGGTAATGGTCATGGAGTTGACCATGACGCCGGTTGAAAGCGGGCATCAAGTCAACTTGCAGGGCGTGTTGATGGAAATGCGCAAATCCATCCAGAAGGATTTTTTCCAGAGCGGTTACCAAAGTGTGTGCAACAAAGTGCATGCGTCAACGCTGGGGTCTTTGCCAGCGCTGGAGACGACCTGCACCATCACTGAGAACGGTCGCCATGTGCTGTCGCAAACACTGGTCGCCGCAGTCGAGGCGGGCCGGGCTTATGTTCTTTCCTATGCAGGGCAGGCAGAGGTTTATAAGGCGAGCACCGAGGAAATAGTCGCGGCAAGAAACAGCCTGAAACTTTAGCAGAGTGTTATTTTGTGACAGGGTTAAATAGCCGAAGGGATTAAGCACAAAGTTGGACGTTGCACCGCAATCGCAACATTACGCAGCAAAATGTTTAGCGGTTCACCGCCCTTACGCTAGCAAATGCTGGCAACTTGCAGGATGAAAATCATTTCATTTGTTAAATATTGTCAATAAAAAAGCCCTGCTTCTGGCAGGGCTTTTTGTTGGCGGAAGATTAACCGCGCAACCAGGAATCAACGGTAGCTGCACCGTATTGTTCCTTCCAGGCCTTCAGGCCGCGGTGGTTGCCGCCCTTGGTTTCGATCAACTCGCCGGTGTGCGGGTTCTGATAAACCTTGACCACGCGGGCGCGACGGGTTTTAGGCGCTGCGGACACTTGCAGGCCCGATTTTGCCGGGTTCGGATCGAGAATGGCGATGATGTCTTTCAGGCCTTTGCCGTAGGTTTTCATCAGCCCCTGGAGCTTTTCTTCGAATTCGATTTCTTTCTTGAGCCCGGCATCGTTCTTCAGCGATTCCAGCTGCTTGAGCTGTTCCTGAAGGGCCTTTTCAGCTGCACGAAATTCAGCGAGTCTGGACAATATCTTTACTCCAATAGTGTGTTTAGCTGATACCAACCGCAAACAAAGCTATAAGCCGGGAGCCTTGAAGCGACTCGGTGATAAATGGCTTACCCGCCAGTTTTGCTCAGGTTGAAAAAATTGTAGTAGTTAATCGCCCCAGAGTAAATCCTGATCTTGTCTTCATGTAACAACAGCGCTTTTTTGTATCAATTTGGTGCGCCGGTCCGGTCGTTGTGTCATGTAGTTAATGGTGACTTAATGCGCTGATGAAATCCGCGGCCGGCATTGGTTTGCCGAACAAATAGCCTTGCAGGAAGTTGACGTGGTGCGCGGTCAGATAATCAGCCTGGGCCTGAGTTTCGACACCTTCGGCAACAATACCCAGGTCGAGCTTGGCCGAGAGTTCGATAATCGTGTCCAGAATATGCCGCGACAACGCGTCGATGCCGATCATCGCGACAAAACTTTGATCGATCTTGAGGAAGTCCACATTGAATTTGCGCAAGTAGCCGAGGCTGGAGTGGCCGGTGCCGAAATCGTCGATCGCGATCTTCACGCCCAGCAAGTGCAGTTGCTCAAACAATTGACGGGTAATGTCGGTGGGTTCAATCAGCTCTCGTTCCGTCAACTCCAACACCAGGCTTACGCTGCCAGCGACAAAGGCGTCGAGGAATTCGCGGCAGTCCTCGACCAGATCCAGATCCCGGCAATGGCTGGCAGTAATGTTGATACCGATGTGAAACGGTGTGGCGAACGTTGCCGAGTGCGGTCCCAGCAGGGCCGCGGTCTGCTGCATCAGTGAACGCGTCATGGGCACGATCAGCCCCGAATGCTCGGCGAAGGGAATAAACAGGTCCGGGCGCACCAGGCCCTCCTTGGGGTGATTCCAGCGCATCAGGACTTCGGCGCCTGACCATGCCTTGCTGTCACCATGAACCACCGGCTGGAAGTACGGAATGAACTCGCCGGCCTCCAGCGCACGGAGCATTTCGTGGCTCGGCGAGGTCGAGCGCTTCTGCACGATATGGCCAATGGCACCCGAGACCACGCCGAAAAAAATCAGCAGACTGAACAAGGGCGGGTATTCGTCCGCCATGTAGCGCCAGACTTGCCCCTGCGGGAAACCCGCTGCGACGCTGAACGCGTAACGCGCGGAGTTCAGCGTGCTTTGCGCCACGGGCAGAGCGGGAAGCTCGCCCTGGTGCACGCTGCCGTCGGCGGACAGCCAATTCTCACCGACTTGCAGCACGAGCAAGGTCTGCCGGCCGATCAGGCGCAGGATGTTGCTCAGGTGATAGCCATCAAGCGTGGTCAGCGCGCCGCCGCGACCGTCGCTGAGGCGGTACACCAGCAGCGCGGTGTTGGGAGTTACCGGGTTACCGTTCATGAGCCACAGTTTGCCGGCGTGATAATCGCCCGCGTTGACCGCTTCCTTGAAGTCGCCGAACAGCGAGCTGCAATACAGGTCGTTGTCCCACACCAGATTGGTCGAGCGCACGAAGGGGCGACGGGTGACCTGTTCGCGCAAGGCCAGTTTCACCTCTTCGCAGGTTTTCCCGGCCAGTGGCAGCAGATCCCGGGCGGCCTGCGCGGTGTTGTCGAGCATTAACTCGAACTGGCGCAGCGCTTCCTCGGCGGTGTGCTGCGAACTTTGCTGCAAGGTGCGCTCAGCCTGCATATACAGAATCACGCTACCGAGCACGATGGGCAGCAGGCCGCTGAGCAGTGTCACGATGATGCGCGTGCTGCGCTTGCGGCGGGGTCTCACGGTGAGCGGCATGGACGCATCCTGTTGCGATGAAGTGGGGCGCTTGAGTTCAGGCCTGGCGACGGCGCGGCGCCGGACAAACGTTGAAGCAAAAGGGAGGATAGATGGCGGATGACGCTTGTGCCGCTCATTGTTGGGAGACGGTTGTCGCCAGCTTGATAAAGGCCAGCGCTGCCGGTGAGGCCTGGCGCTGATCAAGCACGGCCAGACCGACCTGACGCTTGACGGCCGGCAGCAAGGGCCGTTTCTCGTAACCCGCGCTGACGTCGTCCGGTAATGAGCTCGCAGCGACAATTGTGATCGCGTCGCCACGGCTGACCGTGTCGAGGGTGCTGATCAGTTGCGAGCAACGATAACGGATGTTCGGTTGCAACCGCGCCGCCATGAACAGTCGCGACACCAATTCTGCGGAACCTGCCTCGGTGAGCACAAACGGGTCGTCGCACAGGTCCTTGAGTCTCAACGCTGACTGCGCCGCCAGTTGATGTCCGCGTGGGAGCAGCGCGACCATTTGATCTTCGAGCAAGGCGAAGGTGTCGAAACGCTCTTCGGGCAGCACCACGAATCCGACGTCGATGCGCCGCTCCTCCAGCCATTGAATAACTTGCCGATCCGGCCCTTCATCGATGTGCACTTCGATGCCCGGATGCGCCTGGCGAAAGCGCTGCAGAATCTTCGGTAACAGCCTGATCGACGAGGTCGGGCCGAACGAGCCGATGCGCAGCGTGCCGGTTTTCATGCCACGTGCATCCGCCGCTTCCTGGCGCAAGGTGTTGGCGAGGCCGAGCATCGCCCGGGCGCGCAGCAGCAGTTGTTCGCCGATATCGCTGAGTTCGACGTGGGATTGATGGCGCCGCAGCAGCTCGATACCCAGTTCCTGCTCAAGGGATTTCATCGCGTGGGACACCGCAGACTGCGAGATCCCCAGGCGCTGGGCGGCGAGGGTAAAGCCACGCAGTTCGGCCACGCGCGAAAATATTTCCAGTTGCGTGAGGGTCATGAGTATTTGCTCATTTTACGATGACGGATAATGAGCGGGATGATACGCCATCCCTTTACGGTATGGGTCTGGAGTGTCATGCGTAACCTTGAGCAAGCCCATCGGGGCGAATCCGCTATGCCGGTGTACGTGACGCTGGCGGCCGTCACCATGATCTGGGGCGGGACCTTTGTCGCCGGGCGTTTTCTCGCCGGCAGTCTCAGTCCGATGTTCGCCGCCAGTCTGCGCTTTTTGCTGGCCAGTGCCGCGTTGCTCGGCTTCCTGTGGCTGGCGCGCATTCCACTGGCGCGGCCGACGGCACGGCAGTGGTTGCAGCTGAGTCTTCTGGGCTTGTTCGGGATTTTCTTCTACAACCTGTGCTTCTTTTATGGTCTGCAATACATCAACGCTTCACGCGCCTCGTTGATTGTCGCGTTGAATCCGGCGGTGATCGGCCTGGCTTCCTGGCTACTGTTCAAGGAGCGTCTCGGGCGAGTGAAAGTCACCGGCATCGTCCTCTGCATCGCCGGTGCCAGTCTGGTCATTGTCAGTCGCAACCCGCAGTTGCTGGCGGCAACCGCGGATGCGTGGGTCGGCGACCTGTTGATATTGGGTTGCGTGGTGGGTTGGGGCGTTTATTCGCTGTGTTCCCGCAGCCTCAATCAGAGCCTGGGGCCGCTGCAGACGGTCACTTACTCAATCCTTATTGGCACTGCCATGTTGTGGATTTTGGCGGTCGTTCGTGGCGAACTGAGCTGGACTGCGCTGATCGAGCTTGGCACTGCGCAATGGTTGAGCCTGATCTATCTCGGCGTCTTCGGCTCGGCGCTGGCTTACATCGGTTATTACGATGGCATCCGTAAAATCGGCGCGACGCGCAGCGGCGTCTTCATCGCCCTGAACCCGCTGACGGCGGTAATGCTGGGTGCGTTACTGCTCGGCGAGCAACTGACCCCCGCCATGTATCTGGGTGCAACATTGATTCTGCTGGGCATTTATCTGTGTAACAAAACCCTTGCACCGATGGCAAAAAAGCGGATTTTATAGAGGCAGCAGACAAGCCGGGTTACGCTGTGTAGAATCGGTTTACGCATACAATAATAATCGTCTTCTGGCAGCAGAAGCCTCGCCCGCAAGAGCCTTAGGTCGACAATGAAGATATTCGGGTTTCAACTGATCTACGGTGACTTCCTCGCCCGCAGTGTGCGTGGCATCTCCTGCGCGCCACCCCAGACCTCACATGACTGACAAATAACCCTGGTTAATTGATAAGAAATGATGAGGCGCCACCATGGCAGATTTATACGAAAACCCAATGGGCCTGATGGGCTTTGAGTTCATCGAGTTCGCATCGCCGACGCCCGGCACGCTGGAGCCGATCTTCGAGATCATGGGCTTCACCAAGGTCGCGACCCACCGTTCCAAGAACGTGCACCTGTACCGCCAGGGCGCGATCAACCTGATCCTCAACAACGAACCCAACAGCGTCGCCTCGTACTTTGCCGCCGAACATGGCCCGTCGGTGTGCGGCATGGCGTTCCGTGTCAAGGACTCGCAAAAGGCCTACTGCCGCGCACTGGAACTCGGCGCGCAGCCGATCCACATCGAAACCGGTCCGATGGAACTGAACCTGCCGGCGATCAAAGGCATTGGCGGCGCGCCGTTGTACCTGATCGACCGTTTTGGCGAAGGCAGTTCGATCTATGACATCGACTTCGTGTTCATCGAAGGCGTTGACCGCAACCCGGTCGGCGCCGGCCTGAAGATCATCGATCACCTGACCCACAACGTGTATCGCGGCCGCATGGCCTATTGGGCGAACTTCTACGAGAAGCTGTTCAACTTCCGCGAGATCCGCTACTTCGACATCAAAGGCGAATACACCGGCCTGACCTCGAAAGCCATGACGGCACCGGACGGCATGATCCGCATCCCGTTGAACGAAGAATCGTCCAAGGGCGCCGGCCAGATCGAAGAGTTCCTGATGCAGTTCAACGGCGAGGGCATCCAGCACGTTGCGTTCCTGACCGACGACCTGATCAAGACTTGGGATCAACTGAAGAAAATCGGCATGCGCTTCATGACCGCACCGCCAGACACCTACTACGAAATGCTCGAAGGGCGTCTGCCGAACCACGGCGAGCCGGTCGATCAACTGCAATCGCGCGGTATCCTGCTGGATGGCGCGTCGGAGCAGGGCGACAAGCGCCTGCTGCTGCAGATCTTCTCGGAAACCCTGATGGGGCCGGTGTTCTTCGAGTTTATCCAGCGCAAGGGCGATGACGGTTTCGGCGAGGGCAACTTCAAGGCCCTGTTCGAATCCATCGAGCGCGATCAGGTGCGTCGTGGTGTGCTTGCCACCGAGTAATCGGCAACTGAAATGAAAAATCCCGGCCTGCAGCGATGCAGAGCCGGGATTTTTTATGCCTCACACAGATAACAAAAAATGTGGGAGCGGGCTTGCTCGCGAATTCGGTCTACCATTCAACAATGAGGCTGACTGAACGGATGCCTTCGCGAGCAAGCCCGCTCCCACATTTTGAACTGAGCAGGGCTTTAAGGGCGGCGCTGGCGCATCAGGTGTTTAAAACCTTCGAAAACCAGCACCAGCACCGCCAGCCAGATCGGTATGTACGTCAGCCATTCGCCCGGCTTGATGCTCTCGCCCAGCAGCAGCGCTACCGCCAGCAACAGCACCGGCTCGACGTAACTCAACAGGCCAAACAGACTGAAAGGCAACAACCGGCTGGCAATGATGTAAACCACCAGTGCCGACGCGCTGATCAGGCCGAGCAACGGGATCAGCCACATCAGTCCCGGGTATTGAGCAAACACCGCCAGGCCTTGCTCGCCACCCCGCACAAACCACCAGGCGACCGGCAGCATCAACGTCATGTCCACCCACAATCCGCCCAGGTTGTCGGTGTTCAGGTGTTTACGCAGCACGAAATACAGCGGATAGCCGACCACGACCAGCAGCGTCGCCCAGGAGAAACCGCCGACCTGATACAACTCGTTCAACACGCCAAGGCAGGCAAGAAACACCGCGATTTTTTGCAGATACGACAAGCTTTCGCCGTAGGCGATTCGCCCGGTCAGCACCATCGCCAGTGGCAGCAGGAAATAGCCGAGCGACACGTCGAGGCTGTAGTCATTGAGTGGCGCCCACATGAACAGCCACAACTGCACGCCCAGCAGCGCGGACGACATGATCAGACCCGCGAGCCGCTTTGGTTTCGCCATCATCAGCCGGACGAGTTCCAGCACCCGCCGCCATTCGCCGGAGACCAGCATGAACACGGTCATGCAGGGCACGGTCAACAGCATCCGCCAGCCAAAGATTTCCACGCCGCTCAACGGGGTGAGCAGCGAAGTGTAGTAATACATGACGGCGAACAGCACCGAGGCTGAAACCGATAGAGCGATACCTTTAGACAAACTGTCCTCGCGGGTAGGAGATCAAACGGGGCGCGCAGGATACGTGGTTTCTGTGCTGAATATTGGCCGGATGCTCATGATTTTCAACATGGCGCGCTAGGGCTTGGCTTTCAAAGGATTGCCAAAACGCTCGAGATACAACTCGCCAAATTTATACGACGCGTAATCGGAAACGTGGCCAATGTCACGATACACCGGCACGCCATCTATGGTGGTCCTGCACGTTCCGTCCTGGCACTGCACATCTTTCGGGTCGATAACGACAAGGCTCGGATACTCGGCCTGCAGGTCACTGAACAGCGTCGCCATAAAGGGATCCTCAAGACCTGACCATCGCACCGAAGCACAAGAACGGCTGTGCTCGGCGCTGCCCATCAGTCCGCGCAGTTTCACCTGTTTGAGCAGGCATTCATTAATTCCCGTCGGCATCGGGAAGGTGTTCATCAACAGGATTGGCGTGGCGCCGCTCTTGACGATGATAGCCAATGCTTCGCGAATCGCTGTGCCGAGGCGTTGCTGCGACAGTTCGAGGCTGCGCGGGTCATCCAGTCTGGTGACGATGGAGTCGGTGAGGTACGCCTCCCAGAACTGGCCAATGATCACGTATTGAAATTGGCCGTTCGCGATAAGCTCGTAATAGCGCTGCGCGGCGGCGTGGCATTTTTCATAGAGAGCGTTCCTGGCCTTGTACCAGTTGTAGAGATAAATCCCGGGCAGCGCCAGACAGGCCGGATGACCCTGCGCCAGTACCGAAAGGCCGGCATCCCTGGCCAGCGTTTCGACAAATCCCCAATAGTGATTGGAATAGGAATCACCCATCAGCAATACCTGTGGTTTTGCCTGCGCTGCGCCCATGATGCAGCCGGGGTTGCTACCGTCGCTGGCACCCAGACAGTCTTCACGATTAGCCGGTACAAACGCTTTCAAGGTACTGAACATAGCGACGGAGTCTTCACCAAAACGGTTCGGCCATCCTTCGTGGTTCCTGCCAGCCGAGTGCAGCAGCGACAGACCGATCGCGGGCACAATCATCAGCAACAGCAAGGTCTTGCCGAAACCGGCCCGCGCCTTGCGATAGCGGTTTTCGATGAGCACAAAAGACAGGTAGCCCGTCACGAACGTCAACGCGAAGTAGATGACTGTCACTGTCGGCGTCAAAGCGATACCCAGATAAGCCATCACCGCGAGGATCGGCCAGTGCCACAGATACAGCGAGTAGGAGAGGGTGCCGATAAAGACCAGCGGCTTGAACGCCAGGATTCGCGACGTGAGGCTGGCATCGCCAATGCCTCGAAACAACAACACCGCCGTCGCGACGCAGACCGCGATAGCGTGGTAGCTGGGGAATCCGGCAAGAATGTCGTCTTGGACGGCACAGTAGCCAATCACCGCGAGCGCCAGTGCGCAAATCAGCGATGCGCTCAAACGGTTCAATCTGAATCGGTCTGAACTGAAAATGACCGCGCAGGAGCCGATCATCAATTCGAAGATGCGTGCCGTGAAGTAATAGTAGTTAAGGTCGGGATACGCCCGAGACAGATACAGCGCCAGTGCCACGGCCGTCAGGGTCAGGCCCAGAATCACAGCCTTGAACGCATGTTTGGCCACATAACGATCAAGCAGCCAGATACCCAGCGGCAGCACCAGATACCACTGCCATTCGATGGCCAGCGACCAGGTGTGCAATAACGGCAGACTGGCGGCATCGGCGGTCGCGTAGCCCGTTGTTACCTTGGAAAAGTACTGGTTGGAAATGAGTAGCGAGGTGTACTTCTCGCTTTTCAGAAAATCGATGAGGTCATCGGGCAAGTACAACAGCGTGGTGACCAGCAGGCTCACCAGCAACAACGCAATGACCGCCGGCTGCAAGCGCCAAATGCGGCGGGTGTAGAACCCGGTGAAGCTGAACGTGCCATTCTCCAGCGACTTCATGATGATCGACGTGGTCAGGTAGCCCGAAATCACAAAGAAAATATCGACGCCAATAAATCCGGACGGAAAAACGGCAAGTCCGCCGTGAAAGATCAGTACGAGCAGAACAGCAATCGCGCGCAGCCCGTCGATATCCGCACGGTATTCAATAGAGGATTTGCGATGGCCGACAGCGGCGCTCGCCACGGCTGCCGCGGGCGGATGCGGGTCCGTTTCGTCACCAGGATTTTTCAACAGCAGCCCGCGCGAAACCTTTGCGGATACGTCAGCGGGGCGATTGAACATTTTTTATCCCTGGCCGGTGTCGAGCGATCAATCCATTCATTCCCTGACCGCGCTCGATTCAATGAAAAACAGCCGATTGTATCGGCTGTTAAACACTTAGGGAAAATCTTAAACCTGAAGCGCTCTACGTCCCGAGACAAAATGGCTCACATCGTTGAACCCCGGCGTCGAGGCATGGCCCGGCGTCACCAGCGAATCGATAAATGCTTCATCCTGCGCGGTGATTTTGACTGCCTGCGCCAGGGTGTATTGCACCCACTGCGCTTCGGTCCGTGGCCCGACAATTGCCGATGTCACTGCCGCGTTGTTCAGCACCCAGGCAATGGCAAACTCGACCATGCCGACACCCCGTTGCTCGGTGTACTGCTGGATCTGCTGGGCGATGCGCAACGACTCGACCCGCCATTCGGTTTCCAGAATGCGTTTATCCTGGCGTCCGGCCCGGCTGTTGGCGTCTGGCGTCACATCCGGCGCGTACTTGCCGCTGAGCACTCCACGGGCCAGCGGGCTGTAAGGCACCACTCCGAGCCCATAGCTGTGGGCCGCGGTGATCTGCTCGGCCTCTGCCTGACGGTTGACGATGTTGTACAACGGCTGGCTGATCACCGGGCGATCAACGCCCAGTTTGTCGGCGATGCGAATCACCTCGGCAATCCGCCAGCCGCGATAGTTCGACAGGCCCCAGTAGCGGATCTTGCCTTGACGAATCAGGTTGCCAATTGCCGAAACGCTCACCTCAAGGGGCGTGTTGTGGTCTTCGCGGTGCAGGTAATAGATGTCGACATAGTCAGTGCCGAGCCGGTTCAGGCTGGCCTCCAGACCGTTGAAGATGTGTTTGCGGCTTAGACCGCTGCGGTTCGGCACGCCGTCCACCGGACCAAAACCAACCTTGGTCGCTAGCACCCATTCGTGCCGATTGCGGGCAATCGCTTCACCCACGATCTCTTCGGAGCGGCCATTGGTGTAGACGTCGGCGGTGTCGATGAAATTGATGCCCTGATCCCAGGCTTTGTCGATGATGCGCAACGATTCCTCGGTGCTGGTCTGCTCGCCAAACATCATCGTGCCGAGGGTCAGGGTGGACACCTGCAAGCCTGAGTGACCCAGTGTGCGATAGCTCATGCCGAATCCTTTTGTCGGTGGGAAGGGGTAACCAAATACCAGAAGCGCTGAAACCGGCCAACCGTTTTGTCGAAAAGCGCATTCAGCAGCCGTTGGCCGTTCGTCGGGACTGTCAGATCTGACAGTAGTCGGGTCGACGCTTGTTCTGGCCTGATCCTAGGGGATGGCCTTGTAGAAAAGGCCCGCCCTTTCTTGAAATCAGGAGCGCTGTCATGAGCATGCGAACTTTCGATGAGGTGTTGCCAGAGGACGCGGAAATCAACCTTTACGCGCCGCAACTCCCAGACAGCAACACATCAGTAGCCGGTGCCGATTGCGGTATCGCCAAGGCCTTTTACGATCTGCGGCCCGATGGCGCGACAGTCATTATCCATCCGGTTCTGGCGCAGCAGCCGCTGGATACATTTTCAATCCATGTGAACGGGCAGATGCGGGTCGACAGCCAGCAGGCCCAATCCACGAACGACACTGTGACCCTGCATATCCCGAAAAACCTGCTCAGATCCGAGCCGGGTTTCGTCAATGAACTCACTTACACAGTGAAACGCACCACCGGCGCCGAAGAAAACTACGAGCTGCCCTTGACGATTCTGTACAACGCCATTCGCCCCGGAATGGAGGACCAGAACGGCGATGAAGGGCACTCCGAACTGGAGTTGGTTTTGCCTGGCGATGTGCTTCAGGACGGTATTGATGCCGACCGCGCAGCACTGGGTGTGCAGGTGTATTTTTCCTATCCCTACTGCCGGGCCTACGACCGGATCCAGCTCAGTTGTAACGGCCATGATGTATATCGCGAGGTTCATCCCGACGAAGCACCCGCTGCACCGACCAGCGTGCCGACCCGGATTGGTTTGTTGTTGAAAAAAACCGACCTGGAGGCGGCGGGCGATCATCTGCAGTTTTCTTTCTCCTATACGGTGAATGACCAGATCGGCAACAGCCCCGATTTGAATTCGCCGTGGTCAGCACCCATTCGGGTGGTTGTTGATCTGAAGGGCACACGGATGGCGGCGCCGGATATCGCTGAAGATCCGGATGACCCTTATGATGCTCCGGACACCATCGACCTGAAAAAACTGGGCAGCAAAGACCTGACCGTCCAGGTGCATGTACTGGAGTCGCGGTGGGCAATCAGCGATACCGTCCGGGTGACATACCGCGCGACGCCTGGGACCGGGGCCGTGGTGGAGCATGTTGTCGAAGAACTTGTCGGCAGACTTCCGTTCGTGCACAAGTTGATGATTCCCAATGCCAAGGTGATTGCTGACAGTGCTATTGCTGTGACGTGCCAGCAAGTGCGTGGGGGCGAGGTTACTGCAACGTCGAAAGTTGCGCGGGCACGGGTGATCGTGAAGCCGGTTATTTTGGCGGTGAAGAATTCATCCGGGCTGGACGTGCAGAACGGTGGCACGGTTTCGGATAATAAAGTGGTGTTGTCGGGGGGCGCGCTGGCGGGGATGGTGTTGCGGATTTTTGATGGCGACGTGTTTATTGAAGAGGTTCAAACCGGAGCGAATTATAAGTGGCAGAGCAAGTTGCTACCGATTGCGGTTGGGCAGCACAGCTTTACCGTGAAGGAAAAAAGCGGAAACCAGCTCGAGTCAGATCCTTGGTTGATTGAACGATTGGCGTTCAGTATCCATCGAGCACAAATGAAGCTTCATGGGTTCTCGGTAAAACTGACGCACTGGCCGAAAACCGGCGAAGATTCTATTGGTAATGCCGAAATCCGCAAACCGACGGGCGGGGTTCCGCCATACGATTATGCCTCCTCCGACTCGCTGACTGCCTCTGTCACTGAGACGGGGAAGGTTGTTGGACTAAAACGTGGCGTGGCGACCATTTATGTAACTGATCAGGAAGGTACAGCGCTTACTTATTTGGTAAGTGTTGAAAATGTATTTAAGTTGCAGGTCAGCGCTGAGAAACTGGCTTCGGATACCGCAATTGTCTGGATGAACACGCTAGGAGGGCAGCACACGTATAACTATATTTTTACACGGGATTTACGGCGGGTTTACGTTGTATCTATTCCAGAGGCGATTAATTCATGTGTGATGAGTGGGAGGTACTATATATATATGGGGACGGATATGCAGTTCTGGGGTCATCAAGGCCGACAAAGCCTAACCTCCTGGTGCCTGACGCCGCTCTAGTTCATTAATAGGTAAATGCGGGATTCAAAGAGCACTGATTGTTCCTGCGCAGGCATGGGAATGATCAAAACAAGAGGAATCCAATAAAAACGGCCCAATCAAGGGCCGTTTTCAGAAGGCATCTAAACCTAAGCCCGTAACGTCCGCGTCATCCGCAACGCGAGCAAACTCCCACCGACAATCACCGCCGCCAGCAGATACAACGCCGCATCCGTCGACCCTGTACTGTCCTTGACCCAACCCACCAGGTACGGGCTGAGGAAACCGGCCATCTGCCCCATCGAGTTGATCAGCGCCAGGCCACCGGCCGCAGCCCCTGCGCTCAACATGGCGGTCGGCACCGGCCAGAACATCGGCAGACCCGTCAGCGCGCCCATGGTCGCAATGGTCAAGCCGAGAATCGCAATCGCCGGGTTAGCGGCGAAATTCACCGCGATGACCAAACCGATCGCGCCCATCAACATTGGCACCACCAAATGCCAGCGGCGCTCTTTGCGCAAGTCTGCCGAACGCCCGACCACCAGCATGAACACCGCAGCCAGCAGATACGGAATCGCACTCAACCAGCCGATCACCAGGTTATCGCTGAAACCCAGGTTCTTGATGATCGACGGCAGCCAGAAGTTGATCGCGTACACGCCGCTCTGAATGCAGAAATAGATCAGGCCAAACGCCCAGATCGCCGGGTTCTTGAACACCGCGAGCAGCGAGTCGGTCGCGGTTTTCGGTTTGTTGGCGAGGTCTTCGGCATGGTCGGCTTCGAGTACCGAGCGTTCGTGCGCGGTCAGCCATTTGGCATTGGCGAAGCTGTCGCTGAGCAGGAAATAGGCGAGGGCGCCGAGGATTACCGTCGGAATGCCTTGCAGGAGAAACATCCACTGCCAGCCGGCCAGACCGCCTTGGCCTGCGGCGAAGTGATTGAGAATCCAGCCGGAGAACGGGCTGCCGAGCAAGCCCGAGACCGGGATCGCCGACATGAACAGCGCCATGATCCGCCCACGGCGGAAGGTCGGGAACCACTGCGACAGGTACAGCACGACACCGGGGAAGAACCCGGCTTCGGCCGCACCGGTAAACAGGCGCAGGGTGTAGAACCCGGTGGGCGTGGTGACGAACAACAGGCAGGTCGACAGCGTGCCCCAGGTGATCATCATCAGCGCAATCCAGCGCCGTGGACCAAACTTTGTCAGGGCTAGGTTACTCGGCACGCCGCACAGCACGTAGCCAATGAAGAAAATACCAGCCCCGAGGCCGTACACGGTTTCGCTGAATTTCAGCGCGTCGAGCATCTGCAGTTTGGCAAATCCGACGTTGACCCGGTCGAGGTAGTTGAACAGGTAGCAGATGAAGATGAAGGGGATCAAACGCAGGGTGATGCGTTTGTAGACGGCGTTTTTACCGTCGTCGATGGTCTGGGTAGCAGCGGCGCTCTGCGACATGGCGGCTCTCTCTTTATTATGATTTTTTGCGATGCAAAGGGTAACGTTGATCGCCCTGAGAGTCTCGGCCACCTCTGGCCGGATTGTCTTTGTGCCAGCGCACAGCGATTGCCGCCAAGCCCTGTGCCGGTGAACAACCGCGTGCCGTATTTTTCAAGGATCTGCCCACCATGTTCGAACTCGATCACGACCTCGCTCAGGACATCGTCGACCGGGCGATGGCCATTTTGCCGTACAACGTCAACGTCATGGACAGCCAAGGCTTGATCCTCGGCAGCGGCGAACCGGAGCGCATCAACACCCGCCACGAAGGCGCGCAACTGGTGCTGGCGAACGGGCGGGTGGTGGAGATCGACGCGCAGACGGCGGTGCACCTTAAAGGTGTGCAGCCGGGCATCAACCTGCCGTTGTTGCTCGACCAGCGCTTGATCGGGGTGCTTGGCATCACCGGCGAACCGGAGCAATTGCGCACGTATGCCGAACTGGTGCGCATGACCGCCGAAATGCTCGTTGGCCAGCGCAATCAGCAAGCCGAGCAGCAATGGCGGCGGCAGCGTTGCGATGACCTGCTGGCGTTGCTGCTGAGTGAGGCGGGGGATTCGCCGCGTCTGATCGATGAGGCGCAACAGCTCGGGCTCAAGCCACAATTGACGCGGGTGCCGTATCTGTTTGAGCTGGGCCTCGAGCATGGCCCGGGGCAAACCGTCGAGGCGCTGAGTGCCTGGCTGATGTCGCGTTACCCGGACAGCTGGTGCGTGAGTTCGGCCAAGTCATCGCTGCTGTGGTGCCGGCCGGCAAGTCAGCACGTTGAGCATGACCGTCTGCTGGAAAAACTCGACGGCCTCGGCTGGAAGATTCTGCGCATTGCCGTCGGCGGGCAGGCCGATGGCCTGGCCGGGTTGCGCCGCTGTTATCGACGGGTCGGCGACTTGCTCGCTTATGGTCGTGATGTGCTGCCGCACTCGCGTTTATTGACGCTGAACCGTTATCGGTTGCCGGTCATGTTGTGGCGCCATCGCAACGATGATGCACTGGACGAATTGCTCAAACCATTGCGCAAGGTGATCGCCAAGGACAGCAACGGGCAACTGCTGGCGACCTTGCGTAGCTGGTGCGAGCACGACGGGCAGAGTCAGGCCTGTGCCGAGGCGCTGGGCATCCATCGCAACAGCCTGCGCTATCGCATGGAACGGATTGCTGAGCTGAGTGGGGTGGATCCTTTGAAGCTGGACGGGATGTTGGCGCTGTATCTGGGGGTGCAGTTGTTGCCGCAGACAGATCCGGGTTAATTGGGCGTCTTCAAAGACGCCATCGCGAGCAGGCTCACTCCTACATTTGGAATGCGTACCCCCTGTAGGAGTGAGCCTGCTCGCGATAGGGCCGGAACATCCACCGCAAGGCTTTTGTGAAAATGAACAACAATCATCTCCCGCACTTGTGCACCCGACAGGCGTCAACGCCCATGCCGACTGGCAGCATGAAGGCCAATGCAACCGGAGAATTCGCATGAAGATCGTCATCGCCCCCGATTCGTTCAAGGACAGCCTGAGTGCCCAAGGCGTTGCCGAGGCCATTGCCCTGGGTTTGGCGCAGGTCTGGCCGCACGCGACGCTGGTCAAATGCCCGATGGCCGACGGCGGGGAAGGCACGGTCGAGTCGATTCTCGCCGCGTGCGAAGGCCAATTGCGCCGCACCCGCGTGCGTGGGCCGTTGGGGGCGCCGGTCGACGCGGCCTGGGGCTGGTTGCCGGACAATCACACAGCAATCATCGAAATGGCCGAAGCCAGCGGCTTGCAGTTGGTGCCGCTGGGCCAGCGTGATGCGTGTATCAGCAGTACATTTGGCACCGGTGAGTTGATTCGCGCGGCGCTGGACGCTGGCGCGCAGCGAGTGATCCTCGCCATTGGCGGCAGCGCCACCAACGATGGTGGTGCCGGGGCGATGCAGGCGTTGGGCGCGAAACTGCTGGATGCGCAGAATCAGCCGTTGGTGCCCGGTGGCCTGGCCCTGGCGCAACTGGCGCGGCTGGACTTGAGTGAGCTTGACCCGCGCTTGTCCAGCGTGCGCTTCGACATCGCCGCCGACGTGAATAATCCGCTGTGCGGCCCACACGGCGCCTCGGCGATTTTCGGTCCGCAGAAAGGCGCTTCGCTCGCGCAGGTTCAGCAACTCGATCAGGCACTGGGACATTTTGCCGAGCTGTGCGCTCAGGCGCTGGGCAAGGATGTGCGCGATGAGCCGGGCAGCGGCGCGGCGGGTGGTCTGGGGTTTGCCGCCAAGGCGTTTCTCGGCGCGCAGTTTCAGGCCGGTGTCGAGGTGGTGGCGGAACTGGTTGGACTCGCTGAGGCGGTCAAAGGCGCGGATCTGGTGATTACCGGCGAAGGCCGCTTCGATGCGCAGACCTTGCGCGGCAAGACGCCGTTCGGTGTCGCGCGTGTCGCTAAACAATACGCCGTGCCGGTGATTGTCATCGCCGGCACCTTGGGTGAGGGCTATCAGGAGCTCTACCAACACGGCATCGACGCGGCGTTCGCCGTGACCAGCGGGCCGATGGCGCTGGAGCAAGCCTGCGCCGAAGCCCCGCGTCTGCTGCGTGAACGCGCCACCGACATCGCCCGGGTCTGGCAACTCGCCACCAAGCGCTGATCCGCGAGCCTTCTACGAAAATATTTGCGACGAACCCGAAACCTTCCTCAAGCCTGGCCGATACAACGATCAGGCGCACACAAAATTCGCATAACAGTGACGCCGGACTGCCGCCCGCCCAGGGGCCAGTGATCACGGCATGGACGCTCGTAGTTTCTTTCTTTCGAGAGTCCGACCATGTCCCTGCGTAATCTGAATATCGCGCCCCGTGCGTTCCTCGGTTTTGCCTTTATCGCCTTGCTGGTGATTGTTCTTGGCGTGTTCGCCGTCAGTCGCATGACGGTCATTCGTCAGGCTTCGATCGACATGGACACCAACCAGTTGCCAAGCGTGACTCACCTCAGCGTGGTCACGGAAAACGTCCTGCGCATGCGCATTCTCTCGTTCCGTGTGCTGGTCAATCGCGAACCCGCCAGCCTGCAAGAGGCGCAAACCCGCATCGCTGTGCTGGTCGACAAGGTGCGCAAAGCTCAGGCCAGCTACGCTGCGTTGCCGGCAGGTCCTGAAGAGCGCGCGGTCTTCCAGGCGTTTTCGACCACGCTCGACAATTACCTGCAAGCGCAGAACCAGATGCTTGAGCTGTCGCGCCAGGGCGATCTCGAAGCGCTGCGTGCGTTGATCAACACGCGCATAAAGGAAGGCACCGATCAGATGGGCGAGCAGCTCAACAAGCTGATCGGCATGAACACGGCCGGGGCCAGAGCGGCGGCGACACACGCCGGTGAAAACTATGACAGCGCCATCACCGGGATCATCATCGTTGCCGTGATAGCGGCGCTGGCCACGGTGTTGCTCGCCTGGTTACTGACCCGCAGCATCGTTACACCGCTTAACCGCGCCGTGCAGGCCGCGCAAACCATTGCCGGTGGCGACCTGAGCAAAGCCATCGAGATCGACGGCAAGGACGAACCGGCGCGTCTGCTGGAAGCCTTGGCCGCGATGCAAACCAATTTGCGTAAAACCATCGAACAGATTGCCGGTTCCGCTACACAACTGGGCGCCGCCGCCGAAGAGCTCAGCGCTGTCACCGAAGAAGCCTCGCGCGGCTTGCAGCAACAGAACAATGAAATCGAACAAGCCGCCACCGCCGTCAACGAGATGACCGCCGCCGTCGAGGAAGTCGCACGCAATGCCGTGTCCACTTCCGAAGCGTCGAACCAGTCGACTCAAGCCGCCCGCGAAGGCCGCGATCAAGTAGTGAAAACCGTCGACGCGATCCAGACCATGACCCACGACGTGCAAAACACCGCGCAAATGATCGAAGGCCTCGCCGCGCAAGGTCGTGACATCGGCAAGGTGCTGGACGTGATTCGCGCCATCGCCGAACAGACCAACCTGCTGGCGCTCAACGCCGCCATTGAAGCCGCCCGCGCGGGTGAGGCCGGGCGTGGTTTCGCCGTGGTCGCCGACGAAGTGCGGGCCCTGGCCCATCGCACTGCGCAATCGACCCAGGAAATCGAGAAAATGGTCGCCGGCATTCAGAACGGCACCGGCGAAGCGGTTTCGTCGATGCAGCAAAGCAACCAGCGCACCCAGTCCACTCTGGAAATGGCCCGCGCTGCCGGTGTGGCGCTGGAGCAAATCACTCATTCGATCCACCTGATCAACGAACGCAACCTGGTCATTGCCAGCGCGTCGGAAGAACAGGCGCAAGTGTCGCGGGAAGTCGATCGCAACCTGGTCAATATCCGCGACCTCGCCACGCAATCCGCCGCCGGCGCCAACCAGACCAGCGCCGCGACCCACGAGCTGTCGCGACTGGCGGTGGATTTGAACGCCATGGTGGCGCGTTTCGTGATTTGAGATACGGTGAAGGCTGGAAACCGCGCAATCAGGAGACGTACATGCGCTATTCAGCCTTGACCCAACGAATCGCCGGGGAGGGTGCCGCGGCCTGGCAGATTCACGACCGAGCGCTGGAACTGCGCGCCGAAGGTGTCGACGTTTTGTTGCTCAGCGTGGGCGATCCGGATTTCGACACGCCGTTGCCGATTGTGCATGGCGCCATCGACAGCCTGTTGGCCGGCGATACGCACTATGCCGACATTCGTGGCCGGCTCGAGCTGCGCAGGCTGATTGCCGAGCGCCATTGCCAGCGCAGCGGTCAGCGCGTTGATCCGGACCAGGTGATTGTCCTGCCCGGCGCGCAATGCGCGGTGTATTCGGTGGCGCAGTGTCTGCTCGATCCGGGCGACGAAGTGATCGTTGCCGAACCGATGTACGTCACTTACGAGGGCGTGTTTGGCGCTTGCGGGGCCACGGTGATTGCGGTGCCGGTGCGGCCGGAAAACGCTTTTCGCGTCGACCCTGTAGATGTTGCCGCGCGAATCACATCAAAGACCCGCGCCATACTGCTCTACAGTCCGAACAACCCCAGTGGCGCAAGTCTGTCACTGCCGATCTGGCAGGCACTGGGTGCACTGTGCATTCGTCACGATTTGTGGCTGATCAGCGACGAGGTCTACAGCGAGCTTTTATATGAAGGCCAACACATCAGCCCGGCGAGCCTGCCGGGCATGGCCGAACGCACGGCGACGATCAACAGCCTGTCGAAATCCCATGCGATGACCGGTTGGCGCATCGGCTGGATGATCGGGCCGAAACCGTTGGCTGAGCATTTGGTGAACCTGTCGCTGAGCATGCTGTTCGGTCTGCCCGATTTTGTGCAAAAGGCTGCGCAGGTTGCCTTGGAGAGTGACTTGCCCGAAGTGGCGCAGATGCGTGAGGAGTACCGCTTGCGCCGGGATCTTGTGTGCGAGCGTTTGCGCGATTGCCCGGGGCTGCGGCCGATTCGTCCGGATGGCGGCATGTTCGTCATGGTCGATGTCCGCCAGACCGGCCTCGGCGCCCAGGCGTTTGCCGAGCAGTTGCTGGAAGGCTATGGCGTGTCGGTGCTTGCCGGCGAAGCATTCGGGCCGAGCGCGGCGGGGCACATTCGGATCGGGCTGGTGGTGGATCGGGTCAAACTGGCGGATGCCTGCGCGAGGATTGCGTTGTGTGCGGTGCAGCTGTTGCAAGCGCGTAGTGCCTGAAAAATTTGTATTGTTTGATCCGGCCCTTCGCGAGCAAGCCCGCTTGTATGGTTAGACTTGAAGGGGTGGTGGGACGAACAGTTCGCATCTGACTGCTGTAACAGTACAGACCGTGGGAGACCTCGCCCCACCCCTTCCACCAAAAGCGCCGATAGAGAATGCTTCGTTCAAGCGACGATAGAAACAAGCCTGCGCCTCTGGGTGAAACCCCTACAAGCTGTAAAACCTTAGCGTGGAGAAGTGCCAGTGGCAATGCGCGTGTCGAAGGCAATCGTGGGCGTGGACGTCGCCAAAGCTGAACTCGTTATTTATTTAGCAGATCCAGATCTGCTCACCTCGATAACCAATGAAAAGCTGGCCATAAAGCGCTGGCTTAAAACATTGGCGGGGCCCACTGCGATAGCTGTTGAGGCGACAAATATTTATCACGTCGACTTGGTTGAGTTGGCTCATGAGTCAGGTCACGACGTCTACATCATCGACGGTTTTCAACTAAGTAATTATCGTAAAAGTATCGGTGGTCGCAGTAAAACGGACGCATCTGACGCCCGTCTTCTCGCCCGTTTTTTAAAAAACGAAGGTGAGGATCTGCGACCTTGGACCCCACCTCCGGCAGTCTACGGCAAGCTGCAAAGCCTTCTACGACGCAGAGCTTCGCTGATACGGGCCAAAACCAGCCTGACCCAGAGCTGGGCAAATGACGCCAGTTTGAAAGGCGTGTTCGCAACTTTCATAAAGTCTATAGAACGGCTGGATTTACTTGTTCAGAAAAAACTCAAGGAAGTCTTGCGCGAAGCTGGTTTGCTGGAAGAGGTTGCCAGATGCCAAGCCATCGAAGGTATAGGTTTTCTAACTGCAACTGCTTTGGTCATGGCATACAACCGAGGCGACTTTACCAGCGGGGACTCTTATATAGCGTTCTTAGGCATGGACCTGAGAGTGAGTGACTCGGGTCAAAAAAATGGCCGTAGATATTTAACCAAGCGAGGATGCTCGGAGGTACGTCGATTACTGCATAACGCCGCCATGTCAGCCTGCCGATCAAATGCCTGGAAAGAGTTCTACAACCATCATCTCAGTTGCGGAAAAGCGACTACACAGGTGCTGGTGATGCTCGGCCGTAAACTTGCTCGAATAGCGTTCGCCCTGATGAAAAACCAGAGCGAATACCAATCGAAAGGGGGAGTTATGGCTTGATGACAACCATAGAATCTCCCACAGGTGACCGCATTCCAAGGTGCGGGCTTGCTCCCACAGTTGAAATGCATTCCCCTGTGGGAGCGAGCTTGCTCGCGAAGGCGGTTTAGCAGACGCCGAAAGCCTCAGCCCTGCCAAGCGGTGGGATTCACCAGATTCGCCGGCCTTTCCCCACCCAGCGCCGCCAGCAGATTCTCCACCGCACACCGCGCCATCGCCTCACGCGTCTCATGCGTTGCCGAGCCCATATGCGGCGTCGCCACCACATTACTCAACTGCAACAACGGCGAGTCATGGTTCAGCGGCTCGCGCTCAAACACATCCAGCCCCGCCGCGCGAATGCGCTTGTTGGCCAAGGCATCGATCATCGCCGCTTCATCGACTACTTTACCGCGCGAGATATTGATGAAAATGCTCTCCGGTCGCATCAGCGCAAACTGCTCGGCGCCGATCAGTCGTTCAGTCTGCGCCGTCAATGGCAAGGTCAGGCAAATGAAATCGGCCTGCTTGAGCAAATCCTCGAGGCTGCGATATTGCGCGTCGAAACGTTCCTCGACCGCCGGTTTGCGCGACTGGCTGTGGTAGATCACCGGCATGCCGAAGCCGAAATGCCCACGCTGGGCCAGGGCCTCGCCGATGCGGCCCATGCCGATGATGCCCAGCGTCTTGCCGTGCACGTCGGTGCCGAAATGCGCCGGGCCGATGTTGCGACTCCATTGCCCGCCACGCACCATGTTGGCCAGTTCGACCACACGCCGGGCAGCGGCGAGGATCAGGGCGAAACCGGTGTCGGCGGTGGTTTCGGTGAGCACATCAGGAGTATTGGTGAGCAGGACGTTGCGTCGGCTCAGGTAATCGATGTCGTAGTTGTCGACACCTACCGAGACGCTGGCAATCGCCTCCAGTTGCGGCGCGAGATCCAGCAGCGCCGCATCGAGTTTCAGGCTGGCGCCGAGCAAACCGTGGGCGCGGGGCAGGGCATCGCGAAGTTGCATGAGGCCGTCGGCGTCGAGGCTTTCGATCAGCGTCACGTCAAACTGCTCTTGCAGCCGCACCATCAGCGCTGGCGAGAGTTTCTTGTACAGCACGATGTGTTTTTTCATGGCAAATCCCTTCAGGAGTGCGCCGGCACGCGCGGCGTGGCGACGGCTTTGGCGACGACGCGATCACTGGCGCCGGGCTTGAGAAAAATGGTCAGCACCACCGACAGCAATAACGCGCCGCTCATCAACAGATACGACGCGCCAGGCGAACCGGTGGAGCTGTTCAGGTAGCCGACCAGATACGAACCGCCGAAAGAGCCGAGCGCGCCCATGCTGTTGATCAGCGCCATCGCGCCGCCGGCGACGTTGGCCGGCAGGATTTCCGGGACAATGGCAAAGAATGGCCCGTACGGCGCGTACATGCAGGCGCCAGCAATCACGAGCAGCGTGTACGACAACCAGAAATGTTCGGCACCGAGCGCGTAAGAACCGTAAAACGCGATCGAAGCAATCAACAGTGGCGGCCAGACGAAGCGCTTACGCTTCTGTAATTTATCCGAACCCCACGACACCGCGAGCATGCCGATCACCGCCGCCAGATACGGCAGCGCCGACAGCCAGCCGGCCTCGATCATGTCCATTTGCGCGCCGGCTTTAAGGATCGACGGCAGCCACAGGACGAAACCGTAAACGCCGATGCTCCAGCAGAAAAACTGCAGGGCCAGAATGATCACCTTTGGCGAACGGAACGCCTCGGCGTAATTCTTCACCGCTTTGATCCCGACCTGCTCAGCGGCAAGGGCGCTTTCCAGGTCTTGTTTTTCCTGCTCATTGAGCCACTTGGCCTGGGCTGGACGATCATCGGCCAGACGCCACCAGATAAACGCCCAGAACACCGCTGGCAAGCCTTCGATGATGAACATCCAGCGCCAGCTGAAATGCTGCACCAGATACCCCGAAACCACGGACATCCACAGCATGGTCACCGGGTTGCCGAGGATCAGAAAAGTGTTGGCGCGCGAGCGTTCGGCGCGGGTAAACCAATGACACAGGTAGACCAGCATGGCCGGCATCACCGCCGCTTCGACCACGCCGAGCATGAAGCGAATGACGATCAACCAGTAGGCGTTGGACACCACGCCGGTCAACGTGGCGAGACCGCCCCAGAGAATCAGGCTGACGAAGATCAGCTTCTTCACGCTGTGCTTTTGCGCGTAGATCGCCCCCGGCACCTGAAAGAAAAAGTAACCGAGAAAGAACAGCGCCCCGAGCAGCGAGGACAGGCCCGGAGTGATCATCAAGTCTTCGGCCATGCCGGACGCGGCGGCAAAACCGTAATTGGCGCGATCCAGATACGCCAGGCTGTAGGTGATGAACACAATGGGCATGATGTACCACCAGCGGCGGGTGGCAAGGGTTGCGGTTTTCATGGTGTGACTCCTGAGCTTGTTGTTTTTGTCGCAGCAGGTTCAATGATTTACGGTGGCTATGCGGGCCTCTTCGCGAGCAGGCTCGCTCCCACAGGGGAGTGCATTTCAAATGTAGGAGCGAGCCTGCTCGCGAAGGCGGCCTCAAATTCAACGGATAACTCCAGACGGGTCGGCAACCCTTCCATATCCCCGCGACTCTGCACCGCGCGACTGCCAATCCAGTTCGCTCGCTGCACCGCCTCGGCAAAGCTCTGGTGTTCCAGCAGGGCGCTGATCATCCCCACCGCGAAGCCGTCACCGGCGCCCACCGTATCGACGACGTTGGTCACCGGCACACCCGCGACAAAGCCCTGATCCAGATGCGTGCGGTAATAGGCGCCCTCCGGCCCGAGCTTGATCGCTACCGCCTCGGCACCCTGGTCCAGATAAAACGCGGCAATGTCCGCCGGGTCGTCGAAACCGGTGAGCAAACGGCCTTCACTCAATCCCGGCAGCACCCAATGGGCGAGCGCGGCGAGACGGTTGATCTCGCAGATCATCTCGCCTTCACTGGCCCACAGGCTCGGGCGCAGATTGGGGTCGAACGACACGCTGCGCCCGGCGTTGCGCATCCGAGTCATCAGTTCAAACGACATTTCCCGTGCCGACGCCGACAGTGCGGGCGGAATCCCCGTGGCGTGCAAATGGCGGGCGTTAAGTAGCGATGGTGTGATCGATTGCGGCGACAGATGACTGGCTGCCGAACCGCAACGGAAATACTCGACCTGCGGGTCGCTGCCATCGTCGTTGCGCGATTTGAACTGGAAACCGGTCGGATGCTGGTTATCGACGTCGACGTGACTGCAATCGAGTCCTTCGTTGACCAACGTCTCGACCACAAAGCGTCCGAGCGAATCGTTGCCGACCCGGCTCAGCCACGCCACGTTAAAACCCAGGCGTGACAGCCCGATCGCGACGTTGCTGTCGGCCCCGGCGATGCGCTTGTGAAAATGCTCGACCGCGGCCAGATCGCCGGTCTGCTCGGCGACCAGCATCGCCATCGTTTCACCGAACGAGAGAATATCGATCTCAGACATGGGCAGGCTCCAGGCGCGATTGACCGAGGCGGGCGAGGGCGGCGACGTGTTCGCGGGTCAGTTGCACCAGGTCATCGCCCTGCAGTGGATATTCGGCGGCGCGCATAACGCCTTGGTCCATGTGCCTTAGCAGTTGTTCCCACAGATGCAGGTCGCTGATGGCCGGCGGTACGGCGACCAGTTTGCCGTCGGCGCGACGGGCCACGGCTTTGCAATGCACATAACCTACGTGACGGCCGAGCGCGCGGGCGGCGCTGGCGGCGGACTGATCCTGCCAGTGCCAGTTGCCAATATCGAAGGTCATTTTGATCGGCAGATTGTGCTGCTCGACGGCGTCGAAGAAGCGCTGAAACGGCTCGATGCGCCCGCCCTGCAAGGTCTGATCGTTCTCTACCAGCAGTTGCACGGGGCTGTGTTTGAGCCGCTCGGCCAGCGCTTGCAGATCAGAATTGTCAGTGAAATAACCGAGCGACACCTTCAGCCATTTCGAACCGAACGCCTGGGCCTGTTGCAGCGCAGTGATCAATTCGGGATTCGGCTGCGCCTGGCCGGCGAGCCACAGTTCGGTGGGCGAGGAATAAATGCTTTGCAAGCCCTGCGCCTGAGTGGCCTGGGCCAACTGCGCTGGGTCTTCGCGGGTCAGCAGCTCTTCGCGCCATTCGATGCGATTGGCCCCGGCTGCCGCCAGAATATCGATGAAAGAATCTTGCCCACGCTGGCGCACAAGCTCGGCGCCGTAGCTGGACAGACTGATGGAAACGGCGGGTTTATTCATTGTTATTGACCTCTGAAACCGGTTTCATTTTTGTTCAAAAAATATCTGATGTTTTGTGTTGTTCTTTTGGGCCTCATCGCGAGCAGGCTCACTCCTACATTGGAAGGCATTTCAAATTGTAGGAGTGAGCCTGCTCGCGATGGCGTCATTTCAAGCGCCACGGACCCCAAGGGTCGAGCCCCGCTCAACCAGCACCGGCGCAAAATCCACCACCCGCGCCACCTCATCATCGCCGCGCAAACGCCTAAGCAGACACTCAAACGCCCGCGCGCCAATTTCCTGGGTCGGTTGCGCAAGAGCAGTAATCCCGCTGCCCACCAAGGGATACCAGTCCAGATCATCCAGCGCGATCAGTCCGACATCCTCAAACAGGCGCACACCGAGCGCGCGCAACACACGAGTCGCCTCCAGCGCCGCTACGCCGTTGGCGCAAAACAGCGCTTTCGGCCCTGCATCGGTTCGGTTCATAAACGTCTGAAGTTGGCTTTCAAGATCATCACCGGTTTCAATAACTTCACCGGTTAACCCCGAGCGCTGCGCAACCTGCGCCTGAAAACTGCTGACCCGCTCAATCCGCGAACTGGTGCCGTCGAACGGTTCGGTGACCAGCAATAGATCGCGATATCCGCGCTGCTCAAGGTGTGTGAGTGCCATTTCAATCGCTTGCGGGTTGTTCAGCCCGACCATGTCGCTGTCGAGCCCATCGACTTTGCGATCCACCAGCACCATCGGCATCTCGCGGCGCAACGCGTGTAACTCGTCACGGTGATGGCCAAGCGTGTTCACGATCAGCCCCTCGATGTTGTACGAGCGCAACAGCGCCAGATGCTGGCGCTCCTGTTCATCATCGCGGTCGGTATTGCACACCACCAGACTGTAACCGTGCGCACGGCAGGCGGTTTCCACGCCGTGCATCACTGCAATCGAATAAGGGTTACGGATATCGGCGACCAACATGCCGATCAGACGCGTCCGACCGCGTTTCAGGCCGCGGGCCATTTGGTTGGGGCGATAGCCGAGTTCGCTGATGGCCTGTTCGATGCGCAGGGCAATGGCATCGGAGAGCAGGGCGCGGTCATCGCCAATGAAGCGCGAAACGCTCGCCTTGGATACGCCGGCGCGTTCGGCGACATCAAGCATGGTCACGCGACTGCGCTGGGCGATGGAAAAATCATTCACGGTCTGAAACCTTGTTATTGGATTTATAGGGTGTCAGTGACTGAAAGGCACTGAAACCGGTTTCAGGAAACACCAAAAACAAATCCATCGTCAAGTGAATGATCGCCTGACCTCCACCCGACGCCGACGGGCGGGGTTAACGGTCAGCCGAGCAAACCTGCCGCGATATTGATGGAGAAGCCCAGGATTGCGGTGTTGAACACGAAGCCGATCAAGGATTGCGCCAAAACGATTTTGCGCAGCTCCCGTGTGGCGACGCCGACATCTGCAGTCTGCACGGCCACGCCAATCGTGAACGAGAAGTACAGGAAGTCCCAGTAATTGGGCGTGGTCAGCCCTTCAGCGAAGCGTAGCGCGGGTTCCCTGCCGTCCCAGGTGTAGTAGAGGCGCGCGTAATGTACGCAGAAAATCACCCCGATCAGTAACCATGAACCGATAACGGTCAACGCAGTGAAGCCGTAGTGAAGCAATTTTCGCGAGCTTTCCAGGTCCTTGCTGCCGGCCAGTTCTAGGGTAATGGCAGCCAGGCTCGCCAGCGCGGCGATGCACACCACGAATAGCACCAGGCCCGCATTTTCATCTTCGACTTCGGCGATGCGTTTGACGTCCGGCGCCTTGGCGCGCACGGTCAGCCAGAACATCAGGATCAAGTACGCCCAGACACCGGCATTCCAGCCGATGAGGATTTTGCTGACGATCGAATCGGCGGGCGCCAGAAGTCCTGTCGCGAGGCCGAACAGTGTGGCGGCAGACAAGCGAGGATGGGTGCGGGCTAGGAAGCGCATGGGGACTCGATGGGCCAGGGCGGTTCAGATACCTTAGCCCAGCGATGTGAGGTGTGACTAGAATGCTGGCTGTATGCAAATCCTGTGGGAGCGAGCCTGCTCGCGAAGACGTCGGTGGATTCGACATCAATGTTGGCAGACCGGATGCATTCGCGAGCAGGCTCGCTCCCACAGGTTCGATCAGTGATGCTTGGTCAATCGCCGCACGAGCTTCATCACGACGACAAAGAACACCGGCACGAAGATCACCGCCAATGTTGCGGTGATCATCCCGCCGATCACGCCGGTGCCGATTGCCTGCTGACTTGCCGAACTGGCACCCGTGGCAATGGCCAACGGTACTACGCCAAGAATGAACGCCAGCGAGGTCATGACGATCGGCCGCAGACGCAAACGCGCTGCTTGCAACGTCGCGTCGATCAGATCGTGACCTTCGTCGTACAGGCTCTTGGCGAATTCGATGATCAGGATGGCGTTCTTCGCTGACAGGCCAATGATGGTGATCAAGCCAACCTTGAAGAACACATCGTTGGGCATCCCGCGCAGCGTCACTGCCAGCACCGCGCCAAGCACGCCCAGCGGGACTACGAGCAACACCGAAGTCGGGATTGACCAGCTCTCATAAAGCGCCGCCAGACACAGGAACACCACCAGCAACGACAACCCGAGCAGTATCGGCGCCTGGTTGCCGGACAAGCGTTCCTGCAACGACAAACCGGTCCATTCCTGGCCCAGACCTGTCGGCCCCTGCGCAACCAGACGTTCGATTTCCGCCATCGCCTCACCGGTGCTGTGCCCCGCAGACGGTTCGCCGGAGATCGCAATCGCCGGGTAGCCGTTGTATCGGGTCAACTGCGCCGGGCCTTGAATCCAGTTGGCCTGGACAAATGCCGACAGCGGCACCATGTTCCCGGCGTTGTTGCGCACGTGCATTTTCAGCAAATCATCGACCTGACTGCGCTGGTCGCCCTCAGCCTGCACCACCACGCGCTGCATGCGGCCCTGATTGGGAAAGTCGTTGATGTAGCTGGAACCCACAGCAGTGGACAGCACGTTACCAATGTCGGCGAACGATACGCCCAAGGCGTTGGCCTGCTTGCGATCGACGATCAATTGCACTTGCGGCGCTTCGGCCAGTGCGCTTTCACGCACATTCATTAATACTGGACTCTTTTCCGCGGCGGCGAGCAGTTCCGTGCGCGCCTGCATCAAGGTCGCGTGGCCGAGGCCGCCGCGATCCTGCAAGCGAAACTCGAAACCACTCGACGTACCGAGACCGTCCACGGGTGGCGGCAGCACTGAGAAGGCCATGGCGTCCTTGATCTGGCTCAGGGCAGCGTTGGCACGATCGGCAATCGAGCTTGCGGTATCGTCAGTGCCACGTTCCGACCAATCCTTCAGCGTAGAAAACGCCAGCGCCGCGTTCTGCCCGCTGCCGGAGAAGCTGAAACCGAGAATCACCACGCTGTCACTGATACCCGGTTCGCCGGCGTTATGCGCTTCAAGCTGTTCGGCCACTTGCACCGTGCGGTTTTTGGTTGCGCCGGGCGGCAATTGAATATCGGTGATGGTGTAACCCTGGTCTTCCGTCGGCAGAAACGAGGAGGGCAGGCGCGAAAAACACAGTCCCAGACCCACCAGCAGCACAACGTAGATCAACAGGTAGCGACCGGTGCGTTTCAGTGCATACCCGACCCAGCCCTGATAGCGATCGGTCAAGTGCTCGAAACGCCGATTGAACCAGCCGAAGAATCCGGCCTTCTCGTGATGCTCGCCCTTGGCGACAGGCTTGAGCAATGTCGCGCACAGTGCTGGCGTCAAGGTCAGGGCGAGGAATGCCGAGAACAGAATCGAGGTCGCCATCGACAGCGAAAACTGCTGATAGATCACCCCGACCGAACCTTGCATGAACGCCATCGGGATAAACACCGCGACCAGCACCAGGGTGATGCCGATAATCGCACCGGTAATCTGCGTCATTGCCTTGCGTGTGGCTTCCTTGGGCGACAGGCCTTCGGTAGTCATGATGCGCTCGACGTTCTCGACCACGACGATCGCATCGTCCACCAGAATGCCGATGGCGAGCACCATGCCGAACATGGTCAGCACGTTGATCGAGAAGCCCAGAGCCAGCATGGTCGCAAAAGTACCCATCAGAGCGACCGGCACCACCAGCGTCGGGATCAGCGTGTAGCGCACGTTCTGCAGGAACAGGAACATCACCGCGAACACCAGCAGCATCGCTTCGCCGAGGGTGTAAACCACTTTGGTGATCGAGACCTTGACGAACGGTGAGGTGTCGTAGGGGATCTTGTATTCCACGCCTGCCGGGAAGTAACGCGCCAGCTCATCCATTTTTGCCCGCACCAGCGTTGCGGTGTTCAGCGCATTGGCGCCCGGCGACAACTGCACGCCGACGGCGGTGGAGGGCTTGCCGTTCAACCGCGTGCCGAACTGGTATTCCTGACTGCCGATTTCGACGCGCGCCACGTCACCGATGCGCACGATTGAACCGTCGCGATTGGCCTTGAGCACGATGTCGGCGAACTCTTGCGGCGTCGACAACTGGCCCTTGACCAGAATCGTCGCGGTGATTTCCTGCGACGAGGGCGACGGCAGATCGCCGATGCTGCCCGCCGAAACCTGAGCGTTCTGCGCAACGATGGCTTCGTTGACGTCAGCCGGGGTCAGGTTGAAGGCAATCAGTTTCTGCGGATCGATCCAGATGCGCATGGCCCGCTCGGCGCCATACAACTGTGCCTTGCCGACGCCGTCGAGACGCTTGATTTCGTTCATCACGTTACGCGCCAGATAATCGCTGAGCGCTACGTCATCGAGCTTGCCGTCGCTGGAGGTCAGGGTGATCAGCAACAGGAAGCCGGACGAGACTTTCTCGACCTGCAAGCCTTGCTGATTGACCGCTTGCGGCAGGCGTGACTCGACCACCTTGAGACGGTTTTGCACATCGACCTGCGCCAGTTCCGGGTTGGTGCCGGGCTGGAACGTCGCTTTGATCGTCGCGCTGCCGAGGCTGCTCTGCGATTCGAAGTACAGCAGGTGATCGGCGCCGTTGAGTTCTTCCTCGATCAGGCTGACCACGCTTTCATCGACGGTCTGCGCCGAAGCGCCCGGGTACACGGCATAAATTTCAATCTGCGGCGGCGCGACATCGGGGTACTGCGCCACCGGCAACTGCGGGATGGCCAGCGCACCGGCCAACAGGATGAACAACGCGACAACCCAGGCGAACACCGGGCGGTCGATAAAGAACTGCGGCATAAAAAAGCGTCCTGCTTACTGACCAGAAGTCTGGGCGAGTGGAAGAGGGGTTTCGTCGATCTGCACTTTTTCGCCGGGACGGGCATGTTGCAGGCCTTCGGTGATGATGCGGTCGCCGGGCTTGAGGCCGCCGGTAACAATCCAGCGATTGTTCTGCACCGCGCCCAGTTGCACCGGTTGCAGCGCCACACGCAGTTGCTCATCAACCGTCAGCACCTGGGCAACGCCGGCGCTGTCACGCTGTACGGCCCGTTGCGGCACGGTGATGCCGTTCTGGATAGTTGCTTGCTCGAGACGTACACGGATGAAACTGCCCGGCAACAGGTCGAGATCCGGATTGGGGAATTCGCTGCGCAGAATGATCTGCCCGGTGCCCGGATCGACCGTGATGTCGCTGAATAGCAGTTTGCCCGGTAGCGGGTAGAGGCTGCCGTCATCCTGAATCAGCGTGGCTTTGACCTGATCCCGGCCGACTTCCTGCAACTGCCCGGAGCGGAATGCGCGGCGCAGCTCGTTGAGTTCACGGGTCGATTGAGTCAGGTCGGCGTGGATCGGGTCGAGCTGCTGGATCAGTGCCAGCGGCGTGGTTTCGTTCTGCCCGACCAGCGCGCCTTCGGTGACCAGTGCGCGACCGATTCGGCCTGAAATAGGCGCGGTAACAGTGGCATAACCCAGGTTGAGCTTTGCCCGCGCCACCGCGGCTTTGTTGGCCGCAACGTCGGCGGCAGTCTGCCGTGCATTGGCGCGGGCGTTGTCGTAATCCTGAGCACTGATGGCCTTGTCGTCGATCAACTGCGCATAGCGCTGCTCCTGCAATTTTGCCTGGAAGGCGTTGGCCTCTGCTTTGCGCAGCGCTGCTTCGGCGCTATCGAGGTCTGCCTTGAATGGCGCCGGGTCGATGCGAAACAGCACCTCGCCCTGTTTGACGTCGCTGCCTTCGCGGAACACGCGTTGCAACACCACACCGGCGACCCTTGCACGCACTTCGGCGATCCGTGGCGCGGCGATGCGCCCGCTCAGTTCACTGCTGATGGACAGAGGGCGGGCCTGGAGGGTCTCGATGCGCACGGTCGCTGGCGGCGTCTGTTGTTCGGCGTTCGAGGATGAGTCACAGGCGCCCAGCGACAGCGCCATTGCGATCAGGCCGAGCCCGGCCAGCAGTTTCTTCGACATGTACAACCCCCAATATTGATGGCCGCATCCTACGGCCAGACGAGGAGGTTAGCGGTGAAGCTTTGTAGCTGCTGTGTGAAATTGTGTAAGGGTTTTGCTCAGGGGCGGGTGAGGACGTATATCCTGCAGGCCTGAAATTTATTGCGACAGTTCGATCGCTTTCGCGAGCAGGCTCGCTCCCACATTTGTCTACGATGTCCTGTGGGAGCGAGCCTGCTCGCGAATGAGCCCTGACTGTCGCCACTGCATCTTCTGGAACACCCATGCCCAACATCCTCCTGGTCGAAGACGACACCGCCCTCGCCGAACTGATCTCCAGCTACCTGGAACGCAACGGTTACTCCGTCAGCGTCATCGGCCGTGGCGACCACGTGCGCGAGCGGGCGCGGATCAATCCGCCGGATCTGGTGATCCTCGACCTGATGCTGCCGGGGCTGGATGGCCTGCAAGTCTGCCGCTTGCTGCGCGCGGATTCGGCGATGCTGCCGATTCTGATGCTCACCGCCCGCGACGACAGCCACGACCAGGTGCTGGGCCTGGAAATGGGCGCCGACGATTACGTTACCAAGCCGTGCGAGCCGCGGGTGTTGCTGGCCCGGGTGCGGACGTTGTTGCGCCGCAGCAGTCTCGGCGAACCGTTGACGGTCAACGACCGCATCGTCATGGGCAACCTGTGCATCGACCTGTCCGAACGCACCGTCACCTGGCGCGAGCAAGCGGTGGAACTGTCCAGCGGTGAGTACAACTTGCTGGTGGTGCTCGCCCGGCATGCCGGCGAGGTGCTCAGCCGCGACCAGATTCTGCAACGCTTGCGCGGTATCGAATTCAACGGCACTGACCGCTCGGTGGACGTGGCGATTTCCAAGCTGCGGCGCAAGTTCGACGATCACGCGGGCGAGGCGCGCAAGATCAAGACTGTGTGGGGCAAAGGCTACCTCTTCAGCCGCTCCGAATGGGAATGCTGAGCTGATGTTTCGCATCCTGTTTCGCCTGTATCTGGTGACGATCGTTTCGTACAGCGCGGCGATTTATCTGGTGCCGGATCTGGTGGTGATGGCCTTCAGGGATCGGTTCGTCACCTATAACCTGGATTTTTCCCGTGGCCTGCAATCGCTGATCACCAAACAGTTTCATGCTGCACCGCAGGATCAGTGGCCAACCATTGCGGCGACGATGGATAAGGAATTCCAGCCGCTGCACATAGTGCTGACGCGTATCGACGACGCGGTGTTCACGCCCATCGAGCAGGAGCGCCTGCACCGCGGTGAAAACGTGGTGCGCATCGGCGACTGGGGCTGGCGCACGTTGGCGGTCACCCCGCTGAATGATGAGATGGCGGTGCGCATGGTCGTTCCGCCCGATCCCATGGACGTCGATTTGTTGTACTGGAGCATCAACGTGCTGATCGGCGCGACACTACTCGGCTGCCTGCTGCTCTGGCTGCGTCCGCACTGGCGCGATCTGGAGCGCCTGAAAAGCACCGCCGAGCGCTTCGGCAAGGGCCATCTGAGCGAGCGCACCAACATTGCCCCAAGCTCCAACATCGGCAGCCTGGCCAAAGTCTTCGACACCATGGCCGGTGACATCGAAAACCTCCTGAACCAGCAACGCGACCTGCTCAATGCTGTTTCCCATGAGTTGCGCACGCCGTTGACGCGGCTGGATTTCGGCCTGGCGCTGGCACTGTCCGATGATTTGCCGGCCCCTAGCCGCGAACGCCTGCAAGGGTTGGTCGCGCATATTCGTGAGCTGGATGAATTGGTTCTGGAGCTGTTGTCTTACAGCCGCTTGCAGAACCCGGCGCAATTGCCCGAGCGAATCGAGGTGGCGCTGGATGAGTTCATCGACAGCATCCTGGGCAGTGTCGACGAGGAGCTGGAATCGCCGGAGATCGTTATCGATGTGTTGCTGCACGGTCAGTTGGAACGCTTTGCGCTGGATCCGCGTCTGACGGCGCGAGCGATCCAGAATCTGCTGCGCAATGCCATGCGTTATTGCGATAAACGCATTCAGATCGGCGTCCAGGTGAACGCTGCCGGTTGTGAAATCTGGGTGGACGATGACGGGATCGGTATCCCCGACGACGAGCGCGAGCGGATTTTCGAGCCTTTCTATCGACTCGACCGCAGTCGCGACCGGGCGACCGGTGGTTTTGGCTTGGGCCTGGCAATCAGCCGCCGGGCTCTGGAAGCTCAGGGCGGAACCTTGACGGTAGAACACTCACCACTGGGTGGGGCGCGATTCAGGCTTTGGTTGCCGGCCACGGCCTGAATCCGCGGAGCGCTATCAGATCGGCAGATCCGACGATTGAATGAGACCGACGCCGGCCGCTTGCATCCGGGTGATCGCGGCGGCCAGCGAACCGTCCAGATCAATCGCCCGGCAGGCATCCAGCACCACAAACGCATTGAATCCCGCCGCGCGCGCATCCAGCGCCGAAAACATCACACAGAAATCCAGCGCAAGCCCGACCATGTAGACCGTGTCGATGCCGCGCTCTTTGAGGTAGCCAGCCAGCCCGGTGGTGGTGCTTCGGTCCGCTTCGAGGAAGGCTGAGTAACTGTCGATGTCAGGATTGCAGCCTTTACGGATGATCAATTGAGCATGAGGCAAATCGAGCTGCGGATGAAGCTCGGCCCCGGCGCTGGCTTGCACGCAATGCTCGGGCCACAGCGTTTGTTCGCCGTATGGCAACTCGATGACGTCGTAAGGCTGACGCCCGGGATGACTTGACGCAAACGAGATGTGGCCGCGCGGGTGCCAGTCCTGAGCAATGACGACCTGTCTGAATTGGCGTGCAAGGCGATTGGCCAGCGGCACAATCCGGTCACCTTCAGGCACCGGCAGTTGTCCGCCGGGAATGAAGTCGTTTTGAACATCGATGACCAACAATGCAGCGCGAGATGCAGCAATGGGCACAAGGCAATCCTCGTTGGAATAAAACTCGGCCCAGTTTAGCAGGATGGACGTCAGCCGCTGGTCTGTAACACGCATTGCTGGGTCTTGCTGTCCCAGACCTGGCCTTTCGGGCATTCAGGCTTTTTGACCGCGTCGGTTTCATCGCTGGCAAGGATTGACGGGCTGGGCAGGGTGGCGACCAGCAGTGGGACGACGAGCAGCACTTGGCGAATAGTCATGATCAATCTCCACTTTCTTATGCCTGGAGCGGGATGTGTCGTTCTCCTTTTCAGTGACTGTTCAGTTTTGAAGAAGATTCAAAGGTTGTGTGGCTGGGCCGCTACCGTTGATCAACTCACCGAAGCGGTCTTACCTATTCTGCGCCGCTCCTGAATGCCACGAACCACCAGATACAACAACGGCCCCACCGAGACGAATACCGCCGTCAGCACCAGATAAGGCACTACCGACCAGACCGATCGCCCGCGAGCCCTGGCATCCTTGAACATCCACACCCCGGCCAATGTCGCCAGCAGATACAGATCGATCACCACCTGCGCCGTGTCTGGGCGCGACATCAGGCTGATCCCGAAGTCGATCAATGACTGTTCCGCCTGAACCATCACTGAAAGGGTGTAACCGCTAAAAGCGAGCAAGGCGGTGAGAGGCAGGGCGATGGACATCATGGATTCCTTCCTTGGGTGGTAAGCAGAACGGCCAGCCTACCGGCAGCTCGCAAATTAGGCCATTGACTTGTCAGTCGCCCGCAGGCTAATTTCCAGCCCATGACTTTCACCGTATTGCGCCACCAGCCAAGCATTATTACCGCCATTCCTCATTTGGCGGGCTAGCGCACGGCTGCAGCACCCAACCCGCCCCTGGAGGCGGGTTTTTACTTTCTGTCTCCCGGGTTCTGAAAAACGTCAGGAGACGACCATGCCGTATAGCCCCGCCCAGCAAGCCCTGCTTGAACACTATGTGAAACAGATCCTGGCCGCGCCGGTGTACGACATTGCCGTGCGCACGCCGTTGCAGGCAGCGCCGGCACTCTCTGATACGCTGGGCAACAACGTCTTGCTCAAGCGCGAAGACCTGCAACCGACGTTCTCCTTCAAAATTCGCGGCGCCTACAACAAACTGGTGCAACTGAGCGATGAGCAAAAGTCCCGTGGCGTCATCACCGCATCAGCCGGTAATCACGCCCAAGGTGTGGCGCTGGCCGCGCGCGAGTTGGGCATTGCGGCGACGATCGTCATGCCGTCGATGACACCGGAGCTAAAGGTTCTTGGGGTTCGCAGTCGCGGGGCTGAAGCGCTGCTGCACGGTGAGAGTTTTCCGTTTGCCCTGGCCCACGCGTTGCAACTGGCACAGCAAACCGGGCGCACCTTCGTTTCACCCTTCGATGACCCGCAAGTGATCGCCGGGCAGGGCACCGTGGCGATGGAGATCCTCCGCCAGCATCAAGGCGCTCTGGATGCGATCTTTATTCCGGTCGGCGGCGGTGGCTTGATCGCCGGCATTGCGGCTTACATCAAATACCTGCGCCCGGATATACGCATCATCGGGGTCGAGTCTGAGCATTCGGCCTGCCTGCAAGCGGCGATGGTGGCGGGTGAACGCGTGGTGTTGCCCTGCGTCGGTACGTTCGCCGACGGTGTGGCGGTGGCGCAGATCGGGGAATTCGGTTTCGAGGTTTGTCGTTTTTGCGTGGACGAGGTCGTCACCGTCAGCAACGACGAACTGTGCGCTGCGATCAAGAACATCTATGACGACACCCGCTCGATCACCGAGCCTTCCGGTGCATTGGCCGTGGCTGGAATCAAGCGCTATGTGACGCGAACCGGTGTGCGCGACCAAACCTTTGTCGCCATCGATTCGGGCGCCAATATCAACTTCGATAGTCTGCGTCATGTCGCCGAGCGCGCCGCTGTGTGCGGCGTCACGGCGTGATGAGAACAGAGGGGCGGTTATTGCTGAAGGGCGCTGCCGACTTTGTCCGATGCCGACCAGATGCGATAGCGCACCTCAACGTCAGCAGGTGCGTACACCACGACCGGCAGTTTACTGTTGTAGCGCAACATGAAGCCATCCCCGACGACCGGCACGAACGCGCGTTTCTTCTCGCTGCCGGGCGGACAGGCCATCATCGTACTCATCGGGCCGATAACCGTCTCCAGGCGATAAAAGGGATAACCCCAGCCTTCAAGATTCTTTTCATCCAGAACGCCGCCCAGGCGCTGACGGTTGCAATCCACTTCAAGGGTCTTGCCTGCGAGAATTTCAACCTGGAAGTTTTCTTCCTGCTCCTGTTTGGGCAGGTGAATGACTTGGCGGGTGAATCCAGCTTCTGCCTTGGGGTACGGCGCGACGTCTTCAAGCCTGGCGGCGTGGGCGAGGGTGGACAGGCTGGCGAGGATCAGGCCAGTCGTCGCATAGATACGTAAAGAACTCATGGAAGCCTCCGTGCAGGTGAGATTGCACAAGCATTCTTGCCGCCATGGCCTCCGAAAGCAAATTCGTCGGGGATTGCATATTGCAGGAGACGGGTGGTCGATTCATGCATTTTGCAAATAGCAAAGTACTGGCCCCGCCGCCAAGTCTTTGATTTCGCTAGGCTCAAAATGACCTGACCAGAGGCATGGTTTATGCGTCGTAATAGTGCAGCGCACCGGGTTTGGGCGCCTACACTCCAATGAGCATTTCGCAGTACCGCCCGTTGCCGACCAGGGAAAAGCGGGGAGCACACCCGTGCAGGATCGGCAAAAGGTCAGTGTGAATAGTTGATTGGCAAACGCATAGAAAGGAGAGGGTTCGCCATGTTTTTATCTGCCTTGGAACTTCGTAACATCATCGAAAGCAGCTTTCTGCCGAAACGCTGCCAATGCACGTTATCGCCAGACCTGTCGATGACCGTCAAAGTGTTCGGCGACCATCGAACCGATCAAGCCGATTTGTACGTCAGCGGAATCGACGCAAGCCGACTCAACAGCTGCCGTGAAATCAACAACCTGGTCGCGGGCCTGCGTTCGGATCTCGCCCAGCAGACAGCCTCGCATCAGCACAGCCCACGATCCCGAGCCATTTAACTCACCGTTTCAACCTGTTCGACCGTCACGCGCCGGGCCTGCACAAAGCCAAGGCCCAGCGCGAATTCGACCAGCACCGCAAGTAAAATCCCGGGGCCGGCATGGCCGTTGAGCCATTCGCCAAAACCGAGCGCCGCCAAGCCGAAACAGCCGACGATAAAGCCATTACTGAGCGCATTCCGGGTGACGGATGGCGGTGAATTGCGCAGCCAATAAAACATCACCCCCAACGCCGCAAACAACACCGCACCACGTCTTGCGACTACGCCGGTGCCTTCCGAATAGCCAATACTCCAGATCGCCAGCAATACATCCGGGAAAAAGCCCCAGACCAGCGCCAGCAGAAAACACACCATGGAAGTGAAGATCGACAACGTACGAAACGACAACTGCATGGCCAGTCCTTGCGGCAGTAGGGAAGGCCTGAGCATACCTGCTGAAAACAGCTTAAACCTACCGCCAAACCGCAAATCAGAATTTTCTGTCAGTTCTGCAGACTGCACGCGTCAGACAATTTCCTGTAACTGATCTCTGCGGGCTTGCCAGTGTTGTCGATGTACTTCATATCGGCCGTAATCACCTTGCACTCCTGCGTCGGCGGCTCGGTTAACGAAAGCACCTTCGCCACGTGAAGTGGCATGCCGTATTGGTAGGGCACAGCGTTGGACAGGGTAGTGGTGTCATTGGCCTGGGCCAGCCCGGCGAATGCGCTGAAGGCGAGGGTGGCGGTGAGCAGGAAGGGATGAGTGTTCATGAGGGGACTCCCGTGTGGCGGATAGGCGCCCGGCGTGAAACCGGACGAGCCTGCCGCACTGGGCGTCAGCGCCCGAGGAGCTGAGGCTGTGCGGCTTGGGATATTTTTTGACTGTGGAGTTAAGGGAGGGTTAACTCGGGTCTAGTGTGGGTAGAGCGTAGCGGGAGAAGGCTCTTGCTCGATCCGCTGTGTCTAGTATCTTGCTGCGCCCCAATTTTCATGAGAAGAGGGGGCAAGTGGTCAATCTTTCGTTGACCAGCAGAAGAAACGTCTAATATCCGAATTTCCCTAGAAAAAAAGAAACTGGCGGATAGGTACTCTTCCATTGTTCTGCATAAGCTTCGGCCTCTTTAATCTGCTCGGCGCTCATTTTTGGCAACTTCTGGCAGCACTTCGTCTACGTAGGGTTTTATGTTTGCGCCACCATCGAGCTCTGTGAGGAGCGATGTCAATGCATACCCTTTTACCAAGTCGAGCGGGACGCCATAAAGAGGGCGCATGAGCAAGATACGCCCCGTAACTGAGTGGAGCGTTGGTGGCTTGCATGAGTGCTAAAGAGCATGCATGCAAGAGTCAAGCTCGGAAAGAAGATCTTTATTGGCTCACCGTTGTTTGACCTAGAAGCCTATTTTTTCAGGGAAGAAAGAGAGTGGAGGGTGTGTATCCTTCCATTTAGCAGCAAACTCCTCCGCTTCTTGGATCTGTGTAGGAGTCATTTTTTCTGCAATTTGTGGAAGTGTTTCCTCAATATCTGTTTGGATGCTTCCACCGCCGTTTAGCTCTTTCAGCAGAGAAATTAGCGCATACCCTTTGACTTTATCTTCCGTAAATCCGAGTGCTTCAGGATCCACAGCTAAAAAATATCCATAATTGTAGACGCCAGCCTCATATCCTTTTAACGCCGCTTTTTCCACCCAATAGCGGGCTTGTTCCAACTCGTTTTTTTCTCTATATATACCAAAAAGCTGCATCATTGCTTTAGGGTTCCCTGCTTTTGCAGAAAGCAAGAACCAATGTTCAACTGCTTCTTGGCGCTTCCATGGAAGTATATAACCTTCTCCTTGACGATCACCAATAGCCATTCGATATTGCGCAATTGCATCGCCCGCGAGTGCTGATTTTTCCAGCCAGTCTCTCTCGGCGGTCAACTCATACATTATATAAAGAGCTTCCGCATCACCGTGATCGGATTTGTCTTTTGCAATTTTTGTCGCTTCAGCCAACCATTCCTTTGGCTCTTTTTTTCCTGTTGGACAATTTTTCATCGTCGTACATAGATCATTGTTGGTTCGGCCGATTCGAATCATTGAATAAAGGTCGCCTTGATTGGCTGCAGCCTCATACCATTTATAAGCTTCGTTGGTAATATATTGCTTTTCTTGGCGAATTTCCTCTGCCAAAAAAAACTGCGCTTCAGCGTCGCCTGCTTCCGCGGCTATTCGTAATTCCGGTTCTGCAGTCTTATATTGCTTAAATAATACAATGCCGCGTTCTTTTGCGGACTGCTGCTCTAAGTTAAGCGTGGCGTATGCGCATGTAGAAAGCGCGATTAATATCGTTGCGGTGACTGATTTGAGTAGTGTCATGATGTTTTATTCTTTAGGGCCGTTATAGGTTGCCCTTCCGCCAGGAAGGTATGTTCGACCATAGTGCGTAAATCGTTGGCAAAAGCCATCTAGTCTGGTGCCAAGTTCGGCAACATGCTTTTTATACCTAGCTCTCATTTGGTCATTTCTCTGATCGGCTAGACGGAGTACCGGCTCGAGCATGAAGTTATCCATTGCTAGGCGATGCTGGCAATAAAGTTGCCCTTTTTCGAGATCTTTTGTGCCAAATCTATTCATGCTGATGCACGCTTCTTCAAATTGTGCTTGAGCTTGCATAACGGTATTCGTTTTCTTGGCGTTATTCAAAATCCAACCCAATATTTTTTCAATCGCCTGCTGTTGAAGAAGGTGGGTCTGAGATTTGTCATAAGTATATTTCTTCTGTCGAGAAGCTGTATCTTCCGAAACGTCCGAGATCTCGAAGCTCTCAGCTGCCGAAGTCAGTGTCATTAACATAGGGCCGAGCGCATTGGGTGTTGCATTCAAAAACCACTGCTCCAGTTCGGCCTGGTTGCGATAAGTCATAATCGTATGCGCAATGGTGGCTCCTCTACCACCTCCTGTTAACGCCTCATACAACGACATCACCATGTCAACGCCTTGCATGTAAGTCATCGCCACTTCCATCCCGGCAGCGCCTAGAAAGTTGAGTTTGTCGATGTAGTTGGCAGCTTCGTCCGTCACAAAAATTAGCGACTTATCCTGATTTTTATGCATTTCCCGTCGCAGCAAGTTAATCAGGTCAGTAACTCCGTCATAACCCACTTCAAACTGGAATTCACCGCCAGCGCCAGTGCCGACTATCACAGAGGCTTTAAATCGCATGATGAATCGGCCTTCATGCAGTGAAATCCCTATATCAGCGTTGGCACCGAGCCCGTACGCGGCAGTAAAGCCCGCTGTGAGTCTGGCCAGGCTCGCCCATTGGCTAGCTTTCGTGCTGTTGACGGTGTTCGCCATGCCGGGCGAAGGGGCGGTGCGCAACGCAGCGATGTCTTTCGGCGGAGCCCAGTTCAAGGCGCCTGTAAGAAGAATTCCCGCTTGTACTCCGGCAAAGAGGTTGAACTGAGCTTTAGCCCCGTCCTCAACCCGCACATTTGCGGCGCCCCCCGTTAGAGCGGGTTCGCTTCTGGTCGTACTCGCGACGGCATTGGTGGTTTCTGGGCGTTTTGCATCGGGGATTTCCGGAAGATTGAGGCCGCCTTGTACGTTTGCGCGGCCCAACTGCACGCTGGAGGAAAGGAGGAGGGTGGCACCGGTGTAGCCCCACGCTCTGGCGCCCAAGTGGATCGAGAACCTACCGAGATTCAGGTTTTTGCGGTTCTTCTCGTAATCCAGGTATGGGATCAGGATGTCTTTCGCCTCATCTTTTCCTGGCAGATCCATTTTCATCAATTCAACTTCGCCACGAGCGAGGTCGATACCCAAGCTGACTTCTGCTTTGGCGGAAGCTTTGAAGTTGTCGGTTACGCTGAAGCTTGGACCAGTGACCTTTGTTCCAGTGTGGATGGAGGATTGTGGTGGCGTCAGGCAACGAACCAATTGTGCTTGAGGACTGTTGTCGAACAGGCGCAACGAACTCCTGACCTCCTCTTTGAACAGCAACTGCCTTAGGCGCAGCCCCCAGTCTTTGCGGGCGCCAGCGTCCTCGAGAGTATCCACCTTGAGTTTTTTCGAATTGAGATAGGAATAAAAGGCTTCTACATCGAACCAGCCTTTTTCATCGAACCAGTTGCTTTCCTGATCCTTGATGGCCATCGCGCCTTCGAGGCGCAGCCATTCATGGAAAGGGTTATCGTCGGTGTCAGATTGCGCTTTCCCATTGCTGTTGCCGGGCAGTTTCTGTAGGTCTTTGCCAGCACTAGCACCGATCGCGCTTACGTCTTTTTTCAGCGCTTTTTCAATGCCTTCCAGATTAAGCAGACTCAAATGCTTCACTGGGCTGTTGGGGCTATTGAAAAGCGCTACTTCGCGCAACGGGAAGCCAGCCTTGACCAGGCGTTCTTCCGGTTTTGGCTGAAATTGCTCGGGCTCCCACAACAGATGTCGCAGTGGCAGGGCTGCGGCTACAGCGGCTTCTGCATCATCGCGAAGCTGCATGCGATCTTGTTGAATGCGCTGCCACTCGGCTTTTTCAGCCTCCACGATGCTCGCAGGTGCCGCTACGTTTTGGCCGCTGGCATCAATCCAGGCTTTGTATTTGGTGCGGATTTGTTCAGCCAGTTTGACCTGCCGCTGTTCCATCTCGAGATAGGTCTTGAACTTCTCGATACCTGCGCTGATTTCGCCTGTGTCAGGGATGAGCGCAAACTCTGGAAGCGCCAAGCCATAGTCGGCAACTTTCAAAATTGAATCGATATAAGCAGCGAAGTCTTTTTCCACTTTTTTTCGATCGTTGGCGACATCGTTCAAATAGCCGCACATCCGGGCCTTGCCATCGATCACACAGTTTGTGGCGTCCAGATACGCCTTTTTGTTTTTCTTGAAGTCTTCTTCTTTGAGGGTAGTCAGCTTGCCGCTGGCTGTGAGCGCCGCACGGGCTTTCAGATAGGTCTGTACGCGCGTTCTGGCCTCAAGTGCTCCGGGCGAAAACAGGTTGCCGCTTTCATAGGTGTAGCCCGCTAGTTTGGCTTGCTCGATTGCTACGGTTTTCAGCTTCTTCCACTCGTTATAGAGGCGTTGCAGCTTTTGCCCCTCCGAGTTTGCCTCAAGGAGGCTGGCCTGCTGCTGACCGGCCAGTTCCCGGTTGCGTGCGTATTCACTCTGATCCGGCAACTTGTCCAGCGCCGCTGAGTTTCGGGCTTCACGGCTGACCGCTTTCAGGCGCATGGCCATGGTTGGCTGCGCAATATCCGGCTCCTGAGCTTCGATTTCCAGCATTCGGCTTTTCTGTTCACCTTGCAGGAAATTTGACAACTTGGGTTCGAGGAAATACTCGAGTAACCCTGCGGTGTTCATCCCCTTTAACCGTTCCTCAGGAGACTTGCTTGCGCTGATGTGTTGCTCAAGTTCATTCATTGCCTCTTTGATCGAGCTTGCAGCGCGCTTGGGCAGCAGATAGAACATCTTTTCCTTGGTGGCGTAGATCACCTCGCCATAACTTGTCGAGCAAGCCGTTTCCACTTTGTCGAACGCGTTGGGGCAACTCGCAGGCATTTCAGGCTGAGGATCAAGTTCCAAGGCGGGCTTTGTTTCAACCGGTGTCGCCGGGGCCGAGGCACCTGCCGCAGAGCTGTCGCGATCTACCTTTGTTGCTTCTGAGATTTCAGTATCCATTTCGCTTCCATTCATTCTTAACGGACGGGCTCATCAAGCAGCGCTGGTGGCGAGTTGCTGCAGCTGCTGAACTTTGATGAACGACTCTTCCCTGGATTGCAGGATGGCCATCGCCTGTGGCTGTGTTTCGAGCAGCGGGCCGTTGGTGATCGGCCCCAGCTTAAGCATGTGGCGGCCTTCGTAAATATTGTGGGCCACCAGCACGTTGAGGTTTTCAACGAGGTTGGGCAGTTGTTCGTCGGTGGGTTCGCCGTAGGCGACGTAGTGTTCGTCCGCCCAATAAACCCAACCCAGATGCTCTTGAACCTTTGGCGCTGCTGGCGGCAGGCTGAACGCTGCGGTATCGCCCAGCCATTCAAGTTCCGCGACGGCGCGCCAACTGAGCCACGAACCGCGATTGCGTCCGAAGTGGGCGGGCGCCGGGCTGTATACGTGCTGCCATGGGCCGAAGAGTTGATGGGAGTTATCGCCTGCGGTGTAGGCCAGCGCAGCCCACAGGCTGGGCTTGTGATAGCTCAGCAGGCTTTGACCGCCAGAGCCATCGTTGGCGCGCAGGAGCCACCGCGCATGGGCCAGTGCCTTGTCTGGGACTGTTGTCGCGAGCGCTATGCCGGAGAAATTTTCCTCGCAGAGCTGCGCTGCTTCCGCCGCTAGGCGACTGCCCCACGGTGCGGTCAGCCAGAGTGGGCCGTCGGAGGCGATTTCAGCGAAGTCGGTGTTGAGGAACAGGCCTTGGGCATCCACGACTGGTTCACCGACACGATAGAGACGGCTCATGGCGTCAGGCTGGCGAGCCCGATCGATTATGAAACATAGCGTCAGGTCAGAGCTTTCTCTCGGTAGATCCGCGAACCCATGGCGTGGGGCTTCGAGGAGGGCGCTCAGCGCTTTTACATGCATGTGCAATCCTTACGGCTACAGGCGCCGTTGCTTTGCTTGCCGCACAACGGCGTTATGCCGGACTCGTTCAGACGTTTGGGCAGCGGGATGAGGACTTTCCCCGCCTTATCCGCATCCGCCACCTTCATCGGCCCCGGCAGCAATGGCGCCGCCGGGGTGCCCACCCCCGGCGCACCACCGGTATTAACCTTCACCTCAGCGCCGCTGATCGTCACGCCACCCGCATCGACCTTGACGAAGCTGCCGCCAGCCTTGGCGGTCAGTTCCATGGCGCCTTCGATCACCACTTTCTGGCCGGCGTAGTAGTGAATCTCGGTCCCAGCCTCGACAAACTGCCCAGTCCCCACCTTCACATGCTGCGTAACCCCTACCGTCAGATGATCATCCGCGCGCATCTCACTGATCCGGTCCAGATGGGTAATCCGGTGTTCTTCCACCTTGAACTCGCTCAGCGTGTTGGCTTCCACGGTGTCATGCCGTTCATTGCCGACGCGGATTTTCTGGTCGTGTTCGATGTTTTCGTCCCAGTCGCGCTGGGCGTGGATGTAGATTTGTTCGGCGCCTTTTTTGTCTTCGATGCGGAATTCGTTGTAGCCCTTGCCGCCCGGGGAGCTGAGGGTTTTGAAGGTGCTGCGGGTTTTGTTCGCCGGCAGGTCGTAGGGGACGACGTTTTCCTTGTGGTACAGGCAGCCGGTGACGAGTGGCTGGTCAGGGTCGCCTTCGAGGAAGGTGACGAGGACTTCCATGCCGATACGCGGGATGGCGATGCCGCCGTAGGCTGCGCCAGCCCAGCCGCTAGCGACGCGCATCCAGCAGGTGGTTTTGTCGTCGGACTGGCCGTCGCGGTCCCAATGGAATTGCACTTTGATGCGGCCGTACTGGTCGCAATGGATTTCTTCACCGGCGGGACCTGTGACGACGGCGGTCTGGCTGCCGAGGACTTTCGGTTTCGGGTGTTCGAGGGCAGGGCGGTAGTGCGCGTCCCACGGGGTGGCGAGGAAGCTGTTGCGGTAGCCCTGGTGGAAATCGCTTTTGTTGTCGGTGACGTCGCTGGTGACGTTTTCGCCGAGCACTTGCGGCTGTTTGCCTTCGTGGAAGACTTCCAGCAGTAGCCAGAGGTCGTTCCACTCGGCGCGCGGGTGTTCGGCGAGGCTAAGGAAGTGGCCGCTGGCGAGGGTCGGTTCGTCACCTTTGCCTTCGGCGAGTTTGTAGTCGCTGCGATGGCGTTCGAGGGCGCGGGTCGAGAGGAACTTGCCGCGCTCGCGGGTGGTGAAGCGGCCGGGGTAGTCGTAGTCTTCCAGGTCAGGGGCGAACTCGGATTTGGCGGCGCCTTCGGGAAGGATCTTCGGTTTTTCGAAATCGTAGTCGCGGCGGCTGACGCGCGTGGTGCGGGTTTCCAGACGCAGGTTGAAGCGCTTGATCACCGGTTTCTCGGCGGCCATGCCGGAGTCTTGCTGGTAGCTGACCGGTTTCAGTTTGCGGAACACGGTCTGGTCGTCGCCGAACACCAGTTTGTGCCCGCTGCTGCTGTGCTGGAAGTGGAAGTGAATGCCTTCCTCTTCGCACAGACGCTGGATGAAATGCAGGTCGGATTCGTCGTACTGCACGCAGTATTCGCGTTCCGGGTACTCGGCACCGAGCTGGAAACTGTAGGCGTCCGCGAGAATGCCGCGGTCTTCCAGCACCTGAGCGATGATCTTCGGCACCGTCAGTTGCTGGAAGATCTGCTGATCGTGGTTGTGCTGCAGATAGGCCAGTTGCGGCATCAGGCTGATGCTGTAGCGGGTCAGGGTTTTGCCGGAATCGCCTTGCTCGATGCGGTACACCTGGCCGTGAATCTTGCCTTCGCCGGTGGCCCCGAAAGTCAGGCAGGCGCGCTTGTGCAGCAGCTCTTCGAGTTTCAGGTCGGGGCGGGCGCTGACCAGTTCGAGGTCGAAACGGAACGGTTCGTTGAGGGCTTCGCGACCGGTGAAGCTGAGGACTTGCAGGTCGGCGTTGGCGCCTTCGATCGTGAGGATGATGTGGGTTGCATTGGCGTCCAGCATGCCTTGAATTCCGTCCGTTGAATAAGCAGGTGATGGATGTTGCAGGATTAGACCGCTTCATTCAAGGCGCAAATGGCGTAGGCGCGGGGGGCGGATCGTGTAGGGAAAACCCTTAGAGGGCCAATTTGGCCCCGTAAAACCGGGCATTTCATAAACTTGGGTGCAGGCGGGACGCCGATCAGTTTGAATTGGTAGCGCCCGATCGGTTGCTATCGCGAGCAGGCTCACTCCTACACTGGATTGATGTCGGGCGTGATTCCCGGGTCCACTGAAGATCCCTTGTAGGAGTGAGCCTGCTCGCGATGGGTCTTTGAAACGGCGCTACAACCAATGCCAGAACCGGCTCCAGAACCCGCGATTCAAATCCTCCTTGCACCCGGCATACTGCCGCGCATACATATCTGAACGATTCTGCACCTTGCGCGCCGTCGGCGGCAGCCAGGCTTTGCTCGCGTAGGTCTTGTTGCGAAAGCCGCCCCAGCCTTCGTGATAGTTGAGGTACTGGTTATAGGCGTCGTATTTGTAGACGCCGTTGATCAAGGTGGTCTTGTCCATGTACCAGCCGATGAAGTCGATGGCATCGTCGAAGTCTTCGCGGTCGGCCCAGTTTCTGCCGGTGCTTTTCTGGTAATCGGACCACACTTCATCCTTGGCTTGCGCGTAACCCGACGCCGTCGACACCCGACCCCAGGGAATCACCCAGAGCAGATATTTGCGTGGCGTCTTCGCGTCGTAGCGATAGCCGGACTCCTGATACATGATCGCGAAGGGCACCTGGATCGGTACGCCCCAGCGGTTTTGCGTGACTTGCGCGGCGTCGTACCAGTCGCTTTTTTCCCGGAAGATCTCGCAGATGTCTTCCGGCGAGCGGGGCGGCGAGGTGCCGCAACCGCTCAGCAGGGTTGCCAGTGTCAGGAGTGCAAAGGTCTGCCGGTAGTTCAAAAGCGGTTATCCCGTCATGCGCAAAAAGGCCGACAGTCTACGCGCTCAGCGCAATTGATGACGATAGGGCAGATCAGGGCCGGTTTTGCTGCAGGTCAGCGCGGCGGCTTGCACGGCGAACCTGAGCATGGCGTCGATCTGCTCGCGGGCCAGATGTCGCACGCCCTCCACCGAATCCAGAGCATTCTCGCTCAGCCAGGTAATCAGCGCCGCCTGAAAGGTATCGCCGGCGCCGACGGTATCGGCGATGTTCACCGAGGCGGCCGGCACCGACCATGTGCCGTGTCGGCGACTGAACACACTCGCACCGTCGCCTCCGCGAGTGAGAAAGACCAGTTGGCAGCGATGTTCGAGCCAGCCCTCGATCACGTTCTGCGGGTCCTGCTCGGGGTAGAGCAGGCTCAGGTCTTCGTCGCTGACCTTGATCAGGTCGGCCAGTTTTACCAGCGTGGCGATGCGTTCGCGCCACAGGTCGATGTTCGGCTCGGGATTGAGGCGCACGTTCGGATCAAGGCTGATCAGGCGTTTGCCGCTTTCGCGCTGGACCAGTTGCAGCAAGGTGTCGCCGACTGGCTGCACCACCAGCGAGTACGAGCCGACGTGCAAGCCGCGCACCTCAGGCCCCAGCGCCGGCAAATGCGCCGCGCTCAGTTGTCGGTCTGCACAGCCTTCGCCGCGAAAGCTGTAGTGCGGTGAGCCGTTGGCACCCACGGCAACCATCGCCTGGGTGGTCGGCGCGGCAAATTCCACGAGATAGTCCGGGCACACACCTTCCTCGCGCAGCACTTGTTGCAGACGCCGGCCCAGATAGTCAGTGGACAACCCACCGAACAAGGCTGAATCCACGCCGAGCCGGCGCAATCCCACCGCGACGTTGAACGGCGAGCCGCCGGCAATCGCCTTGAAATTCACTTTCGACGCCAGACCGCTGGCATCGTCTTCGCTGAAGAAATCGAACAGGGCTTCGCCACACACCAGGTACATAGTTGTTTGCTCTTTATAGGGTTGCGACATGCTGTTGATAGCGTTCGTAGGCCTGCTGGAACGCTGCGACATTGGCCGCGATCGGCAGGGTTTCACTGTTCGGGTCAAGCTTGACACAGCGCTGACACAGGTCGGCAAGGCTGACGTCGTGTCCGTCAGTCCACGATTGGCACCACGCCGCCTGGATCGCCGCGCCCAGTGCCGCCGCTTCGCTTTGCTCGGTGCAGATCACCGGGGTGTTCATGATGTCGGCGACGATCTGCCGCCACACGGCGCTTTTCGAGCCGCCGCCGATCAGGCAGATGCGCTGGCTTTGTAAACCATTCTGGCGCAGCAGATCCAGCCCGTAACGTAAACCGAACGTCGTGCCTTCGACGGCGGCGCGGCACAGGTTGGCCTGGGTCAGGTTGTCCAGCGTCAGCCCGTGCAGGCTGCCGGTGGCATGGGGCAGGGCGGGCACGCGCTCACCGTTGAAAAACGGCAGCAGGCTCACGCCGTCCGCCCCGATGGGCGACTGCGCGACCAACTGGTTGAACTGAGGAAGATCGAGATTGAACAGCTCGCGAATCGCACCGGTGGCATTGGTCAGGTTCATGGTGCAGATCAGCGGCAGCCAGCCGCCGCTGGACGAACAGAAGGTTGCAACCGAGGCATCCGGGCTTACGCTGGGTACGTCGCCATAGGCGTACACCGTGCCGGAGGAACCCAGGCTCATGGTGATCGCGCCGGGCCGGATGTTGGCGGTGCCGATCGCGCCCATCATGTTGTCGCCGCCGCCACTGGCGACCACTGCATCGGGGTTGATACCCAGATGTTCGGCAATCGACGGCAGCAGCGTGCCGACCGCTTCATGGGCGTCGATCAGCTCTGGCAGCGCGGCTTGCAGGCGTCCGCTGGCGTCGATATCGCGCAGCAGCTGCAAGTCCCACTGGCGGGTGCGCACGTTGAAGTAGCCGGTGCCGGATGCATCGCCGTATTCGCTGCAGCAACGCCCGGTCAGCCAGAAATTGAGGTAGTCGTGGGGCAGCAGAATCCGCGCGATACGTGCGAACACCTCGGGATGTTGCTCTTTGGTCCAGAGCAGCTTGGACACGGTATATCCCGGTGCGATGGCCACGCCGAGGCGTTCCAGCGAACCTTTTTCGCCACCCAGATGTTGCAGCAAACGGTCGTTTTCAGCGCTGGTTTCGGTGTCGCACCACAGCTTGGCCGGGCGCAGGACTTGCCCTTGATCGTCGAGCAGGACCAGGCCGTGCTGCTGGCCGGAGACGCCGATGCCAAGAATCGACTGGCCGTCGACGTTTGCCGATTGCAATGCCTGACGCGTGGCGATGGTGAACGCGTCCAGCCATTGCTGGACGTCCTGTTCGCGGCGACCGTAGGCGCCGCTGATCATCGTGTGTGGCGCCGCGCCCTGGCCGAGTACCTGACCGCTGACGGCGTCGAGGATGATCGCTTTGGTGCCTTGGGTGCCGCAGTCGATACCCAGGAAGAGCTTTGTTGTTGTCATGGAAACTCCACGGCTGCTCGTTCCCATGCTCTGCGTGGGAACGCCTCAATGGACGCTCTGCGTCCGCTTTAGATGGGACGCGGAGCGTCCCGGGCTGCATTACCACGCGGAGCGTGGGAACGATCAGGTAGTGAGAACTTTTTCCAATGTTTGCGAAACCCCAACCTCGCGCAAACTCTCGCAGCACCACTCGAACGCCGCAACAAATTCCGCCGAGTTCGGTATCGCCGTGCCGAAAATCTCTTCGACGCCCAACAACCGTTCCGTTATCGACCCGTCCTCCGCCACCAGTCCCTGGCAAAAAGCCGCCCGCGGATCCGGTATCGAATAGGTATCGCCATTCTCGTCTATCCCCTTCAGATACAACGCCCACGCCGCTACCACCAATGCAGCGCGTCTGGTCTCGCGTCCATCGGCGATCAATCGGTTGATCGTCGGCACGGTGAACTTGGGGAATTTCGACGAGCCATCCGAACACACCCGCTCAAGTTGATCGGCAATCGCCTGATTGGAAAAGCGCGCCACCAGCGTGTCCTTGTAGTCGCTCAGGTCGATGCCCGGCACCGGTGCCAGTTGCGGTGTAACGTCGAGATCCATATAGGCGCGCATGTATCGCACGAACAACGGATCGTTCATGGTTTCGTGGACGAAACGATAGCCTTTCAGAAAACCCAGATACGTCAGGGCCAGATGGCTGCCGTTGAGCAGTTTGATTTTCATCTCTTCGTAGGGCGTTACATCGTCGGTGAACTGCACGCCGACCTTTTCCCAGGCCGGACGGCCATTGACGAATTTGTCTTCCAGCACCCATTGCACGAACGGCTCGCAGACCACCGGCCAGGCATCGTCGACGGCGTGTTTGTCGGCCAGTTGCAGACGGTGCGCGGTGCTGGTCATTGGCGTGATGCGGTCGACCATGGCATTGGGGAAGCTGACGTTCTGCTCGATCCAGTCACGCAGGTCGGGATCGCGCAACGCGGCGAACGCCAGCAGCGCCTTGCGGGTCACCGCGCCGTTGTGCGGCAGGTTATCGCAGGACATCAAAGTGAACGCTGGCGTGCCCGCGCCACGGCGCTTGGCCAGGGCAGCACAGAGGAAACCGAACACGGTTTTCGGCGCGTCAGGGTGGGCCAGGTCGTGTTGAATCTGCGGCAAGTGCGCCATGAATTCGCCGTTGCTGTCGTCGATGCAGTAACCGCCCTCGGTGATGGTCAGCGAGACGATGCGGATCTGCGGATCGGCCAGTTTGTCGATCAGCGCCCGCGCGCCGTCCTCGGCCAGCAACATGTCGCGTATCGCGCCGATCACACGCACTTCGGTGTCATCGCTGTCACCCAGTTCGAAGAGGGTGAAGAGGTAGTCCTGCTCCTTGAGATCATCACGGGCACGGCGGTCTTCGGCACGCAGGCCGACGCCGCAGATCGCCCAGTCGAGTGCCTCGCCGCGGTTCATCAGCGCGTCGGTGTAATAGGCCTGATGGGCGCGATGAAAACCGCCGACGCCAATGTGGGCGATGCCTTGGCGGGTGTCGCGCAGCTCATAGCGCGGCAGTTGCACTTCGGGGGCGAGGCGGTTGAGGTTGTGTGAGTTGAGTTTCATCGCTTAAGTCTCAGGCGGCCGCGCGCAGTGGGCGGGTCAGCGCCACGCCGTCGGCATTGAATAAATGGCAGTGAGTCGGATCCAGACGCAGGCTCAGTTGTTCACCGTAACGGCTGGCCAGATCGCCGCGCACGCGCATGGTCAGGGCTTCACCGGCCGCGGTGGTGACGTGGCAGAAAGTGTCGCTGCCCAGCCGTTCGCTGACGTCGGCCGTGACCTGCAAGGTGCAGTCGCCCGGTTGCGCCAGCTCCAGATGCTCCGGGCGAATGCCCAGGGTCACGGCGCTGCCGACACTCAGCTCGCCGGCATTGAACGCCAGGACGATGCGGCTGCCGGCGTCCAGCGCCACTTCACAACGGTGGCCGTCAATGCGCGCAATCTTGCCCTTGAGGAAACCCATTTTCGGCGTGCCGAGGAACCCGGCGACAAACAGATTCGCCGGTTGGTGGTACAGGTCCAGCGGCGAGCCGACCTGTTCGATCCTGCCGCCATTGAGCACCACAACCTTGTCGGCCATGGTCATCGCTTCGACCTGATCATGGGTCACGTAGATCATCGTCGCTTGCAGGTCTTTATGCAGGCGCAGCAGTTCCAGACGCATCTGCACGCGCAACGCGGCGTCGAGGTTGGACAGCGGTTCGTCGAACAGGAAAATCTTTGGGTTGCGCACGATGGCGCGGCCGATCGCCACACGCTGACGCTGGCCACCGGACAGCTGTTTCGGCTTGCGCTCAAGCATCGGGCCGAGCTCAAGAATGCGCGCCGCTTCGCCGACCTTCTTTTCGACTTCAGCTTTCGGTACGCCGGCCAGATCGAGGGCGAACGACATGTTCTTTTTCACCGTCATGTGCGGGTACAGCGCGTAGGTCTGGAACACCATCGCCAGATCGCGCTTGGCCGGGCTGACTTCGGTGATGTCGCGGCCGTCGAGTTCGATGGTGCCGCCGCTGACTTCTTCCAGGCCGGCGATCAGCCGCAGCAAGGTGGATTTACCGCAGCCGGACGGGCCGACGAACACCACGAATTCCTTGTCGTTCACTTCCAGGTCGATGCCCTTGATGATGGAAAAGCCTTCGAAGCCTTTTTGCAGATTCTTGATTTTCAGGTTGGCCATGAGATGGGCCTCCGCATTGTTGTTATTCGTCTGAGCCGAACATGCTTTTTTGTGGGAGCGAGCTTGCTCGCGAAAGCGGACTGTCATTCACCATTGATAGCGACTGATATGGCCTCTTCGCGAGCAAGCTCGCTCCCACAGGGGGACGGTTTCGCTTTGAGATCATTTCACGGCACCAAACGACAGGCCGCGCACCAGTTGTTTCTGGCTGATCCAGCCAAAGATCAGGATCGGCGCACAGGCCAGGGTCGAGACCGCCGACAACTTGGCCCAGAACAAGCCTTCGGGGCTGGAATACGAGGCGATCAACGCGGTCAGCGGCGCGGCTTTCGATGAGGTCAGGTTGAGCGACCAGAACGCTTCGTTCCAGCACAGGATCAGCGACAGCAGCACGGTCGATGCCAGTCCGCCCTTGGCAATCGGCAGCAGCACGCGAACCATTTCCTGCCACAACGTCGCACCGTCGAGGCGGGCGGCTTCGAGGATGTCTTTGGGGATGTCTTTGAAGTAGGTGTAAACCATCCACACCACAATCGGCAGATTGATCAGCGTGTAGATCACGATCAGTGCCACGCGCGTGTCGAGCAGGCCGAAACTCTTGGCCAGCAGGTAGATCGGCATCAGCACGCCCACTGGCGGCAGCATTTTCGTCGAGAGCATCCACAGCAGGGTGCCTTTGGTGCGCTGGGTTTCGTAGAACGCCATGGAGTAGGCGGCCGGCACCGCGATCAACAGGCACAGAGCCGTCGCGCTGAAAGAAATCACCACGGAGTTCCAGGCGAAACTGAAGTAGTCACTGCGCTCATTGATGTGCAGATAGTTTTCAAGCGTCGGCGCGAAGATGAACTGTGGCGGCGTGGCGAACGCATCGATTTCGCTCTTGAAACTGGTCAGCACCATCCAGAAGATCGGGAAGAAAACCACGATCGCGATGGCCCAGGCCAGCGTGCCGAGCAACAGGCTTTGCAAGCGGCGGGATTGTTGGAGAGTCATGGCAGGCCTCAGGCTTTGTCAGTCAGGTTTTTGCCGATCATCCGCACCAGAATGATCGCGGCGATGTTGGCAATGACCACGGCAATCAAGCCGCCCGCCGAAGCCATGCCGACGTCAAACTGCACCAGCGCCTGGTTGTAGATCAGGTAGGCGAGGTTGGTCGAGGCGTAACCGGGACCGCCGTTGGTGGTGGTAAAAATCTCGGCGAACACCGAGAGCAGGAAAATCGTCTCGATCATCACCACCACGGCAATCGGCCGCGCCAGGTGCGGCAGGGTCAGGTGCCAGAAAATCGCGATCGGACCGGCACCGTCCAGGCGTGCGGCTTCTTTCTGTTCCTGATCCAGCGACTGCATGGCGGTCATCAGGATCAGGATCGCGAAGGGCAACCACTGCCACGAAACAATGATGATGACCGACAGCAGCGGGTAGTGCGCGAGCCAGTCCACCGGTTGCGCCCCGAACAGCTTCCAGACGTACGCAAGAATCCCTGAGACCGGATGGAAGATCAGGTTTTTCCAGATCAGCGCGCCAACCGTGGGCATGATGAAAAACGGCGATATCAGCATGACCCGGACGATGCCGCGACCGAGGAATTCACTGGCTTCCAGCAGCGCGCTGATCAACACGCCGCACACCACGCTGATCAGCAACACGCTGCCAACCAGCAGCAGAGTGTTGGTCGCACCGGGCATGAATCCCGAATCGCTCAGGAAGTAAGTGAAGTTTTCCAGCCCCACGAACTGGTTTTCACCGGGGTAAAGCAGGTTGTAGCGGATCATCGAAAAGTACACGGTCATGCCCAGCGGCACGATCATCCACAGCAGCAATAGCGCCACCGAAGGGCTGACCAGAAACCAGCCGGGATTGCGCACGCGGATTTTGCGCTGGGGTGGCGCAAGGTCGAGGTGGGCTTTGGCAGTTGAAGTATTCATGGCAGTAACCGATTTCCGACAGGCAAATGAAGATCCTCTGTAGGAGTGAGCCTGCTCGCGATAGCGGTGTGGCAGTCACCACTTGGCTGGATGGAAAACCGCTATCGCGAGCAGGCTCACTCCTACAAAAGGCAAGAGCGAACCGTGGGAATTACTTGGGATAACCCGCGCGCTTCATCTCGCGCTCAGTGGTTTGCTGGGCCGCGGTGAGGGCTTGATCCACCGAGCTCTGGCCGATCAGCGCCGCCGAGAACAGCTTGCCGACCTGGGTGCCCACGGCCTGGAACTCAGGAATGGTCACCAGCTGAATACCGATGTAAGGCACCGGTTTTAGCGTCGGTTTGCTCGGGTCGGCTGCTTTCAGCGATTCCAGCGTCACCTTGGCAAACGGCGCGGCGCTCATGTACGCATCGCTGTAGGTCGAGGCGCGGGTGCCCGGCGGCACGTTAGCGATGCCGTCGGTCTTGGCGACCAGTTCGCCATACGCTTTGGAGGTGGCCCAGGCGCTGAAGACTTTCGCCGCGTCTTTGGACTTGGAGCTGGTCGGAATCGCCAGAGCCCACGAATACAGCCACGCTGAACCTTTATCGGTGACCTGATGCGGGGCAAAGGTGAAGCCGACGTGATCGGCGACCTTGCTTTGGGTTTTGTCGGTGACGAATGACCCCGCCACGCTGGCATCGACCCAGATCGCGCATTTGCCGCTGTTGAACAGCGCAAGGTTCTCGTTGAAACCATTGCTGGAGGCACCCGGCGGGCCGGATTTTTTCATGGTATCGACGTAGAAGTTCAGCGCGTTTTTCCACTCGGGACCGCTGAATTCGGGTTTCCACTGCTCATCGAACCAGCGCGCGCCGTAAGCATTGGCGACCGTGGTAATCAGCGCCATGTTCTCGCCCCAACCGGCCTTGCCGCGCAGGCAGATGCCGTACTGCTCTTTGTCTTTCTGAGTGAGCTTTTCCGCGAACCCGGCAATCTGTTCCCAGGTCGGCCGCTCCGGCATGGTCAGCCCGGCATTCTTGAACAGGTCGGTGCGGTAATAGGTGATCGAGCTTTCCGCATAGAACGGCAGGGCATACAGCGAACCCTTGACCGACAAGCCTTCGCGCACCGACGGGAACACGTCGTCGAGGGCGTAATCGGCCGGTAGATCCTTCATCGGCTCCAGCCAACCCTTGCCGCCCCAGAGTGCTGCTTCGTACATGCCGATGGTCAGCACATCGAACTGCCCGCCCTGGGTGGCGATATCGGTGGTCAGGCGCTGACGCAGGACATTCTCTTCCAGCACCACCCAATTGAGCTTGATGTCCGGATGCTCGGTTTCGAAGGTTTTCGAAAGCTTTTGCATACGGATCATGTCGCTGTTATTGACGGTGGCGATGGTCAGCGTCTGGGCGCCAAGGCTGATGCTGCTGAGGGTCATGCAGGTGAGGGCCAGCAGAGCTTTTGCAGTGGGTTGCATCGTGCACTCCTTTTCTGACACCCGACGGGGCAGAAGGACAGTTATTGTTTTTGTGTCTTCCGAATGCAGGAAGAATCTGCGCTGATTACAACGGTCAATCGCTTGGGTGACAAATCATCCGTCGCACTTTTGTTGATACTTTTTTGCACTGGGCTTTGGCGACGGGAACGCAGGGTAGGGGATTGCAGCGGCCAGGGCTTATCCGATGTGTACAGGTTTCGGATACCCACAGCCCCCTGTAGGAGTGAGCCTGCTCGCGATAGCGGTGTGTCAGTTTGAAATGCGTTGGCTGACAAACCGCTATCGCGAGCAGGCTCACTCCTACAGGGAATTTGCGGTGTCAGTGGTGGTTCTGTTCAGTCAATCGCTGCACCGCCAATCGCCGATAATGCGACGGCGTCATGCCCTTGAGTTGCTGAAAGCGCCGGTTGAAGTTGGAAATATTGTTGAAGCCCGATTCGAAACACACCTCGGTGACCGGTTTATCACCGTCGGCCAACAGTTCACAGGACTTGCTGATGCGAAGGCGATTGACGAACTCGATGAAGTTGCGTCCGGTGGCCTGTTTGAACACGCGGCTGAAATAGGTGGGGGTCATGCCCAGATGGTCGGCGACTTCTTCCAGGGAAATGTCCCGGGCATAGTGGCTGAAGATGTAATCGACTGCACGGTTGGTGCGGTCAATGTTGTGCTCGTCCGCCAGTTGCGGTGTGGTGGCGCCGGACAACAGCTGAAAATCGTCGCTCGCCGCCAGCAACTCCATCAAGATGAAAAAGTGTCCGAGGCGGGTAATGCCCTGACTGTCAGCGATGCGCTGCATCAGGGTCATGGCTTGCCGGATCGTGCGCTTGCAGCGGAATTCGATGCCGTACTGGGCACGCTCCAGCAACGGCGCCAGGGATTTGAGCTCGGCGAAGACCTGGTGGCCGCTTTCGAACAACTCATCGGTGAAATTGACCAGCATGTCGCGCTTTTCCACCACTTCATCTTCGGCCACTTGGCTGATCCAGTTGTGCGGCAGATTCGGGCCGGTGAGGAACAGCGTCTCGGGATAGAAGTTGCCGATGTAATCGCCGATGAACACTTTGCCCGAGCTGGCGACGATCAAGTGCAGTTCGTATTCCTTGTGGAAATGCCAGCGCACCAGCGGGCAAGGGAAACCATGCTGGCGGTAGATGATGGACAACCCGTTGTGGTCATCCATCAACTCGTAAGAAGGGTCGGTCACACGGGCGGTTCGGGTCATGGCTCGGTACTTTTCTTGTTATCGCCTGCCGATCATGCCTCGTTCCGCGCGCCTTGTGCCAGCGCACCGTGACGGTCAACGCCCCTGTCGGTTGCGTTCGAGCGCCGATTTATCCATGGCTTTCTGCCGATTGACCTCGAGGCAGAACTGCACGATTTTCGAGTTTTTGATGAAGTCGAAGTTGATGATGTTGCACTTCTTCGCCCAGTCCGTTCTGGCCGGATCGAACCAATCATCCAGTTCGTCGAGAATTCGCTGCGGACCACCGAGGGTGTAACAGGTCGCCGACAGGGACCACAGGTCCCATCTGCCCGGCGGGCTGCTCATTACATCGGTGATGAACCGTTGCAGTTCAACAGTACTGACCTGCGACTGACCCACCCAGTAATGATCGATCTGCCTGTCGAATGTGCCTTGGTCAACGGTCCAAGGCACGGGCGCCGCCACCAACACTCTTTGCCAACGACTGATGTCTTTCAGCTCGCCAAGGGTCAAGTGGCGATGGTCCCGCGGGATCATCCGTTCGCCCAGATGTTGCAGCATCAGTTGTTTGAACTCGGCGTGATCGAATTTAGTGCTGCCATCGGATAGTTCATGGAAATCCAGAACGATAAACTCGTCGCTGCTTCGCTCCAGAAAACCATTAATGTCGCGAACAAGATCACCCAAATGTCGAGTAGAACGGTAATTGCTGTGTTGGAAGCGAAACTTGTTGAAGCCTGAAGCTTTCGCGTCATAAATGAGTCGGACGTCAAGTGCCCTGGCGCCGCGATTCAATTGCGAATAAAACGGCACGTCCTGGCACGCGAGCCAGTTGGCTCCGGGAATCAGCGGGTAGGAGGCCTCCCAGTCGCAGCCAGCGTTATGTGTGCCGGGTAGTGTCAGCTCCATCAGCGATAAGTTATCGATGTGCGGCGTATCAGCCATCCATTGGTGTGCCTGGATACTTGTTCCATTGTTCATGCGGTTGTTCCTGCGTTGTTCTGTGTGGAAGCAAAAGTTGTCTTCGCAGGAACGTTATAGTGATTGTTTTCTGTCGCGCCAATGGTTGTTGTAATGCAAACTATATGTAAGTGGAAGTTCAGCCACGGCAAGTGATCAGCTGCGCTGGTTCTTTGCTTCAATCCATTGCGCCATGTATTGCGTACTCTTGTGGAGATGATGTCGTAACATGCTGCCGGTAAAATTATTGTTTCTACGGGTTTGTAAGTGCTGCCGGCAGAACTGCAATTTTTCAATCAGCGCGGGGCCGTGTATCGCTTGCTGATAGCGTTCGGCGAGCAAGGCATCACCGGTCGCTTGGGCGGCTTGCCAGCGTGATTCGTCCTGATAAAGCTGGACGGCCGCGTCGGCCAGCGCCGATGCTGAGCTTTCGACCGCGCCAGGCCAGGCATGCGGGCCATGCATGGCCTCGGCACCGACAGGCGTGGTCACGCTTGGAGTGCCACAGAGCATGGCATCGATCAGCTTGCCTTTGATGCCCGCACCGAAGCGCAAGGGCGCCAGACAAATGCGCGCCTCGGACATCACCTGCAAGGCATCTTCCGCCCAGTTCATCACATGAAACCCTTGCGCGGCATTGTGCAGGGCTGTGGCTTTCGGCGGTGTATACGCGCCATAAACGTGCAACTGGGCGTCGGGAAGTCGCTGACGGATCAACGGCCAGAGTGTGGTTTTCATCCAGAGTACGGCGTCCCAGTTCGGCGCGTGGCGGAAGTTGCCGATGCTGAGGAAATGTGCCCGCTGGGCAAATGCGCGGTGCGCCGTCGCCGGCGGATCAATCATCAGTGGACACCAATGGAGCAAGTCGCGTGGCAAGCCGAATTGCTCGACCAGCAGTTCGATTTCGACTTCAGAGATCATCAGGTTCAAGTCGCAGCGATACAATGCGGCGACTTCGCGTTTGGCCATATCGGTATCGGCCATCCGTTCAAACTCTTCGCGCAGGGCAGGACGGAACAACTCACTGAAGTCATCCTGATCAGTGTTGGCTTTCAATCGTTCTTTGAGCCGTTGATGTCGCGCATGTCGCAGACTTTGCAGATCGGAGGTTTCCAGTACGCGTAACGCGTTCGGGCAGTGCTTTTCCACGCGCCAGCCGAACTGTTCTTCCATCATGAATTGGTCGAACAGCACGATGTCCGGTGCAAGTTCTGTGATGAACGCGTCGAAACTGCTGTTGTTCAACTCGATGGCGACTTCGCGGATGCCCAGCGAGGCGAGATCGGCCTTGTGTTCACCGGGCCCGGCCGGACTGCTGAAGGTAATGTCCCAGCCTTGCCGCTGGAACGTTTCGAGTATTTGCATGACATGCCCACTGGCCGCCGAAGAGCGGGGTTCGGGCCAGACATAGCCAATAACCAGAACTTTGGTGGCGCAGGGGCGAGTCATGTTTGGATCCTTGAGTACTGGCGAAAAAAGGCGCAATTAAACCACAGTCGGTGCGGTTCTACTCGGATCCGCCACGGCGGCAGGAAATGATTAATCGAGTGTTTTACCCAGACTGACCTCCAGTCTTCCGATAAATTCGCCAGCGTCAGTAGTCTTCAATGCCCTTTCTATAGTCGCCATGTTTATGCTGAAACCCGGTGGATCCGATTTGAGTTGGTGAATCAAAGAGACCGCAACCTCATAAGAATCTGCGTTGTATAAGGCCGGATGTTCCCGTACCAGCGGTGGCAGACTTGCACGAACGGAGACAAATCTATCCAAGTGGGTAGGGGCTTTCTTCTGCGCCTTTGGGTAAGGATTGATAAACGACGGATCTGCCATCCGCGGATTACGCGCAAGGTCTACGAGTGGCGCGGCGTTATAAAGAGCGTGGTCCAGCGGTGCACCGTAATACAGATCAAGTGTCCCGGGGGCGCCGTGTGACATTTCGTGGATAAGCACATCTGCCACTCTGGATTCGTCATATTTATTGGAGCGATAGAAGTGATCCAAATGGTCGGGATAGATGTCGATGAATTGATTGACTGAGTTCTTATCGATTTTGTTATCGATGACCGCTTTCTTCCAGGCTTTATATTCGGGTACGTTAAGCGCTGCCACGGCTGGGACCTTTGTCTTTTTAAACGCGATATTGGCGAGGGAAAAAGAATCAAGGTCCTTGCGCATTTCTCGCAGTCTTTTTTGGACATGCTGAATGGCTTCGTCAGAGTCTGTACCAAACATACAACTGAAAACCCTGCGAATGTCTGAATTCGATTCTGCGTCTGCCAGCAAAAAAAGGGCCTCGTCAAGTTTTCCTTTGGCCACGGGCAGCGCCTTCTTCAGATATCCATGGGTATAGCCTTTCGGCATGATCTTGCGCCAGTTCAGCGCCGGAAGACCGAATTTGAACTGCAGATCATCAAGTTTTGCGCCCCAGGGCTGACCTAGTCGGTTGACAGCGTACCAGTCGTCACCGCGTCGAATGCCCCAAACCTGAAAGACATCCTGTGATGTCTGCACAGGGCGCCAGGTACCCAGTCGAATAACGTCTGAATCAAGCGTGCCAGCCAATTGATGGTAGGGCTTTGCGCCGGACAACCGGCGAAGCTCGGAAACAGTATTTTCCAAGACTGCCAGACTCTTGTTTAACCCCTTGTGCAGGAGTTTCGACCCCTGCACAAGCAGATCTGTTGCCCCGTCCAGCGGGTTGAGCAGGTTACTGAACAGCCCCAGACCGGCTTTGGCTATGGCGCTGGCCTTGGTGATGTTAGTCATGCTTCTTGCTGCGATCGTTGCAACTTGCGCAACGGCACCGATCATCAGCAACACTGTCATCGCTGCCTCCAGAGTACACGCCGCGACACCGTCTAACTGTCTGTTCAGATCATCCGAAGTCAAGTCCTCTATACAGGACTTGAAAGGCACGACGAAGTTGAGAAACGTATCCAGATCTTTATTCCGCTTTGCGCGTATTGCCTCCAGGCGTGTCTGTCCCCAGCATTCCCTCACCAGTTCATCGTAGGTGGCGATGGGGCGGTGCTTGAGTACCAGATTCGCCAACGCGTCGAATTCATTAGAGTAGAAGCTTTGGTAGTAACCTTGGGTTTCCGCATCGGGTGAAAGGGGCGGCGTTGACAGCACAGCGATTCTTTCGATGATGCCCCTGCTGTTGTTGACCAGGCCGGGCGGGACTCCATGAGTGTAGCACTCGATATTAGTCGGAATTTGATGCACTTTCGCAGGAAGCGAGTGTTTACTTTTGTCACTGCGCGCAGTTGCATGTACGAGATTTTCTCGCTGAATAAACGCTGCCAGCTCGGTATTTTCGCGACAGCCGCCGTGCAAGGTGAACAATTCGTAACACGTAAAGGTATTTTCAAATTGTGAACCAATGATTACACCGTAACGGCCGGTTGCCTGTTCTATATCGACATGGCTCTCTGTCTCTGTTCGATACTTGGCCTGCAGGATCGCGTCAATAGTTGTGGCTAATGGATTGGCCTTGATTGGAGTTCTGTCTTGCAGTTTCGCAACGGTCGGCCGGACGATGAACAATGTCAGCTGGCCTTTCAGCAAACGTCTACGGGCAGGCAAGGGCAATGAGGACAGCGCAGCTTTCACATGCTGGTGAAGCGCTTTTGTATGAGTGACATAGTCTGAGTTGAATCGCCGATGGAACTCACCGTCGGGAGAAATCAGATTAGAGGACATAAACGGGAAAGTTTTATAAATGCTTTCGCCTTTTTTTCGGTCCCAATCGCCGGTCGCCAAGTCATTGGACATATGTAACTCTACGGGTGACATCAGTACGTCTGAATACGCGTCTTCCAAGGGTCGATTCCTCTTTTGAGTCATGACCTCTTCTTCAAGGTAAGTACAGCCTTGGGCGACATGCTTGAGAATTTCCAGAGAGATGGATTTGCGCGACGGCAAAGGGCGAGACAATATTTCAGCCGTTTTAGCGAGGGTCTTGGCAGGTCGCGCATACGCGGCCACGGCTTTTTCCAGTGATTGTTCGGGCGTTTTGCTTATCTCGTCGGGTTGCAGGAGTTTATTGAACAGTGCCCAGTCAAGTAGCGGGTCCACAGCGGCCAGTGCATCGAGTGTCTTTTGCGATTCGTGGACTGAGTCCAGACGTTGCCATCGCTGAACTTCTTCATAGGTCATCAAGCGTGTTGATCCAGGCGCCATGATTTCCAGCACCGCAACGACCCTGCAGAACTCGACCCATTGCGGGGTCCCCAACAACAACGTCGACGGCAGATCCCTTACAAGAAACTCCGGCGCGGCCTGCGCCAGTAAAAGATGAGCGGCCAGTGCGACATTTTTTTTACTGACCCGGTGATACTTGTTCAGGTGGCTTTCGAATTCGGTTTGTACCTGAGCAAACGTTTTCTCGATGAACTCCACGGCGTACAGGTTGAAGCCTGCGATATGATTACGAGGTTCCTGCTCACCGATGTCGGGGTGAAGATCAAGCAGTAAAGACGTTAGCATGATCATTTGCAGCGACTCGGTTGTCTGAGTCTGGCCGGCGTTTGCCCCATACCAGTCGAGGTCTCGCACGAACGCTTGGGCCCAACTTGAACCAATAGGGCTCGACACCAGTTTGATCAGGGTTTCTTCGGCTTCCGAGCGCATGACAGGAGCCGATCTTCCGCCCAGTACGCTGTCGGACAGGTGTTCCAATAATGAATCACCCTTAAGGTACGTTGCGATAAGCTTGCGAAACTGAGCGCGCTGAGCAGCGGCGAGCGTGACGGCATTGCCTTGAGTCCTTATCAATTCCCAATAATTACCTGTCGAGGGACTGACGGGTGGTTTCATTTTCATGAAATTCGTCAGCTTACGGCTTTCGCCAACCGTCTTAGGTATGGTGTATCCATGAAACTTAAGCCACTGGCCGAGCTCGATACTGTCACTGAGAGAGAGGCGTCCTCCCGTGCGCTTGGCCATTTCAACCAGAACTGAAAAATCTTCCTTTAGGTCAGGTGCAAGTTTCAGTACGGCGGCGTAGCTGAGTCTTTTGCCTGAATTATTTGCAATAAACTCTCCTGCGTCTGTCACGTCTAATGTCGAGTGGTCAGGAAGTCCGGTAATCGCCCGCAGCTTTTGGAAAGAGGGCGCTTCGTGTAGTTTACGCAACAGGTCGCGACCTGGCTGAAGCGTGTCTTCGAGCGTGGAGTCCGGCTCCAGAGAAACGTAGGCGCCTTCCAGTGCAATCGGTTGAGCAGCCTGTAGCTTTTCACCGCGCAATGTTAATTTGTTAATAACTTCGTCCCGCTCGCTGTTGTCACTTTGCAAGTTGTAAGGTTGCAGCGAGACGCTAGAAACAGGCTTGGATGAGTATCTTTGATCGGGTATTAAGGTTTCAGCGGTTTTCATGATTGGATTCATTGCTGTGAAGTTGAATAAAGATTCTCTTTTCTTGGTTGGTTGTTTTCAAGTTTAGTATGTAAGCGCATCTGACAGTGCCTTTATAAAACTGTTTTGTGATTCGCAATGGATCACTAAAATAATGCTGTCTCATGCTTTTTTTAAAGCAGACAAGTTCTTTTTTTGGGAGAGTAAGGAACTACAGATCGCACTATAGGTCGCGCGTAGGGGGGGAACGAATTGCCAGGTATTCAAAGGTGGTGTCGAAGATTCATTGTTGTGGTTGTCGCACTGAAAGGTCGGTTACCGCCGCGCATCATCATCTGCACGGCGACTCCGATTTGACTGTCGATAATGCCGCATCGGTAACTGAATTTGGGGGAGGTATCATTCCTGCATCGGTGAAGACAGTGCTGCCTTGGTGTCGGGAAACATGAACGGAGGCCGGCGAAAGCGACCATCAATGACATCATCGCTTTCAGGGTGCTTCAAAGATTATTGAACAGTCTCCAAGATGCGTTTTACTTTGTCGCGTAGTTGATCAATCGAAAACGGCTTGCCGATCATGTCCATGCCTTCCGGGAGATCAATCGATTCGGCATAGCCACTGGCGAACAGTACAGGCAGTTCCGGGCGTGACTTTCGTGCTTCGGCGGCAAGTTCACGACCGTCCATGTCGGGTAGCCCCACATCCGTCATCATCAGATCGATGCGGGTGTCCAGATTCTTGAGGATTACCTGCGCCTGAGCGCTACCGTCGGCCTCTACAACCGTGTATTCCAACTCCTCAAGCACATCGACAATGAGCATGCGCACGATGTCGTCGTCTTCTACGACGAGGATGGTGGCAGGGGTGGCAGGGTTGGCAGACATGACAGGACTCTCGGAAGAAGGAAATCGGGGGATACCGGTCGATCAAAATCACCGGACTCTTGCATGAGTAAATGGCGCATAGCCACAAGTTCCCGTTCTGATACAAAAAAAGAGCGGGGCCGTGCGCGACGACAAGGATAACTGCTGCTGCCATCACAAAGGGCAGGCGTGTAGGAAAATGCCATCAATATTGTCAGAAAAATGGATCCAGCCTGTGGTTTTGGGGCAAACTCTCGGGTTTTCAACAGTTCGACAAGGCTGCCCCATGTCCTCTCCGTCTTCGGTTGATGAACAACGGTTTCGTAAACTCCTGAGTCGCAACATCAGCCTGCCGCTGGGTGTTGGCGCGATCAGTGCGGTGTTCTTCGTGTCGCTGATTACCTATCTGCTGTCGGTGATCCAGTGGGTCGAGCACACCGACCGGGTCATCAATAACGCGAACGAGGCGGTCAAGTTGACCGTCGACCTCGAAACCGGGATGCGCGGTTACCTGCTCAGTGGCGATGAGCATTTTCTCGATCCCTACGAAACGGCGAAGCCGCGTATCGCCGTCGCGCTCAACACGCTGCTCGAATTGACGGCGGACAATCCGATTCAGACCGATCGCTTGCGTCGTCTTCAGGCGTTGCAGGTCGAGTGGGCCAACTACGCGCAGTCGATGATTGATTTGCAGCGCAGCAGCGGCGATTACCGCGGCGCGGTGAAAGCGGGGCGGGGCAAGCGCCTGACGGATGAGATTCGTAAACAGTTTGAAGACGTGATCGAAACCGAGCAGGTCCTGCGCGCCACGCGCAACGAGGATGTGCGCCGCACGACGGTCTGGAGCATCAGCCTGTACCTGCTGTTCATCGCCGGGATCAGCGGCTTGCTTGCCTATATAGGCCGCCGCGATCTGGTCAACCTGTCCCAGAGTTACTCCGCCACCCTGTCGGCACAGGAGGCCAGCGCCCAACGTCTGGAGCGCCAGGCCTGGCTGCGCAACGGGCAAACGCAGTTGGCCGAGCAGGTGTTGGGGCAACTCACGCTGAATCTGCTGGGCCGCAATATTCTGCAGTTCTGTGCGCAATACCTGGGAAGCGCCGTCGCGGCGCTGTATGTGCGTGAAGAACACGGTGGTCTCAAACGCGTCGCCACTTACGGCTTTTCCCGTGAGCAGGAAGACCAGGAACAGGTGATCTACAGTGGCGAAGGTATCGCCGGGCAGGTTGCCCAGCAGGCGCGCCTGATTCGTCTCGACTCGGTGCCGGCCGATTACTTCAAGGTCAGCTCGGGTCTTGGCGAAGGTCTGCCTCACAGCGTGCTGGTGGTGCCGACCAGCGACGACGATCGGGTCAACGGTGTGATTGAACTGGGCTTTCTGCGGCCATTGACCGATCGCGACATCGACCTGCTGGAACTGATCGCCGGCAACATCGGTACGTCGATCGAAGCGGCACGTTACCGCCAGCGATTGCAGGAAGTGCTCGCTGAAACCCAGCAACTCAACGAAGAGCTGCAAGTGCAGCAGGAAGAGCTGAAAACCGCCAACGAAGAGCTCGAAGAACAGTCGCGCATCCTCAAGGAGTCCCAGGCTCACCTGGAAACCCAGCAGGTCGAACTGGAGCAGACCAACGAGCAGCTTGCCGAGCAGGCGCAGACCCTGGCCGAGCAGCGCGATGCCATGGACTTGAAGAATAACTTGCTCAACCAGGCTCAGGTGCAGCTCGAAGAGCGCGCTGAAGAGTTGCAGCGTTCGAGCAAGTACAAGTCAGAATTTCTCGCCAACATGTCCCACGAACTGCGCACGCCGCTGAACAGTTCGCTGATTCTGGCCAAGTTGCTGGCGGAAAATCCGCACGAAAACCTCACCACCGAACAGGTCAAGTTTGCTGAGTCCATCTACTCGGCGGGCAATGATCTGCTCAACCTGATCAACGACATTCTGGATATTTCCAAGGTTGAAGCCGGCAAGCTCGAAGTGGTTCCGGAAAACACCAGCGTCGCCCGGCTGGCCGACAGTCTGCGCAGCCTGTTCGAACCGGTGGCCGCCGACAAGCACCTGACGTTCAGCGTCGATTTGCTCCCGGGCGCGCCGTCGGTGCTGTTTACCGACCGACAGCGTCTGGAGCAGGTGATCAAGAACCTGCTGTCCAATGCGGTGAAGTTCACCGAACAAGGCGCCGTCAGCCTGACCATCAGCGGTCAGCCGAACGACGGCATTGCCTTCGTTGTACAAGATTCGGGGATTGGCATTGCAGCCGATCAGCAGGAAAGCATTTTCGAAGCGTTCCGCCAGGCCGACGGCACCACCAATCGCAAGTACGGCGGCACCGGGTTGGGGCTGTCGATTTCCCGCGACCTGGCGACCCTGCTCGGTGGTTCGATCAGCGTCTCCAGTACACCGGGGCAGGGCAGCGTCTTCACGCTGGTATTGCCGCAACACTACAGCGAGTCCAACCAGGTCGCATCGCTGCCCTCGACGTTTACCCCCCCAGCCCCGAGCGCGGCCGTCGCACCTGCGCCCACGCCTGTGGTTTCGCCGCTGGCGCCAGTACACATTCCGCGATTCGCCGACGACCGTGACAAGGCGCCGTTTGCCACTCGCTGCATTCTGGTCGTGGAAGATGAGCCGAACTTTGCGCACATTCTTTACGATCTGGCGCACGAGCTCGGTTATCACTGCCTGGTGGCCCATGGCGCCGATGAAGGCTACGACCTGGCCCGTGAGTTTGTCCCGGACGCGATCCTGCTCGATATGCGCCTGCCGGATCACTCTGGTCTCACTGTGTTGCAACGCCTGAAGGAGCACGCTGGAACCCGACACATTCCGGTGCACGTAATCTCGGTCGAGGACCGGGTTGAGGCAGCGATGCACATGGGCGCGATCGGTTACGCCGTCAAACCCACCACCCGTGAGGAGCTGAAAGATGTGTTCGCCCGTCTCGAAGCCAAGCTGACGCAGAAGGTCAAGCGCGTGCTGCTGGTCGAGGACGATGATTTGCAGCGCGAAAGCATTGCGCGACTGATTGGCGACGAGGACATCGAGATCACCGCGGTCGGTCTGGCCCAGGATGCGCTGGAGCTATTGCGCAACACTATTTACGACTGCATGGTGATCGACCTGAAGCTGCCGGACATGCTCGGCAACGACTTGCTCAAACGCATGTCCACCGAAGATATCTGTTCATTCCCGCCGGTCATCGTCTATACCGGACGCAACCTGACCCGCGATGAAGAGGCCGAACTGCGCAAGTATTCGCGTTCGATCATCATCAAGGGCGCGCGATCGCCAGAGCGGCTGCTGGACGAGGTCACACTCTTTCTGCACAAAGTCGAATCGCAGTTGTCCCATGAACGGCAGAAGATGCTCAAGACCGCACGCAGCCGCGACAAGGTCTTCGAAGGTCGCAAGGTGCTGCTGGTGGATGACGATGTCCGCAATATTTTCGCCCTGACCAGTGCGCTGGAGCACAAGGGCGCCGTGGTGGTGATCGGCCGTAACGGCCGTGAAGCCATTGAGAGACTCAACGAAGTCGAAGACATCGATCTGGTGTTGATGGACGTGATGATGCCGGAAATGGATGGGTTCGAAGCCACTGTCGAGATCCGCAAGGATCCGCGCTGGCGCAAGCTGCCGATCATTGCGGTGACGGCCAAGGCCATGAAAGACGACCAGGAACGCTGCCTGCAGGCCGGCGCAAATGACTATCTGGCCAAACCGATTGATCTCGATCGCCTGTTCTCGCTGATTCGCGTGTGGTTACCGAAGATGGAACGCATCTAGTGGAACGAAGTGAACGAAACAGCGAAATCGAATTGCGCTTGCTGATCGAGGCGATCTATCTCAAGTACAGCTACGATTTTCGCGATTACTCCGGCGCATCGATCAAGCGCCGGGTGCTGCATGCGTTAAACCAGTTCGAGTGCGCGACGATTTCAGCGTTGCAGGAGAAAGTCCTGCACGATCCGACGGCATTCATGCAACTGCTGCAATTGCTGACGATCCCGGTCAGCGAGATGTTTCGCGATCCGTCGCACTTTCTCGCGATTCGCCAGGAAGTGGTGCCGTTGCTGCGCACCTATCCGTCGCTGAAGATCTGGATTGCCGGCTGCAGCACGGGCGAGGAGGTGTACTCGATGGCGATCCTGTTGCGCGAAGAAGGCCTGCTTGACCGCACGATCATCTACGCCACCGACATCAACCCACGCTCGCTGGATAAAGCCAAGCAAGGGATTTTCTCGATGGAGAACGTGCGCGCCTACACCGCCAATTACCAGCAGGCCGGCGGCCAGTGTTCGTTCGCCGACTATTACACGGCGGCGTACGGTTACGCGATTTTCGACAAGAGTCTGTGCGAGAACGTGACCTTCGCCGACCACAGTCTGGCCACCGACAGTGTGTTCTCCGAAACCCAGTTGATCTCTTGCCGTAACGTGTTGATCTATTTCAACAAGAAGCTTCAGGACCGGGCGTTCGGGCTGTTCCATGAATCGCTCTCGCACCGTGGCTTTCTGGTGCTGGGCAGCAAGGAAACCCTGGATTTTTCCAGCTACGCCAACCAGTTCGAGCCGCTGGTGAAACAAGAACGGATCTACCGCAAATCATGAACGGCACCCCAAGCCTGCCTCGAATCGAGGCTGTTGTGATCGGTGCGTCGGCCGGCGGCGTTGAAGCGCTGCTGACGCTGCTTGGCCCGCTGCGCCAAGGGTTTGTGCTGCCGATCATTATCGTCCTGCATCTGCCCGAAGAACGCCGCAGTCAGCTGGCCGAAGTGTTTGCCCGACGTCTGGCCCTGCCGGTCAAAGAGGCCGAAGACAAACAGGATATCGAGGCCGGCACGGTGTATTTCGCCACCCCCGGTTATCACCTATCGGTGGAGGAGGATCGCAGCCTGTCCTTGAGTCTCGAGGATCGCGTGAACCACTCCCGGCCTTCGATCGATTACCTGTTCGAGTCGGCCGCCGACGTTTACGGCCCGACATTGGCTGCCGTATTGCTGACCGGCGCCAACCACGACGGCGCACGTGGCCTGGCCGTCGTCAAACAGCGGGGCGGACTGACCATCGTCCAGGACCCCACAGAAGCACAAGTTGCCACCATGCCCCAGGCTGCGCTGAATGTTCACCAGCCGGATCATGTCCTAACCATTCACGGCATCGGCCGTCTGCTTGTCGAGCTGGAACGAATCGCATGCTGAGTAATATCCAAGCCAAATTGCTGATCGTCGACGATCTGCCGGAAAACCTGCTGGCCCTTGAAGCGTTGATCAAGCGTGAAGACCGCACCGTCTACAAGGCGCTGTCGGCAGATGAAGCGTTGTCGCTGCTGCTGCAGCACGAATTCGCCATGGCCATCCTCGATGTACAAATGCCCGGCATGAACGGCTTTGAACTCGCCGAGTTGATGCGCGGCACCGAGAAAACCAAGAACATCCCGATCATCTTCGTCAGCGCCGCCGGCCGTGAACTGAACTATGCGTTCAAGGGCTACGAGAGCGGTGCGGTGGATTTCCTGCACAAGCCGCTGGATATCCATGCGGTGAAGAGCAAGGTCAACGTCTTTGTCGATTTGTATCGCCAGAGCAAGGCGATGAAGCAGCAGGTCGAAGCACTGGAGCAGGCGCGCCGCGAGCAGGAAGCCTTGCTCCAGCAGTTGCAGAGTACCCAGCTTGAGTTGGAGCAGGCCGTGCGTATGCGTGATGACTTCATGTCAATCGTCGCCCACGAAGTGCGCACGCCACTCAACGGGCTGATACTGGAAACCCAACTGCGCAAGATGCACCTGGCGCGGGACAACGCCTCGGCGTTCACGCTCGACAAGATGCACGCGATGGTCGACCGCGATGAACGGCAGATCAAAAGCCTGATCCGGCTGATCGAAGACATGCTCGACGTGTCGCGCATTCGCACCGGCAAGCTGTCGATCCGGCCGAGCCATTTCGATCTGGTGCAATTGGTGAGCAATCTGCTGCAAAACTTCGCGCAGCAGATCGAGGCGGCGGAAACCGAAGTGTCGTTCACCGCAGCGGAGCCGGTGGAGGGGCACTGGGATGAATTCCGGATCGAGCAGGTGGTGTCCAATCTGCTGACCAACGCCTTGCGTTACGGTGGTCGCAGTCCGATTCAGGTGCGCGTTTACCGCGTCGATGATGAGGCGCGCATCGAAGTGCAGGATCACGGCATCGGCATCAGTGCCGAGAACCAGAAGCGTATTTTTCAACAGTTCGAACGGGTCTCCGCCAAGACGGTAGTGGCCGGGCTCGGACTGGGTCTGTTCATCTCCGAGCAGATCGTCGCCGCCCATGGCGGCTCCATCGTCGTCGAGAGTGAAATCAACGAAGGCGCCCTGTTTCGCGTTTGTCTGCCCATCCAGGAAAACGGCACATCCGACGCAACCTCTGAGTGACCACACGGTCGTATCAGCAGCTATTGACCGAACAAAGGCTTCCCATGAGCGTAGATGCGCAAGATGTTGTACTCGTCGTCGAAGACGAACCGGTTATCTTGATGGTTCTGACCGATTACTTGTCAGGGCAGGGCTATCGCGTACTGCAAGCGGAAAACGGCGAGCAGGCATTCGAAATCCTCGCCAGCAAACCGCACCTGGACATGTTGATCACTGACTACCGTTTGCCGGGCGGCATCTCCGGCGTGCAGATCGCCGAACCTGCCGTGAAGTTGCGACCTGACCTCAAGGTGATTTTCATCAGCGGCTATCCGCAGGAAATCCGCGAGACCGGTAGGCCGATTACCAGCAAGGCGCCGATCCTCGAAAAACCATTTGATCTCGACGTGTTGCAGGAAAAGATCCAGGAATTGCTGGCCTGAAAACGCGGCAAATGGCGCGGTACCTGTAATTTCTGACAGTTGACACAAGCGGCTTCAGAGCTAATAAAGACCTCGTAACCACCGCGAGGTCACTGTTCATGCATCGTCACACGCCAAAGCTTGCCGTCATTGAACCTCGTGGTGCCGCGGTACGCGAGGTCTCGTACTTTCGGCGATCGGGCCTGGACGAGCTTCAAGCCTATGTCTGGCAAACGGTTCATGACCTTCCGCGCCGCGCGAGTCACACGCGTGATCCGCGGCTGTTTTTGCGCTTTCAAAGCGACGATACCTCTCCCGCCAACCAGACCAGCATCACCACTCTGTCCGGAGCATCCTTGTTATCGGTCAACGTGGATGCCGGTTGGCGTTTGACGTTGACGGGAGCGTCTGGCCAGCCTCTTGAAAGCTGGGATCAAAAGCTCAATCACCGCCGCGTGCAATACGATGCGTGGCTGCGCCCGACGTTCGTGTTCGACCGTTCGGCCGGCGAGTCCGAGCACCGAAGCGAATGCCTGTCTTACGCCGACGCCAGCATCGAGTCTGCCCGGCATAATCGCTGCGGGCAGTTGGTCCGTCATGACGACGCGGCGGGTTCGGCGTACTTTACTGAGTTTGGCCTCAACGGTGCGCCTATCGAGCAATCTCGGCGATTCCTCAAAGAACTGAATGAGCCGGACTGGCCTGAAGAGGCAAGTAAGCGCGACGCCTTGCTGGAAGATTGGAATGCCATCACCGGTATGGACTACAACGCTTCAGGTGACTTGATCCGGCACGTTGATGCGCAGGGCAATCAACAATTGCTGCGACAGACCATGGCCGGGGAATTGGCCCAGGCGTGTCTGAAACCGGTCGGCGCCAACGAATACACTACGTTAGTGGCTGATATCCGCTACAACGCGTCTGGTCAAATAGAACAGCAAACTGCCGGTAACGGGGTCGTCACTCGCAGCGTTTTCGACTCGCAGAATGGACGGCTCAATAGCTTGGCCGCGCAAGCGGCCAACGAGCCGGTGCTGCAGGATCTCGCGTATGACTATGATCCGGTGGGCAAGTTGCTAAGCATCACCGACAGCGCTCAGCCGATCCACTATTTCCGCAATCAACGAGTCGCGCCTCTCACCGCCTATGGGTACGACACGCTTGGGCAATTGATCAAAGCCTCTGGTCGGCAACGAATCCGGGCCCTGAGCGGGCCGCAGCTGCCCGAGTTCATCTCACCGGCGGATCCGCTGCAGCTGGAAAATTATCAGCAGACGTTTGACTACGACAGCGCTGGTAACCTTTGTATGCTGCAGCACACCGCCGACAGTGGTTCGCGCTGTGAACGCACGGCTGTCGCGCTGACAAGCAATCGTAGTTTGCCGTACACCGTCGCAGGTGAACGACCGGATGAGGTAGAAATCGCCAGGCGTTACGACGCCAACGGCAATCTCAACCTGCTGCAAACAGGCCAAAATCTTCTTTGGGACAGGCGCAACCAGTTGCGCCAGGTCCATCAAGTGATTCGTAAAAACGGTCCCAACGATAGCGAGTGCTATTTTTATGACTGCACGGGTCAACGTCTGCGTAAAATCCGCACGGCACATACCCCAGAACTGACCCGCACCCATGAAACCCGCTATTTGCCGGGGCTGGAAATCCGCACTACACCTGAAGAAACCCTGCACATCATCACTGTTCAGGCTGGCCGCTGCACTGTGCAGGTCCTGCACTGGGAAAGGGGTCGGCCCTCGCGTGTCGCCGACAATCAACATCGCTACATCCTCACCGATCATCTGGGCTCCAGCAGTCTGGAGCTGGATTTCGAGGCGCACCTGATCAGTCAGGAAAGTTACTATGCCTATGGCGCCACAGCTTGGTGGGCCGGGCGTGACGAGGTCGAGGCCAGTTACCGGACGGTGCGCTATTCAAGGCAAGAGCGCGACGCCACTGGTCTTTACTATTACGGGTTTCGTTACTACATGCCGTGGCGACAGCGATGGCTGAGTGCCGACCCAGGGGGCACCCACGATGGGCTGAATCTGTACGCGATGGTCGGTGGCAACCCGGTCGGGTATGTCGATTTGCAGGGCTTGTCGCGATGGGAGACGGCCAAGGCGATGATATGGGCCGGTGGCTTTGACTTTGCAGCAAAAGTGCCTGCGGCGGCTATCGGCTATCTCATAAAGGCTGCGAATCCGGCGAGTTGGGTGTTGGCAGTTGCAGGCGGGGCTTCGGCAGCGATCAATGGGGCGATCACGGGAGCAGCATGGGTCGCTCATAATCAGAATGAAGATATCGGTCGTTTACGGCGATATGCAGAGCGTTCCGCGGGAGCCTTGGGAGGCGCAGTATTAACGGCTGCTCCTGTGGCGGTTGAGCATTTTTTCACCCCGGGATTGAATCTTGCGGCAATCGATCAGATCACGTCATTAGGGGATAACTTCGGGTTTGAATTTTTTTCTCAATTCGAAGCAAGCCGGCCGAACAATGATTGGACGGGGACGCCTCCAAGAGCCGGTATTAACGCTGAGATCGGCGCTACGGTGCTGACTAAAGGGGTTTCCAAATTAATTGATTACAACCTGTTTGGTCCTGCGCAATCCCTTTCTGTAAGCCTTGCCCAAGAGGTTTTGTACCCCGCAGCTACCAAAGGGGCGGTGGCCATGAGTATGAGTTTTTCCCGCAGTTATTTCCCGGAGGAGGCGCCATACCAGGAAAGTCGAGATCTCTCGCAGTTTTCAGTTGTAAAACAGCTCAGCAATGTGGCCGGCCGAGATTCTTTTAGCGCGGTCCCTCGACTGGCGGCGCAAGGGCTGCAGCTTGAGGGCGTGAGCGCCGTAATCAGCGACGGCGTACGAGAAACCGTGAATTACGCTGTAAACTCCGGGTTTCAGATAATGCGAAATGCTTATAAACGCGACATAAAGTCCGGCCTGCAGAAAATGGTGAAAACGAATCGCCCACCGCTTGCTGACACAAAGGTTCAAAACTATGGGGCCGTTTGAGATTACCTGGCGCTTCTTTAGATCGTTTACCAGGCTGCGCAGCAAAGGCGGTTAACTTCAAATCAGCGCGAAGCAACTGCCCTGTTGATATAAATGGCGTGACCTGCTGTTGATGGGAGCTGATCATCAGATCATCCCCGGATCATCTCGCGCACCTTGGCGGTCAGTAGATCAAAGGTGAACGGCTTGGTGATCATCTGCATCCCTGAGTCGAGGAATCCGCCGCGCACCGCCGCGTGTTCGGCGTATCCGGTAATGAACAATACCTTCAGGCCTGGTCGGTACTGGCGGCCGACCTCCGCCAGTTGCCGGCCATTCATGCCGGGCAGGCCGACATCGCTGATCAACAGGTCGATGCGCTGCGAAGAGTTCAGGATCGGCATGGCGCCGTCCGCATCACTGGCCTCGACGAAGGCATACCCCAACTCACTGAGTACAGCGCTGACCAGCACGCGTACGGCCGGATCGTCTTCAACGATGAGCACGGTTTCGCCATCCATGGCATAGGGCGCTTGCTGCGAATCCGACACAGGGAGTTCGATTTCCTCACCGCGAAAGCGCGGCAGGTACAGTTTGACGGTGGTGCCCTGGTCAATCTCGCTGTCGATCGACACATGGCCGCGTGATTGTTTGCTGAAGCCGTAAATCATCGACAGGCCCAGCCCGGTGCCCTGGCCGATGGGTTTGGTTGTAAAGAACGGGTCGAAGGCGCGGCTGACCACACTTTGCGGCATGCCGCTGCCATTGTCGGTAACGCTGAGCATGACGTAATCACCAGGCTCCAGATTGCTGTAGGCCTCGGTGAACTCCGGATGCAGCACCTCATTGCTGGTCGCCACCACCAGTTTGCCGCCTTCGGGCATGGCATCGCGGGCGTTGATCACCAGGTTGAGCAGGGCGCTTTCCAGTTGATTGGGGTCGGCTTCGGCGACCCAGAGGTCGTCATCCAGGCGCATTTCCAGATGAATACTTTCGTTGAGACTGCGTTGCAGCAGTTCACCCATCGACAGCACCAGCGTGTTCATTTGCACGGCTTTGGGGTCGAGCGACTGGCGCCGGGAGAACGCCAGCAGGCGGTGGGTCAGGCCGGCGGCGCGGTTGGCTGAGGTCACGCCAAGGTCAATCAGGCTGTCGAGGTCTTCGGTACGGCCCCGGGCCAAACGCCGGCGCAACAGTTCCAGGCTGCCGATAATACCCGTCAGCATGTTGTTGAAATCGTGTGCGATGCCGCCGGTAAGTTGACCGACCGCTTCCATCTTCTGCGACTGGCGCAACGCTTCTTCGTTATGACGAAGTTGCGCAGTGCGTTCTTCGACCTGTTGTTCGAGGGTCTCCAGGGTCGATTGCAGGCGCCGTTCGCTTTCGCTCAGATCAATCAGGCGGTCGCGGGCTTCATATTGTCGTCGCCGTCCGCGCAAGGCCGCGGTGACCAGACTGACCAGTGTCGCCGGGTGGAAGGGGCGCTCAAGAAAGGTCACGTTGCCGAGCAATTCGCTCAGGCCGGACGGCGGGCCTTGTTCCTGGCCGCCGTGATGGGTCAACAGCACGATGGGCAGGTCGGACCAGGCGGGCTGCTGATCGAGGTAGAGGATCAGCCCTTCCAGCTCTGGCCCGCGCAAGGCTTCCGCAGCGATCAACAGCAGCCCGGCGCCGAATTCGAGTTCGGCGCACAGGGCACCGAGACTCGCCGTGATCTGACCCTCGTAACCTGCTTCGTTGAGGATCTTCAGCGCGATCTGACTGTCGCGACCCAAGGGCGCCAGAATCAGGACCCGTTCGGCCAGCGGCGTGTTGACCGTCACAAGCTTTCATCCTCGAGCAATGGATTGCTCGCTCCCATGTAGGTCGGCACGCCACGCAGTACGCCCTGAAAGGACTCCAGCGGTTGCCCGATGGTCATGCCGCGCGCGGAAATCCGGTATTCACGAATGGTCGATTCATGGTTGCCGGTGCGTTTCTTGATGATCGATATGGCCCGACGGACTTTGCCCAGGGCTTCGAAGTAACGCAACAGAATCACCGTGTCGGCCAGGTAAGTGATATCGACCGGCGCCTGCATGTCGCCGACGAGGCCATGCTGGGCAACGGTCATGAAAGTCGCCGCGCCTTTACGGTTCAGGTACAGCAGCAATTCGTGCATGTGCAGCACCAGCGCGTTTTCTTCCGGCATTGCCGCTTGATAGCCGTTGATGCTGTCGATGACCACGGTCTTGATGTCGCGCTCATCGACACAGCGCCGAACGCGGTATGACAATTCGCCTGGCGACAATTCGGCGGCGTCGACTTGTTCGATCAGCAAATTGCCGGTCGCCTGCAAGGCTTTGAGGTCGATGCCGATATGACGCATGCGTTCGAACAGCAGGCCCAGCTCTTCGTCGAAAATGAACAGCGCGGCCTTCTCGCCGCGGGCCACGGCGGCGGCCGCGAAAATCATCGAGATCAGCGATTTGCCGGTACCGGCCGGACCCAGGATCAGGGTGCTTGAACCGGTTTCGATACCGCCACCGAGCAGCGCGTCGAGTTCCTTGATGCCGCTCGATAATTGCAGTCGCGCATAGTCGCCGCGATGCTCGGCAGCGACCAGGCGTGGAAACACGTGCACGCCGTCGCCCATGATGGTGAAGTCGTGAAAGCCGCCACGGTATTTCTGCCCGCGATACTTGACTACGCGCACCCGGCGGCGCTCCGCGCCGTAGCTCGGCGTCAGCTCTTCGAGGCGAATCACGCCATGGGCCACGCTGTGCACGGTTTTGTCGAGGGATTCGGTGGTCAGGTCGTCAAGCAACAGGACGGTGGCGTCATAGCGCACGAAGTAGTGCTTGATTGCGAGGATTTGTCGGCGATAACGCAACGAGCTCTGCGCCAGCAGACGGATCTCCGAGAGGCTGTCGAGGACGACGCGCGTCGGTTTGAAGCGTTCGACCACCTCGAAAATCTGCCGGGTTGCCTCGCCCAGTTCAAGGTCCGAGGAGTACAGCAGGCTTTGCTGGTGCTCGGCGTTGAGCAGGCTTTCCGGCGGCGTCAGCTCGAATATTTCGATTTTTTCGTTCAGCTCCCAGCCATGGGAGAGTGCGCCCTGGCGCAGTTCCTTCTCGGTTTCCGAGAGCGTGATGTACAGGCAGCGTTCGCCTGCCAGCGCGCCGGCACGAAGGAAATGCAGGGCCACCGTGGTTTTACCCGTACCGGGTTCACCCTCGAGCAGGAACACGTGGCCACGAGACAGTCCACCGGCCAGAATGTCATCGAGACCTTCAACGCCGATGGCGGCTTTCGCACTGATCAACTCGTTTGATGTAGTCAAAAAACGCCCTCTTATGACTAGGGAATCAGGCGACTGGCTTAAGTGAGCCGCCTGAGTTAGTTGACCTCATGGCGTGTTCACGGTTCCGCTTTTTCTTTCGATAGATGGCAGATTGCGCTCACTGAGCCTTGATCAGAGGCCTTGCTGCAGGGCCGGGTCGTCCGGGTTCAACTGCTCAAGTTGCGCCAACAGAATCTGCACGTTTTGCAGCTGGCCGCTTTCTTTCCAGTAGTTGATCAAAAGGACCCGCGCCTTGCGGTCGGCGGGGTGGCGCTGGACGATTTCCTGCAATTGCTTTTGCGCCGCTTCCAGCTCTTCTGCGCTGTGCAGGGTGGTCGCCAGGTCGTAGCGGTAATCTTTGTTGTCCGGTTCCAGCTCGACTGCCTTGGACAGGCCGAGCAGGGCGTATTCACGCTGGCCATGGTGCAACAGCCACAGGCCGAGGGCGTGTTGCAGATAGGCCGAATCGGGTTGCGCCTTGAGTTGTTGGGCGAGCAATTGACGCGCGGCATCGCTCTGGCCCTGACGGTCGAGCACATCGATCTGCATCACCAGCGCCGGCAGATTGCCGGGTTCCAGCCGCAGGGTATTGTCCAGTGCCTGTCGGGCCTGCTTGTATTCAGCGTTATGAATGTAAAGACGCGCCAGTTGCGCGTAATTGGCAGCGCTTTCCGGCTGTCCTTCAAGCGCCTGTTGCCAGCCATCGATCGCTTGCTGCAACGGGGCGAAGTACAGCCCCAGCTCGTCAGGCGTCAGACCGAGCAGGGCATTGATGGCGGCGAAGCGGACCGTCTGATCCCCATCGTCCAGCAACGGTCCGAGCAGCAGACTGCGTTGCCCGCCGGGCACCAGACCGACGACACTTTTAATCGCAGCCACGCGCACTTGTGGCGCTTCGTGGTGTAAGTCCGCGTCGGCCAGTTTCAAGGCCTGTGGACTCGGATAATTAGCTAATTCACCATGTAGCCAGACCCGACGCTTGACCGAGATGTCCGGCCGGCCCATTTGCTGGTACAGCTGACGCGCCGCGCCGGGTTCGCCGGTTCGGGCTGCGTTCAACGCTTCGCTGTAGCCATGTTTGATAGCGTCGGGGAGGGTCGGTGTGGCGCTGCGCAAAGACAGCCAGACGACACCGAGGACCAGTACGAGGCCAAGGCCGATCAGCAGGTTGCGGCGGGACTGAGTCATGCGGGTTTCCGAAAGCTTCGAACTTGAGCAGAGCGGCAAGCTTCGGTCAGCTTGGCGCGTGAGTCAAACCCTTGCCAGCGAATCGTCCTACGCGTCGTGTCGACTGTGAAATCCGTCAGGCTTTTGAAGCAGTGTCTACGCTTGCAAAAGTCGTTTTAAAGAGTGTGCCCATGCCAGCGCTGTTTGCTTACTTCAAGGCTTTGATCCATCCCGGCCAGGCTGTTTTGCTGTTTGCCCTGCGCACCATCGCCGCCGGGCTATTGACCCTTTATCTGGCGTTTGTGTTCGATCTCGAGCAACCCAAGTGGTCGATCATGGCCGTGGTCATTGTCAGTCAGCCACTGGCGGGAATGGCGTTGGCGCGCAGCTTTGGCCAAGTGATTGGCACCACTGTCGGCGCGGCGGTGGCAGTGCTGATCATGGCGATTTTCCCTCAGGCGCCGTTGCCGTTCATTACCACGCTGGCCCTGTGGCTGGCGCTGTGCACGGCGGGCGGCACCTTGCTGCGCTACACCAGCTCCCAGGCGTTCGTGCTCAGCGGATACACTGCTGTGGTCGTGGCTTTGCTGGCGATTCCGGATCAGGACGGTACGTTTCTGCTCGCCGTCACTCGCGTCACTGAAACCCTGCTGGCGGTCGCTTGCGTTTGCGTGGTCAGCCTGTTGACGGCCCGGCCGGAAGCCGTCGCCAAGGGTTATTTTTCCAAGGTCGATCAGGTGATCAAACTGGCCGCCAGCCACGCCGCCGAGGTTCTTCGCACGGAAGAAAGCGAAGCCGATTTCCAGCGTCGGCAAATGCAGTTGCTCGGTGAAATCAGTGCGCTGGAAGGGTTGCGGCGCCATTTGTATTTCGATGCGCCACGGTTGCGCAGCGCCGATAACCTTGTATTGCTGCTGGGCAACCAACTGATGTTGCTGACCTCGCGACTTACCGCACTGCGTCATCAACGCGAACTGCTCATAGAGCGCTGGGAGGGCGATTTGCCGCCGCAGGTTCAGCAACTGCGGGCCGAGGAGCTGGCGTTACTGGATCAGTTGGCGCAACAGGGCCGTGCACTCCCTGGTGAGGACCGGCAGCGCTTCGTCACCTTGCAGCAACAGTTCGAAGCGCTGGCGTACAAAGCCGAGCAACAGACCGAGAACATGAGCGCGACCCTGCGCTCGCTGGCCTGGGCCTTACGCTGGGAGCAGGCGCGACTGCTGCAGCAACTGGAGCAGATTCTTGAGCTGAGCGACGCCATTCAGCAAGGGCGACCGGCCAGTTGCCTGTATCGTGGCCAGTCAAGTCCGCTGCATCTGGATTTCACCCTGGCCTCGATGAACGCCATTCGAGCCTTTACTGCGCTTCTGGTCGCCGGGCTGATCTGGATCGAAACGGCATGGGACGGCGCGCGGGGCGGGATGATTCTGGTGGGGATTCTCTGCTCGCTGATGGCGACCTTTCCACGTCCGCTAATGGCTGCGCAAAGCTATGCCAGAGGGTTGGGACTGGCGCTGGTGGTGTCGGCGATCTATCAATTCATGCTGGTGCCGGCGATCAGTGATTTCGAATTGCTGGCCTTGCTGCTGGTGCCGCTGTTGTATGCCATTGCCGTCGGTATTGCCAGTCCGGCGACTGCCGGGATCGGCATGGGGCTTGGCCTGTCGAGTTTCCTTATGATCGGGCCACAGAACTTCGGCACCGGGCAGAACACAGCGATTCAATGGTTCGAATTCGCCGGTGCCTACGTCAGTGCAGCCATGCTGGCGCTGATCGTCTATGCGCTGATCTTTCCGTTCCGCCCAGGCTTGCGAATTCGTCGGTTGTACGGCGAAGCGCGCGAGCAGGTATATCAACTGAGCAAAATGCCGGCGACCGATGAACAACAATTCGCCTTCGAGAGTCGGATGACCGACCGACTGACCAGCATGCTCGGCCTGCTGCCAGCGGCAAATGAGCGCGCCGTGCAGCGATTGTATGAAATCAGTCTGGCTTGTGTAGCGTTGGGAGTGGCCATGCATCAGTTGCGTCAGCAGGCACAGAGCAACGCCTTGTTGACCGAGGCATTCACTCAGCGCCTGGCGTCGGCGTTACGCAAGACCGGTCGTTTCGTCGCCGGGCGTCAGGATGTACAACTCGCAGGGTTGCTGGCCATGCTGCACGAACTGGGCGATGAACTGGATGATTTGCATGCCACCAGTCATGAGCATTTATGGTCGGTGTTCCGCATGCGCGTGGCGCTACTGATCGTTGTGTCGTTCCTTGAACGCCACGGCGAGTATTTGCAACCTGAAGCTCTGGATGGAGAACCGCAACTTGCCCATTGATTTCGAGATTGGCGGCGTCTATCTGCCGCCGATTGCCCAGGCGCTGTTACTGGCAATTCCCATCTTCATGTTGCTGGACGGGTGTTTGCGGCGCCTGGGCGTGCTGCGTCTGGTCTGGCATGAGGCGCTGTTCGAGGGCGCGCTGTATGCCTGCGTCTGTGCCACGCTGATTTTGTTGATGGGAGCCTGATGCCTTGAAAGCGCTAGTTGCACGAATGACGACCGTGGCGGTGGTGATCCTGGCGATCGTCCTTGGCTGGTTCGCCTGGGAGTATTACACCCGCGCGCCCTGGACCCGGGATGCCCGGGTGAGGGCAGATGTGGTGACGCTGTCGGCCGATGTCTCCGGACGTATCGTCAAGCTGGCGGTGCAGGACAATCAGCATGTCGACAAGGGCCAGTTATTGCTGGAAATCGATCCGGCGCGTTATCAATTGGCCGTAGAACATGCCCGGCGTTCGGTCGAGGTATCCAAGGCTTCGCTGGGGCAATCGCAAGCGGCGATTGTTGCCAGTGAAGCGTTGCTCAAACAACGCCAAAGCGAGGAGCGCCGGCGACGCACGCTGAAACAGGGCTTCGCCATTTCCGGCGAGGAATGGGAGAAATCGAGCACTGACGTGGCTGTCGCTCAGGCTGACCTGTTGCGTAATCAGGCCAACCTCGGGCTGGCCGAGGCCAATGTGCGGTTGGCGATTGCCGCGCTGACCCAGGCCGAACTCGATTTGCAGCGTACCCGCGTCGAGTCGCCGGTCAGCGGTTACGTGACCAACCTGCTGACCCGTCAAGGCGATTACGCGCAGGCAGGCGGCGCACTGCTGGCGCTGGTCGACAGCGATTCGTTCTATGTCAGTGGTTACTTCGAGGAAACCAAGCTGCCGCGAATCGAGGAGGGCGACCGGGTGCGCATTCAGTTGATGAGCGGAGAACGTTTTGGCGGAACGGTCGAAAGCATTGCTTTTGCCATCGCCGACCGCGAGAACGCCCCCGGCAGCCGGCTGCTGGCCAATATCAACCCGAGCTACACCTGGGTGAAACTGGCGCAACGGGTGCCGGTGCGGATTGGCATTGACGGTGATTTCGCCGGCAAGAATCGCTTGCGCGCCGGTACAACCGCAACCGTCACCGTCCTGGAAGATCACAACTCTCAAGACCAGCCCTGATCCACTGTGGGAGCGAGCCTGCTCGCGAAGGCGGAGTGTCAGCCACCGGTGATTTGCCTGACAGGGTGCTTTCGCGAGCAGGCTCGCTCCCACAAGGGACCTCATTGACCGAAAAAAGGCATAAAAAAACCCCGCGACCGAATGATACGCGGGGCAAAAGAATTGGTTGGTTGCGGCCAACCAAAGGAGCTCTTTAACAATCTTTACTTGCTGGCGACGGTCTCCGGTTGCCAGCCACCGCCGAGGGCTTTGTAGATCGCGACGATGCCGCGATACAGATCGACTTCGGCCTGGGCCTGGCTGTCTTCGGCGTTCAGGCGCTCGCGCTGGGCGTCGAGCAACACAAGGAAGTCGGTGGTGCCTTCGCGATAGCGGATCTCGGCGAGATCGGCAGCCTTGCGGCTTGATTCGCTCTGACGGATCAGCGAAATGAGGCGTTGCTGGCGTTTGCCGTAATCGCTGAACGCGTTTTCCGACTCTTCCAGGGCCAGCAAGACCTGTTGCTCATAGGTCGCCAGCGCACCTTCGGCTTCTGCATCGGCGCCGCGCAAACGGGCGCGCACGCTGCCCAGATCAAACGCTGCCCAAGTGATGCTCGGGCCGAGCGCCCAGGCATTGGCGGCTGAGGAGCCGATTTGCGAACCACGCCCGGCGGTCCAGCCAAGGAAGCCGCTGAGGCTCACCCGTGGGAACAGATCGGCTTTAGCCACACCGATGCGCGCCGTGGCCGATGCCAATTGGCGTTCGGCGCTGAGGATGTCCGGACGACGTTGCAGCAGCTCGCCCGGATCGCCGATCGGCAAGGCCTTGGCAATGGCCGGCAGGTCTTTCGGGCTCAAATCGACAGTCAGCTTGTCCGGACGCTCACCGAGCAGGGTGGCGATACGGTTTTTCTGCCGAACCTGCTCCGCCTGTAACTGCGGGATGGTCGCTTCGACATTGGCCAGGCGCGCATCGGCCCGCTCGACGTCCAGTTGATCGCCGACGCCGGCATCACGCAGGCTGATGGTGATCTTGCGCGACTCCTGCTGGTTGTTCAGGTTGGCCACGGCGATCTTCTCGCGCAACTGGGCGCCGCGCAGTTGACCGTAGGCATCGACCAGTTCGGCAATCATGGTGACCTGCAACTGGTACAGATCGGCTTCAGCCGCTTGCTGGTCGGCATCGCTGGCTTCCAGATTGCGCTGGATGCGCCCGAACAGGTCGAGCTCCCAGGCCATGTCCAGACCCAGGTCATAGCGTTCACTATTGACCCGGTCGGTGGTCTGGCCGGGAATCTGACCCTTGCCCAGATCACTGCTGGCGCGGCTGGTGATGGTCGGCATCGCGTCGTTGCTGGCGTCGTCGCGGATCGCCCGGGCGGCTTTCCAACGGGCGAACGCCACGCGCAGTTCACGGTTGCCTTGCAGCGATTGCGTCACCAACTGGTTGAGGGTCGGATCGTCGAACTGCTGCCACCAGATGCCTTCGAATTTCGACCGGTCGAAGTTCTTCTGGCCGGCGGCGCCATCGGTGGCGGCCGTGATATTGGCCGCCTCTGTGGCTGGGGTCTTGTAGTCGGGGCCGACGGCGCAGGCGCTGAGGGCCAGCACCAGCAGGGTCGGCAGGAAGACTTTCAGACTCATTGTTGCGCCTCCAGTTTCAGCGCCTTGGCCGTCTTGCGGGCCTCGCTGCGTTCAACGAAGTTACGAATCAGCACGTAGAACACGGGGGTCAGCAACAGACCGAAGAAGGTCACGCCAAGCATCCCGGAGAACACGGCTACACCCATGGCATGACGCATTTCGGCACCGGCACCACTGGAGAACACCAGTGGCACTACACCCATGATGAACGCGAAGGAAGTCATCAGAATCGGCCGCAGACGCAAGCGGCAGGCTTCCAGGACCGCGGCGAGCGGGTCGAGGCCTTCTTCCTGTTTATCCTTGGCGAACTCGACGATCAGAATCGCGTTCTTACAGGCCAGTCCCACCAATACGATCAAACCGATCTGGGTGAAGATGTTGTTGTCACCGCCCGAGATGATCACGCCGGTGATGGCCGACAGCAGGGTCATCGGTACGATCAGGATCACCGCCAGTGGCAGGCTCCAGCTTTCGTACTGAGCGGCGAGTACCAGGAATGCCAGCAGCACGCAGAGCGGGAACACGAACAGTGCGGTGTTACCGGACAGAATCTGCTGATAGGTCAGGTCGGTCCACTCGTAGGTCATGCCGTTCGGCAACTCGTCCTTCAGCAGTTTTTCGATGGCTTTTTCGGCCTGGCCGGAGCTGTAGCCGGGGGCGGCGGCACCGTTGATTTCAGCGGTAATGAAGCCGTTGTAATGCATCACGCGATCCGGCCCCGAGGTGTCGCTGACCTTGATGAAGGTCGCCAGCGGGATCATTTCGCCTTTGTTGTTGCGTACTTTCAGTTGACCGATCTGATCGGATTCGAGGCGGAACTGCTGCTCGGCCTGAACGTTGACCTGATAGGTGCGCCCGAAGCGGTTGAAGTCGTTGGCATACAGCGAACCCAGGTAGATCTGCAGGGTGTCGAAGATGTCGCTGACGGCCACGCCGTGGGTCTTGGCTTTTTCACGGTCGATGGCGGCATCGACCTGCGGCACGTTCACGGTGTAGCTGGTGAACAGGCCGGCCAGTTCTGGCACGCTGTGACTCTTGTTGATGATGTTCATGGTTTCCTTGTACAGCTCGTCGTAGCCGAGGTTGCCCCGGTCTTCGATTTGCAGACGGAAACCGCCAATGGTGCCCAGGCCTTGTACCGGCGGTGGCGGGAAGATCGCCATGTACGCTTCCTGAATGTTGGCGTACTGCCCGTTCAAGGCACCGGCAATCGCCCCGGCGGACATGCTCGGGTCTTTACGCTCGTCGAACGGTTTCAGGGTGACGAACACGATGCCGGCGTTCGGGCTGTTGGTGAAGCCGTTGATCGACAGGCCCGGGAAGGCTACGGCGCTTTCCACGCCTGGCTGTTTCAAGGCCAGGTCGGACATGCGCTTGATCACGTCTTCGGTGCGATCCAGGCTCGCAGCGTCCGGCAACTGAGCGAAGGCCACCAGGTATTGCTTGTCCTGGCCGGGCACGAAACCGGTCGGCGTGCTGGAGAAACCGAAGAACGTCAGCACCATCAGGCCGGCATAGAGGAACAGCGCGATGCCACTGCCGCGAATTACCCGGCGCACGGTACCGACATAGCCATGGCTGGCGCGATCGAAGAAGCGGTTGAACGGGCGGAACAGCCAGCCACCGAAGAGCTTGTCGAGCACCCGGGAGAAGCGGTCTTTCGGCGCGTCATGGGCCTTGAGCAGTACCGCAGCCAATGCCGGCGACAGGGTCAGCGAGTTGAACGCCGAAATCACGGTCGAGATGGCAATGGTCAAAGCGAACTGCTTATAGAACTGTCCGGTGAGACCAGAGATGAACGCTGCGGGAATAAACACCGCACACAGCACCAGTGCCGTCGCGATGATCGGCCCCGTCACCTCACGCATGGCGCGTTTGGTGGCCTCGACCGGGGTCAGTCCCAGTTCGATGTTGCGTTCGACGTTTTCCACCACGACGATGGCGTCGTCAACCACGATACCGATGGCCAACACGAGGCCGAACAGCGACAGAGCGTTGAGCGAAAAACCGAACAGGTGCATGACCGCAAACGTACCGATCAACGATACCGGCACCGCCACCAATGGAATGATCGAGGCGCGCCAGGTCTGCAGGAACAGGATGACCACCAGCACCACGAGGATCAGCGCTTCGAAGAGGGTGTGAACCACCGCTTCGATCGAGCCGCGCACGAAAATCGTCGGGTCATAGACGATGCTGTAGTCCATGCCCTGCGGGAAGCCTTTCTTCAGCTCGTCCATCTTCGCGCGCACTTCGTTCGAGATGTCGATGGCGTTGGAGCCAGGGCGCTGAAAGATCGGGATCGCGACCGCGGGCTGGTTGTTCAGCAGCGAACGCAGGGCGTATTGGCTGGAGCCCAGTTCTACGCGAGCAATGTCCTTGAGACGGGTGATTTCACCATCGTCGCCTGCACGAATGACGATGTTTTCGAACTCCTCCTCAGTGACCAGACGGCCCTGAGTGTTGATCGACAGCTGAAAACTTTGCGCCGTCGGGGCAGGGGGCGCGCCCAACTGGCCGGCGGCGACTTGACGGTTCTGCTCACGAATGGCCGTCACGACATCGGTTGCGGTCAGGTTGCGCGAAGCGGTCTTGTTCGGATCGAGCCAGACCCGCAGCGAATAGTCGCCCATACCAAACAACTGCACATCACCGACACCGCCCAGACGGGCGAGCTCGTCCTTGATGTTGAGGATCGCGTAGTTGGACAGATAGAGCATGTCGTAGCGCTTGTCCGGTGAGGTCAAGTGCACAACCATGGTCAGGTCGGGCGAAGCCTTGTCGACGGTGATACCGATGCGCGTCACTTCTTCGGGAAGTTTCGGCTCGGTACGGGTCACGCGGTTCTGCACCTGCACCTGCGCGTTATCCAGGTCGGTGCCCAGCGCGAAGGTGATGGTCAGGGTGATCTTGCCGTCAGCGGTCGATTGCGAGGACATGTACAGCATGTTCTCGACACCGGTGATGGCCTGCTCCAGCGGAGCCGCCACGGTTTCACCGATGACTTTCGGGTTGGCGCCCGGGAAGTTGGCGCGGACCACCACGGTCGGCGGCACGACTTCGGGGTATTCGCTGATCGGCAGCTGGAACAGCGAGATCGCACCGGCAATCAGGATCAGCAGCGACAGCACCGCTGCGAAGATCGGCCGGAATATGAAGAACTGGGAAAAATTCATCGGAGTTGTCGTCCCTTAACCGCGTGGGGTCGTAGCAGCCAGCTTCGCAGCCGGACCCGAGGCGCCTTTGGCAGGGGCGACTTTAGGCAGGTTGCTGGCTTCCAGCGCTTGACGTTGTTGAGCGAGTGCCGCGAGGGTTTGTTCGCTGGCCATCGGGATCACTTCAGGCGTCACTGGCGAGCCAGGACGTACCCGTTGCAGACCCTTGACGATAATGGTGTCGTCCTTGTTCAGACCGTTGCGCACGATCCGCAGGCCCTCGATTTTCGGCCCCAGCTCGACGGCGCGATAAACGGTTTTGTTGTCCGCATCCATGACCAGAACGAATTTCTTGCCCAGGTCCGTGCCGACGGCTTCGTCGTTGATCAGCATCGCGTTATAGGTGCCGCTGCCGACCAGTTTCAGACGTGCATACAGACCAGGGGTGTAGGTGCCATCGCTATTGTCGAACACCGCGCGGCCACGGATGGTGCCGGTTTTCGGATTGACCTGGTTGTCGACGAAGTTCATCTGGCCCAGGTGCGGGTTGCCGTCTTCGTTGGACAGGCCCATGTACACCGGAGTCGTCGCGCCGCGCTGGCCGTTACGGGCGAGCTGGGTGTACTTGAGGAACACACGCTCGTCGGCGTCGAAGTAGGCGTAGACCTTGTCGGTCGACACCACGCTGGTCAGCGCGGTGGTATCGGCGGTCACCAGGTTGCCGGCGGTGATTTCGGCACGGCTGACGCGACCACTGATCGGCGCAGTGACACGGGTAAAACTCAGGTTCAGCTTGGCCAGATCGAGTTGCGCCTGCAGGGCACCGACAGCGGCGCGGGCTTCCTGGGCGGCGGTGGTGCGCGAGTCGGCGAGTTCGGCGGAAATCGCGTTGCTGGCGCGCAGACGTTCACCGCGGCTCGCTTCGTTTTCATTGCGGCTGGCGGTGGCACGGGCCTGGGCGACCAGCGCTTCGAGGCGGCGCACCTCAGCCTGGAACGGACGCGGGTCAATCTGGAAGAGCAGGTCGCCTTTCTTGACCAGCGCGCCTTCAGTGAACGCGACTTGATCAATCTGGCCCGACACCCGTGGACGAATCTCGACGGTTTCCGGCGCTTCGAGGCGCCCGGTGAATTCGTCCCACTCGTTGACCGGTTGTTCCAGCACCTTGGCCACGCTGACTTTTGCCGCAGGCATCGTGGCGGCAGTCTCCGGAGTCTTGCCGCAGGCGCTCATCACCAGTACGGCCAACATGGCCAACGGGAAGCGCAAATGTTTGAGTGACTGTTCCATGGAATGCATCCGCCAAAGTATTGAAGATGGGCGGATGATGCTCGGCGGGGTGTGATGGCACGAATCGAATGAAGCAAAGGTAACTATCATTCGGAATGATATAAGCACCAGATCAGCCCTCTAGCATGGGCCTTTCGTTAGGGCACTATCAATTGTATCGGTGACAAAAGTGTGTTGCGAGAACCGCAACGATTCCGATCAGCCGTGGATGCGCCTGCCAGAAATAAAGAAACGGCCATGAAGGCCGTTTCGATCAGCGGGTCGCCGCTGTGTGTCAGTTTATGCCTTTGCGGTTGGCACCGAAGCGATTCGGCCCCGGCTGGCTGTCTTGGGCCAGGAATACGATATTGACGATCGGCAGCAGCAACCACCAGCCGCTGCGATCGGTGTCGTGCATACGGCGCACACCGACGGCAATGCTCGGCACCAGCAGCGCCAGATTATAAATGCCTTGCAGGACTCCACCGGTGTTCAAAAAGCCATCCATGAAACCCATGACGAACGCGATACCCATGTTGATCAGGAAGAACAGCCAGTATTCACGACGCGTAGCGCGACCGTTGAACACGGCGTAATTCTTCAGCGCCTCAAGGTAGGGGTTGCCTGTGGTGATGGCAGGGCCGCTTGGGTAGGTTTGCTGAGCTGCCTGAGGCGCGCCGCACTGAGGGCAGGCCAAGGCCAGCGTACTTATTTCCTTGGCACAACCGCGGCAGAAAACCATGCTCATGTTTTTTTCCCTAAAAATTATTGAATCGATAGACAGCAAAGAATCAACGCGGTGAAGCCTGACAATATGATGCCGGCGATCGCGAGGTTTCTTCCCGAGTGTTTTTCGTTGATGCAGACGATGCCGCAAGTGAGACCTGCGACGCTGAACAGTCCGACGCCGAGGATCGTTTCGATGTCCCATTCGGAATCATCAAAAAGGGTGAGAGCGCCGATAATTCCGCAGATCAGCGAAACGATGGCGAGCCAGGGAACCCCGGCTTGCGTGGGTGGCACGAAGGCCTGTTGGCTTGCCCCGCATTGGGGGCAGGTGAGCGCCGTTTCATGAAGCTCCTTGGCGCAAGCACGACAATAGACCATTGCCATCGTTTTCCTTAACTGAGTGCTAATGCCCGACCCTCCATCGGCGGGGCGGCGGTAATTTAATCTTTATTACAGGATTTGTCACGGCTCTTTGCCATCATTGGGCGGAGCCCGTCGCCGCTCTCAGTCAGGCGGCGACGGGGCGGGGACGGGGCGGGGACGCCGTCATCGTGAGCGCAGCGGCAAATCTGCGCTCAGCACGCAGCTGCCTCGGGCACGTTGGTGCCCATGCCCTCGGGCAGCAATGGCGCGATCTCGGCCAGTTCATCAGTGCTCAGGCGAAATTCAGCCGCGCCGAGCAGCCCGTCGACTTGCGCCGGCCGGCGTGCGCCGACGATAGCACCGGTCACAGCGGGTTGCCGCAGCACCCAGGCGATTGCCACCGCCGCCGGTGTCAGCCCGTGGCGCTCTCCGATACGGCGGAAGGCTTCGACCAAGGCCAGATTCGCGGTCAGGCGTGGTTCCTGAAAGTCTGGGCTGCGGGTTTTGCGCCAGTCGTCGTTCGGCAAGCCGGCGATGCGTTGACGCGTCATGGCGCCGCTCAGCAGGCCCGATTGCAGGGTGGAATAGGCGATGACGCCGATATTCGCCTGCTCACAGAACGGCAAGATGCCGGCCTCGACCTCGCGCATTAACGCCGAGTACGGCGGCTGGAGCGAGGCGATCGCCGTCACCGCCTGAGCGCGTTTGAGTTGGGCCACGTCAAAGTTCGATACGCCGATGGCGCGAATTTTCCCCAGTCTGCGCGCCTTGTCCAGTACCGAGAGTGCAGCTTCGATGCCTTCGTCCGGGCCACCCGGCGGAAAGGTCGGCCAGTGGATCTGGTACAGGTCGATGGTCTCGACCTGGAGGCGGCGCAGACTGTCGTCAATTTCTTGCGCCAGCGATGCCGGTGCCAGCGAGTGCGAAATCTGCCGACTCGCGCGATCCCAGACCAGACTGCCCTTTGTAAACACCAGCGGACGGCGCGAGGCAGGCATGCGTCGCAGCAACTGCCCGACAACTTCCTCGGCGTGGCCCAGGCCATAGACGGCGGCGGTGTCTATCCAGTTCACCCCACGCTCCACCGCGTATTCCAGCGCGGCAAGGCTCTCAGCGTCGTCTTGCGCGCCCCAGCCAAATTCCCAGCCGGGCCCGGCGATGGCCCAAGTACCCAGCCCTATCGGTGAAATCATGAGGTCGGTGCTGCCGAGTCGTTGCTGCTGCATGTCAAGTTCTTCGATCAGTGAGAAGGCGCCAGTGTCACTTGGTCGATAGAAGTTGATAAGCTGGGTTTTGCTTGATTGGTTGCTGAGAAATATTCATCAATGACACCTGACCTACACGATCTGGATGCCTTCGCGGCGGTGGCGCGGCATCGCAGCTTTCGCAAGGCTGCGGCTGAGCGCGGAGTGTCCGCTTCAGCCTTGAGTCATGCCATGCGCAGTCTGGAAGAACGGCTGGGCATGCGTTTGCTTCACCGCACAACGCGCAGCGTGACGCCGACCGAGGCGGGGCAGCGGCTGTTGGAGCGCCTCGACCCAGCGTTGCGAGAAGTGGCCGACGCGCTAGCGGACCTGACCGCCTTGCAGGCCGAGCCGAGCGGCACGCTGCGCCTGAATGTGCCGCGCCCGGCAGCACGGTTGGTGCTGGCACCGATGCTGGCGGGATTCGTGGCGAAGTACCCGCGCGTGCGAGTAGACGTCGTGACCGACGACGGTCTGGCCGACATCGTGGGGGATGGTTTCGATGCGGGCATCCGTTTCGGCGAGAGTCTGGCCGGGGACATGGTGGCGGTGCCGGTCGGGCCGCCGCAGCGTTTCGCCTGTGTGGCCGCGCCGGCCTATCTTGCCTTGCGCGGCACGCCACAGACGCCGCGCGAGTTACTCGGTCACGCCTGCATTGGTCGCCGTTTCCCAAGCGGCAAGCGCTATGCCTGGGAGTTTCAGGCCAATGGCGAGCCGCTGACTATTGAAGTCAGCGGCCCCCTGACGTTCGACGACGACGTGCCGATGATCCAGGCCGCGTGCGACGGCGCGGGCGTGGCCTACGTCTATGAGGCGATGGTGCGCGACGACTTGGCCGCAGGTCGGCTGAAGGCGATATTGGCGGGCTACGCTGCGCCGCCGGGCCGGTTCTTTCTCTACTACTCCGGACGGCGGCACCTGCCCGCCGCGCTGCGGGCGTTGGTAGATTTCATTCGGGTGTGACGGGGCGTGCGTTGTTGTCAGGCTTGTTAACTTCGATGCCTCACGCCTTTAGAGACCCCACTTTTGCCCCCATTCGTACCGAGTGTGCGTGTGATCGCGAATGGCGATCTTCGACGGACTTCGCTATTCCTGGCCAGTTAAGCCGTTCGGCCAGGTCGCTGATCAGTCGTTAGGCAAGTGCAACTGCACTTCCATGGCGTCATGAAGGAGTCTGACGACCTCGATCACGTCGCCGTTTGTCACACGACAGAACACGATATGGCGTGGGCTTTTGACCGTTCCATGGGTTTGTTTGGCCTGCTGGCGTGAATAGATGAGGTGATAGCTGCGAAGGCCCGGTGCAAGTTCATCGCGGTCGTGGCTGCCAATGCGATAAGGCGTGTCAGCAAGCGCTTGCAACGCCGCGAGGATCAGCGCCTGGTAGCGCTGGCGTGCTTGATCGCCGAACTGCGTCTGAGAGAGCCTAAGGATATCGACAATGTCGACGCGCGCCGAGTTGGAAATCCGATACTGCGGCATACTCAGTGCTTCTCTCTCGTGGAGAGGGTTGCCTCCCGGCTCAAGCCCTCGAGGTAGTTCTCCAGATCACCCTCGGTCACCTGAGTAAAGCGCCCGTGCTCAAGATCCATGATGCCGATCGAGGTCGCCTGACGCAGTGCCTCAATTTTGGCGGTGTCTTCGGCGACGCGCTGCTCCAATAAACGTAAACCTTCTCGCATCACTTCGCTGGCATTCTGATAACGGCCGGACTGCACCAAGTCATGGGTAACCTGTTCCTGGTGAGGGGTGAGCACAACGTTTCGCGTCGCCATAACTAGCTCCAGGTCTATGCAAACAGGTACTTTTGGTTGTTGGCATTTTATGCCAATTTCGCTCAGGGAATAGCTTGGGGCCGACATCCGGCGATATCCTCGGTCACTTCAGCCCCGGCCCCGGTGGATAGAGTAACCTTCAATCATCGGTCACCACGCCTGGCCACGGTGTTTCAGTTCCAGCCTTTGCGTGAAGGCTTGGAGTACACGCAGATAGAGTTCGTTTCCAAGCACTGCGTCCTCAATGTCGGCGTCCAGGTTAGGGTTGTCGTTCACTTCGATCACCAGTACCCGATCACCTGCCTGCTTGAGGTCGACGCCGTAGAGCCCATCCCCGATGAGGCGGGCCGTTTGTACGGCAAGCAGTACGACTTCGGGCGGGGCTTGATCCACGGGCACCGCCTCGCACATCCCGTTGATTTCCCCAGAAGCCGCCTTGTGGTTGTAAATCTGCCAATGCCCTTTGGACATGAAGTATCTACACGCGTAAAGCGCCTCGCCGTTGAGCACACCGACGCGCCAATCGTATTCGGTGTAGCAATATTCCTGGGCAAGCAGCAGCACGGAGTGCTCGAACAACTCTTGGGCAGCAGTGGCCAGTGCTTGCGCGTCGATGACTTTGATGACGCCTCGTGAGAAACAACCATCGGGAATCTTCAGCACCAAAGGGAAACCCAGACGACGGCCGACATTCTCAAGCTCCTGGGGACGATCCTTGTAGAGTATCTCCGTCGCTGGCATGCCCAGACCTCGACGCTTCAGCAAGTCGGCCAGGTAAACCTTGTTGGTGCATCGCAGAATTGACGACGGATCGTCAATGACCACGAGTCCTTCGCTTTCAGCCTTCTTCGCAAACCGATAGGTGTGATCATCCACTCGTGTCGTTTCGCGGATGAACAGCGCGTCGAATTCAGCGAGGCGCGCATAGTCCTTTTTCTCGATCAGCTCGACATCGATACCCAGTTGTTTGCCGGCGTCGATGAAGCGCTCCAATGCCATCGGATTGGAAGGTGGTAGCGCCTCGGCAGGATCATGCAGGATGGCCAGGTCGTATCGGGCAACGCGTTTGGATGCGGGCTGTCGCCAAGTCCTGCGGTTGAAGGTATCCAGCGCGTCAGCGAAGACATGCTGTTGTTCGTCCCGAAGCTTGTGCAGCGCCCCGGCTTTGATACCTGCGATCTGCCACGTCTCACCCCTGCGAAATTCCACCAGCAGGATGGGGCAGGGGAAGGCCTCGAACAGTTGGCGACCGATCTCTTGCAGCGTTTCAATCGACGCCTTGCCGAAGTATAACGAGAGCGTGAAGGCTTCGGTTTCGCCGTAGGGATGGTTTGCCAGCGCTCCCTCCAAGGTACGCTCAAGATCATTCAGCCCGACGCCGTAAAGCGCTTTGCGTGCCAACTCGCTGACGGTGCGTACCGAGGGGAAAACCTTCTGCCCGCGGGCCTCGGCCAGCAATGAGCAGTAGTAACCCTGGCCGAGGTATTTGTAATTGCGGCAGAGGTTGATGACTTGGGTACGGTGAGGAAAATCATCACTGTGTTCAAGGTAGTCCTGAGCGAGCATCAGGCTCTCGCTGGGTAAGTAATCGGCCCAGTCGTCCTTCCGCTCCACGAGGATCAGCAGTCGACTCCCTGAGTGTTTGAGACTGGGAGGTTCCTCGCTGAGGGAGATTGTCGAATGCTCGGTTTTGTCTAATACTTCGTTCACGTTGGCTTGCACCGCTGACATGAGTAATGGATCCCTGTTGAAGAAGACGCCGCTTCAATAAATCACGGGCTTCTCGGCCTGTCCCGGTTCGTTACTCAAAAATTACGGTGTTGCCATGTCTTTTGATTTTCGCTTTGCATCGATGGACGATATCGACGATCTGGTCGAATTGGAGCAGGAATGTTTCACGCTTGACCGATTGAATCAGCGCAACTTCAGTTGGATGCTCAGTCGAGCCAATGCATCTCTGATCGTCGCCACCTCGGGCGAAAAACTGGCCGGATATGCCTTGGTGCTTTTTCACCGAGGCACTTCGCTTGGACGCTTGTATTCCATTGCCGTCAGCCCCGCATGGCGAGGGAATAACCTTGGCCAGCGTCTGCTGGATGAAGCCCAGGCCTGCGCGTTAGCGCGCAATTGCGCATGGCTGCGGCTGGAGGTGCGCGCTGATAACCCCGCCGCCATTCGGCTCTACGAAGCAAATGGGTTCCATCGATTCGCAATCGTCGAGAACTACTACGAAGATCACGCTGAGGCGTTGCGCTACGAGAAACGCATCCTGTGTGATGCTCCAACACCCGCACGCCAGGTGCCCTATTACCAGCAGACCACCGATTTCACGTGCGGCGCTGCGTGTCTGCTAATGGCCATGGCAGCGATCGACGTGAGCCGTCCCATGAGTCGCTCGGAGGAGATTCAACTCTGGCGCGAGGCGACCACCGTTTTCATGACGGCAGGGCACGGTGGCTGCAGCCCCCGAGGAATGGCATTGGCGGCATGGCGACGAGGTTATGACGTGCGTCTGGAAGTCAGTCATTCGGGCTCGCTTTTTCTGCACGGCGTACGTAGCCCGCAGAAGAAGTCCATCATGAAGCTGGTGGAGGAAGGGTTTGCCCAAGACTTGGCTGAAACAAGTGTTAAACAGGTTCTCGCCTCTTCTCTGGACGTCGGCGCTGCATTGAAAGCCGGCTTCAGGCCAGTGGTGCTGATCAGCAGCTATCGATTCACCCGATTGAAAGCCCCGCACTGGGTGATCATTACAGGCTGCGACGATGAGTTCGTGTACCTGCATGACCCAGATATTGACCATAGCAAGCTGAAACGCAGCCTGGACTGCCAGCACTTGCCGGTTAGCCATGAAGAATTCCTTCGCATGACGGTGTTTGGTATTCAGCGCGTTCGTGCCGCCGTAATGCTGCGCGCACGCTGAACCTTCGTAAGCGCTCACCTGTCGGAACAAAAAAGCGGGTCGCTAAATGGGATCGCACGAAATAGGTGGCATACCGGAATGTTTCAGAAGGTGCCCGCAGTTTCGACATTTTCATAGGCGGCACAGTTACCAGCAGGGACGTTCCGATGCAGCAAGACAGCTCTGTGGACCAAATCATTGTGATCGGTGCTTCCAGCGGTGGATTAGAGGCGTTGCGAACATTGCTTGAACAGCTTCCAGCCGACCTGGACGCTTCGGTTTTTATAACGATGCACATAGGCGACCAACCGAGTTTGCTGCCACGTCTTCTTGCTACGGCGACCTCCCTGGATGTCGACTTCGCCTTGTCCGGAGAAAAAATAAAGAGCGGTCGTATTTATGTTGCACCACCGGATCGACACCTACTGATCAAACGCGGAACGATACGGCTGGTCCGGAGCGCTAAAGAAAACCATTCTCGCCCTGCAATTGATCCCATGTTCCGATCCGCTGCCATCAGCTACGGGGACAGAACTACAGGAGTGATCCTCACGGGTGAGCTTGATGATGGGGTCGTCGGCCTTCAGGCGATCAAGGCTTACGGAGGCATGGCGTTTGCTCAAGATCCAAAGACAGCTGAAGCTCCCTCCATGCCTGCGAGCGCTCTCCGTCATGTTGCGGTGGATGTTTGCTTGCCGCTGGGCGAACTGGGCAATGCTCTGGGGCGAACTATCCAGCAGCGCGCTACCGAAGCTCCGCCAGCCCGGACGCTTAATCGCATCGAACCGTATGCTACTGAACACGACCTTACTGAAGATCTAAGTTCAGGTGGAGCATATGCTTTAGACGCGATAGGTAAGGTCTCAGGATTGTCTTGCCCAGAATGCGGAGGCTCATTATGGGAGCTGGGAGCTTCGCCCCCGCGCTTTCGTTGCCACACTGGGCATGGCTATACCTCCACCGCATTATTACAAGCACAAAGCGAAACGATTGAGGAGGCTTTATGGGTTGCAATTCGGGCAATGCACGAAAAACAGTTACTGCTAGGTAGACAGATTCAAAATGGCAGAGATTCCGGGCGAACCAGCGCAGTACAAGAGTACGAACTCGTAAGGGAGGGGCTTGAAAGCCACAAGGAGACGCTTCGAGTTTTGGTGACGAAGCTACGCCCTGTTTCAGGCTCGTGATCCAGGCGCCCCCATGTCGAGTCTGCACACGATGTTGCTACAAACTGAACGTTTGGCATCCATTGACTCATTTCAGGCGACCAAGTCGTGGGCCGCGCAACACTGGTCTCCCGGGTACACCGGACGTCTGAACTCGAAACACATTCCTGGAGCCAGCCAACCAATTTGCCCACCCACTTCGGTGATGAGACTGGCAGTGAGAAGGCCATGGGCAATGGGCGCCGCGAACCGGCGAGTGCAAAACGGCGGCGCAAGGCGTCACGTCCGACCATCTTCGGATAAACGGCCTATTCTTGAACTTTCGGTCTCCATACGGTGTAGTTCAACGAGGAAAATACCCGCGGGCGGTGGTCCGCGCGGGCGAGGGGCTGCTGCGGATAGCAGGCACGCGGTGCCCTGCGAAAACAGAGAAAGTTAGTCAGGTCAAGGGCTTGGGTCCGATGAGTTGTTGTCAGGACTACGTGGCTGGATCTGAAATGCTCTTGCCTGTGCGGCCCAAGAAAATAGATCGTTGTATGTAAGAAACGTTTGCTCCTCGATGCCATCCGTGTAGCTGTAGCCAAACAGTTTAAGCCCGATCTTGTCGTCTTTTATCGCATCACTCGGCTGCATGAGCAGCCACCTCAGATAACGTGAAAAATTTTCGGCGGTGAGACCTATGCTTTTGATATTTTTTCTGAGGTAGCCTTCTGCTTCGTGGTGCTGACCTTCTGATGAGAGATCCTTCACGGCATCGCAGGAGGCGAGAACCTCTCTGCAACAAACAAGAGACCGGTAGACTCCCATTTCGCATCGCAGGTTTGATAAACGTTGTTTGACGCCCCAGGCCACGAAGTGGGCCTGATCATGCAGGGCTTTGAAGTTTGTGCTTGTTCTCAGTCGAGCACAGAGGGTGCAGGCCGACTGCTTCACGGATTCGCTTTTCAACGTGTGTTTTGCAGATTTGAACTCGATGAGAAAGAAGTGCTCCCCGACGGCGAAAAACTCATCCGCATTCAGTTTCCTGTCGGCTGCATTGACCGGCGCATTCATGTCAACCTGCCCCATCGATTGACAAGCCGAGCGCAGGTTCTTCCTGAAGCGCTCGATTACGCTGTCTTCAACGCCTTCCATTCATAACTCCTGATCAAGGTAAAGTGCAAATCTACGTTCTCAACCGCTTGGCAACAGCATTTGCATCAACTGTTGTAATAGAGATCGATTCTTCGTTGATTCTTTTTTCGTCTGCAACAGAATTTCCTAACGCCGTATTCGCCGCTCTTCACTTCAAGCACGAGCAGCCCTTTTTTCGGATGGCCGATGAAAAAATCGATCTCTCCAGACGGCTTTGCTTGAGGGGCAACCTTGTTCACAGCTGAGCAGAGCCAAGGAAGGCTATGGATGACAACGTAGTCGTCCGGTAGCTCCGTTTTGAAGCTGGTGTAGAAATCTCGTTCACCCTTGCTGTTAGTGTCGCAAGGTCACGGGATTGGATAGGGTAATTAGGGTTCTTCGCGAACCTGCATCCAGTCGAAAAAATCTTCGGATGCAAAGCCGACGCTGCAGTTGGCGTCGAACCGCTCGTTGATTCTTATAAGAGTCATCCGCTGAGCTTCTTGTGGTGAGGTTGGGAAGAAAGCTCCACCAGGTTCGCTGTGCATGAAGAAATCGCCGAGCTTGGCTCCGCAGTTTTCGCAGTGATTCATCAGGTAACGGCTGCCTACCGTTTTGCTGTAGGCCTGCTTGAACTTGTTGGTGAAGTGATGGATCTGCTTCGTGACCAAGGGAGAGAGGCTGGCGATGTTGGAGACTGTTCCGCGATACCCATGGCACTTCCATTCGCCGAGGTTGCTTGTGAGCGCGAAATCTTCGTCCTCATCCTCGTAGTAATCGAACTCTTCGTGTTGCTCGGGCAGCTTGAATGAAAACACGCGGGTCAAATTAGAGCAGCCCCAGCAGTCGGATACGGACTCCATGACGTAGTAATACGGTGCTCTTACACAAAATTCAGGTCCGTGCTCCAAGTCTGCGTGTTCTGTTACGGGCAGCCATTGAGCCAAGGGGGCGATGTCGACCCCCTCGGGGATGTACCAAGTCTTCAGGCTTGGGTCCCATCTGGCACCGAGTGATTTCGCTTCATCTTTTTCTGAGAAGGGGACTTTCAGGTCAATCCTTGCCATTTCTGTATCCGTACGTATTGCTCATTAGTAAGCGCAGCTTTAGCCTAAATCGACTTATGGAATCTTGATACCCAACGCATTCAGCGATGGCGTATCCATCCGGCCATTCACGGTCAGCCCACTGTCCATCTGAAAGGCCATCAAAGCACCACGTGTCGCTTTGCCCATCACACCATCAATGGTGCCTTGGTAATACTGGCGGACCATGAGCGCCGTCTGCACACGGGTGACCAAGTTGCTTTTCTGTTCATTGGTCGCGCGGCTTTTTGAAGTGCTTGAACTTGTCCCGCTGGTAGTGCCAGACGACTGATAAAGGCTGTTGCCACTTGAGGTGCTGCTCGAAGCACTCGGCGCGCTGTAGCTTCGGGTGCTGGTAGCGGGTGGGCTGTAGTAGCGAGGTGCGCTATAGCCACCCGAGCCGCTGTAATGAGAACTGTGCGAACTGTGGGACCGGTGAGAACTGTGCGAGCGATGTGCCGCATAGATATTGACGGTGTCTGGCGCATTGAGCGTATCGGCAAATACTGGGGGCTGTAGCTTGTCGTTGGGTTGCCAGTTCGCATCGGCGAGCGACAGATGGCCCGCCTGTGCCAGGGTAGTACCAGCCATTGGCAGCAAGCTGATCCCACTGATCAGGACTTTCCAGCGGTCGAGCAATTTCAATGTGCACTCCTTGCATAGGCGCTAAAGGCCTCGGTCGATAGTAGTTGTACGCCGCGGCTCTGCCAGCGGTCAGTATGGGATTTGAAGAAGCCAGAGCAATGTTCGACGGCAGCGCATTGCTGGCAGGTATCGATGAACAGGTTCTTCCAGTCCGAGATGCTCTGGCGGGCGAAACGCGAGAGGTGGGCGGGGATGAGGCACAGGGGCAAGTTATAGATCGAAACCGGCACTCCGCGGTTGAACAGGAAATACACGGCCTGGCTCAACGACTCCTGATAGTCCAGCGGGTCAATCCACAGTTCTTCGTAGTTCTTCCTGGCCAGGCCGGTACTTTCGATACCCATTAGCGCAACATGCCGCACGAAGGGCAGGTTCCTGAACACGTAGTGGGCGAGCTCTGGCAAACGTGGCGTGGTCAGGCGATTGAGTACCACGCGTATCTCGATGATCTGGTTGGCGCGCGCCAGGTTGTAAAGACCTTGCAGCGTTTCGCTGAACGCGCCTGGAGCCTGCACCACATGGTCATGGTCTTCGGCATTGTCGGCATACAGCGGGATGCCCCAGCTCAACTGAGGGTGGCCGATGGCAGAGAGCGCTGCGATCCAGCTCGGGTCTTGGAACAGACGCCCGTTGCTGAGCACATGAATGGATTTCTGCGGCAAAACGGCTTTGCACTTGGCCAGGATTTCGAGCAGGCCGTCGCGATAAAGCGTGGGTTCTCCGCCGCTGATTCCCAGATTTTCCTCGCCCGGGTCCATCAGGTCGATCAGCCGTAGGTTCTCCTCGATGTGCCAACGGTCATCGATATCTTTGGGCGGCTGCGAGCACATCAGGCAGAGGCTGTTGCAACGATCAGTCATGAACAGCAGGTTGCTATCTGAGCCTCGTCGATAGAGCACTCGCACCATCGCGTTCTCTGGTGTGATGGCAATGACATCTCCGGGCTGCACGACATCCGCATCTTTAGGCGTGTGCAGGTGTGGCCGCGCGCTGTCGAAGTCGCCGATCAATGGCTCCGGGATCAGGAATCCACCTACTGGTAATGAGAGCAGATGCGGGCTCCGTAGCCGTTCTTCGTTTGGCAGCCAAAGCAGCAGGTCACCGAATTCAGCGCTTCCCCCACAAACAGCCAGGCCTTGTTCGATGAACTCATCTAGAGTAATGACCTTCAGCAGTTTCGGCTCATTCAGGTGATGGATTTCGAAGTGGGTCTCTTTGCGAAGCATCGCCATCAGCCCCTATAACCCGGAAACCGGACATCGTTGTAAGAGCGCCTGTTCAACCAAGCCAGCAGTACCCTCTGCACGTTGTCGTCGCCATCGCAAAGCAGGCCGAAAAGATGCTTCAGCAGCCCCATGTTCTTCTCGCAGAAGCTGCTGAACACTCGGTGTCCGATCGGGTCACCTTGGCGGGCATAGTGTTCGACGGGGTCAGCACCACAGTACGGGACAAGTGCGCAGTCGGAGCAGCCCGGCAGCGCCTCTGCTACACCACTGGCGAGCAACGCATTCATAACGGGCGATGCGAGTAATTCAGACAAAGGTTGCTGCACGGTGCCGAGCCTCAAGCCGTCTTCACCCATCTCCAGCAACATTCGGGCTTCGTCCGAGGGATAGACGTAACCGTCATAGTTGTAAACCAGCGCCGCAGTGCCTGCGCCAGCAGGGGAGCGCAGGTCTACATAGCCGGAGGAGAAGGGTGTCAGGATATTCTTCAGCAACAGGCTCGTATAACTCTCTGAGAGGTATACGCCCTGTTGGTTGACATGCAGCAAATAGGCCAGTGCCCTCTTGTAGAAGGCAAGGTATCGCTCAATAGGGTAATCAAGTCGATGGGCACTCTTGGTGGCAAACCCATAAGGGCTCAGAGGCCGAAGCGAGATGCTGGAGAAGCCCTGGTTTACATACTCATCGATGATCGCTTCAGGTTGTTCGAGGCTTCTTGAAGTCAGCGTGGTCAGCGCGGAAACTGCATCATGGCCAAGGCGCTCACGGACCCACTGGATGCCTTTTACAGTGCGTTCGTAGGAGTCTCGTGACGGGGTAGGGCGGTTGGCATTGTGCAAGGGCGCCGGCCCATCGAGCGAGGTTGAAAACTGGATGCGATTTTGTTCTGCGAAGTCGAGTATTTCCTCCGTCAGGTGGTGTAGCGTGGTGGTGATGACGAACTGGATATCCCGTTGTTCGACCACGTTCCGGTCAACGACCCATTCGACAATCTGGCGGACGCGCTCGAAGGCTAGAAGCGGCTCGCCACCCTGAAACTCCACAGTCAGGGCGGGAGCGTTCGATTCGAACAGGCGATCGACCGCCGCCTGTGCATCCGCTTCCGACAGGTCGTGGCCGGCTCCTCCCAGAGGGGCCCGCGACACCTGGCAGTACTGGCAGGTGTGGTTGCAGCGCAATGTAACCACGAACAAGTGCAGTGCAGGGCCCTGGAAGAGGAAGTCCTTGCGGCTGCGATACTGCGCGGCCATTTCCGGGAACGGGTCGTGGCGGCCTGGTTCGTAGATGAAGTGGCGGGCCAGCAGGTCCTTGTAAAAAGGCGTACTTGCTTGAACGTCGAAGTAACTGAGGGCTCGTAATTGCGCGTCGTTCACGTGCATGTACTCACCGGTATCGGAGGTGAGCAGGATGTCACGGTGATGTCCCGTGTTCATGCGCATGAATCGAAAAGGCAGCAAGCGGTAGTGCTTGGCGTCTGTCGCGATCAGTGTCACTGCGAAATCCCACATCCAGCGAGCGCGGCTCGAGCCAGGACTTCGCGCAACCCTGCTGTTTCGCGGTTGATATGGTCGCGTAGGGCGAAGTCGTTCAGATGCTGGAGGATCAGCGAGTGAGCCTGCTCCGGGGAAAGCGTTAGCCTTGCTTCAGCGGGGTGGGCCGTGAGGCTTATCTGATTGGCTTCAATACCGACTTGGATCGCGACAGTGTCGGCCAGGGAGTAAGCGGCGCGTTGCACCACGCTGAGCGGGTAGGCTGCGCTGTCGAGTTTCAGCGTGACTGGCCATGTCATCGGAAGCGGTCCTTCAAATCCGTTGGGAACGTGTGGATTTTGCCGGTTGCCGAGGCATTATGCCATCATAATTTTTTACTTTTGCACGCATTTGTCCAGCGTGGTGGGTGATGGGCTCACTACGGCTCGGCCATTGATACGGGGTAGGGCCGAGGGTTCATATCTCCCTCAGTGCATCCATCCTCATCAATAGCCCACTTGGCCTAAGGCTGGGGGCATCCTTTTCAAACCATCCAAAGCATGCCCTCAAATGTGCCCCCAAGTAGCAATCCACTGGAAGTGAATGGAGCTCCATGGTTTGTTGAAAGTCAGAAATGATCAGATAAACAGCCCATCCGGCGACGCCTAAAGACTCTCAGGGTCGCCGAAAAACATCTGAATCCGCGACCGCAACCAACGCTCGCCCGGATCGTTATCCTGCGAGCCGCGCCATGCCATGTGCAGTTCGAAGGTGCGCGTGGGCAGCGGTGGATCCTCGGCGCGCAGACCGCCAGCCGCGGTCAGGGCTTCTGCTGTGTAATCCGGGACAGTCGCGACGATGTCTGTGCCCGCCAGCAGTGTCCCCAACCCGTTGAACTGTGGCACCGCCAGCACGACGTGCCGTTTGCGTCCGAGCTTTTCCAGTTCTTCATCGACAAAACCACTGAGATCGCCGGCGAAGGACACCAGTGCATGCGGCCGGGCGCAGTAGTCGTCCAGGCTCAAGGGGCCGGGGACGGTGTCGGCGCGCAGCAGTTTCGGGGCGCTGCGGCGCAAGACTTTGCGTTTGGCGTTGGCCGGCAGGTCGGTGGTGTAGCTGACGCCGATGGAGATCTCGCCGGAGGCCAGCAGGCCCGGCATCAATATGTAATTGACCCGCCGCACGACGAGGACGATGCCCGGCGCTTCGGCGCGCAGACGTTTGAGCAGCATCGGCAGCAAGGCGAACTCGACGTCATCGGACAGGCCGATGCGGAACACCGAGGTGCTGGTCGCCGGATCGAAATCCGCGGCGCGGCTGACCGCGGTGGAAATCGAATCGAGGGCAGGCGAGAGCAGGGCGAAGATTTCCACCGCACGGGCGGACGGTTCCATACTCCGGCCGGTGCGCACGAACAGCGGATCATCGAACAGGCTGCGCAGGCGAGAAAGCGCCGCGCTGATGGCCGGTTGACCGAGGAAGAGCTTTTCCGCGGCCCGAGTCACACTGCGTTCGTGCATCAATGTTTCGAACACGATCAGCAGGTTCAGGTCGACACGACGCAGGTCATTACGATTCATCTGGAGTCCTGGCAGAGTCATCAAGCTTGACGAGAGCGGCCATATGAGAACAATGGCCGGCATGAATCTTACGGGGAAAGGCTGGTACTCTGCACCGGAAAATTCAGCTTTACCGAGACGGCGACCACAGTTTTTTCAGCGTTTGTGCCCGTGCCGCTTCTGCTGCGGAATCAATGACAGGCATGTCGACTATTAATAGCCACTGATGGTCTTGGGTCAAAAGCCCAGATAGAGTTCATGGCATTAGAGGTTACTTTGACGAGGTTTGCGATGTCCCGCACGATCCGTTTTCACAAGTTTGGTCCGGCCGAGGTGCTCAAATGCGAAGAGCATGCGGCCGCTCAGCCAGGTCCTGGCGAAGTGCAGGTGCGTGTCGAGGCGATCGGCATCAGCTGGTACGACACCTTATGGCGTCAGAACCTGGCCTCGTCACAGGCACGGCTGCCTTCGGGCCTGGGTCATGAAATGGCGGGGGTGGTCACTGCCGTCGGCGCCGATGTCGAAGACCTCAGCGTCGGTGACAAAGTCGCCAGTTTCCCGGCCGAAAGCCCGAACGACTATCCGGTTTACGGCGAGTCGATCGTGTTGCCGCGTACCGCGCTGACCCGTTACCCGGATGTACTCAGCCCGATCGAAGCCAGCGTGCATTACACGCCGCTGTTGATCGCCTACTTTGCCTACGCCGATCTGGCGCGGGTAAAGCCCGGGCAGTTTGCCCTGGTCACCGACGCGAGTCATTGCGCCGGCCCCTCGTTTGTCCAGTTGGGCAAGGCGCTGGGCGTGCGGGTCATTGCCGCGACCAAAACAGCGGAGGAGCGCGAGTATCTGCTATCCCTCGGCGCGGAAAAGGTGATTGTCACCGAGGAAGAAGATCTGTTGATGCGCATCAACAAGATCACCGACAACCGTGGCGTCGATGTAGTCTTCGATGGCCTTGGCGGCCCGCAGATGTCATTGCTTGGCGATGTTCTCGCACCGCGCGGCAGCCTCGTCTTGTACGGCCTGCAGGGTGGTAACCAGACGCCATTCCCGGCGTGTGCAGCGTTCCAGAAGAACATCCAGTTCTTTGTGCACTGCATCGGCAACTTCACTGGCAAGCCGGAACTGGGCATCACTCAGGATCACGTCGCCCTGCAACGTGCCCTGCGCGACATCAACCAGTTGACCGCTGATCGTGTGTTGCTGCCGCTCAAGACTCGCGTGTTCGCATTCAACGAGTTCGTCGAAGCTCACCGCTACATGGACGAATGCCCTTGCCGCGAGCGGGTTGCCCTTCAAGTCGAACCGGCGTAACGCCGGCTACCAGAGTCCGTGGCCCCACGGACTCTTTTGCGTTTATGCCGCGTTGAAATACACACCTCTCTGATCCGGGATTTTCTCGCCGCTCAGCAACTGAGCTGGTTTTTCCTGTTGATCTGTATCTACTAATCACAATGTAAGCCCTGATAATTGAGTGATTACTTTCATCTCAAGGAATGAGCCATGGCTGTGCATTCAATTTGTCTCCGGCAATATCAAACGGCTAGCGTTATTCGCTTTGTCAGGTTCTGTTTAATTGCTGTAGGCATATTCCGAAACTGCTTCTCTTTTTCTTGTACTCATTTGGTGTCGGACCTTGTCGGAAGTTTCCTAGGATATTTTCGCGATATAAAAAAACCTTAAAAAACAAATAGATAGAGCTGCGAGATGGCTGATTTTCGGGCTTTTCTGCGCTCAAGTGTTTCAAGTGACTACAACTTTGTAAGTGTTAGCATTTGGGCGTCTATTACTTATTGATGAATTGCCATGCAGCAGAGACTCCAGTCCGCATGGCGTGAAATTTCGATTCCGGGTAAATACTGATGAGCACGATCCATGATCAGGCAATGAACTATGTCTATCAGCAAGTGTTACAACGCTTGCTGGGTTTCTTCTCGCGCGCAGAACGCACTGCATTGCAGTTATTGATCCAGCGCCTGGTCGCAGCGGCTGGCGGCATGGATAACATCGGGCATTTCAAGGTGCTGGTGAATCAGTCCGGGTCTCGCGACAGCTGCTACACGCTGGCCTTGCTTCGGGCGGCGCAGTTGAGTATCGCTGGGCGTGCCCCGGCGACCTTCCAGCTGCGCGTGGCAACGCTACGCTGGAATGGCGAACGTCCCGCGGCCTTGCAGAACATGCACCGCAGCTACAGCGCGCTGTTCCTTTACGACGATCCTCGGGTCGAGTTGCTGATGGTGGACCACTGCGAGGTTTTGCCGTTCGACCATCGTGCGCCCATCAGCGAGGCGGGGCGCGAGTCCAGCCGCATCAATCTGATGCTGGTCGGCCATTGCCGCAACTGGATTGAAACGCTGGAACTATGGGATGACGCTTACCTGGCAACGGCCGATTATTACGGCCAGATCGCCCGTTGGAATAACGGCGTCGATGCCATGGTCAGTACCGAATCGACAGCCAGCCAGCAGCACTTTCTCGACGGTTTGAATCGTGCAGTACAGCGGGTAGGGCTGGCCGGTCCGCTGCCGGATGGCGCCGGATTCGACATGCTGTTCGCGCTGCTCGACGGGTTGGGTAATGACTTTTACCGTGGGTTCAATATCGAGGAAGAACGTGCGCAATGGCGTCCCGAAGGCCAATTTGAAACCTGCCGGCGTGCCCACTTCATCGACATCAACGACATGATCGTCGGCGGGCCTGAGGAGCGCTGGCCGCTGCTTGGCGATTTTCTCGAGTTCGATGCCGATGACCTGACGCTTTACCCCTGTGACGAGCCCTTCGCGGACCCGTTGGTTTCGGCGCATTTGCGCGGGTTGCATGCACAGTTCATCGAGGGGCGGACGTATCAGGCGGGCGTCAGTGATTACCTCGAGGCGCGGCTGGTCAGGATGCGTAAGGAGTCGGTGCCCGAGCCGGTTTGCGAGCAGTTGCTGGCAAGCCTTGGCAATGTTCAGCCATCTGACCCTTTGCACGCGGCAGAAAGTTATCTGTTGAAGAGCTTCGATCTTAATGAAGTGCAGCTGACGTGCCTGCTGTTCGCGCCGTTCATCGATGCTGGTGCCGGTCTTGAACGGTTCCTGCGCAATTGCCATCCGGGAATGCTGGTCGCCATGCCGGACCTGCACCGTGCAATGCAGGGCTTGCAGGCGCCGGAGCAAGTTCTGAAGTGGATGACCGACGTCAGCGGATTGCCGACCGTCTTGATCGAACGTCTCTATGCAATGGGGCCGGTGCAAATCTCGGCCGTGCGCGAAAGTGCCTCACGCGATGGTTGCCAGAGCGGGACGGGGACTGTGCCGGCAGTCGAACGGTCGACGGAAAGCTGAGTGTGAGCCAATTGTCAGGACTTGCGTCGGTGTTTACGGAACCGGCGTTGTGAAAGCGCCGCGGGAAAATGACTTCGTTTATCAGGCGGTCTACCGGTATCTGACGATGCTGATTGAAGAAGCGGGGAGTCATGCGCCGGTGCGCATGCCTTCATTGCGGCAATTGGCAGACCGGTTGAATGTGTCGATCTCGACCGTGCAGTACGCGTACTCCTTGCTGGAAAAAGAGGGCCGGGTGTACTCAATCGCCAAGTCGGGCTATTACGCGCCAGCGCTGTTGGCGACAGACACGCCCGACAGTGGCAGTGATCTGCTCGAAACCGTGTACGTCAACGCCCGCCGCCCGGGGATGTGTGTGTTGAGCGCCGACGAGCCGGCTTCGCTGCAACCTTTGGATAGCCCGTTATTGACGCTTGAGCGAGAACTCTTGCGTCAGTATCCAAGACAATTGCAAACGATCGCGCAGCCCTGCGGCGAGCTGGAATTGCGCACGGTGTTGGCCGCACGCTATACCACCTCGACGGCGAATTGCTGGTATGCCGATGACGTTTACGTTGGCGCCGACCTGCGTGGCGTACTGGAAATCCTGATCTCGGTACTGCAATTGCGTCAGGCGACTGTGGTGGTGGAGTCGCCTTGCGACTGGGTAATCCTGCGCCTGCTGGATGCGGCCGAAGTGCGGGTCATCGAGCTGCCCGTGCTGGCCGAGGGTGCGCTGGATCTGACGGCGCTGGAGGGCTTGCTCAAACGTGAACCGGTCAAGCTGGTTCTGTTGTCATCCGCGCTGAGCATGCCTCAGGGCAATCTGTTATCTGCGGCCAACTGCCAGGCTATCGCCCATCTGCTGGGCTGCCACGGCACTTGGGTGCTGGAGAACGATTGTTATAGCGAACTCGACGAATCGGGCAGCGGCCAGCGTCTGCGTGACTGGCTTGATCCTGATCGCCTGCTGGTGTTTTCCACATTCGAGAAATTCATGGGTGCCGAGGCGCCGTTCGGTTTTGTGCTATCGCGCCACTGGCGCAGCGAGCTGCAGCGACATTTTCTGCTGCGTGCGTTTCGTCTGTCGCCGATCCGCCAAAAAGCCATTGCCAGACTGCTGGGAAGCGGACGGCTGGATCAACATCTGGCCGTCCTGCGGCGAATGCTCAAGGAACGTCGCACGCAGTTGATCCAGTTATTGCGCGAGCGCCTGGTGGACGCGCTGCACATGGTCGAACCGCAGGGTGGGGCGACCGTCTGGGTGGGTTCGTTACGTCCGGTGGACATGGAACGTGTGTTTCATCGTCTGCTCAGGCAGCAGATCATCGTTGCGCCGGGAGCGCTGTTCAGTCTCGAGGGTTTGCACAGCGATTACCTGCGTTTGAGCTCGCTGGGGCATGGCGAGCGCGATCTGGGCACTGTCATCGGCTTGCTGGGCGATGCCTTGCGCTTGTCCCAGCGTGGATAACGTTAAAAAACATCGGACGCACTTCGGAAACATCCCATCGCCCCGCGGTCAAACTGCCAGTAAACTGCGCTGTATTTCCTGAACCACTCGATTTCAGAGGTTTTGCATGACACTCAGTCCTTTTGCGGGCAAACCGGCACCGGCAGATTTGTTGGTCGACATCCCGCGACTGGTTACGGCCTATTACACCGGCCAGCCTGATGCATCGGTTTCCACCCAGCGTGTGGCGTTCGGTACATCCGGCCACCGGGGCAGCTCCTTCGACTTGAGTTTCAATGAATGGCACGTGCTGGCCATCAGCCAGGCGATTTGCCTGTACCGCGAAGCCCAGGGCATCACCGGTCCGCTGTTCGTCGGTATCGACACGCACGCACTGTCGACCCCGGCCGGGGCGAGCGCGCTGGAAGTGCTTGCCGCCAACGGTGTCACAGTGATGATTGCCGAAGGCGATGAGTACACGCCAACGCCGGCTATCTCCCACGCCATTCTTTGCTATAACCGTGGCCGTACCTCGGGTCTGGCTGACGGTATCGTCATTACACCGTCGCACAACCCGCCACAAAGCGGTGGCTATAAATACAACCCGACCAATGGCGGTCCGGCTGATACGCACATCACCAAGTGGATCGAAGCCAAGGCCAACGAATTGCTCGCCAACAAACTGGCGGGTGTAAAGCGCATCAGTTACGAGCAGGCACTCAGGGCCAACACCACCCATCGTCACGATTACCTGAACACCTACGTTGCCGACCTGATCAACGTCATCGATTTCGACGCCATCCGTGACGCCAAACTGCGTCTGGGCGTCGATCCGCTGGGCGGAGCAGGGGTGCGCTACTGGTCCGCCATTGCCGAGCACTATCGTCTTGATCTTGATGTGGTGAACAAAGAAGTCGATTCGACGTTTCGTTTCATGACCGTCGACTGGGACGGGCAGATCCGCATGGACCCGTCGTCCAGCCATGCCATGCAAGGTCTGATCGGCCTCAAAGAGCGTTTCGACGTCGCGTTCGCTTGCGACCCTGACCACGATCGCCATGGCATCGTTACGCCATCCGGTGGCTTGCTCGCGCCGAACAATTACCTGGCCGTGTCCATTGATTATCTGTTCCAGAACCGTGAGCAATGGCGCGCCGATGCGGCGGTGGGTAAAACCGTGGTCAGCAGTGGCCTGATCGATCGCGTTGCCAAGCGTCTGGGGCGTCGCCTGTACGAGGTGCCGGTCGGCTTCAAGTGGTTCGCTGACGGTCTGTTTGACGGTTCGCTCGGTTTTGGTGGGGAAGAGAGCGCCGGCGCATCGTTCCTGCGCAAGGACGGCGGTGTCTGGAGTACCGACAAGGACGGTCTGATTCCGGCCTTGCTCGCCGCCGAAATGACCGCGCGTACCGGTCGCGATCCAAGCCAGGCTTACCGCGCGCTGACCGATGAACTGGGCGAGCCGTTCTCGGTTCGCGTCGACGCCAAGGCCAACCCACAGCAGAAAGCCCTGCTGAGCAAGCTGTCGCCCGAGCAGGTGACCTCGACCGAGCTGGCCGGTGAGCCGATCCAGCGCATTCTCAGTCACGCGCCGGGCAACGATCAGGCCATCGGAGGCCTGAAGGTGATGACTGAAAACGGCTGGTTCGCGGCGCGTCCATCGGGTACCGAGGACATCTACAAGATCTACGCCGAAAGCTTCGTCGGTGAGGACCACCTCAAGCAATTGGTGGCAGAAGCGCAAACACTGGTGGATGGCGCCATTTCCGGCCAGTGACAGCACAAAAAAAAGGGGCGATCTCAAGGTCGCCCCTTTTTTGCCTGCGTTTTACGCCAGATCCACCAGCACGATTTCGCTGTCCTCGATGGCCGTGACTGTCAGCACCTGCTCATGGGTCACCGCCACGCCATCGCGCGCCTGAGCGCGTAAACCGTTGACGTCGATCACGCCGGTCGCCGGAACCAGGTAGGCGCGACGACCTTCATCGAGCCGATACTCTGCGGTTTCGCCAGCCTTGACGTTGGCCGCGACCAAACGAGCATTGGCGCGAATGCGCAGGCTTTGATCGTCGCCAGCCTTGCCGCTGGCGAGTGTCACGAAGCCTTCACGCTGCCCCTTGGGGAAAGGTTTCGCGCCCCATGACGGCGGTGCGCCGGTTTCGGTAGGAAGAATCCAGATCTGGAAGATTTTCGTGTGCTTGTCTTCCAGGTTGTATTCGCTGTGAGCGATGCCGGTGCCAGCGCTCATCACTTGCACGTCGCCCGCTTCGGTTCGGCCTTTGTTGCCCAGGTTGTCCTGATGGGTAATCGCACCTTCGCGGACATAGGTGATGATTTCCATGTCGCGGTGCGGATGCTGAGGGAAGCCAGTGCCGGGGGCAATGATGTCGTCGTTCCACACCCGCAGGTTGCCCCAACTCATGCGGTTCGGGTCGTAGTACTCAGCGAAAGAAAAGTGGTGGTGGGCATCCAGCCAGCCGTGATGGGCACCGCCCAGGGAGTTGAAAGGTCTGAGTTCCAGCATCTTCGTCGCCTCGAAAAGTTCGCCATGGGCTGTGTCCCATGGTTGATGGAGGCGATCATCTATCAGTTAATCATCGATAAAAAGCGTAAAAACTGCGGCATGATGATCCGGTTTTTTGATCAGTTGGGCGCTGGTAATGGTCTTATCTCACCTTCACTTCGTCACCTAAACCAATGACCCGTAAGCATTTCGCTAGAACTTGCCGGCGAATACAGACACCATAGCCGCCAACAGCCTCAGACACTGGAGCCCGTCAGCGTGGCGCAACACACCCCCGAACTGCCCCCCGAACTGCCCCCCGAACTTCGTCCACTGGCCGAGATGCCTTGGTTCAAGCGTCTGGCCGCACGCTTCTTCGGCCACGGACTGACCCGTCTGCGCGCCCAGCACCGTGCGTCCTGGCTGCACGGCCAGGCGGATGGGTTTCGCAGCGGTCACACGGCGGGCGTCGAGTACGGTTTCAAGGAGGGTAAGCTCGAGGGGCTGGAAGAGGGGCGTCAGGTCCTGTTGATCCGCGACAGCCGCAGCACCGAACATCGGCCGCCCAGTGTTGATAACCATTTGTTCGACGACTGGCGCCTGCCGCTGACGGCTGAACTGAAAAAACGCATGAAAGCGGATGTCGGCCGTTTGCTGCCCGGACACGCTCAGCCCAGCGCCGCGCAATGGAAGATGATTTTCAGCGACACGCCGTCGACTTCCGTGGTGGCCGGCGCGGGTGCCGGTAAGTCGACCACGCTGGTGTTGCGCATTCTGCTGCTGAGTCATTACCTGGGTTTTGAGCTGGATTCGATGACCGTGGTCACCTTCACCCGCGAGTCGCGCAAGGACTTCATCGATAAACTGATTGAAGTGTTTGCGCTTTGGGGATTGACGTTGAGCCTCAGGCAGGCGCGGGAGCTGGTGCGCACGTTCCATTCGCGGATTTTGCCCATGGTGCGCAGCTTGCCGGGATTCGAGCGTTTGCAGGCTTTCGAAAATCTCAGCCAGCGTTCGCTCGCAGGTGAGGAAGAGGCGGACAGCAATCCGTTCGACCTGCGTATCAACGATGCTCAGCGCCAGCAACTCAATGCCTGTTACCACCGTTTATTCACCGAGGACGAGCGGTTTCGTCAGTTGATTCAGCCGCTGTCGCGTGCCGGTTTGCAGCTCAAGGAGCTGGAGCGTGACCATCCTGATGTGCAGAAGCGCATGGCCGTCACCGAACTGGCGTCCAGGCGCGATGAGGAACTGTGCGACGCGATCGAGGACCTCTGGTTTCGCGCGGGCGCCTGGCCGATCAAAGGCATCGAGCCGAATAGGCAGACGTTCGACATCAATGGCTCGACCTTCCACTGCCATGGTTACATCCCCAGTCTGGACGCTTGGGTGGTGCTGGGTTTCGATCCCCGGGAAAACCCGCAGGTCTGCCGACCCAACGCCAAGCTTAGCCTGCGTGCAGAGTGGGCGGTCAAGCGCACCCTGTTTCAAGCTTTCTGCCGTAAGCCTTTGATTTGGTTAGATAGCTACGAGTCTTCTCGCCGGGTTCTGGCGACCCTGGCCGGTGATGCCAGTGCGGGTCCCGGCTTCGATTACAAGGTCAAGGGAGAACTGGCCTCGGCGCCATTGCTCGACTGTTTCGTCGCGGCCGCAGGCTTTATCGAGAATCTGGGCCTGGACGTGCCGGATGCCGTCGGGCGCATGAGCTTCGCCAAGGATGATCCGGACCGATTTTTCTTTGAGGCACTGAGTCTGTTCTGGCGGGCGTTCGAAGACCACCTGCTGGACCAGAAACCTCCTGTGATGACTTACAACCGCATGTTTGCGCTGTTCAGCGAGCATTCGTCGGAGAATCTCAAGCTGCTCAGCGACGAACTGCTCAGGCCTTTGTCGCACCTGATGATCGACGAATTTCAAGACGTTTCACCACAAATCGTCTCCTGGATCCGCGCCAGCCTCAGCGAAATCCGCAGCCGCGGCCCGGCCATGCACGTCGGCCGCGGTGCGCAACGCTCGTCGCTGCTGTGCGTGGGGGACGACTGGCAATCCATTTATGGCTGGCGCGGCAGTTCGCCGAGTTACTTCATGGAATTCAACAAAGAGTTCCCGTCGCCGAGCACCACCCGAGTGATGCTCAGCGACAATTACCGCAGCCACCAGTACATCATCGACGCTGCCGAACACATCGTCCGTGCAGCACCGGCGATCGCGGGCAAGAAAGCCAAGGCCAGCGGTGAGCCGAAGACGCCGCACCCGGTCAATGTGTTGGAGCGCGATGATCAGGCCATGGGCCAGCGCCTCGCCGAGCATTACCGGCAGGGTCATTCAATCTTGATGCTTTATCGAAAAAGCAGCGATAAGTTATTGATACAAGAACATATTCAGCCTGTAATTAATGTCGATTCGAGCTTGCCGTACGAAGCCCGACGGCTCAAACAACTCACTTATCACAGCGCAAAAGGCCTACAGGCCGATGCCGTGTTTCTGCTTGGCGATTGCCAGCACCTGACCAGCTCACCTTACAAAAATCAGGTTTACCGCATGGCCGGCCTGGGCAAGAACGGCGAAAGCGAACCCTACGACAGCGCGCAAAAGGACGAAATCCTGCGCCTGGCCTATGTCGGCATCACTCGGGCGGTGAGCCATTGCTACTGGTACGTCGATCCTCAGGAAGCACCCGCGGCCAACATGCCGCGTGCGTCTGATCGGGTGGCGAGGGGCAAGCCGTTTTTTGCCGACCAGCGACCTGAAAAGAAAATCGGCTGAACGACAAAGCCCCGGCTTTTGGGCTCGGGGCTTTTTGCATTGGAGCTTGGGCGGCGTTGGAGCGCGGGTATCGGGATTGGGTGTGTTCAGTCATGGATGAGGCGGCTGTCAAACCGCTATCGCGAGCACTTACTCTCACAAACAAAAAGCCCGCATCGCTGCGGGCTTTTCAAATTAAATCAATAGCTTACGCGTAGCTCTTGAATAATTCCGGAGGAGTAAAAGCCTCCAGCTCAGCCTCGATGGCCTCAATGATCAGCTCGACATCCGCCGCATTCATTACCGTGGCACAAGGAATGCCCGCGATTGCAATCAAGGTTTCGCCGCTCTTTCGATCGAACAAACGAGCCACCAGGCTGCCAGGCGCATCCATCGTGGCCTCAAACCCCATGGGATGAAAATGCCAGCGCATCAGCTGGCAGGCATTGGGAAACGTGACTTTGCTAAACCCTTTGTTCATGTGTTGCCCGCCTTCTTCATCGAGCGCTTCCGTTTGCTCATGTTAGGAGGGAAGAGCCTTCATTGGCTCAACCGGTGACAGGTATTAAAAGTAGCATCCGTATGTGAAAAAGCTGTGAGTTTTTTCAGTCCGTTTGGCGATTGCACTGATTTTTTTGATGTAGGTCACGTCACCTTCATTAATCGCCAAAATGCCACTACGGTTTTTTCATTGAAGCCGGCGGCGATCTTGGGCAAGCTCGGTTCTTTTCGCCGAGCCTCCTATGCATGCCGACGACGACGGCCCAGAACAGACCCAGGCCACGGCCGCCACGGTCATGCGCTACCATTTGAGCTGGAAGCACCGGGACCTGGACAGCGTCATGGCGCTCTACCATCCGGCCATCCAGTACAACGATTTCTTTCAGAATCGCGTGTTGGGCCTTGATGAGTTGCGCGAGTACGTGCGTGTCAGCATGCCGCGAGAATCCGACGAACTGCTGGAGCACTGCGACCGCATTCGTGTGGATGGCAACACTGCGTTCATTCAATACGAAGTCACCCTGCGCGGTGGTGAAGGGTTGGTGTCGTTCCGTTCCAGCGAGGCGATTACGGTCAGGGACGGGCTGATCTGGCGGGTCAATGAATATGCATCGTTGCTGCGCGCCCAGGCCAGCGGCACGGCGCCGGCGAGCCAGCGTCCGGCGGTGAGTCGTCTGGGCCTGTCGCCACGGCAGTTAAGCTTCATGGCGCAAGACCTGCAGCAATACTTTGAGCAACAACAACCCTACCTCGACCCCGAGCTTGACCTGCAACGGGTGGCGAAGGAGTGCGGGTATAGCCGTAATCAGATCTCGTATCTGCTCAATCAAGTGCTGGGCCAAAGCTTCTATCGCTACGTCAATCAGGCGCGCTTGCAGCATTTATTGCGCTCGCTGGACAGCGCCACATTGCCGGTGCGCATCGATGAGCTGGCGTTCGCCGCTGGCTTCAACTCGCTGTCGGCGTTTTACAGTTGTTTCCGCCAACACACCGGGCAGTCGCCAAAGGCTTACGCCAAACAAATTTCTTTGCGGACACGCGCGCAAGACATCGGCTAACGCCCGCCGCTAGGATCGACGTCATCGAAAGTTCTCAGTGGCGGAGTCTTGCATGCCGGCGTGGCGCACTATCAGTTTGTGGATGGACCAACTCGATGAGCCGCTGATCGCGCGTCCGGCGCTTGAGCAGGATCTGGACGTCGACGTGGCGATCATCGGTGCCGGTTACACCGGGCTGTGGACCGCCTATTACCTCAAGCAACACGCTCCCGGGCTGGATATCGCCATCATCGAAGCGCAAACCGCCGGTTTCGGCGCGTCCGGGCGCAATGGCGGCTGGCTGATGGGCAATCTGCTCGGCGAAGATCGCTTGCTGGCCGGGTTGTCGTCAGAGCAGCGTCGAGCGTCGTTCGATCTGCTGCACAGCATTCCCGATGAGGTGGAAATCGTCGTCGAAAAAGAAGGGATCGATTGCGATTATCGCAAGGGCGGGGTGCTTTATTGCGCGGCGCGCTATCCAGAGCAGGAGACAGCTCTGCGCGACTATCTGAGCAAGCTGTACGGCCAAGGCCTGACCGAGGACGATTATCGTTGGCTCAGCCCGGAGCAACTGGTGCAACAGATTCGCGTGGCGAAACCCTATGGCGGCATTTTTGCGCCGCACGTTGCGACGATTCAGCCGGCAAAACTGGTGCGGGGGCTGGCACGCACCGTGCAGGCCATGGGCGTGAAAATATACGAAAACAGCCCGGTCACCCATTGGCAATCGGGCCATTTGCGCACCGCCAAGGCAAGCGTGCGCAGCCGCTGGATCGTGCCAGCCGTCGAAGGCTATTCGGTGACGCTGCCGCCATTGGGTCGTTACCAGTTGCCGGTGCAAAGCCTGATTGTCGCCACAGAGCCCTTATCTGCCGCGACCTGGGACGAAATCGGCCTGAGTCGCGGCCAGGCCTTCAGCGAGTTCAGCCGCCAGGTTACCTACGGTCAGCGCAGCGCCGACAATCGTTTGGTGTTCGGGGCGCGCGGCGGCTATCAGTTCGCCGGCCGCTTGCGCCACAACTTTGATTTGGCTCGCGATGAAGTCGACCTGCGCCGCTACCTGTTCGGTGAGCTGTTCCCGCAACTGAAAAACGTGCGGATTACTCACGCCTGGGGCGGCAACCTCGGCATGTCCCGACATTTCCGACCGCACATGCTCTGCGATCGCGCCGCAGGTATTGCGCTGTCCGGCGGTTACGGCGGCGAGGGCGTTGGCGCCAGCAATCTGGGCGGGCGCACCCTGGCCGATCTGATCCTTGAGCGCGAGACCGAACTGACGCAACAACCGTGGGTGCTGCCGGACGGCGGTATTCAAGCCTTGCGCGCGTGGGAGCCGGAGCCGTGCCGCTGGCTTGGCTACAACGCAATCATCAAAAGCTTCGTGCACGAGGACCGGACCCTGGCCAATCCGGCGACGCCACCCTGGCGGCGCAAACTGGCCAGCCGCGTCGCCGGGTTCATGGAAGGTTTCATGCACTGAACGTCGTCCCCCTCAAAAAACAGGTCATGCCCATGAGCATCACGCAATTCAAGCACACCGCGACATTGTCGCTCGATCAATCCGCCCCGGTGGCCGTGCCGCTGGGCGAGCCGGTCGCTATCGCTTCGAGCATCAGCGTGGAGCGCGACGACGGCGTCGAAACCGGCGTCTGGGAGTGCACGCCAGGGCGCTGGCGTCGGCAGATCACCGCGCAGGAGTTCTGCCATTTCATTGCCGGGCGCTGCACGTTTACCCCGGACGGCGGTGGCGAAACCCTGCACATACAAGGCGGCGACGCACTGATGTTGCCAGCCAACACGCTCGGCACCTGGGATATCCAGGAAACCGTGCGCAAGAGCTACGTGCTGATTTTCTGATTGCTTGATCTTTGATTGCCTGCCAACAAAAAAAGCCCATACAGGAATCGCCCCATGATCCAGAAAACCCTCGCATTGGTGCCGCTGTTGCTGGCCGCTTCCGTCAGTCATGCGGCCGAGACGGTCAAGGTCTACAACTGGTCCGACTACATCGCGCCAGACACGACAAAAAACTTCACCAAGGAAACCGCGATCGGCGTCACCTATGACGTTTACGACAGCAACGAAACCCTCGACGGCAAGCTGATGACCGGCAAATCCGGTTACGACGTGGTGTTTCCCTCCAACCACTTCATGGCGCGACAGATTGAGGGCGGGGCACTGAAGACACTCGACAAAAGCCAACTGCCCAACTGGAAAAATCTTAATCCGGTGCTGCTCAAAGCGTTGCAAACCAACGACCCGAACAACGAACACGGCTTTCCGTACCTGTGGGGCAGCACCGGCATCGGTTACAACATTGCCAAGGTCAAAGCGGTACTGGGCGAAGATGCGCCGGTGGATTCGTGGGACTTGATCTTCAAGCCCGAATACATGGAAAAGCTCCAGAAGTGCGGTGTGGCGATTCTCGATAACGGCCCGGAGTTGCTTCCGGCGGCGCTCAACTACCTTGGCCTGCCACATCACAGCAAGAATCCCGAGGACTACAAAAAAGCCGAAGCGCTGCTGATGAAAGTGCGGCCCTATGTCAGTTATTTTCATTCCTCGAAATACACCAGTGACCTGGCCAACGGCGATATCTGCGTCGCGGTCGGCTTCTCCGGCGACATCCTGCAAGCGGAGAATCGCGCCAAAGAGGCGAAGAACGGTGTCGACATCGGTTATGCGATTCCCAGAGAAGGCGCGGCGATCTGGTTCGACATGGTCGCCATGCCCGCCGACGCGCCGGACGAGAAGGCCGGTTACGCTTTCATGAATTACCTGCTGCGTCCCGACGTCATGGCCGCCATCAGCAACCACGTGCACTACGCCAACGGCAACGAACAGGCCGACAGCCTGATCGACCCGGCGATCAGAAACGACACCAAGGTTTATCCGAGTCCGGAGATGATGGGCAAGCTGTTTGCACTGGAAGCGATGCCGTTGAACATTGACCGGATTCGTACGCGGGTGTGGAACAAGATTCGTACGGGTAGCTGAGTTTTTTCGGGCAAAAGCAAAACCTTCGGGAGCTAGCCCCCCTGCCACAGCTTCGGTGTGTGCCGCATTATCGCTGACCACTGGAAAACCAATGTGGGAGGGGGCTTGCTCCCGAAAGCGGTGGGCCAGCGAACACAGTTATCGACTGACAGGCCGCCTTCGCGAGCAAGCCCGCTCCCACAGGGGGAGCGGAAGACCTGATATTAGTTGATGCCAGAGTGCTGGCACTGCCATGCCAAAATGAGACTTTGCTAACAAAACCAAACTCACCGATATTTAATATTTAAATAGAAAATCGTCAGACAATTTCCAATCTTCCCGCAACTAAAAACAATATTCCCTCCCCGCGCGCTTTGTTTACGGCAGTTTCCTGATACAGCCAAATTGGATCGCAAAAAAATCCTTTACGACAGATTTCAAATTGTGTCAGGTTCGTTACGCCTTCATTGGGCGAGTGATAGGACGATCTCGCCAAAGATCGTCCTGTCGGACAAAAACTGTTCCATTGCTAAACAAGGAAGTGTGTTTATGTCGAAAGTTAAAACCAACGCTGTTGATTCCGCCGAACAGGCTTTCCAGCTGGCCGCCTTCAGCTCGGCGTACAACCAGATCAATAGCTTCAGCCATCAGTACGATCGTGGCGGCAACCTCACGGTCAACGGCAAACCTTCGTACTCCGTCGACCAGGCAGCTACGCAATTGCTGCGCGACGGCGCTGCCTACCAGGACAAGGACGGCAGCGGCAAGATCGAACTGACCTACACGTTCCTGACGTCGGCATCGTCCAGCACGATGAACAAACACGGGATCAGCGGGTTCAGCCAGTTCAGCGCGCAGCAACAAGCCCAGGCCAAGCTCGCCATGCAATCCTGGGCGGATGTGGCCAACGTGACCTTCACCGAGAAAGCCTCGGGTGGTGACGGCCACATGACCTTCGGTAACTACAGCGGTGGCCAGGACGGTGCCGCAGCGTTCGCCTATCTGCCAGGCACGGGCGCCGGTTATGACGGCACCTCGTGGTACCTGATCAACAGCGGCTACACGCAAAACAAGAACCCGGACCTGAACAACTACGGCCGTCAGACCCTGACTCACGAGATCGGCCACAGCCTGGGCCTGGCCCATCCCGGGGACTACAACGCCGGCAATGGCAACCCGACCTACAACGATGCGTCCTACGGGCAAGACACCCGCGGCTACAGCATCATGAGTTACTGGAGCGAGAGCAACACCAACCAGAACTTCAGCAAGGGCGGCGTCGAAGCCTACGCGTCCGGTCCGTTGATGGATGACATTGCTGCGATCCAGAAACTCTACGGTGCCAACACCACCACCCGTACCGGTGACTCCACCTACGGTTTCAACTCCAACACCGGTCGCGATTTCCTTAGCGCCTCGTCGTCGAGCGACAAAGTGGTGTTCTCGGTGTGGGATGCCGGCGGCAAGGACACCCTGGATTTTTCCGGTTTTACCCAAAACCAGAAAATCAACCTCAATGACGCCTCGTTCTCCGACGTTGGCGGCATGGTGGGTAACGTGTCCATCGCCAAGGGCGCGATCATCGAGAATGCCATCGGCGGTTCCGGCAGCGATTTGCTGATCGGTAACAGCATTGCCAACGAGCTCAAGGGCGGTGCCGGCAACGACATCCTCTTTGGCGCCGGCGGTGCCGACAAGCTGTGGGGCGGGGCGGGTTCGGACACGTTTGTGTTTGCGGCGAGTTCCGATTCCAAACCGGGTGCGATCGATCAGATCCTCGATTTCGTCAGCGGTCTGGACAAAATCGACCTGACCGGCATCACCAACGGTGCCGGCCTGCACTTCGTCAGCAGCTTCACCGGTGCGGCCGGCGATGCGGTGTTGACTTCGTCGGGCGGCAACAGCCTCTTGTCGGTGGACTTCACCGGGCATGGCGTGGCTGACTTCGCTGTCAGCACGGTTGGCCAGGCAGCGTACAGCGACATCGTGGCGTGATGTGAACGGGAAAGCGGCGCTTGATGCGTCGCTTTCTTTGCTTGCATCGGTACGCGCTGTACGCAACGCTACAGGCTGGAGCGAATTTTCTTATGGTCAATAAAGCTTTTACCTACAGGGCAGCGGCGTGGCTTTGTGCGGCGTTCCTTGTGATTTCAGGAGAAACAGGTATGGCCAGCAGCCTCAGGCTCGAAGAACCTTCAGTGTTTGCCGGAAAGTGGCTGGCAACGCTGTCCACCACACGTGATGACCCCAAGGCGCAAAAGCTGCAAGACAAGCCCTCGAATACCTGTGAGGTTGAACTGCTTGCCAACCAGACTTTGGGTCAAGGAACCAATTGTCTGGGCGCATGGCTGGAGCAGGCGCCGATTGGCTGGTTTGCTGACCCCGACGGCTTATCCATGACCGGCAACGAAGGCTCAAGAATCCAGTTCTTCAGCCGACAACGTGATGGGTATTATCTGGCGACTTTGCAGTCCGGCCTTGTCGTGACGCTGGAGCGTGTAGCACCCGACAAATGATCGAGGTTGCCAATCAAGTTGGATATAAGGATTCACCCACTGGTTATAAAAAGATTTTTGAGGACAACTGCACTGCATTGAGCAGCGCTAGTTGTTATGAAAGTGTAAGCGGCCCCTCGCGAAACAGTGTTGACGCATGGCTCGCTTGATTAATTGAAGTCCCGTCAGCGCATGGCGAGCAATAATTCCAGGAAGAACCAATGAAGATGGCGAAGGCCCCAGCCACCGCTCCGTTAATCAAGGCACTGGGTGACTATAAGAGCATCCTGATCAGCGTCGGTTGTTTCACCGCGCTGATTAACGTGCTGATGCTGGTGCCCTCCATTTATATGCTTCAGGTCTACGACCGAGTGCTGTCATCGCAGAACGAAACCACCCTGGCGATGCTGTCGCTGATGGTTGTCGGTTTCTTCGCCTTCATCGGTCTGCTGGAAGTGATCCGCAGTTTTATCGTCATCCGCATTGGCAGTCAGCTGGAGCGCCGCTTCAACCTGCGCGTCTATCAGGCTGCGTTCGAACGCAATCTGTTCAAAGGCGAAGGCAACGCCGGGCAATCGCTGGGCGACTTGACTCACATTCGCCAGTTCGTCACCGGGCCGGCGCTGTTTGCCTTCTTCGATGCGCCGTGGTTTCCGGTCTATCTGTTTGTGATTTACCTGTTCAACGTCTGGCTGGGTGTACTTGCTACGGCGGGGGCGCTGCTGTTGATCGCACTCGCGTGCCTGAATGAATTCATGACGAAAAAACCGCTGGGCGACGCCGCCGGTTTTTCCCAGAAGTCCAGCCAGTTGGCCACCAGCCACTTGCACAACGCCGAAACCATTCAAGCCATGGGCATGCTCGGCTCGTTGCGCAAACGCTGGTTCCAGGTGCATTCGCGCTTCCTCGGTTTGCAGAACCAGGCCAGCGACACCGGCGCGGTGATCAGCTCGCTGAGCAAGACCCTGCGTCTGTGCCTGCAATCGCTGGTGCTGGGACTCGGTGCATTGTTGGTGATCAAGGGCGATATGACCGCCGGGATGATGATCGCCGGTTCCATTCTGATGGGGCGCGTGTTGAGCCCGATCGATCAATTGATCGCCGTGTGGAAACAGTGGAGCGGGGCGAAACTGGCGTACCGCCGTCTCGATGCGCTGTTGCAGGCATTCCCGCCGAGCGACGAGGCCATGGCGCTGCCGCCGCCGAAAGGCCAGATCACGTTCGAACAGGTCAGCGCCGGGCCGCCGGGGCAACGGACAGCGACCCTGCACATGGTCAATTTCAATCTGGGCGCCGGTGAAGTGTTGGGCGTGCTGGGCGCTTCGGGCTCCGGCAAATCGACGCTGGCGCGGGTGCTGGTGGGTGTGTGGCCGACCCTCGGCGGCACGGTGCGTCTGGACGGCGCCGACATTCACCGTTGGAACCGCGATCAACTTGGCCCCTACATCGGTTATCTGCCTCAGGACATCGAGCTGTTCAGCGGCAGCATTGCCGAGAACATCGCCCGTTTCAGCGACGCCGACCCGCAAAAGGTTGTCGCCGCCGCGCAGCAGGCAGGCGTTCACGAGATGATTCTGCGCCTGCCACAAGGCTACGACACGCAACTGGGCGAGGACGGCAGCGGCTTGTCCGGCGGCCAGAAACAACGGGTGGCCCTGGCCCGCGCTCTGTACGGCAACCCGAGCCTGGTGGTGCTGGACGAACCCAACTCCAACCTCGACACCGTCGGTGAAGCGGCACTGGCCAGTGCCATTGCGCAACTCAAGGCGCAAGGCACCACCGTCGTACTGGTGACGCATCGCTCCTCGGTGCTGGCCCAGGCCGACAAGCTGCTGGTCCTCAATGACGGCCGTTTGCAGGCGTTCGGTCCGAGCCAGGACGTGCTCAAAGCACTCTCCGGTCAGCAGGAACAACCCCGTGAAAAAGCTGCACCAGCGCCGGGCGGGCTCAGCATGAGTCGGCAGTATCAGCCCACGACAAGGAATTCGGGTGTATGAGCAGCGCCAGCATGAACACTGAAAACGAAGCGAACATGGAACACGCCTACCTCACCGAACGCCCGGAACGCGATGCGAAATTCTTCGCGCGCCTGGGCTGGATCCTGGCCATCGTCGGTGCCGGCAGCTTCTTCACCTGGGCCGCGCTGGCACCGCTCGATCAAGGCATTCCCGTGCAGGGCACCGTCGTGGTGTCGGGCAAGCGCAAAGCCGTGCAATCGATGAGCAGCGGCGTGGTCAGCCGGATTCTGGTGCGCGAAGGCGAGATCGTGAAACAGGGCCAGCCGCTGTTTCGTCTCGACCAGACCCAGGTCGCTGCCGACGTGCAATCGCTGCAAGCGCAATACCGCATGGCCTGGGCCAGCCTCGCGCGCTGGCAGGCGGAGCGCGACAACCTCAAGCAAGTGACCTTTCCCGCCGAGTTGAGCAACGACCCGGACCCGCGCCTGGCGCTGGTGCTTGAAGGCCAGCGCCAACTGTTCAGCAGCCGTCGCGAAGCGTTCTCTCGTGAGCAAGCCGCGCTGCGCGCCAATATCGAAGGCGCCACCGCACAACTGGCGGGGATGCGCCGCGCCCGCAGTGACCTCAATGCCCAGGCCAGTTCCTTGCAGCAACAACTGAGCAACCTGCAACCGCTGGCCGACAACGGCTACATCCCGCGCAACCGCTTGATGGACTACCAGCGACAACTGTCGCAAGTGCAACAGCAACTGGCAGAGAACACCGGCGAAAGCGGGCGTGTGGAGCAGGGCATTCTCGAGTCGCGCCTGAAGTTGCAACAGCACAGCGAGGAATACCAGAAGGAAGTCCGCACGCAACTGGCCGACGCGCAACTGAAAAGCGTCACCCTGTCCGAGCAACTGACATCCGCCGGTTTCGACCTGCAACACAGCGAGATTCTCGCCACTGCCGATGGCATCGCGGTCAACCTCGGCGTCCACACCGAAGGCGCCGTGGTGCGTCAGGGCGAAACCCTGCTGGAAATCGTGCCGCAAGGCACCACCCTGGAAGTGGAAGGGCATCTGCCGATCAACCTGATCGACAAGGTCGGCACGCATTTGCCCGTGGACATTCTGTTTACCGCCTTCAACCAAAGCAAAACGCCGCGTGTACCCGGCGAAGTCAGCCTGATTTCCGCCGACCAGATGGTCGACGAGAAAACCGGCGTGCCGTACTACGTGTTGCGCAGCAGCGTCAGCGATCAGGCCATGGAAAAACTCAACGGCCTGGTGATCAAGCCCGGCATGCCTGCGGAAATGTTCGTGCGCACCGGCGAGCGTTCACTCCTCAACTACCTGTTCAAACCGCTGCTCGATCGAGCCGGTTCCGCGTTGACCGAGGAATAAGGATGTTCGGCTGTATGAATAAGCTCTCAATGCTGGGGGCAGCGATGATGCTGCTTGCAAGCCACTCGGCAGTCGCGGCGATGGGGCCGTTCGAGATCTACGAACAGGCGCTGCGCAATGACCCGGTGTTCCTTGGCGCGATCAAGGAGCGTGATGCCGGTCTTGAAAACCGCGCCATCGGCCGCGCCGGACTGTTGCCCAGAATTGGCTACACCTACAACAAGGGGCGCAACTCTTCGAAAGCCACGTCCCTTGATGAGCGCGCGCGCAACCGTACCGACGAGCGCAACTACAACAGTTATGGCTCGGCGCTGACGGTGCAGCAACCGCTGCTCGACTATGAGGCTTACGCTGCGTATCGCAAGGGCGTGGCGCAGTCGCTGTTTGCCGATGAAGCGTTTCGCGGCAAGAGTCAGGAGCTGCTGGTGCGGGTGCTCGATAACTACACCAAGGCGCTTTTTGCCCAGGACCAGATCGACATTGCCCAGGCCAAAAAGAAGGCCTACGAACAGCAGTTCCAGCAGAACGAACACATGTTCAAGCAAGGCGAGGGCACACGTACCGATATTCTCGAAGCCGAGTCACGTTATGAACTGGCGACTGCCGAGGAAATCGAGGCGCGCAACGAACAGGACGCGGCCCTGCGCGAGCTGGGGGCGCTGGTCGGCGTGCCGGCCGTGGACATCGGCGATCTGGCACCGCTCGGTCCGCAATTCCAGACCTTCACCTTGCAGCCAGCCAACTTCGAAACCTGGCACGAGCTGGCGATCAGCAACAACCCGAACCTGGCTTCGCAGCGCCAAGCGGTTGAAGTGGCTCGCTATGAGGTCGAGCGTAACCGCGCCGGGCACCTGCCGAAAATCAACGCCTACGCCTCGATGCGCGATAACGAGTCGGAGAGCGGCAACACATACAACCAGCGCTATGAAACCAACACCATCGGCCTGGAAGTCAGCGTGCCGCTGTACGCCGGTGGCGGGGTGTCGGCCTCAACCCGTCAGGCCAGCCGCACCATGGAGCAGGCGGAATACGAACTCGACGGCAAGACCCGCGAAACCCTGATCGAATTGCGCCGCCAGTTCAGCGCCTGCCTGTCCGGGGTCAGCAAATTGCGCGCCTATCAAAAGGCGTTGAAGTCGGCTGAAGCGCTGGTGGTCTCGACGAAGCAGAGCATTCTGGGCGGTGAGCGGACCAATCTCGACGCGTTGAACGCTGAGCAGCAGCTGTTCACCACTCGCCGGGATCTGGCCCAGGCGCGCTACGACTATTTAATGGCCTGGACCAAATTGCATTACTACGCCGGGACCTTGAACGAGCAGGACCTGGCGCGGGTGGATGAGGCTTTTATGGTCGCTCAGCAGCCCTCTCCCTAAGCCTCTCCCGAGGAACACGCAACACCGCAAAAAGACCCGATAAAACAAAAAAAGCGAGTGATGAACATGGACGTACGCATCAAGCCGATCCCGGTCGGCACCCTGTTGCTTGTGATTTGTGCTACCTCGGCTCAGGCGCAGTATCTTGAGTCCGGCCAGCCCGGCGCCCCGGCCAGTTGGCGCAGCGCCGAATTCCTCCGGGACTGGGGCCTGGGCCGGATGCAGGCCGAGCAAGCGTATGCCGCCGGCATCACCGGCAAAGGCGTGAAAATCGGCGCTCTCGATTCAGGCTTCGATGCGGCCCACCCCGAGTTCGCTACGGATCGCTATCACCCGGTACTCGCCAGCGGCCGTTACGTCGACGGTACGCTGTTCAACGTTAACGGCACCCTAAACCCCAACAACGATTCCCACGGCACCCACGTGGTCGGCACCATGGGCGCTTCCCGTGATGGCAGCGGCATGCACGGTGTTGCCTACAACGCGCAGATTTTCGTTGGCAACACCAACAAGAACGACAGTTTTCTGTTCGGTCCCAATCCCGATCCGCGCTATTTCAAAGCGGTGTACGACGCCCTGGCCGACGCTGGCGTACGAGCGATCAACAACAGCTGGGGCAGTCAGCCGCCGGACGTCAGCTACCGCACGTTGGCGGACTTGCACGCCGCCTATGCCCAGCACTGGAACAAGGGCACTTGGCTCGACGCGGCGGCCGACGTTTCGCGCCGGGGCGTGATCAACGTCTTCAGCGCCGGCAACAGCGGCTACCCAAATGCCAGCGTGCGTTCGGCACTGCCGTATTTTCAGCCGGATCTGGAAGGGCACTGGCTGGCCGTGTCGGGCCTGGACCAAAGCAATCAGCAGAAGTACAACCAGTGCGGCATCGCCAAGTACTGGTGCATCAGCACACCGGGCGCGAAGATCGACAGCACTATTCCCGGCGGCGGTTATGCGATCAAGTCCGGCACCTCGATGTCCGCGCCGCATGCGACCGGCGCGTTGGCGCTGGTGATGGAACGCTATCCGTACATGAGCAATCAGCAGGCGCTGGAGGTGCTGTTGACCACCGCCACACAGCTTGACGGTTCGCTGACAGAGGCGCCGACCGAGCGAGTCGGTTGGGGCGTGGCCAACTTGAACCGGGCGATGCGCGGCCCGGGGCAACTGCTTGGCGCCTTCGACGCCAATCTGGCCGCCGGCCAGCGCGATGTCTGGAGCAACGACATCTCCGACACCGCGCTGCTCCAGCGTCAGCGCGAAGACGCCGCTGAACACAGCGCCTGGCAGCAAACCCTGCAAGACAAGGGCTGGCAGAACGGCGTTCCAGTCGGCGCCAGTCAGCAGGAGCAGACCGATTACGCGGTCGGCACGGCCCGCGATGCCGCAGCGGCGAATCGCGTGTATCAGGGCAGCCTGATCAAGTCCGGTGGCGGCCAACTGGTGCTTGCCGGCAACAATACCTATCGCGGCCCGACCACCGTCAATGGCGGCCTGCTGACGGTCAATGGTTCGCTGGCCTCAGCCGTTACCGTGAACGCCAACGGCACGCTTGGCGGGTCCGGGCGCATCGCAACGTTGCTGGCCAATAACGGCGCTCGCGTGGCGCCGGGCAATTCCATCGGCACCCTGAACGTGGCGGGCGATGTCACCTTCGCGCCTGGCTCGACCTACGCCGTGGAACTGTCGCCCACCGCCAGCGACCGCCTTGTGGCCGGCGGCAGTGCCAGCGTCAGCGGGGCCACGGTCAGCCTGGCGCTGGAGAACAGCCCGACACTGCTCAGCACCCGCGAGGTGCAAAGTCTGCTCGGCACGCAGTACCACATTTTGCAGGCGGCCGATGGCATTCAGGGCCGCTTCGTTGCGGTGCTGCCGGACTACCTGTTTATCGGCGGCCGTCTCGACTACGCCGCCACCGCTATTCAACTGAATATCGAGCGCAATTCGAACAGTTTCGCCAGTGTCGGTCTGACGCCGAATCAGCGCTCGGTTGCGGCCGCCGCCGAGGGCTTGGGCGCTGGCAATCCAGTCTATGAAAGCCTGCTGCGTTCGCCGACAGTGGCCACTGCGCAACAGGCTTTCCAGCAATTGAGCGGCGAAATCTATCCGGCCCTCGGATCGATGCTGATCAATGACAGTCGTCAGGTGCGCGACGCCGTTGGCGAGCGTCTGCAGCAGCCTGCGGCGGCGCAGAACAATGGCTGGATCAAAGCCCTTGGCGCTTGGGGGCGCACCGATTCGGGTAACGACACGGCGGGCTACAACACCTCGATTGGCGGCTTGCTGGCCGGCGTCGACGGCGCGCTCGACGAGCAGACCCGCGTCGGTCTGGTCACCGGTTACAGCGACAGTTCGCTAAGCATGGGTTCGGGCACGCATTCCTCGGCGAAGGTCGACAGCTACCACCTCGGAGCCTACGCCGGTCATGCCATCGGCGCCTGGCGCTTGAGCACTGGCGCGGCGTACAGCTGGCATCGCGGCGATGTGAAACGTGAACTGCAATACGGCGATGTCAGTGCCAGGCAGAAAGCCAAAGTCGATGCGGCAACCACCCAGGTCTTCGGTGAAGCGGCGTATCGACTCAACGTGCTGGAGCCGTTCGCCAACCTCACCTATGTGCATCTGGACACCGAAGGCTTTCGGGAGAAGGGCGATGGCGCAGCGCTGAAAAGTTCTGGCGATCAGCGTGACGCGGTGCTCAGCACCCTCGGCGTGCGAGCGCTCAAGACGATCAACCTGACGAACCGGCAGTCGCTGGATGTCAGCGGCCACGTCGGCTGGCAGCACAGCCTGACGGATATCGAATCGCAGCAGCACCTGCGCTTTGCCAGCGGCGGCGCGCCGTATGCAGTCGAAAGCTCGGCCCTGGTGCGCGATGCCGCACTGGTCGGCGTGCAGGCCAGTCTGGCGTTGAGCAAAGACGTGCGGGTCAACCTCGACTACAACGGCCAGTTGGCGAGCCGCGAGAAGCTGCACGGCGTTGGTTTGAGCTTGAACTGGCAGTTCTGACCGCTTGTGGCGAGGGGATTTATCCCCGTTGGGCTGCGAAGCGGCCCCCAGCAATCTTTCCTGCCAACCGTACACACAGGTTTTGCGACTGCTGCGCAGTCGAGCGGGGATGAATCCCCTCGCCACAGGTGCGGTGTGTCATTGGCTACAGCGGACAAAGGTGCCTCTCGCCACAGCTATTGAAGCAATCGGATTTTTCGCAACAACACTAAGGAAGGTCGCTGGATGAAAAACAACAATACCCCCGCGCAAACGGGCGGCTGCTTTGCCCTGAAAACCCTGACGCTGGCGATGCTGTGTGCCAGCGCCATGGCGCAAGCCGCACCGTATGTCGAAAATGGCCGCACGGGTGATCCGTCGAGTTGGCGCAGCAGCGAGTTTCAGGCCGACTGGGGCCTGGGAGCGATTGGCGCCGATCATGCCTACGCCGCCGGCTACACCGGCAAGGGTGTGAAACTGGGGATCTTCGATCAGCCGGTATACGCCGCGCACCCGGAATTCTCCGGCGCGAATAAAGTCGTCACTCTGGTCACAAGCGGCATCCGCGAATACACCGACCCGTACATCCCGGTGAAGGCCGGCGATGCGTTCCTTTATGACGGTTCGCCCTCGGTCGGCTCCAACGGCAAGCTTGGGGCACACGGCACTCACGTCGGCGGTATCGCCGCGGGCAGTCGTGACGGTGGGGTGATGCACGGCGTCGCGTTCGGTGCGCAGATCATCAGTGCCGATAACGGCGACCCAGGCCCGGAGGACGGCATCGTCCGTGGCAACGACGGCGCGGTGTACAAGGCCGGTTGGGACGCGCTGATCGCCAGCGGTGCGCGGATCATCAACAACAGTTGGGGGATCGGCATCACTGATCGCTTCGACCTCGGCGGCCGTGATCCGGCGTACCCACACTTTACCGTCAACGATGCGCAGGTGCAGTTCAACGAGATTCGCACGCTGCTCGGCACCAAACCCGGTGGCGCCTATGACGGCGCGATAGCTGCTGCGCGCAGCGGCATCGTGACCATCTTCGCCGCCGGCAACGACTACAACCTCAACAACCCGGATGCCATCGCCGGCCTCGGTTACTTCGTGCCGGACATCGCGCCGAACTGGATCACCGTGGCGGCCCTGCAAAAGAATCCGGATCTGGCCAGCGCCAATCCGTACATCATGAGTACGTTCTCCTCGCGTTGCGGCTATACGGCGAGTTTCTGCGTCTCGGCACCGGGCACTAAAATCTACAGCGCGATCATCGAAGGCACCAACGCCGACAACCTGACCACCAGCTACGCCAACTACAACGGCACCTCCATGGCCGCGCCGCATGTGGCCGGTTCCATGGCAGTGCTGATGGAGCGTTTCCCGTACATGACCGGCGATCAGGTCGCCACGGTCTTGCGAACCACCGCCACCGACCTCGGCGCACCGGGCATCGACGCCTTGTACGGCTGGGGCATGATCAACCTGCGCAAGGGCATCGACGGCCCGTCGATGTTCGTCACCGAGCAGGACATTCCCGAGGAGTTCAGGATTCAGGGCGCCTACGGCTCCGGGCAGTTTGTCGCCGATCTGCCGGGTATCGGCGCGATAATCGATCAAGGCAAACCGACTGAACGCGTGTGCACCGACATTACCTGCGGCCTCGACACCTGGCGCAACGACATTGCCGGCCACGGCGGCCTGACCAAGCAAGGCATCGGCACGCTGGTGCTGACCGGCAACAACAGCTACAGCGGCCCGACCCTGATCAATCAGGGCCGCCTGGCCGTCAACGGTTCGCTGCAATCGGCGGTCACGGTCAATGACGGCGGCATCCTCGGTGGCAACGGTCGCATCGGCGCGCTGGCAGTGAACCGCGGCGGTACGGTGGCGCCGGGTAACTCGATCGGCACTCTGAACGTGGCTGGCGACGTCACCTTCGCGCCGGGTTCGACCTACGCCGTAGAGTTGTCGCCAACCAGCAGCGACCAGATCAATGCAACCGGCAAAGCGGTGATCGAGGGCGCCACGGTGAGCATGGCGCTGGAAAACAGTCCGACCTTGCTCAGCACCGGCGAAGTGCAAAGCCTGCTCGGCACGCGCTACAACATCCTGCAAGCGGCCGGCGGCATTGAAGGGCGCTTCGGCCAGGTGTTGCCGGATTATGCATTCCTCGGTGGCACGCTGGACTATTCGGCTGACGGCATCCAGCTGGCGGTGGGGCGTAACGCCGCCTCGTTCGCCAGCGTCGGCCTGACGCCGAATCAGCGTGCGGTCGGTGCCGCTGCCGAGCGCCTGGGTGCGGGCAACGCGTTGTTCGAAAGCCTGTTGCTGTCGCCCAACGCGGCGTCGGCGCAACAAGCCTTTCAACAGTTGTCCGGCGAGATCCACCCGGCCATCGGCACGCTGCTGATCAACGACAGCCGCTACCTGCGCGAGGCCGTCGGTGAGCGCCTGCGTGAGCGCGATCTGTTCAATGCCGACGCGCCCACCGACGCGGGCAGCAATGCCTGGGTCAAGGTGCTGGGTTCCTGGGGAGAGAGCGACGGCGGGCATAAGAACGCCGACTCCAACAGCTCCATCGGCGGCCTGCTGGCCGGTGTCGATGGCTTGATTGCTGAAGATACGCGGCTGGGTTTCGTCACCGGTTACAGCGACAGCTCATTGAGCATGGGCAGCGGCACGCATTCCTCGGCGTCAGTCGACAGCTACCACTTGGGCGCGTATCTGGGCCATGAAATCGATGCCCTGCGCCTGACCGTCGGCGGCGCCTACAGCTGGCACCGCATCGACGTGAAGCGTGACCTGCAGATCGGCGATGTCGGCAGCAAACAGAAAACCAAGCGTGACGCGACCACGGCGCAGTTGTTCACCGAAGCCGCTTACGATCTGGGCCTGCAACCGATGAACCTCGAACCGTTCGCCAACCTGTCCTACGTGCACCTCAACACCGACAGCTTCACCGAAAAGGGTGATGCCGCGGCGCTGAAGGGCGGTGAAGACAATCGCGATGTGGTGCTCTCGACCCTGGGTGTTCGGGCCAAACGCAGCTTCGCCCTGTCGGATCAACATCAGCTGGAACTGGGCGCCAGTCTCGGCTGGCAGCACAACCTGAGCGACGTCGATGCCGACAGTCATTTGGCCTTCGCCAACGGCAACAGCGCATTCACTGTGCAAAGCGTGTCGATGGACCGCGATGCCGCGGTGGTTGGCGTGCGTGCCGGCCTGGCGTTGAACCGCGATGTGCGGGTCAACCTGGATTACAACGGGCTGATCGGTTCGAATGAGAAGGACCACGGCGTGGGTCTGACCCTCGACTGGCAGTTCTGACGCGTGACCGGCAGCTCTTGCCGAGCTGCCGGTTTTGAAGAAAAGGGAGCGCAGCACATGGGATTGTTCGATTACAAAAACGCCGATGGCAAAGGGGTGTACAGCGATGCCATCGCGCTGACGCTGTATGCCTACACGCCAACGGGCAAGCCTTTGCCCTCTACCGCATGGGCGCCGGTCACCGCGACGGCGCTGGGCTATCAGGGCAAGGTCGGGCCGCAGGGCACGTTCTTTGGTGAGCAGGAAGGCTTTACCAGCGCCGAGGCAGAAGTGCTCGGCAAATACGACGCCGCTGGCAAATTGATCGGCCTCGGCATTGCCTTCCGCGGCACCGGCGGGCTGGGTTACAGCGACACTTTCGGCGACCTGAAAAACAATCTGCTGGCAGCGGTGGGGCCGTCGGATTACGCGAGCAATTACGCGAAAAACGCGTTCGACAACCTGCTCAAGGCTGTCGCCGCCTTCGCGGTTGCCAACGGCATTGCCGCCAGGGACGTGCTGATCAGTGGCCACAGCCTCGGCGGGCTCGGGGTCAACAGCGTCGCCGAGTTGAGCGCGGACAACTGGGGCGGTTTCTTCAGGGACGCCCATTACATCGCGTTCGCCTCGCCGACCCAGAGCAGCACGGGCAGCAATGTGTTGAACATCGGTTTCGAGAACGATCCGGTGTTTCGCGTACTCGACGGCACTACGTTCAGCACCGCGTCGCTGGGCAAGCACGACAAGCCGCACGACTCGACCACCGACAACCTCGTCAACTTCACCGACAACTATGCTTCCACCGCGCAGAACCTGGTGCCATTCAGCATCGCCAATCCGCTGAACTGGTCAGCGCACAGTTCGCTGGGCTATGCGGACGGTTTGAACAGGGTGATCGATTCGAAGTTCTACGACCTCACCAGCAAGGACTCGACGATCATCGTCTCCAATCTGGAAGAGGCATCCCGAGGCAAAACCTGGGTCGAGGATCTCGGTCGCAGCGGCGAGCCGCACACCGGCAGCACCTTCATTATCGGCACCGACAGCAGTGACTGGCTCAAGGGCGGGGCGGGTAATGATTTCCTGGAGGGGCGTGCCGGCGATGACCGGTTCCGTGATGATGGCGGCTTCAACATCCTCCTCGGCGGCCAGGGCCACAACACTTTCGAGCTGCAAAAACCGCTGCAGAATTTCAGCTTCGCCAACGACGGTGACGGTACGCTGTACGTGCGCGACGCCTACGGTGGCATCAGCCTGACCCGCGACATCGGCGCACTGGTCAGCAAGGAATCGGGTTCATGGTGGGGCAGCAAAGAGATCACCTGGGGCATCACCGGCAAAGGTTTGAGCAACGGCAGCGAACTCACCCCCTACAGCCACTCACTCAATGGCGATGGCTACGGCAATGCCTTGCACGCGAGCGCCGACGGTGACTGGCTGTTCGGCCTCGGTGGCGATGACCAACTGATCAGCGACAAGGGCCAGGTGACGTTCGTTGGCGGCGCCGGCAACGACGTGATGACGGCAACGGGCGGCAACAACACCTTTCTGTTCAGCGGCGCGTTCGGTTTTGACGCGATCAACGGCTATCAGGGCAGCGACAAACTGGTGTTCATGGGCGTCGAAGGCGCGGGGCAGGGCTACGACTACAAACAGCACGCGGCGCAGTCCGGCGGCGATACCGTGCTGAAGATTGGCGATTATGCCGTGACCCTGATCGGGGTCGGAGTGGCTAATCTGTCGGACTCAAGTTTCATGTTCGCCTGATAACCCATGTAGGAGTGAGCCTGCTCGCGATAGCGGTGTCACAGCTGCGGATGTTTCAACTGACAGACCGCTATCGCGAGCAGGCTCACTCCTACAAGGGGTGATGTGCAAGAAGTTGTGAAATGCTCCGGGGCGTCCCCGTGGGGCGCTCTGGCTGTGAGCTATCTCTGACAATTCCAACAACAAGAGAGGCAATGGCAATGGGTGTGTATGACTACAAAAACTACGGTACAGCCGAGTCACAGGCATTGTTCAGCGATGCCATGGCGATCACGCTGTATTCCTACCACAATCTCGATAACGGCTTTGCCGCCGGTTATCAGGACAACGGCTTCGGCCTCGGCCTGCCGGCGACGCTAGTCACCGCGCTGATTGGCGGCACGGATTCGCAGGGTGTCATTCCCGGTATCCCGTGGAATCCCGACTCGGAAAAACTTGCCCTGGAGGCGGTGAAACAGGCCGGCTGGACACCGATCACCGCAGCGCAACTGGGTTACGACGGCAAGACCGACGCCCGCGGAACCTTTTTCGGCGAGAAGCCCGGCTACACCAGCGCGCAAGTGGAAATCCTCGGCAAGTACGACGCGCAGGGGCATCTGACGGAGCTGGGCATTGCGTTTCGTGGCACCAGCGGCCCGCGTGAAATCCTCATTGGCGACTCGATTGGTGACGTGATCAACGACCTGCTCGCCGCGTTCGGCCCGGCGGATTATGCGAAGAATTATGTCGGCGAAGCCTTTGGCAATCTGCTCAGCGACGTCGTCGCGTTCGCCCAGGCCAACGGCCTGACCGGCAAGGACGTGCTGGTCAGCGGCCACAGCCTCGGCGGCCTGGCGGTCAACAGCATGGCCGATCTGAGCAGCGACAAGTGGGGCGGATTTTTTGCCGAGTCCAATTACATCGCCTACGCCTCACCCACCCAGAGCAGCACCGACAAGGTGCTTAACATCGGCTACGAAAACGACCCGGTGTTCCGCGCCCTCGACGGCTCGACGTTCACCGGCGCTTCGGTCGGCGTGCACGATGCGCCGCACGCCTCGACCGCCGACAACATCGTCAGCTTCAACGATCACTACGCTTCGAATGCCTGGAACGTGCTGCCGTACTCGATCCTCAATATCCCGACGTGGATTTCACACCTGCCGACCGGCTACGGCGACGGCATGACCCGCGTGCTGGAGTCGGCGTTCTATGACCTGACCAGCCGCGACTCGACGATCATCGTCGCCAACCTGTCCGACCCGGCGCGGGCCAACACCTGGGTGCAAGACCTCAACCGCAATGCCGAGACCCACAAGGGCAGCACCTTTATCATCGGCAGCGACGCCAACGATCTGATTCAGGGCGGTAGCGGCAGCGACTATCTGGAGGGGCGCGCCGGCAACGACAGCTTCCGTGACGGCGGTGGTTACAACGTCATCCTCGGCGGGCAGGGCAGCAACACGCTGGATTTGCAGCAGACGGTGAAGAACTTCGACTTTGCCAACGACGGCGCCGGCACCCTGTATATCCGCGATGCCAACGGCGGGATCAGCATCACCCGTGACATCGGCAGCATCGTCACCCAGGAACCCGGTTTCCTCTGGGGCGTGTTCAAGGACGATGTGGTGCACAGCGTCACAGCCAGCGGTTTGAAATCCGGCACCAGCCTCACCGCCTACGAGTCGAGCAGCAAAGGCAGCGCTGGCGCCGATACCCTCAAGGCCCATGCCGGCGGTGACTGGTTATTCGGTCTTGCTGGCAACGATCATTTGATCGGCGGCGCAGGCAATGACGTGTTTGTCGGCGGCGCCGGGAACGATCTGCTGGAATCGGGGGGCGGCGCGGATACCTTCCTGTTCAATGGTGCGTTCGGCCAGGACCGGGTGGTTGGCTATACGGCCAACGACAAACTGGTATTTCTGGGCGTGCAGGGTGTGTTGCCGGGAGATGATTTTCGCGCACACGCCTCCAGCGCAGGGCAGGATACGCTGCTGACATTCGGGGCGGATTCGGTGACCTTGGTGGGGGTGTCGCTGGGGAGTTTGAGTGCTGACGGGATTGTTATCGCCTGATCCATACCCCTGTGGCGAGGGAGCTTGCTCCCGCTTGAGTGCGCAGCGCTCACCCTTATTTTCGGTCCGCTGCGCGCCCCAGCGGGAGCAAGCTCCCTCGCCACGACAGGTATCAAAAGTGACTCGATAGCCACTCCGTGACTCCAAACCCTGCAAAAACAGGAAAAGCGGCCTAAAGCCAGCACGTGTACACACGTTCTACAGCTAGCCGCCCATGAGCACAGGAGATTCAAACGTGAAAGGTTTCAAGGGGTCTGTGGGTTTCATTGCATGGGTGCTGAGTTCGGCCAGTGTCTGGGCCGATCTGCCTCAAAGCTCGATACTCAGCCGCTACGGCATCACCACTGATCAGCTGCCGGCGCCGGCGGCAACCGAACCGGTGGAGCCGGTCGAAGAGAAGAGCCGTTTTCAGATTCAGCCGGAACAGCCGTTCATGACGATTCGCCTGGGCGACGGCAAGGTGCCGCAAACCACTGGCAATCTGAGCATCGACCGCATGGTGCAGCAGGATCTGGAGCGTTGCCAACGTTTGCAGGGGGAATTGGTGAAGCGGGGCGGGAGTTACCTGTCTTGCGACGGCAGCATTCCCGGAATGCCGACTTTCGAATGACGAAACGATCACTGTAGGTGCTGCCGAAGGTTCGGCAGCTTCTACGGGGAAGACCGCGACGTGTCAGTCTTCCTTGCGAACGGTCGCAACTTCGTCTGCGCGAACCTTGACCTTGGCGCCGGAAATGTCCTCGAACTCGTAGAAACCATCCTCAGTCTTGGTCTTCGGCATGTCCTCGGTCAGGTATTGGGTGCCGTTCTGCAACGTGACCACTGTTTGCGTCGAGCAACCGCCCAGGGCCAGCAGGGCCGTTACTGCCAAGGGGATGCCCAGTGCCTTGATTTTCATACCCACCTCTGATTCCTCATCACGTAATGCCGAGCATTGTCGGCCTCTAACGCGGTTGGTGCCACTACGCCGGGAAAAGTTCGATGGCTCAGTTAAAAAATGCCGCTGATCCTTTTCCGTTTGCACCCGGCGGGGCAGAACTGGTATCTGTACGCATAACCAGTATTCGCCCGCATGGCCCTGAATTTCCGTGACTGCCAATCCCCTCGAAGACCCGTTCTATTACCTCAACAACTTCCGGCAAGTGCTTGACTGGCTTGAACTTCGTTATGCCGATGTGCTGAGCGAAACCGAGCACGGGTTCATCCGCGACTTCAAAGCCTTGCCCTTGGCTGCACAGGGTTTGCTGGTGCGGCTGGTCATGCGCAAGGGCGTGCATTTTCGCGCGAGCAAACTCAATTATGACGAGATCGGTGATATCGAGCAGGCCGCGCAGCCGCTGCTTGATCACGGCTGGCTCGACGCGCAGGCGTCACTGTCCATGGTCGACTTGTTCGATGTGTTGCTCAAGGCCGAGATTCTGCAAGCATTCGGCCCTTTCATCGACCAGCCCAAGGGGCGCAAGGACGATTGGCTGCCGCTGCTGGCCGAGCAGTTTGCCGACGCCCGACGCCTGTGCGACTGGGCGCCGCTGCTCGACGATCGGCTGTTCAGCCTGACGATCATGGACCTGTGCGATCGCTTGCGGCTGATGTTCTTCGGCAACCTGTATCAGGACTGGTCGGAGTTCGTGCTGGCCGACCTTGGCATCTTTATCTACGAAAAAGTTGAATTCTGCAGCGAATCCCGCGGGCTGCGCAGCCGGGCAGACGTTGACGCCTGCCTGTTTCTGCACCAGTGCCAACTGCGTTTCGAGGCGGGCGAACCGCTGCAAGCCATCGCCGAGCAGGTCAGCGCGCTGCACTTCGACAATCCGTGGCTGCAACGCCGTCGGGACAAGGTGCTGTTCCAGATCGGCCAGTACGCCGAGCGCATCGGCGAGCTTGCCTTCGCGCTGAGCGTCTACCGCGAAAGCGCCTGTCCCGGCGCGCGGTTGCGCATGATCCGCGTTCTGGAGCGTTGCGCCGAATACCCGTTGGCGCTGGAACTCGCCACGCTGGCTGAACAGGCGCCGGAAAGTGCCGCCGAGCAACAGGGCCTGCAGCGCATAGTGCCGCGATTGCGGCGCAAACTCGGCGGACCACCGCTGAAACGGGTCAAGGCCAGACCGGTCGAGCGCCTGGACCTGCAACTGCCGCGCAGCGACCCGGCATTGTCGGTTGAGTTTTATGTGCAGGCGCACCTGCATGACGACGACGGCCCGGTGCATTACGTGGAAAACAGCCTGATCAATGCACTGTTCGGCCTGCTGTGCTGGCCGGCGATCTTCGCGCCGCTGCCGGGGGCGTTCTTTCACCCGTTCCAGCGCGGCCCGGTTGACCTGTTGAACGAAGACTTCCAGCAACGCCGCGCCGAGCTGTTCGAGGCGTGCCTGGCCGAACTTGACGACGGCCGTTATGCCGAGACCATTCGCGCCCGGTTTGTCAGCAAATGGGGCATACAGTCTCCGTTCGTGTTCTGGGGCGCCTTGCATGAAGACCTGCTGGAGCAGGCGCTGGCCTGCCTGCCGGCCGAACACCTCAAGCACTGGTTCAGGCGTCTGCTGCTCGACATCAAGGCCAACCGTGCCGGCATGCCTGACCTGATCCAGTTCTGGCCGCAGCACAAGACCTACCGGATGATCGAAGTCAAAGGCCCCGGCGACCGCTTGCAGGACAACCAACTGCGCTGGCTGGAATTCTGTCACGCGCATCAGATGCCGGTCGCGGTGTGTTACGTGCAATGGCTGGAGCAGAGCGCTTGAGCTACAGCGTTGCAGTGCGCGCGTTGTGTGAGTTCACCGCCAAGACCGGTGACCTCGACCTGCGCTTCACCCCGTCGCCGACAGCGCTGGAAGGCATTGTCGGCCATCGCACCGTGGCCGCGCGGCGCAGCGCGCACTACCAGAGCGAAGTGGCGCTGGAAGGCGAGTTCCGCCAGTTGAAAGTCAAGGGCAGGGCGGACGGCTACGATCCGGCGCAAAACTGCCTGGAAGAAGTCAAAACCTACCGTGGCGATTTGAGCAAGCAACCGGCCAATCACCGCCAGTTGCACTGGGCGCAGGCGAAGATCTACGGCTGGTTGATGTGCGGCAAGCTGGGTCTTGAGCAGATCAACCTGGCGCTGGTGTACTTCGACATCGTCAGCGAAAAGGAGACGTGCCTGATCGAGGCGTACAGCGCTGAGGCGCTCAAAACGTTTTTCGAACAGCAATGCGCGCTGTTCCTGCACTGGGCCGAACAGGAAATGGCCCATCGTCAGGCGCGCAATCTGGCAGCGCAGCAACTGGCATTTCCTCATGCCGACTTTCGTCCGGGCCAGCGGCATCTGGCCGAGTCGGTGTTCAAGGCGGTCAGCACCGGTCGCTGCCTGATGGCCCAGGCCCCGACCGGAATCGGCAAAACCCTCGGCACGCTGTTTCCCATGCTCAAGGCGCTGGCACCGCAGCAGCTGGACAAGGTGTTCTTTCTCACGGCCAAGACGCCGGGGCGCAAGCTGGCACTCGATGCCAGTCAGGTGTTGTTCGCCCAATCGCCGGCCTTGCCGTTGCGGGTTCTGGAAATGGTCGCGCGGGACAAGGCTTGCGAGCATCCGGACAAAGCCTGTCACGGCGAATCCTGCCCGCTGGCGCAGGGTTTTTACGACCGCTTGCCCGCCGCCCGTGAAGCCGCGGCCCGGGTCAACCTGCTGGATCAGGCGGCGATGCGTGAAGTCGCCGCGCAGCACGCGGTGTGCCCGTATTACCTGAGCCAGGAAATGGCCCGCTGGGCTGACGTGGTGGTCGCCGACTACAACTATTACTTCGATTTCAGTGCGCTGCTGTTCGGCCTGGCGCAGCTCAATCAATGGAAAGTCGCGGTGTTGGCCGACGAGGCGCACAACCTGGTTGAGCGCGGCCGGCAAATGTACAGCGCCAGCCTTGATCAGTTCACCCTCGCCAGCGTGCGTAAAACCGCACCCGCAGCGCTGAAAAAAGCCCTGCAACGGATCAACCGCGAATGGAACGCCCTGCATGCCCCGCAACTGGCGGCGTATCAGGCGTACGACAAGCCCCCGGAAAAACTGCTGCAAGCGATTGCCCTGGCCTGCGGCGCGATCGGCGATTACCTCAATGAGCATCCGCAGGGTCTGGACAGCGGACTACAGAATTTCTATTTCGACTTGCTGCAGTTTGCCCGTGTCGCGGAGTTGTATGACGCGCATTACCTGTTCGACATCAGCAAACGCGACCTCGACCGCCCGCGTCCGATGTCGCAACTGTGTTTGCGTAACGTGGTGCCGGCGGCGTTCATCGGGCCACGATTGAAAGCGGCGCGCAGCAGCGTGCTGTTCTCGGCGACGCTCAGTCCGCGTGATTATTACGCCGATCTGCTCGGCACCCCGGGCGATACGGTGTGGATCGACGTCGAATCGCCCTTTGCCGCCGAGCAGTTGCAGGTCCGCATCGTCAGCCAGATCTCGACCCGTTTCAATCACCGTCAGGCCTCGCTGGAACCCATCGTCGAACTGATTGCACGCCAGTTCGCTGAGCGCCCGGGTAATTATCTGGCGTTTTTCAGCAGCTTCGATTACGTGCAGCAAGTGGCGACCTTGCTGGCTGAGCGCCATCCCCGGATTCCCTTGTGGCAACAGTCGCGGGGCATGGCCGAAGGGGCGCGACAAGCCTTCCTCGACCAGTTCACCGCGGACAGCCAAGGCGTCGGTTTTGCTGTGCTGGGTGGCGCGTTCGGCGAAGGCATCGATTTGCCCGGCGCCCGGTTGATCGGCGCATTCATTGCCACCCTCGGGCTGGCGCAGCTCAATCCGGTCAACGAACAACTGAAGCGGCGCATGGCGGCGATCTTCGGTGCCGGTTATGACTACACCTACCTGTATCCGGGGGTGCAGAAAGTCGTACAGGCCGCCGGCCGGGTGATTCGCACCCGTGAAGATCGGGGTGTGGTGGTACTGATTGACGACCGCTTTGCCGAATCCCGGGTCCAGCAGCTGTTACCGCGCTGGTGGGCGCTCAAAAACGACCCGGTGGCTGTCCAATTCGACGCAATGACGCATACTTCAGCACATGACACTGTGCGGTGAAAGTGATGAGTGAACACAACAGGACGGCTGCGATCGAGGAGCGGCGTTTCAGGCTGCTGATCGATGCGGTTGTCGACTACGCGATCTACATGATCGACCCGGATGGCATCATCACCAGTTGGAACTCCGGCGCCAAGCGGTTCAAGGGTTACGAGAAAAACGAAATCCTTGGCGAGCATTTCTCGCGGTTCTACACCCCTGACGACCGTGCTGCAGGCCTGCCGCAACAGGCGCTCGACACCGCGATCAACGAAGGACGCTTTGAAGGCGAAGGCTGGCGGGTACGCAAGGACGGCACGCATTTCTGGTCGCACGTGGTGATCGATCCGATCATCGACACCAATGGCCAGTTGCTGGGTTTCGCCAAGATCACCCGCGACCTGACCGACCGCAAGATGGCCGAGGAAACCCTCAAGCAAAGCGAACAGCAGTTTCGCCTGCTGGTGCAGGGCGTTACGGATTACGCGATCTACATGCTCAGCCCCGAGGGGCGCGTCAGCAACTGGAACCAGGGCGCCCAGCGGATCAAGGGCTATCTGCCGGAAGAAATCATCGGTCAGCATTTTTCAATCTTCTACACCCCGGAAGACCGCGATAACGGCGAGCCGCAGCGGGCGCTGGAAATCGCCACCCGCGAGGGGCGCTTCGAAAACCGAAGCTGGCGGATGCGCAAGGACGGCACGCGTTTCCTGGCCCACGTGGTGGTCGATGCGATTCGCGGTGACACGGGCACGCTGCTGGGTTTTGCCAAGATCACCCGTGACGTGACCGAGGCCCACGAAGCGCAGGTGGCGCTGGAGAAAACCCGCGAAGCGTTGTTCCAGGCGCAGAAGATGCAGGCTATCGGACAGCTCAGCGGCGGCATCGCCCATGACTTCAACAACCTGCTGACGGTGATTCTCGGCAACCTGGAAATCGTCCAGAAGCGCGTGGGTGACGACGCCAGGATCGGTCGCCTCCTGGAGAATGCCACTCAAGGTGCCTTGCGCGGCGTATCGCTGACCCAGCGCATGCTGGCGTTCGCCCGCCGCCAGGAACTCAAGACCGAGTCGGTCGATATCCCGCAACTGGTGCAAGGTATCACCGGGCTGCTGCGCAGCTCGCTGGGACCGGGAATCCGCATCGAGACGCGGTTTCCCGAGGGGCTGGAACCGGTACTCGCCGACAACAATCAATTGGAACTGGCGTTGCTCAACCTGGCCACCAACGCCCGCGATGCCATGCCAGAAGGTGGCTGCGTGATCATCGCTGCGCAACCGCAAGTGGTGCTTGAACAAAGCCATGCGACGCTGGCGGCGGGGCGTTATGTCTGCCTGAGTCTGACCGATGATGGCGAGGGCATGGACGCTAGCACCTTGTCCTCGGCCAGGGACCCGTTTTTCACCACCAAGGGCTTGGGCAAAGGCACCGGGCTGGGGCTGTCGATGGTGCATGGCTTTATCGAACAGTTGGGCGGGCGTTTCGTCCTCAAAAGTGAAAAAGGCCACGGCACCACCGCTGAACTGTGGATTCCGGTGGCCGGCGAGGGCGCGCCAAGCCGGTCACAGAGCCGGTCTGCCGAGCCAATCACGGTGCCAAGGCTCAGCGTACTGGTGGTGGACGACGACTCTCTGGTGCTCACCAGCACCAGTCTGTTGCTGGAGGACCTCGGCCATCGGGTGGTCAGTGCTACCTCGGGCAATCAGGCCCTGAAGCTGTTCGATGCGGGCGAAGTCATCGACCTGATGATCACCGACATGGCCATGCCGCACATGAGCGGTGCGCAACTGGCGCATGCCGTGCGTTTGCTCAAGCCGGACCTGCCGATCATTCTCGCCACCGGTTATGCCGAACGCCTGGAAGGGTTCGCCGCGCAACTGCCACGACTGCCCAAGCCATTCACGCAGATGAACCTGGTCGAAATCATCGCCCGGTCGATGAAAAGGGACACTGGTCGATCCGGCTGAACTTGTCGGAATACGCAGCCTTCCAATGGTCTTTATTCATCTGGAGGGCGCGTCTTTTGCCTCGCATACTGACTCAGTCGACCGCTGAAGAAACCCTGACCGAACATAACGCCAAGATGTTCGGCTCGCCCAAGGAACGGCTGGATTTCTATCGCCGGGAAATCCAGTACGAGACCAGCATCCTCGCCAATCGCACCGACGCCTATCTGGCGGCGCAGTCGTTTCTGGTGATCGCCTTCGCCTCGTGCATGGCTAACCTCAATCCGGAATGGGGCAAGATGTTCACCCTGGTGGTGCCGCCGTTTCTGGCGTTGCTCGGCGTGCTCAGTTCGCTCAACGCCTGGCCGGGGATTCGCGCGGCGTACGACATCATTGACCACTGGCATTTCAAGCAAAGCCAATTGCTGCACAGTGAACCGGTGATGGGCCTGGCCTATGACGAGTCGCCGCTGTTCAGCGAGATGGAATCGAGCCACAAGGGCTATCGCAAGTCGCTGCTGTTTTCGGTGCGCACGCCGTGGATCTTTGCCACGTTCTGGGTTTTGTTGGGCGTTTATGCGGTGTTTATTCAGGTGACCAATCCATGAGGTGGATGGGCCGACGAGTCGCTTGCGCTGAATTGGTGGTGGGGCGGGATGTCTCCTCACCCCAGCCCTCTGGCGAAAGAGAGCGCTGGGGTGATGAGTCTTGGATTACGCCGTCTCAAGCTCACGTCGCGTTTGCACGGCATTCTGCACCGCCGCTGGAATGGGCGGGAAATCTTCGTTCAAGACATACAAATGGTCGATCGCGTCTTCAAACTTCGCATCGGCTTTCTTGCGCAAGGCTCGGTATTGCTCGAATCGCTCGAAGTCCGTCGGGGTCGTTTCAAGCAGTTCGTTCGCCGCTTTGTTCAGCGCGTGGGCTTCTTCGAACAGTTGGCGGTTGCGTTCCAGAGCCAGCGCTCTGCAAGCCTTGATTTGCGCAGGAGTCGAGCATTCGTTCATGACCGTGACCTTAATGTTGTCGAGGTTCCTTTTCATAGGCAGCGTGCCGCAGGGGAACCGAACCTGCCGGGCCGCGCCGGGTGATTGGCGCGGTTAATGTTGTGACCCGCGCTCGGGGCTGGCTGATCCATTTTTTTGCAGAAAAAAATTCGATTATTTCCAACGATTTGAAGCGCTTGAAAAATCAGCTTTTTCGTTTCTTCAACTGCTCGTACCGCGCAAGCATTGGCTGCGTACTCACGCCGTGCAGGAGAATGCTCAGGGCCAGCACGGATAAGGTGATGTCGGTGCACACCGTCGCCACCTCGGCGCTCAAGCCGTGGTTCAAGGCAAAAAACAGATAAAACAGACTGCCGATGCCGCGAATGCCAAACCAGCCGATCAGCCCGCGTTGGGGCCAACTGAGCAAGCTGCCCCAAGGCATCACGGCCACGCTCAGCGGACGAATCAGACAAAACAGTACCGCGCCAATCCACAACGCTCGCCAATCCCAATGGGCAATCAGTACGACGCCGAGCAGGGTGACCAGAAACACTTCCATCGCTCGCTCGACCAGGCTGCCGAAGGCGAGCATGTCGCCCATCATGATGCCGGCGGCCACCTGGCTGTCCTGCAGTTGCGCGGTATCGCCATGCACCGCGTCCTGCGGTTCGACGTTCTGATGGCCAACCACGGGTTGCACCAGCTGCTCGGCCGGTGGTTGGGTGACGCCGGTGGATTTGACTTCCTCCTGGCGTAAGCCGAGGCCTGCGGCGAACACTGAGAGAAATCCGTAGCCGCCTATTGCATCCGCAGCCACGTAAGCCAGTGCAATTAACGCCAGCGTGAGGTAGTCATTTGGCCCCAGTGTGCTGTCCTCATTGTGAATCCGCAGTGACAGGGCGATGCGGCCGATGCCACGGCCCATCCAGTAACCGGTCAGCAGACCCGCCGGCACGGCCCACAACAGGCTGCGCAACACCCAGTCCTGCCATTCACCGGGGCTGCCATCGCCGTGCAACAACAGCAGGCCGAGAATTACAAAAGGGAACGCAACGCCGTCGTTGAGTCCAGCCTCTCCGGAAAGGCCGAAACGCACGCTGTCGACGTCCTGCGCATCGTTGACCTGCACCAGCGCGGCGAGGACCGGATCGGTCGGTGCGAGAATCGCGCCGATGAGCAATGACGGCCCCCACGGCAATTGCAGGCCCCAATGCAGCAGCAGGCACACGCCGATGATCGTCAGCAGCATGACCGGCCCGGCGAGGCCGAAAGCGATGCACCAGGTTTTGTTGCGCAGCGGCAGGCGCAATTTCAATCCGCAGACAAACAGCGAAAAGAGCACCGCGACTTCAGTCAGGTGCTCCATCCATAGCGAAGCGTTTTCCAGCGACAGTTTCAGCAGGTTCAGGCCACTGGGGCCGATAACGATGCCTAGCAGCAGGCACACCGCTGACGTTGTGACCGGCAGCCAGCGCAGCCACGAAGAGGTCAGGGCCAGGGTCAGCAGCACGCCGCCGAGCACCGCGACCCATACGCTGAAGTTCATCTTCGGGCACCGCCACGTGTCGTCAGGCGCAAACGCACCGGATCAACCCGCATGGGTGCGCAAATACTCAGGCGTGAGCACGTTGAACCACAGCAGGATCATCGACACCAGGATTGTCACCAGCACCAGCAGACCGACGCCCCAGACACTCGCCGAGTACAACAGGCCTTGCTCCCGGCGTTCATGCATGAACGTCGGCAGACCGACGAACAACAGGAACGTCGAATACACCGATGCCGCCCCCAGCACCAGAATGGCCAGCCAGCGGCTTGGGTAAAGGCCGGCGATTCCGGCGATGAAAAAAGGCGTCACGGTGTAGGCGGCAAAGCCGATGCACTGATTTGGCGTCGGGCGGGTATCGAAGGAGCGCGACATCCAGCGGATGAAACCGCCCATCAACGCCACGCCGATAACTATGGTCAGGTACAGCAAAACGCACAACTGAACAGCGCTCGCGGCGCTCAGCTTGACCGTCTCACCCGCGGCGAGGCTCCAGCCGACATAGGTGGTGCCGACGAACAGGCAGACAGCAGGAATCAGCGCCAGGACCAGCAAATGCGCAAGATAGTGGCGCGGATGAGCCTCTTCTTCGCGGCGGATATCGGTCCAGGCGAAATTGGGTTGGGTGAAGAGTTTGACGATCGGTGCGGACATGACGATCTCCTTTTCCTGACGGCCCGTTGGGCGCTTACAGGTATGGAGAGGCGTCATGCCGCTGGGTTCAGTTTTTCTTGAACACGGTTACAGCATCGGTTTGCCGCCGGTCACGCCGTAGCGCTGGCCGGTGATGTAACTGGCTTGATCCGACGCCAGCAGCACGTAGATCGGCGCGACTTCCACCGGCTGGCCGGGGCGGCCGAGTGGCGTGTTGCCACCGAAGTTCTGCACTTCTTCCTCGGGCATGGTCGAGACGATCAACGGCGTCCAGATCGGTCCGGGTGCCACGCTGTTCACGCGGATTTCCTTAGGCCCGAGCATCTGCGCCAGGCCACCGGTGAAGTTGGCGATGGCGCCTTTGGTGGTGGCGTAGGCGAGCAGGGTGGGTTTGGGCATGTCCGAATTGACCGAACTGGTGTTGATGATCGATGAACCGGGACGCATGTGTTTGATCGCCGCCTGGCACAAGCGGAAGATCGCGGTGATGTTGACGTCGAAGGTCATCACCCATTCGTCATCGGGGATGTCTTCGAAGTTCTCGTGGGTCATCTGGAACGCTGCGTTGTTCACTAGCACGTCAATACGCCCGAAGCGTTCAACGGTCTTGTCGACCAGCGCCTGGCAATGGGCTTTTTCGGCGATATCGCCAGGCAGCAATAGGCATTGACGCCCGGCCTGTTCAACCCAGCGTGCGGTTTCCTGGGCGTCTTCGTGTTCGTTGAGGTAGGCGACGGCGACGTCGGCGCCCTCACGGGCAAAGGCAATCGCCACCGCGCGGCCGATGCCGCTGTCAGCGCCGGTGATCAGGGCGATCTTGCCGCTCAGTCGCCCGGAGCCAACGTAGCTTTGCTCGCCGCAGTCGGGGTACGGTTCCATTTTACGCTGCGAGCCGGGCACCGGTTGGGCTTGTTGGGGGAAGGGTGGTTTTGGATAGTCAGTCATCGCGGGTCTCCTGATTTCAAGGCCAGTGTTCGGGGTTGACCCGATGGCTTTGCCTTGAGTTCGATCGGATTTGCAGCGGATTTAGTTCGCGGAGATCGCATCCAAATGTGGGAGCGAGCCCCCTCCCACAATTGGTTTTGTGGCGGGCAGTAATAACTCTGGTGTACTCCAAACCTGTGGGAGCGGGCTTGCTCGCGAAGGCGCCGGGTCAGTGACATCAATGCTGACTGGCCCACCACCTTCGGGAGCAAGCCCCCTCCCACAATTGGTCTTGTGGTGGGCAGTAATAACTCTGGTGTACCTAAACCTGTGGGAGCGGGCTTGCTCGCGAAGGCGCCGGGTCAGTGACATCAATGCTGACTGGCCCACCACCTTCGGGAGCAAGCCCCCTCCCACAATTGGTTTTGTGGCGGTCAGTAATAACTCTGGTGTACCCAAACCTGTGGGAGCGGGCTTGCTCCCGAAGGCGCCGGGTCAGTGACATCAATGCTGACTGGCCCGCCACCTTCGGGAGCAAGCTCCCTCCCACAATTGGTTTTGTGGTGGTCAGTAATAACTCTGGTGTACCTGAACCTGTGGGAGCGGGCTTGCTCGCGAAGGCAATTGATCGGTTTGGAAACCTTGGCTGACCCACCGCTTTCGTGCAGCGCCGCTCGTGTCGCGGTCATGGCATACTGCCGCGCATGAATTTCGACTCCCCCCTGAGTGCTTGGCAACACGCGGTCCAACATAAGGGCTTCATCCAGGATGAAGCTCAGGAACACGCGGTCTGGGCGCTGCAAAAATGCCATGAAGCCTTGCACAGCGGTGCCCGCTCCGTCAGCGGTGTGTACTTGTGGGGCCCGGTCGGACGCGGCAAGACCTGGCTGATGGATCAGTTCTATCAGAGCCTGCGCGTGCCCGCCCGGCGCCAGCACTTTCACCACTTCATGGGGTGGGTGCATCAGCGCTCGTTTCAACTGACCGGCATCGCTGATCCCTTGCGGGCATTGGCGCGCGAATTGGCCGCAGAGGTCCGCGTGCTGTGCTTCGATGAGCTGTTCGTCAACGATATTGGCGACGCGATTATTCTCGGGCGCCTGTTTCAGGTCATGTTCGACGAAGGCGTAGTGGTGGTCTGTACCTCCAACCTGCCGCCGGACGATCTGTATGCCGATGGCTTCAACCGCGACCGGTTTACCCCCGCGATTGCCGCGATCAAGGCGCACATGCAAGTGGTCGCAGTGAACGGCGCCGAGGATCACCGCCTGCATCCGGGCGCCATTGAACGGCGTTATTTTGTCGGTGCGGCCGGATCACCGAGCGCATTGTCCGAGGTGTTCAACGTACTGAATGCCGGGCAACCGGCCGCTGCCGAGTCCGTTGCCGTGGGTCACCGAGTGCTCAATGTGGTGCGGGCCAGCCAAACCGTGCTGTGGTGCCGTTACGCTGATCTGTGCGAGCAACCGTTCGCCGCGATGGACTTCATCGCGCTGTGCGACCGCTACCGGGCTATTCTGTTGAGCGAAGTGCCGAACCTGAGTGCGCGCAAGCGCGAGGGGCGCATTGCTCGCGGCACCGAAGATGGCGCCGTACGGGTGATCGCAGGTGATCGCGAACTGCCGCAGTTGTCGGTGCACGACGATGGCGTACGTCGATTCATCGCACTGGTGGACGAGTGCTACGACCGTAAAGTGCCGTTGTACATCGAGGCACAGGTGCCGATGGATGCGCTGTACACCGAGGGTTATCTGCAGTTCCCGTTCCGCCGCACCCTCAGCCGTCTACAAGAGATGCAACTGCAGCGTTTCGCCGAAGCTTGAACATGGAGAGGGCGCCGACATGAGCCAACCGCTGTCCCATCATTTGCTGACCATGGCCTATCAAAATGCCTGGGCCAATCATCGTCTGGCCAAGGCCTGGATCCAGCTCGACGCCGCTGAACTGGCGGCGCCACGGGTGAGCTTCTTTCCAGGCATCCGCCTGACGCTCAACCACATTCTCACCTGCGACTGGTTTTACGTCGATGCGCTGGAGCGAGAGCTGCGCGGTGACGAGCCGCACCCGGACTGCTACGTGTTCTTCAATCAGGACGAGCCATTTACCGAAGCCGCCTCGTTGCGCGACGAGCAGGCCCGCGTCGACCGACGGTTGATCGCTTATTGCGAACAACTGCGCGATGCCGAGCTGACGCGAATCGTCACCATTGCGCGCGACGCACCGCAACATGACAGTCGTCTGCGTCTGCTGTCGCATCTGTTCGAGCATCAGATCCATCATCGGGGTCAGGTCCATGCGATGCTCAGCGGGACGTCGATCGAACCACCGCAACTGGATGAATTTTTCTGTGCCGGCGAAAGCGCACTGCGCGCCGAAGACTTTGCCGAACTGGGCTGGACCGAGGAACTGATCTGGGGACATTGATAAAGCAAAAGAGCGCAGCGGCCCCACGCAGCTGCTGCCGAAGGCTGGGATCTTTCTATTTTCCAATTGTGGCCCGGTCCGCACTCGCGCTAAGGTCGGCCAGCCTTTCAGTTCGCACTTTGCGTGCCGGGGCGATTGTTTGTTCGGGGATGGAAATGGATTCCGCAGAAATTCTTGTGCTTCAGGCCAGCTACACCAATCCGTTACACGCCGAGGCCATCGGTATCGTGCTCAATCATTATGCAGAAGACCCCATGGGCGGCGGACACCCGATCGCCCCGGAGCTGTTGCAACGCCTGCCCGAAGAACTTGCGCGGCGGCCCTATGCTTTCAGCGTGCTGGCGTTTGTCGGGGGCGAGCCGGCCGGTCTGGTGAACTGTTTCGAGGGCTTTTCAACCTTTGCCTGCAAACCGCTGGTCAATGTCCACGATGTCGCGGTGGTCGGCAAATTCCGCGGCCTCGGCCTGAGCCAGAAAATGCTGTGCAAGGTCGAGGACATCGCTCGTCAGCGCGGTTGCTGCAAGATCACCCTGGAAGTCCTCGCAGGCAACGCCGTGGCACAAGGCGCTTACCGCAAATTCGGTTTCGCCCCGGGGATGTTCAATCCCGATCATGGGCAGATGCTGTTCTGGATCAAGAACCTGCAGGCATAAAAAAGGCGCCCGAAACGGGCGCCAACTGTCTACTTCCAGGCCAGAGCGAAGCCATGGAAGGTCCATCGGTGATGCACAACATTCAGTCGCGATAAGACTCGGTGACTTGCGCGGTCTGGTCGGCGGGAACGCGGATTTCTTTTGCGTCAGCGTCGGCCTTCTGTGCGCTTTGCGCGTGCTGGACCGGGAAGTTGTCGTAGTAGTAACGCATGCGCTCGGCGCCGCCCTCGGCGAAAACGCTCGAAGAGACGAGGGCGAGCAGTGCAGCGAACATTGCGGTAGTGATTTTCATGGTGCCTCCTACTGAACAAGTGGGAGTCGTTCATCCATGAAGCAGACCTCGAAGATGAGTGTGGTTCGGCGGCATTAAGTTGGTGTTAAGGGCTTGGTCGACAGGTTCGGTTGCCTTGTCTTCGATCCAGGGAAATTGCGTTTATACGAAGATGAGAGGGCGCAGGGTTTCAAAGGTGGGGGATTACTGGCATTCGAGCAGGCTTCTGGAAATAAAAAGGGGCCGGTCAAGGCCCCTTCGGTTTACTGCTTTGCCGCCTCTGCGACGGTGTCTCCAGGCTTCTTCGGCTTCATCAAACTGAAATCAATCAACGCGCGCTGCTGGGTCTGGTACGGATCACCAATCAGCAACGGGCGAACCTTGAAGCTGTCGCTGACCAGGCTCTTGCTGCGGTCGAGTTCGTCGAAGCTCAGGCCGGCCATGTCGGCCCAGGTGTGGATCAGGTGCGAGCTGCTGTACGGTCGCTCCAGGTCGGCGGCGAAGTTCCAGTCGTGGGTTTCCTTCCACTTCGGCGATGCCCAGGCCATGAACGGAATGGTGTACATCGGCGCAGTCGGTTTGTTTTCGTTGCGGCCCAGGGTTTTGTGGCCGACCGAGTCGAACACGTCTTCACCGTGGTCCGAGAGGTACAGCAGGAAGCCGTTCGGATCAGATTTGGCGTAATCCTTGATCAGGCTCGACACGACAAAGTCGTTGTACAGCACGGCGTTGTCATAGCTGTTGTAGGTCGGCACCTGGTCGTCCCGCACGCCCGCCGGTACGCCCTGGCGATCCTGGAACATGTCGAACGTCGGCGGATAGCGGTACTGGTAGCTCATGTGCGTGCCAAGCAAATGCACGACGATCAGCTTGCGCGGCGCCGCGTCAGCCAGAGCCTTGTTGAACGGCTCGATGACGTCGCCATCGTATTGCGCGGCGTTCTGGTTGCGGTTGTTGTTCAGGTACACCTGCTCGTCGGCCTGTTCGGAGAAGGTCGTGAGCATGGTGTTGCGCTTGGTCATGGTCTGCTGGTTGGTGATCCAGAACGTTTTGTACCCGGCCTGTTTCATTACGCTGACCAGCGACGGAGTCGTCAGGTACAGGTCCGGATGCTCTTCGTCAGCGAAGGTCAGCACCTGCTGCAACGCCTCGATGGTATACGGGCGAGGGGTGACGACGTTGTTGAACACCGCCAGTTGGTCCTTGAGCTTGTCCAGTTCCGGCGTGGTGTTGCGCTGATAGCCGTAGAGGCTCATGCGCTGACGGTTGGTCGATTCGCCGATGACCAGCACCAGCGTCGCCGGCTGATTGGCGGAGGCGTCCTTGAGGTTTTTCAGCGGAGGGATCTTGCTCACGTTGTGCAGCATGCCCTGCATGTCGGCGAGGGTTTCCTGATAACGGTGATACGCCACGACCATCTGCCAAGGCACGGCCGGCTCGATACGGGTTTCGAATTTTTCGAAGCCCTGGGCGAAAGAGCCCATGCGCATTGTCTGTTTGACCAGTGGGTAGCCGATCACCGCGATCAGAATCGCCATCGCCGCAACGAAGGCGCGGCCACGCGGCATGTACACCGGGCGCAGACGAGTCCACAGGAAGTAAGCGAATGCGGTATGCGCGAGGAACGCCGGAACCATCCACCAGGCAAAGTACTGGGTCATGTACTCGCCAGCTTCAGAGATGTTCGATTCGAACATGATGAAGATGACGCTCTGGGAGAACTCCTGCTCATAGATGAAGAAATAGCCAAGGCTGGCCATCGAGCAGGCCCATAGCACCACGCCGATCAGGGCGGCGAGCAAGCGGGTGTGTCTGGGGAAAAGCAACATCGGCGCCAGCCAGATCGCGCTCATGACAAACGCCTGGCGGAAACCGGTGAAGCCGGAAGTGCCGGTCAACTGAATCAACAGTTGGGTGATACCGGAGAAGTACCAGAAAAATACGAACAGCCAGAGAAAACCAGCCCAGTCGAAACCTGTCGCAGTCGTTTTGCTGCGTTTGAACAATGCCATTCAGCACTCCAGCTCAGTCATCAAACCACCGCCGGAACGCATCCATGACACCGACGAACAAAAGCCGTACGCGCAGGTACGGCCAGAATGGGGGCGGAGTATCCCCAAGCGAATGTGAAAGTTTCGTTAATCGGCGCCATGCAACCGCCGCAAGCGCAGGGTGGAACAGGTCGGGAACGACGATGGCCGCTCCCGAAGCAGGCGGGATCAGGCGTTGGGCGCGCGCAGCACAACCGGGCGGGGTTGGGGCTGGGCGTCTTGAGTCAATGCGCGCAGCTGCGCCAACTCGTGTTTCAACTGATCGCGCTCGTCTTTCAACTGACGCAATTCATCGCGACGGATCGTGACGTAGAGGGTTTGTGGCGGCATTGCTGTGTGTACTGTGCCCATTGCTCACCTCGCAAATGGCGTGCATCAACTGTAAGTCGCCCTCGCTTTCGAGGTGCGTGACTTACTATCGGCGCCAATTTTGATTTCTTTTGCCTGTGAATGGAACTTTTTTATTTTTCATGGTCGGTGTGTCTTCGGCACGATTCGAGGCGTTATCAGTCTGGATCGGGCACAATGCCCGGAAACTTCATCGCAACGCTCTGGACTAACCTCCATCAACCGCGTTGGGCTATAACCAATGACACACATTTATTTGTAGTAAGGAGCATCAGCACATGCAACTCGGGATTATTGGACTGGGCCGCATGGGCGGTAATATTGCGCGGCGCCTGATGCTCAACGGTCACACCACCGTTGTTTACGACCGCAATACCGCTTTCATCGACACCCTGGCCGCCGAGGGCGCCATGGGCGTCGCCGACCTGCCGGCCCTGGTGGCCGGTCTGGACAAGCCACGCGCCGTCTGGGTCATGCTGCCGGCCGGTGCGCCGACCGAAGAGACCATCGACACCCTGAGCAATCTGCTTGAAGCCGGCGACACCATCATCGACGGCGGCAACACCAATTATAAAGATGACATCCGCCGGGCCAAGACTTTGGGCGAGAAGGGCCTTCACTACATCGACGTCGGCACTTCCGGCGGCGTCTGGGGCCTGGAGCGCGGCTACTGCATGATGATCGGTGGCGACGCCGAGACGGTTAAGCGTCTTGACCCACTGTTCGCCGCTCTGGCACCGGGCATGGGCGACATCCCGCGTACCAGGGATCGCAAATCCGACGACCACCGCGCCGAACACGGCTACATCCACGCAGGTCCCGCCGGCGCCGGGCACTTCGTCAAGATGATCCATAACGGCATCGAGTACGGCATGATGGCCGCGTTCGCCGAAGGCTTCGACATCCTCAAGACCAAATCCAGCGAGCGCCTGCCGGAAGATCAGCGTTTCGACCTGAACGTGGCCGACATTGCCGAGGTCTGGCGTCGCGGCAGCGTGGTGTCCTCGTGGCTGCTCGACCTGACCGCCGATGCGCTGGCCAGCGACCCGAAACTCGACGGTTTCTCCGGCTCCGTAGCGGACAGCGGCGAAGGCCAATGGACCATCGAGGCGGCCATGGAGCAAGCGGTGCCGGTGCCGGTGCTGTCCAACTCGCTGTTCTCGCGCTACCGCTCGCGCGGCCAGGGCACCTTCGGCGACAAGATCCTGTCCGCACAGCGTTTCGGCTTCGGCGGCCACGTGGAGACAGCCAAGAAATGACCCATACGATCCGCAGAAAATCCAAGGCAGAACCCGCACCACCGACCACGCTGTTTCTGTTCGGTGCCCACGGCGACCTGGTCAAGCGCTTGCTGATGCCGGCGCTGTACAACCTCAGTCGCGACGGCCTGCTGGACGATAATCTGCGGATCGTCGGCGTCGACCACAACGCAATTACCGATGACGCCTTTGCGCAGAAGCTCGAGGATTTCATCCGCAGCGAAGTGGCGGCGAAGGTCGGCAAGGGCGATCAGATGCTTGATCCGGCCTTGTGGGCCAAGCTCGCCAAAGGCATCAGCTACGTCCAGGGCGACTTTCTGGACGACAGCACTTATTCAGCGCTGGCGGCGAAAATCGCCGCCAGCGGTACCGGCAATGCGGTGTTCTACCTGGCCACCGCGCCACGTTTCTTCAGCGAAGTAGTGCGCCGACTCGGCAGCGCCGGTTTGCTCGAAGAAACCCCCGAAGCGTTCAGAAGGGTGGTAATCGAGAAGCCGTTCGGCTCCGACCTGCAGACCGCTGAAGCCTTGAACGCTTGCCTGCTCAAGGTGATGACGGAAAAGCAGATCTACCGGATCGACCATTACCTGGGCAAGGAAACCGTGCAGAACATCCTCGTCAGTCGGTTTTCCAACAGCCTGTTCGAAGCTTTCTGGAACAACCATTACATCGACCACGTGCAGATCACTGCCGCCGAAACCGTCGGCGTCGAAACCCGTGGCAGCTTTTATGAACACACCGGTGCCTTGCGGGACATGGTGCCCAATCACTTGTTTCAGTTGCTGGCGATGGTCGCCATGGAACCGCCAGCGGCGTTCGGCGCCGATGCGGTGCGCGGCGAGAAGGCCAAGGTCGTGGGGGCGATTCGTCCCTGGACCGTCGAGGAGGCCCGCGCCAACTCGGTTCGCGGCCAGTACAGCGCCGGTGAACGCGACGGCCAGCCATTGAACGGCTACCGCGAAGAACCCAATGTTTCGCCCGACAGCACCACGGAAACCTACGTCGCACTGAAAGTGATGATCGACAACTGGCGCTGGGTCGGCGTGCCGTTCTACCTGCGCACCGGCAAACGCATGAGCGTGCGCGACACCGAAATCGTCATCTGCTTCAAACCGGCGCCTTACGCGCAGTTCCGCGACACCGAAGTGGATGAATTGCAGCCGACCTACCTGCGCATCCAGATTCAGCCCAACGAAGGCATGTGGTTCGACTTGCTGGCGAAACGACCCGGGCCGACGTTGAACATGGCCAATATCGAGCTGGGCTTCGCCTACAAGGATTTCTTTGAGATGCAGCCGTCCACCGGCTACGAAACGCTGATTTATGACTGCCTGACCGGCGATCAGACACTGTTCCAGCGCGCCGACAACATCGAGAATGGCTGGCGCGCGGTGCAGCCGTTTCTCGATGCCTGGCAGGAGGATGCAAGCGTCGAGACGTACGCAGCGGGTGAAGATGGCCCCAAAGCGGCTGAAGATCTTTTGACTCGCGATGGCCGCGTCTGGCATGGCCTGGGATGAGCAAACCGATCCGTTTTCTACTGAGTGACATGGACGGCACGCTGTTGCTGCCCGATCACACGCTGAGTCAGCGCACCATTGACGCGGTGCGATCGCTGCGCGAGGCGGGCGTGTTGTTCAGCCTCGCAACCGGACGCCCCCCGCGCGCCATGTTGCAGCAGATCGAGGCCTTGGGCGTTGATCTGCCGACCGCGGCGTTCAACGGTGGCACTATCGTCAATCCCGACGGCACTTTGCTGGCCGCGCATTATTTACCGGCGACAACGGCGCTGATCGCACTGGCGCAATTTGCCGATCAGCCGGATGTCGAGATTTGGGTCTTCAGTGGCGGCGACTGGTTGCTCAAGGATCCGCACGGGCCGATGGTGCCCCGCGAGCAGCACGGTCTGGGCTACCCGCCGGTAGTGGTGGAAAGCTTCGAACCGTATCTGGACCGCATCGACAAGATCGTCGCCACCAGTAACAACACCGAACTGTTGATCGAACTGGAAGCGCAACTGCTGCCGAAGGTCAACGGCATGGCACAAGTGTCGCGTTCACAACCGGTGTATCTCGATGTCACTGCACTGGAGGCCAATAAAGGCACCGCACTGACGACCATTGCCGATTACCTCGGCGTGCCGCTGGAGCAAACGGCTGCAATCGGCGACGGCGGCAACGACCCGGCGATGTTCAAATGCGCCGGCCTGTCGATCGCCATGGGCCAGGCGGAGGAGGCGGTGAAACGTCAGGCTGATGTCGTCACCGCGCCAAACACCGAAGACGGCGTGGCCCAGGCGATCGAGCAATACATCCTCCCGCGCTGATCCAGCACAAAACCCAACTGTAGGAGCGAGCCTGCTCGCGAATGCGGTGTGTCATTCAACGGTTGGGTTGCCTGACACTGCCCCTTCGCGAGCAGGCTCACTCCTACATGGGATTTGTGGTGTCTGTCAGAGCCAATAACTCACGGCATACCAGCCGAGCAGGCCCATGACCACGGTATAGGGCAGCGCCATCCACACCATTCGCCCGTACGACAAGCGCACCAGCGGTGCAATCGCCGAGGTCAGCAGGAACAGGAACGCGGCCTGACCATTAGGCGTCGCCACACTCGGCAGATTGGTGCCGGTGTTGATCGCAATCGCCAGCGTCTCGAAATGCTCGCGGCTCATGTGGCCGGCGAGGAAGGCCTGTTTGACTTCGGTGATGTAGATCGTCGCGACAAACACATTGTCGCTGATCGCCGAGAGCAACCCGTTGGCAATAAACAGCATGCCCGGCTGCTGGTCCACCGGCAGGGCAAGCACCCACTGAATCAGCGGGGCAAACAGTTGTTGATCGTGAATCACCGCGACCACGGCAAAAAACACCACCAACAGCGCGGTAAACGGCATCGCATCCTTGAACGCAGTGCCCAGGCGATGCTCATCGGTGATCCCGGTAAACGCGGTGATCAACACAATCACCATCAACCCGATCAGGCCGACTTCAGCGATATGAAAGGCCAGGCAACCGATCAAAATCAGCGCCGCCGCACCTTGCACCAGCAATGCTGCAGTCTGACGCGTCGTGCGCTCGGCGTTGTCTTCGGCGGCGTAGTTCGCCAACACGGTGCGCACGTTATCCGGTAAAAGCGTGCCGTAACCGAACCAGCGCAGCTTTTCCAGCAGCACGCACGTCACCAGACCCGCCGCCAGAACCGGTAGGGAGACCGGCGCGACTTTCTGGAAAAATTCGCCGAAATGCCAGCCCATCTCGTGACCGATCAACAGGTTCTGCGGCTCGCCCACCAGCGTGCACACGCCGCCGAGCGCTGTACCGACCGCGCCGTGCATCAACAGGCTGCGCAGGAAAGCGCGAAATTGGTTCAGGTCATCGTGATGCAGCGTGGGCAGGTGCTGGTCGTCGCTGAACTCGCTGTCCTGGCGTGGATCGTTGCCCGAAGCCACGCGGTGGTACACCGAATAAAACCCCACCGCCGCGCTGATGATCACGGCAGTCACGGTCAGGGCATCGAGGAATGCCGAGAGAAACGCCGACAAAAAGCAGAACAGCAGCGACAGAATTGCTTTCGAACGCACGCCCAACAACAGGCGCGAGAATAGAAAGAGCAGCAGATCTTTCATGAAGTAGATGCCGGCGACCATGAACATCAGCAGCAGAATCACCGGGAAGTTATGCAGCAACTCGTCATAGAGTGCCTGCGGCGTAGTCATCTTCAGCAGTAGCGCTTCGACCAGCAGCAAACCGCCGGGCATCAGCGGGTAGCACTTGAGCGCCATGGCCAGGGTGAAGATGAATTCGATCACCAACAACCAGCCCGCTACGACCGGGCCTACGGTGAACAGCACCAGCGCGTTGATAATCAGGAAACCGATGATTGTCGCCTTGTACCAGCGCGGCGACTGCCCGAGAAAGTTGTGCGCGAACGCCTGGGCCATTGATCCGGACATCGGTTGCTCCTTGTTTTATTGAAGGGCGCAAGTTGCCGGATGTGACGGGCAAGTTCAAGTGGGGCGTGGGTTTTGTCTCAATCACCCATGGGGCGACGCTGTTCCGTCCGCCTTGCGAACGATCAAGTTTTGCGTGCATGGCAAGAAATTTTGACCTTGGCGCTCCAGTATTCGTCCGAATGTGCTGATCAACTAAAGCGCCTACTGTCAGAACAACAGGTACGAGGCTAATCCACGCGAACGGTGAGACGCTGTCACCGTCTGTTCGCCTAGCGATTGAGATACCGCGCCACCATCGCCCGGTAGTTGCCGTCCAGCGAATACCCGCCCACCACAATGGCTCCGTCCACTTGCAGCGCCAGTGAGTTGGCGGTGTCCAGGCTTCTCCCCAGGCGGGTCCGTAGCCAGCCATGGCCAGCGCCGAAGCTTGAATCCAGATGGCCATCGGGCCGATACCGGGCGACGATAAAGTCGGCCTCGACCCCGCCGATGGTTGCGCCCACTGCGATGATGTTGCCGTTGGCCATGCGCTGGGCGGCGCTCCACTGGCAGCCGCTGGGGCCGATATCCAGCAACTGGGGCTGGCCGTTATTGCAATGTGCGTCGGGGCGGCCGTTGGCGTGCAGGTTGAACGCCAGGCAGCGAATCGGGTCGCGACTGCTGCCAAAACACTGCAGCGACTCACCGGACTCGATGACCTGACTGACCTGGGCGCTTTTGCCGTGAGCCGTGAATGCCATGAAGCCGTCCACGGCGAACCGTTCATCCAGGCGCCCATCGGGCAGGTAGACAGCAAGCAGGCCTTCTTGCGGAAAACCGATGGAGCCGGCGACCACAATCCTCCCGTCGTTTTTCAGCAGCAGGCGACTCAGCCAGGTATTGAGCAACAAGTGGCGGACCATCACGAAGCCGCGGCCGTTAAAGCTGTCATCCAGGCTGCCGTCGGCCTTCAGACGAATGAGCAGGCCGGCATGGTCCGCGAGTTCGAAATGATGGTTGGCGATCAGCAAGATGCGGCCGTCATCCTGCACGGCAAAATCACAGGCTTCGACACCCGGGACACCGGGCGGCAACCAGTGGTCGCGGGTGCCCATGGACAAGTCGCCGGGCAGTCGCACAACCTGAAAGCCATTATCGGCGAACGCTGGGTCTGGCCGGCCCTGCGCATCGAACAGGGCGAGGCCGGGCAGGGTGCGATGGCTGTTTTCATAATGCAGGCCGGCCAGCAGAATGCGCCCGTCCGGCAGCGCCTGGACCTTGCCGGCCATGGCTTCGAAACCCGCGGCAAACGTACCGATCACGCTGCCCTGAACGCCGAAGGACAAGTCGGCCGAGCCGTCTGCGAGCAAGCGCGCGAGACCGAAACGGCAGCCTTCAAGGGTACCGACCTTGGCGGCCACCAGTATCCGGCCTTGGGCATCAAGGGCGACATCCTGGGTCAGGCTGGACAAGCTGCCGGCAAAGTACACCTGCGCAACGCCGCGGAAGGCGAACGTCGAATCAAGTGGTCCCGGATGGTCTGCTGACGCTGGAAGCGCAAAGGCGTTCAGGGTGGACATGCACGCATCTCCTTGCGAGTTGACCACGGCCGGGAGCCGGCGGGGATAACTGCATGAGCGGAACATTCAAAACCTGAACGCGAGGAAGCACAACTGTTAGAAGTAGCAGGCGGACGGTCGCACTGTGCCAGAACAGTGTCTTTTTGAACCAGTCGCAAGCCTGCCAAGCAACTTAACGAAAAAGCGCTGTAAAAAGTTGTACGAAAGAATGTCTTTTAAAAAAGAAAGGGCAACTAAGGCAAGCATGCGGATGACGTGAATGTCATCCGCATTGTCCTGCGATCAGTGTGGCATCGACCAGGACTGCAACTCATGACCTTCTTTGCTAAGTTCGCTTCGAGCCTGCTGCAGCAGTTGCTCAAGTTGCGCAGGATCAGAGTAGGTGCTGCTAGGAATCTGTGTGCGACCGATGTGGGAATTGGTGCGGTCGATAACGGTCAGGCTCAATTCGCCATTGCCGTCTTGTGGTGCCCAGGCCACGCACTGGAAAGGTTTGAACGCGTGGTTGGCAATCAAAAGAGCTTCGTTGATACGGAGCGGGGCGGTCATGGGGTCTTCTCTCTATAAGTGCCCAATCAAATGATGTGCCGTCGGTTGGGCTTACCGTTCGGCTGGTTACTTGTACTGATGCACGCAACCGGGGAGCAGGTCACACCTGAGACAAAGAAATTTCGACTTTATTTCATGGCCCCGCCATAAAGAGCAGTTTGAAAGCGTGCTGAAAGTTTTGTGTCGATAGGCAACTAACCAATCCCGTTCTTATAACGGATTTGCTGGTACATCTATAAGCAAACGGTACAAGGCTCTGTCAAAATCTTGCTAGTGTTACAGCCAGGTCTGCCAAATGACTGTTTTTACAATCATTTCCTAAAATTTGGCGCCAAGGATCAGACATGAACGAAGCGCCAGCCTTACGCCGTCTACTGGTTGTCGACCCCTGCGACGATTGCCACCGTTTATTGCCCGGCTTGCGCACGGCAGGCTGGGATGTCGACAGTTGTTCGCTGGAGCATGCCGCTGACCGCGCGTGTGATGTCGGCTTGCTGCGTTTGCAGCCTTTTCATCTGGAACGTCCCGAAGCCGTCAAGGAGCTGATCAGCCGCAGTGGCACCGAGTGGATTGCCGTGCTGAATCAGGAGGTCCTGCGCTTACAGAACGTTGGCGACTTCGTCTGTGAATGGTTTTTCGATTTCCACACCTTGCCCTTCGATGTCTCGCGGGTGCAGGTCACGCTCGGTCGCGCGTTCGGCATGGCACGCCTGCGCGGGCAGGGGACGATTCATGTCGATCAGCCGGAGCATGAGTTGCTCGGCGACAGCAAACCGATTCGCGAACTGCGCAAGTTGCTCAGCAAACTCGCACCCACCGAGTCGCCCGTGCTGATCCGTGGCGAAAGCGGCACTGGCAAAGAGCTGGTGGCGCGGACACTGCATCGGCAATCGCAACGCCACAGCAAACCGTTCGTGGCGATCAATTGCGGGGCCATTCCCGAACACCTGATTCAGTCCGAATTGTTCGGCCATGAAAAAGGCGCGTTTACCGGTGCTCATCAACGCAAGGTCGGACGCATCGAAGCGGCCAATGGCGGCACGTTGTTTCTCGATGAAATCGGCGACTTGCCCTTGGAACTGCAAGCCAATCTGCTGCGCTTTCTTCAGGAAAAACACATCGAGCGGGTGGGCGGCAGTCAGCCCATTCCGGTAGATGTACGCGTTCTGGCGGCGACGCACGTCGATCTTGAGGCCGCCATCGAGCAAAAGCGCTTTCGCGAAGACCTCTATTACCGCCTCAACGTGCTGCAAGTGCTGACCGCGCCTCTGCGCGAACGCCACGGTGATCTGTCGATGCTGGCCAATCACTTTTCACACTTCTACAGCCACGAAACCGGACGGCGGCCGCGCAGCTTCAGCGAAGATGCCTTGATCGCCATGGGTAAACATGACTGGCCGGGCAATGTGCGCGAACTGGCCAATCGGGTGCGTCGCGGGCTGGTATTGGCCGAAGGCCGGCAGATTGAGGCCCGCGACCTCGGACTGATCAGCCAGCAGTCAGTCACCGCGCCCATGGGCACACTTGAAGACTACAAGACTCGCGCCGAACGCCAGGCCTTGTGCGACGTGTTGAACCGCCACAGCGATAACCTCAGCGTCGCCGCCAAAGTGTTGGGTGTGTCGCGGCCGACGTTTTATCGGCTCCTGCACAAACATCAGATCCGTTAGATAGCTGAAGATCAAAAGATCGTCCGAACGCGGCCCGAGCGTTCGGACGATCTTTTGCTTTTAGAAGTAATACGGGAATTTCAGGCTGAAGGAAAAGTCCGGCGCATCGTCCGTCAGGCCGATCGACAGGTTCGGCACGATGGTCAGGTTATCGCTGGCGGCAATGGTCATGCCGACGTTGAAGTATCCGGCGTTGGCGTCGCTGGACACCACCGATTCCCAGTCCCCGCCATCCTGTTTCAGCTTGCTCTTGCGTTGCACCAGGTCGGACACCGAGAACGACATACTCATCTTCTCGTTCAACGCGAAAGCGATACCGGCGCCGATCTGGAAGCTGTCGCCGATGCGCACCTTGCCGGGGTTTTTCTGGTTGACCGTGGAGCTGACGTCGTCAAACGACTCCTCCAGGTTGTGCGTGTACGACAGGCTGCCGAACAGCACCGCCGGGTCAAACGTCTTGACCAGCGAGATACCCGGTGTGATCGACCAGACGCCGTTGCCGGTCGGCAGGGTATCGGGGACGAACAGGTTGGAGTTGGCATCGGTCTGGCGCAGTTTGATGCCGAACGGGTCCTTGCCCGTCGGCGCCTTGACCCGCAAGGTGACGACCGCATCCGGGGTGTTGACCGATTCGTCGAGGAACTTGTAGGCGATGCCAAAATTGACGTCGCCCAGGGTTGGGTCCTTGGTCACGGTTTCTTCGGTGGTGACGCCGGCCGCGCCTTCGTTACCGCCACCCGACTGATACGTCGATTCGCGGTACACCACCGGCACGTTCAGGTCGAATTGCCAGCGGTTGTCGAAGTTGTAGCGACCCGTCAGGTCGAAGGTCCAGGTGTCGGCCTTGATCCGGTCGAGGTTGATGTTGCCGAGAAAGATCGAATCCAGCGCGAGGAAACCGTTGAGGATCAATTGGCGAGTGTCATAGCGCGAATAGGTGATGCCGGTCTCGACACTGAACTTGCCACCGCCAAAAAAGCCGCTGGCTTCGTCATACAGGTTGGAGACGCTTTGCGCCGGTTGCGAATCGTCGGCCAGCGACTGACCGTAAGAAGCACCACTGCCCCCGGCGGCGCCTCCCGATGCAGCGGCTGCACCGGTGCCGGTGGCGACACGGTTGCCTTTCATGTCCGATGGCGATTTGGCCAGTCGTTTTGGCGGTGGGGCGGCGGGCTGTTCTTCGACCTGGCGAACCCGTTGTTCGAGTACCGCCAGGGCCTGTTGCTGTACTTCGTATCGTTGTTTCAGTTCCAGAAGTTCCCGTTTCAGGGCTTCTACATCGGCGTCGGGAGCTGCTTGCAGCATCGCCGCGGGTAGAAGGGTACTCAAACACACTGCGGCACGCAGTGATACTGATCGATACATGAATAAGCCGTCCCTTTAAGCCCAATGATCGAGAGTCAGCGTAGTTCAATATCCGCTTATGCGTAGGGCCCCGAGTTGAGTCAGGTTGCAGTCCAGTGCGCCGGCGCTTCTGCCGTTATTGTTCAATACGACGTTGAGCTGTGTGAGGTTGTTGACCACGTTGGCACTGCCCAGCAGGCGGGTGTTCTGTAGCAGTCCGCCCTGGGCGACTTGTTGCAATGCCGTGCCCTGGTTGCCACTGGCCTGAATGGCCATTTGCACGCCACCGCCCGACGCGGAAACCGCGACGCTGCCGGCGCCGTTGCTGCCGGTGATGGTCTGTCCGGCCACGAGCGCCTGACCTTGCGACGGCAGCAGTGCCGGCGCCTGACTGGCTTCGCTGACGTTGATCGCCACATTGTTGCTGGCGGTGTTGCCATCGCCCGCCGCGCGTACGCTTTGTGTCACGCCCTGCGTGCTGTTGAGGCCGGCGCCACCGATGACGGTGCCAGTGCCCAGTGTGGGAGTGCTGCCGTTGCCCGACTCCTTGATGGTCGAGACATAAAATTCCGGTTTGACCGTTGCAGCCTGGATCTGCATCGAGGTCGCGGCCCCGATCAGGTCGCCGCTGGCGTTGCGCCAGGTACTGCTCATGACAATGCCGAAGCTGATAATCCGCCCCGGCATCACATACCGACCACGCAGCTCGGCGAGCTCCTGGTCCTTGATCTCAATGGGTTTGAACCCCGCTTGGGCAAAACCTGATGCACTCGCTGCCAGGCAGGCGGCGGCCAGCCAGTATGAGCTTTTCATTTGCTGCTCCCGGGACATCCAGTCCCATTCTCTAACTCGGCGATTAAAAGAAGTCGCTCTGAATGAACCCGAAATCCATCAATTCCGCATCTTTGACCGGATTGAAGCCGTCCAGCTTGTTCTTTGCCGTCAGCGGCACCGGAGGGCTGCGCAAGGCATTGACCTTGTCATACCCGGGACCCACGATGGCGAAGACAATACCGTTCCAACCTTTGACAAAGTCATCATGTTTGTAGCGTTTGTGCCCGAGAACCGGGTCTGCGATGTACACCCAGTGCTTGTCCGAACGCTGCAACACGACGAAATGCTTGTAGCCGCGAATGTCCATCAGGACCACCACCGGAATGGTCACCGCTTCGAGTTTCTCGGGCGGGATCCGGTAGCCTCGGGCGCGCATGCCGATGCTTTCCACGTAGCGCTTCATGTCGAGCATGGAGAAACCCTGGGTTCGCACCAGGTCCTGGTCAGCGTTGACCAGCATGCCTTTGATGATCTGCTCCTCATCGACGTCGAGCCAATAGGCCTGGCGCAGGACCGTTGCCAGTGCAGCAGCGCCGCAGCTGAAATCGGTCTTCTGTTCGACGATGTCGGCAAACTTGCGCTCACGCAGGCTCTGCACGTCCTTGTAAACGAGCACGCCACCCGGCAGGGCAGCGACAGGCATCTGCGCCGCCTGAGTCAGGCCACACAGACAAAGCAGAGCGAGGAGGGCAGGAGTTCGCATGATCGAATACGCCTTGTGGAACCGGGGAAAAGCCCCGTTGCCGGGGCTTTCGTTTCGATCGCGTTACATGCAGGCTTTGCAACCTGCGGCGATGGACAGCGAGTTGCTTTGCTGGTTGCCCACACCGGCCGAGACGTTGGCTCCACCGTTGCCGGAGAAGTTGTTCATCGAGTTGGTCATGTTGGCATTGTTGACAACAGGGGTTTTCCAGCCGTCTTTGGTCAACACTTGTTGGGTGGTTACGCCAGCGAGGCCAAAAGTACCCACGGCTTCGAACTTGGCTTTCTGATCATCGTTGCCGCCGTGGCCGCCGCCACGGTTACCCCAACCGCCATGGTTGTCGTCTTCGATGGTCGCAGTGCCTCTGGCTTTGAACGTGCCAGCGGCTGCATAAGTGCCGGTAAGGGTGTCGGTTTTGTACGCCTGCACGCCTTTGTTTTCGACGACCAGGCCAGTCGAGGACTGGTTGGCAGAAGCTGCAGCCTGCGCTACACGGCCACCCGATACGGCGATGGCGAGGTTGTTTTTCTGCTGGTTGAAGTTGCCGGCTGTCACGTTGATGCCGATGTTGCCGGAACCATTGTTGCCTGCGTTGTTGAGGGTGGCGTTGTTGAAGGTCGACGAGTTTTTCACGTAGTTATTGTTGTTGACCTGAGTCGCGCTCGAGGCCGCAACAGCGTTACCGAAGATGAAGCTTTCGTCAGCCGTGGCCAGTGCAGCAGCGTTGTCCTGCTGGTTGCCGTCGCCAGCAGCAACGTTGGCGCCCATGTTGCCGTTGGAGCCATTGAGCGAGTCGCTGGCATTGGCGTTATTGAGCGTGCCCTGGTTTTTCACCACGTTGCCGTCGCTGTCTTGCACGTCAAGTACGGCGGCGCCGGCGCCGGCAGTGATTTGCAGAAGTTGTTCCAGGGTAGGGCCTTTGGGCTGGTGATTACCGTGCCCGTTGCCATGCCCGTTACCATGACCGTTGTTGTCATCACGGCCGCCTGCCTGTGCTGCGATTGCCATCACTGCTGCAAGTGCGAAAACCAGTGGTTTGAGAGCCATTGTAGGTTTCATGGTGTTTCTCCATCGTGCTTATTAGTTGGTTAAGTGTTGGTACTTTCTAATTGCACTGCGTGTGTTTGGGTCAGTCTGCGACCCGGATGCTCAGGGTGTTAGCCATGCGGTTCCCCACCCCGGCACTCTGGTTCACCTGGATGACCCCGCGGCTGCCGGTGAAGGCCTGATCACTTGTCGTGACCTGGCGACTGCCGGGTGGGGTACCAGTTGCTCCTGAGCTCGGTAAAAACGCCACGTTCTGTTGCGAAAGGGCGCTGTCGTCAACGCTCTGCGGTGCAGCACTGATGCTGACGCGCGTGACGTTGGCCATCTGGTTATTGGCCCCGGCACCCTGGTTCACACCGAGGATGCCGTTGCCATTGCTGAAAGAATTGCCGCCGATGTTGGCGCTCGCGTCGATGGCGCGGCTGGCAGGCGTGTCGATGTTCTGCCTGACGCTGGTGGTGGCGTGCGCTTCGGTGCCGATGGCAATCGCCTTGGTGTTGGCTTGCTGCATCTGGTCACCCGCGGCCTGGTTGACGTTGAAATTGCCACGGTACTGCGTGCCGGAATCCTGAATATTTGCCTGGTTGACTGAAGTCGAATCGGCCATGACGCTGGTGCAGCCGAGCAGGGCGAGCAGCAGAAGAGTGCGATTCATCTCACTGGCCTCCGGCCATGCGGGTCAGGGGTGCCAGACCGGTGCTCATCGCCCGGTTGACCGTATTGGAGATCGAGCCGCCCGCGCCGCCACCCGTGCCAACGCGCATGCCGGGCAGACCGTTCTGGTTGGTCAGGGTATTCATGCCGGGCAGGTTGGAGCTGGGGGTGGTCATGTTGCCGCGAATCGAAGAACCGCTGGCGACACTGGCGAAGTCGCCGTCGCTGAGTTCGGTGTTGCTGAGGGTCTGATTGATCCGCGCCGAAGGGTTGGCGTTGACGGTGGTCGGGTAGGGGTCTTTGCCGCCATTGCGACCGATAGGGATCGGCTGCACGTCGCGATTGAGGACGATCACGCCATTGCCTTCGGCCTGCGCGCTGACACTGAACACGGCGCTGGCGGCTGATCCGATCAGCAGAAGACAGGTCAAACCTTTCTTGAAATTCCCCACGGCTGCAATTCCTTCTTCGGTGGGCTGCCCTTGGTCAGCGTTGTGAAGGAGAGAGCGAAAGCTGTGCCGCTTTTGGAATGCCTTGGCTTTTCAATGATTTGCGTAAACCCCGTGCGGGTTCGGGCTGGGATCTGTTTCAAACGTGAAACACGCCGAGCGGCACGCAGTTGGCACTGGCCTGAGGGATGCTCTGGCGCGGGGCTAACGTCGAGGTGTTTCATTGGTGTAACAACGCTGATGACAAAGCCATGAACATGGCCCGCAGCGGCCTTTGAGCGGTCGGCGGTGTTTCAGAAATGGACACTTTGCGCAGACTCGACGGGCGTTGGCACCCGCCGCCGGGTTATTCGGCGAGTAATTGCTCGACGGCGGCAAAGGCTTGCACTTGCCGTGCGGCCCAGTCGCCCTGAATGATTTGCAACGGTTGCTGGTGCTGTTCGAGCCAGTGGCGAGTGGCGTGATAGAACGCCAGACGCTCGGGCAGGTCTGGTTGGCAGCGCTGGCCATCTTCGGTCCAGTCGATCTGCTCCGGTGACAACAGAAGGTGCAAGTCGTAATGGCGCTTGAGCAGTTCCGCTTCCAGCCAGGCCGGGCAGGCGCCGAACAGCGTCTGGCTCCAGAGAATATTGCTCAACAGATGGGTATCGAGAATCAGCAACGACGGCTGTTGCGCGCGTGCCTCATCCTCCCATTGCAACTGGCCTCGGGCGATTTCGGGAATGTCGGCCAGGCAGGTATCGCGGGGGTTGAGTTCGATAAACCGACGCACGTATTCATCCACCCGAACGCCGCCGAAACGTTGTTGCAGACCCGCCGCCAGCCAGCTTTTGCCAGTGGACTCAGGTCCCGTCAACACGACAACTTTCATCGTTGCAGCGCCGGATCGGCTCGCCATTCGCGATAACCCTGGACGGCGAGCAGGGTGAACAGCCCGTACAACGCAGCGGTGAGGTACAGCCCTTTATAGAGGAACAGCCCGACGAAAATCACATCGAGCACGAACCATAGCGCCCAGCATTGCAGGCGTTTCTGCGCCATCCACCACTGCGCCACCAGGCTGAACCCGGTCAGAGCCGCGTCGAGCCAGGGCTGCGCGGCATCCGTCCAATGGGCCATCGCCGCGCCGAGCAACAGACTGCCGACCGCACCGATGCCCAGACCGGACAGAATTGCGCGCGAAGGCAGCCGCGTGACATCCCGCCCGTCGTGCATCGTGCCGGCGCGGGTCCACTGCCACCAGCCGTAGAGTTGCAGCGCGGCGTAGATCACCTGCAATAACATGTCCGAATACAGCTTCACCTCAAAGAAGATCCAGCTGTACAGCAACAGCATGACCAGCCCGATCGGCCAACACCATGGATTCTGTTTGACCGTCAGCCAGACGGCGATCACGCCGAGGGCGGCGGCAAACAGTTCGAGCCCGGACATGAAAACTCCTTGGGGAGTGAGAGAAAGCCGCGGATTGTACTGCATCCACCAGAATAATGGCCCGATGCAGCTCCACAGGGATTTTTGCCTGGATCAAGATTAATGGGTTTACACACGACCCAATGTGGGAGCGAGCTTGCTCGCGAAGGCGGCTTTCCAGCCAGCAGAGAGGGTGCGGCTTAAGGCCTCATCGCGAGCAGGCTCACTCCTACAATTGAAATGCGTTCCCCCTGTGGGAGCGAGCCTGCTCCCACAATTGTGTTGCGTCAGACCAGTGGCGGCGTGCGCGGTGGGATCTGGCGTTTGCTGCCGGTCGATTCGAATGCCGACGCCAGGCGTATCAGATTCGAATCGTCGTAGGCGCGGCCGGCGAAGGTCAGGCCGACCGGCATGCCGATGTCGCCCATCAGGCCCATGGGCACGGTAACGGTCGGGACGCCGAGATGGCGGATCGCGAGGTTGCCGTTGGCCACCCAGACGCCGTTGCTCCAGGCAATGTCGGCCGATTGCGGGTTGACGTCCGCGTCGGCCGGGCCAACGTCGGCGACGGTGGGGAACAGCACCGCGTCGAGGCCGAGTCGGTCCATCCAGTCTTCAAGGTCGATGCGCCGGGTCTGCTCCAGCCCACGCAAGCCATCGGGCACGGTGGGGATTTCATTCCACGGCGTGATACCGCGCTCGGCCATGCGCACGTATTCATCCATGCCGGCGGCCAGATCACCTTCGCGGTTGGGCAGGGTGCCAGGGTCGTGCGGGAAAATTTTCGCGCCGTCGACGTCAACCAGACGATTGAGTTTCGGGTCGCCGTTGGCTTGCAGGAAGTCGTCGAATGCCCAGGCTGTCAGGTCCCACAACTCATGATGCAAGAACTCTTTCGACACCAGCCCGCGAGTGAACACCGTCGGCGCGCCCGGGCGATCGCCTTCACAGTTGGACACCAGCGGGAAGTCGGTTTCGATCACTTCAGCACCGGCGGCTTCGAGGGCCTGCCGCGCCTGGTTCCACAACTCGATCACCGAGGCGCGGGTCTGAATGCGCTGGCCCGTCGGCCCACCGATACCCGGTGCTTCGCTGGTGCCCGCCTCAGGGTCGGCATTGATGAACATGCGCGGCACGGCGAAACGCTTGCCGGCAAGGGCTTTGGCATCAGCGGCCAGATCAGCGTAAGACGCGGGACGCACTTCGCTGACGCTGGGGATGGGCACCCACGTTTGCAGGCGCCACAGGTCGCCACGGGTGTCCGGGTCTTCGGCGACGACAATGTCGAGCACTTCAAGCAGGTCCGCCATGGTCCGGGCGAAGGGCACCACCACGTCCATGGTTGGGGTCAACGGCCAGTTGCCGCGCACCGAGATTACCCCGCGAGACGGGGTATAGGCGCACAAGCCATTGTTGGACGCCGGGCCACGCCCGCTCGACCAGGTCTCTTCGGCCAGACCGAATGCGGCGAAGCTGGCGGCGGTGGCGGTGCCGGCACCATTGGACGAACCCGAAGCGAACGGCGCTGTCAGGTAGTCGGCGTTGTACGGGCTTTCGGCACGGCCATAGACACCGCGCTGCATGCCGCCATTGGCCATCGGCGGCATGTTGGTCTTGCCCAGGCAAATGGCGCCGGCACCGCGCAAACGTTCGATGGTGAAGGCGTCGCGATAGGCAATCAGATCGGCGAACGCCGGGCTGCCGGACGCGGCAGTCAGGCCCTTGACCAGATAACTGTCCTTGGCGGTATAGGGAATGCCGTCGAGCGGGCTGAGGGTTTCGCCTCGGGCACGCCGGGCATCGGAGGCGCTTGCTTCGTTCAACGCTTCAGGATTGCGCACCACCACGGCATTGAGCGCCGTCGGTGTGTCCGCGCCGTCGTAGGCATCGATACGGGCCAGATAAGCCTGTACCAGTTCGACCGCGGTGGTCTGGCCGGATTCAAGCGCAGCGCGCAGTTGGGCGATGGAAACTTCGGTGACTTCGATCATGCAATCACCGCTGTCAGGCAGGGCGTGTTTTGTCTGGAAGGCGTGTTCATTTCGGTTCTCGGTGCACAGCTTGAGACGACAAGGTTAAGACTGGCGCCTATTTAACACCAAGCCGCGTGCGGAGTAATCGGCAGGATTGATTTTCGACGCGGCCGGCGCCTTCGAACAAGCCTGTTCCCACACGTTTGGACGGCGCCGGACATGGCTAGAACCGCCAGGTCACGCCACCGCCGACGATATGCAGGGCGCTATTGGGATAACTGCCCGACAGCGTCTGCCCGTTGCGTTTGCTCTGCTGCACGTCCATGTCGCCAAGCCAGACCAAAGTGTAATTGAGGTTGAGGTCGGTATTTTCCGCCAATGCGTAGCTCAGGCCGGTCGCCAGTCGCCAGGTCTCGTTCATCGGATTGTCGACGGTGCGGTTTTTGTCTTTGACGGCGGAGCTGTCGTATCCGATGCCCATGTTCCAGCGCAGAGACGGGCTGATCTGGTTTTGCGCGCCGATCGACAGGTGCCAGGTGTCCTGATACTGGCGATCCACCGAGCGGGAAACGTTGCCGGCCGCCGTGTCGACGTTCACGCCGATGTCGGCAAAGTCGCTCCAGTCCTGCCAGTTCAGCGACCCGAACAGGGTCCATTGTTGGTTCATCTGATGGGCGATGCTCAAAGTCGCGCTTTGCGGGATGTTCATGTCGATTTCCAGCGCCTCGACGTCCAGCCGCGACAACGCCAGATTGAGCAGGGGATTGCGAATGCCGTGGGCCGAAGGCGAGTCCTTGAACTCCAGTTTGACCTTGCTGGTGTAGGCGAAACCGACCGTGGTTCGCGGGTCCAGCTGATAACGCAGGCCGAGGTTGAGGCCGACGCCGGTGTCGGTGTCCTTGTATTGCACGTTGCCATCCTCCCGGAACGGCGTGCCCGGCAGGAAGGCGTTATTGTCGACGGCCATTTTTGTGTAGTAATAGCCGTACACCAACCGTGGGCCGATCCCCATCGACAGATCATCGGTGATCTTGTAGGCGAACGTCGGCTGCATCGACACGCCAATCAGCGTCGACTCCTGCGTGAAGTAACGCCCGGCCCAGTCATCGTCGTATTTCACACTCAGACCGAAGTTGCCATACAGGCCAAAGCCGACGCTGGCGCGATCGTTGACCTCATGGCTGATGAAAAAACTGCTGCCCGGCAGGATCGGCAGCGGGTTGCCACCCTCGTTGCCGGAAAAGTCGTTATCCGCGTTGCGGTCGAAACCCAGTCCGCCGAACACTGCCTGACCGGTCAGAGTGATTTGCGTGCCGTGGAGCGCAGCGATTCCCGCCGGGTTGCTCATCAACACGCCTGGATCGCTGGCCAACGCCGCCGAACCGGCATTGGCCAGCCCGGCGCCTTCCTGACCGGCTTCATACAGCTGAATACCGCCCGCCAGTGCCTGCCCGGCGCTGCCGGCCAAAGCGAGAATCATCAGTGAGTGTGTCGACCGCATCCGCAACTTCCTTATCAACAGGGACGTGCATCAGGTTTAGACGGGAATCGGCCGAAGCACCAGTGTCGCGACTGGCGCCAGTGTTCGAAAACACGACGACCGCGCGGTTGTGATCTAGGCTCAGCGCACTGATGATTTTCAGCCTCGGGAGAACGCGAAATGGAAGAACAGCCGCTCATTGCCTTCAACAGTTCCAGAGCCCTGCTGGACGTGCTGATCCGGGCCGGGCTGATCGCCACGCTGGTGCTGTTCTGCTTCGATATCTTTCATCCATTCCTCAACGTGATGCTGTGGGCATTGATTCTCGCCATCACCCTGTATCCGCTGAACCAGAAGCTCGGGGCGAAACTCGGCAATCGCCATGGCTGGGCGGCGATCCTGCTGGTGCTGCTCGGCCTGCTGATCCTGATGGTGCCGCTGAGCCTGCTCGGTGCGTCGGTGGCCGACTCGGTCAAAGCCGGCATGCACACGATGGAGGCGGATCATTTTGAAATTCCGCCACCACCGCCCGGCGTCGCCGACTGGCCGCTGATCGGTGCGCCGATCTTCGGCATCTGGCAACACGCCTCGCAGGATCTGAGCTGGGCGTTCAAGGAACTGGCGCCACACCTGAGTAGCTGGGGCAAGGTGCTGCTGCATCAGGCCGCCGGCGTCGGCGGGGGGATCGTGGTGTTTGTCATCGCACTGATTATCGCCGGGCTGATCATGACCCACGGCGAGCGCGGCCACCGCACCGCCGTGGCAATTACCACGCGGATTTCCGGCCCGGTGCGCGGCCCGCAAATCGCGCAACTGTGCACCTCGACCATCCGCGCAGTGGCGCAGGGTGTGGTCGGCATCGCCTTCATTCAGATGCTGCTGATCGGTGTCGCGCTGGTGATCATGGGCGTTCCCGCTGCGGGCATTCTGGCGCTGATGGTGTTGCTGCTGGGCATCATGCAGTTACCGGTGCTGCTGATCACAATCCCCGTGGTGATCTTCGTATTCGCCCATGACGGCGTCAGCGCCGGCACGATCATTTTCGCCGTCTGGATGATCATCGCCGGGCTCTCCGACAACGTACTCAAGCCGCTGCTGCTGGGACGCGGCGTCGCGGTGCCGATGCCGGTGGTGCTGATCGGCGCGCTCGGCGGCATGGTCACCAGCGGCATCATCGGTTTGTTCACCGGCCCGGTGATTCTCGCGGTGGGTTATGAGTTGTTCATCGGCTGGGTCTACCAGCCGGCGGATGTCAGCCGTCTTGTCGAGGAAACGCCTGAACCGTGACCGGACCTGGCCTCAATCAATCCGCGGATGCTGTTGCGCCAGTTCCTTGCGCTTGGCTTCCAGCTCGGCGATTTGCGCGTCGATGTCTTCGATTTTCTGTTCGATATTGTCGTGGTGCTCTTGCAGCAATTCCTTGGCCTCTTCCAGGTCGGACGCTGCCGGGGCCGCACCGCGCAAGGGTTTGTTAGCGGTCTCCTTCATCGTCACACCGGTGACCAGGCCGACCACGGCAATCACCATCAGGTAGTACGCCGGCATGTACAGATCGTTAGTGCTCTCGACCAGCCAAGCCACTGCGGTCGGGGTCAGGCCGGCGATCAGCACCGAGACGTTAAAGGCGCTGGCCAGCGCGCTGTAGCGGATGTGCGTGGGAAACATCGCCGGCAAGGTCGACGCCATCACGCCGATAAAGAAATTGAGCAGCACGGCCAGAATCAGCAGGCCGGAAAAGATCAGGCCGATGCTGCCGCTGTTGATCAGCATGAACGCCGGAATGGCGAGGATGAACAAGCCGATGCTGCCCACCACGATGAACGGCTTGCGGCCGATCTTGTCGCTGATGAAGCCGATCAGCGGCTGTACGAACAGCATGCCGACCATGATCGCGATGATGATCAGCACGCCGTGGTTTTCGCTGTAATGCAAGTTATGCGTGAGGTAGCTCGGCATGTAGGTCAGCAGCATGTAATAGGTGACGTTGGTCGCCGCGACCACGCCGATGCAGGTCATCAGGCTGCGCCAGTGTTTGGTCGCGACTTCCTTGAACGAAACTTTCGGGCCGCGCGCCAGACCTTCGCGGTCGCCTTGCTCGAGTTTTTCCACGTGCTGCTGGAACGCAGGGGTTTCCTCCAGCGCGTGGCGCAGATAGAGGCCGATCATGCCCAGGGGCAGGGCGAGGAAGAACGGAATGCGCCAGCCCCATTCCTCGAAGCGCTGCTCGCCGAGAATGGTCGAAATCAAGACCACGACGCCGGCACCGAAGACGAAACCGGCGATCGAGCCGAAATCCAGCCAACTGCCAAGGAAGCCGCGTTTGCGATCCGGCGCGTATTCGGCGACAAAGATCGAGGCACCGGTGTACTCGCCACCGACCGAGAAACCCTGAGCCATTTTCGCCAGTAACAACAGAATCGGTGCCCAGATGCCGATCGAGGCATAGGACGGAATCAGGCCGATGGCAAAGGTGCTGAGGGACATGATCACGATGGTCGCGGCGAGGACTTTCTGCCGCCCGTATTTGTCGCCCAGGGCGCCGAAGAACAGCCCGCCCAATGGGCGGATCAAGAACGGCACCGAGAACGTCGCGAGCGCGGCGATCATCTGCACGCCAGGATCGGCGCCGGGGAAAAATACCTTGCCGAGCACGTAGGCAACAAAGCCATACACACCAAAGTCGAACCATTCCATGGCGTTGCCCAGCGCGGCGGCGGTGATCGCCTTGCGCATCTTGGCGTCGTCGACAATGGTGATGTCTTTCAGGCCGATCGGCTTGACCGTATTCTTGCGTGATTTCATGTGAATTACTCTGTCGCTGGTCCGTCTTGTCACAACCGCGGCCCCGGGGTGGGGCAGGGAAGACGAGTTCCGTTCTCATGCGATGCCATCCTTTCGATGGCACCTTCTTTGAGATCAGAGATCAGAAGTAACCAAATAATTCACCACTCACGGTTATTTTCTTCACTACCCATCGCGCAGTGACTTATCGACGCAGCGTCAGCCAGGATTGGCCAAGGTCGCTGGCCCAGCCGTCCAGCACCCCTTTGACGTCATCGGGGCTCAACACCTGCCGGTCGTTGTCCAGCGGCAGACCGATGCCCTTGCGCACCACTTCGGCGACCACTTCACCGGTCGAACCGTCTTCGAATGAGACCTCGGTGGCGACGGTACTGTCCTGGTCGCGAATCCCGGTCGCGGTACTCACCCCGGCGGCCACCAGGGTGACGGGCAGCCACTCATAAAAGCGCAACCCTTGCACGTGAGTGGCGACCTGGGTAATCGCCGGCCGGACCGTCAGCGTGCCCGGGCCGGGTCTGTCGACGACGCGCAGCACTCTGCTCAGTTCGATTCTCAGCGCCGCGTCGTAATAGTCGGTGACCCCGGACAGCGTGCTGAGAGGAATCCGCACCGTCGGTTCGGCGCTGGGGTAGAACTGACTCGGCGCCAGGTAAACCTGCGTATAACGGCCTCTGGCCAATGCCGGGCTGACCCAGGCCAGCACGGGTTGACCGGACGGTGACTGACGCTCGGTCAGCACCGTGTAATCATGCAGAAAGCCGCTGTTTTCGGCTTTTCTGCTGGTGCACGCCGACAGGCTCAGGGCGGCGGCGAGCGCCAGCGACAGTGAGCGAACGCTGTTGATCAAAGCGAAGTTTCCTTGTGTTGAGACCCGGTGTGGTCCGAGCACTCGATATGGAGCTGGCCGTGGGTCATGATCCACGCGACCAGATCGGCCGCCGAAATGCTGTGGACGTACTCGACCCAGTGCGCACTGGTCGGGCTGAAGTGCTCGAAATAACGGCGCAGGACGATTCGGCTCTGGTCGTCGGAAACGCCCAGGCATGACTCCTGGAACACAATCGGCGTGTCAGGGCCGAGCGCGGCGGTGCGCTGGCTGAGGATCAAAGGCCGGTTGACGCAGTGCCCGCCGACGCGATGGCTGTTGTACAAATCCTTCATGCAAACCCCCTGGACTGGAATGGCTGCAGAGTGCCCCAGCGGTTTTGCCGGACGATGTCCGTTTGGTGTCCGTGGTGTAGAGATGTTGCGCGATTGAAATAAATGACCCGGGCGCCGATTGGCTTTAGATTGCGTGTTTTTTCGTGGGTGGGCCTGGAACCGTGAGCAGACTGCTGATCGTCGACGATGACGTGGAAATTCTCGCGCTGCTGAAGAAGTTTTTCATGCAGCACGCCTATGACGTCGACGTCGCCGCACACGGCGAGGCCATGTGGGCGGCGATTGCCGCGCAACGTCCGGACACGATCATTCTCGACCTGATGCTGCCCGGCGAAGGCGGCTTGAGCCTGTGCCAGAAAGTGCGCGCGCAGATGGGCATTCCGATCATCATGCTCACCGCCATGGCCGAGTTGAGTGATCGCATCGTCGGCCTGGAGCTGGGCGCCGATGACTACCTGACCAAACCGTTCGCCCCGCAGGAACTGCTGGCACGCGTGCGCGCCTTGCAGCGGCGCGCCGGCGAGCAACGCAATCCGACCACGCCAGCGCGGCCGGTCGTCGCCTTCGCCGGTTGGCACCTGGACATCACCTGTCGCGAATTGCGCTCACCCGACAACGTGATGATTCCGCTGTCCGGCGGCGAGTTCGATCTGCTGGTGGTGTTTCTCGACCATCCGCAACGCATCCTCACCCGCGAACAATTGATCGATCTGACCCACGGCCAGGGCCACGACGCGTTCGACCGCAGCATCGACGTGCAGGTCAGTCGTCTGCGGCGCAAGATCGAGCCGGACTGCAAACGGCCGGACTTGATTCGCACCGTGCGCAATGGCGGTTATATGTTCACCGCCAAGGTCAGCCGCTCGTGATCCGCCGACTGCTGCCGGGAGACACCCTCAGACGGCGAATCGCCCTGACGATTCTGGCGGCGATGCTCGCGTCGCTGGCGCTGAACGCGCTGTTCGTTCAGGTCGCTGGCATCTGGGCGCGTCCGCCGATCGAGCGCACCGGCCTGCTTGAGCAAATTGCCGCAACCTCACGGGTGATCGAGGCGGCGCCCGCCAGCCTGCGCCCGCAATTGGCCGCCGCGGCGAGCAGCAGCCTCCTGCAGGTGTCGTGGAAAGCGCAACGCGCTGAATTTGAGCTGCCGGGCGACGGCGCACGCGTCGAAGCGAGCAGGGTGCCGGTGCTGCAGCAATTGCTCGGTGATCAGCGCAAGATCGAAGCCTTCAACCCCGGCGACTGGCCCGGCGACAATCCGCAGGCGCATTACGCCGCACTGGTGCAACTGGTCGACGGCAGTTGGTTGTCCTTTATCCCGCCCGAGCGCAGTTGGGGCCTGGAGTTGTCCACGCGGATCGCCATCATTATAGCGCTGGGCCTGATTGCGACAGTACTGGTCGCCTGGATCGCCACACGCCAGCTGGCCAATCCCTTGCAGCGCTTCGCCAGCGCGGCGCGGCGTTTCGGCACTGACCTGCGCGCACCGCCGATCAAGATCGAAGGACCGCACGAAATCCGCCAGGCCATCGTGGCGTTCAACACCATGCAGGCACAGATCCAGCATTTCATCAGCGAGCGCACGCACATGCTCGCGTCGATTTCCCACGACCTCCGCGCGCCACTGACGCGGATGCGTTTGCGCAGTGAATTCATGGAAGACCTCGACCACCAGCGCAAACTGATTCGCGATGTCGAGGAAATGCAGTCGATGATCAATGCCGCCCTGGCGTTTTTCCGCGAGGACACCCATCGCGAACAAACCACGGCGTTCGACCTGTCGGAGTTGCTGCAAACCATCGTCGATGACTACCGCGATCAGCACATTGACATCGTTTTCGACGGTCCGGCGCACCTGGTGTACGAAGGCCGGCCGCTGGGCATCAAGCGGGTGGTGGTCAATCTGCTGGAGAACGCGCGCAAGTATGCGCAGCACCCGCGCATTGCCTTGAATCGTGAGGAATATGCCATCGCCATTGAAGTCAGCGACGACGGCCCGGGCATCCCCGAGGCTGCGCTGGAGCAGGTGTTTGATCCGTTCTTCCGCCTCGAAACGTCGCGCAACCGCGACACCGGCGGCGTGGGCCTGGGGCTTTCGACCGCCCGAGCGATTGCGCGCGAGCAGGGCGGGGAACTGACACTGCGCAACGCACGCAAGGGCGGACTGGTTGCACGGGTCGAGTTGCCAGTGTGAAACTTTGGGGGGCGCAAGTGTTGGAGATCGATGTAGGAGGGGGCTTGCTCCCGAAGGCGGCGGGTCAGTCAGCATTGATGTCACTGACCCGGCGCTTTCGCGAGCAGATGTCGGTCAGAGTGAGGCTTTGACTTGCAGGCCCATGACCAGGGCATTGTCGATGTCCTGCCCGGAAAATGCGCCCGGTTCGATGATGTATTGCACATTCGGGCGCAGGGTCAGCCACGGGGTTGCCTGATAGCCGTAGCCGAACTCGATCAGTTGTTCGGCGCTGTCCAGGTTGGGGAACGCTGCGCCATTGGCCAGCGCGGCGTCCTGCTGCACGTCGCGGCTGCGCGGGTTGGGGACGGCGCGGCCATAGCCCAGAGCGAGGGTGTCGTGCGGGCGGCCTTCGAACGGTTTGTACAGCACCAACCCGGTGCCGTACCACTTGCTGAACGGCGAAGCCGCTTGACTGGCGGCCGAATACTGGCCGAACGCATGCAGGCTACGGCCCTCGGAAGTCGGCGAGCGCCAAACGGCCTGATCGACCAGCAGATAATGGCCGCCGCGACCGGACACGTCATCGTCGCTGCCGATGCGCTGCACATCTGAATTGTCGTAGTAATAACCAACCTTGTACTCGCCGGGCAGCTCGCCCGCGTGCTTGTACACCAGTTCGATCGGCACTACGGTGCCGGTGGTGTGTTTCGGCCCCAGATGCCAGGCGCGGCTGGAATCGCCGTTGCTCTCGGGGTCGACGTTGAACGCCGCCACACGCAGTTGCCAGGACGGCGACAGGTCGTATTTCACCCGCACACCCAAATGCGCATTCGGGTAATTGGTCCAGCCGCTGCCACCGGACATGTTCAGCGGATGCCCACAGAAACCGGCGTTCATGAAGTTGCACAAAATGCCGCTGTCGAGGCCACCGAGGTCGTTGCCCATGGCCATGTAACCGAGCTTCACATTCAGCGCCGGGGTGAACAGGCTGCGCTCATAACTCAGCTCGGTCAGGCGTGTGTACAGCCCGCCGTAGTTTTCCTGAATCGGCAAGCGGTTGCCGACCAGGTCTTGCGAGGCGCTGTTGCCGCGCCGGTCGTTGATCGTCAACTGGACCTTGCCGGCATTGTCGACGCCATACAGTTTGCTCAGATCAAACTGCACGCCGAGCTTGAGGTTCTGCGAGTAGCGCGCCGAACGGTGCAGGCCGCCGTCAGCGTTGTAAGCGGTTTCGCCGCTGTAATCGCCGGTGAACTTGATGCCGTCTTCATTGAGCTGATGACGCAAGCCGCCCCAGTCGCCGGTGAGGGTGCTGCGTGTCAGCGGATCGGAGTCGCTGGCGGCCAGCGCGGGAAGGGTAGTGATGCAGCTCAGGCCCAACAGCAGGCCGGTGAAAAGCCCGGAACGGGAAAAGCGAACAGCCGATAACATGTGAATCCTTCCTGCTGAAATCTTCAACGCGATAAAACAACGACGCGGTGCCCTGAGGCACCGCGCGCATGGGGTTGCTGACTGAGTAAACGAAGCGATTTACGGCAAGGCGTACGCCATCACGTAATCGCCGCGATCGGTCGACTGACGAGCGCCGCCCGCGGTGACGACGATGTACTGCTTGCCGGTCTTCGGCGAAACGTAAGTCATCGGGCCGCCCTGGCTGCCGACCGGCAGACGCGCTTTCCAGACTTCTTCACCGTTGCCGCTGTTGAACGCACGCAGATAGAAATCCTGAGTGCCGGCGATAAAGATCAGGCCACCTTGCGTCGACAGGGTGCCGCCGAGGGTCGGCAGACCAATCTTGATCGGCAGGTGCATGCGGATGCCTAGGGGACCGGTGTCTTCAACGGTGCCGACCGGAACCTGCCACGCGACTTTCTGAGTCTTCATGTCGATCGCGGTCAGAGTGCCGAACGGCGGCGCCTGGCACGGAATGCCGGCCACCGAGAGGAAGCGGTTCTTGTTCACTGCGTACGGCGTGCCCTTGAGCGGTACAGCGCCCATGCCGGTGTTCAACGCCTCGCCACCGCCAGCGGCCTGGCCTTTGTTCTGCGACGGGATCATCTGGATCCACAGGCCCAGACGCATGTCGTTGACGAAGATGAAACCGTGCACCGGGTCAGTGGAGATGCTGCCCCAGTTCATGCCGCCCAGCGAACCCGGGAAGCTCAGCGACTTGTCAGTACCCGGCGCGGTGTACAGACCGTCGTAACGCATGCTCTTGAAGTCGATGCGGCAGAGCAATTGATCGTACGGCGTGGCGCCCCACATGTCGGATTCGGTCAGGTGTTGCGCGCCAATCTGCGGCATGCCCACGGATTTCGGTTGGGTCGGCGAGTACGGCTCGTTAGGGATGTTGGCCGCTTTGACCGGTACTTCCTTAACCTCGGTCAACGGTTTGCCAGTAGCGCGGTCGAGCACGTAGATCTGCCCGGCCTTGGTGCCGATGACCAGCGCCGGAACGCTTTGGCCGTCCTTGTCGAAGTCGATCAGGCTCGGCTGCATCGGCAGGTCGAAGTCCCACAGATCGTTGTGCACGGTCTGGAACACCCAGTGTTCTTCACCCGTGCTGGCGTCCAGCGCGAGAATCGAGGCGCCGTATTTGTGGTCCAGTTCGCTGCGCTCGACACCATAGATGTCGGTGGACGAACTGCCCATCGGCAGAAACACCGTGTTGGTCGCCGCGTCGTAGGACATCGGCGCCCAGCTGTTTGGCGTGCTGCGTACGTAGGTGCTGCCGTCAGCCGGCGCGTTGCGATCCTGCGGATTGCCCGGATCGAATGCCCAGCGCATGGCACCGGTGATCACGTCAAAACCACGAATCACGCCGCCAGGCATGTCGCTCTGCACGTTGTCAGCGACGCGACCGCCCACCACAACGGTGGTGCCGGCCATCAACGGCGCGGACGACAATTGATAGTAGCTGTCCGGAACATCACCCAGACCAGCCTTCAGATCGACCTGGCCGTTGTTGCCAAAACCCTGGCAGAACTCGCCGGTGTCGGCATCGACTGCGATCAGGCGTGCATCAATGGTGTTGGTCAGCAGGCGACGCTGGCAGTTGGCGGCCGGGGCCGGTTTGGCTTCGATGATCGAAGAGTTGCTCGGCTGAGCGATGGTGGCGGTGGCGTCGAAATAAGCCATGCCACGGCAGCGCTGCCAGACTTTCGATTGTGCGTTGATCGCGTTCTTCCACAGCTCTTTGCCGGTGTCGGCATCGAGGGCGATCAGGTTGTTGTGCGGGGTGCAGATGAACACCTTGTTGCCAACCTGCAGCGGGGTGAGCTGGTCTTCGGCGCCGTTGCCATCGCTTTCGGCGACGTCACCGGTGTGGTAAGTCCACGCGACTTTCAACTTGTCGACGTTGTTGCGGTTGATCTGGTCGAGGGCGGCGAAGCGGCTGCCACCTTCGGTGTTGCCATAATGCGCCCAGTCTTTCTGCGCCTTGGCCGGCTCGACCGGAGTCAGACCCGGGCCAGTGCCAGTGGCGGCAACCGTTGGATGCGCGACGAACATGTTGCCCGCAGCAACGGCGAGGCCGACCGCCAGCACCGCGGCAACGGCGTAGGCGCCACGACCGGCAGCGCGGCCATTGGCGCGGGCCAGCAGTGGATAAACCAGTGCGACGGCCAGACCGATTGCGCTGAACATGAACAACCGTGAGAACACTGGCCAGAACACCAGACCGGCGTCAATCAACGCCCAGATCGCGGTGGCCACGAGAAACGCGGCGAACAGCCAGGCGCCGGCGGTTTTCTTCAGCGCGATCAGCAGACCGGCAACGGTCATCGCCAGACCGCCGATCAGGAAGTACCAGGAACCGCCCAGGCTGACCAGCTTCACACCGCCGGCCGCGAGCGCGAGGCCGAGCAGGGCGATGACCACGCCAAGACCGACCAGAATGAACGTTGAAACGCCTGAGACGCGTTGACTGTGGTTCACATTGAAAGTCCCGTTTGAATGAAGCGCGGGATTATAGCGGTAACTAACCATTCAGTTAACCGCAGTTTTGCCATGAAACCGTGCACTTCTGAGAATCAAGCGTGGTGCAGGATGAGCAAAACGCAAGTCGGAACGGGACTTGTCAGGGCTCCAGCAACAGGGGGCGCCATTCGATCGGCGGAGGTTGCAGCGGCTGCGGATCATTCGCAGGTGGCGGATCGGCTTCGGTCTCGCGAGGCAGTTGTTCGTCCGCCTGAGCTTCATTGGCTGGCATTGTTTACGATGCCTGGCCGAGCGTGACGGCGATCTTGCCTTTGGCTCGACCCTGTTCGACGTAGCGCAATGCCTCGGCGATCTGGTCAAAGGAAAAGCTGCGGTCGATCACCGGTTTGATCACCTCCGCCTCGATCAACGCGGTGATTTTCTGCAATTGAATGCCATCGGCGCGCATGAACAAAAACCTGTAACGCACCCCGTTTTTGCGCGCTTGGCGACGAATGCCGCTGCTCAGCAGGCGCATGATCAGCCCGAGCACCCACGATAAACCCTGCTCCTGAGCAAACTGCGCGGTCGGCGGCCCGGACAGGGAAATCAACAGCCCACCCGGTTTCAGCACCTTCAGCGATTTCTTCAGCACATCGCCACCGAGGCTGTTGAGCACCACGTCGTAGTCGCGCAGTTCGTTGGCGAAATCCTGCTGCTTATAATCGACCACGACATCAGCGCCCAACGCTTTGACCCACTCGACATTCGCCGTGCTGGTGGTGGTCGCGACGAAGGCGCCCAGGTGTTTGGCAAGCTGGATTGCGACGGTGCCGACGCCACCGGAGCCGGCGTGAATCAAAACCTTCTGGCCCTTCTTTACCTGAGCGATTTCCACCAGCGCCTGCCATGCGGTCAACGAAACCAAAGGCATACACGCCGCTTCTTTCATGTCCAGGTTGGAAGGCTTCAGCGCGAGGGCGTTTTCGTCGACGGCAATGCGTTCGGCAAACGTACCGATCCGCGATTCAGGCGGGCGCGCATAAACCTCGTCACCCGGTTTGAAACGCTTCACCGCTGCACCAGTGCTGACCACCACTCCGGCTACATCGTTGCCCAATACCAAGGGCATTTGGTATGGCAGGATCATCTTGAATTCACCAGTGCGAATCTTCAGATCGAGCGGGTTCACACTGCTGGCGTGCACCTGAATCAATACGTCATGCGCTCCGACCGTCGGGTCGGGCAGGTCGCCAATCCGGCCGTTCTGCTTGCCGTAGCGCTCGATAAAAAATGCTTTCATTGCACAGGCTCTTGTCGGTTGGAACCCGCCGCGATATCGGCGGGTCCGGATAAGGTCAGGCTTGAGTCAGATAACGTTGCGCGACGGCCGACTGACGAATCTGCCCCAACAGGCCCTGACGCGCAGTTTGCAAAGCGTCCCAGCGCTCGCCTTCGTGCAGCGGCGGAATGGTCACGACTTCGCGACGGTCGAAACCGACCAGCGCGGCATCGACCAGATCGTCGACCTCCATGATGTCGCTCAGGGTGTTGATGTCGATGCCAGCGCGGTCCCAGATTTCCGTGCGGGTCGCGGCGGGCAGTACGGCTTGCACATATACGCCCTGTGGCGACAGCTCCAGGCTCAGGCCTTGGGAAAGGAACAGCACGAACGCCTTGGTCGCGCCATACACCGACATGCCGAACTCCGGTGCCAGGCCCACCACCGAGCCGATGTTGATGATTGCGCCGTCGCCGGCCTTGACCAGACGCGGGGCAATGGCACTGGCCAGACGCACCAGTGCGGTGGTGTTCAGCGCGACCAGTTGCGCCACGCTGTCGGTGCTTTGTTCGATGAACGTCCCGGACTGCGCCGCGCCGGCATTGTTGACGAGGATGCCGATGCGCGCGTCATCGCGCAGACGCGCTTCGACGGTGTGCAAGTCGCTGAGTTGGGTCAAATCGGCCGGCAGCACTTCAACGTTGACCTTGTGTTCGGCACGCAGGCCGGCGGCGAGTGCGTCCAGCCGCGACTGGTCGCGGGCGACCAGCACCAGATCGTGACCGCGTTGGGCGAAACGTGCGGCGTAGACCGCGCCGATGCCGGTGGAAGCGCCAGTGATCAGAACAGTAGGGCGGATAGTCATGATGTCAGCTCTTTTTCAGGGGATAGGGAAACAGCAGGTTCAGCGAGCGTTGGATTCAGCGAGCGTCGGGTAGTCGATATAGCCCGTCGCGCCGCCGCCGTAGAGTGTGGCGGGGTCGAAAGCGGCCAGCGGCGCGCCGATTTGCAGGCGTTCGACTAGATCCGGGTTGCCAATGAACGGACGGCCGAAGGCGATCAGGTCAGCCTTGTCCTGAGCGATGCGCGAGTTGGCCAGATCCAGGTCATAGCCGTTGTTGGCGATGTAGGTGTTCTGGAAACGCTGGCGCAGGGATTCAAAATCAAACGCGGCGATGTCGCGTGGCCCGCCGGTGGCGCCTTCGACAACGTGCAGGTAAACGATGTCCAGTGCGTTGAGTTGGTCAACGATGTAGTCGAACTGCGCTTGCGGGCCGCTGCTCGACACGCCATTGGCCGGCGACACTGGAGACAAGCGAATGCCGGTGCGATCGGCGCCGATCTCGGCGACCACGGCGGCGGTTACTTCCAGCAGCAGACGTGCGCGGTTTTCGATCGAGCCGCCGTAGGCATCGGTGCGCTGGTTGGACCCGTCCTTGATGAACTGATCGAGCAGATAGCCATTGGCGCCATGAATTTCCACGCCGTCAAAGCCTGCCGCCATCGCGTTTACCGCCGCCTGACGAAAATCATTGACGATGCCCGGCAACTCCGCGGTTTCCAGTGCGCGCGGTTCGGACACATCCTCGAAGCGATTGTTGACGAACACTTTGGTGGCCGCCCGCAGCGCGAACGGAGCGACGGGCGCTTGGCCGTCGGGTTGCAGGTCGACGTGGGACACCCGGCCGACATGCCACAGTTGCAGAAAAATCTTCCCGCCCTTTGCGTGCACAGCATCGGTGACGGTACGCCAGCCATCGATTTGCGCCTGGGTGTAGATGCCTGGTGTGTCCTGATAGCCCTGGCCCTGCTGGGAAATCTGCGTGGCCTCGCTGATCAGCAGACCGGCGCTGGCACGCTGGCTGTAGTAGGTCGCGGCAAATTCGCTCGGCACAAAACCTGCGCCGGCACGGTTGCGCGTCAGCGGCGCGAGGACTGCGCGGTTGGCCAGTGTCAGGCTGCCGAGGGTGTAGGAAGAAAACAGATTCAGGTCGCTCATGTGTTTTTGTTCCGGCCATGGGAGTGAAGTGATGTGGCTGGCTTTTAGGATGATGACCGAAATCTAAACTGTCAATGATTTTGATTATGGCCAACATCTATGTATCATCGGCGCATGATTTTTCAGCGCTGGCGAGGTATCCAACATGCGCGTATCCAAGGCTCAGGCCCAGGCCAATCGGGAGCACATTGTCGAAACGGCTTCAGTGATGTTCCGCGAACGCGGTTATGACGGGGTCGGCGTGGCTGACCTGATGGCGGCCGCTGGTTTCACCCATGGCGGTTTCTACAAACATTTCGGCTCCAAGGCCGATCTGATGGCCGAAGCGTCGGCCAATAGCCTGGCGCGGTCACTGACCAGCGCCGAGGCGTTGAGCGTGCAGGATTTCATCGATATGTACGTGTCGCGCGAGCATCGTGACGGCCGCGCCACCGGTTGCACCATGGCGGCACTGTGTGGCGACGCGGCGCGTCAGTCGGGCGATTTGAAGTCAGCCTTCGCCGACGGCATCGAGCGCACGTTGCAGACACTCGGCGACAAATATCCGCATGCAGCGGATGCGCCGGCAGGCGAGGGCAGAACCAGAATGATCGACCTGCTGGCCCGCGCAGTCGGCGCGATCATGCTCTCGCGGGCGTGCCCGGACGACTCAGCGCTGGCCGATGAAATCCTCGCGGTGTGTCACGCCGAAATGACGGCTTCGTTGCCGGTCACCGAATCGCCGCAAGACGCCACACAAGACAGCTGATGGTTTCAGTGCTGGCGATGCAGTGCCCTGTCGAGGGCCGCCAGCAGCAGTTCCTCATCAAAGGGTTTGCACAGACACTCGAACGCCCGGTAATGCCCGGTCTCGGCGAGTGCTGCCTCATCCCAATGGGCCGACATGCAGATCACCGGAAACTGTCGGGGCCTGCCGAGCAATGCGCGCATCACCTCTATGCCGGAAAGACCGGGCATGCGCAGATCCAGCAGCAGGCAAGCGATGTCAGCCAGATCGGCTTCAGCCAGAAACGCTTCGCCACTGGCATAGACCTGCGCGCGGTAGCCAACCGAACGCAGCAGGTTCAACAGGCTTTTGCGCACGGAAGCGTCGTCGTCAACGATACAGACGATGGTCGGGCGGGCGCTATCGGCCGCCGTCGGGCGACCTGCCACGCCGCTCACGACAGGCTCGATGGGCCAGGCGAAGGCGCGGCGCTGATCAGTCCGTAGAGTTCGACGAGATTGACCAGCGAGCGGGTCTGCATCTTCGCCATGATGTGCTTGCGATGAACCTTGGCGGTCACTTCACTGGTGCCCAACTGGTTGGCGATCTGTTTGTTCGACAGACCGCCGACGATCAGCGGCAGCACCTCACGTTCACGCGGCGTCAGTTGCGCCGCCAGTTGCCGGACGTGTTGAACCCGTTGCCACTGATCGAACGCCGTCGCTGCATGCTGACGGGTGCTGCGCAAAACACCTAGCAGTTCATCGTCGTTGAACGGCTTGGTCAGAAACTCCACAGCGCCGGCCTTCATGGCCTGCACCGACATAGGAATGGTGCCGTGGCCGGTCATGAAGATCACCGGCCACGGATGGCCGCACTCGTTCAGTGCCGCCTGCAACTGCAAACCTGTGGTGTCGGGCAGACTGACGTCGAGCAGCAGGCACGCCGGGCCATTGTCGAGGTTGGCCTCGAGCAGTTCTTCGGCCGACTGGAAAATCCGGTGCTCGATGCCTTCGGCGCGCAACAACCGGCTCAGCGCAGTGCGCACGCAGGCCTCATCGTCGACGATAAATACCGGCACCGAGTGCGCCTCGACCGGCGGCGGCTGCGCCACGATCGGCGCCGAGGCCAGGGCAGTGAACACGGGCAGTTTGGGTTCGTGGTCTTTCAATAATCGGTAACCTCGACGGGGAACCGTCTGGATGATTTCTTTTTCCCCGAGCAGTTTGCGCAGCGAGGAAATCTGCACCTGCAGATTGTTCTCTTCGACGACGATGTCCGGCCAGACCTGATTGATCAGTTCGTTTTTACTGACGATCCTCCCGTCGGCCTGCATCAGCACCGAAAGTATTTCAAACGCCCGCCCGCCCACGCGCAGGGGCCGGCCATCGAGAAAGGCTTCGCGCCGTTCCAGGGAAATCGTGGCTTGGCCGAGTCGGATCATGCAGGCCTCTGCGTCGCGGTGAAAAGGAGAAGGCGGGGCGCCGGGTTATCTGGCTCGTACGCTAGGGGACGGCTTGCGATAAAGCAATTATCCCGAGGGATAAGACGCGCGCTTTCAGAGCACCACGTGAGCCGGTGCAAGGCTCTGGACGGCCATCTTGAGGCCGTCGACGGACATCGGCGCAGCGGCTGGCCCTTTTGCAAAAACCGCTGCGTATACTTCGTCACCAGCCTGAATTCCATTTCCAGTGGTGAATGTGTATGCCCGGCCAGCCCTCTTTGCCTGCGGTTTCCTGCGCTAACGATGCCCCGGCGCTCGATGACGCGTGGCTTGAAGATTGCCGGTTCAGCCTGTTGCGCCGCGACCATGAGCTGACCTGGTTCACCCTTCAGGACAGCCACTCGGGCGAGGCGTGGTTCGCCGTGCGCGCGCCGATTCAACGACCGGCGCTGTGCAAGCGGCTGGAGCGCGGTCTCCATGTGCAGTTGCCCTCGCAGTGGGCGATCAACCCATTGGCGCTTGTTCGTTCGGCCGGCGGCCCCGTGTTGGTCTATCCGCACTGGGGCACGCCGCTGGCTGGACTGATCGACGCCGCCGGCCTGCCGCTCGGTCGAGCGCTGAATATCGCCGTCGCTGCCGCCACTGCTCTGGCCCACACTCGCCATCCCGGCCCCCCGCCAAACCCTGTGGGAGCGAGCCTGCTCGCGAAAGCGGTGGATCCGGCAACAGAGATGTCGGCTCAAATGACCCCTTCGCGAGCAGGCTCGCTCCCACAGGGATTTCTATTGCCGTGGCATCTGATGGTCGGCGCGGACGACAGCGTCCGGCTGATGGGCTTTCACATTCAGGCGCAGGAAACGCCGGTCGCTGAACTGCCAAGTCCCGAGCACTGGCCTTATCTGGCGCCGGAACAGCTGCAGGGCGATGGCGCCAACGTCGATGAGCGCAGCGATGTGTATGCGCTCTCGGCCATCCTCTATGAGGCCCTGACCGGTCGCCCGCCGCTGACCGCTCGCGATGCGTCGCAATGGCTGCATGTGCACGCCGCCGTCGAGCCGTTGTCGCCGGCCGACTATATTCCCGAACTGCCGCAAGGCATTTGCCATGTGTTGCTCAAAGGCTTGGCCAAGGAGCCGGACGCGCGTTATCAGAGTCTCGAATCGCTGGCCGCCGACCTTAACTGGTGTCTACGCCAGTGGCAGCGAAAGGGCCAGATCGAGCCGTTCCGCCTAGGTGCCTTCGATGCGCGGGCGGCGGCCACGCGCGGTGACGTGCTGTTTGGCCGCGATGGCGAACGCGCGCAACTGCTGGAACAGATCCAGCGCGTGCGCAGCGACGGCACGGCTCGCGTGCTGCTGGTTGCCGGCGCGCCGGGGGCGGGCAAGTCGGCGCTGATCCAGCAAGGCCTGCGCACGCACGCGCCCGGTTACTGGGCCAGCGGCAAAATGGATCTGGCGCAGAACAACCGGCCTTTTGCGCCACTGGCACAGATTTTTCGCTCGCTGATCAGCCAGGTTTTGGCCAGGCCCGCCCTGGCCTTGCAGGCCCTCAGCGAGCAACTGAGTGAAACCCTCAAGGGCCGTGGCCGTTTGCTGGTGGACCTGGCGCCAGAAGCCGAATTGCTGATCGGCGCCACCACCGAACTGCCGAACATACCGGCGCGTCATGCCCTCAACCGGGCCAATCGGGCGCTGCTCGATGTGCTGGAGGTCTTCGCCCAGCCGGGGCATCCGCTGTTGCTGTTCATCGATGATGTGCAGTGGGCCGACGATTCGACCCAAGCGTTTCTCCAAGCCTTCATTGCCCGCCCAACGCGGCATTTACTGTTGATTCTCGCGTATCGCGCAGGCGAGTTGCCGAACGGCGAGGGCGGATGGCTTGATCAGCTGCGCGCAGCCCCGGCGTTGCCAGTCACCGAGCTTGAGTTAGGCCCGCTGTCGGTGCAGGCCGTCGCGCAACTGATGGCTGTCGAACTCGATGCCGACGTCGACAACCTCCCGGCGCTGGCCTCTGTCGTGCATTTCAAAACCGCGGGCAATCCGTTGTTCGTCAGTCAGGTGGCGCGCGCCTTGGTCGATGAGCGCCTGCTGCGTTTCGATGCCGGGACGCGGCACTGGGTCTGGAATCAGGGTGACGTGGACGGCTACCGCTACGCCGATAATGTCGCCGAGTTGATGGTGCAGCGCTTGCAGCGTCTGCCGGCCAGCGCCCGGGAAGTGCTGCGCACGGCGGGTTATGTCGGTGGCCGCTGTGACGACGCACTGTTGCGCCGTTTGCTGCCGGGCGATCCCGCGCAATGGCCGCGTGATGTGGACTATCTGGTCGGCAGCGGGTTTCTTCTACGCGAACCGGGCCAACTGGTCTTTCCCCACGACCGCGTGCTGGAGGCGGCCGCCGCCCTGACAGCTCCGGCGGGTCGCGCCGCCGAGCATGCGCGCATTGCCGGCGCCATGCTCGATCACTGGGGCGAGCAGCGTCAGGCGCGGGTGTTCGACATTGCCAGTCAGATTCAGCGCAGTCAGGCTGATGGGCTGCAAGAACCCCGGCGCGCCGATTTCATTCAGTTGTTGGTCGAGGCCGCCGAGCGCGCCCGCGACACCGCGGCTGTCGAGCAGGCCGTGGATTATTTGCGCACTGCCGAGCGCTTGTTGGGCGCCGCGGGATGGTCGCAGCTCTACCCGCAAGCCTTCGCCGCGCGCTGGCTGGCGGCCGAATGCGCGATGTTGCTGGCGGATCTGCCGGGTGCGCAACAGCGCCTTGATGACTGTCTGTGCCACGCCGGTACCGCGCTGGACCAAGCCAAAACCTATCGTCTGCGGGCGACCCTGCGCACCTTGGACTCCGATTATCATGGCGCGATCAGCGAAGCGCTGGACGGGCTCGCACTGCTGGGCATTGCCTTGCAGCGCCGGCCATCGAAGGCGCAAGTGGGTGAAGCGTTCGAGCGGGTTCGGCAATTGGTCGGCGCACGGCGCATTGCTGAATTGAGCGCGCTGCCCAAGGCTTGCGACCCGCAAATCGAAGTGGCAATGCAGCTGCTGAGCACGCTGATCGCTTCCTTCTTCGTGCAGGACGATATTGCCTTTTTGCACTTGGCGAAGATGGTCGAACTGACCTTGCTGCACGGCACCACGCCAAGCAGCGGCTATGGTTTTGCCTGGTACGGCGTAATGATCGCCGACCGCTATGGCGAGTACGTCGACGGCGTCGCTTTCGCCGAACTGGCCTTGGCACTCACCGACCTGCACGGCTATGAAGCCGGGCGCGCCGGCACGCTGGTGGCGCTTGATCAGGTCAGCCCGTGGACCCGGCCAATGACCTATGCCCGACAAAAAGCCTTCGCCGCGTTTGAGTGCGGTCAGGCCGGTGGCGACCTGGGCATGTCGTGTTATGCCTGTAATCACATCGGCTCGGATCTGCTGTTCATGGGCGAACCGCTGCACAGTGTGCTGAACGAGCTGGACCTCGGTCTGCGCTGGGTGCGGCAGTTTCACTACATTGACATCGAGCGCATTCTGCTGGCGCAACAGACGTTCGCCAGTGACTTGCGCAACGGACCTGAGCCTCGCTCGATCAGCGAACTGGATGCCTTGGAACATGACCGCTTCGGCCCGCTCGATCGTGAGCGTGTTTCGCAGCCCACGCTGTTCTGGCGGTGGTTGTACTCAGGCATGTCGGCGTTCTATTTCGGCGATGTGCGCTATGCGTTGCGACGCTTTGAAGCGGCCGAGGCGCTGACCTGGTCGTTACCGGCGCACATCGATCTGGCCCAATACTACCTGTTTTACAGTCTGGCGCTGGCCAGTCCCGAGGCACCGGGTTCTGTTGCCGAAAAGCTGGAGAAACTGGCGCAGCAACGTCAGCGCTTTTTGCCGTGGGTTGAGCTCAATCCATCGACGTTCAGCAACAAACTGCTGCTGATCGAAGGTGCAATGGCCCGCGCTCGCGGTGAGGGGCTGGTTGCCATTCGCTGCTTCGACCAGTCGCAGATTGCCGCGGCCGCCGCCGGGTTTATCCATGAGCAAGCACTGGCCCATGAACAACTGGCCGAGGTCTGCCGATTCAATGGCCTGGTCTCCGGCATGCATCATCACCTGCGTGTCGCCCGCGACTGCTATGGACTGTGGGGGGCTGAAGCCAAGGCGCGGCAGCTCGAAGCAGTGCACCCGTTTCTCGCCCGCGAGCACTCGCTGGAAACCGTAACGCCGGTGACGCGCGGGCGCCTTGATCTGGAAGTCGGGATTGAAGCGGCCCGCGCGGTTTCGCAAGAAGTGTTGCTGGATCGGCTGGTCGAAACCCTGATGAATCACTTGATGATCCAGGCCGGCGCCGATCAGGGCGCGTTGCTGCTGGTCGCCGAGGGCGAGCTGCAACTGGCCGCCGCTGCGCACGTGGAAGCAGGCAATGTGCGGGTCAGTCAGGACAACGACCGCTTACTGGAGCACATTGCACCGGTTTCAGTGCTCAACGCCACCATGCGCACCCGCACGCCGCTGGTGCTCGACGATGCCCGCACCGATTGCCCCGAAGCCTACAGCGCCGACCTGCACCAGCGGCAGACGCGCTCGATGATGTGCCTGCCGCTGCTCAAGCAAGGTGCGCTGATTGGCCTGGTCTACCTGGAAAACAGTCTGGTGCCCAAGCTGTTCGGTGCCGAACGCCTGACCATGCTGGAAATCCTCGCCTCGCAGGCGGCGGTGTCGCTGCAAACCGCGCGACTCTACGCACAACTGGTCGAAGACAACCGCTTGCGCGCGCAAATGGAAGCCGACTTGCGCAGTTCGCGGGCGGAACTGGCGCGTAACTCGCACCTGAAAATGATGGGCGAATTGTCGGCCTCGATTGCCCACGAAATCAGCCAGCCGCTGCTGGGGATTTCTTCCAATGCCTCGGCGAGCTTGCGCTGGCTCAAGCGCGACACGCCGGATCTGGCCGAAGCGATTCAGGGCCTGGAGGACATCCGTTCCGACAGCGCGCGGGCCACCGAGATAGTCCAGGCACTGCGCGCATTGGCCAAACAGGCGCCGTTGCAGCGGCTGCCAGTGTCGATTGATGCGTTGATTGGTGAGGTCGTGCAACTGACGGCCAGCGACGTGCACAACCGTAGCGTCACCTTGCACTCGCAACTCAATGCTGCTGAGCCGGTGTTGGGGGATCGGGTGCAGATTCAGCAGGTGATTTATAACCTGATCGTTAACGCACTGGAGGCGATGGCCGGGCATGGCGTTGCTGACGGGCGCTTGAGTATCGAATCGACGATCAGCGATGGGCAGGTCTGCGTGTGCTTTCAGGACAGTGGACCGGGGATCGCCGAGCATCAGCGTGAGGAGATTTTTGATTCGTTCTTCACCACCAAGGGCAGCGGAATGGGCATGGGCCTGGCGATTTGCCGGACGGTGATTGGCGCCCATGGCGGGACGTTGCGCGTGGAGGACAGCGAGGCGGGGGCGCGGATTTGTTTCAGGCTGCCGCTCGCATCGGGTGCCAGGCTCGAACGCCGCTAGTCTCTCCCGACGCACGTGCTGGCTGACTAGCGAAAAAAAACGCCGCGGTAACGCGGCCCAAAAGGGAGGAGTGAACAAAACGCTTTGAAGATCAAATCAAGGCCGCAGTTCCGTCGAATGCTTCAAGACCGTCGAATTGAGCAAACCCTCGTCGAGCCGCCACGTATCGGCATCAACCACCGCCAGCCGCGCACCGCACACGGCCTGACGCCAAACCTTCGGCGGCATTCCCACCAACCGCCCGAACGTGCGCGTGAAGTGCGAGTGATCGGAAAAACCGCACTCATACACAATGTCGGTAATCGCCATCGAGGTCAGCAACAAAGCCTTCGCCTTGTCGATTTTCATCCTCAGCATCCATTCCTGCGGCGAGCAGCCGGTGACAATCTTGAACGCACGGGAAAAATGACTGCGCGACAGATTGCAATGTTCAGCGATTTCGCTGACGCGCAAGCTGCGGCTCACGTCGCGCAGCATGTAGGCCTTGGCACGACGCTCCTGCCAGCCGGACAGCGCGCCCAATGGGCGCGCCAGGTGGCAGGGCGGGTCTGACTTCTCCGATTGCGGGTTCATGGCGGCTCTCCTGATCGATGGGGAAAGTCTGGCCGCGGGGGACATTTAAAGTCCTTAAACAAACCTTAAAAGTTATGAAGGCCGGACCTCAGGCGTGGTACGGGTAATCGACGTAACCGCGCTCATCGCCGCCGAAGAAACTGCTCGGATCCGGCGTGTTCAGCTCAAGGCCATCGCGAAGACGACGCGGCAGGTCCGGATTGGCCAGAAACGGTCGGCCGAAGGCAATCAGGTCGGCGCGATTGGCGATCAGCGCCTGCTCGGCGGACGCTGCGTCATACCCGCCAGCGAGGATCAGCACGCCGTTCCAGGTATTGCGCAACTGGGCGATGATCGCGTCCCAGCGCGGATCGAAGTTTTCGTCCTTGACCGTGCCGACCATGGCCGGCTCAACCAAATGCAGGTACGCCAGATTCCACTGATTGAGCGCTTCGACCAGATAACCGAATGTCGCTTCGGGCGTGTCATCGCCCATGCCCATAAAGCGGCCCATCGGCGTCAGGCGCACGCCAACGCGCTCGGCACCGACTTCGTCAGCGACGGCTGCAACCACTTCGAGCAGAAAGCGCGCGCGGTTCTCCACGCTGCCGCCATAACTATCGTTGCGCTGGTTGCTGTTGCTGTTGAGAAATTGATCGAGCAGATAACCATTACCGGCATGGATTTCCACGCCGTCCATCCCGGCGTTCAACGCATTGCGTGCGGCGCGGCGATAGTCTTCGACAATGTCAGCGATTTCCGCTGTCTCGAGCGCACGTGGCACCGGCACATCGCCCCAGACGCCATGGCCTTCGTCGTCGACGATAAAGGTCTTGCCCGGCACTGGCAGTGCGCTCGGTGCAACGGGCAGACCGGCGTCCGGCTGGAAACTCGGATGCGATACGCGGCCGACGTGCCACAGCTGCATGAAGATCAGACCGTGCGCCTCATGCACCGCTGTGCTGACGTCACGCCATGCCTGAACTTGCGCATCGGTGTAGATGCCCGGCGTCCACGCGTAGCCTTGGCCTTGTTGGGAAATCTGCGTGGCCTCAGTGATGATCAGTGCGGCACTGGCGCGTTGACGGTAATACTCGGCGTTTATCGCGGTCGGGACGTCGCCCGGTTGGCCGGCGCGCGAGCGGGTCAGCGGCGCCATCGCGACGCGGTGGGCAAGGGTGTAAGGGCCAAGTGCGATGGGTTGAAACAGGCGACGGGTCATGAGTAGCTCCGGTTTTCGATGAGTTGGGTTCAAGCGCGGCAGCCAGGTGCCGCTCGCAGTGCAGGTAACTTAACCGGGGGGTGCGGGGCTGATAATCCGTGGCCGGCGCTACGCTGTTTTGCGCGCCGCGCAACGGCGCCCGCGCTCATCGGCGATGAACGCGGGCGCGCTTCAGGCGGGTTGGCTGGAGCGGGTCAACGGCAGGTTCAGCCAGCGCCGGCCCGTGGCGTTGGCAACCGCATTGCCGAGGGCGGCGGCCATCGGTCCTTGAACGATTTCTGCGGCGCCGAGAAAGGGTTGTCCCGGTTGATCGAGCAAGTGCACGTCGACTTTTTTCGGCAACTGCGTGAAGCGCAAAATCGGGTAGCCGCTCCAGTCGTAGCTGCGAATGCCGCCGGCGTCGTAGGCGACTTTTTCATAGAGCGTCCAGCTCGCCGACTGCACGATGCCACCCTCGACCTGATTGCGCAGGCCATCGGGGCTGACGATCTGGCCGACGTCCACCGCCGTCACCACATGATCGACCCGGATGTCGCCAGTCTGCGGATGCACCCACAGCTTCACCGCGATGGCGCAGTAACCCATGATGTTTTTGTAGCGGGCGAAGGCGAAACCGATGCCCGCGCCAGGCTCGTTGCTTTCGTGCGGCCAGCCGATTTCGTCACGCACACGCTCGATCACTGCGCGGGCACGCGGGTCGCTCAGGTGCGCGAGACGCAACGCCAGCGGATCGATGCCGGCCTTGATCGCCAATTCATCGATACTTGCCTCGATAGCGAAGATGTTGATGTGCGCGCCCAGCGAGCGCATGGCCGAGGTGCGAAAGGGCATTTCGGTGACGAAGTTCATGTTGATCTGCGTTGAACCCAGATCGTACAGCGGCACCGCGTTGCGATCGCCGTCACCTTCGGGCTGGGCGATCGGCACCGAGGGCGCCGAGGCGAATGGTTTGGCCAACAAACGCGCTGGCAACAGGCGCCCGGCATTGACGATGCGTTCGTTGTGCGGGGTGGTCCATAGCTCGTAGTTCCAGTCCTGCAAACGGCCCTGGCTGAGGCCGGCGTCGACCTCCGTGACCATCGCCGAACTGTACGGCTCCCAGAGATTTTCCTGCTCGCGCATCCATTGCACGCGCACTGGCGTGCCGGGCAGGCGCATGGCGATTAATGCGGCATCAGCGGCGGCATCATCGGCGCCGTTGTGGCCGTAACAGCCTGAGCCTTCGGTATGAATGCAGCGCACGCGTTCTGGCGGCAGGCGCAGCATTTCGGCGATGCCTGCGCGCAGCGGATAGACGCCCTGGGTGTGGGTCCAGACCGTGAGCACGCCGTCCTTGAACCAGGCCACCGCACAGGACGGGCCGATCGAACCGTGCATCAGGTATTGCTTGGTCACCCGGGCCTTGAATCGCACATCGGCCACGCCATTGGGCGAACCGCTATGGCTGATCGGATAGCGCTTGGAGGGCAAGCGCTTGAGCAAATTATGAATCCCGGCGGCCTCGGGAATGACTTCGCCGCCGCTCCACTTGGCACTTTCAATGCCGCTGCGCATGGCCTTGATCGCTTGCCATTCATCCCGGGCGACCACGGCCAGGTAGTTGCCATCGCGGATCACCTTGACCACGCCGTTCAGCGCTTCGATGGGCGCGGCATCGAATGCTTGCAGCGTGCAGCCCGGGCGCGGCGGGCGGATCACCCGCGCATGCAGCATGCCCGGCAGGCGCATGTCCTGCACGAATGCCGCGCCGCCGCTGACTTTGCCCGGGATGTCCAGACGCGGCAAGTTATGCCCGATCAGTTTGAAGTCGGCCGCCGCCATCGTCGGTGACTGCGCCTTGGCGTATTGGTGCACATCGACATGGCCGACCGCGTCGGCGTAAGTCATCCGTTGCCCGGCCGGGCCTTCGATCACGCCGTCGCGGGTGTTCAGCAATGCTGCATCGATTTGCCAATTGCGTGCGGCGGCATCGACGAGCATTTCGCGCACCTGCGCGGCAGCGTTGTATAGCGCGGTGCCGCTGTCGAAAATGCTGTGGCTGCCGGCGGTGTAGCCTTCGTTGGGCGTCAGCGCGGTGTCGGCGGTGAGCAAGTTGATCGCGCTCGCGGGCACTTGCAAACGTTCGGCGGCGATTTGCAGCAGCGCGGTTTTCACACCGGTGCCCAATTCAACCTTGCCGGTGTACACGGTGATACCGTCGGCGCCGATGCGAATCCAGGCGTCGAGGTAAGGGTTGGTGCGCAGGCTGCCGGGTAGATCGGGGGCCAGCACCACGGTGCCGAGGGTGTCGACTTCGCTGTCGGCCAAAGCACGCCGCGTCACTGGCATCAGAGTGAACGCCATGAGCAACGCGCCACCGCGCAGGAAGGCTCGGCGGCTGGGGTTCAAGCCGTTTGATTCGCTCATGACAGGCTCCCGTTGTGCCCGGCTACCTGTTTGATCGCCTCGATGATGCGCAGGTGCGTACCGCAGCGGCACAGATTGCCGGCCATGTGCTCGCGGATGGTTTGCTCATCCGGATGCGGATCGCGTTCAAGCAACGACTGCGCGCGCATTAACATGCCGGCGATGCAGTAGCCGCATTGCGCTGCCTGCTTGTCGATAAACGCGGCTTGCAGTGCGCCGGGTTTTTCTGCGCTGCCGAGGCTTTCCACGGTCCGAATTTTTTTGCCTTCAAGACCTGCACACGGCGTCAGGCAGGCGAACACCGGTTGATCGTCAACAATCACCGTGCAGGCGCCGCACTGGCCCAGGCCGCAGCCGTACTTGGCGCCGTTGAGGTTCAAGTGATTGCGCAGCGCGTACAGCAGCGGCATGTCCGGCTCCAGCTCCAGCGCTTGGGTGGCTCCATTGACGTTGAGGGTGATCTGGCTCATTTCGTCTCCTGACGTAACGCTTCAATAGTGGAAGAGAGGTCGGCCCACGGCTGATCGGCTCTGGCTTGCTGGCGCAGGTAAGCGGCGAGGGCGGCGAGTTGGGCGTTGTCGAGGCTGGCGGCGAACGGCGGCATCACCGGGCCGGGCGAGCCGGGAATGGCGGGCACGCCTTCGAGCACGGTCTTGAGGAAATTGCGCGAACTGGCGGCTTGCAACGCCGAGGTGTTTTGCAGGCCTGGGCGCCCGTCGATCTCACGCATCGGCGCGGCGGGGGCGTGGCATTCGGCGCAGGCGCTGCTGAAGAGTAGGGCGCCGGTTGTGTGATCCGCTGGGCTACTCGGCTGCTTTTTTGCGGTGGTTTCCGTTACTGCGTGGGGGCTTTGCAGGCTCAGCAGATACTCTGCAATCGCCTCGGCTTCACTGGCCGGCAGACGCGCCAGGCTCAGGCTGACCGGACGCATCGGACCGGCCGGCGTGCCGTGGCCATCGACCACGTCGGCGCGCAGGTAGCCGACCAATTGCTCAGCGTTCCACGGGTTGGCGCGTTGGCCCAGGCCGACCAGCGGCGGCGCGTTCCAGCCATCGACGCTGCCGCCCTGAAGATATTCCGAGGATTTCTCCGCGCCGATCAGGTTCAGCGGCGAATGGCAGCCGGCGCAGTGACCCGGGCCGTCGACCAGATAGCGTCCGCGATTCCACGCCGCGCTGTGTTCGGCCATCGGCGTCAACGGTTCGCCATGCAGAAACAGCAGATTCCAGAACGACACCAGCGGACGAATGTTCATCGGGAAATTCATCTGGTTCTGCCGCGCCGGTGCGTGTACGGCGGGGCCGCTCATCAAGTAGGCGTAGGCGTCGGCGATGTCCGCTGCGCTCATGCGCCGGTAGTGCACATAGGGAAAGGCCGGATAGAGAAAATGGCCGTCGCGGGCAATGCCTTCGCGCATCGCCCGTTCGAAGGCCGGCAGTGACCACTCGCCAATACCCGTCTGCGCATCCGGGGTGATGTTGGTGCTGTACAGCGTGCCGAACGGCGTCACCAACGGCAGCCCGCCGGCCAGGTATTCGCCGCCGGGACGGGTATGGCACACCGCGCAATCACCGGCCTCGACCACCCGCGCGCCGCGTTGCAATTGTGCAGCCTCGAATGAGGTAGGGCGTTTGATCGGTGCGATCGCCGGGCGCCACATCAGCGCGACGGCGCCGATCAGGCCGATCACCGCGAGCACGGCGACGCTGATCCACAGGGTTCTGGATTTGAGCAAATGACTGTTCATGGTCGGCAGAAAAACGCGGCAGGCAGTGGCAGGACGAGTGAAGTACGGGTCATGGAAACGCTCCTTGTAGCAGCCGGGGAAGGGCGCCGACGTGGACATCTGCGCCTGGGGCCAAAGCGTAGAGAAGGCACTTGCGGCGGAGAATCACCGGTCCACGCAACAGCGCGTTGCGTCGAAAGCAACGTTGCGCCTGGCGCATCAGTGCGTTGCCCGGCGCACGGATTCTCGTTGCCGTCGGCTGACCGTAGCCTTGGCGCAACTTTCCCGAACTCAACGAGGTGTCACCATGCTTACGGGCAATCCTGCCGTTGCGGCCCCGGCCGAACAGCCTGCTTCACTGTCCGGCCTGATGGTCGCGTTTCTGGCCTTTTGCTGCGGCGCGGTTGTGGCCAATCTGTATTACGCGCAGCCCATCGTCGAACTGATCGCGCCACAGATCGGCCTGTCCAGCGCCAACGCCAGCCTGATCGTTTCGCTGACGCAGTTCGGCTATGCGCTGGGTTTGTTGCTGCTGGTGCCGCTGGCCGATCTGATGGAAAACCGCCGTCTGGTGGTGGGCTTCACCCTGGCCGCGAGCGTCACGCTGTTGTGCGCCGGCCTGACCCATTCGCCGTCGCTGTTTCTGCTGCTTTCTTTGCTGATCGGCCTGACCTCGGTCGCCGTGCAGATTCTCGTGCCACTGGCCGCGCACCTGGCGCCGGAAGCCAGCCGTGGCCGAGTCGTCGGCAATATCATGAGCGGCCTGTTGCTGGGGATTCTGTTGTCGCGGCCACTGTCGAGCCTGCCGGTTGAAGTGTTCGGCTGGCGCGGAGTGTTTTACAGCGCGGCGGCACTGATGGCTGTTATCGCATTGATTACCGCTGTGGCGCTGCCGCGTCGGGTGCCGACGCACAAAGCCACCTACGTTTCGCTGATTGGTTCGGTGTTTGCCTTGGCTCGACGCTTTGCGGTGTTGCGTCAGCGTTCGCTGTATCAGGGTTTGCTGTTTGCCAGCTTCAGTCTGTTCTGGACCCTCGCGCCGATTGAGCTGATGCGTCACCACGGTTTCACCCAGGCGCAGGTGGCGATCTTTGCTCTGGTCGGTGCGGTCGGGGCGATTGCGGCGCCGATTGCCGGGCGTCTGGCCGATGCCGGGCATGCTCGTCGCGGGACGCTGGTGGCGCTGCTGCTGGCGCCCGTGTCGCTGTTGATCGCGGCGCTGCCGGGCAGCGGCTATGTCTGGCTGGTGGTGTGTGCGGTGCTGCTGGATTTTGCCGTGCAACTGAACATGGTGCTTGGCCAGCGTGAGGTGTATGCCCTCGATCCGCACAGCCGTGCACGTCTTAACGCGGTGTACATGACCAGCATCTTCGTCGGCGGCGCCCTCGGCTCCCTGATCGCCAGTCCGCTGTACGAGCATTTTGGCTGGAACCTGTCGGCCGTGCTGGTGGCGGTGCTGCCGGCGCTGGCGCTGGCGTTGTTCCTGGGCCGCAAGGCTGACCGGACTTGAATTTCAAGAACAGTACAAGACCCATGTAGGAGTGAGCCTGCTCGCGATGGCGGAGTGTCAGTCAACTCTGTATCAACTGACAGATTGCTATCGCGAGCAGGCTCACTCCTACAGGGGGGGGCGAGTACGCCGCCTGCTCGCGTCCCACCACACAGCTATTGTGGGAGGGGGCTTGCTCCCGAAAGCGGTGGGTCAGCTGGCACATTTGTTGACTGACACACCGCCTTCGCGAGCAAGCCCGCTCCCACAGGTTTGAGGTATACCAGGATGGCGCCAGACGCCGCCAAGCACGACGGTACAAGACGTGTGGCCAACGCTGATGCACAATCACCGGTGCTCCCTCACCACCGGACTCCGCTTATGGACAAGTTGCTGGCCTTGAAGATGTTTGTTGAAACCGTGCGCTGCGGGGGTTATTCCTCGGCGGCGCGCAAACTCGGGATCTCGACGTCTTCAGTGACACGGCAAGTGGCGGGGCTAGAACACGAGTTGGGCGCCAGCCTGCTCAATCGCACCACACGCAACACCAGCGTGACCGTCGCTGGTCAGACCTATTTCGAGAAGGCCGTGGCGATTCTCGATGCCATCGATGAAGCCGATGCGGTAGTGGCCGACCGCGGCAGCGACGCACAGGGTCGATTGCGCATCAGCGTGCCGGTGGAGTTCGGTCGTCGACTTATCGCGCCGCACCTGAGCCGCTTGCTCGAGCGCCATCCGGGGCTGGAGATCAGCCTGTCGTTGAGCGATCAGGTCAGCGATTTGCTGAGCGAGCAGATCGATGTGTCAGTGCGCCTGGGTTCGTCGGTGGTCAGCGAGGACATCGTCAGCAAACGCGTCGGGCAGTTCCAACGTTGGGTTGTCGCCAGTCCGGATTACCTGGCGCGCAGCGCCGTATTGGCTCATCCCCGGGATCTGCTCGAACACCAATGCCTGCGTTTCGATTACGGCGGCAGTCATCACCACTGGACCTTCCAGAGTGACGAAGCGCCCATTCAACTCAACGTCCATGGGCGTCTGCAAAGCAACAACGCCGACATCCTGCGCGAAGCCGCCATCGGTGGCGGCGGGGTGACGCTGCTGGCTGACTGGCTGGTGCGCGACGATGTTGCCGCCGGGCGCCTCATTCGCTTGCTTGAGCACTACGAGGTCAATCCCGGCAGCGCCAGCAGTTGCATCAACGCACTGTATTTGCCCAACCACCGTGGCTCCAGCCGAATCAACGTATTCATCGATTTTCTGGTGGAAATCCTCAATCCTCCGGCCCCGGCCACACCCGCCCCGTAGCGCCGGCCAACCCACTGCACACTCTGTTGCTGCAGCCGCTTCAGACTGCTTGTATGCTTGCGCCACGGAACACGTGGCCGCGGTCAGTGCCGATGTTCGATTGATGGCTGGAATGGAAACCGGACTTCCTTAAGGTACTGTCGTGAAGCGTGATACCCGTCTTGTAATGCTCCTGCTGTTGGTCATTGGCTGCTCCCTGACTTCGCTGACGATCTGGAAGGTCTGGTCCTCGCGTGAGCGCGCGTTGGCCGAGGTCAACGTGCATGGCCTGAACCTGACCCAGGCGCTCAACACCTACACCGAAGGCATCGTCCGGCAAAGCTCACTGCTGTTGCTCGGGCTGGTCGAACGCCTGGAAGCGGAGGGCAACGGCCCGGCGCAGATCCAGCGCATCAAGACCCTGATCGACAGCCAGCAGTCGCTGATGCCGCAGCTCAGCGGCATCACCATTTATGACCGGCATGGGCACTGGCTGATGTCTTCCAACCGGCCGATTCCCGCAGGCGCCAACAGCAGCGACCGCGCCTATTTCATCCACCATCGTGACGACCCGAGCCGCGAGCCGTTCATTGGACCGCCGATCCAGAGCCGTTCCAATCTCGAATGGGTTGTGACCATCAGCCGCCGTTTCAGCGACGCCGAGGGACAGTTTGCCGGCGTCGTCTCGGTGACGCTGGGGGTGGAAAACTTTCTCCGTGTGTTCGGCAAACTCGACGTCGGCCAGGACGGCGCGATCGGTCTGTCGTACACCGACGGCACGCTGCTGGTACGCTATCCGTTCCGCGAGCAGGACATGGGCCGCAACTTTTCCAAATCGCCGATTTACGCTAAATACCTTGTCGACCGCTCGGTCGGCACCGCCTCGTACACCTCCAGCCTCGACGGTGTCGAGCGGCTCTACGCCTTCCGCAAAAGCGAAAGCCTGCCGCTGATTACCACCGTTGCGCTGGGCAAGGACGAAGCCCTGGCAGCGTGGCGCATCGAGGCAGCGTTGTCGGCGGTGGTGGTGGTCGGGCTATTGGGACTGACCGGGTTGATCGGCTGGTTTTTGATCCTCGATATACGTCGGCGTACCGAGGCGGAGGAGGCGTTGCGCGATGCTCAGCAGCAGTTGCTGGCCTCCAATCGACAGCTGGAATTGCTGGCAATGAAGGACGCGCTGACGGGCTTGGCCAACCGACGCTGTTTCGATGAAACGCTGGCGGTTGAAGCGCGGCGGGCACAGCGTGACGCAACCTCGCTGGCCTTGCTGATGATCGATATCGACCACTTCAAATTATTCAACGACGCCTTGGGCCACGTCGCCGGCGATGCCTGTCTGCAAGCGGTCAGCAAGATCCTTGAAAGCTGCGTGCGGCGCCCGTCGGATCTGGTCGCGCGTTATGGCGGTGAGGAAATGGCCGTGATCATGCCGGCCACCGACAGCGCCGGCGCGACGGTGGTGGCGCAACTGATGCTCGAACGTTTGCGGCAGGCGAACATTGCCCATCCGGGCAGTCCCTTTGGCCAGGTGAGTGTGAGCATTGGTGTTGCGGCAGCTTCAGGTATGCAACTGAACGCAGTGCCTGCGATGATCGAGGCAGCCGATCAGGCGCTGTACCGCGCCAAAGCGGGAGGGCGAAATCGCTTGGCTGCAGACGCCTGAGGCATCTCAGAACGCCTCAACGTTATCGAGTTTATCCAGCAGCCGTTGCCCGCGCTGCCACAGCGCATCTCGTCTGGCCAGCGCCATGCGGTCGAGGTTTCTGTAATCATGGCCATGCACTCCCTACAGAGATTTCAGACACGCCGCATGATCCCTGATCTGCCACTTCCCACTGTGGGAGGGGGCTTGCTCCCGAAGGCGGTGGATCAGCCTGGACCTTCGTCGGCTGACAGGACGCGTTCGCGAGCAGGCTCACTCCTACACGGAGGTTGTGTTGGATTCTTGGGCGAGGTACGTCGGGTAATCGATATAGCCTTCGGCACCACCGCCATACACCGTCGCCGGGTTCAGTGGATTTAGCGGCCAGCTATTGGCGATCCGTGCTGGCAGGTCCGGATTGGCCATGAACGGCCGGCCGAACGCGACGAGATCCGCCAGGCCCGATTCGAGCAGTTGCGCGCCTGTTTCAGCGGTGTAGCGGCCGGCGTAAATGATCGCGCCAGTGAACGTCTCGCGCACGGCCTGGCGAAACGTCGTCGGCATCTGTGGTGCGTTGTCCCAGTCAGCCTCGGCGATGGACAGGTAGGCAATGCCGGCATCTTCCAACACCTTGATCGCTTCGATGTAGGTGGTGTGCGGATCATCTTCGACCATGCCCAGGTAAGTCCGCGCTTCATCGGTTGTGGTGAACAGCGGCGCGAAACGCACGCCGACCTTGTCCTTGCCGATGCACTCAGCGACGCCGGCCACCACCTCACGCAGGAAGCGCAGGCGATTGTCCAGCGAGCCGCCGTATTGATCGGTGCGCCGGTTGCTGTGCGCCGAGATGAACTGGTTGACCAGATAACCATTGGCGCAGTGCAGCTCGATGCCATCGAAACCGGCCTCCATCGCGTTGCGTGCGGCCTGGATATACAACTGAACCAATGCCTGCACTTCATCGGTGCTTAGCGCGCGCGGCGCGGACGGCGGCACCAGTTCACCGGCGCCAGGCGCAGTTTCGATAAACACGCTGACCCGATCGGTCGCCACCGCAGACGCCGACACCGGCGCCGCGCCGTTGGGTTGCAGGGCCGTGTGGGAGACACGCCCGACGTGCCAGAGCTGAGCGAAGATCACGCCATCCACCGCGTGCACGGCCTCGGTGACTTTGCGCCATCCGGCGATTTGCTCAGGGGTATGAATGCCCGGCGTCCACGCATAACCCTGGCCGCGCGGTTCGATCTGCGTGCCTTCGGTAACCAGCAAACCGGCACCGGCGCGCTGTTGGTAATACGCGGCCATGAGTTCGTTGGCGACGTTGCCTGGCTGCGTGCTGCGCTGGCGGGTGAGGGGTGGCAGGACGATGCGGTTTTTCAAGGTAAGACTGCCCAGTTTGGCGGGCTTGAAGAAAGCGCTGTTATTCATGGAGTACCTTGTTTCGGCTCTGATTAGACCGGTCGACTAGTGGAGGGGCAAAAAAACAACGCCGGGCGCTGCGCACTCGGCGTTGGCTACGGTTCAGCGGGGGGCATTCAGCCCAGCAACTTCAGCAGTTTCTCAGCCACGGCGGCGGAACTGGCCGGGTTCTGGCCCGTGACCAATTGACCGTCGGCCACTACGTGCACCTGCCAGTCAGCGACTTTCGAATAGCGTCCGCCGAGACGCTGGAACTCGTCTTCGATCAAGAACGGCACTACATCAGTCAGGCCGACAGCGGCTTCTTCGGCATTGGTGAAACCGGTGACGTCGCGGTCTTTGACGATTGGCTGGCCGTCAGCTCGCACAACATGGCGCAACACTCCCGGTGCATGGCAGACAAAACCGTGGGGCTTGTTGGCGCGGTCGAAGGCTTCGATCAGCGCAATCGAAGCTTTGTCTTCGGCCAGATCCCACAGCGGGCCGTGGCCACCCGGGTAAAACACTGCATCGAAATCGTCAGCGCGGACATCCGCCAAGCGACCAGTGTTCGCCAGTGCCTGTTGTGCGACGGGATCAGCGCGGAAACGATCCGTCTCCGCAGTCTGGGCACCGGGCTCATCGCTTTTCGGATCGAGCGGTGGCTGTCCGCCAGCGGGCGAAACCAGCGTGACGTCAGCGCCGGCGTCCTTGAAGGCGTAGTAGGGAGCGGCAAACTCTTCCAGCCAGAAACCGGTTTTTTTGCCGGTGCTGCCGAGTTGATCGTGAGAAGTCAAAACCATCAAGATTTTCATAGTGCACCCTTGGGTTGGTCAGGCATCGGCAGAAGGCGAGGGATTCGCTTGTTGTCGGTGCCGCATGAATTTGTGTGTCGGGGCGCAGCATAGTTTCCAATTAGACCAGTCGTCTAGTAATTTTTTCAAAAAATGTTTTTGCCCGAGGGATGTGGCAAACTCCCGGTCCTGAAAACTATACGACTGGTCTATTGTCTGGAATTTTGCGCACCATGAAGCCGACCTTTGACGACACGCGCCAACACTTGCTCGACACCGGCCACCGGATGATGGCCGAGAAGGGCTTCACCAGTGTCGGCCTCAACGAAATCCTGCAGACCGCCGGCGTGCCCAAGGGCTCGTTCTACCACTACTTCAAATCCAAGGAGTTGTACGGTCAGGCGCTGCTCGAAGATTACTTTGTCGACTACCTCGCCGACATGGAGCGGCGCCTGACGCTGCCCGGGCTGAGCGCGTTCGAGCGGCTGATGGATTACTGGCAGGGCTGGCAGAACCGCTGCACCCTGGAAGGCCACGGCGACGAATGCCTGGTGGTGAAACTCAGCGCCGAAGTCGCCGACTTGTCCGAGTCGATGCGCCTGACCCTGCGCGATGGCGCCGAACGCATCATCGCGCGCATCACGGTGTGCATCGAACAAGGCCAGGCCGACAAAAGTCTGCCCGAGGGCGACGCACGGCATCTTGCCGAGACTTTGTATCAGCTGTGGCTCGGCGCCAGTCTGTTGAACAAATTGCAGCGCACCGGGCAGTCGCTGCAGACCTCGATGGCGATGACCCGGCAGTTGTTGCGGGTTTGAGCCCGTCACTGCGATCCCTGTAGGAGTGAGCCTGCTCGCGAAGGCGGCGGGTCAGTTGATACATGAGTTGGCTGACCCACCGTTATCGCGAGCAGGCTCACTCCTACACTGTAGAGCGGCGAACCATTGATATTTATTCACTCCCCGATTTCTGTGGGAGTGAGCCTGCTCGCGAAAGCGATCTGTCATTCAACGCGTCAGTGGCCTGACACGGCACTTCGTGATCGCACACCCTGACCAACATGACAAATAAGAATACGTTTCAATTACGAATAGGCCGGTATACCATGCGCGGCGTTTTCATTGGCGGCTTTGCCCTTCGTTTTGGCCTATTCGTAAAGGTTTTCACTTCATGCGTCGTACTCTGCTTTCCATTTGTGTGCTGCAGGCGTTGTCTTCCACTTCATGGGCCGAGCAAGCCAAGTCCTCAACAACGCTGGAGCTGGAGGCCACCGACGTCGTCGGCACGGCGGATTACGAGCGGGCAGACGGCCCGGTGCAAGGATATCGGGCGACACGTTCGGCCAGTGCGACGCGCACCGATACGTCGATCCACGAAACCGCACAATCGATCAGCGTCGTGACCAAGGACGCCGTTGAAGACATCGGCGCGACCCGCTTGCAGGACGCCCTGGATTACGCCGGCGGCGTAGGGCGGGCGAACAATTTCGGCGGGCAGGGGCTGACCACGTTCACCGTGCGCGGCTTTACCACTGGCGAGTTCTACCGCAACGGTTTCCCGATCAATCGTGGCTACCCGAACATGCCGGATGCCAACACCATTGAACGTCTGGAAGTCCTGCGCGGCCCGGCCACCATGCTCTATGGTCGTGGCGATCCGGGCGGTACCTTCAACGTGGTGTCGAAGCAGCCATTGCCCGAGCGTAGCGTGACCCTGGGCAGTCAGTTGACCGACCAGGGCATGAAGCGTGGCACACTGGACGCCTCCGGCCCGCTTGATGAAGAAGGCCGACTGGCGTACCGACTGAACGTGGTGGGCGAGGGCGGCGACACCTTTCGCGATCACGTCGAGACCGAACGCTACGGCATTACGCCGGGGCTGACCTGGCAGGCATCGGACGCGACCAAGCTGATATTCGAAGGCGATTTCATGCGCAACAACGCGCCGCTGGACCGAGGCCTGACGCGCTATCCGAAGCAGATTGGCACGGCCTCGCGTGACACGTTCTTCGGTGAGAAAGACGTCGGCAAACTGCACAACGACAACAACATGGCGCAGTTGCGTTTTGAGCACATGCTCAATGATGACTGGACCCTGGGCGGCGGTTTCCAGTGGCTCGACGGCTCGCTCAAGGGCGACGCGATCGAGGCCAACGGCATTGCCGCTGACGGCCGCACGCTGGGGCGCAACTTCAACTATCGCAAACTGGAATGGACCGACAAGGACACCCAGCTCAACCTCACCGGGCATTTCAGCACCGGGTCCTTGCAGCACACCTTGCTCACCGGCATCGAATACGAAGATTACGACTACAAATCGATCATCCAGCGCTCCAGCGGCGCGGTCGGGGCCTATCCGATCGACATCTTCAATCCGGTCTACGGTCAGCCACGCCCGGCACTGACCCGTACGCCGACTCACGACAAGGAAAACCTGAAGACTTACGCTGCGTTCGTCCAGGATCAGGTTGCGTTGACCGACAAACTGAAAGTGCTGGCCGGGGCGCGTTTCGAGCGCTTCGAACATGACTACGAAACCTACGTACCAGGCGGCAAGAATTGGCAAGCCAGCGACAACGCGGTAACCCCGCGCCTCGGCGTGACCTACGATTTGACCGAGACGCTGGCGGTCTACGCCAACACCGCACGCTCGTTCAAGCCCAACACCGGCGCCAGCCGCACTGGCGGTGGCTTCGCCCCGGAGAAAGGCAAGTCCTACGAGATGGGTCTGAAGTGGGAGGCGCTGGACCAGCAGTTGAGTGTCGAGGCGGCGATCTATCAGATCGAAAAACGCAACGTGCTGACCACCGATCCGGTGGATTCGACGTTTAACGTGGCGGCCGGCGAGGTGCGCAGCCGTGGCCTGGACCTCAACGTCACCGGCAATCTCACCCCCGAGTGGCGAGTCATCGGCGGTTACGCCTACGTCGATGCCGAGGTGACCAAGGACAACACGTTGCGTTCCGGCACGCGTCTGCTGAACATTCCGCAGAACAGCTTCAGCCTGCTCAACGTTTATGAATTCCAGGACGGCACCCTCAAAGGCCTTGGCCTGGGCACTGGGGTGAAATACGTCGACGAGCGCGCCGGGCAGACTGCCAACACAGCATTTTCGATGGGCAACTACACCGTGGTCGATCTGCTGAGTTTCTACAAGGTCAATGACAACGTGCGGCTTAATCTCGACGTGAAAAACCTGTTCGACAGTGATTACGAAGAGGGCGCGTTCGGCAACGTCTACGCCTATCCGGGCGCACCGAGAACCGTACAGGTGGGGATTTCCTACACGCTGTAAACCCGGCTCAGCTGTCGCTTCTGCGCCATGATGGCCTGACTGTGGCATGTCGAGATCAGGCATCGACATGCCGCATACAGGCTAGTGAGCGTGCGGCCTGGCCACGTAAGGTGACGCATCATTTCCTCGCCGAAGCGTCTGCGCCGCCGCTTTCGCCGGCCTCGACGGCGAGCAATGGTGATCGCCTGACGCTCAGTCAGTGGCCCAAACGTCGATCATGAGAACAATAAGAACCCATGAATAGCCTGAACCCCAAGGACTCTACCGGTCAGTTGGCGCAAGGTTTCAAACCGCGTCACGTCACCATGCTCTCCATCGCAGGCATCATCGGCGCGGGACTTTTCGTCGGCTCAGGACACGCCATCGCCGCCGCCGGGCCAGCCGTTTTGCTGGCTTATCTGTTTTCCGGGCTGTTGGTGGTCCTGGTCATGCGCATGCTCGGCGAAATGGCCGTGGCGCATCCCGACACCGGTTCGTTTTCGACCTATGCCGATCAGGCGATCGGTCGCTGGGCCGGGTTCACCATCGGATGGCTTTACTGGTGGTTCTGGGTGCTGGTGATACCGATCGAGGCGCTGGCCGCCGGGCATGTGCTCAACCAGTGGTTTCCCCAGGTCGACGCGTGGCTGTTTGCCTTGCTGTCGATCGTCGCGTTAGTGATCACCAACCTGTTCAGCGTGTCGAAATACGGTGAGTTCGAGTTCTGGTTTGCGATGGCCAAGGTCATCGCGATCATCGGTTTCATCGGCCTGGGTTTTGCGGTGTTGATGGGCTGGATTCCCGAGCGGGAAGCCAGTGGTTTGAGTTCGCTGATGGCGCAGCACGGTGGTTTTGCCCCCAACGGCTTGTCCGCCGTGGTCGGCGCGTTCATCACCATCATGTTCAGTTTCATAGGCACTGAGGCGGTGACCATTGCCGCTGCGGAATCGAACAACCCGGCGCAGAACATTGCCAAGGCCACACGCTCGGTGATTTGGCGCATCGGCATTTTCTATTTGCTGTCGATCTTCGTGGTGATTTCCGTGGTGCCGTGGAATGACCCGCTGCTCGCCTCGGTGGGCTCTTACCAGCGCGCCCTCGAACTGATGAACATTCCTCACGCCAAGTTTCTCGTCGACGTGGTGGTGTTGATCGCCGTGGCCAGTTGCATGAATTCGTCGATCTACATTTCTTCGCGCATGCTTTATTCGCTGGGCCGACGCGGTGACGCACCGCCCGCGCTGAAAGTGACCTCGGCGGCCGGCGTGCCAAGGGCGGCGGTCATTGCCAGTACGGTGATCGGCGCCGGCGTCACGCTGCTCAGCTACTTCATGCCGGCCGGGCTGTTTCAGTTCCTGCTCGCCAGTTCCGGCGCGATTGCCTTGCTGGTGTACCTGGTGATCGCGATTTCGCAGTTGCGTATGCGCCGTCGGCTGGAAAGGGAGAAGGTCGAACTGACCTTGCGCATGTGGCTGTTTCCCTGGCTGACCTGGCTGGTGATCGCGTTTATTTGCACGGCCCTCGCTGTGATGATGTTCACCCCGGCGCATCGGCTTGAAGTGTCGTCGACCATTGGCCTGGCGCTGGTTATTTCCTTCGTCGGTCTGGTTACTGCCCGTCAGCATGGCTCGGCGGGCAGGGTGGTAGCGGTAGCGGTAGCGAAACCCTAGTCAGCCTGGCGCTGACTCAGACATCCAGCACCAACGTTTCGCTGCCCTGCGCCGGCGCGGCGCAGCAGATCAGCACTTCGTCGTCCGCCAGGCGCATGGCCGGCGGGCTGAGGTAATGCACCTGGCCGCTACTCAAGCGGGTTTTGCAAGTGCCGCACGAACCGCCGCGACAGCTGAACTCAGGGTTCAGGCCGCGGGCCTCGGCCAGTTCCAGCAAAGTGCCGGAACCCGGTGCCCAGCGTGCTTCCTTGCCGGAGGTGGCGAACAGCACCTTGACCGGTTCCGCAGCGATGGGGACTTGCGGCGGTGCCGGGGTGCTGACTTCAACATCGCGCACCAATGTCGACGGGCCGAAGGTCTCGGCGTGAATGCGATCGTCGGGGATGCGCATTTTGCGCAGACCGTCGTACAGCGCCTGGGTGAAACTGCCCGGGCCGCACAAGTAGAAGTCGTAGTCATCCAGCGGCAGCAGGCTTTTCAATAAAGCGATGTCGATGCGCCCGGCGTGGTCGTAGCCCTGAGGAGGAGTACTGACTGGTGGCTGGCTGACCACCCGCAACACACGCACTTTGTCGCCTGCACGCGCTGCCAAATCATCGATTTCCTCGCGAAAGGCCAGATCTTCGACGGTGCGGCTGCTTTGTATCAGCCAGGTCGGGCGCATGCGGCTGATGCGTTTGCCCTGATAGACCACTTCGCGCAGCATCGACAGCAAAGGCGTCACCCCGACCCCGGCCGCCAACAACACCAAAGGGCGCCGCTCCGTCGCATCGACAGTAAAATCGCCTTGTGGCGCGCGGGCTTCGATCAGATCCAGCGCCTGAACGCGGTCGTGCAAGTGCGCAGACACCGCGCCGTCGCGTTTGACGCTGATGCGTACAAACTCATCCGACGGCGCGCTGGAAACGCTGTAGGTGCGGATCGACGCGGCGGCGTGTCCGTCCAGCAAAACCTTGATCGGCACATGCTGCCCCGGTTCGAAGCGGGGCAGGCCGAAGCCATCGTTGGCTTGAAGGTAAAAAGAGCGGATCTGCGGACTCTCATCGACAACCCGTGTCACCTGCAACGACCGCCATTGATTACGCAGGGCTTGCGCCTGCAAGCGCTCGCGGGTCTGCTCCCAACTGCCGGTCATTTGCGAGTTGGGCGAATCGCCCTCGGGCTGATCGATCCAACGCAACGGCAGCGCGGCCTGACGGTAAACAATGCGCTGCGGCTTGAACCGCCACAGACGCTCGGCACCCTGGAAGGCGGCTATTTGCGGGTCGTCGAGCAACACCTCTGCGGTGCCGGTCATCTGCAACAGATCGCCGCTTTCGAAGTCGATGAAGGTCAGCCCGGCACGAGGATTGAGCAGAATGTTACCCAAGGTATTGAAGAACAGATTGCCGGAGAAATCCGGAATGGTCAGCGTGCCGTCGTCATCCATATGGACGAATCCGGATTTGCCGCCGCGATGCGAGGCATCGACTTGTCGCTGGCCGTCGCGCACAACGTAGGTGGCGACGTAGAACGAGTCGGCAGCGGTGATCATGTCGCGCACGAGGGGTTCGCTGACGGTCAAGTCGAGCGCGGTGTCGGTGGTCTCGTCGACAAACGCGTACTGGCGCAGATTGATGTAGCGCGGGCAGTTGCCGTAAGCCTGGGTTACGCCGATCTCAAGGCTGTTGCCATCGCGACGGCTGATCGTGCCGTTCATGCGATTGCGCCGACGCGTATGCAATTCGATGCCGAGCATGCCGATCGCGTCGCCGGGCTGCAAACCTGGCTGAGCCGGATCGTTGGGCTGATCGTCGAGTTTGATCTTGAGAATCTGTGGCGATGGCGACTCCATGAAACCGGGCTGGCCGGTGCGGATCGTGGCCCATGCATCGCCCTGGCTGTCGACCGCGCCGAGCACCACGAAGGGCAGTTGCGCGTAGAACTCACGGTGCTGATCCGGCATCCAGTCGCGGGCCAGTTGCCGCTGGCCAACGCCGGCCATCATGTCCACGGCGCCGACAGCACGCTGCAGAGTCAGCTCACCTTCGTGCCAGGGCGAGGACGCTGATTTCGACACTGTGTCCATTCCGATTCTCCTCGTGTGCAACGGGCCGGTGAGCTGCCAAGGGCTGGAAACCCAAAGTGGAGCTCATGTTGACCTTCAGTCGGTTTGGAGGGAATGGCCAGAAATCGCAATCCATTGTTTCAGTCGGTGAAATGATCTCTCTGTTGAATTCAAGGAAGGGAGCAGGCTCGCTCCCATCCATCGGTCATTGCGCCGTCGCAGCCGTTTCGATCAGGTTGGCGACGACGTTCGGGTTGGACACCATCACCACGTGCGACGCGCCTTTGACCACCACGGTCTTCTTCGCGTGAGCCCGCTCGGCCATGAACGCCAGGGCTTGTGCCGGGATGTTCTTGTCCTGATCGCCGTAGACGAAGTACGACGGCACGGTTTTCCACGCGGGTTCGGTCGCGGCTTCATTGAGCGCAGCGACGGTCACCGGGCGTTGAGTCGCGGCCATCAACTTCGCATCAGCCGGGGAAACGTCGGCAGCGAATTGAGCATGGAATTTGTCCTGCTGGATGTACAAGTCCTTGCCGCCGTCGGCCAAAGCAACCGGGGCCGCGAGGGTCGGGCCGAGGGTGCCGCCGGGGAAACGCCCGGACAGTTCAGCCGCCGTTTCACCGGCTGCTGGCGCAAAAGCGGCGACGTACACCAGTGCTTTCACGTTGGCATTGCCATAAGCGGCGGCGCTGATCACCGGGCCACCGTAGGAATGACCGACCAGCACCACCGGGGTTTTCACGCTGGCCAGCACATCCGCCACCGACTGCGCGTCACTTTTGACCGAGCGCAGCGGGTTGGCGGCGGCAATCACCGGATAGCCATCCTTCTCCAGGATCTTGACCACGCCGTTCCAACTGCTCGAATCGGCGAAGGCACCGTGTACCAGCACCACAGTGGGTTTGTCCTGCGCGGCGAACGCGGCGCTGGCACTGAACATGGCGGCGGTGAGGGCGAGGGTTGCGAATACTTTGTTCATGGTGATGGCCTGTCGGTGAGTAAAGGAGGAATGGAAGCGACAGTGGTATTTAGCGCGCTAAATGTGTCAGATATGTGTTCGCGCGGCTGAACTTCGCATGCGAGTGTATCTGCGCCGGCCAACGCTACACCGTGATACAAGTGCGGCGCACAGAGCAGTGGCGGCTGCGCAAATAGTCAGGCATCAGGCGTTTGCAGTATCTCTATCCATAACGCGCCTTTGCCGGATGCCGCTTCACCGACACGCGTCAGGGCGCCGTCTTTACTCACGGCGTAAGTGCCGACTTTGGCGCTTTTTTCCCCGGTCACCAGCAACCAGCGGCCGTCGGGGGAAAAGGCGATATTGCGCGGTTGCTGTTCCTGTACTGGGTAGTTGTCGAGAAACTCAAGTCCTCCCGTAGACGGGTCAACGGCAAATGCAGAGACGCTGCTACTGGTGCGCTCGCTCATCAACAGCAGTTTTCCATCCTGCGAGATGCGCAGGTCAGCGGCCCAGATGCGTGGAGTAGGGTCGTCTTTCAAATCGTTGTTGCGCGCATCACGAACTTCGCCGTGGGCCAGTTTCAAGCGCGCGGGAATGCCGTTGGCATCGGCAATCTGCGTCAACGCGCCGGTAGTGTGGTCGATTGAAAACGCGGTCACGGTGCCGCTCATTTCGCCGACCACGTAGAGGAATTTTCCGTTCGGCGAGAACGCCAGATGCCGAGGCCCGGTTTTGTCTGGAACACTGACGTAGCCGCTGCCAATCGGGCTGAGTTCACCAGTCTGCGCATCCAGGCGATATTGCAGAACCTTGTCTGTCCCAAGATTACCGGCGTAGGCGAAGCGATTGCTCGGCTCGGTACGGATCGAATGCGCATGCAGGCCGGTCTTGTAGCGGAGGACATTGGCGGAAGGTTGATAATCTTTAGCGATCTTCTGAACGCTGACGAGATCGGCGCCGTAGGACGCAGCGAGCAGATAGCGTCCCTTTCGGTCGGTAGACAGATAGGCCATGCTCTCTGCCAGAGGCGCCTGGGTAAATGGCGTCAGGTGACCGGTCTTCGAATCGATCCGGTAGCCCAGAACCTGGAAGGGTTTGACGCGCAAGGCTGCAAACAGCACCTTGCCGTCAGGGGTGATGGCCATGGGATTGACCTGGTCACCAGCCTGAATCTGTTCCACGAGAGTAAGTGCGCCGTTGTCCTGATCGAGGCGGTATTGCGAGATCAGACCATCGCCAGGACTTGAGACGTAAGCATAGGTAGCCGCATTGGCAGACAGGCACAGACCTGAGGCGACAGCAGCGGCGATAACGGCGATTTTTCTCATGAAGTTCAGCCTTGTTGTTTTTGTGATCAGTCATCCTATGAGTGATTAACGGATGTCTCAACGCTTATTTTGTCGGCTGTCCGCGCCGTTGCGTTCGAGCGATAACGATAAGGTGACTGGGTTGGTCTGGAATAAATGATCGGGGAGGGCGACGACCAGAGACGCTTGAAACATTTTTACATACTCTCCCATTAGCGTTGTTGTACGACATCGTACCTAATGTGCCGAGCTGCAATCGTTCTCACAAAAACAATAACGGAGATACCCCTATGACGAGCATGCCTTCACTCGATCATCAGGCCGCTGCGAAACCGCAAAACCGTTTCATGCGCATGCTTAAACTGTTGGGCCCCGGCATTATCGCCGTGCTGTCGTGGCTCGGTGCCGGGGATCTGATCACGTCCTCCGTGGCCGGTGCGAATTACGGCTACGCCATGATGTGGGTGCTGGCGGTTTCGTTGTTGTTGCGGTATCTGATCGTCAACATCATTGCCCGCTTCCAGCTGTGCAATAACCAGGGCATGACCATTCTCCAGGGCTACGCCCAGCTCAACCCGGTGTTTGCCTGGTTCATGCTCGTTTATGCCTTGTTGATGGGGCATCTGATGAATGCCTACATGATCAAAGGAGCAGGGGAGTCGCTGGCGATGCTGTTCAAGATCGATCAGCCATTGCTGTGCTCGCTGGCCGTGGTGCTGGCGGTCTGGATGTTGGTGGGTCGCAACATCTACACAATGATCGAAGGCGTGATGAAGCTGCTGCTGGCGATCATGACCTTGGCGTTCATCGCCCTGGCGGTGATGTCGGGCCCGGATGTCACCGGCATCATCAAAGGCACCATCGGTTTCAGCATTCCGCCTGACGAAGGCGTGCATGGCGCATTGCTGGTGGCCGTCTCGGTGATCGGTGCGGTTGCAGGCTCTATCGCAAACTTCGTTCACCCCTATGTCATGCGCCAAAAAGGCTGGATCGGACCGCAGCACAAGCGCATTCAGCGCAACGATTTGCTGTTTGCCGTATTCGTCGGGATCATCATCAACCTGGCCATCTGGATCGTTGGTGCGGAAATCCTGCGGCCCAACGGTATCGAGGTGAAAACCCTGGGCGACTTGGGCAAGGCACTGGAGATCTTCTTCGGCCCGATCGGCTGGTACGTGTTTTTCATCGGTGTGTTCGCGACGTTGTTTGCCAGCATTTCAGGCAAGACGACGGCGTTCCCGATGCTGATCACCGATGCCTTCCAGCATGTGCGCCCTGAGCGTCGCGAGAAGTACGGCAAAGAGTTCCATCACGACCCGATGCACAAGTGGTTCATGCTGTTCATCCTCGTCACACCGCTGATCTGGTCGCTGCCGGGCATGCCGGATTTCGTAACGCTTACCATTGGTGTCAGCGCGTTGAACATCATTGGCTTGCCGGTGATTTCCCTGGGCTTGCTGATCATGTCCAACCAGAAGTCGCTGCTGGACAAGCAATATCGCAACAACCTGTTTGAAAACATCGCGCTGCTGTTTGCCACCGGACTGGCGCTTTGGGTCGCCTTCCAGCTAGGTGTTGATCTGTTTACCTGATAACTGGATGTCGAGGGGGTACGCCCCCTCGAATGGCGCCGCTTACAACGGCACATCCATGTTGATCCTGCGCCAGGCGGCTTCGGAAAAACTGTAAACCGAGAACGCGATCAAGCCCAACGCCATTAGTATCAGCAGCACACCGCCTGCCGGCAGATTCTGCAGTGCATCAAGCGCCTCCTTCATGCCGGGGGGATTGGTCGCTTGGTATATCGAGCCACTGACGGCCATCAGCAGGGCAATCTCGATAAACACCACGCCGCGGGCGATCAGCCCAAACCGCGACACTGGGCGCACATAGCGCATCACTTCATCATCCGCCTCGAAATACTTCTCGAACGAAGCCTTCCAGCCTTTAATAATGTGCGCGATTCCGACGCCCAGCGGTATCAGCGCGATCAGGTAAATCAGCATGTTCGAGTGCTCGAACGACAACAGCTGCGCCAATAGATCCTTGGTCTTGCCATCCCCGGAACCGCCGGAATTTCTGACGCCACTCACCAGCAGGCTCAAGGCAAAGAAGGCCAGTGCCGCATTGACCAGACCACCAGCCAGCAAACCAGCACGAATGACCAGACCCTTTAGTTCGTTGCCGTGGTGATCGATGTCGCGAATAGCTTGTAACGCACGCCAGGCGGCGAAGGCAAGAAGCCCGGCGACCACCAGACCCACAAGCACATAGCCGAACGGCTGGCTCAGCAATGCCTCAAGACTTTTGTGGCTGTCTTTCGGTTTGGTGGAATCGTGCGCTGCTAGCAGCGCGAAGATGCCGATGATTAGATACAGAACACCTCGCGCGGCATATCCGCCTCGAGCAAGTAAGACCAGAGTGTGTCGGGTGGACATGGCGGTTATTCCCAGAGATCGTTCCGCAGCAGACCTATGGGTTGCGCAGGGGTTCGAAAAAGGTTGCCCTGCACCGTTTGAGGCTTGCTTTGATACGCCCTGAAAGTGAGGTTAACGTCGTCCTGGATGGCAAAGCCAAAGCTCTTGGCACTCATTCACTTGCAAACAAGTCGCTTTGTCAGGCTGTGGCGGACTCGCGTGCCACTTGCCTGAGGACTTGTTCGTATTCCTTGACTGATAACGATCCTGACATCAACTGACGTCCGTTCAGCACCATGGCCGGGACCGAGTTAATCCCGCGTTGGAGGTAAAAACTCTCAAGTTCACGTACCTCGATAGCGAACGCCTCGCTGGCCAAAATTTCCCGGGCGCGGGTGGTTGAAAGTCCTGCTTCACCGGCCAGGCGTACCAGTGTTTCGTGGTTGCTGGGGTTTTCGCCGTTGGTGAAATAAGCTTTGAGCAGAATTTTGTTCAGCGTGACCTGGTGGCCTTCTTGCACGGCCCAGAGCAGAAGGCGATGGGCATCGAAGGTGTTGTAGAAATGGCTGCGCTTTTCCAGGTCGAACTGAAAACCGATGGCTTTGCCGCGCGCGACGATCATTTCATTGCGGGAGGCGACCTCTTCGGCGCTGCGAGCGTATTTGCGCATCATGTGCTTGATGGCGTGTTCGCCCTCGGCCGGCATGTCCGGGTTCAGTTCGAAAGGCTTGAAGGTCAGCTCCACGGCAACCTCGCCGGCAAGATTGGCGATGGCTTGCTCCAGCGCTGTGGCGCCGAGTGCGCACCAGGGACACACCACATCCGACACAAAATCGATACTGACGGGAACAGTCATTTTTTGGACTCCGTCATTTGTTTACGGTACTTGCTGATGAATGGCATGGGAAAGTCTCCTTTTGGCGACCCATCGATAGGATGAGGCGAGCAGTGGGGTGGACTTTAGAAGGTTGCGTTCAATGAATAAATGCGGGTTGCAGAACATCACTTATGGCGCCGTGTAACTAATAAATATCTGGCGTGATTAGATTCCGGACAAAGTCGGATGCAGGCCAAGGGTACTTTTCAGAAGGTAAATCGCTCTCCCTGGCTACAGCCGCAGGGAGGGCGAATATTGCGGGAGCAGGAATCAGTTCTGCGCTTTGCTCATGCGGGTGAAAAGCTCGGTAGGTACCTTCTTGCCGTTGGAGGTGTACTGGTTGGTCCTGAACTTGTAGACCTCACCCTCTGTAAGAAAACCATCGTGATTGGTGTCCATCGATTGAAATTCTTCACCGCCTTGAGGTGCCACAGCCAGGAGTTCTTTAAGAGAGACGAGGCCGTCATGGTCGGTGTCTGTGCGAGCGAAAGAGTCGTCACCACACTTGCCTTCACCGCACTTGCCTTCGGCAGTAGCGGACTTGTCGCTGGCTTGGCTAGAACCGCATTTGCCTTCGCCACACTTGCCTTCGCCGACTTTATCTGCCGATGCCAGTTCATAGCCTTGGGGCAATGCCTCAACAGCAAAAGCCGCAGACGATGCCAGGCTCATGCCGCCAGCTAAAGCAATAGCGGCCAAGCCAAAAGTGGTTTTGTTCGATAATGGTTTACGGTACATGGTGATTCTCCAGATGCTTTGTGCGGCCAAGCCGCAGTTCATGCCACAGGGCGAATAAACCCTTAAGGAAGCTCCAGGCGAAGTGGGGAAAGCCTGGAATTACATGGCTTATACGCGCAAGCGTTTTCCACCTCGACAGGGCGACCTTATCGGGTAAGACCTATTAAGCCGGAGCTATGTATCCGCGCTGTATCAAGCAAGGGAGCGATTTGTAAGCCAATCCCAAGAGTCCGCGCACGGGTACACAGCGATACAAAAAGTGCGATTGCATTTCCTGCTGGACGCACACAGCCGCCCACTGAGCCGTTAATGGTCAGTCAGGACAACAGCCTGAAAACAGGTGCCGCCGCTACGCCGACTGCAGCTTGCTCATGAAGCTGGCGCAGCAGAACCAGTGCGTCGGCAACGAAGCTCGTCACATCTGAAGCACCAGCCTCTGCAGCCAAAGCATGCAACTGCGCGCGGCCGTCCATATCCGGGAACTGCTCGATCCGCTGCAACAAACGCCATGCCAGCGGGCTGACCTGCGAGAACTGCACCTGGCCACTCGGCACACGGCTGATCAACAGTAAAGTTGGTTGTTCCGGCGCTTCAGAAGGCAGGTTTCCTGGCCCGAGACGATGCACGGCCCAGATGTAAGCCAGCGGCCAGACGAGCGGGGAAAGCCGAAGAGGGCGGTCGAGTAGCTGCGCCGCATCGCGGGTGTTTAACGGCGCAGCGTCCAACTGTTGCAGCGCCATCTCCACCCACTCGTAATGGGCCAATTCAGGCAGGAACGCGTACCAGGGATGTTCGTGACCCGGCGAGTCCTCCAAGCTTGCTACGAAGTCAACAAACTCACGTGCGACTTCTCCGAAACGTGGCGTTTGCGCGCGGTAGTCACGCAAAAAACGTCGCACCAGTGCACGCCAACCGGCATCACCGAGCACGGCAACCAGTACCGGAAACGTTCCACCCAGTAACCCCAGTAGATTATTCAACACCAAATCGAGATAAACCTGCGCTCTTGCGGGATTCATCTGCGCAGGTGGCGGATAACTGTCCGGATCACGCAGGTAACGGGTCAGCTCAAGTTGCTGACTGTGCAAACTTGAAGTGAAGTCAGCCATCGACCGTCACCTTCACCAAAGCATCCGCGTCGCGCTGCAACCGCTTGATGATATTGAGCTCACCCACAAGTTCGTCGTAGTGCGGAAAGTTGAAATCGCGCTCCAGCAGCGTTGGTTTCACACCAAAGAGGCCATAAGCCTGCCCCAGTAATGACCAGACGACCGGTTTGACCGAGGCGCCGTGGGTATCAATTATCAGGTCATCGGCTTGGTCATAATGGCCCGCCACGTGCATAGCGACTACACGCTTTCGTTCCAGGCCGGCCAGGAAAACCGTTGGATCAAACCGATGGTTCACTGAGTTGACGTATACATTGTTAACGTCGAGCAACAGGTCGCAATCGGCCTCGCGAAGTACTGCGTTGGTAAACGTAAGTTCGTCCATATCCTGATGAGCAGCGGCGTAGTAAGAGACGTTCTCTACAGCAAGACGGCGGCCGAGAATGTCCTGTGCACGACGGATGCGCGCAGCAACGTGATGTACTGCCTCCTCAGTAAAAGGCAATGGCAGCAGGTCGTATAGCTGGCCATCGTCACTGCAGTAACTCAGGTGTTCGCTATAAAACGTCACGTTGAAGCGATCGAGGAACCCGCGTACTTGCTCAAGAAAAGACTCGTCCAGGGGCGCACTGCCACCTAACGAAAGCGACAGGCCATGGCATGACAGCAGATAGCGTTCAGCTAGCAACTTCAGGGCATCTCCATGAGCGCCGCCAATGCCGATCCAATTCTCTGGAGCAACCTCTAGAAAGTCGAAATCGCCAGCGGGAGCGTCACGAAGCGTTTTGAGAAGCGCACGGCGAAGTCCGAGGCCAACGGTTGCCTCAAATGGGGGCTGTGGATCTAAATGCACTGATGATGAAATGTTCGTTTGCATGAGTTTCATTCTCCGATTCGATGTTTGGAATCCACGGTCCTCAGCGTGCATTCAAACGCTTGCTACACCGATCGATGAATGCATCCAGGCTCAACTTGCCGGCTCCTGTGAACAGCAGCGGCAGCAGTGCTACGAGATAGATCAAGGGCAGCTTGAAGTTGCCGTAACCTTTGTTGCTGATGGAGTAACCCTTGGCCAGTTCGCTCAACGTCGACCAGTCTGCTGGCCAGTGAACTGCGGCAGTTGCCACGACGGTTACTACTATGAGGACAAGTGCCGAGAGGCGGGTTCCCAGACCTACAAGCAAAGCAATGGAACAGAGCAGTTCTGCCCACATTGATAACTGCCAGTTAAACGTAGCCGGCAGCTGATTGAAGGGAAAAGGAAATGCACCTTGAATGCCTGGGAACCAGTTCTCACCGTTCCACTTTTCCCACCCGGCTTCAAAAAACTCCCAAGCGAGAAATATGCGCAAGCTTAAAGGTGCGATCCAGTCTCCAACGCGATCGAGGTTAAGGTGCAGCCGATTCAAGACTGATGACATGTTTGCTTGCATTGATTTAATTCTCCGCCTTGTCGTCAAGAAAGTGGAAGCACTTCAGGTACTTCCAATGAGAGGTGGCAGGCACCGGACCCACTGCGCTGGCCGTGACCGTAGTTCATCCGATTGGTGTATCTCGCTTGTGTCTTGCGCTGCTGCAAGCTCAATGTTGTGTAACGCGTCCGCCTCGGTACACACTTGGATACAGAGCACTCTTGTAGAACGCACTATCCAGGCACTTGGCCTGAGGCATTTGGATTTTGCTTGGAGTTTGGATATTTCAGATCAGGGGAGGGCAAAGGCGCGTAGGTTTAACCTGTAACGCGGCGCTATGGAACATCAAGTCGAGGTTTCCGGATGGACCACCAGGTCGTTCGGAGAGAGAGCGCGGAAAAGTTCTGTTCAATCAGGGACAGCGCCAAGTGCCCACCTTGATTTTCTGTGGGAGCAGCGTCAGCCCAGCGTTCTGGAACGGTCTAAGGAATCAAACGCATCTGTCGTAATTTGTCGAACACGTCGAAAAATGCCTGATCGCTCGCTTGGTATGCCGTGAAGCCCAGGGTGCGGCTTTTCGACATATCCGTGACAACTTCGATGGGCCGACCAAGGTCTGCATCGGTATGCCATGGCGATATCAGGCGACCAATATCGGGTTCTTTCAGGCCGTGCTCCGTGACTATTTGCGTCCATATGGCTTGGTCGTCAGCCATCTGTTTCTCAAGGGGTGAGAGTGAAGCGGGATAATCGGCAGCAGGCAAATCGAAGTAGTCGGCAATGCGGCCCCACATCCACTTCCAGCGAAATACGTCGCCATTAGTAACGTTGAATGCCTGATTGGCGGCAGCCGGCGTAGTGGCTGCCCACAGTTGTTGTTTCGCCAACTGCCGCGCGTCCGTCATATCGGTGAGGCTGTCCCATTGCACCCGTGATCCGGGAAACACAAAAGGCCGATGGGTTTGTTTGCAAATCGAGGCATAGACGGCGAGGGTGGTTGCCATGTTCATCGCGTTGCCAACGGCTATCCCGGTGACGGTATGCGGGCGATGAACGCTCCAGGTGAAGCCGTCCTTTTCAGCCGCGGCGAAGAGTTCGTCTTCCTGGGCGTAATAGAAGTTTTCAACATCCAGACGACCCTGCTCCTCGCGGAACGGTGTCTGCGGCAGGCTGCCTTTACCATACGCTTCGAACGGGCCGAGGTAGTGTTTCAACCCGGTAACCAGTGCTACGTGCTGAACGCTCTTGGCTGGGCGAATAGCGGTGAGCACGTTGCGTACCATGGCGGCATTCACGCGAATGTTCTCGGCCTCCGTGGCTTGCCGCGACCATGTGGTAATGAACACATGAGCGGGTTTTAAATCTGCCAGCGCCTGTTGCAGCGAAGCAAGATCCTGAAGGTCGGCCGCGACAGGGATCACGCCTTGCGCTTGTGAAGGATGTCTCGACAGCGCGGCGACTTGCCACTGGTTGTCGATCAGTAATTGAGTGATGGCGCTACCGACGATGCCGCTGGCGCCCACGACCAAAGCTGTCTGGGTCATACGTTTCTCCTGGATTTAAATTTCGGAGTACGCCTGAGCGTCAGAGGTTCAACCTGAAAATCCGTTAGAGTGTTCGCTACTCTCCGTTGAAGCCTGTGAACAATGAATCGTCCGCTGTTTGTCGCTCTGGATGGCCCGAAAGGCGTCGGCAAAACCTCGCTGTTGGAGGCCATCACCGAAGTCCTGAGGGCTGACAACAAGAAAGTCATCCGGCTTTGCGAGAGAAAAAGCGACCCGTTCAGGGGCGAGACAATGCACTTGGTGAACCGGCTCGTCCGACATCCTGACCGTGATCTGGAGCTGGAAGTCTGCCGACGCCTGGCTGATAGCCGCAGCTGGATTTCCCGGCACGTGCTGACGAAACAACCCACCGACAGCATTATCCTGATCGACCGCTGGTATCCGTCCGATGCTGCGTTTCGCCGGTTAGTCCCGTTTAAAGAAATCCTCCAATTGAACCTTGATCGCAACGTACAGGTGCCAGACCTGCATGTTGGGGTGGTCACAGCGGCGGAGATTTCGTGGGCGAGGGCAGGGGCACGACGGCGCGGCTTGAGCAGTACTGTGCTTCGCGGTCTGGAGGAGCATGGCGCTTGTACTCAGGCGTTTGAGCAAGCCGTTGCTGAACAGGGCTGGTTTTTATGCCGCAACGAGGGAGCGCTCGAGGAGGCGACAAGGCGGGTGGTTGGGGAGATTAATCGGGTGATGAGCCGCCTGCGCGTCCCCTGCGTGAGTTCCCCATGAGCGGGTCGGCGGCCGGCAGCATCTGTGAACAGGTAATCTATAAGTTCTCATCAAAGAGCCGCACTTTGTGCGACTCTTTATTCTTATTGCTAATTAAAGCGATTGCAGCGAAATGCTTGCACTTGAAGAATCCTGCACGCTATCCGCATCCATCCATACCCACTGGCTACCGTCACCCTGAAGATTGTTGGAGACGCTTTGTATCTGTGTCGGGATGATAGTAACCGCGCCAGGCTCTGAGGCAGTTGGGCCGATGCTGGTCACTTGGCCAGTTAGCAAGCCGTTGGAAGTTTCATTGACCACGAACACAGTTGCATTTGCTTCGCGAAACTGGCAAGAGATGAACTGTGTAATCTTGCTTACAATAGTCAAATTCATCCATTTTGAAGGTGGTACGGCGAAGTACCGGGAGTATTTGTTGAACTGATATTGTTCTCCATTGGCTTGCAAAACATTATTGGTAAGGCCGCTTGTATTGATTGGCATGCTCACACTGCCCAACCAGGCTTCGACTTGACCGTTGCCACTCCCGCTCGAAATAGATATGGAAATGGTCTGGGTGTCGCTGCCAGAGACGAAGCCCATAGACGCCAGGCCAGCGTTGGCTGTCGTGCCTGGGACGAGTATTTTCACCGGCGCTTTGCTGTTGCTCCATACAACATTGACGTCGACATTATTATCGTTGCCCGCTGAGTTGTATAAGAATATTCCGTAAATTTGGCCAGGACGCAAAGTAGTACACGTCGCCGTATCTCCCGCGTTTAGCGTAATACGCTGGCCGCCGTTCCAATTGGTTTGCGAATCGTTGAGACCAAAGCTTTCCATGGAGTAGTCCTTTCGTTGATTTCTTCGTGATTGGCTATCGCGCATTACATCCATATGTCCCTGCGCGAATGGTGAGCCTAGTCTTCATCCGCAAAAAATAAAGTGTGGTCTTTAGACTTATTGGCTATTGAGGTTGGAGCTGAAATCCTTTGAGTGCTAATTATTGAATATTTTGAAATTGGAGGTTGTTTGTTATAGAGAAGTGTCAGTCTTTGGTCGGTTTCGATTTGAGTTTGAAAGCCTTTGAAATTGTGAGAATAAAAGAAAAGGGCGCGTATAAAAACTACGGTTCAACCACTGAGGAAGAACCACGCTGGTGGGTAATGAGGTAGGTCGTTTCTCTGGATGATCCAGATGCGCATGCCAAACCAAACGAGACAGGTGTTGCTGCCAGGGCACGTAGCGCAATACATGATTTAACATAATATACATTATGTGAACCGCCATATACGGAGCTGGGGGGCTCTGGCGGTCAGATTTGAAGCTTAAGACCGACTGGTTGACGAGTCATTTTCTCTAGCACTGATCCAGGTGCGGCGCGAGCTTCAACACATCGAAGTCAACGGATTGAACCGAGTTGGCTTCATATGGATATCGAGTGCCAACGAAAAGCTTCGAGCTAGCCGTGATCCATTTCTCCAGTTGAAAGCCTGGAGCCAATCTCTCCGACATTTCACGCAGCTGGTTTGCCAGCTCACTGGTTTGCCAGCTCAATAGGAATAGCGTTGTAGAGATCGATCAGACCATGCCTGTTTCCTGGTAAGCCGGCGACCAAACGCAAATGTACTTCAGGATCATATTCAGACCGTGGAAATCGACGGTCAGCCTCAACAAGGAATGACTTGAGAAGCAGCTCAGACGCAAGCGCCGAATTCATCACGGCTGGCCAGTAGCGCTGGAAATCGCCGTTTGAAGCACCTTGTTCGAGGATCTGTGCGGCCCTCAAAAAAGCACGCGCTTCCTCGATAACCCAGGGACTTGGCAAACGCTCATAGTCCATAATGCATTGTCTTTTGTAGTGAATACATCGACGGCCAAGGATGAGCTAACCCTAGGTCATTGGGTGAGTTGCCCTCCTCCATTCCTAATAACAATTAAATATAACTAAACTAAATGGCTCTTTGATTGAGTTATATGGCTACCAATAACTTCGATCAGTTAGTGGATGCCGTATCTATATGTGCCACTTGTACTCCAGAAAAGCCGCACCTGTTTGACGATATGGAAAGTATCGTCACCAAACAGGTGCTTAGGGGCTAGTTATTTTTTTCTATAACTGCTTTATTTCAGCACCTCCTCCGCAATATCAGGAAATGCGCGGGTGGTAATATTGGCATAACCACCCGGATCGCCTTTATACAGCAGGGTCAGCTTGCCTTTGTCCTCTAGACGACCTTTGGCAATAAATCTTCGCGACACGCCTCCATTGATTTGCCGACCACACAAATAAACATACCCTTGCGAGTCAAAAGTAATGCCGGTGAACTGAGTTTCGGCGCCAGACTCTAACTGTTCAAACTGGAACAAGTAGCGCGTTAGCCATGAAGTGGTTGACGACGTGTCCTCCACAACCCATAAACGCCCCTGAAGGCCGATAAAATAGGCGCGATTGGCTGAGTCGAAAGCCATGTCGGTGACTTTCTGGCTGTCGGCACGCCCAAATGCCACGACGCTCTCTCCCGGTCCAGGTGTGACCTGCAGGCGGTGACTATCGCTCCTTTTCATATTCAATGTTGCAGGGTCATGCTGATAGTAATAAACCTGATTGGCAGAGTCGGTAAACATAAAGCCAGTGTTGTCTTTACGGAATGCCATGCCATCAATTTTTTTACCTGACAGACCGGGAATTTCCTCCCTCTTGCCATCTTTTTCCCGATAGGCTTTTCGCTGATTTGACCAGAAATAATAGGAGTAACCGTCAGTTGTAAGTGCGTTGCTTTGCCCGATATTGCGATTGTTATCAACGACTTTCTTCAGGATTTTGCCGGTTTGTGGGTCGTGACTGTATATATCCGAGCCATCCTGACTATTTTCATTGATAGCAATCGCGAGGAGTTCGTCGATTTCAGTGTATTGAGGGGGCGCTGGTACTACCGGAGGGGAAATGGGTTGGTCGGGTTGTTTTTGCGTGGACTCATCTTGGGAAGCAGGTGCTGGTGGAGGGCTAACCGGCGGCTTTTGAGTCAACGAGTCTGACTGGGGCGCCGGTTCAGGCTTTTTTGCGGCTGGTTCTCCCTCACACTTGCAACCCGTTTGTTGAGGTTTAGCTAGCGGCTTTTCATGGCAAGTGCAGTTCCCTGCGCGTTGTGGTCCGCAAGACTCGACCAAGCCTTTGAGTACATCCGCAAGTGTATTTACCGCCCGAACAATATCGGCAGCCTGCCCACAGAGACCACTGCTCCCAGGTCCAGTATTGTCTGGCTTATCCGGGGTTTCCTTACCCTCCAGCTTATCGGCTTCTTCTTTCTTCTCGTCCACGCTATCTTCATGCGGTACTTTGCTGGCGCAAATAGTATCTTTCAATACCTGGATAAAATCAGCGATACCCTTAGTGTAAATGTAGTGTTCGCCGCCCGTACGCAAGGCCAATCGCTTGTATTCCTTGATCATGGCTCTTTCATCGGCGGGTGTAGGATAAGGCAGAGTTTGATGCGGGGTTCCTAAATAAGTGTGAACCTTAACCGCGTGATCCAACGCAGCACTGATGGCGTCATCACAGGCTTTGATACGCTCTTCATTGAGGACCATCTCTCCGCCGTACAGACTTTCATCGCCCAATACGAACAGATTCTTTTCCGCTCCAGCGCGCCAGTCATATGACTTAATAATGTCTTCGGCCGCAGGTGCCACGTCTTCCTGCGCGGGATTTCCAATCGCCGCGTATTTTCGACTTTTGATCAGGCCGTCATCTACCCCGAGTGTTTCGGTAAGGTAGTTGCGTACGGTTTTATCAAACTTCGAATTGGCAAACGTACCTTCAATGCCGAGAAACTCAACACGGAGATCCGAAGGACAAGCTTTATTCGCTTCCTCGATCGCAGCATTGAGTTTTTCACTGAGCGCGGCCGCCTCATCTTTCATTGAGTCACTGGAGTCGATTAAAAAAACCAGGTCAACCTTTTTGTTTTCAATATCCACTTATTCACTCCTTTAAAGTAAGACCTACTTCAGTTCGGTCGTGCCAGTCCATTGTCTAGCGAGCGGTTGGTCCAGATGTTCTGGCCCTGAGGAATTTCCAGCTACCCGTGCCGACACCTGCCCTGTTCGGAGATGGGTTTGTATAAACACTGTAGCCTTTGAACTTCCGTCCATCGAAATGACCACAAGTGTCCAAGTACCCGCCCTGAGAATTGTTGTATTCGTTTCGCAGGTTAATCGGATCTCCGATATTGATCTGCGTACCGACAGCGCCGAAGAGCACTACCCAATCCAGCGTCTTGTGGCCGGTTTTGTCAAAACCGCGGCTTGCCATGTCCGCACTCGAAACGTTGTAGAGCTCTGGTGTCGTGGCGTGACCATTCGTATCGAGATAGCCGGCTCCGTTTGTATCGTTGTAGGCAGGATTGTCTCCATACAGGTTGAAGAGCCTGATGACGTCGCCACTGCGGACTCTCGAGCCATCTGCCTTGCCAGTGGCTGAGCGGATCAACCATGTATCGATGGGCCCGGCCAGCTCCGGAGTGTCAGCGGTCACCACGCCATGCTTGGCTCCAACTTCTCTGGAACGGTCATGGACAACCAGGTAACCACCATTCCAATCGGCATAACCGTTGAGCAGGCGAACCTTGTCGCCGTATTTAAGTACATCCGCGGCCGACGGGTTAACGGCTGCTTTCTTCTCAACACTTACGTTGAATGAGCCGGCGTTATTGTCATAGTCGCCGGCTACGTCATTGATCAGGAAGGTGAGCTCCCCGTCGACCGGCACCGTCCAACGGAATACTCCTGTATTGATCGGAGTGAGATAGTCAGCCCCTATTTTCATCAAAAGCGCACCGACAAGACCTTCTGGGCACGTCAGGCCCTCGGGCTTGTATGAACCCACCAGGCTTTCATCCCCCTGAGGGCCAAAAGCCCTGCCGGGGCCGCGTTCCACCCACCCTGACGCGATGATCGTAAGGGTGTCTCCCTTCTGGACCATGAAGCCCGTTTTCTGGCCATTCTCCAGCTTCCCGTCTACCGCCCCGGACCAAGTATCGGATTTAGGCATAACTTCCTCCCAAGATCTCAAGAACGTTTGAAACTCGATGCATTGTGAAACTCCTTTCCTTGTCTGAAGACTTAGTTCATTTTTGCAGGTCGCGGATAAACTATAGATGCACTATCGCCAGATCAGGCAGATTGTTAATTATTGTCAGAAATCCCATTCAGAGCCTCCATCCGCGAGAATTGAACAATGAAGATCCTATAGCTCATTAGTTACTTAAGCTGCGCAAGTAGCACCAAAGTAACAGTCATCGATGCATGGATTTATCGCCTTGCAAAGAGATAAGTGTTTAACCGTGCACACCCGATAAGTCCTGCGGCGCCAGTTCTAATGACTGGTCAGAATCTCTGCTTCCTTCAAGCGAATTGGCGGTTAGTTATAGCCTTGATGGGCGGCCGCGGTTCATGCCTTATAACGAATTTGAAGTAGGTCAAACGTAAAGTTCAGGTCTTTGTCAGTCGGATCAGAAAAATTCAGAAACGCGGCCGCCAATAAAAAACACGAAAAAACAATAGGATAGACGCTAGTAAGGCTCCTACTCGACAAATGGCGTGTTTTTTGACTCGGATCGTTTGACAGACCGTGAAGACTGGCCGATAACTACCAACGTCTAGCTGAACACGGCGCGAGTGCTCTTTTCTCGCTTCCCGAAGTTTCCGAGCTAACCACTTAGCAACCTAACGTAAATGCTGCAACATGCAGACAGTGCGGTAGCTTTGTCTTCGAAAAAGTTCAGCCGCACGTCGACCTGAACAAGTGATTCATTGTTGAAACACTTCAGCGTTACATCATAATAAAAACACACCCTGCCAATTGTCTTCTCACAGCCCTGAATAGAGCTTCTGCCTGCATAAACTTTCGAACCTAAAAGAGTTTACCAGCATGCCAGCAATCAGCTCGGATCAACCCAATTGGTACCTGTTGCAATGCAAGCCTCGCCAGGATGAGCGCGCCCACCTCAACCTGCTGCAGCAAAACTACGTGGTCTTCCATCCTCAACTGTTTACCGAGCGCGTCATTCGCGGGAAACGGCAGCGGGTCATGGAATCGTTGTTCCCCGGTTATCTGTTCATCCAACTTAGCCGTACGGACAATTGGGCTCCCTTGCGCTCGACGCGAGGTGTCAGCCGGGTCGTCGAATTCAATCATGGCCCCGTGGCAGTGGAAGAGCGCGTCATCGAGCATCTGCGCGAACGGTGCCTGGAGTCGGATTCGAATGTGCACGATCGCCTCGAACCCGGCGAGCCGTTGCGAATCATAAGCGGCCCACTCTCGCCACTGGAGGGCGTATTCCAGGCGCTGCACGGTAACGATCGCGTGTTGCTCCTTCTGCAGTTTCTCAACCGGGAACAACCGGTCTGTTTGCCGCTTAGCGTCATTGAACGACAAAAACCAAGCTTTCAATCCTACAAATAACCGCTTGTCTCATGTGCCTTTCTCAGGAGCCATGACATGGCCTTGAAATCACGCTGCCCTGTTGCACTGGTCATGGCCTCTTTCTACCCGGGAATGACCTGGAGTATCGAGCCGCAAGCCATTGATGTTTACGGATTCGATTTCACGCCGAGCTTTATATTTTCGGAAAGTTATGACGACAACTTTCGCGAACTCGAGGACCGCAAACAGTCCTCCTTGATTACCAAGCTGGCGCCCTCCTTCGAACTCAAGGCCGAAGATCGCAACAGCGCCACGCGATTGATCTGGCAGCCGACTCGCTACATCTATCACGACGAGTCTGATGCCTCGAACACAGCGCAACGCGTACGCGCCGATAGCATCATGGAGTTCACCGACCGTCATCGTTTGAAACTCGAAGCCGAATATCGCAAGTACGAGCGCACGGAGTCGACGGCGGTCGAAGGCGTCAATGACAAAATCAACAATAAACGCGTCGGCGGCCTTTACACCTTTGGCGCCAAGAGTGCCGACAACCAAATCGAGCTCGGGGCGAATTACGCACAACTGCGCTACGACAATGCCGATGGCATCAATGACGATAAAGAACGCGATACCACCGCCGTCACGGGTACCTGGTACCACCGCATCGGCAGCAATACCCGAGGTTTGCTGGAATATGACCACACCGACTTCGACTATCAGCAGGCGAACAGTCCGCGCAGCAGTAAATCCGACGCCGTATTGGCCGGTGCCGTATGGGATTTCACCGCACGCACGACGGGCAAAGTGCGCGTCGGGTATGAAAAAAAGAACTTCGACAGCAGCGAATCCAACGACCTCGACAACCCCACCTGGCAAGTCGATTTGCAATGGAAACCGCGGACGTATTCGACGTTTACCTTTGTTGCTCGCCAGGCACTTGCCGAAGGCGACGATGGTGCGGAGGCCGTAAAGTCGACGTTCACCCAAGTCGGATGGCGACACGGTTGGACCGAACGAATCACCACCGTGGCGCAAGCCGGACTCGGTCGGTATGTCTACGAAGGACAAAGTCGCACCGATGACTTTCAGGATTACAACCTGGCGCTCATCTACGCCATGCGCCGCTGGCTGGATATCGAACTCGGTTATCGCTACCGCGACAACGATTCCGATGCCGACAATGAAAGTTTCACCCGCAACGTGTTTCAGATCAGCTTCAACGTCAGCCTTTAAGAGGGTCTCGACATGAACACACACGCACTTGTCTTGTCGTTCACGCTGGCTGTGGCATCGACTGCCCATGCCGACGATCCCGGCACTCAATACAAACTGGCCGCCGGCGATGTGTTGCGCATCATCGTTTTCGGTGAGCCGGAATTGAGCCTGAAAAAGATCCGTCTCAGCGATGCCGGCACGTTTTCCTACCCCTTTCTCGGAGAAATCTCCGCCAAAGGGCTGACCCCTGGGCAGGTTGAAAAGATCATCGTCGATGGACTTAAACAGGGCTATCTGGTCGATCCGAAAGTCAGCCTCAGCCAGATCGAGTACCGCTCCTTCTACATCAATGGCGAAGTGAAAAAACCCGGCAGCTATCCGTTTGTGCCGGGCCTGACACTGGAGAAGGCCATTGCCTTGGGCGGCGGTTTGACCGAGCGAGCCTCGATCAAGCGCGTGACCATTTTGCGTGGCGATGGTAGTGCGACCCTCACCGATGACGTGACGCGCAGCACCACGATTGCCCCCGGCGACACCATTTCCATCGCACAAGGGTTCTTCTGATCATGGACAACAGCCTTGGCACCTACGTCGAACGTCCTTTGCAAACGCATGTGCATCAGCACCAGCCGTACAGCGAAGACAAGGACACCCTTGATCTATTGAAACTCTGGAGGGTGATCTGGCGCGCCAAATGGAGCATCGGATGGCTGATCCTGGTGAGCGGTCTGCTGGCGGCCATTGTGGTCTCGAACATCACCCCGCAATACATCGGCAGCACGACCCTGCTGTTCAACGATAAAACACCTCCGCTGATGTCCTTTCAGCAGGTCAAGGATTCGAACAGCAACACCACTGATTACCTACAGACACAACAGGCACTCCTGCAATCGCGTGATCTTGCCGAGCGCGCGGTGAAAAAACTCGGGCTGACCACTCACCCGCTCACCGACCCGCGCCAGCAACCGAAGCCATGGTTTGCACCGCGTGAATGGCTGGCCGATCTTGATCTGGACAAATGGTTGCCGGGCCTCGGCCTGGAGCGCTGGCTACCGGAAAAAGAAGCCATCACCGAAGACGATGTATTCAACCAGGTCACGCAAAACCTGATGCTGCACACCAGCGTCAAGTTCGTCGGCAAGAGCCAGTTGCTGGAAATCGAAGTCGAGCTGCCAGACCCGGTACTGGCAGCCGCAGCAGCCAATGCGCTGGCCCGCGGCTTCACCGACAGCCAGCTCGACACCAGCGAAAAGTCGTCGCAAACCACCACGGCGTGGATGAACACACGGCTGGTCAAGCTGCGTGACAACCTGCGCGCGGCCGAGAAAAAGCTCCAGGGCTACCGCGAAGAACAAGGCCTGGTCGACGTCGGCGGCGTGGCCACGATCAGCGCCAACGAACTGGAAATGACCGGCAATCGCATGGTCGACGCCCGGCGCAACCGTGCCGAAGCCGAAAGCGAATACCGGCAGGCGAAGGCTTTGAGCAACGGCGATCTGAGTCGACTGTCCAGCGTACCCGCGGTCTTGAGTAACCTCTTGGTGCAGAAATTCCAGGCCGATCGCGCCATGGCCCAGGCCAAGGTCGATGAGCTGTCGGGGCGTTACGGGCCTAAGCACCCTAGCCTGCTTTCCGCGCAGTCGGAATTGCGCACGGCCACCAGCAACCTGCAGCTACAGGTGCAGCAGGTGGTTGCCGGCATCGAACGGCAATACCAGCTCGCTACCGCCAGTGAGGCCTCACTGCGTCAATCGTTCAACAGCAACAAGGCACAAATTCAGGACATTGCCCGCAAGGAATTCCAGTTGCGCGAGTTCCAGCGTGAGGTCGACAGCTCCCGCGCGCTGTACGAAACCTTCGTCACCCGCTTGAAAGAAACCACGGCCACCGCTGACATGGACTCGACCAAAGTGCGGATCGTCGACCCGGCCATCGTTCCCGCTGACCCCAGCAAACCGCGTAAAACGTTGATTGTTGCGATCGTCGCGCTGATTGCTGCGGTGGTCGGTGTAGCGTTGGCGCTGCTGTTCGACAGCCTGAGCAATACCTTCAAGACCGACGAATCGATCGAAAGCGCGCTGAACATTCCGCTGCTGAGCGTCGTGCCGTTGGTCATGAAGAAAAATCGTCGGCAACTGGCGCGCCTGTTCGAAGACAACGATCATCCGCGCTTTTCCGAGACGATCCGTAACCTGCGCACCTGGCTGATGTTGCAGAGCAACGATATGCCCTCGCAGGTGGTGCTGATCACATCGACAGTGGCCGGTGAGGGGAAAAGCACCATTGCCAACAACCTCGCCAGCTCCCTGACGCCGCTGGAACGGGTGCTGCTCATCGATGCCGACATGCGCCAGCCAACCCTGTCGCTGAACTTCGATTTCCCGCCTGACAGCCCTGGCCTGGCGAATGTCATTGCCGGTACCGCGCGGCTTGAAGACTGCATTGTTTCGGTGGGCAATCTGGACATGCTGCTGGCTGGCAAGGTAATGCCAGCTGCGCGAGATACCTTCGCCGCGCCACGCCTGCCCTCACCTGCCGAGCCGCGCAACGCTCTGCAACCGCCGCCGCAGGATTTGCTCAGTTCACCGCGCATGGCGCGCATGCTTGAAGCGCTGAGGTCGCGTTACCGCCATATCATCATTGACTCACCACCTGCAGAAATGATCAGCGACGCCCTGTTGCTGGCCAAACATGCGGATGCGGTCATTTACGTCGTCAAGGCTGACAGCACGCCTATCAGCCAAGTGCAGCGTGGCCTCGCCATGTTGCAACAGAGCCATGTGCCGGTCTTTGGCTCCGTGCTCAACCAGGTCGACCTGCGCAAGGCGCGCAAGTACGGCCATCACCACTCCCGGGCGTTCTATAACTACGATTTCGCGCCCAGGTAACACCGGGCGACTACGCCTGTCGCTGCACCCCGTTCTGCCACTACACAACTCGCTTCACCTCTGCCGAGCCACGGAAAAGCCAGCGGGAGACACCCTCGTGTCTGTCGCTCAGCGCTGACGCATTACTGCTGCCTTGAGGTCAAGCCCATGACACCGCTCTATACCGCTCATATGACGCACCGCCGAGGCCTGACTTTCTGGGGCCAGTGGTCGTGCGCACTGACGTTGGCCACGTCGCTGCTGGTGCTACTGGTTTATTGGCGAGTCGGCCATCTGACCAGCGAATATCGCATCCTGATCATCCTGACCGTGCTTGGCTCAGTACCGATCTACAGCGTCATGCGCGTTTACCACAAACGCTATGGCCTGTTGGCCGGGCTCGGCAGACTACTGGCCGGCTGGTTGATCCTGCTGGCGGTGCTGGCGACGATTGCCTTCGTCACCCAGACCAGCGCGGTCTATTCGCGCCAGGTAATCATCGTCTGGGCAGTCTTCGGATTCGTGGTCCAGGCGGCGAGTTTCCTGCCCCTGCACTACCTCGCCCGACTGCACTCGCGGCGGATCTGCAACGAGCGTCGCTCGGTCATCATCGGCACCTGTCCGACCGCCCATGAGCTGGCCAAAAAGCTGTCCAGTCCCAACCGCGCGCTGGTGCTGGGCTTCGTCGCCGCCGCCGACGACACTGGCCCTGCCCCGAGTATCTTGCCGCTGCTCGGCCATGTGGATGCGATCCGCGAGATCATCGCGCGCCTTGAAGTGCGCCGCGTCTACATCGTGCTGACCATGGCGCATGCCGCCACCATCGAGGCGCTCTACATCGACCTGCTCGACGTCAATGTCGACGTGGTGTGGATTCCGGATTTTGGCAGCATGGTGTTGCTCAACCATTCGATCTCGGAAATCGAGCGAATGCCGGCCATCTACCTCAATGAAAGTCTGATCAGCTCGCATCCGGCCAGCCTGTTTTGCAAGGATCTGTTCGAACGCAGCCTGGCCGCGCTGGCGATTATTCTGCTCAGCCCGTTGCTGTTGCTGGTGGCGACCGCCGTCAAGCTCACCTCTGCCGGGCCGGTGCTGTTCAAGCAAAACCGTCACGGCTGCAACGGCGAAGTGATCAAGGTGTGGAAGTTCCGCTCGATGCATGTCCACGACGACCGTGAGGTGCGCCAGGCGACCCGCAACGACAACCGCCTCACGCCGATCGGCCACTTTCTGCGGCGCAGTTCCATCGACGAACTGCCGCAACTGTTCAATGTCCTGTCCGGCCAGATGGCCCTGGTCGGTCCGCGCCCGCATGCCGTCACCCACAACCTTTATTACACCGGCAAGGTGCGCGCCTACATGGCCCGCCATCGCCTCAAGCCGGGCATCACCGGACTGGCCCAGATCACCGGGCATCGCGGCGAAACCGAGACGCTGGAAAAAATGCAGCTGCGGGTCGCCCAGGACCTCAACTACATCAACCAGTGGTCGCTGTGGCTCGACATAAAAATCCTGCTCAAGACCCCCTTCACGCTGTTCTCGAAAAACATCTATTGACCCCCTGCCCCACTGCTACCTCCCCCGCCCGACCGTTGATAACCGTCATGACGACCTGAGGTTTGACCATGAATGTGAGCGTATTCGGTATTGGTTACGTTGGCCTTGTCCAAGGCGCCGCGTTGGCGGAGGTCGGGCACAGTGTGCTCTGCGTCGATGTCGACGCTGCCAGGGTCGAGGCGTTGAAGGAAGGCACCCTGCCCCTCTACGAGCCAGGCTTGAAAAGCCTGGTGCGCGACAATTACCAGAGCGGCCGACTGCGCTTTGGCACCGACCTGGTCGAGGCCGTGCACCATGGCGATGTGTTGTTGATCGCGGTCGGTACACCGCCTGACGAAGACGGTTCGGCGGATCTTCAATACGTGCTGAACGTGGCGCACACCATCGCGCTGCACATGGACCGTCATCAGATCATCGTCGACAAGTCCACTGTGCCAGTCGGCACGGGCGATCGGGTGCGCGCCCATATCGAACAAGTGCTGGCCGCCAACGACCGCAGCGACCTGAGCTTCGACGTGGTCTCCAATCCTGAATTTCTCAAGGAAGGCTGCGCCGTCGAAGACTGCATGCGCCCGGACCGGATCATCATCGGCACCGACAGCGCGCGGGCCGAAGACGTCATGCGCGAACTGTACGAGCCGTTCAATCGCAACCGCGAAAAAATTATCGTCATGGACGTGCGCAGCGCCGAGCTGACCAAGTACGCCGCCAACTGCATGCTCGCAACCAAGATCAGCTTCATGAACGAAATGGCCTGCCTCGCCGAAAGTCTTGGCGCCGACATCGAGAAGGTACGCCACGGCATCGGCTCCGATCCGCGCATCGGTTATCAGTTCATCTATCCCGGCCCGGGCTACGGCGGCTCGTGTTTTCCCAAGGACGTCAAGGCGCTGATCCACGCCGCGACCAGCGTCGACTTTGATGCCCGGGTGCTCAAGGCCGTGGAGGCGCGCAATCAGGAACAGAAAACCAGCCTCTACAGCAAGATTTTCAATCACTTCGACGGCCACCTGAGCGGCAAGACTTTCGCCCTCTGGGGCTTGAGCTTCAAGCCCAACACCGACGACATGCGCGAAGCACCCAGCCGCGTGTTGATGGAAGCCTTGTGGCGCGCCGGGGCCAACGTCCAGGCGTTCGACCCCAAAGCCATGGACGAGGCGCAGCGCATTTATGGCGCGCGCGATGACTTGACCCTCACGGGCACCAAGGAAGCGGCGCTGAAAAATGCCGACGCGCTGATCATCGTCACCGAGTGGCAAGCATTTCGTGCGCCGGACTTTGATGTGCTCAGCGCGCGACTCAAGCAACCGCTGATTTTCGACGGACGCAATCTGTTCGATCCGCAACGCTTGAGCAAACGCGGCTTCACCTACGTCTCCGTGGGTCGCCAGACCCCCGCAGTGATCTGACGGGAGCCGCGCCATGTTGAAACTTGAATTGGTCGGACAGTATTCGCCGAAATTACTTGAGGCCAACCACGCCTATTCCTTCATTAATTTTGCCTCGATCAGCAGCTTCTTCGAGCAGCGTCCGAGCACCATCACGTATTTTTGCGACGGCATGCTGATGTCGACCTTCATGTCTCGGGTGACCGGCAGAACGATCGGCCGGGTCAGTTTTGACTTCACGTCCATCGCCGACCACGTACTGGGCGGTGCCGAGCAGCGAGGCAAACGCGTGTATTTCGTCGGCGCCCGCCAAGCCGAACTCGATCTGTTCGTCCAGAAGATCAATACGCTTTATCCACGGCTGATCATTGCCGGTTACCACAACGGCTATTTCGATGCCGCCGAGGCCGAGGCCATTCGGGCCGATATTTGCCGCAGCGAAGCGAACATCCTCATCGTTGGCCTCGGCGCCGGGCTGCAAGAACAATTCGAACAGGACGTGCTGCGCGCAGGCTTTGAAGGCGTGGCTTTCACTTGCGGCGGGTTCATTCGCCAGGAAGCACTGGCATCGCGGCAATACTACCCGGCGCTGATCAATCGCCTGCATTTGCGCGCGTTCTACCGGATGTATCGCGAGCCCCACACGATCAAACGCTACCTCATCGATTACCCCAGCAATTTCTTGCACCTGCTGGCCCTGCTCGCACGGCGCAAAGTCGCCATCAGTGTCGGGGAGTGATCATGCACATTCTGTTCATTCTCAAGGACTTCAAATCGGGCGGCGGCGTCGAGCGCGTGCAGCAACGGTTGTCCGAGCAATTCCTCAAGGATGGCCGGCGCGTGAGCTTCTTCGTCATGAACGGCGAGACCCCGGACACCGAAGGCGATCAACGCCACCACAGTGGCGGTGGCAACGGCGTCGTCGGCCTGCTGCGCTCGATCGTGCTGTTGCGCCGGCTCATTCGGGACGAACACGTCACTCACCTGGTTTCCGCCAAGGAACAGGCCAACGTCTGCACCTGGTTCGCGACGCTGGGCAGTGCCTGCAAAGTCATCTACAGCCGGCACATCGCCCTCGATTGCAAGGAGCAGAAAACCGGCCCTTCGAGCTTGCGCCTGCTCTATGCCTTGTATCTGTGCGGCAGCGGCAAAGTGGTCACGGTCTCGACTGCGTTGCGTCAGTCGCTGGTCGGCTTGTTACCGTGGGGACGGCAGCGAATCAGCTATTGCCCCAACGCCGTCATCACCGAACAACTGTTCCAGGCCTCACGGGAGCCTCTGGTCGCCGGGTTGCCCGATGCTTACTGGTTGGGCTTGGGGCGACTGACACAGCAGAAAGGCTTTCATCTGTTACTCGACGCCTACGCCCTGGCATTGCAACACCGTGCGCTGCCAAATCTGGTGATTGCCGGCGACGGGCCGATGCGCGACACACTGATCGCACAGGCGCAGCGCCTCGGAATCGCGCAACGGGTGCACTTCACCGGTTTTCTGAGCAACCCCTATCCACTGCTCAGACACGCGCGCCTGTTCATTCTGAGCTCGACCCATGAAGGCATGCCGACCGTGCTGATTGAAGCACTGGCGCTGGGTACGCCGGTGCTGGCCTGCGACTGCGAAACCGGCCCCAGAGAGCTGTTGAATAACGGTCAACTTGGCCTGCTGGTCAAGGTCAACGACGTACCGGCACTGGCCGAGGGCATGCTGCGCAGCCTGACCTCTCGGGATGACGTGGTGACCAACGAAACGACCCTGACCGACGCCCTTCGCCCGTACACCAGCCAGCACGCGGCGCAAGCGTATTACCAGGTATGGAATCAATGAAAAAATTCCTGATCATCCTGCACGACCTCAGCGCAGGCGGGGCGGAAAAGATGATGACGCGCCTGGCCGGCGCGTTGGTCGACGCCGGTAACGAGGTGACCTTGCTGCTGCTCACCGGTGGCGGCGTTAATGCGGCCTACCTCGACCCGCGGGTCAAGACCGTTGAACTGCACTGCCCCCGCAGCGCCCGTGCGGTGCCGGCGCTGGCGCAGTTTCTGCGTACCAATCGCTTCGATGCGCAACTGGCGGTCCTCACTCACGTCAACGTCGTGGCAATCGCCGCGGCCGCGCTGTCGGGCACGCTGGCGCGCCTGCACGTCAGTGAGCGCAATGCCTTTTCCCACGATAAGCACGTCAATCCAGCCTTGACGGTAAGGCTCGCTTATTGGGCGGCCCCGCTGCTGTATCGGCTGATACCCAACCCGGTGATCTGCGTCTCGAAAGGTGTTGCCCAGGATCTGGTCGACACCACCATCGCGCGTCGCCAGGATGTGACCACGGCTGACAATCCAGTGCTCGACGATGACTTTTACAAAAAGCGGCCGGGCCGCCCCAGTCACCGCTGGCTGCTGGAAAAGTCTGGCGCAGTGGTGGTTGCCGTGGGCCGTCTGGCCCAGCAAAAAGGCTTCGATACGCTGATCGCGGCAATCGCCGCGCTCCCGACCACCAGCGTGCGCTTGATCATTTTCGGTGAAGGTGCGCTCAGGGCTCAATTGCTGGATCAGGCTCGGGCATTGGGTCTGGCCGATCGTGTCGACCTGCCGGGGTACACCGCCGATCCTTTGGCCGAAGTCGCTGCGGCCGATTGTTTTGTCTTGTCGTCGCGCTTCGAAGGCAGCCCCAATGCGCTGGTAGAAGCCTTGGCCACAGGTACGCCGGTCGTGGCGACCCGCTGCCCCCATGGCCCGGCGGAAATTCTCATCAACGGCCTGGTGGCGCCGCTGGTCGATGTTGACGACGCGGTCGCCCTGGCACAGGCGATCGTCCTGCAACTCGGCACGCCGCGCAATTTCAAGCGCCATACCCGGCTTGAGGCGGCTGCCCGGTTTGCCAATACCCGTGCGGTGCAGACTTACCTCACCGCGATGCTCGGGAGCGCTGCATCATGAGCACACTGGCAATCAGATATTCGACATTACGCGACGGCTTCGCCCTGTTCGGCGTGCTGTTTTACATTCAGGTGATCACGTTTGTCCTCGGGCTGGGCGGCGGATTCAGCTTCGGCGATGTCGACAAAGACCTCGAAGGCAGTGTCGCCAACCAAATCTGCGGGCTCATCACGCTGTTGGTGCCGTTGTTTTTCTTTATCCGCCACAAGGTATTCCTGAGCAAAACCTTCTACCGCAGCAACTTCTTTCTGCTGCTGTTCCTGCTTTGTGTCATCGCCTCGATCGGCTGGTCGCATGACCCGATGTTGACGCTCAAGCGGGTGATCGCCCTGCTCGGCGTGGTGTTTTTTGCCGGCTTCATCGCCTGGAATTACCCGCTGGAAAAAATCGTTTTCATGCTCGGTTGTGCGATCGGTGTGGCAGCGTTCATCGGGCTGATTCTCGCGCTGGTCATGCCCGAGGTCGCGTTCCTGTCCGGAGGCATCCGCGACGGCGCCTTCAAGGGCATCTTTGCCGAAAAGAATGCCGGCGCGCGACTCAACGCGGTCGCCATCCTGCTGCTGTTACCGATGATCCGTCAGGGCAATCGCCGGGCGCTGTTCTGCGCGTTGTGTTCGCTGATTGCTATCCTGCTCGCGCAGTCGGCAACCGGCGTGGCGCTGGTCATTTCCGGGACGGTGAGCTACGCCTACTTCCTCACGTTGATCCGTCTGCGCATCAACCGCTCGCAGTGGCTGTTCTTCGGTTGCACGGTGCTGTTTCTGCTGGTGTGCCTGCTGCTTTACAACCACCTGGCCTGGCTGCTGGAAATCGCCGGTCGTGATCCGTCACTGACCGATCGCACGCTGATCTGGGAATTGCTCGCTCCGTTCGTCGAGCAACAATGGCTCAAGGGCTACGGCTTCGGCGCCTTCTGGGCCAGTCCCGATGCCGATGCCTTCATCACGCGCTGGGGCTACATCGGCAACGCCCACAGTGGCTACATGGAAACCCTGCTCAACGGCGGTGTTATTCAATTGAGCGCGCTGGTGTTGTTGTTGGGCGAAGCGCTGTTCAAGCAATACCGCGCCGTCACCGCGAACCACGCGGCCCAGTACCGCGCCAGCGCGCTGGTAATCATCGGCCTGTTCGTCGTCACCAACTATGTCGCGTATGTGATCCCCAACTACCGCTCCGCCGAGTTTCTCGTGTTCTGCACCCTCGCCCTGTCGTTCCGGCATCGGCTGGTCATGTACCCCGCGTCATCACCCGCAACCCAGCGTCAGCGTCCGGCTGGCCAGGCATTTGCGCCTGATTCAGCCAAGGCGTGACACAAGGAGAAGCACCCGTGCGAAACCAAGCCCCGCTTTCAGCGCATACCGTGTGCGTTTTGATCCCCATGTACAACGGCGCCGACAGCATCGAGCAAACGCTGACGTCGCTGGCCGAGCAAACCCGGCTGCCCGATCACGTCATTGTCATCGACGATGGCTCCACCGATGACGGGCCACAACGGGTCCGGGACTTCGCCGCGCCGTTTCGTCTGACCCTGTTGCAGCAGGCCAACGCCGGCCAGGCCAGTGCGCGCAATACCGGTTTGCACCACAGCCAGGAAACGTTTGTGGCGATGCTCGATGCCGACGACCAGTGGCGCCCGCAAAAACTCGAGCTGCAACTGGCGCTGTATGACGAACTGGAGCGTCAGGGCCGCCCGGTCGGGCTGATCGACTGTTACGCCCAGGTCAACTACAGCAACGGCAAGCGGCAACTGGACAACGTGCGCAAGAGCGGCATGCACTTCTACGATTTCGTCCACGCCAACGTGCTCAATGGCGTATCTGCCGCACTGGTCAAGCGCGACGTCATGCTGCAACTCGGCGGCTTCGATGCCGGCCTGCGTTACTGCGAAGACCGGTTCATGTGGACGCGCATCGCCGAGCATTGGGAGATCCACACCGTGCCGCAGGTGCTGCTCGAGCGCACGGTCAATGACGGCAACATGACCGCGCAACCGAAAAAGCACTACCAGAACAAGATCAAGTTCATCGAGGTGTATCTCGAACGCTATGGCGCGCAGTTGAGCAAACAGCAACACATCGATTTCGTGCTGGGCAATCACACGGATTTTCTCAACACCTTTTCCCGGCGCGGCGAGCATGTCGAGGTGCTCGATGTGTACCGGCGGATGTTCGACTACTCCTGGCAAACGCTGATCTTCGATCACGGCAAACCGACCTTGCGCTACCTCTACGCCCTCGCCAAGTCATGGCGCAAGGCACCGGCGTCAACCATCGCTCAATGAATCGGTATCCGCCATGGCCAACCACCGCCTCGTCACCCTCGGCTGGATCTTTACCGAAAAATTCGGCCTGATCCTGCTGTCGATGATCACTTTTGTCGCGTATGCGCGGCTGCTGTCACCGGCCGAACTGGGCGTGGGCACGATCATCATTGCCATCGTCGAGCTGGTCGGGCTGATTTACTCATCGGTACTGGAAGATCCGCTGGTTCGTCTGCAGCGGCTGGAGGACAAGCACATTTCGACGGCGTTCTGGGCGGCGGTATTGGTCAGCCTGCTGTCGATTGTGCTGATCTCGGTGGCGGTGGTGTTTTACACCTCCGACCCGATGCTGCGCTGGATGACGGCGCTGGCCTCGGTGAAAATCCTCTTCACCATGATGGCGCGTGTCTACGTGGCGCAAATGCGCCGTAGCGGCAACTTCAAAATGCTCGCGTCGCGCACGTTACTGGGCAAGGTGGTCGGCGGTGTCGCCGGCATTGCTGTCGCGCTGTGGGGATTGGGCGCCTGGGCGGTGATTGCCCAGGCGCTGATCATGGAGTTTGTCTCGATCATCGTCTTGATGCGCGCAGATCCGCGGCGCATCGCCTTTTACATTGACGGTCCGTTCTTGCGCGAGCTGTTAAGGGCCGGCACACCGGTGGCGATCAACGCGTTGAGTTCACAGACCCTCCAGCGCGGCGTCAACGTGGTGCTGGGGATGACGGCCGGGGCCAATGCGGTCGGCATGTTCAACATGGCCATGCGCATCATCGATCTGCCGCGTACGGCGATCTATAACGGCCTGCTGAGCTATGCGCTGCCGGCGTTTTCCCGGCGCAGCAGCGAGCCGGTGCGCCTGCTCGGAATCATCGGCGACTCGACCGTCGTCAGCAGCTTTCTGCTGACGCCGCTGTTCCTCGGCATCGCCCTCACCGCCAGCGACCTGATCCTGTTGATCTTCGGCGCCAAGTGGGCCGAAGCCATCCCGCTGCTGCAAGTGCTGGCCTGCACGGCGGCCATCGGCAACACGGCGATGTACGCTACCACGGCCCTGGTAGCGGTCAACCGCAGCCACCTGACGATCAAGGCGGAAGTGGCCACAACAGTGCTGGCGCTGCTGCTGGTGTACGTCTTCGGCAGTGTCTATGGCGGCATGGCCGCCGCCGTTGCGCTGCTGGCGCGGATGCTGATGATCACGCCGTTGCAGATCCGTGGGCTCAACGCCGCCGTCGGCTATGACTGGCGTCGGTTCCTCGATTCCAATTACCGCAGCGTGCTGGCCTCGCTGGTGATGGTCGCGACCGTTCTGTCGGTATCACCGCAGCTGGGTGTTCAAGGCTATCTGCACCTGGCAGGCAGTATTTTGCTTGGCGCGCTGAGCTATGCCGTGGCGTATAGCGTCCTGCACCCGCGCTGGCCGCAGGAATTCAAATCGGTGTTCACCACTCGCTGAATTCAGTCCCCGAAAAACAGGAAGGCCAATCCATGCGCAAAACTACGTTGATTACTGGCGGGGCCGGTTACATCGGCTCCCATACTGCATTGGCGCTGATCAATGCCGGACGTCACGTGCTGGTCCTCGATAACCTGTGCAACAGCTGTCGGGAGTGCATCAAGCGTCTTGAGCAATTGACCCTGACGCGGGTCGATTTCATCAAAGGCGATATCCGCGATTCGCGCTTGCTCGACGACATCTTCAGCCGTTATGACGTCGAGGCCGTGGTGCATTTCGCCAGCCTTAAATCGGTTGCAGAAAGCGTGAGCAACCCGTTGGACTACTACACCAATAATGTCGCCGGCACGCTCGACCTGTGCCGGGCCATGGCCCGCAACAACGTGTTCAAGCTGGTGTTCAGCTCATCGGCCACGGTCTACGGCGAGCCGACACGCACGCCGATTGCCGAAGATTTCGGCACCGGCAAACCGGTCAACCCGTACGGCCGGACCAAGTTGATGATCGAAGAATTGCTCAGCGATCTGTGCCACTCCGATCCGCGCTGGAGCATCGCCCTGTTGCGCTACTTCAATCCGATCGGTGCCCATGAGAGCGGCATGATCGGCGAAGACCCCACGGGCCGCCCCAACAATCTGTTGCCCTGCCTGACCCAGGTCGCCATTGGCCGGATTCCTGAACTGACGGTGTTCGGCAGCGACTACCCCACGGTCGACGGCACCTGCGTGCGCGATTACATCCATGTCGTGGACCTCGCCATCGGCCACCTCAAGGCCTTGCTGAAATTGCAGCAAACCAGTGGCATCGATGTCTGGAACCTCGGCACCGGCGTTGGCTATAGCGTGTTGCAGATCATTCACAGCTTCGAAGACATCACCGGCATCGCCATTCCCTATCGCTTTGCACCACGCCGCCCGGGTGACATCGCCAAATGTTTCGCAGACCCCGGCAAGGCCAAACGGGAATTGGGCTGGACGGCGCAACGCGATCTGCGCCAAATGATCATCGATGCCTGGCGGTGGCAGTCGTGCAATCCGCAGGGGTATCAGTCTTCCTTCAAGATCGCGGCATTGAGTGCGGTCAGATGAAACTCAAAGCCGCGCTGGTCCTCTGGCTGCTGTGCTTTGCCCTGGCCGGCAACGCTGCGCAAGCGCCACCCGGTGTGCCTGGCGCCGGGCTGGTGCTGTGGCTGGACGCGGCCGATGCGCAAAGCCTGCAGCTCGATGAACAGAACCGTGTCCTGCGCTGGAAGGACAAATCCGCCAGCGGCCATGATGCGAGCGTCGACAATCCCGGCGCGGCGCCACAGTGGCTGCCAGACGCGGTGAACGGTCGTGCAATCGTGCGCTTCAACGGCGTGTCGGGTTTGCTCGGCAAAGCCATCCGCAGCGCCAAAGGTCCGGTGACGGTGTTGGTCGTGTCCCGGCGCACAGCCGAACAAGCCCAGGTCGATCCCTGGCAACGCTTGTTCAGCTCACGCCCGCAAACCGCCGACAACGATAACGTGCTGCCGAATTTCGCCATCAGCCTTAGAGACACCGCCGCCTACGCGCCGAGCGTTTCCGTGCTGGAGCTTTACGATGTGCCGATTGGTCCTTATGGCATTGGGCGTAACGCTGTCGGCACGGCCGATAACTTTCGCGGCGACATCGCCGAAGTACTGGTGTACGACCGTGCGTTCGCCTCCCTCGCCGAACGCCAGCAGGCTTTTCAGTACCTGGCGGACAGGTGGACGATCGCCATCCCCCCGGTCGCGGATACCTGGACCCGGGTCGGGCCACTCGACCCTGTACCGACCCGAAACAACCCGAACCTGCCGCTGTCCGACCAGGCCAATACCGGTCAATGGGTACTCAACGACAAGCTGTCCGATGAGTTCAATGGCAGCAGCCTCGACCGCACGCGCTGGCACGTCAACCACGGCGTCGGCAACGAATCGCTCGGCCGCAAACCGGCGCTGTATACCGAAAAAAACGCCAGCGTCGGCAATGGCAACCTGAACATTGTCTTTCGCAAGGAAACCTTGCCGGAAAAGTACGTGAAACTCGGTTTCAAGGACTACACCTCCGCGATGGTCCGCACCCTTGAGAAAGGCTTGTTCGGCTATTACGAAGCGCGGGCGAAACCGATGAATTCCGCCGGCTCCAGCGCCTTCTGGCTGGCGTGGACGGGCATGGTCGACAACGCCACCGAAATCGATATTTTCGAAATCGCCGGCAAGACCAAGGACGGCAAGCTGGACCGTTCGTACCACATGAACGCTCACCTGTGGGCTACCCCGCAAAGTACCGAGCACATCGCCGATGGCAGCATCTGGATCAGTCCATGGCGGCTGGCGGATGACTTCCATGTGTACGGCTTCGATTGGCAGCCCGATACCCTGCGCTGGTATGTCGATGGCGTACTGGTCCGGGAGTCAAGGAACAAGCACTTCTTCTTCCCTATGGAAATCGTCTTCGACAGCGAGGCCATGTGGTCGTGGTTTGGCGTGGTCGAGGACGCTGACCTCCCCTCAACGTTCGAAGTCGACTACATCAAGATGTGGCAACGCCGCTCATCGCTGTCCCAGGCCGGGAGCACGCCGTGAGCCGCCACTGCTGTTTCAGCTTGCGCCTTGGGTCGACTTAACTCGGCAGAGTCGTCAGTTTTTGATCAGCGCTGATCAGTCCGGAGCGCATTTACATGAACAACCGACGGCTCAAGGAACTGGATTTACTGCGTTTTTTGGCGGCCATGGCCGTGGTGTTTTTTCATTACGCGTTTCGCGGCTATGCCAAGGGCGATATGTCGGCGATGCCCTACCCGCTGCTGGCTGAGCCGGCCAAATATGGCTATCTGGGCGTCGAACTGTTTTTCATGATCAGCGGGTTCGTGATTCTGATGACCGCCTCCAGCAATAACCTGAAGGTCTTTTTCATTTCCCGGGTGGTTCGTCTCTGCCCGGCCTTCTGGGTGTGCTGCACGATGACGTTCCTGGTCACCCTCGCCGTTGGGCAGCCACGGTTCAGCGCTGATTTTTATCAATACGTGGTCAACATGGCCTTTTTGAGCGAGTTGTTGAATGTCGAGCCCATCGACGGCGTGTACTGGTCGCTGTTCGTGGAGATCAAGTTCTATCTGATGATTTCCGTGCTGTTGGCCTTGAAGAAAATCGACCGGATCGAGCCGTGCATGGTGGTCTGGCTGTTGATTTCCGCCATCGCCGAGGTACTCGAATTCGAGAAGCTGCGCTCGCTGCTGATTACCGATTACGCGGCCTGGTTCATCGCCGGTGCGACGTTTTATCTGGCGTGGGCCAAAGGCTTCACCCCCTTGCGCATTCTGCTGCTGGTGGGTGCTTTGGCACTGGCGAGTTTCACCGCAGTGGTCTGGGCGGCATCGATCGAAAGCAAATACTCGACCGACTACAACCCGCTGATCATCTGCGCCATGGTCGTGCTGTTTTTCCTGATTTTTCTGTTGATCGCGACGAACCGAATGGCCGCCTTGCAGCGCTGGAACTGGACCGCATTGGGCGCGCTGACGTACCCGCTTTACCTGCTGCATCAAATGATCGGCTTCATGATCTTCAACATCGCCTATCCGGCGGTAGATCCGCACGTGCTGCTGTGGGGCACTGTGGCGTTCATGGTCAGTGTTTCCTGGCTGATCCACAAACAGATAGAAAAGCCCATGGCACGATCGATCAAACGGTCACTTTCGATTTCCTTCAAACTGGTCAGGGCCGACTAGGCCGTCCGGCCTCAACTGCGCTTGAGCGTCTCGCTCGGCAGCTCTTTGAACAGCGCCCGATAGCTGCTGGAAAACCGCCCCAGATGCCAGAACGACCAGTGCATCGCCACCTCGGCCACGGTGGTTTCCGAAGGCCTGCGCCTGAGCAGTTCGCGGTGCGCGCTGTTCAGTCGACGCAAGCGCAACCAGTGACTTGGCGTCATCCCCGTATAGGCCTTGAAGGCCTGTTGCAATTGCCGTAGCGACACCCCCGCCACCTGCGCCAGTTCAAGCAGATTGAGCGCATCTTCCGGCGAATCCGCCGCCCACTCTCCCACGCGTTTCATGATCATCCGTTCTTCGCCGCGCCGTTGCAGGCCGCTGCGATCGAGGCGCGCTTGTGCGTTGTCGAGGATGAACAAACAATCTTCCAGCAACTGCTCGGCCAACACCTCTTTGCTATCGATATCAATGGTTTGCGACAACTTCGTGAGAGTCGAGCTTAACCAGCGACTGAACAAGGCGTTCTGCCCGCAAGTGAGCGGCGCCATGAACAGCCCGTCGAATTTCGCCACATCCAGCGCGTGCTCACGGACGAAGGCCGGGCCGAACACCACGGCGATTTCCTGGTAGTTCTCCGGGGTGATCCAGATGTTGCGGCTCTCTTCGTTGAGCAGGTACAGCGCGTTGTCGCTGCGATCGAAACAAAAGGCCAGGGCACCCGTTGGCGCGCTGAAGTTCTGCTCGACCCGAGTATTCATTTGCTCTTCGTAGACCTCGACACCCTGCAGATCCAGATAGCGGATATGCCCGGCGAAATGCCCCGGCGACATCTGTTGGTAATGCTGGACCCAGCCCGGAGTGGCGCGGACTTGTTCAGCGACATCGGCGGTATTGAAGGCTTGAACCTGGAGCGGATTGCACGTCGTCATGGAGTGACCTTGCGCACTCTTTTGGTGCGCTTTGGTGCTGCTTAAAGTGGATAGATGGATTCACCAGCCGCGCCCAAGATAGACGCCAACGCGCCACAGGGGAAGGGGCGGAAGATGAAACCCGCCCTCCCCGGCGTCTATAAAACCAATAACGAGGTCTTTATGAATGTCCCTTTCGATCAGCTGTTCACGTGGCTGAAAGATCACAAGATTACCGAAGTCGAATGCGTGGTCAGCGACCTGACCGGCATCGCCCGCGGCAAGATTGCACCGACCAACAAGTTCCTGCATGAGCGCGGCATGCGCCTGCCGGAAAGTGTGCTGCTGCAAACGGTAACCGGGGATTTTGTCGACGACGACATCTACTACGATTTGCTCGACCCGGCCGACATCGACATGGTCTGCAAGCCGGTTTCCGACGCCGTGTATGTCATCCCGTGGGCGATCGAACCGACCGCCATCGTCATCCACGACACCTTCGACAAGTTTGGCAACCCGATCGAACTGTCGCCGCGCAACGTGCTGAAGAAAGTCTTGCAGCTGTACACCGACAAAGGCTGGAAGCCGATCGTTGCGCCGGAGATGGAGTTCTACCTGACGCAGCGCTGCGAAGACCCGGACCTGCCGCTCAAGGCACCGCTGGGACGTTCGGGTCGCGCGGAAAGCGGTCGGCAGTCGTTTTCCATCGATGCCGCCAACGAATTCGATCCGCTGTTCGAAGACGTCTACGACTGGTGCGAATTGCAGGGCCTGGACCTCGACACACTGATCCATGAAGACGGCCCGGCGCAGATGGAAATCAACTTTCGCCACGGCGACGCGCTGGATCTGGCCGACCAGATCACCGTGTTCAAACGCACCCTGCGCGAAGCGGCACTCAAGCACAACGTGACGGCAACGTTCATGGCCAAGCCGATCGGCGACGAGCCGGGCAGCGCCATGCACTTGCACCAGAGCGTGGTCGACATCGCCACCGGCCAGCCGATCTTTGCCAACGCCGACGGCAGCATGAGCGAACTGTTCCGCCAGCACATCGGCGGCCTGCAGAAATACATTCCCAAAGTCCTGCCGATGTTTGCGCCCAACGTGAACTCGTTCCGCCGCTTTTTGCCGGACACCTCGGCACCGGTCAACGTTGAATGGGGTGAGGAAAACCGCACCGTGGGATTGCGCGTGCCGACCTCGGGACCTGAGTCGATGCGCGTGGAAAACCGCTTGCCCGGCGCCGACGCCAACCCGTACCTGGCAATCGCGGCGAGCCTGCTCTGCGGCTACCTCGGCATGGTCGAGAAGGTCGAGCCGAGCGCGGCAGTCGAGGGCCGTGCTTATGAGCGGCGCAATCTGCGCCTGCCGATCACAATCGAAGAAGCGCTGACGCAGATGGAAGAGTGCCCGACAGTGGCCGAATACCTGGGCAGCAAATTCGTCCGCGGTTATGTCGCGGTGAAACGCGCTGAACACGAAAACTTCAAACGCGTGATCAGCTCCTGGGAGCGCGAGTTCCTGCTGCTGAGCGTCTGATCCAGATCTGCACCGTCCTTGTGGGAGGGCGCGCCTGAGAAATCGATCGTTCCCACGCTCCTGCGTGGGAATGCATCCCGGGACGCTCCGCGTCCCATCCACAGCCGAACGCGGAGCGTCCGTTGAGGCATTCCCACGCAGAGCGAGGGAACGATCATTACAAGAAGAGGTGTTGAAATGCGTCTGTTGAAATCCGTACTCCCGGTCGCGCTGAGTGTGCTGTTCAGCGCCGCAGCCCACGCCCAGCCGACGGTCAGCGTCTACAACTGGACCGACTACATCGGCGAAACCACCTTGGCCGATTTCCAGAGCAAGACCGGGATCAAAGTGATCTACGACGTCTTCGATTCCAACGAAACCCTTGAGGGCAAACTCTTGGCCGGGCGCACCGGTTATGACGTAGTCGTGCCGTCCAACCATTTTCTCGCCCGTCAGGTGAAGGCCGGCGCGTTCATGAAACTGGACCGTTCGCAGCTACCAAACTGGATTAACCTCGACCCCAAACTACTTGAATTACTTGACAAAAATGATCCTGGAAATCAGCACTCGGTGCCGTACCTGTGGGGCACCAATGGCATCGGCTATAACGTCGACAAGGTCAAGCAAGTGCTCGGCATTGATCGCATCGACTCGTGGGCTGTGCTGTTCGAACCCGAGAATCTGAAAAAGCTTTCCCAGTGCGGTGTGTCGATGATGGACTCCGCCGACGAAGTCTTTCCGGCCGTGCTCAACTACATGGGCATGGACCCGCGCAGCGAAAGTCCCGAAGACTACAAAAAGGCCGAGGCGAAGCTGCTGAGCATCCGCCCGTACATCACCTATTTCCATTCCTCGAAATACGTCTCGGACTTGGTCAACGGCGATATCTGCGTGGCCTTCGGTTACTCCGGCGACGTGTTTCAGGCCGCCAATCGCGCCAAAGAAGCCAACAACGGCGTGAACATCGCCTATGCCATTCCCAAGGAAGGCGCCAACCTTTGGTTCGACCTGTTGGCAATTCCCGCCGACGCCAGCAATGCCAAAGAAGCCCACGCCTTCATTAATTACCTGCTCGATCCGCAGGTGATTGCCAAGGTCAGCGCCTCGGTCGGTTACGCCAACCCGAACCCTGCCGCCAAGCAATACATGGATCCGGAACTGGTCAACAACCCCGAGGTGTACCCGCCTCAGGCCGTACTCGACAAACTGTACATCTCCACGACCCCGCCCCAGGCCATCATGCGTCTGATGACCCGTTCCTGGAGCAAAGTGAAGTCGAACAAATGAATCAGTACACCCAGCAACACGCCCGTTCCTATTACGCCGCTTCGGCCCGGGCGGCGACACCCTACCCGCTGCTGGATGGCGATCTGAGCGCGGACGTCTGCGTCATCGGTGGCGGGTTCACCGGCGTCAACACCGCCATCGAACTGGCGCAGCGCGGGCTCTCGGTGATCCTCATCGAAGCCCGGCGCATCGGTTGGGGCGCCAGTGGGCGCAACGGCGGTCAGTTGATCCGCGGGATTGGCCATGACGTCGGCGGCTTCGGCAAATACGTCGGCCAACAAGGCGTGAGCTATTTACAGCGCGCCGGCATCGATTCGGTGGAACTGGTGCGCCAGCGTGTCAGTGCCCACGGCATTGAATGCGATTTGCGCTGGGGCTTTTGCGAGTTGGCTAACACGGCGGCGCAGTTTGCCGCCTTCAAGGACGAGCAAGTCAGCCTTGCCGACCTCGGGTACGCCCACGAAACACGGTTGGTCGGCCCTGAGCGAATCCGCGAGCAAGTGGTTGATGCCAGTGTGTATGCCGGCGGGCTGGTGGACATGGGGTCAGGTCATTTGCATCCGCTCGATCTGGTCCAGGGCGAAGCCCGTGTGGCCGCGCAACTGGGCGTGCGGATTTTCGAGCAGAGCCCGGTGCTGGAAATCATTCACGGTGCGACCGTGCAGGTTCGTTGCGCCAGCGGCAGCGTGCGCGCCGGCAGCCTGGTGCTCGGCTGCAACGCGCACCTGGACGAACTCGAACCGCAGCTCAGCGGCAAAGTCCTGCCGGCCGGCAGCTACATCATCGCCACCGAGCCGCTGTCCGAAGCGCGCGCCGCGCAATTGATCCCGCACAACCTGGCCCTGTGTGACCAGAAAGTCGGCCTGGATTATTACCGGCTCTCGGCAGACCGGCGCCTGTTGTTCGGCGGTGCCTGTCATTACTCGGGTCGCGACCCGGCGGACATTGCGGCTTATATGCGTCCGAAAATGCTCAAAGTCTTTCCGCAGCTCGCGGACGTGCGCATCGACTATCAGTGGGGCGGCAAAATCGGCATCACCGCCAACCGTTTTCCCCAGGTCGGTCGCCTCAAGCAACACCCGAACGTGTTCTACGCTCAGGGCTATTCCGGTCATGGCCTGAATGTCACCCACTGGTGCGCAAAACTGCTCGGCGAGGCGATTCACGTCGGCCACAGTCAAGGCCTGGACGTGTTCAGCGCTGTGCCGCACATGACCTTCCCCGGCGGCCCGGCCTTACGCTCGCCGCTGTTGGCGTTGGGCATGTTCTGGTATCGCCTGCGGGAAATCTTCGGCTGACCTGTGATCGTTCCCACGCTCTGCGTGGGAATGCAGCCAGGGACGCTCTGCGTCCCCACATCGAAGCCTTCGGCAACACCTGCCGCAAAATTCGCCTCGCAGGTTACCTATTCACATTTGCTCTATCGCCAAGCACTTCTATATTCATGAGGTGCTTTGGCGTTCCTGACGCTCAGTGCCCAATCAATCGAGGAGGACATGGATGAAGTCGTCAGCCACCGACGAGCCGCGAGCACCCGGCCAGGCGCCAATCAAAACCCGCCGTTTCGGCATTTCGCTGGTGTGGATCGTGCCGATCGTCGCGGTGCTGGTCGGCATCTCGCTGGTCGTGCACAACGTCATGCAGGAAGGCCCGACCATCGTCCTGACCTTCAAGACCGGCAGCGGTCTGACGGCCAACAAGACTGAAGTGAAATACCGCAACGTGGTGATCGGCCATGTCACCGGGGTCGAACTGAGCGACGACCAGAAAAACGTCAACGCCACGGTCAAACTGGCCAAGCAGGCCGAAACCTTCACCCGCGAAGACTCGCAATTCTGGGTGGTGCGCCCACGGATCGGCGCTGGCGGGGTTTCAGGCATCGACACGCTGCTCTCCGGCGACTACATCGGCGCCGACATCGGCCAGTCCAACAACCGCGCCAAATACTTCAAGGGCTTGGAGAATCCACCGCCGATCACCTATGGCGAACCCGGCAAGCGCTTCATGTTGCATGCCCCAGACCTCGGCTCGCTGGACATCGGCTCGCCGGTGTATTACCGCAAGATCCCGGTCGGCCAGGTCGTCACCTACACGCTGGACCCTGACGGCAAAGGCGTAAATATCGAAGTGTTCATCCATGCCCCGAACGATGCCTTTGTCACCGAAAACACCCGTTTCTGGAACGCCAGCGGCATCGACATCAATGTCGGCGCCAACGGTTTTGCGGTAAAAACCGAGTCGCTCTCGACGCTGTTGGTGGGCGGCATTGCCTTCCGCGCGCCCAATTACAACCCCAACGACAGCGCTGCCCCCGACGATAAAAACTTCGAATTGTTCGCCGACCAACAGACGGCCCTCGCCCCACCCAATGGCAAGGCGCAATATCTGAGCCTGCGTTTCGACCAGGCCCTGCGCGGGCTAAAGGTCGATGCACCGGTGGAGTTCCTCGGCATGGAGATCGGTCGCGTGGTGGCGATCAATCTGGATTTCGACGCGAAAAAACGCAGCTTCCCGCTGAATGTCGGCATCGTCATCTACCCGCAGCGCCTCGGCCAGGCTTACTCGAAAATGCTCACGGCGTTCAAGCATGACCCCAACGACGAAGCCGCGGGCATACGGCTGATGGGCACGTTCATCGACAACGGCCTGCGTGCCCAGGCGCGCAGTGGCAACCTGCTGACCGGGCAGTTGTATATCGCCCTGGACTTCTTCCCGAAAGCGGAAAAAGTCGCGTTCGACCCAACGTTGCGCCCGGTAGTGATCCCGACCGTGCCGGGCAGCCTCGAACAGATGCAGGAAAAACTTGAAGCCATGGTCGACAAGGTCAACAAACTGCCGATAGACCGCATCGCCAACAACCTCGACAGCAATCTGGTCGAGCTGCGCAAAGGCCTGGCCCAGTTCAACGGCAGAACCTTGCCGGGCGTACAAACCACCTTGGGCGACCTCAGCAAGACCCTGCAATCGGCCAGCTCGACGCTGGCTGAAGATTCGCCGCAGCGCGAGAAACTCACCGAGACCCTGGACGAACTCGGACGCATGTCGCGCTCGCTGCGCGAACTCTCGGATTATCTGGGCCGGCATCCCGAATCGCTGATCCGCGGCCGTCCCGACAACGCTGCGCCACTGGATCTGCAAGGGCCGCCGCGCAATTGAGCACAGGAGCTGAACCATGGCTGTACCGCTGAAGATCACCGTGCTCGCTGCGTGTCTGTTGCTGGGCGCGTGCCGCAGCGACCCGATCAGCTTTCACACCCTGACCCCAGTCCAGCCGGGTGCTGGCAGAAGCGGTGCGGAGATTGCCATTGAAGGCATCACCGTGCCGCCCCAGGTCGATCGCGCGCAAATCGTCATCCGCCAGGGCAACAGCGGCGTGGCGATTCTGGAAACAGACTGGTGGGCCGCCACCCTCGCCGATGAGTTGCGCGGTGCGCTGAACGAGCAGCTCAGTGCCGGCGTCCGTCAGCAGCCGGTGTCGGTGCGCATCGACGTGCAGCGGTTCGACTCGATTCCCGGCCAGTACGCACTGATCGATGTGAAGTGGCGCCTGCGCCAGCGTGCCGAGGCCAACCCATCGACGCTGACCTGTCGCACCCTGATTCAAACACCGTCCGGCACAAGCATCGAGGACCTGGTCGGTGCCCAGCAAAGCAACGTCAAACGCCTCGCCGCCGCGATAAATCAGGCGGCGGCGAGTGAGGCGTTCAGTTGCCCGACCGCGTCCTGAATCCACCTACAAGTCAAAGCGATCCACCGCCCGCCGCCGCTCGTTGTCATCGCGCACATCGTAGTTGGCGGTCGTCTGGATATTGCTGTGATGTGCCAGTTTTTGCGCAATCGACAAGTCGTGCTCTTCGATGACCCGGGTAATGAACGACCGGCGAAAGTCGTGGGGCATGATCTTCACCCCGACCTGGGTGCCACGCTGGCGGGCGATGTAGTAGATCGCGTGCTTGGTGATGCGCTCACGAGTGATGTGGTTGCCACGGCGAATACGGTTGAACAGAAACGCATCGTCGCTCTCCCCTTCCTTGAGCTGCGAACGCCGCAGTTCCAGCCACGCATCGAGCTTGGCGAACGCCCACGCCGGCGCGTACTTGATCAGTTGCTTGTTGCCCTTGCCCGTGACGGTCAGGCTGCGTTCGCTGAAATCGACCTGATTGAGGTCCAGGTCGACCGATTCCGACTTGCGCATGCCGGTGCCGTACAGCAGCGCAATCACCGCGGCATCGCGCAGCCCTTGCGGCCGCGGGTCGGCCGCGCACACTTCCATCAATTCACGAATCAAGGTGCGCTTGAGATTACGCCCCTGCGCCAGCCGCGTGCCCGCAATGCCTTTGACCGAGCGGATCTTCAACAGGTGATCCTGAGTGATCAGGCTCATGCGCCAGGCTTCGTTCATCACGCCGCGCACGGCGTTCACATACAGCGACGAAGTATTGGGCGCGTAACCGTCGGCGCGCAATGCGGCGACCAGGGCGACAACATCCTCGGGCTGCAACCCGTGCCAGGGGATTTCCTCGATATCAATGTCTTCGAAACCCAGACGGTCGGCAGCGTCCTGCAGGATATAACGCATGGTCAGTTGGCTGGACGGCGCCAGGCGTGCCAGATACAGCGTCAGCGGATTGGAGTTGGACGGGGTGGATTCAGTACTCGATAAGTCGATCAAACGAAACGGCCTTGAAATAGAAAACGATTCAACAAAAAACACTGCACGCAGAACATCATTACGGTGGCTTTGGAGACGGAAAGATAAGTAGCCGACCGCTCTGTACGGGCATCTTTGGCAAAAAACGGCATGACTCAATAACAGGGGTTGCCGCAAAAGGCCGACAACCTGCCGTTCGTGGGGGCAAAAGTCAATCGGGCATTCCCCGAACGGTCTGCTTCCTCGCTGACTGCACAGTGTTGCTACCGACAACACACGGTAGGCGAACTGAAACATGACCTTCTTATCCTGACGCAAGGAACAGCGCTCAGGAGTGTTCGATGAAAATCACAGTGTTTGGCAGTGGTTATGTCGGTCTGGTGCAAGCGGCAGTGCTGGCAGAGGTTGGTCATGATGTCGTGTGTATGGACATCGACCAGAATAAAGTCGACCTGTTGCGTCAGGGCCACGTGAGCATCTTCGAACCGGGGCTGGCGAGTCTGGTGCGCGAGGGGCTGGATTCAAAGCGGCTGCAATTTACCCCTGATGAACAACTCGCGGTGCAGCATGGTCGGGTGGCGTTCATCGCGGTCGGCACGCCCTCGCGCGAAGACGGCTCGGCGGACCTGCGCCATGTGCTGGCGGTTGGCGACGCCATCGCCCGTCATCGCCAGCAGCCCTTGATCGTCGTGGAAAAATCCACGGTGCCGGTCGGCACCGGCGATGCCCTGCGCACGTACATTGAAAAAGCGCTGATCAAGGTTGGCCGTCTGCTGCATTTCGATGTGGTGTCCAATCCGGAGTTTCTCAAGGAAGGTTCGGCGGTTGCCGACTGCCGCCGTCCGGACCGCATCGTTATTGGCTGCGAAGGCGATGCGGTGCGCGATGTGATGCGCGATCTGTACGCGCCGTTCAACCGCAACCACGATCGCATCCTGTTCATGGACCTGCGCAGCGCCGAGCTGACCAAGTACGCGGCCAATTGCATGCTCGCGACCAAGATCAGCTTTATCAACCAGATCGCCGAACTGGCCGAACACCTGGGCGCCGACATTGAATCGGTGCGCCAGGGCATCGGTGCTGACACGCGCATCGGTTATCACTTCATCTATCCCGGCTGCGGATACGGCGGCTCATGTTTCCCCAAAGACATGCGCGCGCTGATCCACAGCGCCGAGCAGGCACACTGCTCCAGCGATTTGCTGCAAGCGGTCGAAGCGATCAACCAGCGGCAGAAGCACAAGCTGTTCGAACGCATCAATGCCTTCTACAAAGGCGAGCTGCGCGGCAAGACCTTCGCCCTGTGGGGCCTGGCGTTCAAACCCAATACCGACGACATGCGCGATGCGCCGAGCCGGGTGCTGCTGGAAGCGTTGTGGGCCGCCGGCGCCAGCGTTCGCGCGTTTGACCCGGAGGCCATGCAGGAAACCCAAAAGCTGTATCCGGACCAATCAAAACTGCTGTTGATGGGCACCCCGGAATCGGTCCTGCCCGGCGCCGATGCGCTGATCATCTGCACCGAATGGCAGCAGTTCAAGGCACCGGACTTTGACCTGATCAAGCAACGCCTCAACAGTCCGGTGATTTTCGACGGGCGCAACCTGTACGACGCCGACCGCCTGGCGCGCAACGGCTTCCAATACTTCCCGATGGGCCGCGGTGAATCGCGCAAATTGCCGATTTCGTTGCAACAGTGGACGCACGCCTCGGACGTCGCGTGAACAAAGCAAGGCCTCTCCCAAATTGGTTTTGTGATGGTCAGTAATAGCTCTGGCGCACTCCGAAACTGTGGGAGCGAGCTTGCTCGCGAAGGCGGCTTGTCAGTCGATATCTGTGCTGACTGACCCACCGCTTCCGGGAGCAAGCCCCCTCCCACATTGGTTTTTTTGGTGGTCAGCAATTGCCCCGGCGCACCCCAAACCTGTGGGAGCAAGCCCCTCCCACAATTGGTTTTGTGATGATCAGTAATAACTCTGTTGCACTCCAAACCTGTGGGAGCGGGCTTGCTCGCGAAGGCGGCCTGTCAGTCGATATCAGTGCTGACTGACCCACCGCCTCCGGGAGCAAGCCCCCTCCCACATTGGTTTTGTGGTGGGTAGTAAATAGCCCTGGTGTTCACCAGACCTTTGGGAGCAAGCTCCTGCCACAGATATGTCTCAGCTTGACCGGCAGAGCCTGCACAGAGAGGATAGCGTTCGCCCGCCCGGCTTTGAAATAAGGACATTGACCTCCGTGGCCACCTACTCGCGCCTCATCCGCCGCTTGATGATCAGTTCGTTGAGCGTCGTCATCAGCCGCGCCCTGATCAGCCCGTTGTTGACCTTGTTCCTCAGCAACACTCTCGGGCTCAACCCCCAGGACGTCGGGCTGTTGCTGGGGATCGCGGTATTCAGCGCCACGTTACTTTCGCTTTACGGCGGTTACATCATCGACCGCCTGGACAAGCGCCGCCTGCTGATCCTGACCATGCTCTCAAGCGGGATCGGCCTGATCCTGCTGACCTTCGCACAGAACCTGTATCTGACCACCCTGGTGCTGATCATCAGCGAAACGGCGTCTGCCCTGTTCCTGATCTGCTCCAAGGCCATCCTTAGTGAAAACCTGCCGGTGGGCCAACGGGTCAAGGCGTTTTCCCTCAATTACACGTTGACCAATATCGGCTATGCAGTCGGTCCGATGATCGGCGTGGTGATTGCCGGTGTAGAGCCTGCGGCGCCGTTTCTGGTCGCAGGGGCAATTGCCATTGGCAGCATTTTTCTGTTGCTCGGCGTCGGCAGGGACGCCAAGCCGGAATCATCGATCAACCCACCTCCGAGCTTTGTGAACACGCTGGTCATTCTGAAAAACGACCGCACGATGGTCCTGTTCACCCTCGGTTGCCTGCTCAGCACCTTGGTGCACGGGCGCTTCACCTTGTATTTGTCGCAATACCTGTTGGTCACCCACACCCAGCAACAAACGCTCGACACCATGGCCGCCCTGCTCGCCTGCAACGCGATCACCGTAATCCTGCTGCAATATCAGGTCGGCCGTTTGCTGACCCGCGAACGCCTGCGCCACTGGATTGCCGGCGGCACCGCCCTGTTCATCGTTGGGCTGATCGGCTTCAGTCTGGCCGACAGTCTCGTCGGTTGGTGCGTGGCGATGTTCATCTTTACCCTGGGCGAGATGATCATCTATCCCGCAGACTTTCTATTTGTCGACACGCTGGCCCCGGAACACTTGCGCGGCAGCTACTACGGCGCGCAGAACCTGGCGGCACTGGGCGGTGCGGCCAGCCCGGTCATATGCGGTTTTCTGTTGATGCACACGCCGGCGCCAAGCATGTTTTACGCTTTGAGCGCATTGGCCGCAGTAGGCGGCTACTTGTGTTTCATGAGCGGTCGACGCATCGCCATAGCTCAAAAATAATGCACTAAAGCTGCATTTATATGAATTTGTCAGCATCGTCACGGAACGGCACACTGTGTGCGTTCCTCCCCCAATGTTGGAACGCTTCGAGGGCTTTCCGGATTTGCCGGACAAGTCCTTTTTTTTGCCCGGATTTTGTTAAGGATCGGTTCTACATGCTTGCTCGCTGGTTGCCCGCCGCCATCAACACCCGCCCCTCCGAATGGAGCCGCGCCGCCATCGGCATGGCGCTGGGCACGCTGTTCAGCGTGTGGCTGTGTGCCCAGGTGTTCGGTCATGAAGTCGCTTATCACCTGATCGGCCCATTAGGCGCGTCGGCCGTGCTGCTGTTCGCCGTCTCCTCCGGCGCCCTCGCCCAGCCTTGGTCGATTCTCGGTGGCTATCTGTGTGCCGGCGTCGTTGCGTTGCTGGTCGCTCACGTACTCGGGCGCACCCTCGGCAGCGCCTGTCTGGCGGCGGGCATGGCGCTGATCCTGATGTGCTGGCTGCGTTGCCTGCACCCACCGGCCGGCGCCCTCGCGCTGACGCTGGTGCTGGCCGACCCCGCGACCATCGCCCTGGACTGGAAAGCCATGGAACCGGTGATGCTCGGCGCGGCGTGCATGCTTGCCAGCGCCCTGGCCTACAACAACCTGACGCGCATTCGCTACCCGAAACGCCCGGCCGATCCGGCCCCGCCGGTGGTTCCGGTCGACAGCCAGGCCATTACCGCCGAAGACCTCAAGCGCGCATTGGCAGACATGGAAGCCTTCATCGACGTCACCCCCGAAGACCTCGAACGGCTGATCCACGCCACCGAACTGCACGCCAAGCGCCGCAGCATCGGCGAAGTCTTCACCCGCTGACACAGCAAACGCCGCCCCGTACGCACTGACCGCACGCACAGACCGTAGAAGCCGTAGGAGCTGACGAGTGCAACGAGGCTGCGATCTTTTGATCTTGCTCTCTAAAGATCAAAAGATCGCAGCCTTCGGCAGCTCCTACCCAAACCGCAACCATAAGATAAAAATGCAGACTCCCCCTGCACATATCCGCGTTGTACAAGGCAAATTTGCACTGTTAGGATCCGTTAACGCTCGCGCGCGAGCTTCTCGAATAAAGACAATAAAAGCAGGGAGTTACTGATGACAGCTCAGGCTTCATCCCCGCGGACCGAGTCCATGGATGCCACGCAAAACGAAGTGCTGGCCGAGGTGCGCAACCACATCGGGCACCTGACCCTCAATCGCCCCGCCGGCCTCAACGCCATCACCCTCGACATGGTGCGCCAGCTGCAACGCCAGCTCGACGCCTGGGCGACGGACGCCGATGTCAACGCGGTGGTCCTGCGCGGTGCCGGCGAGAAAGCGTTCTGTGCCGGTGGCGATATTCGTTCGCTGTACGACAGTTACAAAAGCGGCGACACCCTGCACGAAGATTTCTTCGTCGAGGAATACGCCCTCGACCTGACCCTTCATCACTACCGCAAACCGGTGCTGGCCTTGATGGACGGTTTCGTCCTCGGCGGCGGCATGGGCCTGGTGCAAGGCGCCGACCTGCGGGTGGTCACCGAGAAAAGTCGTCTGGCGATGCCGGAAGTTGCCATCGGCTATTTCCCGGATGTCGGCGGCAGCTATTTTCTCTCGCGCATTCCCGGCGAACTGGGGATTTACCTGGGTGTCAGCGGCGTGCAGATTCGTGCAGCCGATGCGTTGTACTGCGGGCTGGCCGACTGGTACCTGGACAGCAACAAACTGTCGCTGCTCGACGAGAAACTCGACCAGATGGAGTGGCAGGACACGCCGCTCAAGGCCCTGCAGAACCTGCTGGCAAAACACGCCGTGCAGACCCTGCCTGATGCGCCGCTGCAAACGCTGCGCCCGGTCATCGACCACTTTTTCGCCTTGCCCGACGTGCCAAGCATGGTCGAGCAACTGCGTGCCGTAACCGTCGCCGACAGCCATGAATGGGCCACCGCCACGGCCGATCTGCTCGAAACCCGCTCGCCGCTGGCCATGGCGGTGACTCTGGAAATGCTCCGTCGCGGTCGCCACTTGAGCCTGGAGCACTGCTTTGCCCTTGAACTGCATCTGGATCGCCAGTGGTTCGCCCGTGGCGACTTGATTGAAGGCGTCCGCGCGCTGCTGATCGACAAGGACAAGTCACCTCGCTGGAACCCGCCAACCCTCGCAGGGCTGGACGCGGCGAAGGTTGCGAGTTTCTTCCACGGTTTTGATGAAAGCGGGAACTGAGCCATGCACGATCTCGAACTGACTGAAGAACAAGTGATGATCCGCGACATGGCCCGGGACTTTGCCCGCGGCGAAATCGCCCCCCACGCGCAAGCCTGGGAAAAGGCCGGCTGGATCGACGACGCCCTGGTTGCGAAAATGGGCGAGCTGGGCCTGCTCGGCATGGTGGTGCCTGAAGAATGGGGCGGCACTTACGTGGATTACGTCGCTTACGCACTGGCCGTGGAAGAGATTTCTGCCGGCGACGGCGCGACGGGCGCGTTCATGAGCATCCATAACTCGGTCGGCTGCGGTCCGGTGCTCAACTACGGCAGCGAAGCACAGAAACAGACCTGGCTGGCATCGCTGGCCAGCGGTGAAACCATCGGTTGCTTCTGCCTGACCGAACCGCAAGCGGGTTCCGAAGCGCACAACCTGCGCACCCGCGCTGAATTGCGTGACGGCCAATGGGTGATCAACGGCGCCAAGCAATTTGTCAGCAACGGCAAGCGGGCGAAACTCGCGATCGTGTTCGCCGTGACCGATCCGGACCTGGGCAAGAAAGGCCTCTCGGCGTTTCTGGTGCCGACCGACACACCGGGATTTATCGTCGACCGCACTGAGCACAAAATGGGTATCCGCGCGTCCGATACCTGCGCGGTGACGCTCAATAACTGCGCCGTTCCTGAAGCAAATCTGCTGGGTGAGCGCGGCAAGGGTCTGGCGATCGCCCTGTCCAACCTAGAAGGCGGTCGCATCGGTATCGCCGCACAAGCACTGGGCATCGCCCGGGCGGCGTTCGAAGCGGCGCTGGCGTATTCGAAAGACCGGGTGCAGTTCGACAAACCGATCATCGAGCACCAGAGCATCGCCAATCTGCTGGCGGACATGCACATGCAAATCAACGCAGCCCGGTTGATGATTCTGCATGCGGCGCGGTTGCGCACGGCGGGCAAACCCTGCCTGTCCGAGGCGTCGCAGGCCAAGCTGTTTGCTTCGGAAATGGCCGAGAAAGTGTGTTCCTCTGCGATCCAGATTCATGGCGGGTACGGCTATCTCGAAGATTACCCGGTCGAGAAGTACTACCGCGATGCGCGAATTACCCAGATTTATGAAGGGTCGAGCGAGATTCAACGGATGGTGATTGCGCGGGATCTGAAAAACTATCAGCTCTAAAAGCTTCGCGAGCAGGCTCGCTCCCACAGGGAATGTGTGTGTGTGCAGCGCAGACTCAGTGTGGGAGGGGGCTTGCTCCCGTAGGCGGTGGGTCAGTCAGCAGATAGAGTGACTGACAAACCGCCATCGCGAGCAGGCTCACTCCTACAGGTTCCGGTGTGTGCCGTAGTTATTACGACCCACTGCAAAATCCATGTGGGAGGGGGCGTGCTCCCGAAGGCAGTGGGTCAGTCAGCAGATAGAGTGACTGACAAACCGCCATCGCGACCAGGCTCACTCCTACAGGTTCCGGTGTGTGCCGTAGTTATTACGACCCACTGCAAAATCCCTGTGGGAGCGAGCCTGCTCGCGAAGGCGTCAGCCCGGGCGCTACATCACTTGCCCCGGAACACCGGATCGCGCTTACCGACAAACGCGGCCATCCCTTCCTTCTGATCCTGGGTGGCAAACGCCGCATGGAACACCCGGCGCTCAAAGCGTACGCCTTCAGTCAGGTTCACTTCAAAAGCGCGGTTGACGCTTTCCTTGATCATCATCGCAATCGGCAGTGACTTGCTGGCAATCACCGCCGCAACCTTCAGCGCTTCTTCCAGCAATTCATCGCTCGGCACGATGCGCGCGACGATGCCACAGCGCTCGGCTTCCACGGCATCGATCATGCGCCCGCTCAGGCACATGTCCATGGCTTTGGCCTTGCCCACGGCGCGGGTCAGGCGCTGGGTGCCGCCCATGCCCGGAAGGACGCCAAGGTTGATTTCCGGTTGGCCGAATCTGGCGTTGTCGCCGGCCAGAATGAAGTCGCACATCAGCGCCAGTTCACACCCCCCGCCAAGAGCAAAGCCGTTGACCGCGGCGATGATCGGCTTGCGTCGGTTGGCGACGCGATCGCTGTCGCTGAACAGATCGTCCATGTAGATCTGCGGATAGGTCAGCTCGGCCATTTCCTTGATGTCAGCGCCGGCAGCGAAAGCTTTTTTAGAACCCGTGAGGACGATGCAGCCAATGTGCGCGTCGGCTTCCAGCGCGTCGAGGGCGTGGTTCACTTCGCTGACCAGTTGCGCGTTCAAGGCATTCAGCGCCTGGGGCCGGTTGAGGGTAATCAGGCCAACGCGGTCGCGGATTTCCAGGAGGATCGTTTCGTAAGTCATGAATAAAATTCCTTGTCAGAGATTGCGCGAAATGACCATGCGCTGAATGTCGCTGGTGCCTTCGTAGATCTGGCAGACACGCACATCGCGGTAAATGCGTTCCAGCGGGAAGTCGTTGAGGTAACCGTAACCGCCGAGGGTTTGCAACGCCATTGAGCAGACCTTTTCGGCCATTTCCGAAGCAAACAGTTTGGCCATCGACGCCTCCACCAGCGCCGGCTGACCGCTGTCGCGCAGGGCCGCAGCGTAGTGCACCATCTGCCGGGCCACGGCGATCTGCGTGGCCATGTCGGCGAGGCGGAACGCGACGGCCTGGTGTTCGATGATCGGCTTGCCGAAGGTGTCGCGCTCGCGGGCGTAATCGCGCGCCGCTTCGAACGCGGCGCGCGCCATGCCGACGGCCTGGGAAGCAATACCGACGCGGCCGCCCTCAAGGTTCGCCAGGGCGATTTTATAGCCCTCGCCCTCCTCGCCCAGCCGATTGGCTACCGGAACTTTGACGTCCTCAAAGAGAATCTGGCAGGTGTCTGACGCGTGCTGGCCGAGTTTGTCTTCGACCCTTGCGACCTTATAGCCCGGCGAGTCGGTCGGCACGATAAACGCGCTGATGCCGCGCTTGCCGGCGCTCGGATCGGTCACGGCAAACACAATCACCACCCCGGCATTCTGTCCGGAAGTGATGAACTGTTTGCAGCCGTTGAGCACGTAGTGGTCGCCGTCCAGACGTGCGCGGGTTTTCAGGCTGCTGGCATCGGAACCGGCCTGCGGCTCGGTCAGGGCAAAGGCGCCGAGCATCGCGCCGCTGGCCAGCGGTTTGAGGAATCGCTCGCGTTGATCGTCGTTGCCGAACTTGAGAATCGGCACGCAACCGACCGAGTTGTGCACGCTCATGATCGTCGAGCAGGCGCCATCGCCGGCGGCGATTTCCTCCAGAGCCATGGCGTAGGCCAGATAGCCGGTGTCGCAGCCACCCCACTGCTCCGCCACGAGCATGCCGAAGAAGCCGAGTTCAGCCATCTCAGAGATGGCTTCTCTGGGGAACCGGTGCTCGCGATCCCACTCGGCGGCGAACGGCTTGAGACGCTCCTCGGCAAACTGCCGGGCCATGTCACGGATCTGTTGTTGGTCTTGGTTGGGAATCATGGTGAATCCTTAAATCCGGGTTACCACAAAGAACCCCTGTGGGAGCGAGCTTGCTCGCGAATGCGGTGTGTCATTCAACCCTAATGTTGGCTGACAGAACGCCTTCGCGAGCAAGCTCGCTCCCACAGGGATTGTTGTTTACTTCAATAGAGGCATTCCACAGCCATGGCCGTGGCTTCGCCGCCGCCAATGCAGATGGCCGCAATCCCGCGTTTGAGCTGTTTCTGCCGCAGCGCCGCCAGCAGCGTCACCAGAATCCGCGCGCCCGACGCACCGATCGGGTGGCCCAGCGCACAGGCGCCGCCGTGCACATTGAGCTTGTCGTGCGGGATCTGCAGATGCGTCATCGCCGCCATGCCGACCACGGCAAACGCTTCGTTGACTTCGAACAGATCAACCTGATCCAGCGCCCATCCAGTCCGTTTCAGCAGGGTTTTGATCGCCCCGATCGGCGCGGTCGGAAACAGCCCCGGCGTGTCGGCGAACGCCGCATGACCATGAATCACCGCCAGTGGCGTGAGGCCCAGTTGCTGCGCGTGAGACTGGCGCATCAGCACCAGCGCAGCAGCGCCATCGGAGATCGAACTGGAGTTCGCCGCCGTCACCGTGCCGCCTTCGCGGAAGGCCGGTTTCAGCGAGGCGACTTTGTCGAGTCTGGCTTTCGGCGGCTGCTCGTCGTGACTGATCAGCACCTGTTCTTTGCCGACGGTCACGGTCAGCGGGACGATTTCGTCCTGGAAGCTGCCATCCTTGATCGCCTGCTGCGCGCGGGTGGTCGAAGCGATGGCGAAGGCGTCCTGCGCTTCGCGGCTGAAGCCATTGGTCTCGGCGCAATCCTCGGCGAAGGTGCCCATCAAGCGCCCCTTGTCATAGGCGTCTTCGAGGCCGTCGAGGAACATCGAGTCGAGCACACGGCCATGGCCCATGCGATAACCGGCGCGGGCACGATCCAGCAAGTACGGCGAGTTGGACATGCTTTCCATACCGCCGGCGATGACCACATCGGCACTCCCCGCGAGCAGCATGTCGTGGGCCATGATGGTGGTTTGCATGCCCGAGCCGCACATCTTGTTGACGGTGGTGCAGCGGGTGGATTTATCCAGCCCGGCGCCCAGCGCGGCCTGACGTGCCGGAGCCTGACCGAGGCCGGCGGGCAATACGCAACCGAACAGCACTTCATCAACCGCATCGCTGGCGACACCGGCGCGTTCAACCGCGGCCTTGATCGCGGCGGCGCCGAGTTGTGGAGCGGTGAGGCTTTTCAGCTCGCCCTGAAAACCACCCATTGGCGTGCGCACGGCACTGACGATAACAATCGGATCGTTGGAAACAGTCATGATGGTTCCTCCTTACTTGGCCGCCATGCGCAAGGCGCCGTCGAGACGGATCACCTCGCCATTAAGCATGCTGTTTTCGATGATGTGCCGCACCAGCGCGGCGTACTCGGCCGGCTTGCCCAGGCGCGGCGGGAACGGCACGCCGGCGGCCAGCGAGTCGCGCACTTCGGGGGTCATGCCGGCCATCATCGGGGTTTCGAAAATGCCCGGTGCAATGGTCATTACGCGAATGCCGAAACGCGCCAGCTCACGGGCGGCCGGCAGGGTCAGGCTGGCAATCGCGCCTTTCGATGCCGAATACGCGGCCTGGCCAATCTGCCCGTCGAACGCGGCGACCGAGGCAGTGTTGATGATCACGCCGCGTTCGCCGTCGGCATTGGCTTCGCTTTCTGCAATGGCCGCAGCCGCCAGGCGCAGCATGTTGAAACTGCCGATCAGGTTGACGTTGATGACCTGGGCGAAACTGGCCAGCGCATGCGGACCATTCTTGCCGAGGATCTTCTCGCCCCGGACAATGCCGGCGCAGTTGACTAGACCGTTGAGGCTGCCAAACGCGGCGACGGTCGCCTGCACGGCAGCCTCGGCCGCGGCTTCGTTGCTGATGTCCGCGACGACGCTTTGCGCACCCAGGCGCTGGGCTTGAGCGGCAAGCGCTTCGGCATTCATGTCCACGAGCATCACCTTGGCACCGGCGTTCACCAGCAGCTCAGCCGTGGCGGCGCCGAGGCCAGAAGCGCCGCCGGTGACGATAAAAACCTTGTTGTCGATCTGCATGTCGGTGTTCCCTTGGATTCAAGCTGAAACGTTGTGCGCCGCGGCCTCTTGAGCCTTGGCGATTTCCTGGTTGCGCAAGATAAAGCGCTGCAATTTGCCACTGGGGGTTTTGGGCAATTCGCTGACAAATTCGATTTCACGCGGGTACGAATGTGCGGCCAGGCGCTTGCGCACGTGCTGGCGCAGTTCTTCGGCCAGCTCCGGCGCTGCGCGATATTGCGCACTCAACACGACAAAGGCTTTGACCAGTTCGGTGCGCTCCGGGTCCGGTTTGCCGACCACCGCCGCTTCGACCACGGCCGGGTGTTCGATCAGCGCGCTTTCGACGTCGAACGGGCCGACGCGATAGCCGGAGGTGGTAATCACATCATCGCTTCGACCGACAAAACTGATGCTGCCGTCCGGGTTCCATTCCACGGTGTCGCCGCTGAGGTAGTAATTGCCGACGAAGGCCTTGGTCGGTGCGCCTTCGTAACCGCCGAACCAGCACATCGGTGATTGCCCACGGTCGATGGCGAGAATGCCCGGCTGTCCGGCCCCGAGTTCGTTGTAGTGCTCGTCCAGCACAACAATGCGATGGCCCGGCGAGGCGAAGCCGGCGGCGCCGATGTGCACCGGGTGATCGAGGCCGTGGTGATTGCACAGCACCATGCCCAGCTCGGTCTGGCCGTAATGATCGTGAATGACCACGTCGAGGTTGTCGGCGAACCAGCGGATGACTTCCGGGTTCAGCGGTTCGCCGGCGCTGCTGACGACGCGCAGTTTGCCTTTGACCGACTTGGCGAACGTATCACCGCCGGCAATCAGCAAACGGTACGCCGTCGGCGATCCGGTGAGGTTGGTGATGCCGTACTTGTTGATCACCCGGCAGGTGCTTTCAAGGGTGAACGGCCCGTCGTAGAACGTGATCGGGTGTCCCATCGCCAGCGGCCCGGTGACGCCGAAATAGATGCCGTAGGCCCAGCCCGGATCGGCCACGTTCCAGAAGGCATCTTCGGGACGCAGGTCCACCGCATCGCGGGTGTAACTCTGGAATGCAACGATAGCTTTAAGCGGCACCGACAGCGCTTTCGACGGCCCGGTGGTACCCGAGGTGAACATCAGCAGGAACGGGTCTTCGCCATTGAGCAGTACCGGTTCGCAGACGTTCGAGTGATTGCCCAGTTCGGCCCAGAAACTGAAATCGCCGCGCACGATGCCCTGGCCTTTGCTGCCGCCGACCGTAACGATGGTCGGGCAGTCGGCAACTTCGGCGAGTTTCGACCGGTTGACCGCGTCAGTGACCACGACTTTCGCCCCGGAGCTGTTCAGGCGATGTTCGAGGGCTTTGGGGCCGAATGCGGTAAACAACGGCTGATACACCGCGCCAATGCGCCAAGTGGCGAACACGGTGATGAGCAGTTCGATATTGCGCGGCAGCAAACCGGCGACCCGGTCGCCCTTGCGCACACCCTGGGCGAGAAGGAAATTGGCGAAACGCGCGGCCTGGTCCTGCAGATCGCTGAACGTGTACGTCGCGCTGGCGCCGTCGCGACCTTCCCAGAACAGCGCAATGCGCCCGGGCAAGGCATGGCGATCGCAACATTCGACACAGGCGTTGAGCGCCTCAAGCGTACCGCTGAGCGCGGCCTCCACGGTGTGCTGATAATTGAACTGTGCGGTGGCAGACAAGTAATCGCGCATTGCCAGAATCCCTCGGTGTTTTTATTAGGCTGGGAACCGTAAACAACAGGGGAATAGTCGCGCTGCGGGGCTTGGGCGGCAATGGTCAAAGCTATCAAAGTGGCTGACTGGTTTGGCCATGCCGGCTGACCTGATCGTTCCCACGTTCTGCGTGGGAATGCAGCCCCGGACGCTCCGCGTCCAGTCCGAAGCTGGAACGCGGAGCGTCCCTTGAGGCATTCCCACGCAGAGCATGGGAACGATCATCAAATGCGTTCCCCTGTGGGAGCGAGCTTGCTCGCGAAGGCGCCAGTATGAGCGCTGCGAAGTCCGGGTCAGACAACCTCATTCAGGATCAGCGTCCGGTAGTGCCCCGGATTCGACCCGGACCACTTGCGAAACGCTTTATAGAACGAACTCGCATCCGCAAAGCCCAGACGACTGGCAATCTCGACAAAACTGATCGAAGGCTCAGCCAGCCAGGCAATCGCCAACTCCTTGCGCACGCTGTCCTTGAGGCCTTGATAGGTCTGCCCCTCTTCGGCCAGGCGCCGGCGCAGGGTCGAGGCGGACATGCACAGTTGCTGGGCCAGTGCCTCGGTTTCGGGCCACTGTTCGGCTGGCAGTTGCCGTAGATCGTGCTTGATCCGGCTGGCGAGGCTTTGCGGGTCGCGGTACTTCACCAGAATGTTGGCCGGGGCGTGAGCCAGGAAGCGTTTCAGTTCTTCGGCACTACGCTTGATCGGCAGATCAAGGCAATCGGCGGAAAAAATCATCCGCGTGCGCGGGCGGTCGAAGCGCAGGTTGTCGGAGAACATCACCTGATAATCATCGATGAACTCCGGCTCAGCGCAACGCAGCTCAATTGCCAGAATCGGTATCCGCCGCCCCGCCAGCCAACAGGCGACGCCGTGGACGATCATCCAATAAGTGAAATAAGTGAAGGCGCGGCGCGGGTCTGCGTCGTCTTCGAGCAGGACGATTTCGGCGAGGCTCTGCTGACGCACCAGTTGCGCCGGCAGCCGTTCAAGCATCAACGACAAAAAACTCAAGCCACTCTCCAGACCCGCCGCCAACGTCGGTTGCGCCATCGCGCTGCGGCACAGAAAGGCCAGGCTGCCGGACTTGAGCTTGCGCGGGTCCATGCCGAAGAATTCGTCATCGCCGCGCCGGGCCAGCAGACGCCAGAGTCTGGCGTACTGCGAGGCCGGCACCCTGCCCTGATCCGTCATCAGCAACGCCGGATCGATGCCGACCTTGTTCAACGCCTCATCCGTGGCCGCGCCCGGCGCACAGCTTTGCAGCAGCGCTTCGCGCACCAGTTGGATCGCAATGGTGTCTTTTTCCGCCATGGAGCGATGTGAGCCTTGTTGTTTTTGGGTGGTGGGCATCTTAACCCAGCCTCCCGCCCCCACACAGTTCCCTTGTAGGAGTGAGCCTGCTCGCGATGGCGGTGTGTCAGCTAACAAGATGTGACTGATAGACCGATATCGCGAGCAGGCTCACGCCTACAGGGGATCTGTGTGAAACGAAGATTGTGTTTGTTCAGCTCAGGTTCAGCTAAATGTCAATCAATGCCATTTGGGAATGAGTGTCATTATGTTACAACTTAGCCACCTATCTAAATCACCGTGGTTGCCAAATGCTCGTTCCCTTTCTGATCATGCTGCGCGAAGGCATCGAGGCCGCGCTGATCGTTGGCATCATTGCCAGCTACCTGCAGCAAACCGGGCGTGGCCAGTGGATGCCCGCCGTGTGGATTGGCGTGTTCCTCGCCGCCGCCCTCGCCCTGCTGGTCGGCGGTGGTCTGGAACTGGTCAGCGCTGAATTCCCGCAAAAGCAACAGGAACTGTTCGAAGGCGTCGTCGGTTTGCTCGCGGTTGGCATTCTCAGTTCAATGGTGTTCTGGATGCGCAAGGTCGCCCGGTCGATCAAGCATTCGCTGCACGCCTCGCTGGATCAGGCGCTGACGGCATCGAACCATCAAGTCATTGCACTGATCGCCATGGTCTTTTTCGCCGTCGCTCGCGAAGGCCTGGAAACCGTGTTCTTCCTGCTCGCCGTGTTCCAGCAAAGCGAAGGTGCGGGCGCGCCGATCGGCGCCCTGCTCGGGCTGATGCTGGCGGTGATCGTCGGCTTCCTGATCTACAGCGGCAGCCTGCGCCTGAATCTCTCGGCGTTCTTCAAGTGGACCGGACTGTTCATCCTCGTGGTCGCCGCCGGGATTCTCGCCAACTCGGTGCAGGCGTTGCATGAAGCCGGACTGTGGAATCATCTGCAGACCGTGCTTTTCGATTTCAGCGCGACGCTGCCGATGGACGGCCCGCTCGGCTCGGTACTGGCCGGCATGTTCGGTTATCAGGATGCGCCGACCGTGAGCACCCTCGGCGCCTACCTGATTTACCTCTTGGTGGCGCTGGTGATGTTCTTCCTGCCGGCGCCCGGCCAAGCGGTGCCCACGACTTCCGTTTCCAGCCAATAAAGAGCCCCCATGTCTAACACTGAAAACCCTCAGGCCTCGCCTCCCCGTGCCCTGCGTTTGGCGCTGGCCGGCTCGGTGCTGCTGATGATCGCCGCCGGCGGGCTGTTCTGGTACGCCTCGAACATGGCGGCGGCCAAGCGCCAACACAACCACGACGAAATCGTCGTCAACATCCATCCGCACAGCTGCGAACCCAATGCGCTGACAGTGCCGGCCGGACGCGCCAGTTTCCGCATCGTCAACCGCTCCGAGCGTGCGGTCGAGTGGGAAATTCTCGATGGCGTGCTGGTGGTCGAAGAGCGTGAAAACATCGCGCCGGGCCTGAGCCAGGTGATCAACGCCAATCTGCAACCGGGCGACTACGCAATCACCTGTGGCTTGCTCAGCAACCCGCGCGGCACCTTGCACGTGACGCCGACGGCAGCCTCCGATGCCGCCGCCAGGGCCAAGCCGTCGATGGTCGCGTTCGTAGGACCGTTGTCGGAATTCCGTGTGTATCTGGCCGTTCAGGGCAGCGCCTTGATCAAAGCGGTGACGGCGCTGGATCAGGCGATTACCAGCGGCGATCTTGGTCAGGCGCAGGCGCTGTACCTGCCGGCGCGCGCCGCTTATCAGCGTCTGGCGCCGGCGGCGCAGCGTCTGGCCGAGCTGGATAACCGCATCAATGCCCGCGCCGATTACTTTGAAAAGCGCGAGCAGGACCCGGCTTTTGTCGGTTTCCATCGCCTCGAATATGCCCTGTTTCAGCAACGCAAACTCGACACCGCTGCGCCGATTGCCCAGCGCCTGCTCGCCGACGTCAGTGAGCTCAAACAACAGTTGCTCGCCCAGTCGCTGCCACCGGAGCAACTGGTCAGCATCGTCGTGCGCAACCTCAACAGCCTCGCCGACGTTCGCGCCGCCAGCGGTGAAGAGGAACGTTACAGCCACAGCGATCTCAACGGTTTCGCCGCCAACGCGCAAACCGCGCATAAGGTCGTCGACCTGTTGCGGCCAATGCTGAGCAAATCCGCCGCTGACCTGTTGCCAGACATCGACCAGGCGCTGGGCGACTTCGACAGCCAGCTCAACGCCCTCAACTCCGCCGACGGCTACGTCAGTTACGACGCCGTATCCGCCGAGCAACGCCAACAGATTGCCAACAACGCCAAGGCCCTGGCCACGGCTTTGAACGGCATCGACCCCGCCCTCGGCCTCTCCGGCCTGTAAGCAGAAGACCTATCGCGATGAAAGAAATCGAACCCCTCAATCTGCAGCGTCGTCGCGTCCTGATGGGCATGGGCGCCGCGGGTGTCGCCCTCGCCGGTTCGGCCCTCAGTTGCCCGGCCATGGCCGCCGCCACGGCGCAGGTGACCGAAGCGCCGAGCAGCGACAAGACCGAAGATCGCCACGATTTCCACGGTATGCACCAGGCGGGCGTCGTCACCCCACGCCCAGCCTCGGGCATGCTGGTGGCCTTCGATGTGCTGGCCAGCGATCGCGACGACCTTGAGCGGCTGTTTCGCACCCTCAACCAGCGCATCGCCTTTCTGATGAAGGGCGGCCCGGTGGCGCAGATCGATCCGAAACTGCCGCCGCCGGACTCCGGCATTCTCGGCCCGGTGGTCACCCCGGACAACCTGACCATTACCGTATCGGTGGGCGAATCGCTGTTCGATGAGCGCTTCGGACTGGCCGCGGTGAAACCCAAACGTCTGCAACGCATGGTCGGTTTTCCCAACGATGCGCTCGATGCCGACAGCTGCCACGGCGACCTGAGCCTGCAGTTCTGCGCGAACACCGCCGACACCAATATTCACGCCCTGCGCGATATCGTGAAAAACCTGCCAGACCTGTTGCTGGTGCGTTGGAAACAAGAAGGCAGCGTACCGCCCCAGGCGCCGACCAAACCCGGCGTACCGGCGCAATCGGCGCGCAACTTTCTCGGCTTTCGCGATGGTTCGGCCAACCCTGATTCCAACGATGGCAAAGCCATGGACCGGATCGTCTGGGTGCAGCCGGGCAGCGATGAGCCGGCCTGGGCGGCCCACGGCAGTTATCAAGCGGTACGCATCATCCGCAACTTTGTCGAGCGCTGGGATCGCACGCCGTTGCAGGAACAGGAAAGCATTCTTGGCCGGGTCAAAAGCAGCGGCGCGCCCATCGGCGGCCACAGCGAAAGCGAAGTGCCGGATTACAGCAAAGACCCAGCCGGCAAGCTGACCAAACTCGATGCGCACATTCGTCTGGCCAACCCGCGCACCGCCGCGAGCCAGGCCAACCTGATCCTGCGTCGGCCGTTCAACTATTCCAACGGCGTCAACAAAAACGGCCAGCTCGACATGGGCCTGCTGTTCATCTGCTACCAGGCCGATCTGGAAAAAGGCTTCATCACCGTGCAGACCCGCCTCAATGGCGAGCCGCTTGAGGAATACCTCAAACCGGTCGGCGGCGGTTATTTCTTCACCTTGCCGGGCGTCACCGGCGATCACGACTTCATCGGTCGCTCACTGCTTGCCGCCACATCCGCCCAAACAACCGCATGACACCCAACCGACACTGGAGCCGCCCCCATGAAAAAAACGCCACTCGCGTTATTGCTGACCCTTGGTTTGCTCAACACCCCGCTGTCGGCGTTCGCCGCCACGGCGCCGCTGGATCTGGTGGGGCCGGTGTCGGACTACAAGATTTATGTCACGGAAAAGCTCGACGAACTCGCCAGTCACACCCAGCAGTTCACCGATGCGGTGAAAAAAGGCGACTTGGCCACCGCGCAAAAGCTCTACGCGCCGACCCGTGTCTATTACGAGTCGATCGAGCCGATTGCCGAGCTGTTCAGTGACCTGGACGCGTCAATCGACTCGCGTGTCGACGACCATGAAAAAGGCGTGAAGGCTGAAGACTTCACCGGGTTCCATCGCATTGAATATTCGTTGTTTGCGGAAAAATCCACCAAGGGGCTGGATGCCCTGGCGGACGGTTTGAACAAAGACGTGCAGGATCTGCAAACCCGTGTCGCCAGCCTGACCTTCCCGCCCGAAAAAGTGGTGGGTGGCGCAGCGGCGCTGCTGGAGGAAGTCGCAGCGACGAAGATTTCCGGCGAGGAAGATCGCTACAGCCACACTGACCTGTACGACTTCCAGGGCAACATCGACGGCGCGAAAAAGATTGTCGATTTGTTCCGTGCGCAGATCGAACAGCAGGACAAGGCGTTTGTGGCCAAGGTCGACAAGAATTTTGCAACCGTGGATAAGATCCTCGCCCGGTACAAGACCGCCGATGGCGGCTTTGAAACCTACGACAAGGTCAAGGACAACGATCGCAAGGCGCTGGTCGGGCCGGTGAATACGCTGGCGGAAGATTTGTCGATGATGCGTGGGAAGTTGGGGCTTAACTGACCTTTTGTAGCGTCTGTCAGGGCCCTATCGCGAGCAGGCTCACTCCTACAATTGGAATGCGTTCCCCTGTAGGAGTGAGCCTGCTCGCGATAGCGGTTTTGGCTGCACTGCAAATTTGATCCCTTACAAAATCCGATACAACAACCGCTCAATCCGCACACGACTCACCCGCTTGAGAAACTTCGCCACCCCCGCCGGGTAATCCGGCAGCGTCTCCAGCGTGTGGAAGCTGTCGATCCGCGTGGTATGGCGGAAGATGTTTTCCAGTTCCTGCGCCCGCGGCTCCAGCCACTCGCCTTTGGGATCATCGATCAGCAGCGCGTTTTCCAGATCGAGGCGGAACGCCCGGGGATTGAGGTTGTTGCCGGTCAGCAAGGTGTAGCGCTGATCGACCCACATGCCCTTGAGGTGATAGGTGTTATCGCCGTCGCGCCACAAGTGCAGATTCAACTGGCCGCTGTCGATGTTGCGCTGATGGCGCTTGGCAAAACGGCGCAGGCTGATTTCGTACAGATACGGCAGCGCCGCAATCACCTTGAACGGCTCGCTCGGCGGAATGTAGAAGTCGTTGGCGGTCTTGTCGCCAACCACGATATCGATCTTCACGCCACGGGCCAGCGCGCGGTTGATCTCACGGATCACCCCCAGCGGCAGGTTGAAGTACGGTGTGCAAATGGTCAGTTGCTGTTGCGCGCTGGCAATCAGTTCGAGAATCGCCCGGTTCAACGGGTTGTTCTTGCCCACGCCCAACAGCGGGCTGACCGACAGGCCTTCCCTGGCCGTGCTGCCGGCGCTGGTGTCGTAAGTGGCGTATTTGAGGCGACTGCGCAGATCGCCGATGTCATTGCGCAGGCTGCGCGTACTCGGCAGGTTCGGCAGATCGAGGCGGTGCACGGCTTTGGATTCGATCAGCCCATGCTTGACCAGGTGATGCATCGAATCCGCCAACGCCTGGTTTTGCAGCACGTGATAGCGGTCGAAACGGTACTTGTCGAACTTGTGCAGATAAACGTTGTTCAGGCTCGCGCCGCTGTACACCACGCTATCGTCGATTACAAAGCCTTTCAGGTGCAGCACGCCGAACAGTTCGCGGGTTTGCACCGGTACGCCGTAGATCGGCACTTCGCTCTGGTGGGTACGCGTCATGTCCTGATACCAGGCGGCGTTGCCTGGCTGCTTGCCGGCACCGATCAGCCCACGCTGCGCCCGCAACCAGTCGACCACCACGGCAATCTCCAGCTCCGGGCGCTTGAGTTTGGCGGCGTGCAGGGCATCAAGGATTTCCTGACCGGCTTCGTCCTGCTGCAAGTACAGCGCGACGATGTAGATGCGCTGGGTCGCTGCGGCGATTTTCGCAAGCAGGCAACGACGGAACTCGGCAGCGCTCGACACAATGCTGACCGCCTCGGGGGTCAGCGCAAAGCTGCGCAGTTTGGGCAGCAGAGAACGTTTGAAAAGCAACGGCATAAGGCTCGCAGGGGTTCGAATCCGAAGAGTTTGAGAGCTTACACCATCGTCTGCGTCTGGTCTTGTCAGTGTCCTGAAGTCCAGGATCAGATCGTTCCCACGCTCCGCGTGGGAATGCCTCAATGGACGCTCTGCGTCCGCTCTGGGACGCAGAGCGTCCCGGGCTGCATTCCCACGCAGAGCGTGGGAACGATCAGCAGGCTGCAAAAATATTTAATTGACCAAGGAGAACATCCGTTCTACTGTCTGCCGCATGAACGAATCAGCCAGCACCAACACACGCGACATCATTCTGGATGTCACCGAAAAGTTGATCTACAAAAGTGGCATCGCCGCCACCAGCATGGACCTTCTGGTGAAAACCGCCGGCGTCTCCAGAAAAAGTATCTACCGCTATTTTGCCGACAAGGACGCGTTGACCGTCGCCGCCTTGCAACGCCGCGACCAGCGCTGGATGCACTGGTACAGAAGCGCCGTCGACCAGGCCGAAACCCCGGCTGATCGCCTGCTCAACCTGTTTGCCGTACTCAAGGGCTGGTTCGCTTCGGAAGGCTTTCGCGGCTGCGCCTTTATCAACACCAGCGGCGAGACCGGGGATGCGCGTGACCCTGTTCGTCTGGTCGCCAAAGAACACAAACAGAAGTTGCTCGACTACGTGTGCGAGCTGTGTACCGAACATGGCGCCGAGCACCCGCAACAGTTGGCCAGACAGTTGCTGATCCTGATTGACGGTGCCATTACCGTAGCGCTTGTGATGGGTGATCACAGTGCCGCCGATAATGCGCAATGCATGGCGCGAAAGTTATTGGACCTGTAACGCCTTAGTAAGCCGAACCCGTTGTTTGACTGTTCTATAAATCGGGAGACTGATATGTCTGCTGCAGCTCAGGTACGTCCGCCATTACCCCCGTTCAACCGTGAGTCGGCCATCGAAAAAGTGCGTCTGGCCGAAGACGGCTGGAATACCCGTGATCCGGAAAAGGTCTCGCTGGCCTATACCCTCGACACCCAATGGCGCAACCGCGCCGAGTTCGCCAACAACCGCGAAGAAGCCAAGGCTTTTTTGACGCGCAAGTGGGCCAGGGAACTTGATTATCGGCTTATCAAAGAGCTGTGGGCTTACTCCGACACCCGAATCGCGGTGCGCTATGCCTACGAATGGCATGACGATTCGGGCAACTGGTTCCGTTCCTATGGCAACGAGAACTGGGAGTTCGACGAGAACGGCCTGATGTTTCAGCGCTATGCGTGCATCAACGACATGCCGATCAAGGAAAGCGAACGCAAGTTCCACTGGCCGCTGGGCCGCCGCCCGGATGAGCATCCGGGGCTGAGCGAACTCGGTCTCTAAGGCGAACACAAATCCCATGTAGGAGTGAGCCTGCTCGCGATTGCGATATATCTGTGAGATTTCCTCATCTGACACACCGCCATCGCGAGCAGGCTCACTCCTACAATGGTCATGTGGCGAATATGTACGACACAACATCCATGGGAGCGAGCCTGCTCGCGAAGAGGCCCGACGGCTCGCCGCAACACCTGGAAATGAGTAACATGGCAGCCCTCCCCGCAGCCCACGTTCTGCGCCCTGCCGAATAAGCCGATTCCATGCCCTTCGAACTCAGCGTTGACCTCACCACTCTGGCCATCCTGGCCGCTGTCGCCTTCCTTGCCGGTTTCATCGATGCCATCGCCGGTGGTGGCGGTCTGTTGACCACGCCAGCCCTACTGACCGCCGGCCTGCCGCCGCATCTGGTACTGGGCACCAATAAGCTCAGTTCGACATTCGGTTCGGCCACCGCGAGTTTCACCTTCTACAAACGCAAACTGTTCCACCCGCGGCAGTGGACCCATGCGATTGTCGGCACCCTGGTCGGCGCGCTCACCGGGGCCATCGTCGCTCATTACTTGCCGGCGGAGTGGCTGAACAAAATGCTTCCGGTGATCGTTTTCGCCTGTGGCCTGTATCTGTTGTTTGGCGGCACGCCGAAAGCGCCGCTGGACAGTGACGCGCCGATCAAAAAGAAGTGGCAATCGACCCAGGGTTTCAGCCTCGGCTTTTACGACGGTGTGGCGGGCCCCGGCACTGGCGCGTTCTGGACGGTGAGCAGCCTGCTGCTCTACCCGATCGACCTGGTCAAGGCCAGCGGCGTGGCGCGCAGCATGAACTTCGTCAGTAACATTGCTGCGTTGTCGGTGTTCATATTTTCCGGTCAGGTCGACTGGATCATCGGTCTGTGCATGGGCCTGTCGGTCATGGTCGGCGCGTTCTTTGGCGCACGCACAGCGATCAGCGGCGGCGCCAAGTTCATTCGTCCGGTATTCATCACCGTGGTGCTCGGGCTGACGGTACGCCTAGCCTGGCAGCACTGGTTCAGCGTGGCCTAAGCGGCGCGCCACGTAGACGTCGATCAGGTAGCGTGCAATCGATCTGGACGCCGGCAACGGCGGCAGCGCATGCACGTTGAACCACTGGGCGTCTTCGATTTCATCTTCCTGGCAGACAATCTCGCCGCCCGCGTATTCAGCGTGAAAGCCGAGCATCATCGAATGCGGGAACGGCCAGCACTGGCTGCCCATGTACTGAATATTCTTTACTTCGATCTGCACTTCCTCGCGCACTTCACGAATCAGGCAGTCTTCAGCCGACTCGCCCGGCTCGGCAAATCCGGCGAGCGTGCTGTAGACACCGGCGACGAAGCGCGGCGAGCGTGCCAGGAGGATTTCGTCGCCGCGGGTGATCAGCACGATCATGCTCGGTGAAATTCGCGGATAGCTGCGCAAGTCACACGGCTGGCAATACATCGCCCGCTCGCGTGGCACTTGCGTCATGGCTTGTCCGCAATTGCCACAGAAGCGATGCTCACGGGCCCAGGTGCCGATCTGCGCGGCGTAACCAAGCACTTTATAGATCGTCTGGTCGCCTTCCAGCATGAACGCCCGCAAACCTTTCCAGCCGCATCCCGGCACCTCGCTTGAACGGTGCAGTTCGAGCAGGTAGACCGGCTCGCCGTCGAGATGGCCAATGCCGTGTTCGGCAAGGACGCAGAGGTCCTGACGCTTGAGCCACTGCCGTGGGAACAGTGCGCCATTGTCATCGAACAGAAAGCCTTCGGGGCTGCGCGCGACGGCCCAGCCGCCGGGTTGGTCGGTGTCCAGTACTGCGGTGGTCCAGCGAGATGTCATGGTTTCTCAGTCCAGAAATTCGGGTTTCTGTTTGCTCATATGGGCGGCCATGGCCACGCGCAAGTCGTTCGATTGCAGCATGGCGGCGTTCCAGGTGGCAACGTATTCGAGGCCGTCGTCGATGCGATGGTCGCGCATGTAGCTGATCATTTCCTTGGTACCGGTGACCGCAATCGGCGACTTCGAAGCGATGTCGCGGGCGATGTCGAATACGCCTTCGAGCAACGCGTCCTTGTCGTTGTAAACGCGATTGACCAAGCCGATGCTGCGGGCCTCGTCAGCGCCGAAGGTGCGTCCGGTGTATGCCAGTTCACGCAGCATGCCGTCTCCGATGATCCGCGGCAACCGTTGCAAAGTGCCAACATCGGCGGCCATGCCGATATCGATTTCCTTGATCGAGAACTGCGCATCTTCGGCGGCGTAGCGCATGTCACAGGCGGCGATCAGGTCGATCGCACCGCCCAGGCAATAACCCTGAACCGCCGCCAGTACCGGCTTGCGGCAGTGGTCGACGGCATTGAACGAGGCTTGCAGGGCAAGGATTTTGCGCCGCAGCAAACGCGCGTTGCGGCCAACGTCCTTGCCCAGTTCATTGGCAACGCCGGCGAGCATCATCAGATCAATGCCAGAGGAGAAATGCTTGCCATTGCCGCTGAGCACCACCACGCGCACTTCGTCGGTGTCATCGATCCACTGGAAGATTTCGATGATCTCGCTCCAGAACGCCGCGTTCATCGAGTTGATCTTTTCCGGACGATTGATCTGCACATGAGCGATGTTGTCGGCAAGTTCGACGCTGAAGGCGGAGTATTGAGGCATGGCAGTGTTCCTTTTACCGGGCGGGAAATGAGGCCCGAACTATAACAAGGCCATGGGGCGGCGGTTCGGCCAAATACGGGACTGGCTGACGTCTAGCGCCAGCCAGTCCGGCCTCTTCGCGAGCAGGCTCGCTCCCACAGGGAGAATGCATTTGATCGTTGCCACGCTCTGCGTGGGAATGCAGCCGTGGGACGCTCTGCGTCCCAAGATCAAAAGATCGCAGCCATCGGCAGCTCCTACACAGAGCGTTTAAGGCGTTTGTTTTAGACCGATTTTGTACAGCGAACCATTTTCATCATCCGTCAGTACATACAAATAGCCATCCGGCCCTTGTCGCACGTCGCGAATCCGCTGGTTGAGTTCACCCAGCAAGCGCTCCTCATGCACCACCTTGTCGCCGTCGAACTGCAGGCGGATCAGCTCCTGAGTGACCAGCGCACCGATGAACGCGTTGTGCTGCCACGGTTTGAAGCGGTCAGCGTCATAGAACGTCATGCCTGTGACACCCGGCGATTTCTCCCAGACATGGTGCGGCGCCACCGCCCCTTCGACAGTCTTGCCCTGCGCTTCGGGGATGGGCTGCATCGAGTAGTTGATACCGTGGGTTGCCAGCGGCCAGCCGTAGTTCTTTCCGCGCTCGATGATGTTCACTTCGTCGCCACCGCGCGGGCCGTGTTCGTTTTCCCACAGCGTGCCGGTCCACGGGTTAAGCGCCGCGCCTTGCGGGTTACGCAGGCCATAGGCCCAGATCTCGGAGCGCACACCGGACTGGCCGACAAAGGGGTTGTCGTCCGGCACCTTGCCGTCTGGGTAGAGGCGTACGATCTTGCCTTGCAGCTTGTCGAGATCCTGCGCGGTGGGCCGGTCGTTGTTCTCGCCCAGGGTGATGAACAGATAACCGCCGCGGTCAAACACCAGCCGCGAGCCGAAGTGATTGCCCACCGAGAGCTTCGGCTCCTGACGGAAGATCACCTTGAAATCCTTCAAACTCTTCAAGTCATCGGACAGGCGCCCGCGCCCAACCGCGGTGCCGGCCTTGTTCCCCGCGCCGCCACCTTCGGCATACGACAGATAGACCAGGCGATCCTCCTTGAAGTCCGGCGACAGCACCACATCGAGCAAACCGCCCTGCCCCTTGGCCCAGACCTGCGGCACGCCGGAAATTGGCGCCGACAGCTTCCCGTCGGCAGTCACCACGCGCAGATTGCCCGGCCGCTCGGTCACCAGCATGCCTTGACGGTCCGGCAGAAAAGCCAGCGCCCAGGGATGTTCAAGCCCTGCGGCAACGGTGGTGACTTCGAGCGTGCCCTGTTCGCTGTTCAGCTCTTTGGGCACGGCGGCAAATCCCGGCGTGCTGATCAGCGCGCCGGCACACAGTGTGGCTAGAAGGGTTTTACGCAACATGCACGATTCCTTTTGTTCACTTGAAAGGCTGACAGAACCGCAGTCCTGCCGTTCAACGGTTGCTGCCGGTATCCCGCGGGGGCGGGTTGGGAATGAAGGTTGGCGGCGTGGCCGGCACCGAGCGAATCGGCTGACCGTTGCCAATCCCGCGGTTGTCCAGGGTGGGCTGACGGGGCGTCGGCACGGTATTGGGGGCGCGGACCGGGGGCGTGCTCGGCTGGGTGCCCTGCATGCTGTTGGGGTTGGCCCGGCGGATCGGGCTGTTATAGGGATTGTTGCTGTTGCCGGTTGGGCTTTGAGCCAACAGGACGTCCGCCTGAACCAGACCGACACTGAGGGCCAGGACGACGATGCCAAGCACAATTCGGTTCATGACGCTGCCTCTCGATGGATCGGGGATAGAGCCTTCGAGCCCACGCTACGCTCAGGGTTCGGATTTGTTAACCCGTCAGCCTTAAACAACATGTAACACGACTTGACCAAGTGACGGCCAACCCTGCATTCCGGGGAAACTTTCCGTAACGCCCACAGGTCATCCGATCATCACTCGGAGAACTGACCATGGCTCGGGCAATCTGGAAAGGCGCAATCAGCTTCGGACTGGTACACATCCCTGTTGCGCTGGTTTCAGCGACATCCTCGCAAGGCGTGGACTTCGATTGGCTCGACAGCCGCAGCATGGACCCGGTCGGCTACAAGCGCATCAACAAGGTCACCGGCAAGGAAGTGACCAAGGAAAACATCGTCAAGGGTGTCGCCTACGAAAAGGGCCGTTATGTGGTACTCAGCGAAGAGGAAATCCGCTCGGCGCATCCGGTGTCAACGCAGACCATCGACATCTTTTCCTTCGTCGACGCCGAGCAGATTCCCCTGCAAAACATCGACACGCCCTACTACCTGGCCCCCGACAAGCGCGGTGGCAAGGTCTATGCCTTGCTGCGAGAGACGCTGAGCAAGACCAACAAGGTCGCCCTCGCCCGCGTGGTGCTGCATACACGGCAATACCTCGCGGCATTGATGCCGCTGGAGTCGGCGCTGGTGCTGGTGAAGTTGCGCTGGCCGCAGGAAGTGCGCAGCCTCGATGAGCTGGCATTGGGCAGCGAAGTGACCAAGCCGCAGTTGGCCAAGGGCGAGCTGGACATGGCCAAACGGCTGGTGGAAGACATGAGCGGCGACTGGAGTCCCGAAGACTACAAGGATGAATTCGAAGACAAGATCATGGCCCTGGTCGAGAAGAAGGCCCACGAAGGCAAGATCGAGGACGTCGAGACAGAGGCTGGCCAGGAAGAGCGCAAGACAGCCGATGTTATCGATCTGACCGAGCTGCTTAAACGCAGCCTGGGAGGGAAAACGGCGGCGAAGCCGAAGACCAAATCAAGCGCTAAGGCGGCGCCGGCGAAGAAGACCAGGAAGGCGTCAGGTGGTTAATGCTTTGAAGCGAATGGCCACTTCGCGAGCAGGCTCGCTCCCACAGGGTTTTGAGTGAACGCTGAAATGGCATACAACCAAATCCAATGCTTGCTCGCGAAGGGGCCAGCAAGGCCAATCAAGGAATCAGATCAGAATGAAGATCGCCAGCAACCCAGCGAAAATCGCCCATTTCTCCAGGTAATACCGCGTGCGATTACGTTTCTTCAACTCTTTGCCACGCAAACGAATCTTGTAGATTTTGGTGAACAAGCGGTTGATGCCGCCAGTCTTGTCGCCGGCATCGTTCGGCGCACCCGCCGCTGACATGACTGTGCGGCTGAACCAGCCGTTGAATGCCGCCGCCCAGCGATACTTCATCGGGCGCTCGATGTCGCAGAACAGAATGATGCGGTTTTTGTCGGTGGTGTTTTCCGCGTAATGGATAAACGTCTCATCGAACATCACCGCTTCGCCATCGCGCCAGTGGTAATTCTCACCGTCGACATTGATGTAGCAACCGGCGTCGTTCGGCGTGTCCAGGCCCAGGTGATAGCGGTAGGAACCTGCATAAGGGTCGCGGTGGCGCACCAGTTTCGAGCCTGGTGGCAGTTCGGCAAACATCGCCGCTTTGATCGAACCGATGCCCTGCACCAGTTCAGTGGTGCGCGGGCAGAGTTTCATCGCCGAAGGATGGCTGTCGCCGTACCACTTCAGGTAGAAACGTTTCCAGCCAGTCTTGAAAAACGAGTTGAAACCGACATCGTCGTACTGGTTCGAGCGCTTGATTTCGCCAGCGCGCAACAGGTTCTGGCCTTCGGCGCGAATCTCTTCCCAGTGCGCCTGCAGTGGGCGCAGATCGGGGAAATCCGCCGGATCCAGATAAGGCTTGTTGGGGATCTTCGAGAACAGATAAAGGAAGCAGTTGATCGGCGCGAGAAACGTCGAGTGGTCACTCAGTTGCCGTCCCAGCTTGTGGCGGACACGTCCACGCAAATGAACGTAGGCAATGGAAATGACATAGATAGCAGCAATGATGAGTTTCACGGAAATCGTCACACGTCAGAAGTGAACAAACTGCGCGCCCCGGCGGCCTGAGGCCCAGCGTCTTATGCAGCGGTCTGAATACACATGGCACGTCCCTGGCCCGCGCCGTAACCGGACGCTCGGTGAAAAGGTGGCATTTTAGCCACACTTTGTAACCGATAGTGAACCTTCATCTGTGAAAAACTGTGCGGCGCTTGCGAACACGCGCCGGCCGTGGCTCGTCATTTCTCGTTGAAAAGAACCGACCATGCCGTCGCAAGGATTGAAATCCTTGCGACGGCGTTCGGCCCGAGTGATCAATAACGGTAAACGGCGGCTGCGCCCGTCTCGGTCGGCATCGAGCGCTCGGGCGGTACAACCACCACGTCGCCACCCTGGCGAATCACCGCCAGGATCAGCTCATCAAGTATGTCCTCCGAATGAATTTTTGCGCCGGGCGACGCGTCGCGATTGATTGCATTGGCCGCCAGGCTGCCGGCAATCTCACGTTCGGCCTCAACCAGCAACAAAGCCACCCTGCCCTCCGCCGCTGCTTTGGCAATGTCCGGCAAGTCGCGCCCTACCGCCCCTTGACCGCGCGCCACGCCAAAGCGATCGAGCGCTTTGTCCAGTGCATCGTCGTGGCGCTGGCGCAACAAGGTTGCGCAAGCCGCGGCGAGCTGCGCCGGCTGCAACGTCGCCGGATCACGTTCGATGCCGTCAGGCAACAGAAACGGGTTGTGGCTTACGGCACGAAAAACCGCCTGGTTTTCCGCCAGAGCGACCAGCACCAGCGGCAGGCAGCACTGGCGCGAGCAGTGTTCGGTAATCGCCTTGTCGACAGCGCGGAAGAAGCGCTCGCGGTCGATGTTGATTTCGTCTTGCTTACCGCCGCCGCCTGACTCATGCATCATCGGGTCACCGCGCTCGCCGCCACCGCTGAAACCGTCGGGGTGGCCCTGTTGATCGCGCGGCGTCAGCTCGTCGCCAAGCGCGTCGACCTGGCGGGTGGGAACCGCCTCAGGCAGCTCGACCTCCTCCATTTGCTGCGCCGTGCCTTGGTACATCCGCACGCTGTCACGGGACAGGCAGAGCACCTGGCAGCGATCAGTCACCGGCACCAGCCGCAGCAACGGTTTGAGATACGGGTGGCTGTTGACAATGACAATTTCCCGCACCGCCTGCTGCAGCCCCAGAACAATGAAATGCTCATCGCCAGCGAACACTGCAATGGACGCCGGGCAGGTGTTCCAGAACGCCTGATCGTCCAGCAGCTCATGAAACGGCGCGAGCAGACGATCCTTGTCTGCCTCGGGATTGTGTTCCTCAAGCAGACCTTCCAGTTGCCTGATCAGGTTCTTGAAGCGGATCGGGTCTTGCGTGCGCTCCGGAAAGGTTCGATGAGCCGGCATAAACAGGCTGAGGTTGAGACGACCACTGAGCGCCAGCAGCGTGCCCAGCGTCTCGTGGGTAAACGGTTGAATCCGGGCCATGACAACACTCCTTACTCTTTCTCCAGATCAGCTTGTTTGGCGAGGAACTCGTCCTCGAGCAGGGCGTCGATTTCCGCTGGCGAATCTTCCCGCACCGGCGGTGCCGTCAGGCGTCCGGTGGATTCGACGCGCGGCGACAAGCGCCCCACGAGATGCTCAAGGGCATGGCTGATTTTCTTCGCCGCGCCGGCGACGGCCAGCTCGAGACTTTCGGCGTGATGGGTGGCTGAAAGCGAGGTGTGCCCCTTGGGATGGGCCTCGATCTGGCAGCGCTTGTCCTGCGCTCCGGCTTTCTGCGCATTGACATCGCCAACGTGAATTTCCAGCCGGGTCAAAAACGATGAGTAGCGGTCCAGCTCATCGACCACCAGGCTACCCACCCACTCCTGCAGTTCGGCGCTGCCTTCGATATGGTTACTGTCTACTTGTACTTGCATGGTGAAATACTCCGCGTGCTGGGGTCCGTGTTTTCGTCAGTCATCGTCATTCTCCTCTGAGGCTATGCCGGATCCTGCGGGACCTTTAGGCAACCGTAGCGACGAGGTCTTCAGGCAATCGCGCTGTTCGCGCGCAAGGCTTTGCACGGTGAATGCATAGGCGTCGTCCGCCGCGTTTTTCAGCAATTGCCAGTCGTCGCGAGTGATCCACTCGTGCAGCAGCAATTCGTCGGCCCGCGAAATCAGCGTGCGGTGATAATCCTCCGGAAAATCCAGGCGATAGGCGTCGTCTTCCAGCAACAGGCGCCACGCTTTCAGTTCCATTTCAAGATCGGTTTCACTCACGGCGGTGTCCTTCTCGAGTCGGTGGTTTCACATCACGCTCGATGTGAAACCACGCGTTGCACACGGCTCAGCTCACTTGGTCGAGCAGGTCTTTGCGAATGATCTGGCGAACCGTGGCCAGGTGTGTTTCTTCCTGGTCCAGTGCGTGCTTGAAGCGTTTGGCAATCAGCGGATGACCGCCCTTCTGCGCCAGTTCGATGAGCAATTCCCAAGCCGCGTTGTCCTCCAGTTCAATGGTCAGGATCGCACTCATCGACTGCGACACGGTGGTGCGCGGATCGGTCAACACTTGCAGCACGCCCATCGCTTTGACGCCGGCCACGTCCGCGCACGGCGTCATCGCAGTGGGGTCGCCGCCGAGAGTTTCGATGGCTTCACGCACGATGTTCATGTGCTCCAGCTCCTCGGCCTGAATCTGCCGTAGCGTGTCGACCAGCGCTGGATCGGCGCCGGGTGCCGACGTGGCCTTGGCGACCATGGCTTCATACAGGCGCACGCCGGTGCGCTCGAACGCCAGCCGCTCGCCGAGTTTGTCGATCAGCACTTCCGGGGCCTTGCCGATGGTTTTGTCTATCGCGGTCTTGACCATGCCTTTGGTGGTTGCCGGCGGCGGCACCGAACCGATCAGGTCAGCCTCGCGAATCGCGCGTTCACGTTCAGCGGTGTAGTCGCTCATGTCGCCCGGCACATCGGCCGGAAACATCCGGGTCGCCTCCAGTTGACGAGCCGTGCCTTCTGGCGAGGTTTGAACGCCGGTGCGATTGGTGCCGAGGGTTACTTGAGGTTCGCTCATTGCTGTTCTCCCACTTCGTTGAGTTCCGTACCGGGTTTAAAGGTGTAACCGGCCGAGACGATATTGGCGGGCACGCCTTCGCTGTTGAGCTGAGCGCGGTAATCAAGGGAGGGCCGTGCTTCGCGTTCCTTGGGCACGTAGTCGATGCCATGCGCCCGCAGGTCAACCTCGCGCGACAAGGTTTCACGCACGAAATCGCGCTGACTCTTGAACTCGATCATGCGCGGCAGTGGCCCGGCGAGCACTTCGGCGGGATCGCGTCGTTCGTACTTTTTGAACAGTTCACACGCCAGGTTCAGGTGCCCCAGTTCGTAGTCGACAAAACGTTCCCACATCGCTTTCAACCGCGGGTTTTCCTCCTGCTCGGCGCAACTGGCGTAGGTGTAGACCTCCATCGCTTCGTGGACCAACCACTTTTCCATGAACGTCTCGGCGGGGTCCTGCAACGACCCGTACTGGGTGACGTGTTGCTCTTCGACGGAGGCGATCTCGGCGTACAGCGCACGCGCCACCGGATCGGCAAACAGCGGGCCGATGTTCATGTAGTAATCGTGGGTCTGGTATTCGGCGCCGGTGATCAGCGCGGCATGGATTTTGGTGATCAGCGCGGCGCTGTCTTTTTCGTAGTTATCGCGCAAGTCGTCGCCGGGTGCGCGATGGTGCTCGCTGGTCGGCCGACCGGGCACCAGGTCCGTGTAGCCTTGCAGGATGTTATTGGCATCCTTGCCTTCGAGCCGGTCGAGCATGGCCGCGTAGCGATACAAGTGATCGAAGTCTTCGAGCAGGCCAAACCGGTAAGTCTGCGCCTGATACGGATCGGGCTCGTTTTGTGCGACCGCCGCCGTGACCTCTATCGCCACTTGCTCATAGGCCACTGTGGTTTCAAGTGGCGAATGGTCGGCCGAGAGCAGCCAGTTGATCGAGGTCATCTGATGCTGCTCCGCGCGGCGAATCTGCGCGAGCGGCAATTGCAGTTCCTTGTGAAATCGCGCCCCGAAATGCTTGAGTCGCAGGGCGTCGGACTCTACCCCATTCATCAGGATCACCCGCACGCGGGTGAACGCATCGTCATCCAGCTTGCTGATCGGCTTGCCGGCCAGTTCGCGCCAGGTAAACGTCTGCTTGTCCAACGGGGTGCCCTTGTTGTCCAGCAAATTGTCAATTTTGGTCATCAGTTGCTCTCCTTCATCAGTCAACACGCAATGGCTGTCGAGGCCCGCTGTTCAAAGTCGACTGCGTCCGCGATCCGCCCATTCCGCTGTCTCGACGGATGGCGTTTCGCAGCGAAACGGCCGTATGCAAAGGTTTGCGGTCTCAAGGAGATGACCAGAAAATCGAGGAAAAACATCGGTTTTATTGTGCTGAAACCCGATGAGCGGTGAAGCGCCCCGACCGCCGTCGAGCGCAGCGAAGCTGGCAAAACCAGCACAACCCTCAGCGCTCCTGCAACATCGCCTGCATCTGCCAGAGCGTGCGAAAGCGACCTTGGCGAAGGCGCAGTTCATCAGGCGGGCCGTCTTGCACAATCTCGCCTCGCTCCAGGACGAGCACCCGATCGAAGCTGGCAATGGTCGAGAGCCGGTGCGCCACCGCGAGCACCGTTCTGCCACGCATCAGATTGGTGAGGGCACGCTGGATAATCGCTTCGGAATCCGAGTCCAGCGCCGACGTCGCCTCGTCGAGAATCAGAATCGGCGCGTCCTTGAGAAAGGCCCGGGCCAGCCCCAGGCGCTGACGCTGACCGCCGGAAAGCGTCACCCCACGCTCACCGACCAACGTGTGATAGCCGTTGGGCAAGGCCTGCACGAACTCATCGCAGAACGCCTGCCGCGCGGCATCGATAATCTGCTGCTCCGTGGCGTGAGGCTGGCCGTAGCCGATGTTTTCCAGAATGCTGCGATTGAACAGGGCCGGCTCTTGCGGCACGACGGCGATCTGTCGACGCAAGCTGTCCTGGCTGACCGAACGGATGTCGCGGTCATCGATAAGGATGACGCCGCTTTGCACGTCATCCAGTCGTTGCAACAAGCTGAGCAAGGTCGACTTTCCCGAGCCGGAGGTGCCGGCAATGCCAACGCTTTGCCCGGGCGCAATGTCGAGGAAGAAATGCTTGAACACCTGACAGCCGTCCGGGTAGGCATAGCTGACGTCGAGCAATTTGATGCTGCCGCGCGTCGGTGCCAGCTCGTGCGGCGTATCGCGCAGCTCGTGCGGTTGAGCGATGATCCCGAGCGTCTCGGCGATCACGCCCATTTGCTGGCTGGTGTCGACCAGTGCCAGCGCAAGGTCGCGCGAGCCGTGCAGAATGCGGAACGTCAGCGCGCTGACCATCACCACATCGCCCGCGGTGACTTCACCCTGGCGCCACAACAGGATCGCCCACCCCAGCATTGCACCGGCCATGATCGACAGGCAGATATCGTGCAGCACCCGCGCCTTTTCCAGGTAAATCCAGCTGCGCCGATGCGCGCGGGCCTCCACGCCTATCTCGCGCTCCAGGCGCTGGCGTTCGCGTTCACGGCCGGAGAACGCCTTGATGGTCCAGACGTTGGACACCAGGTCGACGATCTCGCCACCGACGCGCGCCGACTGCGAGGCAAAAGCGATGTGGCGATTCCGACCGCGCACGCCGACCACCGTGAGCAATGCTGCCACCAGCAACACGCAGACGATCAAGGCTAGCGCCATGGAATCGCGGACCGCAAACAACACCACCACCGCACCGAGAAAGTCCACACACGGCGGGACGATGCGCCACGCCAAGCCGCCGTAGACAACATCGGCGGCACCGCCCGCCGCGGCCACCCGGTTGGCCAGCGACCCGCTGAAGTGCCGTTTGAAATAGCGCATCGGGTGGCCGGTCAGGTGATGAAAAAGATCCACGCGCAAATCCGCGCAACTGCCGACCACGGTGTGACAACCCACCCAGCCGCCCAGGCGCCACAGTACATTCTCGACAACGATCAACGCGATGAACAGGCTGAACGCGCGCCACACTTGCTCGGTCTGCGCGTCTCCGGCCATCGCATCGACGAGCATTTTCATGCCGTACTGCACCGCCACCGCACAACACGCAGCGCCAATCACCAGCGACAACATGGCGCTGAAATGGAACGGACGCACCCTGACGTAACGCCATAAAAATGCGCTGGCGGTGGCCGGCAGTGGCGCGTCACGCAAGTGCTGAAAGTTCATCGCTGCCAACGCTCCCGTTGCTTGCCATCAATGCCGTGCGTGCATGCGTTGATCTGTGCGCCAACTTGGGCAAGCTCGACGCACAACGGATGAAAACCTGCGCGCTCACCTTCGCCATCGGGGTAACCGAAGACGCCGGTGGGGCAATAACGGTCATCATCCCAACCCGGATAATCGAGAAACGGATACCAACAAATGCCTTGCACCGGCACCCCACGCTCGAGCGCCAACCGCACTTGATCGACGACATAACGCAGCCAGGGCACGCGTTCGAGATCCTCCGCCCCGGTTTCTGAAATCAGTAACGGTCGCTGGTAACGTTGATGGAGCTCTTTGAGCATGCCGGCCAGCGGGCGGTAATCCGGCTCACCGCGCTGGATCCGAGCCCCCTCGAAGTACCATTGGTTATGCGGGTAAAAGTTCGCGCCGATGATGTCCAGGTAATGCTCTTGTCCGCCCAGTCCGGGCCATTGGCGCCCGGTGAGCAAATCCCAGGCTTCGAACTGTGCCAGCCGGTAGCGCTCGGCGTGTTCCCTGTCCTCGCTGCGCCGCGAAGCCGAGATGACGTTGATCAGTGGGTCGCATTGCACGAACCGCGCATCAGGCGCGTGCGCTCGAATCGCTTCGATCGCGGCGATGCTTGCCCGCACCAACTGATGCTTGAGTTCCTGCCCGCGTCCCTGGGCGCCGGGGTTGAAATAACCGACGTCGCCCCCCGCCCAACTCCAGAACGATATTTCGTTGATCGGCGAGAAAAACGGCACGCTGATACCCTCGTCGATCATCAATCGCGCCACGGCCCCGGCGAACCGGGCGAAGTGCTCGACGAAGGACGGCTGCCAGATATCCAAGTGATCCGGGTAGCCGTAATGGCAGAGGTCCCAGACCACTTGCAATTGCCGGCCTTGCGCCGCTTTGAGCATCGGCAGAAAACTGCTCCAGTCGTAGCGACCCGGACTGCGCTCGATCAAGTGCCAGCGCAGTCCGTCCCGCGCGCAACGGATATTCAAATCGCTCAGATGCCGATAATCCCTGTCCACCCATTGCGCATGGCCTGTGCTGCAGAGCAAGTCCAGACGCTGGCCATCCCGGCGCCGATGACTGGAACACTCGTAGCCGGCCATCACGAAGCTGTCGAAGAGCGTGCGATGCACACGCTCGGCGGGTTCGCGTCCGTCACCCTTCGACTGTGCCGTCATCAGGCGTCCAGCCCCGCTTCGGCCGGCAACGCTGCGCTCTGCGCTTCGATATCGCGGTACAGCGCGAGCGCCTGCCCGACGACCTGATCCATGTTGTAGTACTTGTAGGTGCCCAGGCGACCGAGAAACGTCACGTTCGGCGTTTGCTCCGCGAGCGCCCGATAGCGTTTGTACAACTCGGCATTTTCAGGCCGTGGCACGGGGTAATAGGGATCGCCGTCGTCACAGGGAAATTCGTAACTGATGCTGGTACGCGGATGAGTCTGCCCGGTCAGATGTTTGTACTCGGTGATGCGCGTGTACGGCACCTCGGGGTCGGGAAAATTGACCACCGCCACCGGTTGATAGCGTTCCTGCTCCAGCGTCTGGTGTTCGAAGCGCAACGAACGATAGGGCAAGCGACCCAACTGAAAATCGAAATATTCATCGATCGGCCCGCAATAGATAACGTGCCTGAACTTCACGGCATGGCGCACTTGCTTGAAGTCGGTGCTCAACAGCAGATCGATTCGCGGGTGATCGATCATCCGCTCGAACATCCGCGTGTAACCGTCCCGGGGCATGATCTGGAACGTGTCGGTGAAATAACGATCGTCTTCATTGGTGCGAGTCGGCACCCGCGAGGTGACCGACTTGTCCAGCGCCGAAGGATCGAGCCCCCACTGCTTGCGGGTATAGCCGCGAAAGAATTTTTCATACAGTTCGCGACCGATCTGGTTGACCACCACGTCTTCGGACGTGCGAATCGTCGCCACCGGTTCCGCGCGCTCGGCCAGAAACTGTTCGGCCTGTGCCGACGTCATCGACAAACCGTAGAGCGCGTTGAGGGTCGCCAGATTGATCGGGATCGGCAGCAACTGACCGTCAACCTTGGCCAGCACCCGGTGTTCGTAGGGGCGCCACTGGGTGAAACGCGACAGGTAATCGACGATGCGCTGGGCGTTGGTATGGAAGATGTGCGGACCGTAACGGTGCACCAGCAGGCCTGCCGCATCGTAGTGGTCGTAGGCGTTGCCAGCGATGTGATTGCGACGATCGATCAGCAACACCTGGCGACCGAGACCTTCGGCCAGCCGTTCGGCGATGACACTGCCGGCAAACCCGGCACCAACGATAAGGTAGTCATAGGCACTGTCTGCGCCCTGGCGGGATGGGCCGGATCGGGCGGCTTCTAGGGTTATCTGAGGCATTCGATCTGCTCCTTCATGAAACGGCAGGTGTTGTCCCAAGACATGCCTTCAATGGCCGCATTGGCTTTTTGCAGAAATTCGTCGGTGCCTTTGAGCCCCAACGCGCGTTCAATGGCTTCGATGAACGCCTCGGCCGTGCCCGCGATGAACACGGCGCCGCTTTGCCCGTAGCCGCTGATGACGTCGTGGATCGGCGTCGACACCACCGGGCACCCACCGGCCAGATATTCCGGGGTTTTGGTCGGGCTGATAAAACGCGTGGAAGCGTTGAGCGCGAACGGCATCAGCGCCACGTCCCAACCGCTGAGATACGCCGGCAGCTCGGCATATTGCTTCGCGCCCAGGTAATGAATGTTCGGCCGTCGTGGCAGCGTCTGCGGGTCGATCTTGACGACCGGCCCGACCAGCACGATTTGCCAGTCGGCGCGCCGCTGTGCCACTTGCTCGATCAACTCAATATCGAAACGCTCGTCAATGACGCCAAAAAAACCCAGGCGTGGCCGCGCGATCGGCGCCTGATCCGAAGGTTCCGACAAGGCCTGGCGCGCTACCGCAAAGTGCGCGATGTCGACACTGCTGGGCACCGGGTAAGCGTTGCCATGCTGGCGTTGCTTGACCTCCCACAAACTGACACCACCGGTGAACACGACGTCCGCCCTGCCCATCAATAGCCGTTCCATGTCGATCAGTTGCGCCGGTGCGCCCTTGAACGCAGACAGCTCATCCATGCAGTCGTAGACCGTGACCTGTGCGTCCAGGTGATCGGTAAAAGCCAGGCTCATCGGCGTGAAATACCAGAGCAGAAGCTCGCCCTGCGCGCGTCCGGCCAGCAACTGGTCAAGCAAACTGCGCTGCGCCTGCACGACGGCTTCAGGACTTAAGCCCTCGGGCATGTGCGGGACCACCACCTGGATTCCTTCTGCCGGGGTGGAGGTGTCCAGCCAGGGCGTATCGCCAGGCGAAATCACCGGTTCTTCAAAGAAGATCACGTCGTAGTTTTTCGCCAGACGCGACATCACGTGCTGCGGTCGCTGGAAGACAAAACCCCAGCGCAAGTGAGACAGGCACACCAGTGTGGGTCGAAGCTGTGGCGACAGTTCGACAACATTTTGTGCAGTGAGAATCGGCGACTGTTCAGGTTGTTCGGCAAGGTTCATAGCAAGGCCCTTATCAAGAGAAGGAAAGACGGCTCAAGGTCGAGCCATCGGGCCGTAACACCTGTGAAACAACGGGTGTCCGGCATCTCTCGATGAGTCCGTACGGCTCTTGAAGCTTGGAAACACGGCGTTCACAAGGCGTTCAAAAGATCCGTGATCGAAGCCGATGAACTGCACATACCGGCTGGCCAACCGGTTTGAACTCCGCACTGAAAGTGCCCCCTACCCTTCAACAGGCAACGTTGCTGCTGCCGCTGCGACGGCGGCAAATCAACGAAACAGCCAGCGAAAAAATCATCGTGATTGAGGGCGGACGCATGATCTTGATAACGGGCGGTGCGGGATACATCGGTGCGCACGTCGCACTGGAGCTGATGAACAAAGACGAGGACGTGCTGATTCTGGACAACTTGTGCAACAGCCAACGTTCAGCCATCGACCGCATCAGTACGCTGGCCGGCAGGCGGCCCGGATTCGTTCAGGGCGATGTGCGAAACCGGCACTTGCTCGATACGCTGCTGCGCGATTACCCGGTCGATGCGGTGGTGCATTGCGCCGGACTCAAGGCTGTCGGTGAAAGCGTGCATGAGCCGTTGCGCTACTACGACAACAACGTCGGCGGCAGCCTGACCCTGTGCCAGGCGATGGCGCAGGCCGGTGTGTTCACGCTGGTGTTCAGTTCATCGGCAACGGTGTATGGCGACTGCACGACGATGCCGATCAACGAATCATGTGCCACCGGGCAACCGACCAATCCCTACGGGATGTCGAAACTGATGGCGGAGAACATCATGAAAAGTGTCGCCAGCTCCGATCCGCGCTGGTCCATTGGCCTGCTGCGTTACTTCAATCCGATCGGCGCGCATCCCTCAGGTCTTCTGGGCGAGGCGCCACTCAACCAGCCGAATAATCTGCTGCCTTATCTGCTGCAGGTCGCGAGTGGCCAACGCGAGGCTTTGTCTGTGTTCGGTACGGACTACGCAACGCCGGACGGTACCGGCGTGCGCGATTACATCCATATCGTAGATCTGGCGCAGGGACACACCTGCGCCCTTGAGGCGTTGGGTCAACGCAGCGGGGTGAATATCTGGAATCTCGGAACGGGACGCGGCTATTCCGTTCTGGAACTGGTCAGCGCCTTTGAACGAGTGAGTGGCGTGCCGATTCCGCTGGCGTTCAAGGCGCGCCGGCCGGGCGATGTGACCTGCTGCTGGGCAGACCCGCAAAAAGCCGCCGATGAATTGGCCTGGCGCGCGCGCCACTCGCTGGAAACAATGCTCGCCGACGCGTGGCGCTGGCAATGCAACCAGCTGCAAACGGAGTGGGTTCAACAGGCCAATTGAAACCCGCGTTGCCCTGAGGCGGGTCGCACCGCCCGCCCGCGCAAGACCGCCCGCTGCCTGCCATCGCTGGTGGCGGGCGATGGCTTGTCGCGTCGCCATACAACTGCCTTCTTGATTATGCGACAATGCGCGCAATGTCCAACATGATCCCCGCATGCATCGCTCAGCAGCCTGGCCACCACGGCCAAAGGTTGCTGGCGGCGCATGCGCGTTGGCTCAACTCAAGCTCAGACTGGGCGGAGCCGGAAAAGCTCCAGATTGGTATCAAGTCGGTATCAGGCACATATGACCAGCTCTAAACCATTGATAGGTAAGGTAATTGATCTCCACAGCTAACATCACGATGCAGTTCGGCGCCAAGCCGCTCTTCGAAAACGTTTCGGTCAAATTCGGCGCGGGCAATCGCTACGGCCTGATCGGCGCCAACGGTTGCGGCAAGTCGACCTTCATGAAAATCCTCGGCGGCGATCTCGATCCGTCCGGCGGCCAGGTCATGCTCGAGCCGAACGTGCGTCTGGGCAAGCTGCGCCAGGACCAGTTCGCTTACGAAGAATTCACCGTGATCGACACCGTGATCATGGGTCACGAAGAGCTGTGGAAGGTCAAGGCCGAGCGCGATCGCATCTACTCGCTGGCGGAAATGTCCGAAGAAGACGGCATGGCCGTCGCCGAGCTGGAAACCGAATTCGCCGAGATGGACGGCTACACCGCCGAATCCCGCGCCGGCGAACTGTTGCTGGGTCTGGGCATTCCACTGGAACAGCATTTCGGCCCGATGAGCGAAGTCTCGCCAGGCTGGAAACTGCGTGTGCTGCTGGCGCAGGCACTGTTCTCCGATCCGGAAGTGCTGTTGCTCGACGAACCGACCAACCACCTGGACATCAACACCATTCGCTGGCTGGAAAACATCCTGACCCAGCGTAACAGCCTGATGATCATCATATCCCACGACCGTCACTTCCTGAACAGCGTGTGCACGCACATGGCTGACCTGGATTACGGCGAACTGCGTCTGTTCCCGGGCAACTACGACGAATACATGACCGTGGCGACTCAGTCCCGCGAGCAATTGCTGTCGGACAACGCCAAGAAGAAAGCGCAGATTTCCGAACTGCAATCGTTCGTCAGCCGCTTCTCGGCCAACGCCTCGAAAGCCAAGCAAGCCACCTCTCGCGCCAAGGCAATCGACAAGATCCAGCTGGCCGAGGTCAAGCCTTCCAGCCGCGTCAGCCCGTTCATTCGTTTCGAGCAGAACAAGAAGCTGCACCGTCAGGCAGTCATGGTCGAAAAAATGGCCAAGGGTTTCGATGGCAAGCCGCTGTTCAAGGACTTCAGCTTCCAGGTTGAAGCCGGCGAGCGCGTCGCGATCATCGGCCCGAACGGTATCGGCAAAACCACCCTGCTGCGCACCCTGGTCAACGAACTGACCCCGGATGCCGGTAGCGTGAAATGGACCGATGCCGCGGAACTGGGCTACTACGCTCAGGACCACGCCCACGACTTCGAAGACGACGTGACGCTGTTCGACTGGATGGGTCAGTGGACCCAGGGCGAGCAGATGATTCGTGGCACGCTGGGCCGCATGCTGTTTTCCAACGACGAGATCCTCAAGTCGGTCAAAGTCATTTCCGGGGGTGAGCAAGGTCGCATGCTGTTCGGCAAGCTGATCCTGCAAAAGCCGAACGTGCTGATCATGGACGAACCGACCAACCACTTGGACATGGAATCGATCGAGGCGCTGAACCTGGCGCTGGAAAACTATCCGGGCACGCTGATCTTCGTCAGCCACGACCGTGAGTTCGTATCGTCCCTGGCCACGCGCATCATCGAGCTGAGCCCGAACGGCGTGACCGACTTCAGCGGCACCTACGATGATTACCTGCGTAGCCAGGGCGTCGTGTTTTAAGGGCAGCTTTTAGTTTCAAGCTGCAAGCTGCAAGTGAAAAGCCCTGTCCATGTGACAGGGCTTTTTTGTATTCCGCGTTGTTGATCGTTCCCATGCTCCGCGTGGGAATGCAGCCCGGGACGCTCCGCGTCCCAACAGCGGACGCAGAGCGTCCTTGGAGGCGTTACCACGCAGAGCGTGGGAACGATCATCGTTAAGGCGAAGTAGTTAGCCTGCTTTCTTTTGTCCCGCACCCAAGCCATCATGGCAAGAACTCTCCCACCGCCGCCCGCGAACGAGTTCCCATGTCTGTGCAGCAGCCGCCATCTCAAAGCTCTCTGGCGATCACCCTGCAGATCGTCTCCATCGTTTTCTATACCTTTATTGCTTTTCTCTGCATCGGTTTGCCGATTGCGGTGTTGCCCGGCTATGTGCATGAGCAACTGGGTTTCAGCGCGATCATCGCCGGGCTGGTGATCGGTTCGCAGTACCTCGCTACCCTGCTCAGCCGGCCGATGGCCGGGCGTATGTCGGACACGCTCGGCACCAAGCGGGCGATCATTTATGGCTTGTGGGGGATCGTGCTCAGTGGCGTGCTGACGCTGCTCTCGACCTTGTTGCAAAGTTTTCCCCTGACCAGCCTGTTGATTCTCATTGCAGGGCGCTTGCTGCTTGGCATCGCCCAAGGTCTGATCGGTGTCGGCACGATCAGTTGGTGCATGGGCCAGGTCGGTGTCGAGCACACAGCCAAATCCATCGGCTGGAACGGCATCGCCTCTTACGGCGCAATTGCCATTGGCGCGCCGCTGGGCGTGGTGATGGTCGCCGAATACGGTTTTGTCAGTCTGGGGATTGCCTTGTCGGCGTTGGCGGCGGTGGCGTTGTGGTTGATCCGCAACAAGCCATCGGTGCCGGTGATTCGTGGCGAGCGCCTGTCGTTCTGGACTGTGTTCGGCAAGATTGCGCCGTATGGCCTCAGCCTGACGCTAGCCTCGATTGGCTACGGCACGCTGACCACGTTCATTACGCTTTATTACCTCAACCGTGGCTGGACCGGCGCGGCCTACTGCCTGACCGTATTTGGCGCGTGTTTCATTCTGTCGCGGCTTTTGTTTATCTCGGCGATTGCCCGGTTCGGTGGGTTTGCTTCGGCTATCGTCTGCATGACGGTGGAAACCGTCGGACTGGTGATGCTGTGGCTGGCGCCCTCCACCGCTTATGCGCTGATTGGCGCGGGGTTGGCGGGGTTTGGCCTGTCGCTGGTTTATCCTGCGCTGGGCGTTGAAGCAATCAAGCAAGTGCCGAGTTCCAGTCGTGGGTCGGGACTGGGCGCTTATGCGGTGTTCTTCGATCTGGCGCTGGCAATTGCCGGGCCGTTGATGGGCGCGGTGGCGTTGAATCTGGGGTATTCGTGGATCTTCTTCAGCGCGGCGCTGTTATCGGTAGCCGGGTTGGGCCTGACCCTCCTGCTCAAGCGCCGCACAACCTCCTGAAACCAACGATCCCCATTGTAGGAGTGAGCCTGCTCGCGATAACGGTGTGTCAGTTGATAAATGTGCTGACTGACACGACGCTATCGCGAGCAGGCTCACTCCTACAGGGGATAGGTGGTGGCAATCAGATTATTGATCCGCCGTTTGCATCCCCGCCCTGCTCGATTGGCCCAGCGCATGGGCGAAGAACCGTCCGGCTTCGGAGATCAGGTTGCGGTGGATGTCCTGGCGGTCAACGCCATCGGCATCGGTGCACAGCGCCGGCATGGCGAGGATCTGCTCGGCGGTGCACGGCGCCATGAAGACAAAGTGCCCTGCACCGGCGAGCAATTTGAAATCCGGCGCCGTCGGCAGTTTGCGCGCCAGCGCGGCGGCGTTTTTGTCGAAGGCGACCAGTTTGTCGCCATCGCCGCTATAGAGCAGCACCGGCACATGCACATCAGCCAGGGTATGCCGGCCGAACTTCAGGCTCAACGGCGCCATCAGCAGTAACGCATGCACGCGCGGGTCGGCTACCGGCTGCAAATCATCGCGGTCGACAATCAGTTCGCCTTGGGTGTTGCAGGCGTCATGGTCATCCGGCCGCTCCTGGCAGTAGCGCCGCAAGCGATCCAGGTCCGGCTGCGCCCCCGACAGGATCAGCGCCGTCTCGCCGCCCGCTGAATAACCGATCACACCGACCTGATCAGCGTTGACGTAGGGCGCAAGCATGGCATCACCGAGGGTCGCAGTGATTGCCGCAGAAATCTGGATCGGACGCCCGTAGAGATTGCTCAAGGTGCCAAGTCGACTGTGGTCACGCGAGTTGTCACCGGGGTGAATCACGGCCACCACCACAAAGCCCTTGCGCGCCAGTGACGTGGCGAGGTCGTGCAGCGCCAGCGGTGTGCCAGTGTTGCCGTGAGACAACATCAGCATTGGAAAGCGGCCAATGGCGACTTTGCTGTCTTCACCAGCCTCGACCGAGTAACCCTCAAGCAGACTCAAGTGCTCGCGATCGCTGGACGGATAAAACGCAATGGCACGCATCGGTTGCAGATCCAGCGGATCGAGCACGGTCATTTCGTGGTAGCCAACGCTCCAGACAGGGTGCTGCCCCGGCGCAGCCTGCACTGAATTCAGGCTGCCGAGCAGGCAAATCAGTAACGCTGCACAAAGACGCATCATCGGATGCCCCACCCTGTTGGACGTAATCGCCGGATGTACTGGAACTGCATAACCTGGGCCAGATTATGTAACAGCCAGAAACAAAAAACTCCGTATTCGGCCCTTGCGGAACCAGAATACAGAGTTTTTGGCGACTTGCCTGAACAATGGCTGTTCCTTTACGCATGCCTTACGCGACGGCGAACAACTGCTCACTGATGGTGGCCTGAGCGGCGCTCATGGCGTTGTTGCGGACTTCTTCGCCATAGGCCAGGCCTTCGGCGCGGACGATTTCGATGTCGGTGATGCCGAGAAAGCCCAGCACCAGCTTCAGGTATTCTTCGTGAGCGATGCCGCTGGCTTGACCGGCATGGATGCCGCCAGACGTGGACACGATCACCACTTTCTTGCCACCGCACAGGCCTTCGGGGCCGGCTTCGGTGTAGCGGAAGGTCTGGCCGGCAACCGCGACACGGTCGATCCACGCCTTGAGTTGGGTCGGCACGGTGAAGTTGTACATCGGTGCGGCGATCACCACGGCGTCGGCTGCGATGAACTCGGCCAGGGTGCTGGCGCTCAATTCCGCCTCATGCTGCTGTGCCGCATCGCGCAGTTCCGCGCTGGTGCCGGCGGCGACCAGGGTGGTCGACGAGAAATGGCTGATGGCGTCAGCGGCCAGATCGCGGTAAGTCACCACAGCGCTTGGCTGGGCGGTCTGCCAGGCTTTGACCACTTCGCGGCTCAACTGACGGGAAGCCGAGTTGTCGCCCAGAATGCTCGAATCGATATGCAGCAGTTTCATGTGGAATCTCCTGGAATGAATCGCCGGTGGCGGCGCAATGGAGACAATCCTACGCAAGAAACCAATGGATGATTAGCCGCCAACAATGCGATAGTTCGTCCCACTGATAGAACAGCGGAAGTCCCATGCAAGACCTCAACGATCTCTACTATTTCGCCAAAGTCGTCGAGGCCGGCGGCTTTGCCGCGGCGGGCCGCCTGCTGGGCATACCCAAATCGCGATTGTCGCGGCGTATTGCCGAACTGGAAGAACGCCTCGGTGCGCGCCTGCTGCAACGCACCACCCGGCAGCTCAACCTCACCGCCGTGGGCGAGCGCTATCTGCGTCACTGTCAGGCAATGCTGCTCGAAGCGGAAATGGCCGACGAGGCGGTGGCGAGCATGTCCAGCGAGCCGCGCGGGCGCTTGCGGGTGTCCTGTCCCACCGGTCTGGCCCACGAGATGTTGCCGGCGGTCATCAGCGATTTCCTCGACAAGTTTCCTCAGGTTCAACTGGAAGTCGTCCTGCTCAATCGGCGGGTCGATCTGGTGGGCGAAGGCTTTGATGTCGCGTTGCGCGTGCGCGAACACGGCGACGAGGACCCGTTGCTGGTCACACGGCGCCTGCGTCAGGCGCAAATGGTCGTGGTGGCCAGTCCGGCTTTTTTACAGGGCCGCACGATCATTCATCCGCAGGACCTGAAGCACCTGCCCGTGCTGGGCGCTCTGGAGGCAGATCGCATGGTGCATGTGCGCTTGCTCGATGAGCAGGGCCACAGTTTCGAGCTGAACATGGAAGCCCGTCTGGGAATTGATGACTTTGTCGTGCGCAAGGCCTGCGTCCTCGCTGGCCAGGGCTTTACCCTGCTGCCGATGATGTATTGCGAAACCGAACTGCATAACGGCACGTTGGTGCAGATGCTGCCGGACTGGTCGTTGCCCGGTGGCTGGTTGCAGGCGGTGTACCCGCATCGACGCGGGGTGATGCCGGCGGTCCGCGCCTGGATCGACCACTTGGTCGAGTCGTTCAATGCCTGTGGGGAGCGGTTGTTATGAGCAAGGGAAAAATGAGCGAAGCCGACGTCGCGGCATTTTGTCTGGCTTTGCCGGGTGCGCGGGAAGATTACAAGTGGGGCGGCGTGCGCGTCTTTTCGATTGCCGGCAACAAGATGTTTGCCTTGCAGGGATTGCGCGGGGATTCGTTGGCATTCAAGGTCGACAAGGATCTCTTCCTCGGCCATTGCGACCGCCCGGGCATTCACCCGGCGCCGTATCTGGCGCGGGCGCAGTGGATCATCATGCACCCGCCCTACCCGCTGGGCGCCGAGGAATTGCAGGGCTTGTTGCAGCGCTCGCATCAGCTGGTGGTGAGCAAGTTGCCGAAGAAGACCCGCATCGGCCTATTGCTGTAACACGGTCCCCTGTAGGAGTGAGCCTGCTCGCGATAGCGGTTTATCTGCTGAAGCGATGTCGACTGACACTACGCTATCGCGAGCAGGCTCACTCCTTGTATGTTGCCCACACACCAGCATGAAATGAGATCTAAGCTCGCTGGTGCGACATACGAAGATGTGTTTCTGGGGGAGACCGATCACTCCTGAAGGCAGGACTTGCTCCTGACCTTGTCTGTAGAGAGGTCCCCCCGCCTCATTGCCCACCACGAAGAGTATCGAGAAGCCGACAAGTCGGACTTCGCATTACAAGGTTGCAGTGGCATGAAGTTCGAGGTCAGGGGAACCAGGAAGCATTTTTAACCCAGTTCTCTTGGAGTTGAAAGCATGAACATGCACGTCGGTTTGGATGTGGGATCTCGCACTACAGCGATGGGCTGGCGCAATGGCGGCCGTTTTGCAGGTCAGTGCAATATCGAGCAGACGCCGGCGGGTCGTAAGGCCGCTGTCAGCAAGTTGCTTGAACTCAAGCCTCTATCAGTGGTGATGGAAGCCACCGGCATCTACTACCTGGACTTGGCCATGGAGCTCGCTGCGGCGGGTTTGCCAGTCTCGGTTATCAATCCGAAGAGTTTTCACAACTTTGCAAAGCTGATGCTGAAAAACAGCAAAACGGACGCGATCGATGCCCAGTTATTAGCTGAATACGGCGAACGAATGAGCCCAAGGTTGTGGACGCCGCCCACTTCAATACAGCTTGAGCTGCGCGCTATTGGCCGACACATCAATCGTTTGACGTGTCATCGCACCCGCGCCAAGAACGAGCTGCATGCGCTCAAAGCCACTCAAACAACTCTTCTGATGCTGATTGAAGACGAAGAGGAAGCCATCAAGGCCTTTGACAAAAGAATCGAGCGTTTCCGACTTGCGGGTCGGGCATTGATCGACAACTGCCCAACCTTGAGCGCCCAGTTCGGGCACATGATCGCCGCCCCGGGAATGGGTGAGATTTCTGTATTTGCGGCGCTGGCTGAGCTGACTACTTTACCGGTGACGCTCAAGTCAGCGCAGGTCAGCCGCCACGCGGGGCTCGATGTCCGGCTTACGCAATCAGGAACCAGCATTGATAAGCCCGGCCGGATAAGTAAGGGCGGCAATGCCTATTTGCGCTCAGCAATGTACATGCCTGCGCTGACCGCCATACGTTGCGACCCGAACGTGAAAGCGTTTTACGAAGCGTTAGTGGCTCGAGGAAAGAGAAAGATGCAGGCTATCGTCGCAGTCATGCGCAAATATCTGACCGGACTCTGGGCCTGCATGCAGGCTGGCGAAGACTTCGATACGACCAAGCTTTTTAGCGGTAAACACCTCCAAAAAGCTTGACCGTAAACAGAGTATCGCCGCCCCGGGAATGGGTGAGATTTCTGTATTTGCGGCGCTGGCTGAGCTGACTACTTTACCGGTGACGCTCAAGTCAGCGCAGGTCAGCCGCCACGCGGGGCTCGATGTCCGGCTTACGCAATCAGGAACCAGCATTGATAAGCCCGGCCGGATAAGTAAGGGCGGCAATGCCTATTTGCGCTCAGCAATGTACATGCCTGCGCTGACCGCCATACGTTGCGACCCGAACGTGAAAGCGTTTTACGAAGCGTTAGTGGCTCGAGGAAAGAGAAAGATGCAGGCTATCGTCGCAGTCATGCGCAAATATCTGACCGGACTCTGGGCCTGCATGCAGGCTGGCGAAGACTTCGATACGACCAAGCTTTTTAGCGGTAAACACCTCCAAAAAGCTTGACCGTAAACAGAGTATCTACAGGGGCTTTGTATGCTTAATCAGAACAGGGTCAACAGGCTGGAACCGAGGAATAACTGGTCAATCCAGAACACCTGATGCAGCAGCACAATCACCCAGAACAGAATCTGAAACGACACCTTGCGCGTCTTGTGCCGAAATACCTGCTGTGCGATCAGTGCGCCGGGCCAGCCGCCGGCCAGTTCCACCGCATGCAGGATGTTTTCCGGGGTGCGCCAGGCGTCGGCGCGCGCCTTGCGTTTGTCGGCCCAGTACAGGAAAAACGCCAGCACGCTGACGATCCCGTACGCCGCGAGGGGCAGCAGGGAAATCCCCCGCAGCCACATCGACACTGAGCCGAACAACGGCAAGGCACAAACCCCCAGCAACACCAGCAGTTTGAGTTTCAGGTGCTGAATGTTGCCACTGGAAGGTCGGCCCTCAGGGCGACGCCCACGGGAATCGCTCATGGCTTGACCGCCGTCCAGTCCACCCAGCCGAACTGCCAAGTGGCGAGTATCACCAGGCCGAACACGATCCGGTACCAGGCAAACGCCGCATAGCTGTGGTTGGCGATGAACTTGAGCAGGCCACGCACGGCGATCATCGCGAAGATGAACGCGGTGACGAAACCTATGGCAAACACCGGAAAGTCCGCCGGCACGAACAACTCGCGATATTTGTAGCCGGAATACACCGCCGCGCCGACCATGGTGGGCATCGCGAGGAAGAACGAGAACTCGGTCGCGGTCTTGCGCGACAGGCCGAACAGCAGCCCGCCGATGATCGTCGAGCCGGAGCGCGAAGTGCCGGGAATCATTGCCAGGCATTGGGCAAAACCGACTTTCAGTGCGTCCTGCCAGGTGATCTCGTCGACCGTTTCGGCATGCACCTCATGCTGACGCTTCTCCGCCCACAGCATGATGACCCCACCGACGACCAGCGCCGCCGCCACTGTAATCGGGTTGAACAGGTATTCGTGGATCAGGTCGGCGAAAATCACACCCAGCACCACCGCCGGCAAAAAGGCGATCAGCAGGTTGGCGGTGAAACGCCGAGCGCCCGGCTGAGTCGGCAGCCCTACCACCACATCGAAAATCTTGCGGCGAAACTCCCAGACCACCGCGAGAATCGCGCCGAGCTGAATAATGATGTTGAAGGCCATGGCCCGTTCGCCGCCGAAGTTCAGCAAGTCAGCGACGATGATCTGGTGTCCGGTACTCGAAATGGGCAAAAACTCCGTCAGCCCTTCTACAACTCCCAGTATCAATGCCTGCAAGGCGGTCCAAAGATCCATCAATCCCCCAGAGAGCGATGCACGCCGGCATGCCCCGATAGTATTTTTTTACGTTCACTGCGTTCAGCGTAGCTTGAAAAAGCTGTACCGATTCCGCGCGCACAGGATCCACACGAAACGGTAAAAATTCCGTGAAATATCAATTTGCATTCAGGTTTTCACGCGCGGGGCCGAAATCCTAACAGACAAGCCTTAATAGCGCTGCGGCGTTATACGACTTGGGTCGCGTATGCCTGATCGGCAAAAGCTGATTGGATGCTCGCGGTTGTTTATTACAAGAACAAGAATCCGGAGTGACAGCGTTATGAACAGCTTGCGCAGTGTGTCGATCAGCCGACGCTTGTGGCTCATCTTGATTGTGGCGGTGGTCATGTTATTGACCTTGGGCGTGTTAATGCTCAAGCAGATCCACGAAGACCTGTATCACGCCAAAGCCCAGAAAACCGAACATGTGGTGCAGACCGCCAGCGGTTTGCTGACCTACTACCACGGCCTGCAAACCGCCGGCACCCTGAGCAAGGAAGCCGCGCAGACACAGGCGCTGACCGCGATCCGTGGCTTGCGCTACGACCAGAGCGATTACTTCTGGATCAACGACCTCACCCCCGTGATGGTCATGCACCCGACCAATCCCAAACTCGAAGGCCAGAATCTTTCGGCGATTCGCGACCCGGACGGCTTTGCGGTGTTCAACGAAATGGTCGCCATCGCCAAGGCCAAGGGCGCTGGCATGGTCAACTACCGTTGGCCGAAACCGGGCGCCACCGACCCGGTGGCGAAGACGTCCTACGTCAAGTTGTTCGAACCGTGGGGCTGGGTGATCGGGTCCGGGGTATATGTGGATGACGTGCAGGCAGAGTTTCAGGATCAGATGATCAAGGCTTCGGCCATCGGCCTGGCGATTGCGCTGATCATGGCGCTGCTGGTGATTCTGATTGCGCGCAGCATTGTCCGTCCGCTACAGGAAACCGTGAACGCCATGGCCAACATCGCCAGCGGTGAAAGCGACCTGACGCGCAGCCTCGATACCCATGGCAAGGACGAGGTCACGGAACTGGCCCATCACTTCAATGCCTTTACCGCCAAGCTGCGTCGGGTCATCGGCGAACTGCAAGTGTCGGCCAGCGCGCTGGGCCAGTCCTCCAGCGAACTGGGCAACGATGCCTCCCAGGCCCAGCAACGCAGCCAGCAGCAATCGCAGCAAATGGAGTTGGTCGCCACGGCGATCAACGAAGTGACCTATGGCGTGCAGGATGTGGCCAAAAACGCCGAGCACGCTGCTGCGGAAATGCGCGATGCCGAAGCGCAGGCGCAACAGGGCCAGATCAATATCGATGGCAGCTTGCAGCAGATCGACAAGCTGTCCGGCACCATCGATCAAGCGGTTGAAGTGATTCGCACCCTGGCCGCTGAAAGCACCCAGATCGGCAGTGTGCTGGAGGTGATTCGCTCGATTGCCGAACAGACCAACCTGCTGGCGCTCAACGCCGCGATCGAAGCCGCGCGGGCCGGCGAGCAAGGTCGCGGTTTTGCCGTAGTGGCGGACGAAGTGCGCTTGTTGGCGCAGCGTACGCAAAAGTCGACCGCCGAGATCCAGTCGATGATCGAGCGCCTGCAGAGTCATTCCGAGGCCGCCGTGAAGGTGATCGGCGACAGCAGCAAAGCCTCGCAACTGACCATCGAACAGGCCGGACTTGCCGGTGCGAGCCTCAATGCCATCGGTCAGGCGTTGCGTAACCTCAATGGCTTGAATGCTTCGATTGCCAGCGCCACCCTGCAACAGGCGCACGTGGTCGAGGACATCAACCAGAACGTCACCCAGGCCGCCGGACTTTCCCACAGCACGGCCATCGCCGCGGAGCAATCGAGCGCCGCCAGCGTGCGCCTGGGCCAACTGAGCGAACAACTCAACGGCCTCCTGCGTCAGTTCCGCGTCTGACCCGGACTGCGGGAGTGATGCTTGCTCGCGACTGCATTGTGTCAGCCAACATTTCCGTTGCCTGACACACCGTCTTCGCGAGCAGGCTCGCTCCCACACTGGGTTCTGCGTCGGGATGCTCATCTCAATTCAGACAAAATCCCTGCGTGGGCATGATGGAGTCAAGTCAGCACATCCGCTCAATCCCCTCGCCTGCCATTGCTCGATCATCGCGGTCATCTCCACTGCCGCTGGCCACTGATCATGATCGACCGTGTCTCCATGCACCTCACTCTGCTGGCGCTGTTCTGCGGGGTGAACGCAACCGCGCACGCCAGCGGCTTTTTCGACGATGCCAGCGGCGAAGTGCTCAGTCGCAACTTTTATTTGAACAACGACTACCGCTCGCCCTCAGCCAGCGGAAAAAGCTATAAACAAGAGTGGGCACAAGGCTTTATCGGAACTTTCTCATCCGGTTTCACTGCCGGTACGCTTGGATTCGGCCTCGATGCACACGCTTTTTCCGGCCTGAAGCTGGACGGCGGCAAAGGTCATTCGGGGACCGGGTTGCTGCCGGTCGACAGCGACGGGCGCAGCGCGAGCAATTACGCCAGCGCCGGTGGTGCGCTGAAGCTCAAGGCCTCGCGCACTACCCTCGCCTTTGGCGAAATGACCGTGGAAACCCCGGTATTCGATACCTCGGACAAACGCCTGCAACCGGAGTACGCCAGCGGTTTTCTGCTGAGCAGCCAGGAGATCGACAACGTCAATTTGCAGGCCGGGCACTTCACTGCGTTCAAGAACCAGGACAGCGCTTCGGGCAAAGGCGATTTTTACGGTTACGGCGCCAGCACCGAGCACGGCGCGATCAGTTTTATCGGCGCCGACCTGTTTGCAGACCGTCCGCTGGGCGGCGCACTTTACGCCGCCGAATTGACCGACACCTGGCACCAGTACTACGGCAACCTGCACTTCAAACAATCGGGTCTGCTGATCGATGCCAACCTCTACCACACCCGCGATACCGGACAAGCCCTGGCCGGTGCAATCGACAACACCGCTGTCAGCCTGTCTGGCAAATACGCCTTCGGCCCGCACGCGGTGATGCTCGGCTGGCAACGTATCCATGGCGATACGCCGTTCGATTTCGTCGGTGGCGACTCGATCTACCTCGCCAACTCAATCAAATACGCTGACTTCAACGGTGCCAACGAGCGCTCCTGGCAGGCGCGCTACGACCTCAATTTCGGCACCTTTGGCCTCCCCGGTCTCACCTTCATGACCCGTTACGTCGCCGGCAGTCACATCGACGGCACCCACGCGCCCAAGGGCGGCGCCTACAACCCGTTTGATGCCGACAGTGGCGAGTACCAGCCGCAGCAAGGCAAAGACGGCAAGCACTGGGAGCGCGATATCGATGTGAAATACATCGTTCAGTCGGGGGCGGCAAAGGACTTGTCGGTCCAGCTCTCGCATGTTTCCCATCGCGGCAACGAGGCGCAGGCTGGCGATGATATTGACCGTCTCTATGTGGTGGTTCAGTACCCGCTGGGATTCTGAGGGCATCCACCCTGCATCGTCGGGCGGACCGGCTGAATTGCGCGTCACCAAAGGCCGAAAAATCGAGAATCACATTGCCCCCGCCGCCATGGAACCGGCAGGCTCGCTCCGGCAGGGTCATGGGCTTATCATGGCGCCCATGAATATCCCGCCTTCACGAGACCGCGCATGACTTTCGATTTTGATCAGCTGTTCGACCGCCACCACACCGGCAGCACCAAGTGGAGCCGCTACCCGGCCGATGTGCTGCCGATGTGGGTCGCTGACATGGATTTCGCCGCGCCGCCGGTGGTGATCGAAGCCTTGCAACAGCGTCTGCTGCACCCGTTGCTCGGTTACAGCGTGGCTCAGGACAACCTGCGTGAAGCGATCGTCGCCGATCTCTGGAACAAATACGCCTGGCAGGTCAAGCCACAAGAACTGATCTTCCTGCCCGGCGTCGAGTCCGGTTTCAACATGGCGCTCAAGGCGCTGGTGCAGGCGCCGCAGAATGTCGTGGTGCAGGTACCGAACTACCCGCCGCTGCGCCACGCGCCGGGGCATTGGGGCCTGAACAAGGTTGAACTGCAATTCCTGGCGCAGGCCGATGGCACCTATGCCACGCCACTGGATGTGCTGCGCGAATCGCTGAACGGTGGCGGCGCGCTGCTGCTGAGCAACCCGCACAACCCGATCGGCAAGGTGTTCGGCCGCGAGGAACTGCAAGCGGTAGCCGACATTTGCGTGGCGCAGGACGCGTGGATCATCTCCGACGAAATCCACGCCGAGCTGTGTTTCGACGGGCGCGTGCACATTCCTACTGCGTCGCTGAGCCCGGAGATTGCCCGGCGCACGATCACCCTGATGTCGGCGAGCAAGGCCTACAACATCGCCGGCCTGAAAACTTCGTTCATGATCATTCAGGACGCCGCCCTGCGCGAACGCGTCAACCATGCCCGTTGCGGCATGGTCGACAGCGTCAATCCACTGGGCATGGAAGCCACCCGCGTGGCTTACAGCGAAGCCGGGCCGTGGCTTGCGGCGCTTAAAACCTATCTGCAGGCCAACCGTGACTGGCTGGTGGACGCGGTGCGCAGCCGCCTGCCGGGCGTGACCCTGAATGTGCCGCAAGGCACCTATCTGGCGTGGCTCGATTGCTCGGCCCTGGACCTGAGCAATCCGCAGCAGTTTTTCCTGGAGCAGGCCAAGGTCGGCCTCAGCCCGGGAGTGGACTTCGCCGATCAGAGCCAGCAGTTCGTGCGCCTGAACTTCGGTTGCCCGCGTGCCCTGCTGGAAGAAGGGATTACGCGGATGGAGCGGGCTTTGGCGCAACGCGCTGGCTAACCCCAGGCCGTCCGTCTCTGCTGGCGATAGCCGCGCAATTCGCGCTATCGCCAGCACGCTGGCTCCCGCCGTTGCTTTGCCTAAGCGCGGCGCCCAATAAAACCTGACCTTTCAGGCAGTTATTGCTCGTTGCCCTCGCCGCCCGCTTGCGGCATCCTGCGCCTCCATTTTCTGACCCGGCCGCGCTTTGTGGCACGCACCTCACCATGACCGCCTCTGATAAAGCCCCGCGCAACAACGATCTGATCTACGGCCTCAACGACCGTCCGCACCTGACCGCCACCGTGTTTGCGGCGTTGCAGCACGTGCTGGCGAGTTTCGTCGGCATCATCACCCCCACCCTGATCATGGGCGGCGCCCTCGGCCTGCAGAGTGAAATCCCCTACCTGATCAGCATGGCGCTGTTCGTCTCGGGCCTGGGCACGTTTGTCCAGGCCAAGCGCTTCGGCCCGGTCGGTTCGGGGCTGCTGTGTCTGCAAGGCACCAGTTTTTCCTTTATCAGCGTCATTCTCAGCGCCGGGTTCATGGTCAAGGCGCGTGGCGGCGGCACCGACGAAATCCTCTCGACCATCTTCGGCGTGTGCTTTTTCGCGGCGTTCATTGAAGTGGTGCTCAGTCAGTTCATCGGCAAGCTGCGCATGCTGATTACCCCGGTGGTCACGGGGACGATCATCACGCTGATGGGCCTGTCGCTGATCAAAGTCGCCATGACCGACATCGCCGGCGGCTTCGGCGCGGCGGATCTGGGCGCGGCCAGCCATATAGCCCTGGCGGCGCTGGTGATTGGCACCATCGTGGTGCTGAACCGCGTCGACGTGCCGTTCCTGCGGCTGGGCGCGATCGTCATCGGCCTGACCCTCGGCTACGGGGTGGCGTGGTTGATGGGCACGGTGGACTTCGCCTCGATGCCGGAAGTACCGCTGGTCAGCGTGCCCGTGCCGTTCAAGTACGGTTTCAACTTCGACTGGGTCGCGTTCGTCCCGGTGGCAGTAATTTTCCTCGTCTCGCCGCTGGAGGCGGCGGGTGATTTGACGGCCAATTCGATGATTTCCCGGCAACCGGTGAAAGGGCCGCTGTACATTCGGCGGATCAAGTCGGGGCTGCTCGCGGACGGCCTGAACTCGGCGATGGCCGCGGTGTTCAACAGCATGCCGATGGTCACGTTCGCGCAAAACAACGGCGTGATTCAGCTGACCGGCGTCGCCAGCCGTTATGTTGCGTTCTTCATCGCCGGTCTGCTGGTGCTGCTGGGGCTGTTCCCGATGATTGGCGCGGTGCTGCAACTGATGCCCAAACCCGTGCTCGGCGGCGCTGAACTGGTGATGTTCGGCACCGTGGCCGTGGCCGGGATCAAGATCCTCGCCGAGGCCGGCCTGCATCGGCGCAACATGCTGATCGTAGCGATTTCCCTCGGCATGGGCCTGGGCATTGCTGCCGTGCCCGAGGTGCTGCGTGAGTTGCCGCAAGCGCTGCGCAACATCTTCGAATCGCCGATCACCGTCGGGGCGTTGTGCGCTATCGTGCTGAACATCTTCCTGCCAGAAGAGTTCATCGAGCTGGAAGAAGACGATTTCGACCCGGAAGCCTCTATTCTTCAAGTCATGGAGAACCCGGACATGCCGGCCAAGGGTGAACCTGCCCCATCGGCGGCTGTCGCACAGTTGAACCGCTGACTCCGGGCCTCGACAAAAAGGGCTGCACCGGCAACGGTTCAGCCCTTTTTTCGAGAGAGTATTTATGCGCCGCGTCCACGCCGTCATCCTGTCGCTACTGCTGCTGTCGCTCAGTGCCTGCGCGCTGTTTCCCCATCGCGATCCGGTGAACATCAACGTGGTCGGCCTCGAACCGCTGCCGAGCCAGGAACTGGAGGTGCGCTTCGCCATCAAGCTGCGCGTGCAGAATCCCAACGAAACCGCCATCGACTACAACGGCATCGCCCTGGATCTGGAAGTCAACGGCCATTCGCTGGCGTCAGGTGTGAGCGATCAGAGCGGCTCGATCCCACGTTTTTCGGAAACCGTGGTGACGGTCCCGGTCAGCGTTTCGGCGTTTTCGGTACTGCGCCAGACATTGGGCCTGAGCCAGACGCAAAGCCTCGACAATCTGCCCTACGTGCTACGTGGCAAACTGGCGGGTGGGTTGTTTGGCACAATGCGCTTTACCGATAGCGGCAAGCTGAGTTTGCCCAAGGCCAGTGCTGCGACCTGGTAGCCAGTCGCGCACACATCTGAGCGGTCTACTCCTGATCGTGGAAGCAACACAAAACCATTGTAGGAGTGAGCCTGCTCGCGATAGCGGTGTGCCAGGCGATAAAGATTTATCTGATAAACCGATATCGCGAGCAGGCTCACTCCTACAGGACCTTCCTCAGCCTTAGGTTTAGGTGTTGAAACGCACCCCCGGCTTGGCCCGTTCATCGACGGACAACTCAAACACATCCGGCCGCGCATAATGGCCGACCACGTCATAGTCGTAGCGGGCACGGATCAACTCGTCAGTATCAATTTCAGCGGTCAGCAGCCCCGCCTCACCGCGCAGTGGCCCGGCCAGCACATCGCCCATCGGCCCGACGATCACGCTACCGCCGGCGATCAAGGGGCGATCCGCAGGCCAGTTGGCAATCTCCACGCCCAGCTCATTTGGCGATGCCTGCACCTGACAGGCGCTGACCACAAAGCAGCGCCCCTCGTGGGCAATGTGGCGCATGCTCACTTGCCACATCTCGCGCTCGTCCACGGTCGGTGCGCACCAGATTTCGACCCCCTTGGCGTACATCGCCGTGCGCAGCAACGGCATCATGTTTTCCCAGCAGACCACCGCGCCGAGCTTGCCGACCTGGGTGTCGAGCACCGGCAGGGTCGAGCCGTCGCCCTTGCCCCAGATCAGCCGCTCGGTGCCGGTGGGCATGAGTTTGCGGTGTTTGGCCACCAGTCCGGCGTGCGGATCGAAGTACAGCGCCGTGCAATACAAGGTGCTGCCGGCGCGTTCGATCACACCGATCACCAGATTCGCCCCGGTGCGGGCTGACAGCCCCGCCAGCGCTTCGGTTTCTGCGCCAGGCACATCAATGGCATTGGCGAAATACCGCGCATAGGCCTCGCGCCCCTCGGGCAAGCGATAGCCCAGTTGCGTGCCGAACCCCTCGCCTTTCGGATAACCACCGAGCAGCGCTTCGGGCATTACCACAAGCGCGGCGCCGGATTCGGCGATGGCGTTCTCCCAGTCGAGGATCTGTTCCAGGGTTTCGCCTTTGCCACCGGGCAAGGCGCCGATTTGCAGCGCGGCGACGATTGATTTGGGCATTGCGGTACTCCATCAGGTTCAGAGGTTGCCGATTCTGCGGCGCCACGCGATCATGAATAAAGACCGAATCACTGCTGAATGATATGAGCCAAATGAATATCGCCGACATCGATCTCAACCTGCTGAAAGTCTTCGAAGCGCTGCATGAAGAATCCAGTGCCAGCCGCGCCGCGCTGCGCCTGGGTGTGACGCAATCGGCGGTCAGCGCGGCGCTGCGGCGTTTGCGCGAGGTTTATGGCGATCAGCTGTTCGTGCGCACCGGTCGTGGCTTGGCGCCGACGCTGCAAGCCAATCAGTTGAAACCGGTGGTCAGCGAGGCGCTGAACAAATGTCGGCAAAGCCTGGCGATGGTCGATCCGGCGGCGCAAGCGTACGACGGTCGTTCGATCACGATTGGTCTTTCGGATGATTTCGAAATCGCTTACGGCCGACGCCTGATCGAGGCAATCGCCCGCCAAGCGCCGAAACTGCGGCTGATTTTTCGCCAGACCCACAGCCAGATTGTTGCCCGTGCCCTGATGGAGCGCAGCATTGACCTGGCAATCACCGCCGGTGGCTTTGCCGAGCGTCTGCTCAGCCGGCAGGTGTTGGGCGAAGGCGGATACGCCTGTCTGGTCGACGCCGACAGTCTGGAATCCGGCCAGGAGGACATCGGCTTGCAAGAGTTTGTTGCCCGCGAGCACATTCTGGTGTCGTCCGGCGGGTTTATCGGAATTACCGATGAAGGATTGGCCGCGCTGGGCCTGAGTCGACAGGTGTGCGCCTCGACCACGCATTTCGCCGCGCTGCCGTATTTGCTCAAGGGCAGTCGGGCCGTGGCGACGATTCCCGCGCACGCGGCCGCAAGCATCGCGGCGCTCAGCGGCCTGGCGCTGCTGCCCTGCCCGCTGAAGCTGCCGCGTTATCCGATCGAATTGGGCTGGCGCACCAGCACGCGGGTCGATCCGCTGGTGGTCAAGGTCCGCGAGGCGATTGCCGCGACGTTTGTCTGAAGCGCTACTTGTTCGCGGCCATCAGTCGATTGACTTCACTGCGCACCATGTTGGCAAATTCCGGTGGCGACATGCCGTCCAGCTCGGCACGGACCCACTCGGCCCATTTGCCCTTGCGCTTGCCCCGCTCGCCAAACAACCGCGCGGCTTCGCCTTTGGCCTTGCCCAGATTGTTTTGCCAGAGTTCGAACAGACGGGATTTCTCATCTTCCAGCGCGGCGCGCTCGGCGAGGGATTTGTCGGCCAGATTGAAACTCATGGGGAATTATCCTGCTGCGTAAAATGACGACATCTTACACGCTCGACAGAAATCTCCCGCGCAGGTTTTTGTGCGTGGGCTAAATTACGTGCAACTTTTCGCCCCGCGCCACACTCCATTAGTCACTGTCCATTCACCTGCAAGGAGTCACCCAATGGCCCGCAAATCCGCCGCGCAAGCCGCTGAAGAGCAAATCAAGGATCAAGCCTTCAGCGAGCTTCAGGCCCTGATCGAAGAATCGGACAAACTGCTCAAGAGCAGCGCCTCGCTGGTCGGCGAAGAAGCGGAAACGCTGCGCGCACAAATCGCCCTGAAACTGCAGCAGGCGCTGGACTCGGTGTCCAGCGTGCGTGATCGCACAAAACCGGCAGTCGAAGCCACTGAGAATTATATCGGCGGGCATCCGTGGCAGACCGTGGCGATCTCCGCCGGGTTCGGTCTGGTGGTAGGGTTGTTGCTCGGGCGTCGTTGAGTCTGGCGTAGATGAAAAAGGCGAACCTCGCGGTTCGCCTTTTTTGTTGCCGCAATTTCCTCAGGCGCCTGACTGCCCTGCCAGTTCGCGCAACTGCGCCAGCGTTGCCTCGTCCAGCACAATCCCTTGCGCCAGCGATCTGGCGCGCTGCTGATGTCGGCGATCGCCCGGCAACCGCTTGAGCCCGACACCGTGCATCTGCCGCACCAGCTCTTCACTGCGCTCGGCAAAGCTTTGCCCCGCCGCCTTGCTCGGGTCAATGACGATCATAAGTTGGCCGGTCCACGGCGTTTTCGCCCCGGGATGGTTCGACCAGTCGAACTCAAAGGAGAAGTTGCCGCCGGTCAGCGCCGCAGCCAGCAACTCGACCATCATCGACAGCGCCGAGCCCTTGTGCCCGCCAAACGGCAGCAACGCGCCGCCTTCCAGAATGGCGCGTGGGTCCTGGGTCGGTTGGCCGAGACCGTCGACGCCCATGCCGACCGGCAGTTTTTCGCCCTTGCGCGCAGCGATCTGCACGTCACCGTGGGCGATGGCGCTGGTGGCCAGGTCGAAAACGATCGGTGCGGCGCCGGCCCGGGGTGCAGCGAAGGCAATCGGGTTGGTGCCGAACAACGGCCGGTCGGCGCCATGGGGCACCACGCAGGTCATGCTGTTGACCACGCTGAGCGCCACCAGGCCTTCGTCGGCGAACGGTTCGACGTCCGGCCACAGCGCGGCGAAGTGATGCGAATTGCGAATCGCCAACACGGCGATGCCCGCGTGCCGCGCCTTTTCGACCAGCAACGGCCGAGCGGCGGCCAGGGCCGGCTGGGCGAAACCGTTACCGGCATCGACGCGCACGAATCCGGGGGCGACGTCTTCGATTTGCGGCACCGCCTGTCCGTTGACCCAGCCACTATTAAGAGTCGAGACGTAACCAGGAATGCGAAACACGCCATGGCTGTGCGCGCCATCACGCTCAGCGCCGGCACAGTTGGCGGCCAGCACTCGCGCGACTTCCGCAGAGGTGCCATGCCGCAGGAAAATCGTTTCAAGCAATTGCGTCAGCGCTTCGAGAGACAACGAGGACGAGACAACCGAGGACACATGATCGTGTGGCGCAGACATCTGAAGCTCCAGAATGATTATTGGAGGGAACAACAGCGTACGAACGACTTGCCCAGCGATTAACCATGGCGCAGCTGTCGGCTGTCAACCCTTCGATGACACGACAATCAAGGACTCGCCTGACTGCACATTTCAATCCGGCGTGTGCGGTAACTATCTACCGCCAGTCGCTGAGGCCGCCTAATTATTCTGACGATCCCGCCCCATGGCGCCCTCGTTCAGAGTCCCGATGATGCCCAGTTCGACTGCTCCACTGCTGTTTCCAGACATTCTTCAATCCCCAGGCCAGCGGGCTGCCTCGGGTTCCACCCACGCCCTCGGCAGCGAAGACCTTGCGTGGCTCGCCCACGTGAAACTGGCCACCCACTCCCTGCGCATCGCGCAAACACCGCCGATGTTGGCCGAACGCATTCTGCTCAACGCAGACAAGCAACTGGCTGTCCCCTTGGCCGGCAGCTTCATGCTCAGCTCCAGCGCGAATGGCCATGGCGCGTTTCTGTACACCCCTTACGATGGCCTGAAAAAATTCAGCGATGCCCCAGCGCTGGTCGCTGCCCTGCAAACGCGCCTGGACAAGGCGAAGGACACGGATGATCTACTCGCGTTTCTCACCCTGTCACGGCGCAAGGAGCTGATAGATAAGGAATCCATTACGCTGAGCCGCGAAACGATTGAGGGGGATGTATTCGAAGATCAGAAAGCCGCGATCAACGAATCCCAGGAGGCCTGCGCACGCGATCTGCTGGATGAATTAAAGCGTCTGCCTTCACTCACCGCATTGCTGGAAAAAATTCTCGACGAACTGCTCAAGCCCCACTTTGCCGGCTTGCGACAGTCACATACCCGGGTCCGATTTTTCGCGGATACCCCGACGCTCTCCACGCAAAACAGGCAATTGCTCGCTTCGCTGTCGCTGAGTGAGGCGCTGCTGCTGCATTTCCACCGTCAGGGCTGGCCGCCGGGTCAGACCGTCGAGTTTGCCAATCCGGGCCGTTCAAGCGTGGCGGCCGACCAGATCGCCTGGGGCAATGCGATCAAGTCCGCGTCCGGCGAGCTGACCATGCTGCTGTTTCGACAGCTGGAGCTGTTCTGGAATGCCGCCTCGTTCGAGGGTTCGCCCCGCCGTACATTCTTCAGCCAGACGTTACAGGACCAGGCACGTGCCCAACTGATGATCAAACGCGAGTCGGCACTTCTCTCGGCCACCGAGTTTGACGCCCTGCACTGCTTGATCCGGGAGCCGAGCGGACCGGTGCGCAAGCCGACTTTCAAAACCGTGTGTTTACGCGACGAGACTGGCGCTGTCGAACTGTCCGGCTCGCTGATGACCAGCCATGACAAGGCTTGGCTCTACCGCCCCAGCCAAGGCTGGCAAGCATTCAGCAACGACGCCGCACTTAAACAAATGCTGATCGCCACACTCACAGTGGCCGGCCAGGAAGACGAACTGTATGGGCTGATGAATCTGGAGGAGCGCAAACGTTACCTTGGTTTCGCCAACGCACAGGTGGCCGGAGAGCGCATCGCTGGCGAAATCATGACGGCACTGTTTGAGGCGATCATCACCAAACAACGCCAGAACGTCGAATTCGCCTTGGAGCAATTTCGCCAGGGTGCACGCACTACCGATGTTCATGCGCTTTTTGACAAGGCTCTGGACATCCGCTCGATGCTCCACGAGCGCCTGCTCAAACTTGACGTCGATGGGCGCTGGAGCACCCGTCCAATTGATTCCAACACGCCGCCAACCTCGCTCGCGCAGGTCGACAAGGCAGCGCAACTGGCGAAAACGCTCGGACAGACTCTGGACAATCTCACCAGCGTTTTCAAAGTTCAGCCGACCCTCAGCAGCACCGAACAGCGTGTTTTTCTCCAAAGCAATCGCTGGAAACTGGCGCAGGCCTTCGAGGATGGGCTGCGCGCTGAAGCGCAGATCAGGAACCTCAGCGGTTCATGGCTGGCGGCAGAACGCGACATCGTCGATTGCGTGTTCGACACGAAACTCAGCACACGTACGGATCGCCAGACGCTCAATGGCTTTCGGCCGGACGCTTGGTCACTGACCCTTACCCGCACAGACCAAAGTGGCGAATTACCGCTTGCCCATTGCCTCCTGTTGACCGAACGCGGCGGCATGGACGTCGAGCATTCAGGGCGCGCCATTCTGTGGACCCCGGCCATCGGCCTGGAATCGTTCGACAACATCGATATTGCGAAAACGCAATTGCAGCAGCGGCTCGACAACAATAACCAGAGTCAGACAGTGCTGGAGAACCTGGCAGTTGAGCAACGTCGACTGGATCAGCAGTACACACTGGGCACTTTTCAGTTGATTGAGGGCAAGGTATCAACCGATCGCATGCAATCGGCCATTGAACATTTCCTCGCTCATTGCGAAGTGTTACGCACCTGCAGCAAGCATCCGGACATGCCGGCAAACTATCTCGATCGACTGACAGACATCGTTATCGAAACCAATCTGCGCCGGGCAGTGCAGCTCGCGCAGGCCCTTTCTGGTCACCTCGACTTCCCCGACTGGTTGCGCAAAGCGCCAGTGGCCGAACAAACCACGCAACTGCACTTGCTTGATCAATGGCGACGCAGTGTTATCGACGGCAAGGATTTTCTCGAAAATGTCCCGACGTTGGCCTCTCATGTCGAGCAGACACTGAAAACATTACTCGACAGCCGATTCCCGAATAACGGACTCAAGCCCCAGGATATCCAGATTACGCCTAATCTGGCGCTGGCCGGGCCTGCCTGCCATCTACTCGATTTTGCCTTGCAGCACTTCAACATCGCGCAAGGCACTGGCTTCAAAGTGGCTTCGAACACGACCACAGCGTTACCCGCAAAGCTCGATCAGTCAGCGGTACGACAACTGCTGCAATCGCTCCGGATTACCACCGCCTACACTGACAAAGTGGTGCAGGCGCTGTCAGGTGACAGTGCTTCTGCCAGTACCAGCAAAGAACGCTTTGTGCGTCAGTTACCCTGGCAAATGATGCAGCACGCACACTCGTTGAAATTGCAACAACAGTTGTCGGACACCGGGTATGACTTCATTTGCCAGGTTATGGACATGCCCGACGGGATAGCGCGTGCGACGGTGGAAGGCGCTCACGCCATCGTTAGCCCGTTGTCATTGATCAACACCGGCAGCGCAGACTTTGTCGACACGCTTGGGCTGTATGTCATCGGGCCGGACACCGGGCACACAGGCCCATGCGTGCTCTATGCGCCGTACGCGAGTGAAGTATTTCGAGAATTCGAGAGTGACGTGCAGTTGATCGAAGCCTTGAATGCGCCCGGGGATTTTCAGGAACTAATCATCCGCCGTCTGCCTTCCGCGCAACAAGCGATCTTCAGGAGTCGGTTGGAAACAACCGTTGGCAAAGCCTGCGACATCAAGCTTCAACGTTCGCCCATCACGGGCAATCTGTTGGAGCGATTACACAAGGACACCCTCAGCCTCTTAACCCAATTGCTTAAATGCCAGCCGCAGGTAAACGCGCAATCGGACTGGGAAGCTGTGAAGTGTCTCTTGCGTCATGGCGTTCATCTGGTTCCGCACGTGTTGCCAGGTAAACTCGCTTCTTTGTTTTTCCTTTGGAAAAGCTACGAGGATTTCAAAAAATCCGCCGAAGGACTGCAGGACCACCATTGGGCGAACGCCGTGAAAAACTTCATCGCCGGCGGGATAACCCTGGCCAGTCTGGGGCGCCTGTCCTGGGAAACCGAAGCAGAACAGGAAACGGCCGAATTTGCCTCTCAAGCGCAGGCTCCGGTATCGACCGCTGGCGAAACTGCCGGCGAGACGACAATAAAAGCCGCTGCACGCTGGGCAAAAGTATCACCCGTTACGTCCCCTCGCCTTGACTTACAGCGTTTTGAAACCACCACTGCTCTGGAGAAGCTCAAACTCGAGGGCAATAAACTGGTTTACGGGGATGCCGCCGCCACGCACAAGTACGCGGCAATCGCCGGCAAAGTTTATGGAGTCGTCCAGTCTGAAAAAAACTGGTACTTGCGCAAAAAAGACGGGGGGCCAGGGCCGGCCCTTGAACAGAAGAACGCCAGATTAGTATTGGCGCGCGCGGGTCAGCAGGTTCAGCGCTGTCGCTCGAAACAGCGCAACCGTATTCAAACCGAGGTCGAGTCAAGCCGCTCGATCATGATGTACATCCAGGCCAAAGGGATGGCCCAAATCAATCAGCGCTATCCCGCCCGAGCCTTCGTGATACAGCAAGCTGTCGGGCGGGCGCGGAACTATGCACTCAATTGTCTGCATAACTTCGTCATACATCGGGACAACCTCGGTGGCACACGGGTAGAAAGGTTGCTCAGGCATTTCTTCGAAGTACCGCAAGTCACACCCATGCTGCTCAGAAAAATCGAGAAAGTCGTCCTGCCCATTTGCCGCGAGCTGACAGATCCCAAAGACGACTTGCTCTATACCGAGCGTTTTTTCGCCGGTTTGAATACACGCTACAGCGACGACACCGTTGCCTTTGTTTTCAAGGAAGACAAACGCAAGATCCTTCACCTGACCGAACATTTTTTTAACCCGTGCATGGATGTCTACACCGATGTATTGCCGCCCAGATTCAATGTCGACTCGCATGCTCGCGCCGTCGCTCTGCTGCACGAGCTTTCGCATCTGATTTGCGATAGCGAAGATCTGGTCTCCGCTGAAGCGATGGCGCCGTTTCCACACCTTATCGATACAACCACTACCAAGGGGGAACGGCTCAAAGAAGACCTCGATAAACAGCGCAAATCCTTGTCGCGCTTCACTGAAGCTTCGCATCTGTTCGCGCACAAGGACGAGAACGGAGTGTGGGTCGATCTCGACAAGTTGCCGGACGCCGCCGATGCCTGCAAAAAAATTCTCAGCGTTACAAAAACCATAAACCTCGCAGATGCGCGTAAAGCCTTCCGCGATCCTCTGGCTGTTGAGGCACGCATTGACGTAATGCTGGCCAACGCTGACTCGATCGCGCTGCTGATCAGCGAAATGGGCAGGGAACTGGACCCGCTTCCGGCGCCGATACCGCTGCCAGCGCCAACGGCGGGCGAAAAAGGAATCACGCAAACCTCGCCATGACAGCCCAAAAAAAAGCGCCGGCGTGACGCCAGCGCTTTTTCTACCCGTAACACTTAGTGGATGAGCCGCCTGGTTAATCCTTTTGGTCGCGCAACACGTTGCCCGACGCCCCGTCAATGCGGAATTCGTAGACGGTGCCGTCGGCCTTGCGCCCCTCGCCTTCCCAGTAACCGTCATTGTCGGCGCCGATTTCATAGACCTCGACGTAGCCGGCCTTGGTCTTGGCAACTTCGATGGCTTTTTCGATGGTGATCCAGCCTGCACCAGGCTTGTCGGCCAGGGCGGTGCCGGCGCCGAGCAGACCGGCGGTGGCAATCAAGGCAGCAAACGTTGTTTTGATCATTTTTTCACTCCATTTATGGATAGTAGGCAGTGCATCCTGTTTTTTTGGGTAGCGCTGCGGAAAATAAGTTCCACTTTTGATGGGCAATTGCCATGACTGCTGTTCTCGGCCACTTCCCGCAAAGGGTAGAATGAGCAAAATCAGGATGACTCAATGACCCAAGACACCCTCTCGGAAGCCGAATACGATGCGATCACCGATGCCGCCGCGCACTGGTGCATGCGTCTGCACGCCGCCGATTGCACGGATGAGGAGCGTGATGCATTCGAACAGTGGCACGCGGCTCATCCGCTGCATGCGTTCGAGTACGAGGCCATGCTCGAAGTCTGGGAGGTCGCTGAGCACTTGCCTCGCCCGACCCCAGCGCTCACTGCCGCGCCGCGCCAGCCTTCGCGCACATGGCGCCAGTACGTTGCGGTCGCCGCAGCGTGCGCGCTCGCACTGCCTCTGGCGGCCTATGCCGGCTGGAATCTTGGCTGGTTGCCCAACAGCCATGAGCATTTCTCCGCCACCGACGAGGTGCGTCGAGTCACCCTCAGTGACGGCAGCGAGCTGGAACTGAACCTCAACACCGATCTGACCTTCAGCAACTACAAGGATGAGCGCCGTGTCACGCTGAAAAAAGGCGAGGCATTCTTTACTGTCAGCCACGACCTCGCTCACCCCTTTGTCGTGCGCGCAGGGGAAGGCAAGGTTCGGGTGACCGGCACGCGCTTCAATGTGTGGATGTATGAAGATCAAGTGCGGGTCAACCTGGTCGAAGGCTCGGTGCTGGTGTCCAGCGATCGCGCCCTGCCGGGTGACGGCCTGCGTCTGGGGCCAATGATGCAGGCGCGCTACAAACACGGCGACTACATCCCGCAGATCAGCCAGACCTACCCCGACGATGCAGCGCTGGCCTGGCGCAGCGGCAAACTGGTGCTGGACAATCTGGCGCTGAACGACGCCCTGCCCCTGATCAACCGCTACCTGGCCCACCCCTTGATGCTGGCCGACAGCCGCACCGGTTCGCTTCGCGTGGGCGGCATCTACAACATCAAAGAGCTGAACAACCTCGCCAACAGTCTGCCCAAAGTGCTGCCGGTCTACCTGACGCGCAACAAGGAAGGCAACCCGGTGATCAACTCGATGCCACAACAACCGCCAAAAAGCTGAAGGCCGCAACCCTTCCAGGATGCGGCCCTCAGCTTCGACACCATGAACACGCCGGGAATTACTGAGCGGCGACTTTCCCCGCGTTGCCCGGCGTCTCGCGTACAGTCTGCACCTGATATTGCGGATCAGCCTGAATCTGCTGCTCGGTAAACGGCAGCACACTCCACCGCTTCTTCGAAAACGCCTCGGTCTGATCCCGCGAATACTTCGACGCCGGATCGCTAGACAGCGAAAACGCCAGCAACCCCTGGGCGTGCGGACCGTTTTCATCGAACGTCACGACTTGCAGATAACTGGTACCGCTGACCACTTCGAACTTGCCGTCCTCACGAGGCACGCTCTGAATCGCGTTGTAAATTCCCAACGTGCCCGGCCCGCCGTGAATAGGCGTCTGTTGCCCGCCACTGCTGACGACCTGGATGTCGCCCCAACGGCTTTGCGGCTTGAGGCCCATTTTCGCAGTCGACTCGACCGACGCCAGCATCGCCTCACGCAACGCCTCGGCCACCACTGGCTGCTCGATCGCCAGACCGCGCGGCGTGTGCCGGGCATCGTTGGGATCGAACGCGACACGCCAGAGATCCGGCAAATCCTGCAGCGCCTGCATGATGTTGTGGAAATGCACCAGCCCCACCCCCGAATCCAGATTGGCCCGACCGTCCCAGGCCTTGAGACTGGCGCAAAGCGGTTTCAGCGCCTGCGCATTGGCACCGAGGCTCGCGGCACAGAACTTCAGCAGATCCGGCATCACCTGGGTGGCCAGATACACCTGATCATCCATCACCATGTGCTGCAAATCCTTCACTGCCAGCGGACCTTTCTTGCTCAACGTGGCTAGACGATCCAGCGCAAAACGCGAGCGCCAGCCCAGCGGTTGACCGTCCTGACTGATCAGCGGTGAAAAACCGCTCAGCGGTTGCGCCGGGTTGGCCAGCCATGCCGAGTCATTGGAATGCTGGACGAAGTCTTTACGCAGCAATTGCGGCAATTGGCTGGCGGCATAAATGCCCTTCTGCGCGGCGTGCGGGTCGACGTCCCAGGCGCAGGCGCTGTTGGAGCCATCCAGCACAATCAGTTGCGTGCCAGTTCGCGGATCGCTGCACTGCGCGAGTTTGTCAGCACTGACGTTGGGCACCACCGACAGGTTCATGTACAGCGTCTGCCCCTGGTCATCGACGGCCAGCGTATTGACCCACGGTATGCCTTGGATCTTGTGCACCGAATCCTGCAACTGCTGGAGCGTGGACGTCTGATTCATCGCGTACCACTGATTCAACACCCGGTCATTCTCCAGGTTGGCATCGCGCAGGCTATAGGCGTATTGCTTGTCCCAATCGAGCTTGCCCGGCCACTGCACAATCGGCCCGAACTGAGAACTGTAGATGTCACGCGAGACCGCCACCACCTGCCCGTCAGCCTGTTTGACCTGCACGGTCACGGTCTGCTTGTTCATCGGCAGCGACTTGCCGTCGAGCAGGTAGCGCGTCGAGTCTTTCGGATCGAGTTGCAAGCGATACAAGGTGAAATGTTTAGATGAATCGACCGTGTGCGTCCAGGCCAGGTGCTGGTTAAAGCCAATATTGATCAACGGCAGACCGGGCAAGGCAGCTCCCATGACGTCGAGCTTGCCCGGAATGGTCAGGTGCATCTGATAAAACCGCATCCCGCCGACCCACGGAAAATGCGGATTGGCCAACAACATCCCGCGCCCGTTGAACGAACGCTCACTGCCCACAGCCACCGCATTACTGCCGCGATCCAGAGCAAAGCGTTGCTGACGCGCATCAGCCAATTGATAAGCCTGCCTATCGTGTTCGACCGCCGCTGTCGCTTGCGGCGGCGTAGCGCCGGCCAAGGCCTCGGCAAACTGCCCGACACCGCCCTCGACCAGCAAACGTCGGGTCAGCTTGACCAGATCCTGCGGTGCAATCTGGCGCACCCACTCGCCCTGGCACTGTTGTGGCAAACCCTGCTGACGGCGCTCGTCCAGATAACGGTTGTAACCGGCAGCGTAGCCTTCGACCAGATCCCGAACCTGAGCCGGTTGAGCCTGCCAGAAGGTGTCGACCGCCTCGGGGGTATTGAGCCAATTGAAGAACACATCGCTGACACGGTTTTCACGCTCTTCGACGGTGAACTGATCCGGACCGAAGTAACGTGAACGCTGGCCATTGACCGTCACGATCTCGTTCGCCAGCAGGCACAGGTTGTCCTGCGCATAGGCATAACCAATACCGAACCCAAGCCCGCGCTCATCGTGCGCACGAATATGCGGCACACCAAAAGCGGTACGGCGAATATCGGCACTGACCTCACCGGCCGGGCTCAATGCATGAGCTGAACAACTCAGGCTGAAAAACACGCTGGCAAAGGTCAGCCCGGTTAATTGTCTGGAAATCGTCACGCTTGCTCCTGATCGACATGCCAACGAACGGACCAGACGCCGCAAACAAGGCGTACGGCGGATCCGCCCTGGAAACACCCCTGCGTCCACGCGCAATGAGCCTGTCGAAGAAACGAAGCTGGAAGAAAAAATTTAATGAGTTCCTGTCATTCGGGAAACAGAGCAGGTTCGGTCAATGGGTTCGAGTTCAGTCAGTAGCAGCATGGGTGGCTGTCAGGACGCCTTCGCGAGCAGGCTCGCTCCTACAGTGGGATTGTGGTGGGTCAGGAGGATATGGGTCGGCTGGAAGGCCGCTTTCGCTGGCAGGCCAGCACCCACAGTTGGGGTTGGGTGAATCTGATGGAGATGAGGCGGCTGGTTGGCCGTCATCGCGAGCAGGCTCACTCCTACAGTGGGATTGTGGTGGGTCAGGAGGATATGGGTCGGCTGGAAGGCCAGCTCCCACAGTTGGGATTGGGTGAATTTGATGGAGATGAGGCGGCTGGTTGGCCGTCATCGCGAGCAGGCTCATTCCTACAGTGGGATTGTGGTGGGTCAGGAGGATATGGGTCAGTTGGCAGGCCAGCTCCCACAGTTGGGATTGGGTGAATCTGATGGAAATGAGGCGGCTGGTTGGCCGTCATCGCGAGCAGGCTCACTCCTACAATGGGATTGTGGTGTGCCAGGAGGATATGGGTCGGCTGGAAGGCCGCCTTCGCTGGCAAGCCAGCTCCCACAGAAAAGCAAAAACAAAAGCAAAGCAAACCGCGTTGGCTTCTAACCACTCATCACGATGAGCGTTAGCTCAAGTACCGCTTTTGCTTCTCACCACTCAACACGATGAGCGTTAGCTCAAGTACCGCTTTTGCTTCTCACCACTCAACACAATGAGCGTTAGCTCGAGTAAGGCTCTTGATCTTGATGCACGGCGCCCGTCGGAAGGCTGAGCGGAGGGATTGATCCGGGCGTGGGAGCGCAGCGACCGTACGACGAAGTCGTACACAGCGGAAGGAGGTGCAGCGAAGCAAACCGGAAACGCTGCGCCCGGATCGATCCCGCAGCGAAGGCACCCCGAGCCTAGGCGAGGGGCCGCACGTCAGGGCAAAAGGCCTTTGGTTACTTTGGGCCCCCAAAGTCACCCGCCGTAAGGGCGGAACCCTAAGCAGCCGTTACCGCAGCAACGGATATGCCCCCAAACCACCCAAAACCTGGTCGGCCCAAAGGCCGCCAAGGTCCCCCACAAAAAAACCACCCCCCCTACACAAAATTTCTACATCTTTTCTTTCATGATTCGCGCCGCTGATACGTCTAGTTCTACAGAGCGCAAAAAAACCCTTCCCGATCAGACGCTGAAAAGGAGTCACCGCATGTACAACTCGCAACTACCAACGGACGGTAGCCAGGCGCCACAAGGAGTCTCCATGAGCCCACACGCGAGCGATTTCGGACAGCGCGGCGAACGTCACGCCAACGACCGCATCCGCCTGTTGCTCAAGAGCTTCGGCCTGCGCACCAGCCTGATCCGCCTGAAAGTCATCGACGCACTGCTGGTCGCCGCCCACAGCAATCGCCGCCTGGGCGTACGCGGCGTGCACAGTCAGTTGCTCGACCTGGACGTTCCACTGTCCTTTCTCAGCGTGCGCGAAGTGCTCAAGCGCCTGTGCGCCGAAGGCGTCATCGTCTTCAATGCCGACAAAAGCTACAGCCTGCATCCACAGGCTGCGGCCGTACTCAATAACGAGTGAGACGCGCGGTAATCGCGGTCAGGGCTTGACCTTGCGGCGCATTACCCCGTTGATCACCACCACGACCACCGCCACGCCGATGGCGATGTACTGAAAGGTCTTCTCACTGATCATCCCGGCGTTCTGCAGCCAGGACAGGCCGAGCATGATCGCCAGTACGGACACGGCGATCAGAATCGAATAAATCAAGCGTTGCTTCTGGGTCATTGCGGTTTCCTGGAACATGGGCTGAATCCGGTTCGTATCCGCTTGCGTGCGGGCGCATATCGCTCTGCGGGTGCGGCGCTGCAAACGGGACCTCATGTTACAGCCGATGAGGCGTTTTGGCTTCATGACGGCACTCACATACGGATTTGCGCAATACACCCAATCGATATACCCACCCAATGCCCGCGCTGTCGCGGGTATTTTTTTGCCTGCGAAATACACTCGCCAAGTTTGTTTAATCAGGCCTTCGCTTAAACAAACTGCAAGCATTTGAAATCTAATGTCGCAGCAAACAACTAGGTGTCGCACACGTCTGGCTCTAGGCTCTCGCCAATTGCGGTTAACTGACAAGGACGTGTAATGCACAGAACTCTTATAAACATCGGACCTCGGCAAATAGCTGTTTTTTGTCTGGCCCTTACTGCGTTTGAACTATTGACTTACATGGCCAGCGACTTGCTGATGCCGGCAATGCTTAGTGTCACTGCCGAACTGCACGCCGATGCGCGTCATGTTCCCCACGCATTCAATCTCTACCTGCTGGGGGGCGTCTGCCTGCAATGGTTGTTGGGGCCATTGTCGGATCGCTGGGGGCGACGACGGCTGCTGCTGATCGGGTGCGCGTTGTTTGGTGCAGCCTGTGCGGCGGCATTCTTCGTCAACAGCATTGAACTGTTCAATCTGCTGCGCCTGCTGCAAGGCATGGGCCTGGGCTTTGTCGTGACGGTCAGCTATCCGGCGCTGCAAGAGGTGTTCTGCGAAGCCGATGCGGTTCGCCTGATGGCCCTGCTTGGCAACGTTGCCTTGCTGTCGCCGTTGCTCGGGCCGCTGCTCGGCGTCGTGCTGCTGCAATGGCTGAGCTGGCGCGAGCTGTTTCTGGGGCTGGGCCTGATGACGGCGCTCGTCTGGCTGGGGCTTTACCTGTATATGCCCGAGACTGTCGGCGTCATTCGCCGCGATGGGCAGCGGTCTATGCCGACTGCCCTCTCCTGGCGCCTCACCGCAAGGCGCTATCGTGCACTGCTGGGCAACCGCCGGTTTCTTTGCGCCAGTCTCTCTCTGGGGCTGATGAGCCTGCCGCTGATTGCCTGGATCGGCCTGGCGCCGCTGTTGCTCATTCGATTGCAGGGCCTCTCGCCTGTGGAATATGGGCTGTGGCAATTGCCGGTGTTTTCTGCGGTGATCGTCGGCAATCTGATCCTCGACCGACTGCTGCCCACCCACTCCCTGCCACAGTTGATTCAACTGGCGCTCTGGCCATTTTGCCTCGGACTGCTGGCACTGGCCGGCTGCACGCTGCTCGGCGCCAGCACGGTGTCGGTGGTTGCCAGTCTGGCGCTGTATGCGGTCGGTCTGGGCATGAGCAATGCCGCCGTGTATCGACTGGCGCTGTTTTCCAGCGATGACAGCAAAGGCCTGGTCTCGGCGTTGACCGGGATGATCTCGATTGCCGTGATGGGTCTTGGCGGCTCGCTGATCGCCGTCATCGGGGGTGGCGCACACCTCGGACTTTTCGCCCTCTGCGCTGCGGCCAGCGGCCTGATGTGCCTGCCTTTGTTGTACGGATTACTGCCAGGCACACCCGCTGACTCCGCGTCTGACCAATAAAGGAATATTCCAATGCACGCCTTCCCTGCCAGCGATGCGCTCTGCGCGTTGCCACACCCCTATTGCCTGAATTCCGTACCGACGGGCCTGTTCGACCAGGCCATGGCCGAGATCAGCCGGTTTCATTGCCGGCACACCCCTGGCTACGAACATTGGCTGAACGCTAACGGTTTTGACGTTCAGGACCTGGACCGTGTTGAGGACTGGTCACACCTGCCACCGATCCTGGCCAATTTTTTCAAACAACAGCTGTTGCTCAGCCCGACCGGCGAAGACGCCCTGGAGCTGACGTCGTCCGGCACCAGCGGCCAGAAGAGCCGCATGCGCTATGACCCGCGCAGCCTGGCGGGCGCGCAGTTCATGGTCGAGCGAATCTTTGACCACTATGGTTGGCTGACGCCCGACACGCCCTGCAATTACCTGCTGCTGAGCTACGAGCCGCGCGGCGCGATCACTCTCGGCACGTCCTACACCGATCAATTTCTCTGCCGCTTTGCCCCGGCCAACCGCGTCGTCTACGCCCTGCGCTGCACCGGCGACAGCCATCAGTTCGATGTCTACGGGGTCATCGCGGCCCTGCAAGCATTCGCCGAGGAAGGCTTGCCGGTAAGGATTTTCGGCTTTCCGGCGTTTCTTTGGCAGACCCTGGAACACATGCGCGCCACCGGTGTGCCTGATCTGAGACTGCCGGCCGCGTCACTGGTGTTTTTCGGCGGCGGCTGGAAAACCCGCGCCAGCGAAGAGATTCCCCGACAACAGCTGTACGCACGCGTCGCCGAACAATTGGGTATCGAAACGGCGCGCTGCCGAGACGGTTACGGTGCGGTCGAGCACGCGGTGCCCTATATCGAATGCGCCCACCATCGTTTCCATGTGCCGGTTTACGCCAAGGCCTACGTGCGCAATCCCAATGACTTTTCTGTGCAGCCGTACGGCCAGCAAGGTTTGCTCGGGTTCGTCTCGCCCTACATTTCCTCAAGTCCCGCGCACGCAGTGGTGATGAGCGATCTGGCAACGCTGCACGCCGGCAAAGACTGCGCTTGCGGCCTGACGACTGACTGGTTCGAGTTGCACGGCCGCGCCGGCACATCGGCGGGCAGAAGCTGCGCCATGGCGGCGGCCGATTTTCTGGGGAGGCAGTGACATGTATTTGATCAATGGACAATTGCACGCGGATCTGGACCTGGACGCCACACTCCAGACGCTGCAACAAGCACTGCCGCAGCACCTGAGCACAGCGCTGGACAGCGCCACCGTGCTGACCGCCGCGGCAATCTTTGCCGAGCGACTGCACACGCTGAGCCTGCCACTGGATGACGACCAGCGTGAGGCACTGACTGCCTTCTGCCAGCCTCACACCTTGCAAACCAAGCTTGAACGCGAGCTGGGCGAACAACCGGCTTGCCTGCGCCGTATCAATTATCGGCAAGCGCGGTTCGAACGCTGGAGCCCTTTGGGCCTGGTGGTTCACGTGGCACCGGCAAACGCGCCGTTGCTGGCGTGCTGCGCGATCATCGAGAGCCTGCTGGCCGGCAACGTCAATTGGCTCCGGCCCAGCCGCAGCGACCAGGGTCTGACCGCGCGCCTGCTGCACGCGCTGGTGCAGTGCGATGCCAGCGGCCAGTTGCGTCATTACGTTGCCGTGCTACCGGTGGCCACCGCGCAGATCGGCCAGGTATGCAAAATCGCCAACGGCGTGTCGGCGTGGGGCGGTGAAGCAGCGCTGCAAGCCATCCGCCAGCAATTGCCGCCCGGTTGCCGCTGGATCGACTGGGGACACCGCATCAGTTTTGCCTACCTGACCCCGGACGCGGCCTCGCCACAAGCGCTGGATGCGCTGGTCGATGAGGTGTGTCGCCTGGATCAGCAGGCCTGTTCCAGCCCGCAATGGCTGTTGGTCGACAGCGCAGAACCAGCGGTGCTGCAAGCCATCGGCGCGGCGCTGGCGCAGGCATTCGAGCGCCGCGCCGGACAATGGCCGGCGCTGGTGCCGACGGTTCAGGAAGCCTGCGAGATCACCATGCAGACCCTGATGGCCGGCTTGCGCCAGAGCTTTACCGGGGTAACCACGCAGGTCTGGAGCGCGCCGGGCTGGCGGGTGATCTGGAGCCATGAAGCGCCGCTCGCACCGTCACCGCTGTTTCGTACGCTGCTGCTCAAACCGTTGCCACGTGCGCAACTGAGCGAAAACCTGTTGCCGTGGCGCAACGTTTTGCAGAGCTGCGCGCTGGTGTGCGCCGAAACGCAGATCGCCGAACTGTCGCGCAGGCTGATTGCGGCGGGCGTCAGCCGAATCACGCCGACCGGCACGATCCACGATGGCTACGATGGCGAACCCCACGACGGCGTCTACGCCTTGCAACGCTTGAGCCGGCGGGTGTCGGTCAGTGTCTCGCCGACGCAGTTGCCCACGCACACGAGCCTCGACCCGCGGCCCGACGCGCCGAGGCTGGCTGGTCTGCCCATCACCGACAAAGCCGCGTTTATCGCACGGCCGACGGAAGCGACGGCGCAGCTGTTTTTCCGCTCGGGCGGTAGCAGTGGCACGCCGGCACTGGCGGGCTTCAGCTACCGTGATTTTCAGCGGCAGATGCGCGCGGCGGCCGACGGCTTGTTCGCGGCAGGGCTCGACCCGCAACGCGACAAGGTGATGAACCTGTTCTTCGGCGGCAGCCTGTACGGCGGCTTCTTCAGTTTCGCCAAAGTGCTGGAACTGCTGGGTGCCACTCACCTGCCAATGGGCGCGCCCGGCGACGATGACTACAGCGACATTGCGCAACTGATCATCGAGCAGCGCGTCACGGTGCTGATCGGCATGCCCAGCACCCTGCATCGCTTGTTCCTCAACGAACAGCAGCGTCTGCGCGAATACGGGGCCATTGAAAAGGTCTTTCTCGGCGGCGAGCACCTCAGCGATCAGTGCCGCGCGCTCTTGCAGGACTGCGGCGTCGCCAGCATCCGTTCGGCGCTTTACGGCAGTGTCGATGCCGGGCCTTTCGGGCATGCCTGCGCCGCGACCGGCGACGGCGTGTTCCACCTGATGGAGACGATTCAACATCTGGAAATCGTCGCCATGGACGATGACCGGCCCGTGGTTGGCGAGGAAATCGGCCGTTTACTGTTCACCTCCAAAGCACGTGAGGCCCAGCAGGTGCAGCGTTATGAAGTCGGCGACACGGGGCGCTGGCTCCCCGGCGAATGCGCCTGCGGGCTGAGCTCGCCACGCTTTGAACTGCTGCAGCGCCACGGCCGGCTACTGCGCATCGGCAGCGATTTCATCTGTGTGGACACACTCGCGCGGCACCTGCAGACGCCGTTCCAGCTGTACCTCGACCACGCGCCCGAGGGCCTGGAGCGCTTGTTGATTCGCAGCCCCGGCGATCCGGCAGACATTCAGGGCCGCCTGGAGCACTACATCACGCTGAGCAATCTGGTTCGCACCGGGCTGCTCACGGTGCAAGTCGAGGTCTGCACGCCAGAGCAATTCTGCAGAAACAGACACAGTGGAAAGGTACCCCCGGTGATTGACGCGCGCCGTTAAACGCCTCCAACGCACACAGCCTGAATAATTAGAGAAAGATGTTATGGACACTTCACTTGAACTTAACAAGTTGCTCGCCTTTGCTCGCGAACATTCACCGTATTACGCCCGCCATTGGCAACATGTTGCACCGCAAGTCACCACGCTCGACGAACTTCCTTTGGTTGACCCGGAACAATATTGGGCACATAGCGAGAACTTCGCCGATTGGCCGGTACTGACATCAACCGTAGAACGCGCACTGGTGTTCAAGACCGGTGGAACCGCCAGCGCCGGTAAGCTATCGGTGTTTACCCGCGATGAGTGGCAGACACTGGTGCGCGACTTCGGCGGCCAGCTTGCCGGCCAACTCAAGCCGGGCGATCGAGTCGCCAACCTGTTTTTCGTCGGCGATCTCTATGCCAGTTTCATCTTTATCCACGATGCACTGGCGTACGAAACCGCAGGTGTCACTGAATACCCTTTTACCGGCGCGGTCGAGCCTGCGGTGCTGGTTGAAGCCATCCGGCAACACGCTATCAATGTGCTGGCCGGCGTGCCCGCGCAGTTGCTCGGGTTCGCCGACGTGTTACAGCGCCAAGGCCAGACCCTGACCGAGGTTGACGCCCTGCTCTACGGCGGGGAAAGCCTGTTCGCCGGGCAACTGCAGGTGCTGCGCAGTGTGTTTCCCAATGCACGAATCGCCTCCATCGGCTACGCCAGTGTCGACGCCGGGTTCATCGGCGCCTCGTCCGCGGATTGCGCCTTGGGCGAACACCGCATGCTACCCGGCCACAGCGTGCTGGAAATCATCGATGAGCACACCGGCGAAGTCATCGAAGCCTGCGACCGCAGCGGGCGGCTGGTGCTGACCAACCTCACCCGTCGCTTGATGCCGTTGATCCGCTACCCGGTCGGCGACCTGGCTTGCTGGCGAGAACCGGCCACCGCGCCGATGCGCAAGTTTGCCTTGATGGGTCGCAGCGCGAGCAGTCAGCGCGTACGGGTCAGCAGCCTGACCTTGGTGATCGAGGACATCGCCAGGATTGTGCAGCGCCACACCGGCAGTGACGACTGGCAACTGGTCATCAGCCAATCGGCGAATGTCGATGTCGTCAGCCTGAAGTGGGCGTCCGACCCCCAGGCACCAACGACCGTGCAAGCCAATGCAGCCTTGCTGGAAGCCTGGCACGCGCAGAACCCGCAGGCGGCACAACTGTGTGCCGAGCGGCTGCTGCAATTGCAGGTCATCGCTTGCCCAAGCGCAGAACTCGCGCGTCATCCACGCTCCGGCAAGCGCCAGCGCGTCGTCGACCTGCGCGTATACCCAGCCTCTGGTCAGGAGCAACGTCCATGGACAACCTGACGCTACGCAGCTATCGCAGTGCCGACGCGGGAGCCGTCAGCCGCCTGTTCCGGGAAATTTATGGCGAACACTACGTACAGCCCCACGTGTACTTGCCGTTGATGATCAACCAGAACCATGGTGACGGGACCTGGCATTCGCTGGTCGCGCAAATCGGCAAAAAGATTCTGGGTCACGCCACGCTCTGCCGAAGTGTCGAATCGCAAACGGCGGAACTGGCCTTGAGCGTGGTCCACCCGGCGACACGCGGACAGAACATTGCCACCCAGTTGGGCACACGGCTGTTGATACATGCGCAAGCGCTGCGCTGCCGGGGCGTGACCATCAAGCAAGTGACGCAGCATGACTACACGCAACGCATGGCTGAGCGGCTGGGTTTTTGCAGCACCGGGTTGCTGCTCGACTATGTGCCCTCGCCGTTTGGCGAACCTTTGCCTGAGTCCATCGTTATCGGTTTCATGCCTATCGACGGTTACCGCAGGCCACTTCCGGCACTGCTGTGGCCGGAACGCTGTCGCGAGTTCATGGAACACTTGAGTGAGGTATACGGAACGCAGGAGAAAGAAGTCCCCTGGGTGGGTGCGCCGATTCATGTCGAGCAACGTTTCATGCGCTATGACGTGACCCTGGAAAAGCTCGACAGCAGGTTACTCAAGCAACTGCGAAGGCTGCCGCGGCACTGGATGATTTCCATCAGGCTCAGGCTGGCGACGGGGTTTGCCAGTGCCGTGGAAAATCTGTCGAAAATAGGCTTCAGCTTCACCGGGATTGCCCCGAACGATCGCTGTGATGGCTGGCTGGCGCTGTTTCACCGGGGCTATTGCGCGCGCACGTTGCAGTTGCATTGCCCGCATATCCAGCGTTTGCATGATCAGGCCCAACAGCCCGCCGACGAGGCGGTTGCGCATTCGTGAGTCACCATCGCCCGTTCACGCGCTGAACGGGCTGCAACGGTGCGGTTCAGGCCTTGGCTCTGACACCTTCGTCGGCCGGCTTCGCGGCGTTGCCTTCCCCATAGGTTTTCAGGTTCTGCAGCACATAAATGGCTTTCTTGAACTCGGGAATCAGATTCTTGCCGTAGGCGTTGCCATTGAGGCCATTGGTCTGGATGGCATCGAGCTGGGTCGCGAAATACTCCAGTGCGTTGAATTTGGCATCGACATCCTTGGTCACGCCGAAACGGTCGAACTTGTCGCCGGCATTCATCAGGGTGAAGGAAGTGATTTCAGAGATCAGTCCCCGCCCACGCAGGAACGCACTCAAATTGCCCAGCTGCTTGACCGACACATTGGCTGGATCGAAGCCCTTGATCTGCTTGCGCAAACCCTGCTTGTCCATTTCGGCGGTGTTCAATGCGTTGGGGTCGTTGCCGACCATGGTCAGCATCTGCTGCACCTTGACGCTCTGGGCCACTTCTTTCTTGGCGCCGGTGTTGCGCACCATAACCCCTGCTTTGCTTTCCCAGCCGCCGACAATACCGATCGTCATGAGAAGACTCCCTGTGAATGACGTAAAAATATCCGCGTCGAAGCGGATGAATGGGCGCGAGTATCGGTCGGCAGACTGATGGCACCAACCTGTTTCTGCACTTTTTTACAATTCTCGTACATTCCCGATACAAACACGCAACTCCCCGCAAACCCTGTCGCAGAGCTGTCATCAACCCGCAACACAACTGACTTTTCCCGGCTGGCAGATGGACTGATCCGCGTGGGTGTATCGGTTTTGATACGGCTTCCTCATCGGTGCCGGGATTTTTTCAGCACGTGCGTACCTCAAGGTTCGCGCAACACCGACGATACGCTGGTGATACCCGCACTGTTCGCCCCTCGCCACCTCACTAGAAGCGCTGCTCAAGGACCGGTTTCCATGCCCGCATTCCGCACCATTCAGGCCCGCTACACGTTGTTTCTGGTTCTGTTCATCTTGCTGCTGTCGGTGCTTACAGTGGTCGGCATCAGCCACTTGGTCGCGCCCAAGCTGCGCGAAACCGAAGAGCAAGTGGTGCTCAACCGGATTGCCGAGGTCGCCGAGCAGATTCAGGGCGAACTGAACAAAGTGCAGGCGCAACAGCGCAGCATCACCCAGACCATCCCGCTGCTCGACAGCGCGGCGATCGACACGGTGCTTCCGGGGCTGGTCGATCAATACGGCGAACTGAAGGTATTCGGCGGCGGGATCTGGCCTCTGCCGGGGCAGCGTGAGGCCGGGCGCAACAAATTCAGCACGTTCTGGCACCGTGACGCGTCCGGCAACCTCAAGGTCAATACCTTCTGGAACAGCGACGCCGCGCCGAACTACTACGACCAGACCTGGCACAAGGGCGGCATGGCCACGCCGCGCGGCCAATGCGCCTGGGCGGCGGCCTATAAGGACGACGCCAGTGCCGAGCCGCGCACCAATTGCGCCATGGCGATTTACAAGAACGGCAATGCCTGGGGCGTGTCGACCATCGACGTCACCCTTGGTTTCTTCAACGATCTGGTGGCGCGCAAGGAAAAGGACCTCAACGCCCAGATGCTGATTGTCGAAGCGGACGGCAAGATCATCAGCAACAGTTCGCGCATCAGCGGTCCGATCGTACTGAAAAACATCAGCGAACTGGCCGCGTCTTCGACCTTTGCCAGCCAGGTCAAAGCCGGGCTGTTGAACCGCGATCAGGCGCAACGCATCGAATTCGACAACAACGGCGAAGCCAGCACCTTCTTCATGCGCCCGATAGAGGGCACGCCATGGTTCCTCGCCACTGCCCTGCCGACGAAAATGCTCACGGCCCAGCGCGATGACGTACTCAGCAGCCTGAGCCTGATCCAGATTCCGCTGGTGATCCTGCTGGTGCTGTTGCAGGTCTACGCGATCCGCCAGTTGGTGCAACGCATGAAAGCCCTGAAAGCCAACATCGATTTGCTGTCCAGTGGCGATGCCGATCTGACCCGACGCATCACCATTCGCGCCGAAGACGAACTCGGGGCCATCGGCCATTCGGTGAACACGTTCATTGCCTACCTGCAAAACATGATCGGAGAAGTGACTCAGGCCACCGGCGCCATGGCCTCGAGTCTGGACAATCTGCAACGCACTTCGGCGCACACCAGCCAGATCCTGCTGCGCCACGCCGAGGAAACCGACCAGACCGTCACCGCCATCACCGAAATGAGCTCGACCGCCGAAAGCGTCGCGCAGAACGCCGCCGAAACCGCCGCGTTCACCCAGCGCGCCAACGAGAACGCCGATCGCTCCAGGGTGGTCGTGGGGCAAGCGACCAGCAGTGTGGTTGCGCTGATCGACGAAGTGGCCAGCGCCACGCACAAAGTCGAAAACATGCAGCAGGACGCCCAGCGCATCACCGAGATTCTCGGGGTGATCGGCGCGATTGCCGGGCAAACCAACCTGTTGGCGCTCAACGCTGCCATCGAAGCCGCCCGCGCCGGAGAGCAAGGTCGTGGCTTTGCGGTGGTCGCCGATGAAGTGCGCGCCCTCGCCGCCCGCACTCAGGCCAGCACCTCGGAGATCAATGAAATGTTGACGCGCCTGACCCAAGGCGTGAGTTCCTCGGTCAGCGCCATGGAGAACACCCAGGCCAGTTGTCAGTCCGCCGCCGACGCCACGGCACGGGTCAACTCGGGGCTGGACGAAATGGCCGGTTCGGTCAGCCACATCAACAGCTTAAGCACGCAGATCGCCACCGCGGCCGAACAGCAGAGCGCCGTCACCGAAGAAATCAACCGCAGCATGGTGCAGATCCGCCACATGGTCGATGAACTGGTGCAAAGCGGCCAGGCCAGCGAACTCAATACCCGGCAATTGCTCGAGGCAAACAGCCGGGTGAGCGCAATCATGGGGCGCTTCAAGGTTAATTGAGCCAACTGCAAATAATGTAGGAGTGAGCCTGCTCGCGATTGCGGTGTGTCAGTCACAACAATCGGCGACTGGAATACCGCAATCGCGAGCAGGCTCACTCCTACAATGAATTGTGCAAACCACATTTCCTACGGCGGTCAGTCACAGTGACGATAGATCGCTGACAGCTTTGTCATCTCCCACTCATCCGGCTGTCAGCCTTGATCCAGTATCATCCTGTCAGCCCGCCTTGTAGCAACTGGAAACACTCAGTTGATGCCCGCCGGGGAAAACCCGTCAAAATGCGTTCTTTTTGACCGTCACCCGAGCCGAGAATCCGCCATGCGATCCCATCTGCGCCTGCTCGCACTGAGCACCCTATTCATCAGCTCCCTGGCCCAGGCCGCCGAGCTGATCCCGATCGAAGTGCACCGCGATGCCAATTGCGGCTGCTGCAAAAAATGGATCAGCCACCTCGAAGCCAACGGCTTCAAAGTCGACGATCACGTCGAAAGCGACATGAGCAGCTTCAAACAACAGCACGGCGTACCGCCGCGATTGGCGTCCTGCCACACCGCGATCATCAACGGTAAATTCGTCGAAGGGCATGTGCCGGCCGAGCAGGTACTGGCCCTGAGCAAGCGCGATGACCTGCTGGGCGTCGCCGCACCGGGCATGCCGATGGGCTCGCCGGGCATGGAAATGGACGGCATGAGCGATGCGTATCAAGTGATCGGCCTGAAGAAGGACGGCGCGGATATCGTGGTGGCGGATTACCCGGCCCATTGATGAGCGCCGCTTACGCCGGGCTGTTTTTCGCTGCATTCGGCGCGGCGACGTTGCTGCCGTTGCAATCCGAGGCGCTGCTGGTCGGGTTGATCGTCAGCGAACGTTACTGGCTCTGGGGCTTGCTGGCGGTGGCGACACTGGGCAACGTACTCGGTTCGCTGGTCAACTGGTGGCTGGGCCGTGGCCTCGAGCGTTTTCAGGAGCGCCGCTGGTTCCCGGTCAGTGCGCGGCACATGGACAAGGCGCGCAAACACTATGAGCGCTACGGGCACTGGTCGTTGCTGCTCAGTTGGCTGCCGGTGATCGGTGACCCGTTGACGCTGATTGCCGGGGTGATGCGCGAGCCGCTCGGGCGTTTTCTGCTGATCGTCACCCTGGCCAAAGGCGCACGTTATGGCGTGCTGGCCCTGCTCACGCTGGGCTGGCTGGGTTGAACGATCGCGCGATGAGGTTGCCTTAACGTCGGCGTAATCGCGCCATTCCAGCATCGGTCAATTTCCAAGGAGTTTGCCCTTATGTCCGTCACGCTGTCCCGCTGGCTGCCCGGTCTGTTCCTCACCGCCGCCCTGCCCGTGCTGGCTCAGGCCGCCACCGACACTGCACCCGCCGAAGGTCCCGCCTACGGCCCGGAACTGCAAGGCTTTCAATATCCCTACACGCTTAAACACTTCGCCTTCGAATCCCAGGGCCAGTCCCTGCAGATGGGCTATATGGACGTTGCCGCCCACGGCAAGGCGAACGGGCGTACCGTGGTGCTGATGCACGGCAAGAATTTTTGCGCGGCGACCTGGGACAGTTCGATCAAAGCGTTGAGCGAAGCCGGCTACCGGGTCATCGCCCCGGACCAGATCGGTTTCTGCACCTCAAGCAAACCCGAGCACTATCAGTACAGCTTCCAGCAACTGGCGACCAACACCCAGCAGTTGCTCAAGGCGCTGGGCATCCAGAAAGCCACGCTGCTCGGCCACTCCACCGGCGGCATGCTCGCCACCCGCTATGCACTGTTGTTCCCTGAACAGGTCGATCAACTGGCGATGGTCAACCCGATTGGCCTGGAAGACTGGAAAGCCCTCGGTGTGCCCTATCGCACTGTGGATCAGTGGTATCAGCGTGAACTCAAAGTCACCGCCCAAGGCATCCGCGAGTACGAACGCACGACCTATTACGATGGCCGCTGGAAGCCGGAATTCGACCGCTGGGTCGACATGCTCGCGGGCTTGAGCAAAGGTCCGGGCAAGACCCAGGTCGCCTGGAACTCGGCGCTGATCTACGACATGATCTTCACCCAACCGGTGTATTACGAGTTCAAGGACCTGAAGATGCCGACGCTGCTGTTGATCGGCACCTCCGATACCACCGCGATCGGCAAGGACCTTGCCCCACCTGAAGTGAAAGCCAAGATCGGCCACTATGAGGTGCTGGGCAAGCAAGTCGCCAAGCTGATCCCGCAGTCGACGCTGGTGGAATTCCCGGGCATGGGCCATGCGCCGCAAATGGAAGAGCCGGCAAAATTCCATCAGGCGCTGCTGAGCTGGCTGGACAAGACCCCTTCCGTTCCTTGATGAGGTAACGCCGATGACGGTGCAGATTGCGGTAATCGATGACTGGCAAGACGTGGCCCGCGACGTCGTCGACTGGTCCGTGCTCGACAGCCTGGGTGAAGTGACGTTCGAGCATGATTATCCGGCTGACAACGCCACGATCGCCGCGCGTCTGCACCGCTATGAGGTGATCTGCGTGATGCGCGAGCGCACGCGTTTCGATGCGGACCTGCTCAAGCGCCTGCCTCGCCTCAAGCTGCTGGTCACCGGCGGCATGCGCAACGCGGCGCTGGACATGCCGGCCGCGGCGGCCCTGGGCATCAAGGTTTGTGGCACCGACAGCTACAAACACGCCGCGCCGGAACTGACCTGGGCGCTGATCATGGCGGCCACGCGTAACCTGCTCAACGAAGCCAACGCCCTGCGCGCCGGCGGCTGGCAGCAAGGGCTGGGTGGCGATCTGCACGGCAAGACGCTGGGGATTCTCGGTCTGGGCAGCATCGGCCAGCGTGTGGCGCAGTTCGGCCAGGTGTTCGGCATGCGGGTGATCGCCTGGAGCGAAAACCTCAGCGCTGAACGGGCCGAACAGACTGGCGTGACGTACGTCAGCAAGCAGCAACTGTTCGAACAGGCCGATGTGCTCTCGGTGCACCTGGTGCTCAGCGAGCGCAGTCGCGGCCTGGTCGACTCGCAGGCGCTGGCCTGGATGAAGCCGACCGCCCTTCTGGTCAACACCGCTCGCGGGCCGATCGTCGACGAGGCGGCGCTGATCAAAGCCTTGCAGAAACAGCAGATCGCCGGGGCAGCGCTGGATGTCTTCGAACACGAGCCACTGCCGGCGCTGCACCCCTTTCGCACGCTGGACAATGTCTTGGCGACGCCGCATGTGGGGTATGTGAGTCGGCAGAACTATGAGCAGTTCTTCCGGCAGATGATCGAGGATATTCAGGCCTGGGCGGGTGGAGAGCCGGTGCGCCTGTTGAATTGATCCATACTCCAGCCTGTTGACTCAACCGACGCCATCGCGAGCAGGCTCACTCCTACATTTGAAATGCGTTCTCCTGTAGGAGTGAGCCTGCTCGCGATAGCGCCCTCCCACCCACCACAACCTCAAAACCTGCGCACCAAACCTGTGCAGTCACCCCGCCCGCTAGCACAAAACCATGACCGCCCAGTCACCGTTTTGGCTCACTCCATCAGAAAAACCTGCCCTTCGTCGGAGCATTTCCCGACCAAATACCGGTCACGCCCTCCGATCCAACCGATTGTCGAACAATTTAGCCATTTGCGCCGACCCGCTCTAGGATCTGGCCTAGACTGCTTTTTTGCGGGCGAAACCACTCAGTCACACCGCGGAAAAAAAGTCGAAACTTTTGCTTCACGCCACAGGTCATCAGAACAACTGGGCGAAAGCGACTGGTGTAATCCTTGCAACGGCCTCACCACCCATTCTGCATGCGCGTGTTGGGTAGCGTTTGCTCACCGATGCGCGGCGCGTTTGCGCCCGGCCACAGGATTTGGCCATGGACATCGCTTGTTAGAGACAAGAATCAGATCAACACAACGGGAGATACATATGATCAGTGCGGCATTGGAAATTCAGGGAGAGCGTGCTCACCAGTCGCTTGGCGAACAGGGCACCGTCAGTGTTCCCGGCAGCCGACAGATCAACGTTCCCGGCACCCGAACACTGGCTCCGGTAGCGAGCCAGAACCCCAACAAGAAAAAGGTATTGTTTGTCACCTCGGAAATCGCCGACCTGGTCAAGACCGGCGGCCTGGGTGACGTTTCCGCCGCCCTGCCCCGGGCCATGGCCCATCTGCACGACGTACGAGTGTTGATCCCCGGTTATCCGCAAGTGATGCACAGCGAAAACCCGATCCACATCATCGGCGAGCTCGGTGGCCATGCCGCATTGCCACCTTGCAAGATCGGGCGCATGGACATGCCCGACGGCCTGGTGATCTACGTGTTGATCTGCCCTGAACTCTACGAACGCGAGGGCGGCCCTTACGGCGCCAACAACGGTCGCGACTGGCCCGACAACCATATCCGCTTTGCCCGCCTGGGTCTGGCCGCTGCCGACATCGCCGCCAACCTCGCACAGATCCACTGGTGCCCGGATCTGGTGCACGCCCATGACTGGCCAGCGGGCCTCGCCCCTGCCTATATGCACTGGCGTGGGCAGCGCACGCCGACGCTGTTCACCATTCACAACCTCGCCTATCAAGGCGTGACCAGCCTTGGCTCTTGCCCTGAGCTGGGCATTCCGGCCCATGCCCTGCAACAGGAAGGCATGGAGTTCTACGGCAAGATGTCGTTCCTCAAGGCCGGCATGGCGTATTCGAGCCACATCACCACGGTCAGTGCCACCTACGCGCAGGAAATCACCACGCCGGATTTTGGCTGCGGCCTCGACGGCTTTCTGGCCGCCAAGACCCAGCAAGGCTTGCTCAGCGGAATTCCCAACGGCATCGATGAGAGCTGGGACGCGGCAACCGACCCGCATCTGTTCGCGCCGTTCGCCATCGGCGAGTGGGAAGGCAAGGCAATCAATGCCGCCCATGTGCGCGAACTGTTCGGCCTTGACGACAGTAACGGTCCGTTGTTCGCCGTGGTCTCGCGACTGGTCTACCAGAAAGGGCTGGACCTGACCCAGGCGGTTTCCGAGTACATCGTGCAGAACGGCGGGCAGATCGCGATCATCGGTCGTGGCGAACCGGAAGAAGAACAAGCCATGCGCGAACTGGCGCTGCGCTTCCCCGGCAAGATCGGCGTGCGCATCGGCTTCAACGAAACCGACGCGCGGCGGATGTTTGCCGGCAGCGATTTCCTGCTGATGCCATCGCGCTATGAACCGTGCGGCCTGAGCCAGATGTACGCCCAGCGCTTCGGCTCGCTGCCGGTGGCACGCAACACCGGGGGCCTGGCCGACACCATCGAAAACGGCGTCACCGGTTTCCTCTTTGATGAGTCCACGGTCGAAAGCTACCGAGAAGCCCTGAGTCGTGCGTTCAAGGTCTTCGCTTACCCCGACCTGCTCAACGCCATGCGTTGCCGGGCCATGGCCGCGCCGTTCAACTGGTGCAAAGCAGTCGAACCCTACGCCGAACTCTACGAACAATTGGTGGCCAAGGCACTGGGTAAAGCCAGCCACAAATAACACGGAGGTTTCCAAGATGCCGTCACGGACCCAAGAAACCTGGCCCCACGGCGCGATCATGCTGGATGCCGAGCATACGCAGTTCGCTTTGTGGGCCCCTGATGCGTTCTACGTCAGCGTTGAGCTGGAAGGCCGGCCATCGCTGCCGATGCTGCCCCAGGCCGATGGCTGGTTTGTCCTCAAGACCCGCTGCCCGGCGGGCAGCCGCTACCGCTACTGTATCGACGGTGAAATGGAGGTGCCCGACCCGGCCTCCCGCGCGCAGGATGGCGATCTCGATCGCCACAGCGTGGTGGTCGATCCGCATGCCTATCAATGGCGACACAGTGCCTGGCGCGGTCGGCCATGGAACGAAGCGGTGATTTACGAGCTGCACGTTGGCGCACTTGGCGGCTTTGCTGAAGTCGAGCAACATCTGGCGCGTCTGGTCGCGCTGGGCATCACGGCCATCGAGCTGATGCCGCTGGCGCAATACCCCGGTGATCGCAATTGGGGTTACGACGGCGTCCTGCCTTACGCGCCGCAAGCCTCCTACGGCAGCCCGGAACAACTCAAACACTTGATCGACACCGCCCACGGCCATGGTCTGGCGGTGATTCTTGACGTCGTCTACAACCACTTCGGCCCGGACGGCAATTACCTGCATCGCTACGCCAAGGGATTCTTTCGCGAGGACAAACACACGCCGTGGGGCGCGGCGATCGATTTTCGCCGCAGCGAAGTGCGTGAGTTCTTCATAGAGAACGCCTTGATGTGGCTGCTGGAATATCGCTTCGACGGCCTGCGTCTGGATGCCGTGCACGCCATCGGCGATTCCGGCTTTCTGGAAGAACTGGCCCAGCGCATTCGCCAGCAGGTCGACCCGGCGCGGCATGTCTGGCTGACCGTGGAAAACGAGCTGAACCAGTCCAGCCTGCTGGAAAACGACTACGACGCGCAGTGGAACGACGACGGCCATAACGCCCTGCATGTGTTGCTGACCGGCGAAACCGATGCCTATTACGCCGACTATGCCGCGCAACCCACCGAGCAGTTGGTCCGCTGCCTGAGCCAGGGTTTTGTGTTCCAGGGCCATATCACCCGTCACGGCGAACCGCGCGGCGAACCCAGCGAACATCTGCCCTCGACCGCCTTCGTGCTGTTCCTGCAAAACCACGATCAGATCGGCAATCGCGCCTTCGGCGAACGCCTGCATCAACTGGCCGACCCGCGCGCGGTTCAGGCGGCTACCGTGCTGTTGCTGTTGTCACCGATGATCCCGCTGATGTTCATGGGCGACGAGTTTGCCGCCGAGCAACCGTTCCTGTTCTTCACCAGCCACCACGGCGAACTGGCGAAATTGGTGCGCGAAGGTCGGCGCAATGAATTTGCCGCGTTCAGTGCCTTTGCCGATCCGCACAAACGCGAACAGATTCCCGATCCCAACGCCGAACAAACCTTTCTCGCTTCGCAACCGCGGCTGACCGGCAACGGCACGCCGCTGCAACAACAGACCCTGGCGCTATACCGTCAACTGCTGCAGTTGCGCCACCAGTACATCATTCCCAACCTGTCCGGCACTCAGGCGCTCGGCGCCAGCATGCTTGGCTACGGCGCGGTCAGTGCGCGCTGGCGTCTCGGCAATGGCAGCGAACTGCGAATCGACCTGAACCTCAGTGATACGCCAGTGGTCAACCCTGCACAGACCGACGCTGTGTGGCTGTTTCAACAGCCGCCCGCCGTCGCCTTGTCGGATCCGGGTCAACTGCCCGCGTATTGCGCGCTTGTCAGCCTCACGGCCGCAACCCCTTTGCAACCTCTGGATGGAGAGCGCCTATGAGCGATGCGCAACTGGAAATTCTTGCCAGCCGAGCCGGCCTTGCCGTCGACTGGATCGACGCCAACGGGCGTCAGCAGAAAGTCGCCCCGGCGGTACTGCGCAACGTTCTCACCGGACTTGGCCACCCTGCCAACACCGCACAGGAAATCGATACCAGCCTGCTCGAATTGCAAGCAGCCCAGCAAGACCGCCACCTGCCGCCATTGCTCACCAGCGATGTCGGCGTCGGTGTCGATCTGGGGCGTTATTTCGCCCCTGAAACGCCGTGTGAAATTCATCTGGAGGACGGCTCGCGCCTGAATCTGAAACTCGATTCCGAGGCGATCCTGCCAGGGCTGATTCCGGTCGGCTATCAGCACGTGCACATCGCCGATCAGCATTTCACCCTGGCCGTGGCACCGCAGCGCTGCTTCAGCGTCGGTGACGCGGTGGACAGTCCGGTGCCGCGCGCCTGGGGTCTGAGCGCGCAACTGTATTCGCTGCGGCGCCCCGGCGACGGCGGTTTCGGTGATACCCAGACCCTTGAGGAACTCGCTCGGGTGGCGGGAGAACGCGGCGCCGACGCGTTGGCGATCAGCCCGTTGCACGCCATGTTCAGCGCCGACACCGGGCGCTACAGCCCTTATTCGCCGTCCAGCCGTTTGTTTCTCAATCCGCTGTACGCGGCGCCGGGCGCGATTCTTGGCGAACGTGCCCTGCGCGACGCCATTGACGCCGCCGGCCTGACCGGGCAATTCGCCCAGCTCGAAGACCTCAAGCTGATTGACTGGCCCGCCGCGGCCGCGGCCAAGCAGAAATTGCTGCAGGCGCTGTACGACGGCTTTATCGTCGGTGACCACCCGTTGCACCCAGACTTCGCCAGTTTTCGCCATACGGGCGGCGAAGCGCTGGAGAATCACTGCCGCTTCGAAGCGATTCAGGAAATGCGCGCGGCCCGCGGCGAAAGCCTCGACTGGCGCGAATGGCCGGAGCAATGGCACGACCCACGGGGCGCCGCCCTCAGCGCGTTTGCCGAGGAATATGCCGAGCGCATCGGCTACTTTGCGTTCTGCCAGTGGCTGATCCACCGTTGCCTGGAGCGTGCGCAGACCGCCGCACGCAGCGCCGGAATGAGCATCGGCCTGATCGCCGACCTGGCGGTGGGTGCCGATGGCGCCGGCAGCCAGGCCTGGAGTTTTCAGGACGAGCTGCTTGCCTCGCTCACCGTGGGTGCACCGCCGGACATTCTCAACCGAGCGGGGCAAGGCTGGGGCATCTCTGCGTTCTCTCCCGAAGGCCTGATCCGCAACGGCTTTCGCGCCTTCATCGACATGCTTCGCGCCAATTTCGCTCACGCCGGCGGCCTGCGCATCGACCATGTGATGGGCCTGCAACGCTTGTGGGTGATTCCCAACGGCGCCAACCCCGCCGATGGCGCCTACCTCTATTATCCGATCGACGATCTGCTGCGCCTGCTGACCCTCGAGTCCCATCGTCATCAGGCGATCGTCCTCGGTGAAGACCTCGGTACGGTCCCGGAAGGGCTGCGGGAAAAGCTCGCCGCACGTTCGATTCTCGGCATGCGCGTGCTGCTGTTCGAACAGGACAACACTCACTTCAAGCCGATTCTCGACTGGCCGGACAACGCGCTGGCAACCACCAGCACCCACGACCTGCCGACGCTCAACGGCTGGTGGCATGGCCGCGATATCGACTGGAACGCGCGCCTGGGGCTGGTCGATGCCAACGGCGAAATCGAATGGCGCCAGCACCGTCAGCGTGAGTGCGAAGGCTTGCGCAATGCCTTGAGCCAGGATCCGCAGAACTTTCGCGAGGAGTCCCACGAGGCCGATCAGGTGGTCGATGCCAGCGTGCGATTCCTCGGCCATACCCGCGCGCCACTGGTGCTGTTACCGCTGGAAGATGCCTTGGGTATCAACGAACAGGCCAATCTGCCGGGCACCACAGACACTCATCCGAACTGGTCGCGACGCCTGCCGGGCACCAGCGAGGCGCTGCTCGATGACCCCGATGCCGCGCGCCGTCTGGAGCTGCTGGCCTGCGCGCGTCTTCAGGCTGCCGAGCGTGACCAATGAACCAGACGCTTATCCAGCCAGTGCGCGCCACCCTGCGCCTGCAATTCCATAAAGGCTTTACCCTCGAACAGGCGGTGCCGCTGGTGCCGTATTTCGCCCGGCTAGGCATCAGTCATCTGTACGCCTCGCCACTGCTGGCGGCACGCGCCGGCTCGATGCACGGTTACGACGTGGTCGATCCAACCCAAGTGAACCCTGAACTGGGTGGCGAAGCGGCGTTGCGCCGTTTGGTCAGCGCCCTGCGCGAACACAACATGGGCTTGATCCTCGACATCGTCTCCAACCATATGGCCGTCGGCGGCAGCGACAACCCGTGGTGGCTCGACCTGCTCGAGTGGGGACGGCTGAGTCCCTACGGTGAATTCTTCGATATTCAGTGGCATTCGCCGGACCCGCTGATGGAAGGCCAGTTGTTGCTGCCGTTCCTGGGCAGCGATTACGGTGTGGCATTGCAGGAAGGCACGTTGAAGCTGCACTTTAACGCGCACAAGGGCAGCTTCCATGTCGAGCATTACGAACATCACTTTCCGATCTGCCCGAACGATTACGGCGAATTGCTCAAGGGCGATGACGCGCTCAAACCGCTCGCCGATCGCTTCAGTGCCCTGAGTTACCAGACCGACGCGCATTCGCTGTCGATCCCGCTCAAGCAGGAGCTGCAGCAATTGGCAAGCGATCCTCAGGTGCTTGCCGCGATCGAGCAAAACCTCACGCGTTACGATTCGACCACTGCAGAGGGCTTCGAGAACCTGCATCAGCTGCTCGAACGGCAGAGCTATCGCCTCGCCAGTTGGCGCACGGCCGCCGACGACATCAACTGGCGGCGCTTTTTCGACATCAACGAACTCGGCGGCCTGCGCGTCGAGCGCCCGGCCGTGTTCGAAGCGACCCACGGCAAGATCTTCCAGCTGATCGCCGAAGGCCTGGTCGACGGCCTGCGCATCGACCACATCGACGGTCTGGCCGACCCGCGTGGTTATTGCCGCAAACTGCGGCGCCGCCTCGACCGCCTGGCGCCGGACCGGCATTTGCCGATCTATGTCGAGAAAATCCTCGGCGCCGGGGAAACCCTGCGTCGCGACTGGGCGGTGGACGGCACCACCGGTTACGAATTCATGAATCAGCTGTCGTTGCTGCAACACGAGCCGGAGGGCGAATCGGTACTCGGCGAGCTGTGGCAACGGCGCAGCGAACGCCCGGCGGCGTTCATCGAAGAAGCCCGACTGGCGCGCCAACAGATTCTCAATGGCTCGCTCGCCAGCGATTGCGAAAGCGTCGCTCAGGCCCTGCTGCAAGTGGCCCGCGACGACCTGATGACCCGCGACCTCACCCTCGGCGCGATCCGCCGGGTGTTGCAGGCGTTGATCGTGCACTTTCCGGTGTACCGCACCTACGTCAGCGCGCTGGGGCGTTCGGCCCAGGACGAGGTGTTTTTCCAACAGGCCATGGACGGTGCGCGGCAGACCCTCGGCGAAGGCGACTGGCCGGTGCTTGATTGCGTGGCCGACTGGCTGGGCGGCACGCCGTGGCGGCGCAAACCCCGTGGTCGTTCACGAAAAATCCTCCGCCACGCCTGCGTACGCTTCCAGCAACTGACCTCTCCTGCGGCGGCCAAAGCCGTCGAAGACACCGCGCTGTATCGCTCGGCGGTGCTGTTGTCGCGCAATGACGTCGGCTACAACACGGAACAGTTCAGCGCGCCGCTGAGTGATTTTCATCAAGTCAACCAGCAGCGCCTGCAAGCCTTTCCTGACAACCTGTTGGCGACGGCGACCCACGACCACAAACGCGGCGAAGACACCCGCGCGCGTCTGGCCGTGCTCAGCGAGCGCAGCCATTGGTACGCCGAGCAGATTGAACTGTGGCGCGCCCTCGCCCGTCCGGTGCGCAGCGATGAGCAACTGCCGTCGAGCGGCGATGAGCTGATTCTGTATCAAGCATTGATCGGCAGTTGGCCGCTGGATCTGCACGAAGGCGATCAGGCCGGGTTTGCCGACTACGCCCAGCGTATCTGGCAATGGCAACAGAAAGCCCTGCGCGAAGCCAAGCTGCAAAGCAGCTGGAGCGCACCGAATGAGGCCTATGAAAACGCCGCCCAGGCGTTCACCGAAAAACTGCTCACCGGCGACGAAGGTCAACTGCTGCGTGCCGCACTGATCAAGACGATCAACAGCATCGCCGTCGCCGGCGCACTCAACGGTCTGGCGCAAACTTTGCTGCGCATGACTGTGCCGGGCGTGCCGGATCTGTACCAAGGCAACGAGTTCTGGGACTTCAGTCTGGTCGATCCAGACAATCGCCGGCCAGTGGACTATGCCGCGCGCGAGCAGGCCTTGCAGGCACAGGCGCCGCTCGACGCACTGCTGAGCGACTGGCGTGACGGGCGCATCAAGCAGGCGTTGATTGCCGAGGTGCTAAACCTGCGCGCCGAACACGCCGGGCTGTTTCGCCACGGCAGCTATCAGGCGCTGGAGGTACTCGGCGAGCAGGCGCACAACGTGCTGGCGTTCGCCCGTGAGCACGAAGGTACGCAGGCCATTGTCATCGTGCCGGTGCGTGGCGCCACTTTGCTGGGTAACAGTGCCGTACCGCGCATCGATGCGCTGCGCTGGGGCGATACGCACGTGGTTCTACCGTTCGACGCTTGCGGAACAAACCTGAAGGGACTTTTTGCAAGCGGCGCAGTCACAAAAAACAGGGCGCTGAATGTCGCCGACGCGCTGGGGGAGGTCCCGGTCAATCTCTTTATCCAACACTTAACGTAAGCATGAGTTCAGTTCAGGAGCATTGCGATGAGCACCGACGATAAACGCATCCGCGAATTCGCCTATCAGATCTGGGAATCGGAAGGTAAACCTGAAGGCCAGGAAGAACGGCATTGGGAAATGGCGCGCAAACTCGCCGAAGCCGAGGCGCTGGCACCGAAGAAATCACCGAAGGCCGCTGGCAGCAAGACCGCCGGCAAGGCAGCGACCGCCAAGACCACCGACGACAAAGCCCCTGTCAGCAAAGCCCCGGCGGCGAAGGCCAAACCCGTGGCCAAGGCCAAACCTGCCGCCACGCCAAAAGTGTCGCCGCCGGGTGAAAAGGCTGCCGAGAAAAAGCCGCGAGCACCGCGCAAGCCCCCGGCAATCTGACGCCACCCCGAGTATTGAACTGAACCACTGTGTGGCGAGCACGCTTGCCACCGAGGGTGCACTCGCCCTGAAGAAACACACCCCCCCTGTAGGAGTGAGCCTGCTCGCGATTGCGATCTGACTTGCAACATCAATGAAGCCTGATAGACCGCTATCGCGAGCAGGCTCACTCCTACAAGGGTTTTATGTCAGCACAGAATTTCCCCGTTTTTTTGCAGGAGCAATCATGACCCGTCCAAAAAAAGCCGAGCCCGCTGCGCAAGCCGAGCCATCGAGAATCCGTGAAGGCCTGCCCTTCCCGCTCGGTGCGACCTGGGATGGCCTGGGGGTTAACTTTGCCTTGTTTTCCGCCAACGCCACCAAGGTCGAACTGTGCATCTTCGACGATACCGGCGAAGTCGAACTCGAACGCATCGAACTGCCGGAATACACCGACGAGATTTATCACGGTTATCTGCCCGATGCGCATCCGGGGCTGATCTATGGCTACCGCGTCTATGGTCCGTATGACCCGGCCAACGGTCACCGCTTCAACCCGAACAAATTGCTGATCGACCCGTATGCCAAACAATTGGTCGGCGAGCTCAAATGGTCCGAAGCGCTGTTCGGCTACACCATCGGCCACCCGGACGCAGACCTGAGTTTCGACGAACGCGACAGCGCGCCGTTCGTGCCCAAGTGCAAAGTCATCGACCCGGCGCACACCTGGGGCAGCGACCACCGCGTCAGCGTGCCGTGGGACAAAACAATCATTTACGAAACCCACGTGCGCGGCATCAGCATGCGTCACCCTTCGGTGCCGGAAAACGTGCGCGGCACGTTTGCCGGGTTGATGGTCGACGATGTGTTGGAACACATCCGCAAACTCGGCGTGTCGACGGTCGAGTTGCTGCCGATCCACGCGTTCGTCAATGACCAGCACTTGTTGCACAAGGGCATGACCAACTATTGGGGCTACAACAGCATCGCGTTCTTCGCCCCGGACCCGCGTTACCTGGCCAGCGGCAAGATCGCCGAGTTCAAGGAAATGGTCGCGCACCTGCACGACGCCAATCTGGAAGTGATCCTTGACGTGGTTTATAACCACACCGCCGAGGGCAACGAGCAAGGGCCGACCCTGTCGATGCGCGGTATCGACAACGCCTCCTATTACCGCTTGATGCCTGACGACAAGCGCTATTACATCAACGATTCGGGCACCGGCAACACCCTCGACCTGAGCCATCCCTGCGTTTTGCAAATGGTCACCGACTCCCTGCGCTACTGGGCCAGCGAGATGCACGTCGACGGTTTCCGTTTCGATCTGGCGACCATCCTCGGGCGCTATCACGACGGTTTCGACGAGCGTCACAGCTTCCTCGTCGCCTGCCGTCAGGACCCGGTGTTGCGTCAGGTAAAAATGATCGCCGAGCCGTGGGACTGCGGCCCCGGTGGCTATCAGGTGGGCAATTTCCCGCCGGGCTGGGTCGAATGGAACGACAAGTTCCGCGACACCGTGCGCGCCTTCTGGAAAGGCGACGATGGTCAGCTCGCCGATTTCGCCAGTCGCATGACCGCCTCTGGGGAGATGTTCAACCAGCGCGGTCGGCGGCCGTATGCGTCGGTGAACTTTGTCACCGCCCACGACGGCTTCACCCTCAACGATCTGGTGTCGTACAACGACAAACACAACGAAGCCAACGACGAAAACAACCAGGACGGCAGCAACAACAATCTGTCGTGGAACCACGGCGTCGAAGGCCCGACCGACGATCCCGAGATCAATGCGCTGCGCCACCGGCAGATGCGCAACTTCTTCGCCACCCTGCTGCTGGCTCAGGGCACGCCGATGATCGTCGCCGGCGACGAGTTCGCCCGCACTCAGGACGGCAACAACAACGCCTACTGCCAGGACAGCGAAATCGGCTGGGTCAACTGGGATTTGAGCGAGGACGGCAAGGCCCTGCTCAAGTTCGTCAAACGCTTGATCAAGTTGCGCCTGACTTACCCGATTCTGCGGCGCGGGCGTTTCCTTGTCGGTGAGTACAACGAGGACATCGGCGTCAAGGACGTGACCTGGCTGGCCCCGGACGCCACCGAAATGACCACCGAACACTGGCATGACGCGCACAACCGCTGCCTTGGCATGCTGCTCGATGGTCGCGCGCAGGAAACCGGGATCCGCCGCAAGGGTGGCGATGCGACGTTGCTGCTGGTGGTCAATGCGCACCACGACATCGTCAATTTTGTCTTGCCGGAAGTGCCGGACGGTGGTTTCTGGACCTGCATGGTCGACACCAACCAGCCTTCGGTCCGGGGTCAGGAGCGTTTTGAGTTCGGCCACGAATATTCGGTCACCGGGCGCTCGCTGTTGCTGTTTGAACTGCAGCGCGATGAAGAGGACTGACAGAACGAGTGAGCCAGCGCCCGCCGGTGGCGGGCGATTTCTGTAAGCATTTGCGTAACCGGGCGCAGTTGGCGCAAAAAAATGCGTATCAGATTGATCTGTGACGCGACGAATCCCGTGTCTTGAGCAATACTCTGCTCGCGGTAATCCAAGGGTCGGAGCACTGCACAGTTGCAATCAATTTGCCTCTTCGGCTCGCGGCCAGCGTTTTCGGCACCGACCAGAGGCGGGACACAACAAGGACGTCGCACTCATGAAACCGTTAATCACTGACCACGGCCTGCCGGCGCAGATTTGGAACAGCGCGCCGCAACTCGCCAACATCCCCGTCATCAATACCCACAGCCTGGTGCCCGAAGGTGCGCGCGCCGTGGTAATCGCACCCCATCCCGGCGACGAAGTAGTCACCTGCGGCGGCCTGTTGCAGTTGCTCGCCAGTCTCGGCCATCCGCTGCAACTGCTGTCGATCACCGATGGCAGCGCCAGCCATCCCGGCTCGCGCCAATGGTCGGAAAAACGCCTGAGCGTGTTCCGTCCCCAGGAAAGCGTCGAAGCGCTGCGCCGTCTCGGTCTGCCGATGCACAGCCTGAAGTGGGTGCGCGGCGGTTTCGCCGACAGCGCCTTGAGCGACCAGGAAACCCAACTGACCGAATTCATCAGCCGCTACCTGCGGCCCGGCGACGTGGTGTTCAGCACCTGGCGCGGAGACCGCAACAGCGACCACGAGGTGGTCGGTCGTGCCAGCTTCAACGCAGCACAACACTGCGCGGCCAGCTACCACGATGTCCCGGTGTGGGCCTGGCACTGGCCGGAGCGCGACCAGCACCTGATCCCCTGGGAACGCGCACGCAAACTGCGCCTCGACACCTGGACGGTTGCGCGCAAAAGCCACGCCACCCACGCCTACGCCAGCCAGCTCAAGGGCGAACCGGCCATCGGCATTGCCCCGATGCTGCCGCCGGTGCTGCTGGAGCGGATGCGATTGCCGTATGAAATCGTGTTTGTCTGAAGGCGGCCAGCCACGATTCCCTGTGGGAGCGAGCCTGCTCGCGAAAGCGCCGGGGCAGTGAAATCGATGCTGACAGGCCCACCGCCTTCGGGAGCAAGCCCCCTCCCACACTGGTCTTCACTGCTCACAAAACTTGCTGGCGCCCTATAAACCTGTGGGAGCGAGCTTGCTCGCGAAGGGGCCTCGTCAGTCAATACATGCATTGGCTGGCCCACCGCTATCGCGAGCAGGCTCACTCCTACATTGCTTGCGTCGTTCACAAAACGGAACTGCCGCCCGCTCGCATCAGTCGCATGAACAGGCAGACCCCATTCAGAGGAGTGAACGTGTCCAGCGATCCCAAGCGTCACGCCGTCGACGCGCCTGACATTCATCGCATGCGCGTGCTGACGGTCAACACCCACAAGGGGTTCACCGCGTTGAATCGGCGCTTCATTCTCCCGGAACTGCGCGAAGCGGTGCGCAGCACTTCGGCCGATCTGGTGTTCCTGCAAGAAGTGGTCGGTGAACACGAGCGCCATTCGAGCCGCTACAACGAATGGCCGCAAACCTCGCAGTACGAATTTCTTGCGGACAGCATGTGGAGCGATTTTGCCTACGGGCGTAACGCGGTGTATCCCGATGGCCATCACGGCAACGCACTGCTGTCCAAATACCCCATTCGCGAATACCGCAACCTCGACGTGTCGATCACCGGCCCGGAACGCCGGGGCCTGTTGCACTGTGTGCTGGATGTGCCGGGGCATGCTGAGGTCCACGCGATCTGCGTGCACTTGAGCCTGCTGGAAAGCCATCGCCAATTGCAGTTGCAACTGCTCTGCCAGTTGCTGGAATCGCTGCCCGAGGACGCCCCGGTGATCATCGCCGGCGATTTCAACGACTGGCAGTTACAGGGCAATGCCACCCTCGCCCGACGCGACTACCTGCACGAAGCCTTCGAACGCCATCACGGCCGCCCGGCGAAAACCTACCCGGCGCGTTTTCCGTTACTGCGCCTGGACCGCATCTACTTGCGCAACGCGAGTAGCCATGATCCGCAGATCCTCGGCAACAAGCCGTGGACGCACCTGTCCGATCACCTGCCGCTGGCGGTTGAAGTGCACCTGTAACCACGATGCGGCGCACGACCGTTCGTCAGTCGGACCGGCTGAGGGGGCAAACTTCTTCTACACCTTCCGAAGCTGAAGGATCGGCGACTTCAGAACGTTAGGGTACACACCTTATGTAGTTCCTCAACTCCAGAGGCTTTTTTTGGGTCCGGCACCCTACAAGGATGAACTTCCCATCGTCACGCAGGGAATTGACATGCCAGCTATCAGAACGTTGAGGACTTTGCCGCATACCTTCGTCTTGCCCGCTTGCCTCGGGCTGCTCGTCAGCCCGCCGGCCTGGTCCGCCTGCGTGCTGACACCCGGCGCGGGCAACGACAGCTATTCATGTGACAGCGGCAGTAGCGGCCCGCTCACAGACCTCTCGGGTAACAACAGTCTGACCTTTCCTGCCAACGGCAACGGCCAGATCAATGGCAGCGTAACCTTCGGCAACGGCGCCGACCGGGTCGCGATGAACTCCGGCAGAATCACGCTGCAATTGAGCCAGGGCGGCGGAATTGATGACTTTGTGATGACCGGCGGCCAGATTGGCTTCCTTGCCCAGGGCGACGGTCGTGACACCTTCCTGATGACTGGCGGCGCCATCGACTCGGCGTTTGAGGATGGCGATGTCGCGCGCATGACCGGCGGCACCATTGGCCGGGTTGACATGAAACTCGACAACAATTTTTTCGATCTGTCCGGCGGGCAGATCTTCGGCAATCTGGTTACCGGCTTCGGCACTGACACCATCATCGTCTCCGGCGGGCGCATCGGCGGTAACGTGAGTGTCAGCGGCGGCAACGACAGCATCACGGTGACCGGTGGCGAAATCGTCGGCGAGATTCGCGCCAGTGCCGGTGAGGACACATTGTCGTGGAGCGGCGGGATCATCCGCTCGGCGATCCTGCTGGACGCCGGTAATGACCGCGCCACTTTGAGTGGCCTGGATGACAGCCTTATCGCGCTTCCCCCCAGGATCGATGGCGGTGTCGGCAGTGATGCGCTGACGCTCGACAACACCCGAACGGCGCTGCCTGAACGCTTTGTCAATTGGGAGACGGTGAACGTGAGCAATGGCTCGCAACTGGACCTGGGGTCTTCCAGCCTGTCGCTGGGGGACGCGGATACCGGCACCGGTGTATTGAACCTTGACGGCAACAGCACCTTGCTTTCCACCCAGGGCGTGATTAGATCTGCGCTGGCCGGGCAGGCGGCAACCTTCAACAACGCCGGGGTCATCGACCTGGCCGGCAACAGCAATCGCACCGACGATACGCTGACGGTACAGGGCAACTATGTCGGCAATAGCGGCCAGTTACTGCTGCAAACCAGCGTCGGTGGTGATGATTCGCCAAGCGACAGACTGGTGGTCAACGATGGCACTCTGAGTGGCGCCACCGTCATTACCGTCGACAACCTTGGCGGGCTGGGCGCACTGACCCGGCTCAACGGCATCCAACTGGTCCAGGCCCAAGGCAGCACGGTCAGCATGGACAACGCCTTCACCCTCAACGGCCCGGTGTCGGCCGGGGCTTATGACTACTACCTGTTCAAGGGCGGCGTGACGGCCGGCACCGAAAACAGTTGGTACTTGCGCTCAGCCGTTGTTTCGCCGCAGGTGATCAGCGTACCCAACCCGGATCCGGCGTTGCCGCCGATCCTCGTGCCGGTGGCAGCCGTGCCCATAGCGGCCGTGGCACCGGCCGGCAGCGCACCGTTACCGGTATTGCCCGCCGCCGTGGCCGGGGCCGCACCGATTCCACTGTACCGACCGGAAGTCCCGACGTGGTCGGTGCTGCCACCCGCCGCCGCCCAGCTGACGCTCAATGCGTTGGGCACTTTTCACGATCGCCAAGGTGATCAGCGCCTGCTCAAGGAGACCGGCGCATTCAGTGCCGGTTGGGCTCGGGTCTACGGCAAGAATCTCGAGCAAACCTGGACCGGCACCGTCACACCACGGCTGGATGGCTCGCTCAACGGTTTTCAGGCGGGCAACGATCTGTACAGCACACAAACCGTGGGCGGTCAAACCCAGCGTGTGGGTTTCTTCGTCGGGCATAGTCGCCTGCGAGGCGATGTCGATGGCTTCAATGAAGGCTTCCAAGGCAATAGCGCCGGCAAGATCAAGCTTGAGGGCGACAGCTATGGCCTGTACTGGACACTGATCGATCCCTCCGGCGGGTACATCGATGCCGTCGTGATGGGCACCCGTTTCGACGGCGACAATCATTCCGATCGCGGGATCAAACTGGACAACCGCGGACATGCGCTGACGCTGTCGGCCGAAGCCGGTTATCCGTTCGCGATCAATGACACTTGGGTGATCGAGCCGCAGGCTCAGGTCATTCACCAGAAAATTTCCCTCGACAGCCAGAACGACGGTATCTCAAAGGTCTCGTTCGATTCGGACAGCGCCTGGACCGGCCGTCTCGGTGCTCGCCTCAAGGGACGCTATCACGTCAGCAGCCTGCCGCTGGAACCCTACCTTCGCACCAACCTGTGGCATACGTTCTCCGGCACCGACACGGTGACCTTCGGAACCAGCGATGTCATTACCACGCAACAGAAATCCTCTTCGGCGGATATCGGTCTTGGCGTCGTGCTCACACTCGATCGCGCCGTCAGTATTTTTGCCAGCACCGATTACAGCCGAAATATTGACAGCAATGACTCGCGTGGCGTCGTCGGCAACCTGGGCGTGCGCATTAGCTGGTAGACCTTCCGTCGGCAATAAAGCGGCTGCATCGCGCAGCCGCCATTGCGATTCTCCATTCAAACAGACACTTAGTTATCCGCCAAAAAACAAGCGCTTGCGCTGCCTGTTTTATAACGACCGCTCATCGTTCAATTTCTTGACGGACAGCCGTAGATCTTCTTATCTCAAGCTTACTACCCCCGGAAACACTCACCGGGGCTGACCGCCAGGCACTCGCAAAATCGAGCGGCCACGGTTCGCCCCGCCCCATTCGGTCGCCCCTCATTCGGGGTAGGAGAGACGCCAGAATCGAGATGCCGCATGCGCCTGCAAGGTAGACCTCCATGAAAACTTCGCTCACCTCACACGAGATCAAAATCACTATCTGCACAGTGTCGAGTTCTGTCCTGCTGTGCTCATCCATGGAGGTGCAGGCAGGCCCTGCGGCGGATGAAGCCACGCCGTGGTATCGCGCGGATGTACCGGTCATGACCCTGCCTGCGACCGTCATTACGCCCGGGCCGCAGCGCCTTGATCCACGCCGCGACTTGTCGGGCAGCCGCCTCATGACCGAAGAACTCGCCCCAGGCGCCTGGGATCAGCTCTACGGCAAAAGCGCCCGCCAGGCCCAGACCGACGTGCTGTCTTCAGGCTTTGCAACACCCGGCAGCGGAGACATCAAGGGCCCCGCGGTGTTGACCCTGCGAAGCGCCAGCCATACCCAGAAGATCGGCCTGATCGGAGGGCTCAATCAGATTCAAGGCAACACCAGCGGCTTGTACAACAGTCGCGCCCAAGCCGATGCCGGAACCGATACCCTCAACCTGCAAGGCCAAAGCCTGGGCGCCTATTACAGCCTGATCGGTGCGCAGGGCTGGCACGTCGACCTGTCCGCCAGCGGTGGCCGGGTCAGTGGTTTCAGCCGCAACGGCCAAGGCACCCGGCAAGTCACCGAAGGCACCGCGATGACCTTTTCCGTGGAAGGCGGCTATCCCATCGGACTGAGCGACCACTGGGTGGTCGAACCGCAAGCGCAATTGATCAACCAGCGCATCAGCCTCGACACGCCATACGCCGGATCGGGCAATGCTTCATCCTCGGAACTGACGTCGTGGAGCGGCCGCGTCGGCGCACGCTTGAAAGGCAGTTATGACTTGAACGGCCTGCCGGTCGAACCGTATGTGCGCACCAACCTCTGGCACACCGTGTATACCGGCAACACGGTAACGCTGGATCAGGTCGACAAGATCAGCAGCAGCCGCAAGTCATCGACGGTGGAGCTGGGGCTGGGTCTGGTGGCGCGGGTGACGCCGGCGGTGAGTCTGTATGTCAGCGCTGATTACAGCAGCGATGTCGATGACAACGATTTGAATGGGGTCATTGGCAGCCTGGGGGTACGGATGCGCTGGTGATCTTCAGATCACCGAAAATCCCTGTGGGAGCGAGCCTGCTCGCGAAAGCGGTGCCACCTTCAACATCAGCATTGACTGACTCGGCGCCTTCGCGAGCAGGCTCACTCCTACAGGGGAACGCATTCCAAATTGTAGGAGTGAGCCTGCTCGCGAATGGCAGCGACGCGGTTTCGGATCAGCCCTGCGGCTTAAGAATCAACACCGCCAACGGCGGCAGATTCAGCTCCAGCGACAAGGCCTGGCCATGGCTCGGCACTTCTTCGGCAAGCGCCCCGCCGCCGTTGCCGTAATTGGAGCCGGCGTAGATGTCGGCATCGCTGTTGAGCAACTCTGCCCAGCGCCCGGCAAACGGCACGCCCACTCGATAGCCCTGACGCGGCACCGGCGTGAAGTTGGCGACCACCAGCACTGGCGCGCCGTCCTTGCTCCAGCGCAGCCACGCATAAACGCTGTTGATCGCATCATCGCCAATCAACCACTGGAAGCCTTGAGGCGCGTCGTCCTGATCGTGCAGGGCCGGCTCTTCGCGGTACAGGCGGTTGAGATCGCCAACCAGTTTCTGCACGCCCTTGTGCTCGGAATACTGCAGCAGGTACCAGTCCAGTTGCTGATCGTGGTTCCACTCACGCCACTGGCCGAACTCGCAGCCCATGAACAGGAGCTTCTTGCCCGGATGGGTCCACATGAAACTCAGGTAAGCGCGCAGGTTGGCGAACTTCTGCCAGCGATCGCCGGGCATCTTGTCGATCAGCGAGTGCTTGCCGTGCACCACTTCATCATGGGAAATCGGCAGGATGAAACGCTCGGACCACGCATAGACCAGACCGAAACTCAATTCGTTGTGGTGGTGCGCGCGGTACACCGGGTCCTGCTGAATGTAATGCAGCGAATCGTGCATCCAGCCCATGTTCCATTTATACGCAAAGCCCAGTCCGCCCTGCTGCGTGCTTTGGCTGACGCCCGGCCAGGCGGTCGACTCCTCGGCAATCACCAGCGCGCCCGGCGCCTCCAGCGCGACCACGTCGTTCAAGTGCCGCAGGAAGTCGATGGCTTCAAGGTTCTCGCGTCCGCCATGGCGGTTCGGCACCCACTCACCGGCCTTGCGTGAATAGTCGCGATAGAGCATAGAGGCCACCGCGTCGACACGCAGGCCATCGACATGGAAATGCTTGAGCCAGTGCAGCGCCGACGCCAGCATGTAGCCGTGCACTTCGGTGCGGCCGAGGTTGTAGATCAGCGTGTCCCAGTCCTGATGGAAACCCTCCAGCGGATTGCCGTATTCGTACAGGGCGGTGCCGTCGAACTGCGCCAGACCGTGGGTATCGGTAGGGAAATGCGCCGGCACCCAGTCGAGGATCACGCCAATGTCCGCCTGGTGGCAGGCATTGACGAACGCAGCGAATTGCTCCGGCGTGCCGTAACGCGCGCTCGGGGCGAACTGCGAGAGCAACTGATAACCCCAGGAACCGCCGAACGGGTGCTCCATGATCGGCATCAGTTCGATGTGGGTGAACCCCAGCTCCTTGACGTAGGGAATCAGCCTATCGGCCAGTTCCGGCCAGGTGTATTGGCGCGCGACTTCGCCCAGGTCGTCCAGCTCGCACTGCCAGGAACCGGCGTGCAGCTCGTAGATCGACAATGGCTTTGAATGCTGATGCCGATCCTGGCGTGCATTCATCCAGTCCTGATCCTGCCAGTCGATCTGCAAGGGCGACGCGACTTTCGAGGCGGTGTCCGGTGGCAGGCTGGTGGCCAGCGCCATCGGGTCGGCCTTGAGCGGCAGAATGCCGTGGGCGCCAAGGATTTCGTATTTGTACAGCTCGCCGGCTTGCAGGCGCGGAATAAACAGCTCCCAGACCCCGGACGGATGGCGCAGACGCATCGGATGCCGGCGCCCGTCCCAGACGTTGAAATCGCCGACCACCGACACCCGCCGGGCATTCGGCGCCCAGACCGCGAAGCGCACCCCGTCGACGCCATCGGCGGTTTTCAGTTGGGCGCCGAGGCAAGCGCTGAGATCGCGGTGATTGCCCTCGGCAAACAGGTACAAATCCATCTCGCCGAGCAACTGACCGAAGCTGTAGGGATCTTCCGTAACCTGTTCGCCGCCCGCCCAGCGCGTGCGCAACAGATACGGCCGTGCCTGATCGAAATGACCGACAAACAACCCCGGCGTTTCGGTCATCTGCAGCGGCCCGCGTTCTTCACCGCTGTCCTTGTCCAGCACGACAACGCTCAGCGCACCGGGCAGGTAGGCACGGATGTACTCCCCGCCGACGCCGTCGCCGTGGGGGCCAAGAATCGAAAACGGGTCCTGATGTTCTGCCCGCACCAATGCGTCGATATCACGTGCCGAGGGCAACAATGCTTGTTTGACCACACCCTGTTCCTTGTTCGAGAAACTCATGACTACTCTCCACCAAGATCGGAAAAGGGTTTAAGCCCTGTCAATAATCCATACAAACCGTGCAATGGCACGGGTAGCCACGTCGGGCGGTTTTCCGCCTCATAGGCCACTTCATAGGCCGCTTTTTCCAGGCCGAACAACGCCAGCGCAGCGTCGGCGCCTTCAGGGTCTTGCCAGGCATGTTCAAGACTAGCTGCCGCCTCGCGATATGCCTGCACAAATGCCTCGCGCGCTTCACGCAGATAACGTTCGGCGACCCGTTGGCGCGCCGCTTCGGCTTCAGGGCTGTTGTCGACGTTGTGCACGTTGATGGTCATCGCCGCCGCGTAATCGAAGGAACGCAGCACACCGCTGACATCCTTGTACGGGCTGTGCTTGCCACGACGCTCGCTCAACGGCCGCGCCGGTTCGCCCTCGAAGTCGATCAGATAGGCATCGCCCTTGATCACCAGCACCTGGCCCAAATGCAAGTCGCCATGCACACGAATGCGCAAACCGCCGGTGGCTTTTTTCGCCAGATCCTGCACATGGGCGAGGATGGTTTTTTTCTCGTCGAGCAGACGCTTGACCAGTTTCTGGTCCGCCGCATTGAGTTCGCCCTGATGCTCCTTGAGCAATTTCAAGGCGTGTTCGACCTGTGCCGTCACGTCCTTGCCGGTGGCCTGCATGTCTTTGCCTGAAGACACTTGCGCAGCAAAGTCGGCATTGTCGGTTGGCGCGGCGAGCACCTGATGCATCTCGCCCAGACGCTGCCCGAGCATGCCGGCAAAGTCCTTCAATTCGCCCAAGGCGTTGTAATGCTGCTCCTGTTCCGAGACGGCGTCGGCCAGCTCATCGCGCAACGCCCGTTCAAGGTTGTTCTGCGTCCACTCCCAGGCGTCGCCCTGATTGCTCAGATAACCCTGAGCGATCATCAGCAGGTTGTCCTGCCCCTGCGCATCGCGGCGAATCACCGATCCCAGCAACGGAGAGATATTGGCAAATCCGGCCTCGGTCAGGTAAGCGCTCATCTCCAGTTCCGGGTGTACGCCAGAAGCGACTTTACGTATCAGCTTAAGCACCAGGCTGTTGCCGATCACCACTGAGCTGTTCGATTGCTCGGCGGACAGGTAACGCACGTCCGGCTCGGCGCCGAGGGCGAGTTTTTCCAGGTGCGGGGTCTGTTCGAAGCGGATTTCACCCTCGCTCGATGCCAGCACGGTGTTGTTCTGCATGCCTTGCAGCACAGCGCGGACGAAAGTTTCCAGGCTGAACGCATCGGTGATCAAGCCGACCTGACGCACACGGCGCACGCGCGACAGCGCCAATTGCTGCGGCAACGGTGGGCCGACGTGATCTTCGGCAATGAAGCCGAACGGCAGCTGATAGCGGCTGGTCTGGCCCGCGCTGGTGACGTCGATCTCGCTGAGCAGCACCGGATGCTGCGCGTCGCCGAAGCGCACGCCGTAGGCCAGATTGACCTTCTCGATGGCCGCGTCCTTGCCGGCGAACCAGCGGCGGTTCTGCAGCCAGCTCGGCAGAATGTTTTGCTCCAGCGTCGTGCGCGACGGCGCTTCGAGCAGTTCTTCCATGCGTTTTTTCAGCACCAGCGTGGTGAAGTCCGGCAGGCTCTGCGCCGGTTCCACGTGCCAGCTCGGCATCTGGTTTTCCGCTGCAAGGGCGAACCAGTAGAAGCCGTACGGTGCCAGGGTCAGCAGGAAATTCAACTGGCCGATCGGCGGAAACGCGTTACCGCCGAGCATCTCCACCGGCACCATGCCGACGTAAGCCGACAGGTCCAGTTCCACGGCCTGCGCACTGCGCGAGACGTTGGCCACGCACAGGATGATTTCATGCTTGCCATCGGCATCGGTGTATTCGCGGGTGTAAGCGAGCACGCGGCGGTTGGTCGGTGAGAGCATTTTCAACGTGCCACGACCGAAGGCTTTCGACTGCTTGCGCACGGCCAGCAGGCGCCGCGTCCAGTTCAGCAGCGAATGTGGATCGCCGGACTGGGTCTCGACGTTGACCGACTGATAGCCGTACAACGGGTCCATGATCGGCGGCAGCACCAGGCTGGCCGGATCGGCGCGGGAGAAGCCGCCATTACGGTCGATCGACCACTGCATCGGCGTGCGCACGCCGTCACGGTCGCCGAGGTAGATGTTGTCGCCCATGCCGATTTCGTCACCGTAATACAGGGTCGGCGTGCCGGGCATCGACAGCAGCAGACTGTTGAGCAGTTCGATGCGACGGCGATCACGCTCCATCAGCGGCGCGAGACGACGGCGGATACCCAGGTTGATTCGTGCGCGACGGTCAGCCGCGTAGTAATTCCACAGGTAGTCGCGCTCGCGGTCGGTGACCATTTCCAAGGTCAATTCATCGTGGTTGCGCAGGAAAATCGCCCATTGGCAGTTCGCAGGGATTTCCGGGGTCTGACGCAAAATGTCGGTGATGGGGAAGCGATCCTCCTGCGCCAGTGCCATGTACATGCGCGGCATCAGCGGGAAGTGAAAGGCCATGTGGCACTCATCGCCATTCACCCCGGCAGCGTCGGTGTCTCCGAAATACAGCTGGGTGTCCTCCGGCCACTGATTGGCCTCGGCCAGCAACATGCGGTCGGGATAGTTGGCGTCGATTTCGGCGCGAATCTGCTTGAGTACGTCATGGGTTTCGGGAAGGTTTTCGTTGTTGGTGCCATCGCGTTCGATCAGGTACGGGATCGCGTCCAGGCGCAGGCCGTCGATGCCCATGTCCAGCCAGTAACGCATCACCGAAAGCACCGCTTTCATCACCTGCGGGTTATCAAAGTTCAAGTCCGGCTGGTGCGAGTAGAAACGGTGCCAGAAGTACTGGCCGGCGACGGGGTCCCAGGTCCAGTTGGATTTTTCGGTGTCGAGAAAAATGATCCGCGTGCCGTCGTATTTCTGATCGTCATCGGACCACACGTAAAAATCCCGCGCCGCCGAACCCGGCTTGGCTTTGCGCGCGCGCTGGAACCACGGGTGCTGGTCAGAGGTGTGGTTGATGACCAACTCAGTGATCACCCGCAAACCGCGCTTGTGCGCTTCGGCGATGAAACGCTTGGCGTCGGCCATGGTCCCGTAATCGCTGTGCACGCCACGGTATTCGGCAATGTCGTAGCCGTCGTCACGGCGCGGCGAAGGATAGAACGGCAACAGCCAGATGGTGTTGACGCCCAGGTCGGCGATGTAATCGAGCTTGGCGATCAGCCCGGGAAAATCGCCGATACCGTCGTTGTTGGAGTCGAAAAACGATTTGACGTGAACCTGATAGATCACCGCATCCTTGTACCAGAGCGGGTCTTTGATGAAGGCAGCTGCCTTGGGTTTCTTCGCCATGTGAAACTCCTGAAAAATTCACTGATACCACCGAGGGACTCGCATTGGTGACCCCCTGTGGCGAGGGGATTTATCCCCGTTCGGCTGCGCAGCAGTCGCAAACTGGTAAACGCGGTAAAGCTTGAAAAAAAGGCGCCGCTGCGCGCGCCAACGGGGATAAATCCCCTCGCCACAGGGGGCGGTTCGCTACGTCACGTGGCTGTGATTCGCCAAATCCCGAACGGCTGATACGCCGGGTCAATGCGCATGAACTGGTATTTTCCATACCAGTCCCAGCGGTGGCCGTTCATCAAGTCCTCGCCGTGGGTTACGGCATCGTCCGGCAGGCCCATTTCCCACAGCGGCAATTCGAAATTCGCTTCCTGGACGTTATGCGGATCGAGGCTGACCGCTACCAGAATGAAGTTGCTGCCGTCAGCGCTGCGTTTGCCGAAGTACAGGATGTTGTCGTTCCAGGCGTTATAGATCTTCAGGCCCAGATGGCTGTGCAGCGCCGGGTTCTGGCGGCGGATGCGGTTGAGCTGAGCGATTTCGGCAATGATGTTGCCGGGCGCCGTGAAATCGCGGACGCGGATTTCGTACTTCTCCGAATCGAGGTATTCCTCCTTGCCCGGGACCGGCGCCGATTCGCACAGCTCGAACCCCGAATACATGCCCCACAAGCCTGAGCCCATGGTCGCCAGCGCGGCGCGGATCAAGAAACCGGGGCGCCCGGAGTCGTGCAGGAATGCCGGGTTGATGTCCGGGGTATTAACGAAGAAGTTCGGCCGGTAGCACTCGCGCCACGGCGACTGGTTCAGTTCGGTGAAGTACGCGGCCAGTTCAGCCTTGGTGTTGCGCCAGGTGAAATAGGTGTAGCTCTGCGAATAACCGACCTTGCCCAGCCGCGCCATCATCGCCGGCGTGGTGAAGGCTTCAGCCAGGAAGATCACTTCCGGGTACAGCGCGCGCACATCGGCAATCAGCCATTGCCAGAACGGCAGCGGTTTGGTGTGCGGGTTGTCGACGCGAAAGATCTTCACGCCCTCTTTGACCCAGCCGATGACAATGTCACGCAACTCCACCCACAGGCCCGGAATCGCGTCCGGCGCATAGAAGTCGACGTTGACGATGTCCTGGTATTTCTTCGGCGGGTTTTCGGCGTATTTGATCGTGCCGTCCGGGCGCCAGTTAAACCAGCCCGGATGCTGTTTGAGCCACGGGTGGTCCTGGGAGCACTGGATGGCGAAATCGAGGGCGATCTCCAGACCATGATCGGCGGCAGCGGCGACCAGTCGGCGGAAGTCTTCGCGGGTGCCGAGTTGCGAGTGAATCGCCTCGTGACCGCCCTCCTCGCTGCCGATCGCATACGGGCTGCCGGGATCGTCCGGGCCGGCGGTCAGAGAATTGTTGCGCCCCTTGCGGTGGGCGCGACCGATCGGATGGATCGGGGTGAAATACAGCACGTCGAAGCCCATGTCCTGAATCATCGGCAGACGCGAATGGACGTCGTTGAACGTGCCGTGGCGGCGCGGATCGTCGGTGATCGAACGCGGAAACAGCTCATACCAACTGGCGAACTCGGCGAGTTCACGTTCAACATCCATCGGATACTGCGGGCTGACACTCAGGTACGCACGCAGGTCGGCCTCGGCCATCAATTGCGCACTGCGCGAGTGCAGAAACAGCGCGACCTGCTCGGTTTCGAGCAAACCGGACAATTCGTGGTGCAGCGCGTGAAGTTGTTCGCTGAGTTGTCCTTCGCTGCGCTCGGCGGCCTGGAGCACCATGGTGCGGCCTTCCTGCAACTCCAGCGACACCGGCACGGCGGCGCTGTGTTTTTTCTCCAGCTCATACTGAAAACTGGCGAAATGATCGATCCACGCTTCGATGCAGTAAACATACCGTCCCTGATGCTCGGGGCGGAATCGGCCCAGCCAGCCATTGTTGCCTTGATCGCTCATGATCTCGCTGTGCCAGCTCTCATTACCTTCGGCGCGCCAACGGATGCGCACGGCGAGCTTGTCGTGGCCGTCGGCAAAAACCTTGCTGGTGACGACGATCTCGCGCCCGGCAATCGATTTGGGGGCGAACTGGCCGCCCTCCAGGGTCGGCATGGTGTTTTCGATGACGATGCGCGGCAGCAGCAACGCCTGGGCCAACGGCAAATGCGGGTTGTAGTTCAGTTCTGAAGATGTTTCAGCAGTCATTGAGCATCTCTCCTTAACGCCCCAAGGACGCTCTTGTGCCGGATCAGTATTCGCCACGAAGCGCCGGCCCCGTGATCAACTCACTTAGCTTCCGAGCAACCGGCCCGGGGAAAAGTTCAGACGAAATTGCCGGGGCGCGGCGCGGATCGAATTCACCGTGAGACGGTCAATCCACTTAAGCACTTCTCACGCCATGTGCCACACGGAGGTCAACAGATGAACATCCCGATCCCGGCGGAAACGCCCGATCCCAACATCGACAAACCGACGTTGCCCGAGACCGAACCACCACCGGTGCCGGAACAGGAACCGCCCGGCACCACACCACCGCCGAAAGAAGAACCGCCGAGTACGATGCCGCCAGTGATCGTCTAGCCCCCGCCTGAGCGTTCCCGCGCGACGTTGATCGTTCCCACGCTCCGCGTGGGAATGCAGCCCGGGACGCTCCGCGTCCCACTCAGCCGAACGCAGAGCGTCCGTTGCGGCATTCCCGCGCAGAGCGTGGGAACGATCAGGCATCAGGGATCTAGAGGTGGTCGTTCTTGTCGACATCCTTTTCGAACATCCTCACCACATAAGGCATCACGCTGAAAATCGCCAGCGCCAGAATGGTGCTCAATAGCGCTGTCGCTTCCTTGCCCAGCCCCACTGCCACACCGATTGCCGCTGTCATCCATAACCCGGCGGCCGTGGTCAGGCCTTTGACATGGGATTCGTCGCCCTGCTGATTTTTCAGGATTGTGCCCGCGCCGAGAAAACCGATCCCGGCGATCACACCCTGCAATACCCTGCTCATGGCATCGGATTCTGCGCCCGATGTCTGCGGCACCAGTACGAACAGTGCAGCACCCAACGCCACCAGCATGTGCGTGCGCACACCTGCTGCCTTGCCTTTATGTTCACGCTCGAAACCGAGAATGCCGCCAAGAATCGCCGCCATCAGCAGACGCACGGTAATGCGGGTCATTTGCGCGGTGTCGCCGATGTCGGCAAATTCGGCTTCCAGGGTTTTCCACACTTCATCCCACCAGTCTTCCATCGTGCAGTCCTTGTTATTGGCTTGATAAAGGATGGACAACGTCGACCATTAATCGGTTGCGCCGAACGATCCACGCGCTTCGCTTCCTAATGTGCAGACCTCAATGGAAAAAAGGACTGCCGCGATGCCCGTTCGAATCGATGAATCCAACCCCGAGCAGAAAGTCTGTTTTTTCACCGTCGAACATGGCGAAGAAATTCGCATCTGCGACACGCTGGAAGTCATGACCGATAGCGAAAAAGCCATGTCGTTCGTGGAGATAGAAGGCAAACGGGTCTACATCACCGAAGCAGAAGCCGACGCCTTGACCGTCGCCGGAGCCAGGGACGGTCGTGAACACCTGAAAGCAGACACGGGTGATTCGGTGATTTGACTGACCCTGATCAACACCCCGCGCAAGCGCCTGCGTTAGCCGTTTGCGCCTCATTCGGCAAGTTGCTTCAAGTTGTCGCAGGCGTTACGCAAAACCTCATCTGATCCGCTTTTTATTGCCAGACCTGAGTCTGTTATGCAAACAGATCGGCGCTCATAGTCCCTCGGCCTGATGGAGGCTGATGAGCGAACGACCATGAGCGAACAAATCCCCGTCCGAACCGTAGAAGCGCCGCCAACAATAAAAAGCGTGCCCGCACGCCCGATGAAGGCGACGGCAAGGCCCAGTGACCAGCCGATCCAGACCCGCAGTTTCACCGGTCTGTTCCGCACCCTGCGCATGAGCGGCGCGGGACTGTTGTTCGTGCTGTTTTTCGGTACGGTGTGGCTGAACTGGGGCGGACGGCAGGCGGTGCTGTGGGACCTCTCGCAAAGCAAATTCCACATCTTCGGCGCGACGTTCTGGCCGCAGGATTTCATTTTGCTGTCGGCCCTGCTGATCATTGCCGCGTTCGGCCTGTTCGCCATCACCGTGTTCGCCGGGCGGGTCTGGTGCGGGTACACCTGCCCGCAAAGTTCGTGGACGTGGATTTTCATGTGGTGCGAGAAAATCACCGAAGGCGAACGCAACCAGCGGATCAAACTTCAAGCGGCACCGTGGGGCCTGAACAAGCTGGCCCGGCGCGCCGCCAAGCACACCCTGTGGCTGGCGATCAGTGTGCTGACCGGGCTGACCTTTGTCGGCTACTTCACCCCGATCCGGCCGCTGGCCGAAGAACTGCTGACCTTGCAGATCGGTGGCGTCAGCCTGTTCTGGGTGCTGTTTTTCACCGCCGCCACCTACATCAATGCCGGCTGGCTGCGCGAAGCGGTGTGCATGCATATGTGCCCGTATGCGCGGTTCCAGAGTGTGATGTTCGACAAGGACACCCTGACCATCGCCTACGACGTCGCCCGGGGCGAAAGCCGTGGCCCACGCAAACGTGACGTCAAGCCGCAAGACGCAGGCCTGGGCGATTGCATCGATTGCCAACTGTGCGTGCAGGTCTGCCCGACCGGTATCGACATACGCGACGGTTTGCAGATGGAGTGCATCGGTTGCGCGGCGTGCATCGATGCCTGCGACTCGATCATGGACAAAATGCATTACCCGCGCGGCTTGATCCGCTACAGTTCCGAACGCGAATTGCAGGGCGGCAAGACGCATCTGCTGCGCCCGCGCCTGATTGGCTACACGGCGGTGCTGCTGGTGATGATCGGCGCCTTGGCGCTGGCACTGGTCGAGCGGCCAATGGTGTCGCTGGATGTGACCAAGGATCGCGGATTGTTTCGTGAGAATGCTCAGGGGCAGATCGAGAATATCTATTCGCTCAAGGTGATCAACAAGACTCAGCAGCGGCAGGATTACCGGTTGAGTCTGCTTGATGGCGATGGGTTCGAATTGCAGGGCAAAACGGCACTAAGCCTGGCGCCGGGGGAGATTATCGACGTGCCGGTATCGGTGGCGATGACTACCGAGCGGCCGGCCAGCAGCTCGCAGACATTGAATTTCAGGATTGAAGACACTGACGAGCCGCAGGTTTACAGCGTGGCGAAGAGCCGATTTGTTGCGCCGCTGAATCGCTGATTGCCCTTAGATTGCAGTGCTTTCATTCGCTAGCAGGCTCGCTCGCACCATTGACCACGTTCCCCTGTGGGAGCGAGCCTGCTCGCGAATGAAGCCGCCGCGACTCCCCCATAAGCACCCACCCGGATCCACCATGAAACGCTACGAAAAATTCGCCGACGACATCGCAGAACTGATCCGCTCCGGCGTACTCGGTCCCGGCCAGCGGGTGCCCTCGGTGCGCTATGCCAGCCAGACCTACGGCGTCAGCCCGTCGACGGTGTTCCAGGCTTATTACCTGTTGGAACGGCGCGGGCTGATCCGCGCGCGGCCGCGCTCCGGATACTTCGTCAACACCCATGCGCCGAGCCCGTTTTCCGAGCCGGTGATCAGCAGCCAGGTCAACGAATCCACCGAAGTCGACGTCAGTGAGCTGGTGTTTTCGGTACTCGACTCAATCAAGGACCCGAGCACTGTGCCCTTCGGCTCGGCGTTCCCCAGTCCGGGTTTGTTCCCGTTGCAGCGCCTGTCACGCTCATTAGCCAGCGCTGCCCGGGAAATGGACCCGCGCATGGTCGTCACCGACATGTCGCCGGGCAACCCGCAGTTACGTCGGCAAATCGCCCTGCGCTACATGGTCGGCGGCCTGATGTTGCCGATGGAAGAATTGTTGATCACCAACGGCGCCCTCGAGGCCCTGAACCTGTGCCTGCAAGCGGTGACCGAGCCAGGCGATCTGGTGGCCATCGAAGCCCCGGCGTTTTATGCCAGCCTGCAAGTGCTTGAGCGCTTGAAGCTCAAAGCGGTGGAAATCCCCGTGCACCCGCGCGACGGCATCGACCTCGGCGTCCTCGCGCAAACCCTGGCGCGGCACCCGATCAAGGCGTGCTGGTGCATGACCAGTTTCCAGAACCCGATGGGCGCAACCATGCCCGAGGCGAAGAAGCAGGAACTGGTAGAACTGCTGCGCCAGCATCAGGTGCCGCTGATCGAAGACGATGTCTACGCCGAACTCTATTACGGTCAGCAGGCGCCAAAACCGGCCAAGGCGTTCGACACGGAGGGCCTGGTGATGCATTGCGGCTCGTTCGCCAAAAGCCTCGCCCCCGGCTACCGCATCGGCTGGGTCGCCGCCGGGCGCTACGCGCAGAAAATCGAGCGGCTGAAACTGATGACCTCGCTATGCGCCTCGATGCCGGCGCAAGCAGCGATTGCCGACTACCTGCAACACGGCGGCTACGACCGCCACCTGCGCAAACTGCGCTACGCCCTTGAAGAGCAGCAAAGCGCGATGCTCGCAGCGATTGCCCGTTATTTTCCGGCACAGACCCGGGTCAGCCAACCGGCCGGCGGCTACTTTTTGTGGCTGGAATTACCGGAGCAGATGGATTCGCTGAAGCTGTTTCAGATGGCGCTGGCACAAGGCATCAGCATTGCCCCGGGGCCGATCTTCTCGCCGACCCAGCGCTTCAGGAACTGCATTCGGTTGAACTACGGCAGCCCGTGGACCGAGGCTTCGGAAAAGGCCATGGAGACGCTGGGGCGGATTGTGCGGTCGTTTTGAAGATACTCGGACAAACGGTAGAAAACTGTAGAAGAACCTGTAATTTCTGACAGTAGACGTTTGATGGCCTGTCTGACTGAATCTACAGCGCTAGTTCTCTCTAAACAGGCAGGTGCAATCTCATGACAAACTCCAAGGCTGTTCACGACTTTACCGATTTCAGCAATGGCAACGCCAACGGCTGGCGTGACACTAACGGCGGAGGAACGATCGAATCGCCGCACTATACAGCAGTGTTTACTACGGCTGGTTTTCCTGGCGGCATAACAGCGCTCGCTACGATAGATAAAAGGTTCCCTGTTGCGTTCAAACAAACCAAGATGCACGTGAAGTTTCGCATCCGCTTTCCACTTGGCTTCAAGTTGGAAACATTGCGACTTTACGCCGCCCCTTCCGGTGGTATGGTATTTGATCACCCTCCGATCGATAACAACTGGCATGTGGTGCAAGGCGAATGGACGCCAACGCGCGACGACGTGACCGGACTTACATTTTTCGTCGAAGGTCCCGAGCAAGGTGTGGGCCAGAGGGTTGGTTTCGATGACATTGAGATCGTCCAAGACTGACGGCACCGCAAGACAGCGGTCAACGCGATCGTTTCGCGTCGACCGCTGCAAACCTGCCTGACGCTACAAAAAAACCAGCGACATCAGCGCCCACCGCCCAAATCAACAAACGTCCCCGTCGCATACGACGCCTTGTCCGACAGCAACCAGACAATCGCCTCCGCCACTTCATCCGGGCGTCCGCCCCGCGCCATGGGGATCGCCGATTCGAGCTTGCTGACCCGGTCCGGATCGCCGCTCAGCGCGTGGAAATCGGTGTAAATGTAGCCCGGACGCACCGCGTTGACGCGAATCCCCTCGCCCGCGACTTCCTTGGACAGGCCGATGGTGAAGGTATCGAGCGCGCCTTTGGAGGCGGCGTAGTCGACGTATTCGTTTGGCGAGCCCAGGCGTGCGGCCACCGATGACACGTTGACGATGCTGCCACCCTGCCCGCCATGTTTGGGCGACATGCGCAGGATCGCGTGCTTGGCGCAGAGGATCGGTGCCAGGACGTTGGTTTTCATGATTTTGAGAATGCGGAACTCGGACATTTCGTCGACCCGCGATTTGTGTGCGACGGTGCCCGCGTTGTTCACCAGTGCGGTGACGCGGCCCAGTTCGCTGTCGACGCGGTGAAACATCGCAACCACTTCGTCTTCAATGCTGACGTCGGCGCGCACTGCAATGGCCTGGGCGCCCAAGGCGCGAACCTGTTCCAGCACGGCGTGCGCGGCCTGTTCATCGGACTGGTAATTGATGCAGATCCGATAGCCTTGTTCGGCAGCCAACAGCGCCGTAGCCGCGCCAATCCCGCGCCCGCCACCGGTGATGACAATGACTTTATCCATGCTGGCTTTCCCCCACGTGCACACGTAACAGTCGGGGCAAGAATAACTGCCATTGGCAGGTTTTGCATGGAGTCTGTGGCGCCTGTCAGGACGTCTTCGCGAGCGGGCTCGCTCCCACGGGGGTCTATCAGACCACCGCCATGCGCTCCCCGCGCACGATGTCCTGCAAGAAGCGCTCAGCCGGCAGCGGATGCCCAAGCAGGTAGCCCTGTAACGAATCACAGCCCAGTTTGGTCAGGAAGTCCTGCTGCACACCGGTTTCGACGCCTTCGGCAACGATGCGCAACCCCAGCGCCTGGCCGAGCGCGACAATCGCCGAAACGATCGCCGCATCATCACTGTCGTGCTCCAGGTCGCGAACGAAACCGCGGTCGATCTTCAGCTCATTGGCCGGCAGGCGCTTGAGGTACATCAGGCTGGAATAACCGGTGCCGAAGTCGTCAATCGACAGGTCGACGCCCATGTCCGACAGTTCCTGCAAAACCGTCATGCTCGCATCGGCATCGCTCATGGCGGTGGTTTCGGTGATCTCCAGGGTCAGGCTGTTCGCCGGCAGGTGGTGCGTGCGCAGCGCCTTGGCAACGCTGCGCACCAGTCCGGCATTACAAAACTGCAACGCCGAGAGGTTTACCGCAATGCGCCAATCGGTGTAGCCGAGCACGTACCACTCGCGCATCTGCCGACACGCTTCGTTGAGCACCCACTCGCCCATCGGGATGATCAAACCGGTTTTCTCTGCCAGATCGATAAACGTGTCGGGCATCAGCAAGCCGTGCACGGGATGCTCCCAGCGCAGCAACGCTTCGGCGCCGACCGCGCGACCATTGGCGGCGTCAAACTTGGGCTGGTAATGCAGGCTGAACTGATTGTGTTCCAGCGCCGCGCGCAAGTCCTGCACCAACTGCAACTGCTTGCGGGCGTTGTTATTCATCGAGGCGTCGAAAAAGCTGTAGCCGTTCTTGCCGCCGCCCTTGGCGTGGTACATCGCGGCATCGGCGTTCATCAGCAGCTCTTGCGCGCTCTGGCCATTGCCCGGGTACAGGGCGATGCCGACACTGGCGGAAATCTGCAGGTCGTGTTCAGCAACACGGAACGCCTGGGCGATCAAACCGACCTGCCGCGCCGCCAGACTCACGGCATCGTCGGGCTCGGTGAGGCGCACCAGCAGGACGAATTCATCGCCGCCGATCCGCGCCAGCGTGTCCTGGCTGCGCAGATCCTCGCGCAGGCGCACACCGACCTCGCGCAGCAGTTGGTCGCCCATGTGATGGCCGAAGGCATCGTTGACCGGTTTGAAACCGTCCAGATCGATGAACATCAAGGCGAAACAACCGCCCTGCTCGTGAACCTTGTTGATCGCCTGACTGATGCGGTCATCGAGCAGCATGCGGTTGGGCAGGCCGGTGAGGGTGTCGTGCAGGGCCAGTTGCGTGAGTTCGCGGTTGGCCACCGTCAACGAATGCGCCAAATCAGCGGTGCGTGCTTCGAGGCGAGCGTCGAGGATCGACGTCAGCAAGGCGATGGACAACACCGCCAGCGTGGTGACCAACACCAGACTGTCGAGCCCGTTGCCTTTCAGGCCATTGACCGTCGCGCCGCAGAAACTGCCATCGGGAAACTGTGCGGCCGCCATGCCGGTGTAGTGCATGCCGACAATGGCAATGCCCATGATCACCGCCGCGCCGGCGCGGATCAGGCCTACATACGGCGAATGCTGGCGCAGGCGAAAGGCGATCCACAACGCGGCCGCCGAAGCACCCACGGCAATCAGCAACGAGGCGCTGAATAACGTCGGGTCGTAGTCGATGCCGGGGGTCATGCGCAGCGCCGCCATACCGGTGTAATGCATGGCGCTGATGCCCGCGCCCATGATCAACGCACCGAAGGCCAGTTGCAGCAGCGGCAGTTTTGGCTGGCTGACCAGCCACAAGGCGAATCCGCAGGACAGCAAGGCGATCAGCAGCGACAGCGCCGTGAGCGCGATGTCGTAACCCAGATCGATCGGCAACTTGAAGGCGAGCATGCCGATAAAGTGCATCGACCAGACGCCAACCCCCATGGCCAACGCCCCGCCCGCCGTCCAGAAATGCACGGCGCGGCCCTTGGCGGTAGCGATGCGCCCGGTCAGGTCGAGCGCTGTGTAGGAGGCGAGAATCGCCACGCACAGCGAAATGAAAACCAGGGTGAAGGAGTAGCTGCCGATGAGCATGGGGATTCTCGTGCCGACCAAGACCGTATTGCATCCATTCTCGGTCAGGAAAATCCGGCGATTGTACTGATTGCGCGGAAGAACGCACTGACAAAGTAATCATTTTGCCATCAGGCCGATGAAACGCTTGTTCGATCGTCCTACAACGCTCAGGAATGGACTTAACCAGACCCGCTGCCGACAACTCTGGCCGTGTTGATGATCGTTCCCACGCTCTGCGTGGGAATGCAGCCCGGGACGCTCCGCGTCCCTTTCAGAGCCGAACGCGGAGCGTCCGTTGAGGCATTCCCACGCAGAGCGTGGGAACGATCACTGGGAGCGACGCTATCGCGAGCAGGCTCACGCCCACAAGGCTCAGCGCTTGTCGCTGACATCCAGTTGGCCGTCCCAGCCACCGCCCAGCGCGGCGATCAGTTGCACGCTGGCAATCAGGCGGTTTTGCAGAATGTTCAAAACACTGCGCTCATTGCTCAACGCCGTCGCCTGCACCACCACTACGTCAATATAGGCAATCAGTCCGGCCTTGTACTGGTTCTCCGTCAGGCGCAGGGAATCGCGCGCGGCATCCAGCGCTTCCTGGCGCACGGCCGCTTCGTCGGCATACACTTTCAGCTGCACCAGGTAGTTTTCCACTTCGCGGAAACCGTCGAGCACGGTCTGGCGGTATTTGGCGACGGTCTGGTCGTAGGCCGCTTCAGTGCGATCAACCTCGGCCGAACGAATGCCGCCGTCGAACAGCGGCAACGACAGCTGCGGGCCAACCGACCAGAAACGGTTCGGCAGGCTGATCAGGTTGTTCGATGTACTGCTGCTGTAGCCCCCGCTCAGACTCAGGGTCAGATCCGGATAATAGGCGGCTTTCGCCACGCCGATGTTGGCGTTGGCGGCGATCACCGAGCGCTCGGCGGAGGCGATGTCCGGACGCCGCTCAAGCAACTGCGAAGGCAGGCTCAGCGGCACTTGCGGCAAGTTCGGGATGGTCTGGCTTTCGGCAATGCTGAAGTTCGCCGGCGCTTCGCCGGTCAGCACGGCGATAGCGTTTTCAAATTGCGCGCGCTGCCAGATCAGATCGACCAGATCGGCCTGAGTACTTTTTAACTGGGTCTGCGCCTGCGCCACCGCGTCACGCCCGGAAACCCCGGCGCGGTATTGGTTCTCGGTCATTCTCAGCGAGCGTTCGTAAGCGGCAACGGTGGCCTCGAGCAACCGTTTCTGCTGATCGATCACACGCAGTTGCAGGTAGTTCTGCACCAGTTCCGACTGTTGGCTCAGGCGCATGGCCGCCAGGTCGGCAAAACTCGCTTGGGCACTGGCTTCGTCCGCCTCCAGGCCTCGGCGCAGCTTGCCCCATACATCGGCCTCCCAACTCACGCCCAGTTGCGCGTTGTAGGTGTCACGAATCCCGCTGGAAGAACTGCTCAGGCTCGAACTGCTGCTGCCGGTGCCCTGACTGGAGCGGGTCTTGCCCAGGCTCAGGTCGACACTGGGATAAAACGCCCCGCGTGCGCTGCGCACCAACGCCTGAGCTTGGCGATACTGGGCTTCGGATTGCGCCACCGTCTGGTTGGAACTGTTGAGTTTCTCGATCAAAACATTGAGCTGCTGATCGCCGTACAACTCCCACCAGGCCCCGCGGGCCAGCGAATCGCTCGGGTTGGCCTGGCGCCAGCCTTCGGCTTCCTTGTACTGAGCGATTTCAGCGGTCTGCGGACGCTGGTAATCGGGGCCGACAGCACAGGCACTGAGCATCGCCACGCACAGCGACAGGCTCAACAGCCGCGAACCGCGAACAGTGGCCAGATTGAAAAGCGAACGGTCAGTCATAGCGGAGTTTCCAGAGCGGCGTCAGTGCGCACGCCACGCCAATGGTTGAAGCGATGGCGCAGCTTGTCGAGATAGAGGTAAACCACAGGTGTGGTGTAAAGGGTCAGGACCTGGCTGAAGACCAGACCGCCAATGATGGTCAGCCCCAGCGGCTGGCGCATTTCCGCGCCCTCGGCCCGGCCGAGCAGCAGCGGCAAGGCGCCGAGGATCGCCGCCAGCGTGGTCATCAGGATCGGCCGCAAACGTTGCAGGCACGCGCTGCGGATCGACTCCAGTGGCGACAGGCCCTGATGGCGCTCCAGTTGCAGCGCGAGGTCAATCATCAGAATGGCGTTTTTCTTCACCACGCCGATCAGCAGGAACAGCCCGAGCAGGGAAATCAGGCTGAATTCGCCACCCAGCGCATAGATCGACAGCAACGCACCGACCCCGGCCGACGGCAGCGTCGACAGGATGGTCAGTGGGTGGATGTAGCTTTCGTACAGCACGCCGAGCACAAGGTACACCGCGAGCAGCGCGCCGAGGATCATGAACGGCTGGCTCTTCTGCGTCGCGGCGAAGGCATCAGCCGTACCGGCCATTTTCGCAATGACATCTTCCGGCAGCCCGACCTTGGCAATCGCCCGCTCGATGGCGGCACTGCCCTGCTCCACCGTCACGCCTTCGGCCATGTCGAAGGCAATCGACTCGGACGCGAACTGGCCTTCGTGGCTGACCCGGTCGTCTTCCAGGCTGTTTTCGTAATGAGCGAACGTCGACAACGGCACCCGCGCACCGTCAGCGGTAATGACCTGCACCTGCTTGAGTGTCACCGGGTCCTGAGCGTATTTCGGATTGACCTCCATCACCACCTGATACTGGTTGAGGCTGTCGTAGATCGTCGAAATCTGCCGCTGACTGTAGGCGTTGTTCAGCACCGCCGTGACCATGTCCATGTCTACGCCCAGGCGTTTGGCCTGGTCGCGGTCGACAATCAGCGTCACCTGCTGCGCGCCGGCGCCTTCGCGGGCATCGATGGCAGTCAGTTCGGGCAAGGCGCGCAATGCCGTGACCACTTTCGGATACCACTTGCGCAACTCACCGAGATCGCCGCTTTGCAGGATGTAGCTGTACTGCGACGAGGTCTGCTCGCGCCCGCCGCCAAACTGCAGGTCCTGGTCGGCCATCAGCATCAACTGCGCGCCGGGGACCTTGGGCATTTCCTTGCGCAGGCGTTCAATGACTTTCTGCGCAGACAACTGGCGTTCCTTGATCGGTTTCAGGCGCACGATCATGAAGGCGTTGTTAGTGCCGTTGCCGCCCCCGATGAAGCCGGCGACGCTCTCCACCGCCTCATCCTTGAGCACGGCGCGGCGGAAAATTTCCATTTTCGGCTGCATGACGCTGAACGACAGACCGTCGTCGCCGCGCACAAAACCGATCAACTGTCCGGTGTCCTGCTGGGGCATGAAGGTTTTCGGCACCACCACATACAGCGCGACGTTGACGCCGACCGTGATCAATAGACTGAGCAGCGTCAAGCGGCGGTGGCGCAAGACCCAATCGAGGCTCACGGCGTATTTGCCGACCATCCAGTCGTTGGTGCGCCGGCTCCAGCGTTGCAGGCGGTTTTCCTGCCCCGGCGTGTGTGGCTTGAGCCAACGGGCGCAGAGCATCGGCGTCAACGTCAGGGACACCACCAGCGACACGACAATCGCCGCGGCCAGGGTGATGGAGAACTCGCGGAACAGACTTTCGACAATGCCACCCATGAACAGGATCGACAGAAATACTGCCACCAGCGACACGTTCATCGACAGCAAGGTAAAACCGACTTCCTTGGCGCCGAGATACGCGGCCTGCATCGGTTTGACGCCCTCGTCGATGTGCCGGGAAATGTTCTCCAGCACAACAATGGCGTCGTCCACCACCAAGCCGGTGGCGAGAATCAACGCCATCAGCGACAGGTTGTTCAGCGAAAAACCGTAGAGGTACATCACCGCAAAGGTGCCGACCAGCGACACCGGCACCGCCAGCGTCGGAATCAGCGAGGCGCGGAAATTGCCGAGGAACAGAAACACCACCAGCACCACCAGGACGACGGCGATCAGCAGGGTCATTTCCGCTTCGTGCAATGTGGCCTTGATTACTGGCGAGCGGTCCATCGCCAGGTTCAGCTTGACGCTGGCCGGCAGCACCGCTTGCAGGGCCGGCAACTGCGCCTTGATCTCGTTGACCGTCTCGATGATATTGGCGCCAGCCTGCCGGTTGATCACCAGCAGCACCGCTGCGTCATCGTTGAAGAAACCGCTGTTGTAGCGGTCTTCGACGCCGTCGCTGACCTTCGCCACGTCTTTGAGGCGCAGTGCAGCGCCGTCGGCGTAGTGGATGATCAGCGATTCGTAATCCTTGGCTTTTTCCAGTTGGTCGTTGGCCTGGATCTGCCACAGCCGCTGCGCGTCTTCCACCGAACCCTTGGGCCGGCGCACGTTGGCGTCGGCGATGGTCTTGCGCACATCATCGAGGGCGACACCGTACTGGTTGAGTGCCTGCGGTTCGAGTTCGATGCGCACCGCCGGCAGCGAACTGCCGCCGATCTGCACTTCACCGACGCCCTGCACCTGGGACAGGCTCTGCGACAAAATAGTCGAGGCCAGATCATACAACTGGCCTTTTTCCAGCACGTCCGAGGTCAGCGACAGCACCATGATCGGCGCCTGCGACGGATTGACCTTTTTGTAGGTGGGCATGCTGCGCATCCCGCTCGGCAGCAAATTGCGCGAGGCGTTGATCGCCGCCTGCACTTCCCGCGCCGCACCGTTGATGTCGCGGTCGAGGTCGAACTGCAAAATCACCCGCGTCGAGCCCTGACTGGAGCGACTGCTCATGGTGTTGACGCCGGCAATCGCGCCGAACGAGCGCTCCAGCGGCGTCGCCACCGTCGAGGCCATGACCTCAGGGCTGGCACCGGGCAGGCTGGCCTGCACAACGATGACCGGGAAGTCCATCTGTGGCAACGGTGAGACTGGCAGCAGCCCGAAGCTGACACCGCCCAGCAGCATGATTGCCAGGGACAGCAGCATGGTTGCCACGGGGCGTTTGATGAATGGGCCGGAGAGGTTCATTGAACACGATCCCCAGCGTCACGCCGAACCCCTGTAGGAGTGAGCCTGCTCGCGATAGCGGTGTGTCTGTTTACATTAATGGTGCTGGTGCCGGCCTCATCGCGAGCAGGCTCACTCCTACAGGGGTTGTGCGTTCCGACAGTCATACCGACACCTCTTCGCCGTCAGCCTTGCTCTTGCCAAACCGACGGCCAAGGCGGTCGAAGTACAGGTAAATCACCGGCGTAGTGAACAGAGTCAGCACCTGGCTCATGAGCAACCCGCCGACCATCACCAGGCCCAGCGGCTGGCGCAGTTCGGCGCCCGAACCGGTGGCGAGCATCAGCGGCACCGCGCCGAACAACGCGGCCAGGGTGGTCATGAGGATCGGCCGGAAGCGCAGCAGCGCCGCCTGATAGATCGCCTCCTGCGGCGCCATGCCCTGGTTGCGCTCGGCGTCGAGGGCGAAGTCGATCATCATGATCGCGTTCTTCTTGACGATACCGATCAGCAGAATGATGCCGATGATCGCAATCATCCCCAGATCATTACCGCTGAGCAGCAAGGCGAGCAAGGCGCCCACCGCCGCCGACGGCAAGGTCGAGAGAATGGTGATCGGGTGGATATAACTCTCGTAGAGCACGCCAAGCACGATATACATGGTCACCACCGCCGCCAGGACCAACAGCAAGGTACTCGACAGCGAAGCCTGGAACGCTTCGGCCGCCCCCTGGAAGCGGGTTTGCACGCCAACCGGCATGCCGATCTCTTGCTGCACCTGTTCGATGACGTCCACCGCATGCCCCAGCGCCACGCCGGGCGCGAGGTTGAACGACATCATCACCGCCGGGAACTGGCCGATGTGGCTGATCGCCAACTGCGCCTGACGCTCCTCGATATGCGCCAGGCTGGACAGCCGCACCTGGGCGTCGTCAGTGGTTTTCACATGGATCTGATCCAGCGCCTGCGGGCCGATCCTCTCGCCAGCCTGGGCTTGCAGCACCACGCGATACTGGCTGGCCTGGGTGTAAATGGTCGAGATCTGCCGCTGACCGAAAGCGTCGTACAGCGCATCGGTGATGTTCGACACCGAAACGCCGAGGCGTGACGCGGCGTCGCGGTCGATCACCAGATAGACCTGCAAGCCCTTGTCCTGCAAGTCGCTGGCAACGTCGGTCAGCTCCGGACGCTGTGCCAGCGCTTCGACCAGCCGTCCGCTCCATTGGTTGAGCAGTTCGGAATCCGGCGAGGACAAGCTGAACTGGTATTGGGTACGGCTGACACGGTCCTCGATGGTCAAGTCTTGCACCGGCTGCATGAACAGGCGGATGCCGACCAGTTTGTCCAGTTGCGGTTGCAGGCGGGCGATCACTTCAGTCGCGGTCAGATCGCGCTCGCCGTGAGGCTTGAGGTTGATCAGCAGGCGCCCGCTGTTGAGCGTGGCGTTGTCGCCATCGACACCGATGTACGACGACAGGCTTTGCACGTCAGGGTCTTCGAGAATGATCTTCGCCAGCGCCTGCTGACGCTCGCCCATCGCCGCAAAGGAAATCGACTGCGGCGCTTCGGAAATGCCCTGGATCACCCCGGTGTCCTGCACCGGAAAGAAGCCCTTGGGCACGACCATATAAAGGAACACGGTCAGCGCCAGCGTGCCGATCGCCACCAGCAAGGTCAGCGGCTGGTGCTTGAGTACCCAGCGCAACATCCGCCCGTATTCAGCAATCATCCAGTCGATGAAGGCGCCGCTGGTGCGGTAGAAACGGCCCTGCTCATGGGCCTCTGGCTCACGCTTGAGCAATCGCGCGCACATCATGGGTGTCAGCGTCAGCGAGACGACCAGGGAAATCAGGATCGCCACCGCAAGGGTAATGGCGAACTCGCGGAACAAGCGGCCGACCACATCGCCCATGAACAGCAGGGGAATCAGCACTGCGATCAACGACAGCGTCAGGGAGATCAGGGTGAAGCCGATCTGCTTCGCGCCCTTGAGCGCGGCCTGCATCGGGCTGTCGCCTTCTTCGATATAGCGCGAGATGTTCTCGAGCATCACGATGGCATCGTCGACGACGAAACCGGTAGCGATGGTCAACGCCATAAGCGTCAGGTTATTGACCGAGAAGCCGGCCAGGTACATCACGCCGAAGGTGCCGATCAACGACAGCGGCACGGCAACCGACGGAATGATCGTCGCACTGGCGCGGCGCAGGAACAGGAACGTCACCATCACCACCAGCGCGATGGCGATCAGCAGTTCGTGCTGCACGTCCGTGACCGAGGCGCGGATGGTCTGGGTGCGGTCAGTCAGCACCGTCACATCGAGGCCGGCCGGCAGGTTGTCGGTGATGCTCGGCAGCAGCGCCTTGATGCGGTCAACCACCTCGATCACGTTGGCGCCGGGCTGGCGCTGGATGTTCAGCAGGACCGCCTGATTCTGGTTGGCCCAAGCGGCCAGGCGCTCGTTTTCGGCGCCATCGACAATCTCGGCGACGTCCTTGAGCCGCAACGGCGCGCCGTTCTTGTAGGCGAGGATCAGGTTGGCGTAATCCTCGGGCGAAGTCAGCTGGTCGTTGGCATCAAGCATTGACACCCGGGTCGGGCCGTCAAAATTACCTTTCGGCTGGTTGACGTTGGAGGCAGCGATCAGCGCGCGCACATCGGAAAGGTTCAGGCTGGCGGCGGCCAGTGCCTCGGGATTGACCTTGATCCGCACGGCCTGGCGCTGGCCGCCGGCAATGCTGACCATGCCGACCCCGCTGATCTGGGCGATTTTCTGCGCCATGCGCGTATCGACCAGGTCGTTGAGCTTGGGCAGCAGCATGGTTTTCGAGGTGATGGCCAGGGTCAGTACCGGCGTGTCCGCCGGGTTGACCTTGTTGTACACCGGCGGCGCCGGCAAGTCCGTCGGCAGCAGGTTGGTCGCGGCGTTGATTGCGGCCTGCACCTGTTGCTCGGCGACGTCCATGTTGATGTCGAGGCTGAAACGCAGGGTCAGCACCGAGGCGCCACCGGAACTGGTCGAGGCCATCTGCGTGAGGCCCGGCATCTGGCCGAACTGGCGCTCAAGTGGCGCGGTGACCGCACTGGTCATCACGTCCGGGCTGGCGCCGGGATACAGGGTCATGACGCGGATGGTCGGGTAATCGACCTGCGGCAGCGCCGACACCGGCAGCAGCCGATAGGCGATCAGACCGGCGAGGACGATCGCCAGCATACTCAGGGTGGTGGCTACCGGACGGAGGATGAACAGCCGCGAAATGTTCATGCGCCCTTCTTGGCCTTGTCAGTCACGGCGGCGTCCGGGGTGCTCGCGGCGGACTTGCCTTGCAGGTGTTCGGTCGGCGTGGTCGGCACTTGATTGCTGTCGTTGACCACTTCCACCTCGCTGCCTTCCTTCAAGCGGTCGGTGCCTTCAAGCACCACCCGGTCGCCTGCGGCCAGGCCTTCGGTGACGACGGTGTTTTCACCATCGCTGGCGCCGATCTTCAGTTGGCGGATGGTGACTTTCTTGTCGCCGTCCAGCGCGTAGACGAAGGTGCCGTTGGTGCCGAACTGAATCGCCGCCGACGGGGCCAGCACCACGCCTTTGAGCGTGTCGGCCAGCAAGTGCACGTTGACGAACTGGTTGGGAAACAGCGCTTGATCGCGGTTGTCGTAACGGGCCTTGAATTTCAGGGTGCCGGTGGCGACATCGATCTGGTTGTCGAGGCTTTGCAGCACGCCGGTGGCTTGCAGTTTGGTATCGCCACGATCCCACGCCTCCGCCGGCAGTTTCGCGCCGCTGCGGTAACGGGCCAGCACGGTTTCCAGGCTGTTTTCCGGCAAGGTGAAGGCGACGCTGATCGGCTGGGTCTGAGTGATGACGGCGATGAACGTGGTGTCGTTCGCTGTGACGAGGTTGCCGACATCGACTTGACGCAGGCCGACACGACCGGCAATCGGCGCGCGGATCTTGGTGAATTCGAGATTGAGCCTGGCGTCGTTGACCGCCGCCTGGTTGGTCTTGACCGTGCCCAGGTACTGACCGACCAGCGCTTCAGCGGTGTCCAGGGTCTGTTTGGCGATGCTGTCCTCTTTATAAAGACCGCGATAGCGCTCGACGTCGACCTGGGCGTTTTTCAGCTGCGCCTGATTTTGCAGCAGCGTACCTTCGGCCTGGAGCAAGGCATTCTGGTAGGGACGCGGATCGATTTCCGCCAGCAAGTCGCCGGCCTTGACCATCTGCCCTTCTTCAAAATGGATTTTCACCAGTTCGCCGCCGACCCGGCTGCGCACGTTGATCGTGTTGAGCGCGGTGACGGTGCCCAGCGCCTTGTAGTACAGCGGGAAATCGCCCGTGACCGCCGGCGCCACACGCACCGGCACCGGCCCGCTGCCGCCGCCGAAGCCCGGCCGCATCATCCCCGAACGCCCGGTATGCCCGGCGGCTTTGTCGCCGCCGGCCTTGTCAGCGGAACCGGCGGGCCAGAATTTCCAGCACAGGACGGCGATGACCAACAAGACCAGCAGGCTGATCAGCCAGCGACGGGAGTGACGGGGGGACGATTGCATGGAGTGATTAACCATTGGGCGCGTGGGCTTCTTTTACGGGAGGCTGAACGATAAGCACTGGTGTGGATTTAGCAAAGCAGCTTTACCGGCAATTTACCTTCCACTGACGTTTCAAGGTGTGAGGCAAAACACTGATACACAAATGAAAACGGCCTGGACAGGGCCAGGCCGTTAACAATTGTAAAAGCCTTACTTGAGAACGGACAGTGCCGCTTCGTAGTTCGGCTCTTCAGCGATTTCCTTGACCAGTTCGCTGTGCAGGACGTTGTCGTTTTCGTCCAGTACTACCACGGCGCGAGCGGTCAGGCCTTTCAGCGGACCGTCGGCAATGGCCACGCCGTAGTTCTCGATGAACTCGGCGCCGCGCAGGGTCGACAGGTTCTGCACGTTTTCCAGACCTTCAGCGCCGCAGAAACGTGCCTGGGCGAACGGCAGGTCAGCGGAAATGCACAGCACCACGGTGTTGGCGAGCTCGTTGGCTTGAGCGTTGAACTTGCGCACGGAGGTCGCGCAGGTGGGAGTGTCAACGCTTGGGAAAATGTTCAAGACTTTGCGCTTGCCGGCGAAGTCTTGCAGGGAAACGTCGGACAGATTGCCGGCGACCAGGGAAAAGGCTGGCGCCTTGGAACCGGCTTGTGGCAATTGGCCGTTGACTTGAACCGGATTGCCTTTAAGGGTGACTTGAGCCATGACTTGAGTCCTTCTGATGGTGTGATTGGAAAGCATGCAAGAGGCGGAAGTTAACCACGAAATCGGCCGCCGACCTATGCCCTGTGTGAAATTGTTGGTTGCTGGCGACTGCGATTGTATACAACCTGCCGAACTCCTACAGAAGAGCGGATTTATATTTCAGGTTCTGTCGATTCAGCTCTACCCCATTCGATTAAGCAGTGAACCTTCCCCACTCCAAGGAGCACTTGCCATGCGTTTCATGATTCTCGTCAAAGCCAGCGCCGATTCCGAAGCGGGAATCATGCCCAGCCAGGAACTGCTGACGTCCATGGGCAATTTCAACGAAGAACTGGCCAGGGCCGGCATTCTCGTCGGAGCCGACGGCCTTCACCCGAGCAGCAAGGGCGCGCGGGTCAGATTTTCCGGTGACCAGCGCAGCGTAATAGACGGTCCGTTCATCGAGACCAAGGAATTGATTGCCGGCTACTGGATCTGGGACGTCAAGTCCAGGGAAGAAGCGATCGAATGGGTCAAGCGCTGTCCCCACCCGATGCCGGGCAGCGATGCCGAAATCGAGATTCGCCAAGTGTTTTCGGCACAAGATTTCGGCGATGAATTCACCCCGCAAGCGCGCGAGCAAGAAGAACGCGTCCGCGAACTGGCAAAGAAAAACACCTGAGACCGACCCGGCAACGGGTTGCTTTGCCATACCCTCTCCCTGTCATAAACTCGCGACGCGGCCATTTACCGGACGCGTCGGCGCTCAAGGATCAGGGGTTATGCTGCATGCTTAGAAAGTCTGTTGTGATGTTCATGCTGAAAAAAGGCGATGTGTACGACCCCATCGGTTCCGGGACGTTCTTCTTTCATGACGGCAAGTTGCTCATTGTCAGTGCCGCCCATGTTTTCGAAGACCTCGAGGGCGAAGAAGCAGCCTATCTGTACGCCGCCAACAAGGTGTTCAAACTTCCCTATATCAAAGCCTTGGTGTCCAACACCAGTGCGACACAGGGCAGCCGGAGCAAAGACCCGTTCGACATCGGTGCAATGGTGGTGCCGGATGAAGTTCTGGATGAATGCAACGGCGAGATCAATTTCATCCAGCGCGACTTGATTGAAACCCCGGCAAACAGCCAACGGATCAAGTTTTACCAACTCATTGGTTACCCCGGTCCGAAAAATACGCAACTGGCGAAAAAAGCCGCTCGGCTCAATCGCATGTTCATCCCCGAAGGCTTCGTCTACAGCACCTACGATACAAGCGCCAAGGTCTTCCCCCACCACCGTTTCCTGCCCGAATACCATGTCGCACTGGAGTTTTCCAAAACCGGCAACTTCAACGATGACAATCTGCCCCTTCAGGCGCCTGACCCCGATGGCATGAGCGGCGGCCTGATCCAGGGCTGCTTCGACTATATCCCGCACAGCAATGGGTTTTATCCTACCTGCGCGGTCGCGATTCTTATTGAGCTGGAGCGCAAGGCCGGGTCGTTCATAGGCGTACGAATGAACGCTGTCCATGAGTGGCTCGATCTGCACGCGGCGAAACTTTAGCCCTCGTCCCCCCGTAATTGCGACTCGCGGCACAAAACCAAACAATTAATCCCAGCGACTGGCTAACCCCCGATTAGCTGCTAGTTTCATTCAGACGCGTCCTACAGGCTTGATAAGCAAGGGATTACATCGAAACGTCCGGCCTGTGCTGAATTGTTCATGTGCTACCAGGGAATCGGGGAAGGGCTGATGGTCCAGCGTTACGTTGTGCGCCCACTATTGGCGCTGTGCATGATCGGCAGTCCTTTGCTGTTCGCCGCCGAAGGAGGTGGCGGTCGACCGCTGACCGGCCAGCAGGTGTTCTCCAATGCGGGCATCGTGCCGCCGGAGCCGGGCTGGATCATGTCGCTGACGAGCATCGGCTATGACGGCTCGCTCAAGGGCAGCAAAGGTGCGCCAATCTCCGGCGCGGTCAGCGGCGGGATCGACCTGAAAATCGCCTACACCATGGCCAACTTCACTCACGTCTGGGACACCGGCAAAGGGCGCTGGAATTTCGCCTCGGCCGCCGGGGTGCCGGTGCAACACACCGACATTAAAAGCGCTGTCACCGGCCCGCGCGGGCGCACGCTGGGCGACAGCGATTCCGCCACCCAGTTCGCCGATGCGCTGATCACCCCGCTTGCCGCCGGCTATCACTTCGACGAAGCCAACCACTTGTCGCTGTCATTACCGATATACCTGCCCACCGGTGCCTACAACAAGGATCGCTTGGCTAACGCCGGGCAGAACACCTACACGTTCATGCCGACCCTGGCGTTCACGCACCTGGATGGCAAGGGCGGTGAATTGAGCCTGATGTCTGCCCTTGAGATGTACAGCGAGAACACCGCCACGGATTACCGCAACGGCAACATTTTTCGCCTCGATGCCCTCTGGACCCACGGCTTCGGCAGTGGCTGGAGCGCCGGTCTGGCCGCCGGCTACGTTCAGCAATTGACCGACGACAAGGGCCAGACCGCCGACAGCTTCAACGGCTTTCGCGGGCGCTCGGTCGGCGCTGGCCCGGTGGTCGGTTGGAGCGGCAAATTTGCCGATGCCCAAGCCAGCGTCAGTGCACGCTGGGTACCGGAATTCGACACCAAGAACCGCCCGCAAGGCAACGGCGTGGGCGTTAACCTGACCCTGGCGTTCTTCTAGTACGGCCACAAAGGATTGTTCCATGACTGCGCTTACCGACCTCAACGCCCTGCAAGCCAGCATCGCCGAAGCGGTACTCGGCCAGGATCAAGTGATCCGGCAGATTCTCCTCGGCCTGCTGGCCAACGGGCATTTATTGCTGGAAAGCCTGCCGGGGCTGGCCAAGACCCGTACAGTCAAGGCGCTGGCCAAACATCTGGATGCAAAGATGAGCCGCATCCAGTTCACCCCCGACCTGCTGCCCTCGGACATCACCGGGGCCGAGGTGCTGCATCAGGTCGACGGCAAGAACGAAATCCGCTTCCAGCCCGGGCCGCTGTTCGGCAACCTGATTCTCGCGGACGAGATCAACCGCGCGCCGGCCAAAGTGCAGGCGGCCTTGCTCGAAGCCATGGAAGAACGGCAGATCACCGTGGCCGGCAACAGCCATGCGCTGCCCGAACTGTTTATTGTCGTGGCGACGCAGAATCCGATCGAACAGGAAGGCACCTACCCGCTGCCGGAAGCGCAGATGGACCGGTTCCTGATGAAGGTCCTGCTCGATTACCCCAGTGCGGAAAACGAAAGCCAGGTGCTGCGCCTGCTGCGCAACGAAGAGTTCGCGCAAGGGGCCAGCACCACGCCCGTCAACAGCTTCACCTTGCCCCAAGAGGTGATTTTTGCCGCGCGCAAGGAAGTCAGCGCCGTGCATGTGTCGCCCGCGATCGACACTTACCTGATCGACCTGATCAACGCTACCCGCCACCCCGCCGATTATGACGAGGACCTCGCCCGCTGGATCGCCATTGGCGCCAGTCCCCGCGGCGGCATTGGCCTGGATCGTTGCGCCCGCGCCGACGCGTGGTTGCAGGGACAGGATTTTGTCTCGCCGGACAACGTGCGCGCGGTCGTGCACCCGGTGCTGCGCCATCGTCTGCAGTTGAGTTACGACGCGGTGGCCGACGGCGTCAGCGCCGATCAAGTGCTGGATCGGATACTCGATACAGTGGCAATCCCGGCATGAACGGTGAAGGCCTGGTCTACGTCTCTCTCGCGCAATTGATGGCACTGGAGTTCAAGGCCCGCGACCTGAGTTTTCTGGCACGTCAGCCACAGGGCAGCATCCTTGCCGGCAACCATGCTTCACGCCTGCGTGGGCGCGGCTTGAACTTCGACGAATTACGCCGTTACCAGCCCGGCGACGACTTGCGTCATCTCGACTGGCGCGCCTCGCTGCGCACCGGCAAACCGGTGGTCCGCACCTTCGCCGAAGAGCGTGATCGCCCGGCACTGATCGTCGTCGATCAACGCATGGCGATGTTTTTTGGCTCGCAACGCAGCTTCAAATCCGCAGTGGCCGCGGAACTCGCGGCACTGGCGGCCTGGATGGTATTCCACGCCGGGGATCGGGTGGGCGGTCTGGTTTTCAACGACACGCGCATCGACAGCCTCGCCCCGCTGCGCAGCCGCAAACGGGTCGAAGCGCTGCTCAGCCGCGTGGTGCAACACAATCGCGCGCTGAACGCCGGCAGTCCCGACGCCGAAGACGAAGAACAATTGGACAAGGTCTTGCAACGCTGCCTCGCCGTGGCCGGCCACGATCATCTGATCTGCATCGTCAGCGATTTTGCCGGCGCCGGTGAACGCACTCTGCAACTGATGCGCCAGCTCTCGGCGCACAACGATGTCATCGCCCTGCAAGTCTACGACCCGCTGGCGCTGAAACTGCCGAACAACGGCCGTCTGCTGGTCACTCAGGGCGAGTTGCAAGTCGAACTGGCAATCGACAAGCGCACCGTGCATCAGCCGCTCGGGGATTTCCTCAGCGGTCGACTCAAGGACGTCGCCACCCTGCTGCGCCGCAGTCAGGTGCCGCTGATGTTGATCAGCACCGCCGAAGAGGCCCACGCGCAACTGCGCGCCGAACTGGGCAAAAACAGCGGGGCACGGCGGTGAACCCGAATATTCCGAGCATCGATCAGCTCAAGGAGCTGGCCCTGCCCGCGCCCGTCAGCTATGCGCCGCAGACGTGGGGCTGGTGGGTCTTGCTCGCGCTACTGCTACTCGCGGCGTTGCTGATTGGCATTCGCCGTTATCGGCAATGGCGCAGGGACGCCTATCGCCGCGAGGGACTGGCGCGACTGGCGCAACTGCGCAGGCGCAGCGATGACCTCAATGCCCTGCGCCAATTGCCGGAACTGCTCAAGCGCGTGGCGCTGTCGATGCCCACTCAATCCTCAGCCTGGAACGCATTCCCTGTGGGAGCGAGCCTGCTCGCGAAGAGGTTGGCACATCCGATATCTGGCTCAACTGACCCAGCGCTTTCGCGAGCAGGCTCGCTCCCACAGGGGCCTGCGGCGATCAAGGGAGAGCGTTGGCAGAATTTTCTGCAGCAGCATTGCCAGAAGAAACTCCCCGCGGACTTCAGCGATCAACTCGCGCAACTCGCCTATGCACCGGACAACGTCCTGCGCGCCCTCCCCGCGCCGCACCGCCAGGCACTGTTCGACACCTGCCAATACTGGGTGGAGCATCATCATGTGGCAGCTTGATTACCCGTGGCTGCTGCTTCTGCTGCCGCTGCCCTGGCTGACTTACCGCTTCCTGCCGGCCTACAGCGAGGCGCGCAGCGCTGTGCGTGTGCCGTTTTTTGCGGCGATGAGCCGTGCGGTCGGTGAAGCCCCGGGTGTGGCTGGCAACCAGCGCAACCATTGGCAATTGCTGCTCAATGTACTGGTCTGGGCGCTTATTCTGCTGGCGGCCGCCCGCCCGGTGTACGTCGAAAAACCGATTGAACGCCAGCAACCGGTGCGCGACCTGATGCTCGCCATCGACCTCTCGCAGTCCATGGAAACCGAGGATTTTACCAACGCCAAAGGCGAGAAAATCAATCGCCTTGCCGCCGTAAAAGAAGTGGTGCAAGGCTTCATCGACAAGCGCAAGGACGACCGTCTCGGGCTGATCGTGTTCGGCAGCGGCGCTTACCCGCAGGCGCCGTTGACGCTTGATCACGCCAGCCTGTCGTTGCTGCTGGCCGATACCGGCATCGGCATGGCCGGGCCGAACACCGCCATTGGCGATGCCATCGGCCTGAGCCTGAAGCTGCTGGACCAGGCCCACGAACAGGAGAAAGTGCTGATCCTGCTCACCGACGGCAACGACACCAGCAGCGCGATCACCCCGGATCACGCCGCCGAAATGGCCGCCAGCAAAGGCGTGATCATTCACACCATCGGCATCGGCGATCCCGACGCATCCGGTGAAGCCAAGGTCAATCTGCAGGGCCTCGAACAGATCGCCAGCGCCACCGGCGGCCGCTTCTTCCGGGCCGAAGATCGCACCGCGCTGGATCAGGTCTACCGCACCCTCGATCAACTCACCCCGCATCAGATTCAAACCCTCAGTCACCAGCCGCAGCGCGAGCTGTTCTTCTGGCCACTGGGCGCAGCGCTGGGATTGCTCGCCCTGTACCAACTGGCGGCGCTGTTGCGCCCACGGCTGACGGCCGCGCACCAGCAGCAGGACGCCTGAGATGGACATCAACCTCAGCGACCTGCATTTCCTGCGCCCGCCATGGCTGATCCTCGCCCTCTTCGCGGCATTGCTGCCGTGGCTCTGGCGGCGCAGCCGCGACCTGCAACGGCGGCTGCGCGGCCATATCGCCGCGCACCTGTTGCCGCACTTGCTGGTCACGCCCCCGGACACTCAGCGCCTGCGCCCGGTGCATCTGCTCTGTGCGCTGCTGATGGTCGGCGCCGTCGCGGCGGCCGGGCCGACCTGGGAGCAGGATCGTCCGGACTTTCTCGAGAACCGCGCCCCGCTGATTGTCGCCGTTGACCTGTCGCCCTCAATGGACGCCAGTGATGTGTCACCGACGCGCCTGGAAGCGGCCAAACACAAACTGCACGAGCTGATCCAGCGCCGCGCCGGGGCTCGCATCGCGCTGATCGCCTACGCCGGCAGCGCGCATCTGGTGCTGCCGGCCACCGATGATCCGGCGCTCCTCGACACCTTCGTTCAAGCCTTGAGCACCGGCCTGATCGACAAACCCGGCAAGAACGTCGGCGCGGTGATCGACCAGGCCAAGCGCTTGCTCACTGCCGAAAAATCTCCCGGCAGCCTGTTGCTGATGACCGATGGCGCCGACACCGCGCAGCTCGACGGCCTCGAACAGCGTATCGGCGACAGTCCCTTGCAAGTGCTGTTACTGGCAGTGGGCAACGCAGACGGCGGCGTCATTCGTGACAGCAGCGGTCGGCCGCGCACCGATGCCAGCGGGCGCCCGGCGCTCGGCCGCTTCGATCAGGCCGCCCTCAAGCAACTGGCCGCCGCTGTCGATGCGCCACTGGGCAGCCTGACCCTCAACGATGACGACTTGCAGTGGATCGAACTGCACGCGCAACGACACTTCCAGAGCGTCAGCGCAGAGCAACGCGAACTGCACTGGAAAGACGCAGGTTACTGGCTGTGCTGGCCGCTGTTGCTGTTGGCGCTGTTCAATGTGCGCAAAGGCTGGAGCGTCAACTGGATGCCGGCACTGGCGCTGACCATCGGCCTTGCCTGGCCCACAGCGCCAGCACAGGCCAACGCCCTGACTGACGCCTTCTTCACCCGCGATCAGCAGGGCCGCTGGGCGTTCGAACACGATCACTTGCCGCAGGCGGCGGCGCTGTTTGTCGATCCCTACTGGAAAGGTGTCGCGGCTTATCATGCCGCTGACTACGACCTTGCATTGGCGACCTTTGCGCGGCTGGACACGGCTCAGGCGTACTTCTATCTGGGCAATATTTACGTGCGGCGTTTCAAGTTCGATCAGGCGATCGCCGCCTACACCCAGGCGTTGAAACTACAGCCGCAGTTTGCCGAAGCGACGGCCAACCTGGCCTTGGCCCAAGCGTTGCTCAAGGACACTGAAAGCGCCGAGAAAAATGCCCCACAAACCAAACCCGATGAAGTGAAATTCGACAAGGCGCCGGGCAAGGGTCAGGCCAAAGCCATCAAGACCGAGCAAGCCGCTTCCGACGCGCTGTGGTTGCAGAACCTGACCACCTCGCCGGCGAAGTTTCTTCGGCAGAAATTCAGCCTGCAGGATCAGCAGGAGGCCAGGCCATGAAGCCGGTCGCGGCCTTCGCGAGCAGGCTCGCTCCCACAAGGACCCCATCGCCTCCCTGTGGGAGCGAGCCTGCTCGCGAAGAGGCCCGAGCGCTCACCACAACACTTGGCGCTCTGTTGCTGGGCACCCTGTTGTCATTCAATGCCCTCGCCGCCAGCCCGCAGCTCAAGGTCCAGGCGCACCTCAACCCCAGCGAAGGCGCCATGGTTGGCGGCCTCGTCGAGCTGCAACTCGACGTGCTCACCGACACCTGGTTCACCAGCGCCGCCACCCTGCCCGAGCTCAAACTCGATGGCGCATTGGTCATGCCGCCGAACGGACAGGCCGAGCACCTTAATCAAACCATCGATCGCCAGTCGTTCACCGGTTTGCGCTACCGCTACCTGATCACGCCCAACGTCGCGCGCCGCTTCGACATCCCCGCCCTGAGCGTACGCGCGACGCCCGGACAGGCCAGTGGCGAGATCAGCGCGCAAAGCCAGCCGCTGAGTTTCAGCGCCACGCAGCCACCCGGCTTTAACGTCGGGGAAACGCCACTGGTCGCCAACGGTTTGCGCTTGAGCCAAACCGTCAGTCACTCGGCCACGCCATTGAAAGTGGGCGACAGCATCACCCGGCAGCTGACCTTGCAAGCGGATGGCGCTCTGGCCATGGCGCTGCCGATACCAACGCTCAGCGATGTCGCCGGCCTGAGTCGCTACACGAAGACACCACAGGTCACCGCGCTGGACGACGGACGCGGCAATCTGCTCGGCGGCCAGCGCATCGATAGCGCGAGCTATCGCGTCGAGGCTGCCGGCACCTATTCGCTGCCGGCGATTACCGTGAAATGGTGGGACGCCGGTGCGAGCCAGATCTGCACTGCTCAGGTCCCGGCAGTGGATTTCGAGGCGGTCGCCAACAGCGCCTACAAACCGGTGTTTTCGATCACAGAAGACCTCAGGCAACTGGGCCAGGACCGCGTGTATTTTTCCAGCCGCTGGCTGCTGTGGCTCGCGCTGTTGGCTGGCATCACGGTCAGCGTTTACCTGCTGCGTCCCCTCGCCGGTCGCGCCCGGCAGCGCTGGCGGGCACGTCAACAGGCCAGGCAATTGGCCTGGCGACTGTCTGCCGCGTTCGCCTGGCAACAGATCGACCGGCAACTGCAAGCCAGGCCGGCGCAACTGACCGCGTTGTACCTGTGGCTGCGGCGCAGTCGCCTGGGCTTGAAACTGACCGGTGCCGGGCCACGTCTGCAAGGGTTGTTACGGGGGCTTTACGGTCGCCAGCCTGCCGCCGATCAAACACTTGTTCAGTTACGCCAATCGTTGTCTACGCTTCACAGTCAGGCCGTCCGGCAACAGGCAAAACCCGCCTCGGCCCTGCGCCCGCTCAACCCTGTGCACGAGAAGGATTTCCCATGAGCAACCCGTTGCCGCATCGCCAACGCTTCGGTCTCGCCCTGCTGTTCACCCTGGTCCTGCCCCTGCTGGCACACGCGAACGAACCCCTGCCGTCATGGCACGACGGCCCGGCGAAAAAGAGCATCATCGCGTTTGTACAAGCGGTCACCGACCAAAGCAGCAAGGACTTCGTCAGGCCGGCCGAGCGCATCGCCGTGTTCGACAACGACGGCACCTTGTGGAGCGAGCAACCGGCGTACTTCGAATTGCTGTTCGCCTTCGATGAAGTCAAGCGCACTGCCGCGCAACACCCGGAGTGGAAAACCACCCAGCCCTTCAAGGCAGTGCTGGAGAACGATCACAAAGCCCTGGCCGCCTCGGGCATGGACGGCTTGTTGAAAATCGTCGGCGCCACGCACAGCGGCATGACCACCGAAGCCTTCGATGACTACGCCAAAACGTGGCTGACCCAGGCCCGTCATCCGAAAACCGGCAAGCCGTACACCGAGATGATCTTCCAGCCGATGCTGGAAATGCTCGACTACCTGCGCAGCCAGAACTTCAAGACCTACATCGTTTCCGGTGGCGACACTGGCTTCATGCGTACCTTCGCCGAGCAGGTCTACGGCATACCGCCGGAGCAAGTGATCGGCACGACATTCGTCACCGCGTACCAGTTCAAGGACGGCAAGGCCTCGATCGTGCGGCTGCCGAAAGTCGCGCACAACGACGACGGTCCCGGCAAGCCGGTGAGTATTGACGCGGTGATCGGTCGGCGGCCGATCCTCGCGTTCGGCAATTCCGATGGTGATCTGCAAATGCTGCAGTGGACGGCGGCGGGTCCCGGCAAGCGCTTCATGGGTCTGGTGCATCACACCGACGCAAAGCGCGAATGGGCCTATGACCGTCAATCCGATATCGGCCGGCTCGACAAAGCCCTCGACGAAGCGAATTCCCGTGGCTGGACCGTGGTGGACATGGCAACCGAGTGGCGCCGGATCTACCCGTTCGATCCACCGGCAACCGGGCAGGTGCAATAAAAAAGCGTGATGCAGGAGTGCAATAAACGTTAGTCGCAACAAACGACCCCCGCGCAAAGGAGCAAGTCATATGACTCGCATACGCAAGTGGCTACCGAAACTTGCCTTGGTGGCAACCTCGGTGATGGCGCTGTCGGCAACCGCCACAGCGGCTGAAAAACCCAACATTCTGGTGATCTTCGGCGATGACATCGGCCAGACCAACATCAGTGCCTACTCGATGGGCGTTGTCGGCTACAAGACGCCGAACATCGACCGGATCGCCAAAGAAGGCATGATCTTTACCGACTACTACGCCGAGAACAGCTGCACGGCCGGACGCTCGTCGTTCATCACCGGGCAAACGCCGTTGCGTACCGGCCTGTCTAAAGTCGGCATGCCGGGCGTGCCGGTCGGCTTGCAGGCCCGCGATGTGACCATCGCGCAGGCGCTGAAAGCCCAGGGCTATGCCACCGGCCAGTTTGGCAAGAACCACCTGGGCGACAAAGACGAATACCTGCCGACCAACCACGGCTTCGACGAGTTCTTCGGCAACCTCTATCACCTCAACGCCGAAGAAGAACCGGAGCGGCCCTATTGGCCCAAGGATGACGCCGAGTTCGTCAAGGCCGCCTCGCCACGCGGTGTGATTCACAGCTTTGCCGACGGCAAGATCGAAGACACCGGCGCGCTGACGAAAAAACGCATGGAGACCATCGACGACGAAACCACCGCGGCGGCTCAGGCGTTCATTGAAAAACAAGCCAAGGCTGACAAACCGTTTTTCGTCTGGATGAACACCACGCGCATGCACGCGTTCACTCATGTGCGTGAATCGATGCAAGGCCAGAGCGGCATGATCGGCAACGAGTATGCCGATGGCATGCTCGAGCATGACGGCGACGTCGGCAAACTGCTCAAGACGCTGGATGACTTGAAGCTGACCGAGAACACCATCGTCGTCTACACCACCGACAACGGCCCGAACCAATGGTCCTGGCCGGACGCCGCGACGACGCCGTTTCGCAACGAGAAAAACTCCAACTGGGAAGGCGCCTACCGCGTGCCGGCAATGATTCGCTGGCCGGGCAAGGTCAAGGCCGGCGAAGTGTCGACGCAAATGTTCTCCGGACTCGACTGGTTCCCGACGCTGCTGGCCGCGGTCGGCGATACCGACATCAAGGACCGCCTGCTCAAGGGCGCCGACGTCGGCGGCAAGAACTTCAAAGTGCACCTGGACGGTTACAACCAGCTGGATTACCTGACCGGCAAAACCGACAAGAGCGCGCGCAAGGAGTTCTACTACTTCAACGATGACGGTGTGTTGGTCAGCATGCGTTTCAACGACTGGAAACTGGTGTTCTGCGAACAGCGCGCACCGGGTGGTCTTGAGGTGTGGAGCGAACCGTTCACCTGCCTGCGCGTACCGAAAATGTTCAACCTGCGCATGGACCCGTACGAGCGGGCCGACATCGTGTCGGACCAATACTATGACTGGCTGACCAAGAACGATTACCTGATTTTCGACGGCACCCGTCGGGCCGCGAAGTTCTTGCAGACGTTCGTCGACTACCCGCCTAGCCAGCGTCCGGCGAGCTTCAGCATCGATCAGATTCGTGAAGACGTGGATCGGCGTATCGAAGAGAAAATGAAAAAAGCCCAGTGACACCGCTGCACTGCCGCCCGCCGTTATTGGCGGGCGGCGCTGTTTTCGACTGGAGACCGAGTGGACCTTTTCGCGAGCAGGCTCGCGCCCCCACGCACGTCCAATGTGGGAGCGAGCCTGCTCGCGAAAGGGCCCGCACAGTCACCCGAATTTCAGAACTGGAACAAGGCCAACCGCATGTCCTCACGTATCGCCAGCAAGCCGTCGGCCATACCCGCCCCGCGCGCTGCCTCTGCCACCTCGCTGATCCCCGCCCTGTTGCTGTGCATTTCCGGCGCTGCGGCGCTGGTCTATCAGGTGTTGTGGATCAAACAACTGTCGCTGGTCGTCGGCGTCGAGGTCTACGCGATCACTACCGGTATCAGCGCGTTCTTCGCGGGTCTGGCCCTGGGTGGCTGGCTGTTCGGACGCTGGGCCGACCGCTTGCGGCAACCGGTTCTGCTGTACGCCGGGCTTGAAGTGACAGTGGCGGTGCTCGGCGTCGGCGCGACGTTCGCCATGAGCCTGGCGGCCAGCCCTTTTGCCTGGCTGCAAAGTCATGCGGGCTGGTTTGCCTGGTTGCTGCCTTTTGCCCTGGTCGGCATTCCGGCCGTGTTGATGGGCGGTACGCTGCCGGTGCTGGTGCGCTCGCTGGCGGCTGACCCGGGCAAGGCCGGCGGTCAGTTGTACGCGGCGAATACCTTGGGCGCCATCGTTGGAACCCTGCTCGCTGCGTTCGTGTTGATCGCGACGCTTGGCGTGCGCGGCAGCGCGTTGTTTGCCGCAATGCTCAACCTGCTCGCCGCTGCCGGCGCGCTGTGGTTGCAGCGCCAGCACCCGCTGCCGATGGCAGCGCACACAAGACACCCCACGGAAAAAGCGCCGGACCGCACTGCCTTGTGGCTGTACGCAATCGCTGGCGGCGTGGCGCTGGGTTACGAGGTGGTCTGGTCGCAATCGATCGTGCAGTTCATGAGCACGCGCACGTATGCGTTTGCCGTGGTCCTGGCGACCTACCTGACCGGGCTGTTTCTCGGCAGTGCCCTGCTCGCTCACCGTGTCGAGCGGATTCGCGACCCGTGGGGCGTGTTCGGTCTGTTGATTGCCGGCGCCGGACTGATCGCCCTGCTGGAAATTGCCCTGCTGGGGCGCTGGCTGGTGATTGCGCAAAGCCAGGCGGAAATCTGGCTGTTGAGTCTGGGGGGCGGTGAGTTGGCTGGCATGAGCGCACGCTTTGCCGTCGCGGCAATGAGCCTGGTGTTCATCCCGACGCTGCTGCTCGGCGCAGCATTTCCGCTGGCGCTGCGCTTGAGTGTCGGCACCGCACACGTGGGCCGCGACGTCGGCGCGGTGGTCGCGTTCAACACGCTGGGCGGGATCATCGGCGTAATGCTCTGCGGCTTTGTGCTGATTCCGCTGCTGGGGCTGGTGCGCACGCTGGGCCTGCTGGCGCTCATCGCGGCGGCCATCGGATATTGCGCCGTGCGCAAGGGCCACGGCGTCGACAAGGGTCGGCGCCAGGCCGTCGTTGCGCTGGGTCTGGTGTCAATCACCGTGGCCGTGCTGACACCCGTCGACAAACTCGCCAGCCTGCTGCCCGGGGCACGCAACGGCGCGCTGGCGTTTTATGAAGAAGGACGTGGCGGTACTGTCGCCGTGGTCAGCCAGGGTCGCGGTGGAAACACCTTCCACCGTTTGTACATTCAAGGCGTATCGAACACCGGCGACGCCATGCCGTCGCTGCGCTACATGCGCATCCAGGCGCTGCTGCCGCTGTTGATCCACAACGGCGAGCCGCGCGCGACGCTGGTGATCGGCTTCGGCACCGGCATCACCGCCGGTGCGATGCTGCGCTATCCGGGTCTTGAACATCGCGTGGTGGCCGAGTTGCTGCCGGCGGTGGTCGAGGCTGCGCCGTTGTTCAAGGGCAACTTCAACGCGGCCGGCGATCCGGGTGTCGAGGTGCGTCTGCGCGACGGCCGCCAGGAACTGCTGCGCAGTCCACAGACCTACGACCTGATCACCCTCGAACCGCCACCGCCCTCCGCCGCCGGCGTGGTCAATCTGTATTCTCGGGACTTCTATCAACTGGCCGCCAGTCGTCTGCAGCACCAGGGCATCGTCGCCCAGTGGCTACCGCTGCCCACGCAAAACATCGACGATTCGCGCTCGCTGGTGCGCAGTTTTCTTGACGTGTTCCCGCATGCCTCGCTGTGGACCAGCGAGTTCCACGAGATGTTGCTGGTCGGTTCGATGGCGCCGATGCAACTCGACGTCGCGAAGATCACCGCGCGCTTGCAGCAAGACAGCGTGCGCAGCACCTTGCAGGATGTCGGTATTGGTTCGGCAGCCGCGCTGCTCGCGACCTGGGTCACCGACCGCGCCGGCCTTGAACGCTTCGCCGCCGATGCGCCGGCCGTGACCGATGATCGGCCTCGCATCGAATATGCGCCGTGGGTTCGCAGCAAGGAAATCACCCGGGTGCTGCCGGCGCTGCTGGCGCTGTATCAGGCGCCTTTAGTGGTGAATGCCGACGGCGGATTCAATCAGCGCATGGAGGCGCATCGTCAGCGTCTGATGCAGTTTTATCGGGCGAGTCTGCACGCCTATGAGGGTGATCGAGACGCGTGGGGGCGGGATATTCGCGAAGTGATGCAGGGCGATGGAGGCAATCCGTATTTTCGCTGGTTTGTCGGGCAGTAAATCGGCGACCAACAGACCGCTTTCGCGAGCAGGCTCGCTCCCACGCTTGAGCCATTGGAGACTTGAGTGGGAGCGAGCCTGCTCGCGAAGAGGCCGTCAGCCTCGACGCACTACTTGGCCTCAGCCTTGAGCTTCAGATAGGTCTGGTGCATATCCGACGCCCAGCCATCGATCACTGCTTTGACGTCAGTCGCTTTCATCACCTGCGATGAGTTTTCCAGTGGCTGACCGGTGCCCTTGCGCACCACCTGCGCCACCACCTTGTTACTGGCGCCATCCATGAACACCGCCTCGGTGGCCAGGGTGGTTTCCTGATCGCGGATACCGGTAGCGGTGCTCACCGCGGCGGCCACCAACGCAATCGGAATCACCTCATACACATGCAGGCCTTCGGTCTTGCTGCTGACCGCGGTAATGGCCGGGCGCACAACAATTACGCCAGGGCCGGGGCCGGTGGCCAGTGGCAGTGATTTGCTCAGCTCACGCTTGAGCGCCTGATCGTAATAACTGGTGATGCCATTGAGGGTTTGCTGCGGAATCTTTTCGGTCGCTTGCGGCTTGGGGTAGAGCTGGCTGGGTTCGACGTAGACACTGGAGAATTTGTTGATGTCCAGTTTCGGGTCCATCCAGCGCATCACCTCGGCACCGGACGGTGACTTGGTCTCTTTCAGTTGGCTGTAGTCCTTGAGAAATCCGGAGTACTGCTCGGGAGCGACGGTTTTGCTCGAACAACCCACCACACCGAGGGTGGCAATGCACAGCGTGCCCACCATTACTGCTAGCTTCATGCTGTAACTCCTGTCAGAAGGCCCAAACTTTTATAGAGGGGGAGCTACAGGTATAGCTAAAAGCGCGGCAATTGCGATTACAAATCACAAAGTTCACGCAACGCTGCGTACGCGTTCACAACGCTCATTTGACAGATGCCGATCAGCCGGCAAAGCTGCATCGAGCTTGTATGCACGCCAGACGGCAAATGCACATGGATCATGGAAGTGGTAATGCCCAAGCATAAAAACAACGCAGCGCAACCTGCCCCTGAGGCATCTCGATCCGCCGTTTCGAAATATCTGTTTCCCGTCGCCATCGGCGTGTTGCTGGCCGCCGCCCTGGGCATCGGCTGGTTTCTGTTCAGCCCGGCACCCGCGCCCGCACCGCCCGCGCAGGCGAAAGCCCCGGTGCAGGTCGCGCCCGCGCCACAACCGGTCGCGAGCGCCCCGGCGACGATGATCGACGAGCAACAATGCCAGGCTTGCCACAGCGAACAGGTCAAGGATTGGCAAGGTTCGCACCATCAACTGGCGATGCAGGTGGCACAGGCCAACACCGTCCTCGGCGATTTCAGCAACGTGACGTTCAAGGCCGAGAAAGAAACCACACGATTCTCGCGCCGGGGCGATGAGTTCTGGGTCAACGCGCCCGGTATCGACGGCAAGAACGCCAACTTCAAAGTCGCCTACACCTTCGGCATTGCGCCGTTGCAGCAATACCTGATCGACGTCGGCGAAGGCCGTTTGCAGGCGCTCGGCGTGGCGTGGGATAGCGAGAAAAATCGCTGGTTTCACCTCTATCCCGGCCAGGGCGTGAACTTCAAAAATCCGCTGCACTGGAGCAAGCCGAGCCAGAACGCCAACTTCATGTGCATCGAATGCCACACCACCGGGTTCAAGCGCAATTTCGACGCGGCCAGCAACACCTTCAAGAGCCAGTGGAACAGCCTTGGTGTTGGCTGCCAGGCCTGCCACGGTCCGGCCTCCAGCCACCTGGAATGGACGCAGAAAAAAGGCGATCTGATCCACAAGGGCTTCGACGTCGACCTCAAGGACAAAGACGCCACGGTGGAAATCGAAACCTGCGCCCGATGCCATGCGCGCCGCGCGCCGTTGGGCGATGGCTTCACCGTTGGCAAGCGCCTGATGGACGATTACCTGCCCAGCACCCTGACCCGCGAACTCTATGCGCTGGACGGCAAGATCAAGGACGAAGTGTTCGAACACGGCTCGTTCCTGCAAAGCAAAATGTTCGACAAGGGCGTGCGTTGCAGCAATTGCCACAACCCGCACAGCAACGAGTTGAAAGCGCCGGGCAACGCGGTCTGTCTGCAATGCCACAACCCGGCCGGCAAAACTTCGCTTGAAGGGGTTGATGGTAAAGGCTTGCAAGCCAAGCACTATGACTCGCCCGAGCACACCCGTCACACTCCGGGGCAGCCCGGTTCGCAGTGTGTGGATTGCCATATGCCCGGCAAGTTCTACATGGGCAATGACTGGCGCCACGATCACAGCTTCAGCATTCCCGACCCGGAGCGCGCACAAAAACTCGGCACGCCAGACGCCTGCCTGAGCTGCCATCAAGGCAAGGCCGGCGCCAAGGTCACAGAGCAGTTCAAGTTATGGAGCACTTCCCCCGCGCCCCAGGCGCGGCGTTACGACGACAGTCTGTGGCTGATCCGCAACGGCCAGCCCGGCGCGGCTGATGCACTGCTGGCGCAGTTGCAGCGCAGCGATTTGCCGGCGATCCAGCGTGCGACGTTACTGGCCGAACTGCCGCTGTACCCAAGCGAACAGGCGCTGAAACTGGCGACGCAGGATCTCAAGCATCCAGAGCCACAAGTGCGTGACAGTGCCGTGCGGGCGATCAGTGCGTTTCTGCCGCCGCCTGCGCGTGCGCCACTGCTCGCGCCGCTGTTGAACGATCCGGTGAAAGCCGTGCGCATCGTTGCCGCCCGGGACTTGCTCGGCGCCGCACGCAATAACGGTTTAGGCGCCGCGCAAGCCAACTGGGATGTCGCGATTGGCGAATACGAAGCCGTGCAGAAAAGCCTGCTGGAACGTGCCGAAGCCAACCTCAATCTGGCGATGCTGTACCAGGCCAGCGGCCGCAGCGCCGAGGTTGAAGCGCTGCTGCGCAGTGCGCTGCAGCGCGATCCTGATTTCTACCCGGCGCTGGTGACGCTGGCCCAGTGGCTGGAGGCGAACGGACGCGCTCGGGAAGCGCAGACACTGCTGGATGACAGCCTCAAGCAGCATCCCGAGGCAGCGCTGTTGCAACACACGCGCGGACTGTCGTTGATTCGCGCCGGCCAGTCCGCCGAAGCCATGGCCCCGCTGCGCAAAGCCGCGCAACTGGAACCGCACAATGCGCAATACGGTTACGTGCTCGCGGTGGCGCTGCATGAAAGCGGCAAGGTCGATGAAGCCTGCGCGATTCTTGAGGGCCTGCTCAAGGTCCAGCCGGCCAACCGCAATGCGCGGCTGTCGTTGATCCAGTATTACCTCGACAGCGGACAGGAACCCAAGGCGCAGGTGTTGTTGCAGGGATGGAAGAAAATCAACATGGGCGATCCGGCGCTGAAGTGACCGGCTGTAGACGGGCCCCTCACCCCACCCTCACCTTCGGGAGAGCGTCAGAGTGAGGGGCTTTTCAATGTCATCGCCCTACCAGGCAGACGTCTCGCCACTGCGCAACGCGATCTCTCGCCGGCTATTGATACGCATCGCCTTGATCAGCGACACCGTGCCCACCAGCAAAATTGCCGCGCCGAACAGAAAATCAATGTTGTACAGACGGAAATCCTGCACCGGCCCGATGAGCAGCACCCGCACCAGCGCAACCCCGACCAGTGTCGCCAGAAAGTCGATCCCCGGCACGTCACGATAGAACACCAGCATCAGCGGCAGGCACAGCACCAGCAGCAGCAACAACACCACGGCCTTGAACGCGCCCTTGCGCTCGACGCTGAAGGCGCATTCATGCGCTGCGTAAGGTTTGTAATCGTCGTCGCGGATCATCGTGTTGGGTTCGTTGATGTACTCGACGCGGTTGTACTTCTGGATCGGCGTGAAGGTGTTGGACATCTCCATCAGCGTGGTGATGTTCTTGAAGCGCAGGTCGACGCGCTCGCTGCCCTTGAGGTAATACAGCACCGGTTTGTAGCCGTAGCGATAGGTGTCGAAGGGAAACCCGGTGACCTGCCCGCGCACACCGATCGGTCGCGGTTCAAGCTCGGCGAACGCACTTTTATTAGTCGACGAGAGATTGCGACTCAGCGGCTGGACCTTGACCTGTTCGAGGAAAATCGGCGTGGCGCCGTAAGACCACTGCAGCGGTTCCAGACGCAGGCGCAATTCGTTGCGGCTCAGATCATAACGGTTGAAGGTGCGCTCCGAGACCACCACAGAACCGCTGAGCATGAACTCACCACGCAGGTTGTTGGTGATACGCAAGGTCAGCTGGTCCTTGCCCAGCAACGCCGCTTCCGTGGTCGGCGGTGTGCCGCACCACGCGGTGCTTTCACCGACACCGCCAAGCTGGCCGTCGCGATTTTCCTTGAAAACATAAAAGTAACTGGCCCACAGCGTCACCATCAACAGCAACGCTGTGAGACCGAGGATTTTTTTGCCCGGACTCACTGATCAGACTCCCTTCTTCGATTCCCTCGTCCAGCCGAAAACCCGCTGGCGACGGCGACTCTACCAAAAGGCCACCATCGACCCAAGTGGAAATACCGGGTTGGGCCGGGTTCTAAGGGTTTCCCCGGTATGTGCCTTCTCTCCCTGTAGGAGTGAGCCTGCTCGCGATAGCGGTCTGTCAGCTAGAAATGAGGCGACTGACCCTCCGCTATCGCGAGCAGGCTCACTCCTACAGGGACCGGGGCATGGAACAGAAGCATCGAATAGGCAAGGCACCCGATCAAAAGCGGCAAACCCGCCGCAGATCGCCTCGGAATCTGATCTGCTCAAATCAACATTTCCTGAGTCTGTTTTGTTGGCGCCCCGGTTCCTACAGTGCACACCATGCCAGACCAGGAGGCCTGGCAAGACTTGGCAACCGTGGATGAACTGACCATGAGCACAGCAACAATCGGGCAGGCCTACAACTACAAGGTCGTCCGCCAATTCGTCATTGCAACCGTTTTCTGGGGTGTGGTGGGCATGGCGATGGGCGTGTGGATCGCCTCGCAACTGGTGTGGCCGGAAATGAATCTGGATCTGCCGTGGACCACTTTCGGTCGTTTACGCCCGCTTCACACCAGCCTGGTGATTTTCGGTTTTGCCGGCAGCGCGCAGTTCGCCGCCAGTTATTACGCGGTGCAGCGTACCTGTCAGGTGCGGCTGTTCTCGGACAGCCTCGCCGCGTTCACCTTCTGGGGCTGGCAATCGGTGATTGTGGTCATGCTCATCACCTTGCCGCTGGGCTACACCACCACCAAGGAGTACGCCGAGATCGAGTTCTCCGGTGCGGTGTGGATGGCCGTGGTCTGGGTCGCCTACGCCGTGGTGTTCTTCACCACGGTGGTGCGGCGCAAAACCAGGCACATCTACGTCGGCAACTGGTTTTTCGGCGCGTTCATTCTAGTGATTGCCATGCTTCATGTGGTCAATCACCTGTCGATTCCGGTGGATTGGTTCAAGTCCTATCCGGTGTATTCCGGGGCCACGGACGCCATGGTGCAATGGTGGTACGGCCACAACGCCGTGGGCTTTTTCCTCACCACGGGGTTTCTCGGGATGATGTATTACTTCGTGCCAAAACAGGTCAACCGGCCGGTGTATTCGTACCGGTTATCGATCGTGCATTTCTGGGCGCTGATCACCCTGTACATCTGGGCCGGCCCGCACCATTTGCACTACACCGCCCTGCCCGACTGGGCGCAGTCGCTGGGCATGGCCATGTCGCTGATCCTGCTGGCGCCGAGCTGGGGCGGGATGATCAACGGCATGATGACGCTGTCCGGCGCCTGGCATAAGTTACGCACCGACCCGATCCTGCGCTTTCTGGTGTTGTCGCTGGCGTTCTATGGGATGTCGACGTTCGAAGGGCCGATGATGGCGATCAAAACGGTCAACGCCCTCTCCCACTACACCGACTGGACCATTGGCCACGTTCACGCCGGGGCCTTGGGCTGGGTGGCGATGATCACGTTCGGCGCGACTTATCACATGGTGCCGAAAGTGTTCGGCCGCGAGCAGATGTACAGCACGCCGCTGATCAACCTGCACTTCTGGCTGGCGACCATCGGCACCGTGTTGTACATCGCCTCGATGTGGGTCAACGGCATCACGCAAGGCCTGATGTGGCGAGCAATCAACGAGGACGGCACGCTGACCTATTCGTTTGTCGAAGCGCTGCAAGCCAGTCACCCGGGCTTCGTCGTGCGCTTTGCCGGTGGCGTGTTCTTTCTGACCGGCATGTTGCTGATGGCCTACAACGTCTGGCGCACGGTGCGCGTGGCGGACGTCGCCGTGGCGCAGCGTGAAGCGCAGATTGCCTGAGACGGGAGTCGGTCATGGTTGAGGTTGTGTTCGATGTGCTGGGCGTGGTGTTTTTGTGGCTGGCGGTGGAGTACTGCCTGCGTCGCGAAACCGCGGACAGTCTGGATGAAGCGAGCATGGTGCCCTTTGCCGATGACCCGGAGGTGGCGCGGCGGGTGGAGTTGGCGACGGGGAAAACGGTGAACGCGGTGGCGCCGGAAGAAGCCAGACCGGGATGGATCAACCTCGATATGTAACCTCCCCACAATTGCTGTGTAGGAGTGAGCCTGCTCGCGATATCGGTGTGTCAGTCAACATCTTTGGTGCTGACACACCGATATCGCGAGCAGGCTCACTCCTACAGTTTTTTGGGCAACCCTTCAGATTCAGGTACGGTCTCTAGGGATCAGGCTTTGCAGTTGCTGAGCGAGGAAGTTCGCGTCAAACACAAACGTATCCGGATCCTTGAGGCCATTGGTCTTGCGCCACTGCCATCCGCCATCCGCCAGGCCCACCAGCGAGATACTGCCGTAGCGCGCCGCCGTCAGCCCCATCACCGCCAGCGAAATCTGCCCCGCACTGCCCATCACATCCGGCACGAACTCCACCGGCTTGCCGGCAATCACAATGCTCAGTTTCTCAGTCTTGAAGGTCGAGGTTTCCACCGGTGTACTCGGCCCGAACGCCACATAGGCTTCACGAGTCACCTCGAGCAGATGCGGTGCCTGCACGGGCTCCAGCCATTGCTGAATATCGCCGAACAACGCGGCGATACGCGTGGTCCATGTCGCCGATTGCGTCTCGAACAGTTGCTTCTTGTGCGCTTCGCTCTCGGCATAGTGGCGAAGCATTTCGCCCAGTTGCTGTACGTCGTTCATTGCGGTGTTCCCTGAAGAGTACTGCGGACACCCAGCATGGCAGATGCGCGAGACCGGCATCGGTAATTTTTCGCTGGATCGCGACACCCTATACAAAGGACACTCACCTCCCTGATCAACCCTGAGGAGCACAGCATGCGCACCATCGGCCTTATCGGCGGCATGAGCTGGGAGTCCAGCGCCGAGTATTATCGCCTGATCAACCAGCAGGTTCGTGATCGTCTCGGGCCGTTGCGCTCGGCGCAATTGCTGATGCACAGCGTCGACTTCGGCCCGGTGGAACAGGCCCAGCACGCCGGGCGCTGGGACGACGCGGCGGCGATCCTGGTCGATGCTGCACGCAGGCTCGAAGCCGGCGGCGCCGAATGCGTGGTGCTGTGTACCAACACAATGCACAAGGTCGCCGAGCAGATTCAGGCGGCGATCAGTATTCCGTTTCTGCACATTGCCGAACCGGCGGCTCAGGCTGCATTGGCGATCAATGCGCATACGGTCGGCTTGCTAGGCACCGCATTCACCATGGAGCAAGACTTCCTCAAACAGCGCCTGATCGCCCAGGGTTTGACGGTATTGGTGCCGGAAGAAGCCGAGCGCAAGGACGTGCACCGAATCATTTACGACGAACTTTGCGTCGGGGTGATCAGCGATCAGTCGCGGCAAATCTATCAGCGGGTGATCGAATCCCTCACCGCACGCGGTGCCCAGGCGATCATTCTCGGCTGCACGGAAATCGGCCTGCTGATCAAACCCGAACACAGCGCCGTGCCTCTGCTCGACACCACCGAACTGCATGCGCAGTCGGCGGTGGCGTTCGCCTTGGGCGACTGAGTCAGGCCTTCGACGAACCGCGCAGACGGGCCATGCTCAGGGTGTCGACCCACTGCCCGTCGCGCACCGCGTAATCGCGAAACAGGCCTTCGGTCTCAAAGCCGAACTTGCGATAAAGTCCGATAGCCGCCTCGTTATCGGCATACACCGTGAGTTCGACGCGGTGCAGATTCATCCAGTTGTCGGCGACATCCAGCGCCGCCGCCAACAGCTTCGAACCCACGCCTTTGCCCTGCCACGCCACGGCGACGGCCATGCCGAAACTACCGGCGTGCGCCCGGCGCATCCGCGAGTGCGCTTCCAGCCCCAGATTACCAATCACCACACCCTGATGCAGCGCCACCAGCTTCACCGAGCGTTCGTTGTCCGCCAGCAGGCGTTGCCGCCAGACTTCAGTGGACTGGAACGGCATCTGCAACACTTGCCGCGCTACCGCGGGGTCGTTGTACAGCGCGGTAATGCCCTCGAGATGGGATTCGTTGAAACGTTCGAGGTGGATGGCGGGGTTCGGGTCTGGCATGAGGATCTATCCGTGATCGGGGTGTGGCCGATCACTCTAAACAGGAGGTATTGAGTCTGGCGAGATTAAAAATGTGGCTTCTACTGAACCCACATCCAATCCACGAACCGGGTACTGGATAATCCGGAGTTGCCGGGGTGATGTCGGCCGGCTGAATCAGGCGGTGGCCGTGCCGGCCTCTTCGCGAGCAGGCTCGCTCCCACATTTGGTCCTTGACGGACACAAAACCTGTGATCGCTAAAGACCCCCTGTGGGAGCGAGCCTGCTCGCGAAGGGGCCGGCACTGACTCCGTGTTTCTAACAAGCACAACTCAAAACAAGCGCCACCCGTCGGATTCAAGCCCGCACCTGTCAGATCTGACAGGTGCGCAAGCTCTCCAATACGCGTTAACTCACTCCGTCACTTTCCCGCACGGAGTCAGCGCCATGTCCAGCCCCAGCGAGCCTCTCGTCCTCGCGGAACTCGATATCCCCGGTCGCACCGGCCCGGTAGCGGAAACTCCGGTGAAAATCTGGGGCATCAACATCGCGGCCGCGCTGGGCAACTTTCCACTTAATGGTCTGCTGTGCCAGGCGGGTCCGTGGGCGAACATGGCGGTTGGCGACACATTGACCCTCTATTTGGGCACCGGGCAAAACGTGTGGGTTGAAACCGTCGACAAGACCGAGGTCAACACGCAGCTCCGTATGTTCGTACCTTCCCGACACATGGTCGATGGCCTGTTCGCGGTGTCCTATACGGTCAAGCCCTTGGGCGGCACGGATCAACCGTCCGAAGTCATGCAGGTGCAGCTCAAGCTCACTCGCCCGGGCGGGCACGATGACAACGATGACAGCGGGCATTCCAAGCTGATCATGACGATGCCCCAAGAGATTGTTGACGGCGGTATCGACCAGGACAACGTGGCCGAGGGCGTGCCGATCACCGTCGGCAACAACGATGGCACGCCGCCTTATCCCTTTGCCGCGGCGGGCGATGTTATTCGCATCAGCTGGGGTGGCATTTTCGTGTTCAGTGAGGCGCTGACCCAGGAACAGGCTGAAGGCAAAGCGCCGATCATCGTGACCATCACCGAAGCCGTCATCCGCGAGGCCGGTGATGCGGACTCCCGGCGTGGCCGTGGTGTTCGAGGTATACGACTGCGTGCTCAACCGCTCCGAGGACTGGAGCCCCGAGCAGCGTGTGCCGGTGGCGGTGGATGCGACTCGGGCGGACGCGCCGTTGCTCAAGGAAACGCTGAACAATGTACTGGACGTCGACAAGCTGGGCGACGCCAATGGCACCGTGCAGATTATCGCCATGGATAAGAACAAGTTCGAGGTCGGTGACCTTGTATTCATCAGGATCAAGGGCACGCCCGTCGAAGGGCCGCCGATTGATTGGGAACCATCAGCAGGCGTGGAACTGGAAAGTGTGCCGAGCGTTATGGAAATCATGGCGCCCAACGCCGTGCTGCGCCAGTTGGCCAAGTCGCAGATCACCTTGTCCTACCGCCTGGAAAAAGCCGATGCCTCTGTCGATTTACGCTCCAAAAGCCAGTTCATCCGTGCCATCGGCGAAATCCAGCGGCTGGCCGCGCCGATCATGCTGGACGAGAACTCCGGGGCGCTGGACCCGACACTGCTGCAAATCAGTCTCGAGATTCCCTTCGACAAATCCTTTGTCGAAGGCCAGGTCCTCAAACCGGTCATGCTCGGCACTACGCCAGGCCTCAAGCCCTACCTGCCTGACCTGCCAAGGCGCCCCATCACCTACAACGACATCGTCGAGGCGAAACCGTTGCAGTACAAGATTGACGGCAAGCATCTGGCCCCGGTCAACGGTGGCACGGCCGAGTTCTATTACCAGCAACTGGTCGCCGCTGCGGTGCTCGCTACACTGGACCCGTTCGAGGCCACCCGGGCCGTTCGCGAGTCGATTCACACCGAGATCCTGCAAGTCGGCAAACCGCGCCTGGAACTGCCTGAACCGGTGGTGGCCGGCGTGGTGGACGGCGTCCTGCCCCCGACACTGCCGGCACCACCTTGACCGTGCCGTACACCGAAACGGTCGCCGGCGACGAAGTCTTCATGTTCTGGATTGGTTCGCTCACCGGTGAGTACACCGACTCGATCAAGCTGAACGAGTTCACCGCCGGCAAGGAAGTACCGTTCAACATCGAAGCCAAGCTGATCAAGGACAATGAAGGCGGAAAGGTGATCGTCCGGTACCAAATCAAGCGCACGGCGGGCGGGACGAGTTATGCCGAGCCGCTGGAGTTCAGTGTTGGGGTAGCGCTGGATCTCACCGCACCCGGTATCAAGGAAGCGCCGAACGGCACCAGCCTCGACCCGATCAACGCGCAGACCGAACTGACCGCGGTGGTTGCCCCTGGCGGCCTGCGCCTCCATGACAAAATCACCGTCATTTTCACTGGCGCCGCTGGCACACCCGCCGGCGGCTCGCACACCACCACGCCATGGACGGTGACCGCGCTCGGACCGCAGCACATACCGCTGCATGTGCCGGTCATCGCCTTCAACCTCGGCAAAACGGTGGAGATAACCTACATCGTGACCCGAGACAGTAAGCCGTCACCGCCGTCGCAAGCGCTGACGTTGGTGGTGCTGCCGCTGGATAATCGTTATCTGGACAAACCGCTGATTCTGCAAGCGTCGGACGGCGGCGAAGGACGAGAGCTGGACGTCAGTCTGTTGACCGCCGCCGCCACCGTGCAAGTGAATAGCTGGCCGCATATTGCGCTGGGGCAGCCTGTCTGGTCGCAGGTGAAAGGCACCAAGAAGGATGGCGGTGTCTACGACGTAATATTCTGGGAACCGCCCCGCGCACAAACCAACGCGACGTGGATCAGACAAGGCTTTTGGACGTATTCGATTCCGCTCATTGATCTGCAGAAGCTGCAAGACGGCAGCGAGTTGACGGTGATATTCAAGGCGGGGCTTGGGGGTAGCGCGGTGGAGGGCGAGGCGGTGAGTTTTCCGCTGCGCACGTACATCGTCAAGACTGTTGAAGATGTGAAACCGGAAATCGGCAAGATCACCGGTTCGACAAACGAGGCCGAAATTCCTCAAGGCGGGGTCACGGTGGAAACGGCCGTAACCCTGAGCGGCGTTGCGGCCAAGGGACAGAAAGTCGAAGTCTTTGACGGCAATGTCTCCAAAGGTCAGGCAACGGCACTTGCCACCACCGGCGTCTGGACGCTGCCCGTCACTGCCCTGGCTGTGGCGGCACACAGCTTTACCGCCAAAGCTTTGTATGGGAGCAATCCGGTGTCGGCCGCCAGGACGCTGACCGTGACGGCAGTTGTCGTCCCTACCTTGAGCTACGTGCTTGACGACAAAAACGTTGAAGTTCCCGAGGGTCAAACCACCGTCAGCACGACCCTGAACCTCAAAGGCACCGCGAGCCTGGGCCAGAGAGTCGAGATTTTTGATGGAAACGGTCCGAGCGCGGTTTCCAAGGGCGTGGCCACAGCCTCGGCAACAGGTGAATGGGAGCGTACGATCACTCTCGAAGTGGGCGCACGAAGATTGTATGCAAAATCTCTGTATCACCTCTCTCCGGTGTACTCCGAGATCCGCCACCTAACTATTTTGAGCTTGGCTGCAATCGAGATCCATAACTTTGGCCCACGTCTCTTTGAATATGGTCGAATATACGATATAGGCGAAGCCAATCTGACATGGATAAATGTTAACGGCACCCAACGAGAGGGGCACGGTGGCGATTCGTTACTCATGTTCAACAGGCACAGCAGGGGAATAGGTGAAGACAAAACCTTGTTTGATTTAAAAGACAGAACATTCAAAGCGCTTACTTTATCCTACAACATTAATGGATTACCCGAAAACGGCGGTCCACTCCTCAGGGACAGAGTGTTAGGACATATCAACTTTATGAATCAGCGCAGTATCGTCCATAAATTCGAGCTTGTTGCCTTTGGAAGCGGCGCCGAACGCGAGACGTTCATTCCAATGCCGAACAACAGTATGTTTAACAGCATTGAGATACAACTTTATTACCCATACTTGGAGAGATATGCTTATCAACTGTACGTATACTGGATTACTTGTCAGAACACCTTATAAACGAGCCGAATTTCTTGTCTGACAAAAAGAAACAAGCTCCAGAGCGCCCGTTTATTAAGGCCCTGCCGCCAAGTGCCCGGTCCACAGCGTTGCGGTGCATTGGGGTGTCATCGGCCTCCACAGACGAACCACTGAACAAACTTTACGCCGCAACAAAAGCAGACCAGTGGGAGCTAGCCTCCTCGCGATGGCGGTGGGCCAGGCAGCGCAGTGTTGGATGTGTCGATGCCTTCAGCAGGTTCATTTCCACAATGGAAACGGGTCAGGGCAGGAACCATTCTTGACGCTCGGAAAAGGTGTGGTGGATAACGTCGCTGAGCATCCGGGCTTCAGGCAGGTGTTGCGAATCGGCGTTGACGGCAAGCCATGCCTGCAATTGCATCGGTTCTTCGAACAGCCCCGGCAGCGCGCTCAAGCCACGGTCAAACCGACTCATATACGCCGGCAACAACCCAATGCACGCGCCACACCGAATCATCTCCAGCATAAACTCATACGACTGCATCTGCACCACACCCGCCAGACGCTGTTCGACCAATTCATTCCACGGGCGAAAACTATCGATCTGCCGATCATGCTGCCATTGCACCAGCATGAAATCGGCAAGGTCGTCGGTGGTTTCGGGGCGGGCGGTGACGCGGGAGTAGCGTTTGGCGATGTGGGGCAGATAGTCGAGACGCGCGAGTTGTTGAGGTTCGCTGGTGGCGAAGGTCGGGCCGGGTTGTGGGGTTTCGCCGTGAGCCAGCCAGAGGACGACGTCGGCGCTGACGGCGCGTAGCGACAGTTCGCTGTCCAGCGCGATGATTTCCAGGCGCACGCTGGCGTTGCGGCGCAGCAATGCGATGAGGTCGCGACCGAGGATGTCGTGGAGGATCGATTCGGCGACGGCCAGGCGAATCAGTGGCTGCTCGACCACTGGCAGTTTGCGTTCGTGGGCCAAGGCGATCAGTTTCGCCTGTAGCTGCTGGCCTTCGCGGGTCAGGCTGAGGGCGCTGCCCTGGAAGCTGAACAGACTGTGTTGCAGTTGCTGTTCGAGTTGCGCCAGTTGTTTGCGCAGCAGGGTCGAGCGTACGTTGAGGCTGCGCGCCGCTTGCATGAAGCAGCCGCAGCGGGCGCTGACCAGGAAGTATTGCGCGACTTCGTTGTCGATGGTCGCGGCCCGGGTGAGCCAGGGTTCAGGTTTGTTGGGCGGCGAGCGGTAATCGCCGGTGTTGGCGCGTCCTGCGGGTTCGGTGAATGACATCGATGACTCCCTGTCGATCTATGTGGTTGTCTTTACACAATTCCCTTGTAGGAGTGAGCCTGCTCGCGATAGCGGTGTTTCAGTCGACATCACTAAACCTGACACTCTGCTATCGCGAGCAGGCTCACTCCTACAGGGGGATTTGTGTGGGGGCTGGGATCAGGGTTTTTCCTCAAGAATTTTGTTGAGCTCAGCACCATCGATGCTCAGCGTGGCGGTGTTGAGCATGCCGTCGAGGTAGGCCTGGGCGATCTGCTCCTGACGTTGCGCACGCAAGGCCTGGGTCAGTTGGTCGCGCAGTTCGTCCAGCGTCGCAGTGCGCGCCGGTTGTTGCTCGGTGAGTTTGATGATGTGGAATCCGGCAGTGCTTTGTACGGGATCGGAGACGGCGCCAACCTTGAGCCGCGCCACCGCGCCGCGCACTTCTGGCACCAGTTGCTGCAACGGTTGCAGGCCGGTATCACCACCCCGCTCTGCCGTCACGCGATCCTGCGAATATTGCGTAGCGAGCGCTGCAAATTCGCCCGGTGCTGACTGGGCTTTCTTGCTCAACTCAAGCGCTTGTTTGCGCACCGTTTCCACATTCGAAGCCTCACTGACGCCGAGGAAAATCTGACTGACCCGGTACAGCGCCGGCGTCTGCCAGTTGGCCTTGCCGGCGTCATACGCCTGCTGCAACTCGGCCGCACTTGGATACTCCGCCGGCACCTGACTCACCGAGCGCAAATAATCACGAAACACGATCTGCTCGGTCGCCGCACGGGTCTGCCGGGCGATGTCGGGCCGCTGCGCCCAGCCCTGCGCGTCCGCCTGCTCCAACACGGCTTTCTCGGCCAGACGTGTGCGAATCCAGCGCTCCAGCGCCTCACGGTTGCCGCGCAGTTGCTCGCGGGTCTGCTGCGGGACCGCAGCAAGCAACGCCTGCAACTCTTCAGGCGAGACCTGTTGATTGCCCAGTCGTGCCACCGCTGGCCCGCTCGCAATCGCGGCTGCCGACGACGGTTGCTGGGCAGCGACCGGATCACTTCCAGGTCGCAGCACCAGCGCCACGGCCACCACCAACAGCACCACGGCGGCAGCGCTGACTACCATGGCAGGCTTTTTCACAGCGCCACTTCCTCTTCTTCAGTAACGACAACTTTCGCCGCCTGCGCCGCCGGGGCCTGGCTGAAGTCGCGCAGGTAAACGATGAATTCCTGCAACAGGCGATCCCACAACTCCAGATTGCCACGTAGGTGATCGTTGCTCACACCCGCAGCCACCACCACGTCCATTTCCATGACCAGAAACTCGCCTTGCAACGACAGCCGCGCAAAGCGCCGCGTGGCGTTCCACTGTTCGGCCACCCCCTGCGGCAACTCACCTTGCACGCGCAGCGCGCAACTGAACGTGAAATCGACGTAACTGCCCTGCTCCACCGCCGCATTACCGAAACGTACGGCGTAGCCAATGCCCTGACTGGCGCTGAGCAACTGGACGATGCCGTTCTGCTCACTCGGGTTGACGCGATAACCGGCGGCTTGCAGCACATCGGTCAGCGATTGCGGTGAAACGTGGGTGATCAATTGAGTCATGACTGCTTCCTTGTTCATCAGTGAGCGAGCGCAGCTTGCGGCGCGTCGAATTGCGTCTTGTAAAGCTCGTCGCCAAAGCCTTGGGCCAGCTCTTCGAATTTGACCCGGGCGCTACCGGCAAAGGGCTGGCGTATTTTCATCACCTCGGCGACATCAATGTTTTCGTAGGCCGTGAGGATCTGCTTGGCGACGCCGTACATTTGCTGATTCTTGACTGAACATTGCTGCACTTGTGTGTCACGTTCAGCCAGTTGCGCTTGCAGCTTCGAGCGCTCGGCCTCTTTGGCGCGAGCGAGGACCAGCAATTCGTCATAGGCCTTTTTGAACTTGCCGGTCTGCTCGGCACTGGCCGCGACTTGCGCCTGGGCCTGGCTGTGCAGGCTCTGTTGTTGCCCGGCCAGTTGCTCGGCGAGGCCTTTGGCTTTAGCCAGCTCGGCCGTCAGTTGTTTGATTTGCGCCTGGGCAGCCTTGGCCTCGTTTTGCGCCGCCAATTGCGCGGCGCTGGCCTGGGCCTGCTGGCTTTGCAGGGCCTGCAACTGTTGGGCGGTGCTGCGCAATTGCGTGCGCAAGCGTTCTTCCATGCCTTCGGCGCTCGCCCCGGTGGCGATCAACAGGCCGAGTCCGAGCCCTAACAAGCGGTTTTTCATAACCTCTCCCGGCGCTTAAAAGCGCGTGTTGATCTCAAGCTGCAAGACGTCAATGTCGAACGGCGCGCCATACACCGCCTCGGTACTCATCCAGCGCCCGGTGGCCGAAACGTTTTTCGCCAGGCCATAGTTGCCGCCCATGAAATAGCCCTTGGCGTTGGTGCCGCCGAGGTGGAATGACGAGTCGTTGAAGCCGTCCGGCAAGGCGTCCGGCTGGATGTACTTGTAGCCGGCGAACAGGTTCCAGTCGCCCTTGCGTTTGAGGTCCAGCGCGTTGCCGAGGGTGAACTGCACCATCCACGCGTTGGCGCCGCTTTCGATGTCGCCATTGCTGTCGAGGTTGTTGACGATCTGCCCGGCCGAGCGCTTGCGCATCTCGCCTTCGTCGTAGCTGAGGTTGTGGATGTAGTTGCCCTGGCTGCGCAGTTTGAAGTCCTGCGGCAGATCGGCATCCCAGACCACGTTGAGATCGAGCAGGTTGAATTCGGACGCGAGGCCAACGAATTGCGGCTGTGGCGTCGTGGTCGGGTTAAGCGGGTTTGGCGTGATATCGCGCAGCAGGAACACGCTATTGCCCTTCTGCATGAACGCCGCGCGCGTGCCGTCGCTGTCGCAGCCCGGCGCACCGGCCCACGGCTCGCAAGGGCTGGAGCGCTGGCCCTGAATGTCGTCGAAGCGGTAGTAAGCCAGCGCACCTTTCAAGCGGTTGTTACTGTTGATCGCCCATTTCGCGCCGAGTTGCGCGCCGTACAGCCACTTGTTGTCGCTCTCTTCCTTATCGAAGCCATTGCTGCTGGCGCTGTCGTTGGTGTAATCGACCGGGAACGCGCCGACCGTGCCGAACACGCCCCAATCGTGGTTGAGCTTGTGGTCGAAAATCGCTGCCACACCGTCGAAGTTCAAGTCGTTGGAATAGAGCATGTCGGTGGACATGAACGGGTTGGCGAAGCGCCCGCCCGTCAGCGTCAATTCATCCATCGGCTTCCAGCTCAGATAGCCCTGATCGAGCCAGATGTCTTTCTTGGCGAAACCGCCGCCGAGGTTTTGCGTGGTCGAAACCGGGTTGTTGTCCGAGCCGGTGCCGATGCGGATACCGGCGGTCCACTCGGGCGATATCACCGCTTTCATGCCCAGCCGGGCGCGCAGGCGGAACAGGTTTTCGCGGTCTTCGCGGGTATTGAGCAACGGCGGCAGGCTGGTGCTGCTGTTGGGGTTGACGTCGTACGGGCCGTTGTTGTTGAGCTTGGCGAAGTCGACGATTTCGTTGCTGTTGTTGCCCGAGTAATAACGCGATTCGTCGCGCAAGCGGATGTCGCCGTCGAAGCTGATGCGCGCAGCCCATTCCGGGAAGCTGTTGGGCGCCGCCCAGTTTTCCTGTTTGGCGGTGGCCATGACTTCGGCTTTGACCTGATCGCGGATCTGGTCACGCACCGCCGCTGGCACATATTGCACGCGTACATCGCCCGGCGCCGCGACCGGCCCGGCCGCCACGGCGGTAGACGCCGCAGCCTGTTTCGCCTGCGCCGCTTCGTTCTGCGCCTGAGCGATCAGCGCGTCAGCCTTGTCCTGTTTCAGAATGCCCTGCTCGACCAGCAAGCGGATCAGATTGATCGTGGCGTTTTCCGAGGGCGCAGGCGCTGCCACGGCCTGACCGACCAGGGTCGCAATGACCATGCCGACCGCCAGGGACAATCGATTCACGTTGGAAATCATCTGCACACAACTCCTTTTGCCAAAGCTCGAATAAATGAATTAACCCGGACGTCGCCCTTGCAGGGACAAGCGCACAGGCAAAGTAATGGAGGCCGGAGGCCGTTCGCTGAGGGCCGGCGCGCCGCGTAACGCGGCCAGCACTTGGGTATCGATTTGCGGATTGCCGCTGGACTTGATCAGCTCGACGCGGGTGATCTCGCCGACGCTGCTCAGCCACACATCCGCTTGCAGCGAAAACGCGAGATTGCGCAGGTCGGGGTTTTCGCGCAGCAAACGCTGAAAGGTGAACGCCAGAAACTGGCTGTACGTGCCCGTACCCAGACGCCCGCCGCCAGCACCGGCCATGCCGCCGCCCTTGCCCGCGCCGATGTTGAACGCGTCGTTGCCACTTTGCGCATCGCCGTCCATTTGCATCGGGTTGGCCAGATCATCCGCCGGCGATGGCGGCGCCTCTTCTTCAGGCTTGACCTCTTGCGGTTCAGGCGTTGGCTCGGGCTCGACGACTTTTTCTTCCACCGGGGTTTCCGGCTCCGGCGGTTTCTCCGGCGGCGGAGGCGGTGGTGGCGGCAGCGGAATGATCGTCGGCACCTTCGGCGCTTCACGGCGGATACCGCTCATATCGTTGGCCCACTGCCAGAGGAACCACGCGGCGAGCACACCGATCAGCAATCCGGCGCCCCATTTCACATAGCGCAACGGCGACTTTTTCACGGGCGGCGGCTCGATCGGGAGTTGTGCAGTCATGGCTCAGCCCTGGCTCGGTTTGCCGGTCACGAGACCGACTTGCGACAGTTCGAGCCGGCGCAACAGATCCAGCACCTCAATGACTTTCTGGTATTGCACGGTCGCGTCACCGCGCACGATCACAGGAAAATCCGGACTCTGCGCTTTCTCGATGCGCAGGCGTTCTTCCAGTTCGGCCAAGGTCACCGGATAGGCATCAAGAAACACCTGGCCGCCGTCGTTGACCGAAATCGCCTTGGTCTTGGCTTCCGACAGCGACACCGAGGCGCTGGCCTTGGGCAGGTTGATCTGAATCCCGGAAACCTGCGCCGTGGCGGTAAGAATGAACATCACCAGCACCACCATCAGCACATCGACCAGCGGGGTGATATTGATGCTGTCGACGGCGGCATCTTCTTCATCATCGTGGGAGGCATTTACGGACGCCATGTCAGGGTGCTCCTCAGGCCGGTACAGAGTGGTTGGCGTGATGGCCGCGCGCATGCGCCGACTCACTGAGCTGGCTCTCGCCGTGCAACTCCGCCAGGCGAGTGATGAACTCGTCGACGAAGATGCGCATGTCGGCACTGACTTCCTTGTTGCGGGTGATCAGGCGGTTGTAACCAAACAGCGCGGGGATCGCGACGAACAGACCCATCGCCGTCGCGAGCAGCGCAGCCGCCATGCCCGGCGCAATGGCGTTGATGTTGACGTCGCCGGCCATCGCCGTGCCGAGGAACACCACCATGATCCCCAGCACCGTGCCGAGCAGGCCGATGTATGGGCCGCCAGCGATGGCGTTGGACAGGGTCGAGAGTTTCGAACTCAGTTGCTGGTTTTCGCGGGTGCGCACGCCGTCCATGGAACAGCGGATCGCTTCGATGGTGGCCCCGGAAACCGATGAGGTGTCGGCGCCCTGCTCGCGGCGGGTGCGGATCTCTTTCACCGCCACCAGATACAGGCGCCACAGCGGCGAATACTGCAAGCGCTGGGCGAGTTGCGCGTCGTCGGCGAACATCTCCAGGCGCGTGCCGACCTTGGCGAATTGCACGCGGAAATCTTCATTGGCGGCGGTGACGCGGCCGAGCGTACGGTTCTTGCGCAGCATGATGACCCACGACTGGAACATCATCAGCACCAGCACGGCGATGATCACCCAGGCGTCGATTGGAACGGCGTTGAGCAGGAAGCCGAGGCTGCCGAAACCAAAACCGGACTGTTCTTCATCGACACCGTAAGCCACCAGTTTCGACTCGGCGCCTTGCGAGGTCGCATCGGCCAGTAACAGCGCGGCTGGGCGGGCGACTTTGGACAGGCGCAGCTCGTCGATGGCGCCCACGAATGGCTGGAACGCACCTTCGTGCAGATCGGCGCCGATGGCCATGACCGAGTTGAATGCCGGCATTGCTTGGGCCAACACTGCGCTCTCGCGACCGTTGAGGTACAGCGTCACCTTCGAGCCTTGAGCGGTCAGGGCGACGTGTTGCCATTGCGCCGGAGTCAGCGCTTGCGTGGCAGCGGCGCGCTGGCCGTCGATCTCCACGAACGGCACGCCCTGGTTGACACCGATCAGCAGACTTTGCGTGCCCTCGCGACGAGCGAGAATCAATTGTTCGCCATTGGCCTGATCCAGACGCAACCAGGCACTGAACGTAAACGCACTATCGGTGTTGTGTTGCAGCGAGGGACTGGCCGGCAGGAGCAATGGCCGACCACTGAGCTGCAATGCGCGCCCTACTACGCCGTCAATTGCCGCGCCGGTCGCGCTTTGTGCGGTGTTGCCGTAGGCGGTGGTGTCTTTGGCCGGCGTACCGGTGGCGCCGTCGAAGTGATAGAGCGCGGTGTAATTCGGATCGAAGGTCAGTTGGCCGTTGCCGGTGGCCGGCGCCTTCTGGTTGCCGTAGTACATCCAGATGTCCTGACGCTGACCGCCCTCGACGTTCGGCACATCGACCCAGATCAGCGCCATGCCCATCAGCGCATCGAAACTTTCGATCTGGTGGTTGAGTACGGTTTTGTCATCGGCGGCAACAAAGCGCAGATCCGCGCCGTCCTCTTTCACGCCGTCAAAGGTGAAATTGCCGGTGTGCAGGCGCACCAGCAGCGCGGTTCGGCCCAGAGCTTGATTTATCGCCGCGCCTTGCGGCGTGGTGTCGACGGCGATCTGTTTGCGGTAATGCCAGTCGTCCTGCCACCAGGCCTGGGCCGTGGCCGGGAGCACGAAGCCCAGGCAGATCAACAACGAAAGGAAGAGGCGTTGCATGGACGTGCTCCGTTAGAAAGTGGCTTGAAGGTTGAAGTGCAGGCGCGATTCCTGTTTCGAGGTGTTCGGCCCTTCGAGTAGCGGATAGCCCCAGTCGAGGCTGCCGGACAGCCATTTGCTGAGGCTGGCGCGGGTGCCGAGGCCAACGCTGGCGAGGGCGTAATTGGCGTCCTGATCCGGCAGTTCGTCGCGCAGGTACAGTTGCGCGCCCTCGGCGAAGGCGTAGAAGCGCCAGTCCTGCATCCAGGTGCCGGCGTACTTCGCCAGCGACGGCGTGCGCAGTTCCTGGCTGAGCAGATAGCCGTCGTCCGCCGTGCGTTCGGCGGCCAGATAGCCGCGCACCGACGTGGCGCCGCCGGCGGAGAATTGTTCGTTGGAAACCAGTGGACCGGAGGCCAGTTGAAACGCGGCTTTGCTCGCGCTCTGCCAGTCGTTGTCGAAGGTCCAGGTGTAATTCGTGTCGCCCTTGAGCACGGCGAAACTCGGCTTGGCGCGGTAGCGTTTGTAGTCGAAATCTTCGTCGTCGCTGCCGTAGCCGAAGACGCTGCGCGTGGCTGCGACCAGGCTCAGGCCAAGGCCGAGCTGGCTCTTTTCACTGTAGCGATAGCCGTTGTAGGCGAAGGTGAACGGTGCGTATTGCAGCGGCACCTTGTCGCTTTCGCCGGACAGGCTCAGGCGCTCGTCGAAGTCCTTGAAGTCGATGCCGGCCGACAGCGAGTTCGACCAGTTGCCGCTTGCGGGCAGCGTGTAGATCGCTGCGACGCCGTAGCTGTGACCCTTGCCGAGGACGTTGCTGCCGCCGATGGTGGCGACGTTGCTGTCGGACTGATAACCGGAGAACTGCACACTCCAGCGCTCGCTCAACGGCGCGGTATAAGAACCGGACCAGACCTTGGCGTTGTCGGTTTCCTGCGGCGCGGTGAAGAACGTCAGGTTGACGCTGTGCCCCAGTTGCCAGAGGTTGTTGTAACCGAGGCTGGTGACCGTGCGCAGCTTTTCGGTGTCGGCGCTGTAGTCGTTATTGAGGCCGACGCTGGCGGTCCACGGGTTCTGGTCTTCAACCTGAAGGTCGACATCCATGGTGCCGGGGCGCTGACCTTCGCGCACCAGCGGCATGACTTGGCGGCCGGGGGTTTTGTTGAGCTGCGCCAGTTCGCCCTGAACCTTGGCGAAGTCCGGCACCTCGCCCTCCTTCAGCGCCGGCACGTTGTCGCGAATGTCCAGTGGCGAATAGTGTTTGGCGCCGACCACACGCACGCGGCCGACCTTGGTTTCGCTGACTTGCAGGTAGACGATGCCATCGGCCACAGCCTGTTCGGGCAACTCGACGAACACCGACTGATAGCCGCGTTCCTGATAGGCCTTCTGCAACGCGTCGCGCGCGCCTTCAATGTCGCTCAGGGCTTTTTGCGGGCCGAGGAACGGGTACACCGCTTCCTCGATGGCCCGCGCATCGAGCACGGTGTTGCCGCGCACGAAGTATTCGTTGACGTCGACCAGACGCGGAGCGGCCGGCGCTTCTGCGCCCTCCTCGGCCAACGCCGGCTGCGCGCCCGCCGCCACCAGCAACCAGCCCCACAGCGCCAGCCGTGACGTGAAAATCCGTTCCACACTACCCCCTGAAATTCGCGATGACCTGTTGGCGTTTGTCGCCCCGGTGTGTTGCGTCAATTGCTGATCGTTGTCGCGCAGGCGTGCTTGCCCAGCCAGGTGTGCAAGAGCGCGAAGTTCAAGGAGAACTCGGGCATTTGCAGCAAGGCACCACAGAACACTTCGCCGATGATTTTCTGAATGAGCAGCACCGCCCGCGGCTCGTTGAGCAGCGTGGCGATGTCGCGACTGAGGGCGTTGAAGCTCCAGACTTTCTGGTTCAGGCCCAGGCCGACGAACCAGCGAAACAGCAGGTTGTAGTTCAGTTGCTCATAGAGTTGTTGTTCACTGGGCACCGAATACAGCAGTTGCAGGAGCAGGATGTGCATGACCGTTTGCGCGGGAATGAGCATGCCGGGTTCGGCATTGAGGTCGTGCAGCAGGTCGCGGTGGGCGTCGAGCAGGTCGTCGATCTGCGGGCGCAACAAGACCAGCGAATGCCCCGGCGGAATGTAGCTCGACACTTCCTTCAAGGCGCCTTGCCAGTCATCCTGCGAGACGATCCAGACCCACGGCGCGCCGTAGCGATACACCGAAACCGGCTTCTTGCGCGCGGCTTCGACGATCTTCGACAGGCGTTGATCAAGCTCCTGCATGCCCACTTTCGAGTAGCGTTCCATAGTCCCCACTGCCTCACTCCCGGCGTCCCGCCTCGGCTTGTGAAAAGCGCCCCGTTGGGCCCCTCAAGCGCGTTACACAGGCATGACCGGACTGGCTATGTGCTACCGAACTTTTGTCATAAAAGCTTCATTACACGCCACGCAAAAACCCTGTGGGAGTGAGCCTGCTCGCGATGGCGGTGTGTCCGTCAAAAAGGAGTTGGCTGACCTGACGCTATCGCGAGCAGGCTCACTCCTACAGGGGATCGGCGTTGCACCTGCCCTTCTGTTCTGCACCTCTGCGTGACATTCACATGACATTTGCGGGGTTAAATCCGCAGGCATTCAGGCGTATAACCTGTAGAGACTTTTGATCTACATGCGCAAATCAACACGGGGTAGCGACATGACCACAGCAAACATCCTTGGCAACCTGTTCCCTTCAGTCAGCGACATCCCGGAAAAATACCGCCTCGATGCGCAGCTCGAGCAACGCGAATACCTTGTCGATGGTGAGTTGCGCCGCTGGGACGGCCCGCTCGCGCAAGTGCGCAGCCCGGTGTATTTGCAAGGCGCCAACGGCGACGAACAAGTGATTCTCGGCAGCACGCCGCTGCTCGATGCCGACACCGCCCTGACTGCCCTCGACGCCGCCGTCCGCGCCTATGACCGAGGCCAGGGCTTGTGGCCAACCATGCGCGTCGCCGAGCGCATCCAGCATGTCGAAGCCTTCCTCGCCCGTATGCGCGAACAGCGCGAAGCGGTGGTAAAGCTGCTGATGTGGGAGATCGGCAAAAATCTCAAGGACTCGGAAAAAGAGTTCGACCGCACCTGCGATTACATCGTCGACACCATTAATGCCCTGAAAGAACTCGACCGCCGCTCCAGCCGTTTCGAACTGGAACAGGACACCCTCGGCCAGATCCGCCGCGTGCCGCTCGGCGTCGCCCTGTGCATGGGCCCTTACAACTATCCGCTGAACGAGACGTTCACCACGCTGATCCCGGCGCTGATCATGGGCAACACCGTGGTGTTCAAACCGGCCAAGCTCGGCGTTTTGCTGATTCGCCCGCTGCTCGAAGCGTTCCGCGACAGCTTCCCCACCGGCGTGATCAACGTAATCTACGGCAGCGGCCGCGAGACCGTCAGCGCACTGATGGCCAGCGGCAAGATCGACATCTTCGCCTTCATTGGCACCAACAAGGCCGCCAGCGACCTGAAAAAACTTCACCCAAAACCGCACCGTTTGCGCGCCGCCCTGGGTCTGGACGCGAAGAACCCTGGCATCGTGCTGCCGGAGGTCGATCTGGATAACGCGGTCAGCGAAGCGGTGACCGGCTCGTTGTCGTTCAACGGCCAGCGCTGCACCGCGCTGAAAATTCTCTTTGTTCATGAAGACGTGGTCGATCGCTTCATCGAAAAATTCAACGCCCGCCTGGCCACGCTGAAACCGGGCATGCCATGGGACAGCGGTGTGTCGCTGACGCCGCTGCCGGAATCGGGCAAGGTCGATTACCTGCACGCACTGGTCGCCGACGCGCAAAGCAAGGGCGCGCAGGTGGTCAACCCGAATGGTGGCGCATCCCGGGCTTCGTTCTTCTACCCGGCAGTGCTCTATCCGGTCACGCCGCAGATGCGTGTCTACCAGGAAGAGCAGTTCGGCCCGGTGGTGCCGATCGTGCCGTACCGTCACCTCGATACCGTGATTGATTACGTGCTGGAGTCGGACTTCGGTCAACAGCTGAGTATCTTTGGCACCAACCCGGTGGCCGTCGGCCGTCTGGTCGACACCTTTGCCAATCAGGTCGGACGAATCAACCTCAACGCGCAGTGCCAGCGCGGCCCCGACACCTACCCGTTCAACGGCCGCAAGAACTCCGCCGAAGGTACGCTCTCGGTGCACGATGCGTTGCGCGTATTTTCAATCCGTACGCTGGTGGCGACAAAATTCCAGGAGAGCAACAAGGACCTGATCAGCGAGATCATTCGCGGGCGCGATTCGAGCTTCCTGACCACCGACTACATCTTCTGACCGGCAAACCGGCAGGATTGAAAATTCCCGCCTGAAACACCCCGCTCCCGGTAAAACCAGTGTCTACACTGAGGCCAGCACTGCTGGATGCCGGGAGGCGATGATGCTCGACTACTTCGCGTTGGGTTTGTTGGTGTTCGTCGGTCTCGTGCTGTTTTACGGGATCATCGTATTGCATGACATTCCGTACGAGATCGCCGTTCACCGCAAGCATCCGCACCAGGATGCGATCCATGCCACCGGCTGGGTCAGTCTGTTCACCTTGCATGCGCTCTGGCCGTTCCTGTGGATCTGGGCGATGGCCTATCGGGAAGATCGCGGCTGGGGCTTTGGCGACGGCAAGTCGGTTCAAAGTCATGTGCTGCGCCTGGAACAGCAAGTGCTGCAACTGCAAACCCGGCTGGAGCAACTGGAAACCCGCTCTCCCGGAACTGAACCGCCCGCCCGTCCACACGGCGAGGGGATCTGAACCATGGATCTTCTCCTTGTCCTGACCTATGCCGCTTTCTGTGTCGCACTGTTCAAGATTTTTCGCATTCCGCTGAACAAATGGACCGTGCCCACGGCGGTGCTCGGTGGCATTGTGCTGGTCGGCGCGCTGATTTTTACGATGAACTACAACCACCCGTACTCTGAGGTGGCGCGCTCGTATTTCGTCTCGGTGCCGGTGATTCCGATTATCAGCGGCCAGGTCATCGAGGTGCCGGTACAAGGCAACGAACCCCTGGAAAAAGGTGATGTGCTGTTTCGCATCGACCCGACGCCTTTCGAAAACCGGGTGAAATCGCTCAAGGCACAATTGATCGCGGCCAAAGGCGATCGTTATCGCATCACCGAACTGATTCGCCGCAACTTCGGCACGCAACGTGAACTGGACGCGGCGATCGCTCGCACCGACGACCTCCAGGCGCAGTTGGCCAACGCCCAGTTCGAACTGGACAACACCGTGGTGCGCGCGCCGAGCAAGGGCTTCGTGACCCATGTGTCGCTGCGCCCGGGCATGATGGCGAGCAAGCTGCCGTTGCGCCCCTCGATGGTGTTTATTCCGCAGGAAGGCCAGTATTTCGCTGCGTGGATGCGCCAGAACAGCCTGTTGCGCCTGACCGTCGGCGATGAAGCCGAGGTCGCGTTCGATGGCATTCCCGGCAAGGTCTTCGCCGGTCGAGTAAAAAATGTCATTGGGGTGATCGCCGAAGGCCAGGTGCAGCCTTCCGGCACGCTGATCGGTTATACCGGTTCCCCGCCGGCCGGGCGGGTGCCGGTGATCATCGAAATCACCGACCCCAACTTCGCCCAATACAGCCAACTCATGCCGGGAGGCGCTTACGGGCAGGCGGCGCTGTACAGCCAGCACTTTCACCACATCGGCGCGATGCGCAAAATCCTGCTGCGCATGTCGGCATGGATGAATTACATTTTCCCTTTCCATTGATTGCAGGTTTGAAAAGCGAGGTTCGCACTGAGCACTTTCCGCACCCATCGACTGCCACCGTTTTTACGCCGCGTCTTGCGGCCGTTGCTCGATCCGTTTCGGCGTTATCGCCACGCCCGTCTGATTCATGCGGTGCGGGTAGCGCTGGGGTTGCTGGCGACGATTCTGTTGACCACCGGCATCAACCTGCCCCACGGCGAATGGGCTTCGGTGACGATGCTGGTGGTGATCGGCGGCTTGCAGCATCACGGAAATATCGGCAAAAAAGCCGCCGAGCGAGCCATCGGCACGTTGATCGGTGCCGGAGTCGGGTTGGCTCTGGTAGCCCAGCACGCGTGGCTCGGCATGCCCTGGCTGACCTATTTCTCGATGGCTGTGGTCTGCGGGTTCTTTTCCTATCACGCCATCGGCAAGGGCGGCTACACCGCGCTGCTTTCAGCCATTACCGTGTTTATCGTGGCCGGACACGGTGACAACCCGATCACCGATGGTTTGTGGCGCGGCGTCGATATCCTGATCGGCATCGCCCTCGCCCTCGCCTTCTCGTTTGCCTTGCCGCTGTATGCGGTGTACTCGTGGCGCTACAACCTCGCTGATGCCTTGCGCGACTGCGCCACGGTGTACGGGCGCATCATCAGCGGCCAACCGGTCAGTGCCGACGAGCACGTGAAGCTGATGAGCCGCCTCGGCGCGGTGATGGTGCAACTGCGCTCGCTGATGCCGTCAGTGTCCAAGGAAGTGAAAATTTCCATGACCGAACTCGATGCGATCCAGCGCAACCTGCGCATGTGCATCAGCACCCTGGAGATCCTCGGCAACATCCGCCCGAACGCCAGCGATGCGCACGCCATGGCCCATTTGCAAACCGCGTTGAAGGCCGAGCATCGGCAGATTCGCGTGCAACTGATCGGCATGGCCCGCGCCTTGAAAAGCGGCGCGACCCAGCGTCTGGATCGGCCTGTGGAACTGCCGCAGGTCCATTTGGATGCACCGGTTGACAACACGCTGGACGGTTACCGGTTACTGACCCGCCAATTGGCAGCCAATGTCAGCGAACTGCGCCAGCGCCTGGCCGTGACCGCTCCGCGCTGGAACATCTGACCGTCATTGCGCAGCCAGGCGCCGCGTCTTCAGGCCCCAGCCCTGTTGCATACCCGCCGCGGCCAGCAGAATCGCGGCGACGCCGAGCCATTGCAGGGTTTCGAGGCGATGACCGAAAGCGAACCAGTCAACAAAGATCGCGGCAATCGGGTAGATGAATGACAGCGCGCCGGTCAACGCGGTCGGCAATTTCTGAATCGCGCCGTAGAGCAAGACATACATCAGGCCGGTGTGCACGATCCCCAGCGTGATCAGACTGGCCCAGGCACTCGGCGCTTGCGGCAATGCGCTGAAATGCGCAAACGGCGCCAG